>QHSU01000110.1 GCA_003220535.1 Candidatus Rokuibacteriota bacterium
GCTTCTCGGGAGTTGGGCCAGACGCTGTCGGGGTGGGGATAGTCCGACGCCCACAGCAGGTGGCCATCGCCAAAGAACGGAATCAGCGACATCGCCACGTGGTCTTCCTGGAAGGTCGCGTAGATCTGCCGCTTGAAGAGCTCGCTCGGCTTCGTTTCGAGGGCGCCGCCGCCCTTGTCGGCCCAGAACTCCTTCGCCTCCCAGAGTCGCCAGTGGCGGTAGTCGAGCTCCTGAACGAGCCAGGGTAGCCATCCCGTGCCGGCCTCGGCCATCACCATGCGCAATCTCGGGTGGCGCTCGAGGATGCCCCAGGCGAAGAGGTCGACGAAGGGTTCAAGGAAGTTCGCGAGGAAGAACTTGGTGTTCTCGAAGACGCTCGCCGCCTTGCCGGCGGCCCGATCGCCCGGCTTGCCGACGAACACCGTGATGTGCCAGGAGAGGATGATGCCGCTCTCCTCGAGCGCCTGCCAGAACGGCTCCCAGGCCGGATCGTCGAGCTTAGGGTTGACGTTGGCGATCATGAGATTCACCTGGCGCACGCCGCCCTTCGCCCTCACCCGCTCGAGCTCGGCGAGCGCGCCCTCGGGCGTCTCCGGCAGCATCGGCAGGCCGATAAGCCGGTCGGGCGCCGCCTTGCAGAAGTCGAGCAGCCAGTCGTTGTAGACGCGATAACAGGCGGCGCGTAGCATGGGATCGTCGGTCGAGATCTGGAAGATCGGCCCGAAGATCACCTGCGTCGCGACGCCGTCGCGGTCCATGTCGGCGAGACGCAGCTCGGCGACGGCCGGGCGGCGCGCGCTCGCGTCGTAGATGCCGGCGCGGTCGAAGGCGTTATAGAGCGGCTTGATCGGCCGCGCTGAACTCGTCGCCGGCGGCTTGCCGTCCCAGCGGCCCCACATCTTCCCGTCGCACACCCAGACCGCCTGTCCGTCGCGCTCCTCGACATGCGGCGCGCGGTCGAGCAGCGACGCGGACAGCCGCGTGGTCCACAGATCCGCGGGCAGTTGGCTGAGGTCCATGTGATCGTCGCAGGAGATGAGCCGGTCAGTCATGTGATCCTCCGGTCGATGGACCGTGTCGCCGCCTGATCATTCTGCCCTCCATGGGCCTATCCCTTCAGCTCCTTCTTCATTTGGTGAAGAACCGCCAACTTGCTCCCGGTCATGGTCCTTCGAGATCACGCAAGCATTGTCGCTCTCATCGGGCAGGACTGGAGGAAGCACACCCCGTGAAGCGCGGCGGCCGCTTCTCGCGGAAAGCGGCCACGCCTTCCGCGCGGTCCGGGGTGCGGGCGGCGATCGCTTGGTTGCGCGCCTCCATGTTCAGGACGTCCTCGAGCGACATGCCGAGTCCCTGGTCGAGTCCCGTCTTGGCCAGCCCGTACGCCACGGTCGGCCCCTGGGCCAGCCGCTCGGCGAGCTTCAGCGTTTCGTTCTGGAGTTGCTCCGCGGGGACCACGCGGCTCACGAGGCCGATCCGCAACGCCTCCTGCGCCTCGATGATGTCGGCGAGCAGGATCATCTCCATGGCCTTGGCCGTGCCGACGAGGCGCGGGAGGAAGTACGTTCCCCCGCCGTCCGGCACGAGACCCACGCGCGCGAAGACCTCACCGAAACGCGCCGTGTCGGCCGCGATGCGCAGATCGGTGGCCAGCGCGATGTTCAAGCCAGCTCCCACGGCCACGCCGTTGATGCTGCCGACAATGGGTTTCTGGAGCCGCTGCATGCGAAGGATGCAGCGGTTCAGGCGCTCGATGAGCGCTCCCCCGAGATCGCCCTCGAAGAACGACGGCGGGCTCTCGCCACTACGCTTCTGATCGCCGCCGGACGAGAACGCCCGTCCAGCGCCGGTGAGGACCACCGCTCTCACCGCGGTGTCGGCCTCGAGCTCGATGAGGGCGCGCTCCATCTCGCCCATCATCGCCTCGTTCATGGCGTTGAGGGTCTCGGGCCGGTTGAGGGTGAGTGTCACGATGCTGTCGTGCCGCTGGTACAGAACGGATCCGTTCGTCATTCGCGAGCTCCTTGGCAACTGCGCCCTCAGTTCGGGTACACGATCGTGCGCAGCATGATCCGGCGCTCGTCCGGCCGGTAGTCGCCGGCGCCGCGGTGCATCGTCGCGCGCTCGTCCCAGATCAGGACATCGCCGACGCGCCAGCGGTGGTAGTAGACGAAGCGCTCCTGCGTCGCGTGAGCGGCGAGCTCATCGATCAGCGGCCACGCCTCCTCCCGCTTCATGCCGACGAAGCCATGCGTGTGCATGGGATTGACGAACAGGATCGACCGTCCGGTCACCGGATGCCGCGTGACCGCCGGCCACTGCACTTCCTGATACTTCTTGTCGGTCGCGCCCTTGTCGTCGCCATACAGGCGCTCGCCGCCGGGCCCAGTGGTCCGGCCGTGCAGGCCGGTGATGCCGGACAGCAGCTGTTTCCGTGCCTCGGGCAAGGCGTCGTAGGCAGCGCGCATGTCGGCGAACATGGTGCCGCCTTTCTCCGAGGGCACCTCCTTCGCGTGCAATATGGCCAGCAGCGGCAGAGCGTCCTCGAACGTCGAATCGGTGTGCCACTCGGTGGCGCGCTTGACGCCGTACCAGTCGATCTTGCCCGTCTCCTCCACGTTGGTCAGCCAGGAAACTTCCGGACAATCGACGTGGCGATACTTGGTCAGCGCGTGGGGGCGCGGCGCGCCGAAGCGGCGGCCGAAGGCGGCGAGCTCAGGCGCACCCAGGTCCTGACCGCGGAAGACCAGCACCGGATGCTCGGCAAAGGCCGCCTGGATCCCGGCGAAGGTGCCTGCCTCGAGTGGCTTCGACAGATCGATCCCGAGGACCTCGGTTCCCAGCGCTGCGCCGAGGGGGCGAAGTTGCGGTGCCTGTGTCATGGCCGATCCTCCATGGTCGTCGACCTAGTTCCAGTTCCACCAGGCGCACACGGCCTGGCCCATGACGAGATGCTTGTCACGCTCTGGCAACCAGGGTAGCTCCTCGGTGAACATCGTCACGCACTGCCGCCAGGAGCACGGCATCTTGGTGATGTCGGTTCCCCAGAACATGCGCGCCGGCCCGAAGGCGTCGTAGATCTGGCGCAAGTACGTGTGCATGCTGGTGAACGGATACGGTCCGCTGCAATAGCCTGGTGCGCCGGTCGCCTTGACGGCGACGTTGGGATACTGTGCCAGCTTGATGAGCGCCGGCATGTGCTCCATCGCCGCGTCGTCCTTCAGGGTGGTGTTGCCCCCCCGACCGCCCAGGTGGTCGATGGTCAGCCGCAGGCCCGGATGACGCTCGGCGATCCGACCGATGTGCGGCAGCGAGTCCGTCGCCAGCATGGCGATCGGCACGCCGGCCCGCTCGGCGGCGGCCCACAGCCAATCGAGCGTCCCATCCGCCAGCCAGCCCCGCATCGGCTCCTGAAGAAATCCGTAGCGCAGGCCCAGCATGCCCGGCTGGCTGCGCCACATGTCCGCGAGGCCGCGCTTGTCCGGTGAGCTCAGCGGGAAGGCGCCGAGGATGGCGAAGCGGCCGGGAAAGTCTCGCACGGCCTTGAAGGCCATCTCGGTCGATTTGGGGTCCCAGCCCGGCGGGTGGATCACGGCGGCATCGACACCGCCCTCGTCCATGAGGCCCACGGCCTCCTCGGTGGTGAACGAGGTGACCTGGCGGTGGGCCATGTTGCTGGGCAAACCGCTGCCCCAGAGATGGATCTGAGCATCCACGATGCGCATCACGCTTCCCTCCCCTCGATCGGCATCGAGAGTATCCTGTCTGGGCCTGTGCCGCACCCCACACAGGCGAGCCCGACCCAGGAGGATGCTCCGTGATCCACCGGAGAAGGAGAGCCCATGGTCAGCCGCAGAACGTTCCTGTCACTGGCCGTAGCTAGCATGAGCGCACCGCGAGTCGCGTTCGCCCAGCCGGAGACGCGCAAGGTCGCGCTCTACGCCAACGTCGGGGCCGATCTCACGCATTACGACGTCGACGTCGCGGGCGCAGCGCTGATCAAGCGCGCCACCGTCACCCTGCCCGCGGGCGTGCAATACGCCTGGCCGCACGTCTCGCGGCGGTATCTGTACGTCGCGACCAGCAGTAGCGCATCCGGATACGGACCGGCAGGGACCGAGCATCACGTCACCGCGTTTCGCATCGACCCCGCCAGTGGCGCGCTCACCAAGCACGGTGAGGCAATCCGGCTGCCCACTCGGCCGATCCACATGACCACGGACATCCCCTCGGAGAACATCCTGGTCGCGTTCAACAATCCGAGCGCGTTGCGCGTCTATCGGATCAACCCCGATTTCACGCCCGGCGAGGAAGTGAAGCAGCCGGGCTCGATCGACGCCGGCATCTTCGCGCATCAGGTGCGCGTCACGCCTGACAACCGGCTGGCGATTCTGGTGACGCGCGGCAACGAAGGCACCCCGACCAAGGCTGAGGACCCCGGCGCGCTCAAAGTCTTCGACTACAAGAACGGGGTGCTCACCAACGAGGTGTCGATCGGCCCCGACGGAGGCAGAAACTTCGGGCCTCGGCATCTCGATTTTCATCCCACGAAGCCCTGGATGTACGTCTCGATCGAGACCCAGAACAAGATGTACACGTACAAGCTGGAAAACGGCCGGATCAATCCGGAGATCGCCTTCCGCGCGGAAACGCTGGCCGAGCCGACGAACCGCCGATCGCGGCAGGCGGCCGGCACGGTCCACGTGCATCCGAACGGCCGGTTCCTGTATGGGGCCAATCGCGCCCAGGACACGGTTGATTTCCAGGGCAAGAAGGTGTTCAAGGGCGGCGAGAACAGCATCGTCGTCTACTCGATCGATCAGTCGACCGGCGAGCCGAGCCCGATCCAGCACATCGAGACCCGCGCCATCCATCCGCGCACGTTCCACATCGATCCAAGTGGACGCACGCTCGTGGCCCAGCACAATCTTCCAGTGGACGTGAGAGACGGCGACGCGGTCCGGACCATCCCGGCCGGTCTGTCGGTCTTCCGTATCGGCGACGACGGCAAGCTCACTTTCGTACACAAGTACGACGTCGACGTCGGCGGCAAGATCATGTTCTGGATGGGCATGGTTCAGCAGTAGCGATCGAAGGCGAGACACAGGAGGAACGACATGCCGGACGTGCTGTACGTGGGCCTGCAGGAAGACGACAAGATCGTGAGCTTCGGTATCGACGCCGGCTCCGGCAAGCTCGTGCCGAGCGGCGAGACGCCGGCCGCCGGCGCGCCGTCGGTCTTCGCGTTAAGCCCGGACCGGCGCGTCCTGCACGTCGGCTATCGAGGTGCGCCGGCCATCGAGAGCTATCGCATCGACCCGGCGAGCGGTGCGTTGACATCGCTGGGGCGCGTCGCGACCGAGCATTGGCCGACCTATCTCGCCACCGACCGCGCCGGCAAATACCTCCTGTCGGCCCACTACCAGGGCGGGTACGCGGCCGTGCATCCGCTCCGAAGCGACGGCGCGGTGAGCGGGCCGGCGCTCGACCGGCAAAACACCGCGCCGGGAGCGCACGCGATCCTGACCGACCCGTCGAACCGCTTCGCCTTCGTGCCGCACATCGCCCGGCAGAACGACAACGTCCTGGAGCCGCCCAAAAACATCCCCGGCCCGAACTTCATCGCGCAGTTCCGGTTCGACGCGGCGAGCGGACGGCTCAGCCCCAACGCGCCGTTCAAGCTCGACCCGCCTGGACCAATCGGGCCGCGGCACTATTGCTTCCATCCCACGCTCGATCTCGCCTATTTCTCCGACGAGCAGGGCTGCAGCGTGACGGCCTACCGCTTGGACCGCGCCGCCGGCACCCTCTCCGCCGTGGGAACGACGCGCTCTCTGCCCGAGGGTGTGACCGTGCGCAATACCTGTTCGCAGATCTATCTGACGCCGTCGGGCCGGTTCCTCTACGTCGGCAACCGCGGCCACAACAGCATCGCCGGGTTCGCCGTCGACCCGGCAACCGGGCGCCTGACGCCCGCCGGGCATGCGCCGACCGAGGCGGTGCCCACCGCGTTCGGTCTCGATTCGACGGGGACGTTCCTGTTCTCCGCGGGAACGGCATCCGGACGTCTCGCCTCGTACCGGGTCGACGGTGGGACCGGCGCGCTGAAGCCGCTGGAAACCTACACGGTCGGACGGCGGCCCGCGGCGGTGCTGGCGGTCCCGCTCGGCCACTGACTCGTACGGCCAAGGCGCGTCGGTTACATCGCGGTGTAACGCATCATGGACGAACAGCCTTCGATCCCGCGTCGGCTCGCCGCCATTCTCGCCGCCGACATCGTGGGCTACAGCCGGCTCATGCACGCGGACGAGCCCGCCACCGTGCGGGACCTCAAGGCCCATCAGAGCGCGATCCTGCCGTTGATCGGCCGGCACGGGGGGCGGATCATCGACACTGCCGGCGACGGCATCATGGCCGAGTTTCCCAGCGTCATCGGCGCCACCGAGTGTGCAGTCGAGATCCAGACCGTCATGGCCGGGCGCAACGAAGGGGTGCCCGAGAGTCGCCGCATGCGGTTTCGCATTGGGATCAATCTGGGAGATGTGATCCACGACGAACACCGGATCTACGGTGACGGCATCAACATCGCGGCCCGGCTGGAAGCCCTGGCCGAGCCGGGTGGCATGCTCGTGTCGAATACCGTCTACGATCAGGTCCGCGGCAAGCTGCCTCTCACCTTCGAGGATGTGGGCGAGCGTCACGTCAAGAACATCGAGCAGCCCGTTCGCATGTATCGCGTCAACATTCCGGGATCATCCTCCGCGTCCGCCGTCACGGCCGTCAGGCGCCCCGCCATGACGGGCCGCAGGCGTTGGATCGTCTGGAGTCTTCTGGCGGCGCTTCTGGTCCTCCTGGGGTCGGGAGGTGCGTGGTGGATGGGCTCGCCGATCTTTCCAGGTCAGCGAGCGGACAGCACCGAGGCGCCGCGTCTCTCTATCGTCGTGCTCCCCTTCCGAAACCTTGGCGGCGATTCGAGCCAGGACTACTTCGCCGACGCCATCACGGAGGATCTGACCAGCGATCTGTCGCGACTCGCTGGAAGCTTCGTGATCTCCCGGAATACCGCGTTCACGTTCAAGGGCCAGACCGTCGATATCCGGCGAATCGGCCGCGAGTTGGGCGTCCGGTATGTGCTCGATGGAAGCGTACGCAGGATGGGCGGCACAGTCCGCGTCAACGCGCAGCTCATCGACGCGGGTACCGGCGCGAATCTCTGGGGCGATCAGATCGATGTCGATCAAACCACGCTGGCGACCGCCCAGGACAACTTCGGCATCTCGAGCCGACTTGCCAGGACGCTCAGTGTCGAGCTCGTCAATGTCGAGGGCCGCCGGGCGCATCGCGCCAACCCAGGCGCCATGGACCTCACGATGCGGGGTTGGTCCATCCTCAACGGAGGGCCAAACCGGGAAGACGTGGAGAAGGCGGTCGCGCTGTTCGAGGACGCCCTTCGAATCGATCCCGAGAACGGTCAGGCTCGAGTCGGACTCGCCCAGGCCCTCGTGCTCGTCCACCGGAACCGTTGGGATCCCGAGTCTGCCAAGGTGCTGGCTCGTGCCGACGAGGCCGCCACGCAAGCCATCGCCGCCGCGCCCAACTATGCCCAGGCTCACTCCGTGAAAGCCGAGGCGCTCGGACTATCGAACCGGTTCGACGCGGCGCTTGCGACCTTCGACAGGGCTATCGCTCTCGATCGCAACCTTGCGGCGGCACACGTTGGTCGAGCCCGGAACTTGATCTTGATCGGTCGGGCAGCGGAGGCCGTCGCACCGGTCGAGAGGGCGATACGTCTGAGTCCGCGCGATCCCGACCTCTATGTCTGGTACTTCGTCCTCTGCCACGCGTACACGCATCTGGCGCGCGACGCCTCGGCCATCGACTCGTGCCTCAAGTCGATTGCGACCGGTAAGACGTTCTGGTTCGCCTACGTCGATCTCGCGTCCGCCTACGCCTGGCGAGGGCAGACCGCCGAGGCGGCCACCGCGATCGCGGAGCTCCTGAAGCTACGACCAGGACTTACTGTGCAGAAGCTGGTCGAGGAAGGATCGGCCGCCTCCGACCATCCAACTTTCCGCAAGGAGTTTTCAGCGCATCGCCGAGGGAGTTCGCAAGGCGGGACTGCCAGAGAGTTGACACGGTGTTCGAGGGGGAGGTGGTACCGCTGCCGTGGCGACCGATCACTCGATGTTCTTCGACGGCGGGTAGTCGCGCGAGTAGACCGGCGCGGCCAGGAACGTGGCCGGCTCGTACTTCCAGAACTGGCTCACGTCGCGGTACAAGTCGATAACGACGTTCATGAGCCGTCCCTCGCGCCGCTCGACCTTTCGGATGTAGACGTTGACGATCGGGTTGCCGTAGGCGTCGAGCCGGATCGGCCCCTGGGGCGTGTCGGCGAGCTGCACGGCACGCAGCGCCTTCATGAAGGCGGTCTTTTCCTCGATCTTGCCGTTGACGCCCTTCATACCGGCCTCGATGAAGAGCACGCCGAGGTAGCCGCCGATCGCGCAGTAGCCGGGATCGTCCTTGTACTCGGCGCGCATCGCCTGAACCCACTTGCGGTTGGTCGGGGTGTCGATGGCTGCGCTGTAGGTGCCGGGGGTGATCACGCCGAGCGCCTCGTCGCCCATCGACTTCAGGCTCGACTCCTCGGTGGTCGTTACCATGCCGAGCACGGGCAGCTTGACCCCGAACTCCGAGTACTGCTTGAGGAAGCGCTGGCCGTTGGTCGGGCCGAAGCCCGCGTAGACGGCGTCGGCGTTGGTCTGGAGCTGGGCGATGTACGGGGCGTAGTCGGGTGTGACGATCGGCGGCCAGAGCTTCTGCACGATCTTGCCGCCGTTTTCCTCGAACGTTCGCTGGAAGCCGGCCGTGTGCTCGTGGCCGTAAGCGAAGTCGTCGGAGATCGTGGCGATGCGCTTGTAACCGAGCTTCTTGGCCGCGTACTCACCGAGCGGGTGCGTGACCTGCGAGCCGCTCATCGTGGCCCGCACGAACCACGGATTGGTCTTCCGCTGCGTGATGTCATCGGCCGCGGCCGGCGAGATGACCATCGGGGTCTCGGTCTGGCGCACGTAGTCGCTGATCGCGTAGGCCTCGAACGCGGCGACCGGCCCGGTCAGCACGTGCACCTTGTTGCGCTCCACCAGCTCGAGGGTCTTGGCGCGGGTCTGGTCGGGCTGGCCGGCCGAGTCGCCGAAGAACACCTCGACCTTGCGGCCGGCGAGTATGCCGCCGCGCTCCTTCAAAGCGAACTGGAGCCCTTCCTCCATCTGGCGGCCGCACGAGGCGATCGGTCCGGAGCGGATCGTCAGGACGCCGAGGCGTACGGCCTCCTGCGCCGCCACCGGCGCGGCCACGAGGATCGCGAGCGACAGGAGGAAAAGGAAGAGGACGCGGCGTCCCATGCGAAGCTCCTTTCGTCGGCCGAGGTCGGCCGGTTACATCGCGGTGTAGCCGCCGTCGACGAAGAGCAGCGTGCCGGTCACGTACGAGGCGTCGTCCGAGGCGAGAAACAGGATGCAGGCGGCGACTTCATCGGGCGTGCCGTGACGCCGGAGCAGCGTCCCCTTGGCGGCGTCATCGCGGTACTGGTCAAACGTGCGGCCGATCGCCTGATTGCGCTTCTCGTGAAAGGGCGTATAGATCGGCCCGGGGCAGACCGCGTTCACGCGGATGCCGTCCGCGGCGTGATCCGCCGCCATCCCGCGTGTCAGCCCCGCGACCGCCGCCTTGGTGGTGTCGTACTGCGTCGTCTTGCCGATGCTCGTCACGGACCGCACCGAGGCGACGTTGACGATGCTGCCTCCGGCGGCCTGCCGGAGGAACGGAATCGCCGCTTTCGCGGAAAACGCGTACCCCTTGAGATTCACGCCGAGGATCTCGTCCCAGCTCTCGGCGCTGGCCTCTTCCACCGTGTGATAGAGCCGGACTCCGGCGTTGTTGACGAGGATGTCGAGCCGGCCGAAGCGCTGCGCGGCCTGCCGAACGAAGTCCGCGGCCTCCACCTCACGCTGCACGTGCGCTTCCACGAATATGACCTGGCCGCCGCTCGCCGCGATCTCCGCCGCGACCCGCTTTCCCCGCTCGACATCGCGGTCTGCGAACGCCACCTTCGCCCCTTCCGTCACGAACCGGCGCACAGTGGCCTCGCCGATCCCCGAGGCGCCGCCGGTCACCGCCGCCACCTTCCCATTCAGTCGTGCCATGCTGGATGTCCTCCCTCCGCCGGAACCATACGGCAGGCGAGCGGCCAGATCCAGGGATGATAGGATCGTCCAATGTCCATGAAAGTCGTTCCGACCGCCGCCGTGCTCGGCGCGGAGATCGCCGGGGTGGATCTCTCCCGGCCGCTCGACGACGCCACGTTCGCCGCGATCGAACGCGCCTACGACGAATACGGCGTCATCTTCTTCCGTGGGCAGTCGATCACGCCCGCGCAGCAGGTGGCGTTCACGCGCCGCTTCGGCGAGATCGAATTCAACATCTTCGGCGAGCGCTGGAGCGTGCCCGGCAACCCCGAGATCGTCGTCCTGTCCAACATCACCGAGGGCGGTCGGCCGACCGGCGTCCGCCGCGCCGGCGAGAACTGGCACAGCGACATGTGCTACACCGCGAGACCACCGCGCGGGACCATCCTGTACGCCATCGAGATCCCCGAGTTGCACGGGCTCCCGCTGGGCGACACCGAGTTCGCCAGCGCCGCCGCGGCCTGGGACGCCTTGCCGGATGCGATGAAGCGAAGCCTGGAGGGACGGCGAGCCGTGTTCGATTTCGCGGACGCAAGCGGGCCCTGACGCCGACGCAGGCGGAAATCGACCGTAACCCACCGGTTCGCCATCCCATCGTGCGGACCCATCCGCGGACGGGCCGCAAGTGCCTCTACGTGATGCGCGACGACTGCACCGGCATCGACGGGATGGAATCCGACGCGGCGGAGGCGTTGATCGCCGCCCTGGCGGATCACATCATCAAGCCCGCGTTCGTGTATCGCCACCAGTGGCGGCCGGGCGACGTGCTGATGTGGGACAACTGCATGGTCCAGCACCGGGCGATCCAGGACTACGACATGCCCCAGCGCCGCTTGATGCATCGCACGACGATGGGTGGCGCGGTCCCCGCGTAGCAGCCGCGCGACCCGGATCAGGCCGCGTAGCGCTTGGCGTAGTCCCAGTCGATCTCCACTCCGAAGCCCGGCTTGTCGTTGAGGTGAACGAAGCTGTCGCGCGTCTCGGGGCCGCCGACCAGGAGGTGGTGCGACAGGGGGTTGCGCGCCGCATCGCCGTGCGATTCCACGCCGAAGCCGCAGCGCGGCAGGGCCGCGACGAGATGCGCGTGCAGCTCGGGCGCGGTGTGCGGCGCGATCATGACCGCGTGCTGCTCGGCCAGCGCGGCGACGCGCAGGCCCTCGGTGAAACCCGCAGCGCGCGTGCTGTCGAACTGCACATAGCGGATCGCGCCGGTGGCGATGAAGTCGCGCACCGTGAAGCGGGTGAGCTCGCGCTCGCCGTGCGCGAGGGGTATCGAGGTGGCGGCGGCCAGCCGCACGAAATCCGCCGGCTGCAAATACCAGTGCAGCGGCTCTTCCAGCCAGTAGATGTCGAGCGGCTCGACCCGGCGGGCGAACTCGATGCAGCCGTCGACGTCGTACGGCGCGTTCATGTCGAGCATCAGGGAGATGTCCTTGCCGATGGCCTCGCGCACCGTCCGCACCCGCCTCGCCTCGTCCGCCGGGCTGCCGGCGCCGGTCTTGAGCTTGACGGCGCGATACCCGGCCTGCACGAAGCCTGCGAGCTCCTCGGCATAAACCTTGTCCGGCGCCCCGGGACGGTAGTAGCCTCCCGTCGCGTAGGTCGGAATCGGGCGCGGCTCGCCTCCCAGCACCCGCCAGACCGGCAGGCCGGCGTGCTTGCCCTTGATGTCCCAGAGCGCGATGTCGATGCCCCCGATGGCCGCCATGATCTGCGGCC
>QHSU01000017.1 GCA_003220535.1 Candidatus Rokuibacteriota bacterium
CCTCCCGCACCGTTCTCTTGCCGACTGGGACACTCTTCGCGTGAGCCTCCGAGGGCTCCGCACTCGGCGGTCCTCTGGTCAGCAAGCCCCTGGCCGCCATGTGCGGCCGCCTCTTCCCCTCTTCTGCCTCCTCTTTTCTGTCCCCTGGTCAGGAGAATGTCCGGAGGAGTATAAGGCGCTCGGCCTCACCATCCCGCCCTCGCTGCTGGCGCGGGCCGACCAGGTGATTGATTGAGAAGTCGCGGATCACGCCAAAACCTCGAGGGGCTGGCTCCGCACGAAAACAGCGCCCGCCCCGCCGGTGCCGAAGCCGACACGTCCACCGCGACGGCCGCCACCGCGTCGACCGGCGCCTCCCAAGCCACGCTGATGACGGCGCAAGGGGATCAGGCCAGCCGGTGATGGACCGGCGGGCCTTCATCGTCGGTAGTGTGGCTGCACTCGCCGCACCGCTGGCCGCCGGGGCGCAGCAGGCGGTCCGGGCCAAGCAGGTGGGCTGGCTTGCATTGGTCCCGCAGCCTCGACTGCGGGCCGAGTTCCTGCGAGGAATGCGGGAATTCGGTCACATCGAGGGGCCCGCCTACACACTTCACGAGCGGTATGCGAAAGACGCGGTGGACCGGCTCCCAGCCCTGGCCGCCGAGCTCACCCGGCTCAATGTCGATGTGATCGTGGCGGAGGCTGCCGTCGCGGTCCGGGCCGCCCAGCGGGCCACGACCACGATCCCCATCGTGTTCATCACGGGCGATCCGGTGGAGATGGGTTTCGTTCACACCCTGGGCCGACCGGAGGGCAATCTCACCGGCATTGCGAACCTCACGCTGGAGTTGTACGTGAAACGGATCGAGTTGCTCAAGGACGCGGTGCCGACCGTCCGGCGGCTGGCGACGCTCCAGGTCCCCGCGCTAGCCGATCCGGGCCGGACGAGGCGCGCAGTTCAGGATGCGGCCCGGAGCGTTGGCGTCGAGGCGCTACCGATCACGTTCGTCAGCCGCGTGGAGGAGCTGGACGCGGCTATTGCGCAGGCTGCGCGGAGCCGCGCGGATGCCCTGCTCGTGAGCGCCAACCCGTTCTTCAACATCCATCGGGATCGGATCGTCGCCCTGGCGACACGCCACCGACTTCCCGCACTGTACGAATTCCGCGACTTCGTCGAGGCTGGCGGGCTCATGTGCTACGGCGCCGACATGAAGGAGGTCTACCACCACCTCGCCACCTATGTCGATCGCATCTTCAAGGGCGCCCGCCCGTCCGATCTGCCCGTCGAGCAGCCTACGAAGTTCACCTTATGGGGCTCATAGTCGGGCAGCAGTTCGGGAAACGAGAGGTGGTCCCGGGCCAGCGGGTAGACGCAGTCGAGTACCACACGTGCCGTGGTCCGATGGTCCCGATGCCAGCCGGGAAAGTTGCTGTACGTGCGGTATGGGTTGAGCGTGATGATCAGGTCCGGTCGCCACCGTCGGATCTCGCGGCTGATGTCGAGCCGTAGGTCCCGCGTGTCCTCCAGCTCGCCGTCCTCGTAGCCGAGGAACTCCACGCCTTGAACTCCAAGCACTCGGGCAGCTTGTCGCTGTTCCTCCTCTCGGATCGGTATCAGTTCCACCGAAGTGACGTTGCGATCACCCGAACCTTTGTTGCCGTTGGTTACGATGACGTACGCGATCTCCCGGCCTTCTCTGGCCAATCGGGCGACGGTGCCGCCAGCCAAGAATTCCGGGTCGTCGGGATGGGCGGCGATGACCAGTACCCCGCCGGCCGCCGTGGTCACGGGTCGCCCCCTCCTTCGGCATTGGCAGCAGCCGTGGCCCTTGCCTGACGGCGGCACTCCCATGCCGTTCCCGTGAGTAGTGCGGCTCCCATCAGGAATGGGGCGGAGAGATCGACGGCGTCCGCGAGAGCGCCCATCACCAGCGGGCCTACGATCTGGCCGCTATCGCTCATCGTCCGGATCCAGCCGATCGCGATGCCCTGGAGTGGAGGCGCAACCTGGTCGCTCGTCAGTGCTGTTGGAACGGCGGCGACGAAGCCTGCCGTAGCTCCGATGGCTAAGCTACAGACGCCGAGGAGGATCGGCCCCGTGAGCCGTGACGTGCCAGCCAGCAATAGGGCGTAGACGAGTAAGCCTGGAATCAGCACGGGCATCCGCCCCCACCGATCGGAGAGGGTGCCGCCCAGCCATAACGCCATGAGTCGCCCGAGCACGCTCAAACTGACGACAGTGCCGACAGCCTTCGGACCAAGACCCGCGTGCGTGAGCAGGTAGAGAGGGAACAGGAACACGAGAACACCGACCTGAATGGCCGTCAACAGCGCGGTCGTCACACCCATGAGAATCACGCCCGGTGTCCGTAGCACTGTGCTCAAAGCGCGTCGATCCTGCGATCGTTGCCGGGAAGGTGTGGCGGCGGCGAGTGATGCCCAGTGCAAGACCGTGAGCGCTGCCACGACCATGCACGCGGCCTCGAAGAGAAATGGGCTGGCGACTCCAATTCCTTGATATAGCCAGCCGCCCGCGGCGCTGCCCAGCAACAGTCCCAATGTTTCACTCATCAGCAGCAAGCTGATCGCCCGGCCTCTGCGTTGCGGCTCGGGCCCGCTGACGGTGGCGGTCGTGGCAACGGTCGCGAACGTGGCCCAACCCAGTCCGCCCAGCGCGCGCAACCCGAGGAAGACGTCGAAACGCGACGTCATGACGCTGAGGACATCGATGAGTGCGATCAGCGTCAACCCGGCGACCATGAGCGGACGTCCGAGACTGTCCAACAGGTATCCGGTCGGCAGGTTGGCGATCCATTTGCCGGCGCCGAAGACGACGGGGATCAAGGTCACCATCCGGTAGTTCGCGGAGAATGTGCGTTGGAGATAGAGTGGCATCGAAGGGCGCAGCACGCCTTGGCCGAGATTGAACAAGAACGCAGCCGCGAGTACCGCTATCGGCGCACGCTGCTGTTGCCTAACCGCAGACGTCATGAGCTCGTTGCGGACGAGGACGGTCAGGCTTTAGGTCGCGGTCGGCGCTAGATCATTCTTCGTCTCCAGGCATTGACATACGGTCCCGTGAGGCCTGGCTCCCGAAGTCCGAATTCGTTGGAGAATTCGCTCGAGTTGCTGCCGAAGCAGTTCGAGCTCGGCTATCTGATTCTTCACGACGTCGAGCTGTCCTTGAACTAGCGCGCAAAGCCGAGGACGCAGAGCAGAACGCGGGCCACCGTTGAGGGTGCCCATCAGTGTCTTGAGCTGTTGAAGTGGCAACCCCAGCGAACGAGCCCGACGGATGAACCGCAGCCGCTCCACGCCGGGCTGATCGTACAATCGATACCCCGACGCAGCGCGGCTCGGTGTCGGCAATACACCGATCTGCTCGTAGTAGCGGATCGTTTTCGCCGCCACGCCACTTGTCTTGGCGACCTGGCCGATCGTAAGGCCGTGTGCCATCGACTCGCCTCCCTCGCTTGAGTTCCGCCAACGATAGACCTTCCAGTGACTAGAAGGTCAAGAGGAAAGCGGTGCTGTGACCCTCGGTAATGCGATCATCGCCACAGCAGAGGAGAACAATGCGCTCTTTCCAGCCCGCCCCGTCAGCGTCCGGCTGCTCGCCGCCGATCACGGTGTGATGAATTTGCTTGGAGCCATGCTCGGTGGCGTTCCAATGTGCCGGGGCGCGGGCGGGATGGCTGGACACATCCGATTCGGAGCTCGAACGGGTGGCGCGCTCGTGATCCTTGGAACATTGCTTCTGGTCGTCGCGTTTTTCCTGTCCGACTCGGTAGACACCCTCTTCCGCCTATTCCCGATGCCGGTGCTCGGTGTGATCCTGTTCTTCGGCGGCATTGAACTGGCGGCGTCGGCCAATGGAGAGGGCGCTTCTCGGTCTGACCGCACTGCTTCATCACGCTGCCAGCAGAGGCGTCGTTCGGCTCTAATCCCGTCGTCGCGAAGTTCCTCAGCGCCCTGAGTCAGTCCACGATCCGATGATGGTCGTGGATTTCCTTGATCCGCTCGTCAGCGAACTCGAACACTTCGGCGCCGAGCGCCTTGATGACCGTCCCATCGCGACCGAGGGTGCCTTGAAAAAGTGACTCCACCATTCCGCGGCCGTCGTACCCGACGAGAGACCGGAGGTCGCACCGACCGTCGGCGGCTAGTGAAAACTGGAACCGATACAATCGCTGTATAGCGTCCACACCTTCATGCCGCCGGCCCTCGCTGTCGACGACCACCGGCTCCGGATGAAAACAAGCGATCACGGCTTCGAGGTCGTGCTTGTTGAAAGCATCGAAGTACCGCCGGATGATGTCTTCTTCTCGAGTAGCCATGGACCTTTCCTCTCGCGTGCCGTCTGGTCGAGGAGCTCCATGAAGGCCCGTGCACTCGCCGTGACCCTCCGCGCCTCATGGTGAATGACGTGGAAGTGTCGCTGAATGCGAACGCCTCGAAGCCGCAGGGCGCGGAGTCGCCCCGTGGCCATTTCTCCGCGCACGGCATAGACTGAAACAAAGGCAACGCCCAGCCCAGCCATCACGC
This sequence comes from Candidatus Rokuibacteriota bacterium, assembly GCA_003220535.1. Taxonomy (GTDB): domain Bacteria; phylum Methylomirabilota; class Methylomirabilia; order Rokubacteriales; family CSP1-6; genus AR31. The sequence continues at coordinate 4,525 of QHSU01000017.1, forward strand.
CTTGCTTGATCGCTTCCGTATGATCGAGCTCCATCGCCACGCGGAACTTGACATGCGCCCGCTGCAGCGCGCGTTCCGTGACGCTGCGGGTCGCAGATCCCTCCTCGCGCACAAGCAACGGCTGATCGGCGAGCGAGTCGGGGGCGATCTCCCGACGTTGAGCCCATGCGTGCTCGGGCGAGACAATGAGAACGAGTTCATCGCGCATTCCGGCCGTCAGACATTCCTCTCCCGGCCTGAGAGCATGCCCGCCGACGATCCCAAGATCGAGCTCGCGTTCCCTGACTCGTCCCTCGATGGCCTGAGAATTCGCGATCTGGAGCTTCACATCCACGCCGGGGTATTTGGTCCGAAACGCCGCAACGATCCTAGGCAGCACGTACAGCCCCGGCGTCGTGCTGGCCCCGACCAAGAGCGACCCGTGAGCCAGACCATCCAGGTCCGCGAGCGCCTGGCGCGCGCCCTCGACCGCCGAGACGGCACGCTCCGCAAACTGCTCGAAGACACGGCCTGCCTCGGTCACGGTGACGACCCGGCGGCGTCCTCGACGGAAGAACAGCTGCTTTCCCAGTTCGCTTTCGAGCTCGCTGATGTGTTCAGACAGCGTCGGCTGGGACGAATGGATTTTCTTCGCCGCCAGGCTGAAGCTCTTTTCCCGGGCGACGGCGAGAAAGACCTCAAGCTGACGTAGTGTCATTCGGGTTTTCCCTATACATAAGATCCAAAGTTCGTATTGGACCCTATAGCACAGCCTGGCGTATGACAAGTCTAGAACTTGAAAGGAGGGCCCTTATGATTTTTCGCCACTTCCTGTCGCCGAAAACCGGCTGCGCCAGCTACCTGTTTGGCTGAGGGGGCGCAGCCTGCTGCGCTGTGGTGGATCCACAGCTCGACATCGAGCCCTACCTCGAAGCCGCCGCTCAGAAGTCCATGCGGATCACACACATCTTCGAGACCCACGTCCAGGCTGATCACCTGTCTGGCGCTCGTCGTCTCTCGTCCGAGACCGGCGCCCCGGTGATTTTCCACAAGTCGGCGCCAGTCGAGTTCCCACACCTCAACGTCGAGGATGGGGAGCGACACGATCTTGGCAATGTGGTGCTCTCGATCCTCCACACGCCAGGACATACACCGGACAGCGTCTCGATCCTGGTCACGGACAAGACGCGGGCCTCGGAGCCCTGGTTTGTCCTGACCGGCGATACGCTGTTCTCGGGTGGGGTCGGTCGCCCAGACCTCATTGGATCTGGCTCGGAAGCGATGCTCGCAGAGCAGCTCCACGAGAGCCTTCACAGCAAGATCATGATGCTGCCCGATCACCTCGAAATCTTTCCCGCCCATTTCGGGGGCGCGGCGTGCGGTAAAGGTCTGAGCGGTAAGCCGGGTTCCACGATCGGCTTCGAGCGTCGTTTCAATCCGGCGCTCCGAGCCGCCTCGAGAGCGGAGTTCGTGGACTTCGTACTGAAGGATCTTCCGCCGCAGCCCGAAGTCTTCGCCGTGAATCGCCGCCGCAACCTAACGGGCGAATGAGCGAGATGCGGCTCGGACTGCGGGAGAATCTCCCGCAGTTCGCGCTGCTCGTGGTCCTAAATTCCTTCGTCGGGGCCATGGTCGGCCTGGAGCGGACACTGCTGCCACTCCTGGGTGAGCAGGAGTTCGGCCTCAGCTCGAAGACCGCAATAACGTCCTTTATCGTGAGCTTCGGCGTGACGAAGGCCGTTATCAACCTGATCGCGGCCCGTGCGTCCGATCGCCTGGGCCGGAAGCCCATCCTGGTTATCGGGTGGCTGTTCGCACTACCGGTGCCCTTCCTGATCATCTACGCGCCCGCATGGTGGTGGGTCGACCTCGCCAACATTCTGCTCGGAGCAAACCAGGCAATGGCGTGGTCGATGACTGTGATCATGAAAGTCGATCTGGTGGGCCCGAAGCGTCGCGGGCTCGCCTTGGGGCTGAATGAGTTCGCCGGGTACTTCGCGGTCGGCGTGGTGTCATGGGTGACCGGCTACATCGCCGCAAACACGGCGCTGCGGCCGCAGCCCTTCTATCTAGGGATCGTCGTCGCGATCGTCGGCCTCGCCGTCTCCGTGCTGTTCGTCCGAGAGACACGTCCCTTCGCGTACCTCGAAGCGGCCGCGGCGCTCCAGACGGCGAGCAGTGTCCGTCCATCGCTAGGCCACGTCTTCTTCGTCACGAGCTTCGGGAACGTGAGCCTCTTCGCGGCCTGTCAGGCGGGCCTCGTGAACAATCTCAACGACGGCATGTCCTGGGGTCTTTATCCCTTGTTCTTTGCCAGCTATGGTCTCGGCGTTGCCAGCATCGGCCTCGTCAAGGCGGTCTACCCCATGGTGTGGGGCGTTCTGCAGGTCGCGACCGGACCGTTGTCGGACCGCTTCGGCCGGAAGGAGTTGATCGCTGGAGGCATGATCGTCCAAGCCGGAGGGATCTGGTTGACGGTCCTCATTCCGACCTATGTCGCGTGGTTGGCTGGAGCCGCGCTGCAAGGACTCGGCACGGCGATGGTCTATCCCACACTGCTGGCGGCCATCACCGACCATGTGCACCCGACGTGGCGCGCGACCAGCCTCGGCGTGTACCGATTCTGGCGTGACCTCGGCTATGCCGTCGGCGCGCTGCTCTCCGGTGTCGTCGCAGACCTCGTCGGGCTTGCGGCGGCGATTCACCTGGTCGCGGCGTTGACGCTCATTTCTGGTCTTGTCGTCGTCCGGGCCATGGGAAGACCGAGCCCCAGGCCAATCCCGGCCCGCGCATGAGATCGAAGGTCACCGGCGCTGTCGAAGGCGCCGTTGGGTCACCGGGCTGTCACACTCCCACAAGTAGCGTGTCCAAAGAAACAGGGAGACAGGAGGACACGATATGGATCAGATAGCCCTTCTGCAGTTCTTGCTGGATGCCAGTCGACGTGGCTATGCGGCCGGCCGCAGTGCCGTCAAAAGCCGGGAAGCCGATCACTCGACGACCATTGTCCTCGAGCATGGCGACTGGAGGTTCCACGACAACTACTTTGGCGGGGAGCCGTATGGCGGACGGGAAGTCGTGTTCCTCGGGGGCAAGCCGGTCTGGATGGCCGTCTACTACGGACAGGTCGACGACGCAAACGTCGACTCGGTCTATTCGTTCTTACAGCGGGCCTTGCGCGAGGCTCCGCCTGAGTTTCCTGTCCGTGGTCCCGAGGCCTTCACCGAAGGCCAATTTTCATACCGGAATGCCTACGAGGGCGACGTGATGAGATTCTGGGGCCAAGAGACCATTTACGTGAACGGGCGACTGGTCTACACCGCCCGCTACGGGGGCGGCTTGGTCGACCGACGGAGCGGTGACTGAATGCCCGGCGGCCGCCTGACTCGCAATCCCCTCGCCCAGGATCCCGTCACCGACCCTGAGGATCGAGCACTCGTCCTCCGCGCGAAGTCCGGTCTTCGAAGTCACAGACGGGGTCGGGGCCGAGCTCCTCGACACCAGCCGCGAGAATTTCCGCCAACGACTGGCCCGCGCACGCCGGGACCTGCACAGCTTCATGCACGACCGGTGCGGGCTCGTGAATCGGGCGAATCCCTGCCGCTGTGCGAAGAAGACACGCGGCTTCATGCAGGCGGGCTACGTCGATCCTGGGAGCCTCCTGTTTGCGCGCGAGCGCCTGGACCAGGTGGGTGACGTCGTGCGGACCAAGGCCGAGGCCCTCACGACACTCGACGCGCAGTACGCGGAGATCTTCCGGCGACACCCCTTTTATCCCACGTGTGACTTGGTGCCGGCGCTGAGGCGGCTGCTCGCCGGCCCGAGTTTCAAGCAGGCGACTGATTCTCTTTGACGACGAGAACCTGCATCACGGTCGCCTCCTGCCGTGAGAGACAGAGGAGGCCGAGGCGTGGCATCCTAACGCCGTGATCCGCTCTCGCGTGCATCCGGCCTGGATCGTCCTCGGGGCGCTCGCGCTCGCGATGCTCGGCGGTACGGGGCTCCGGTCGGTCTTCGGGGTGTACATCAAACCGCTGGAGGCCGACTTCGGCTGGTCTCGCGCCGCTCTCTCGGGCGCGGCGGCTGTCTCGCTGCTCGTGTTCGGCGCGGTTGGACCGCTCGCCGGGCGACTCGCCGACTCCTGGGGCCCGCGACGCGTCATCGTGCTGTCCTTGGCATTGCTCGGGGTCGGCACGGTCGGCTCGGCCTTCGTTAATCACCTCTGGCATATATATCTGACCGCCGGGCTGCTCACGGCGGCCGGTGCCGGTGCCACCCAGCCCACCGGAAGCGCGGTCATCGCACGATGGTTCGAGGCGCGTCGAGGGCTGGCGTTGGGCATCGTGGGGGCCGCGATGTCGGCGAGCCAACTCGTCATCATCCCGCTCGCGACGGTGCTTATGCTCACCCTGGGTTGGCGTGCGAGCTTCTTCGGGCTGGGAGTCGTGCTGCTGGTGTTGGTGCTGCCGATCAGCGCGGCGTTCATCCGGAGCGATCCGGAGGAGAGCGGACTCCGGCCTTATGGCGCGACGGGACCACTACGGCCGGCCGCCGAGATCGCCGCACTCCAGCGCGCCGGCCGCGTCTCGGTGAGCGACGCGGCCCGTTTCCCGCAATTCTGGCTCTTGATGGCGACGTATTTCGTCTGCGGCTACACCTCGATGGGGATGATCCTCACCCACTTCATGCCGCACGCGCTCGAGCACGGCTTCACCGCCATCCAGGCATCGACAGCGCTGGGTGTAATGGGCGCGATGAACATGGTCGGGACGGTCGGCTCGGGCTGGATTTGTGACTCCGTCGGCCGGCGAGGACCCCTGGCGACCTACTACTTCGTTCGCGGCCTTTCCCTCGTATTCCTGCTCTACGTCTGGAACGTTCCCACGCTCCATCTGTGGGCGGCGATCTTTGGGCTCAACTATATTTCAACGATCCCGCCCACGACCACGTTGACGGCGAACATCTTCGGCCGCTACTCGGTCGGCGAGCTCATGGGTTGGATTTCGTTTTCTCATCAAGTCGGTGCCGCGCTGGGCGCCGCGCTTGCCGGTTGGGTGTTCGAGTGGACCGGCAGCTACTCCGGGGCGTTCGTGTCCGCGGCGATATTGGCCTTCGTTGCCTCGGCGCTCGTGTTCGCGATCCGCGAGGAGCCGGTTGTCTCTCGACCGACGCCAGCCCCTGCGCCCGCCTAACTGTCGGCGACTTGGAACGGCTGGTGCCGATCCCCGTTTTGAAGAAGAGGGGCGGCGTGCGACGCCGCCCCGAAGAGAGGACTATAGTTTGGCGAGGTACCGTTTTTTTATTGCGCGTCCGCACCTGGCCGCCATCCATGCAGAACTCGTCGTTGTGCTGGGAGCCGCGCTGGTCCGTGCCCGCGAACCCCGAGCCGATCTCGAGCTCGCCGCCACGAACCGCTTACGTCTGGCGGCCGGCTCTGCGACGCTGCCGCCACGCCAGTCCGAGTCCCGCCGTGAAAAGCAACACCCAGGAGGCTGGCTCGGGAACTACCTGCGGCGTGCCGATGTCGAGCGCGACGTTGTCGACGCCGAACTGGAAGACGTTCACGTTGTCGACCTCGGCAAATCGCAGCCGCAGCGTCTGGCTCAGGTGGGCGTTGAGCAGGGCGGTGACGTCGAGGGCGAAGTGCGTGTATCCCGACACCAGTGGATCGCCCACGTTGGTCCGGAACGCGTTCATCAACACGTCGGAGGCGGCGACACTGAATGGATTGGCGCCCGAGCCCAGGATGTCGACGCGGGCCTGCTGGTTGAGCGCCGGCGTCGAGAAGTCCAGCGTGTTCGGGGTGAAGAACGCGTCAGCGCGATTGCCGACGAACACATCGAAGCTGAGCGCGGCTGACGGAACGACCGCCGATATGACGACGTCCTGGTACAGGACGTGGCTGCCCGGTCCCTGTGCATCCGTCATCGCCGCCGTGACGCCTTGCGGCGGCGAAGGGACGGCGTCACCGTTGACCGGGCTCGTCGTGCCCGTCTGCAGGAAGAACGTGCCGTCACCGCCAACTTGATCGACGCGCGTCCAGCCAAGGAAGCCTGCGTCGAAGCCGCCGTTGCTGACGACGTTCACAGCCTGCACTTCACCGACCGCCGCGCAGATGGCCACCATTGCGATCCAGAGCACCCGTACTGGAATTGACGTCATGAGAGTCCGCGCTCCTCGCATCCCTAGGATGGCTGCCGGCTGATCCGGTAGATCACGCCGTCGGTTATGGAGACGACGTAGAGGTTGCCGTCGGGGCCTTGCTCGATACTCGGCGTCGTGCCGAAACCCTGTCCGATGATCAACGTCTCGCTCTCGGTCCCGTCAAACTTCGTCGGACGGAAGAGGTTGTCCGCGACCCCGTCCGCCAGCCGCGGATCGGCGCTCACGTCCACGTGCAGACGATCGGGGGTGAGACGGAAGCGGTAGAGGCTGCCGCCGGTTCCGCCGACCTGCTCAAAGCTTCGCGCCGAGCCGATCCACAGCGTGCCGTCGTACTCGGGCCCGAAAGCCGTGCCTATGACGAAGGTAGTGCCCGCGGGTCCGACCTCGTACAGCCAGCTGAACTCGGGATCGACGTAGGTGGCGCCGGGCAGCATGAACATCCGAGACAGCGCCAGACTCGCGGTGTACGCGATTCGTGTCGGCGGGTATCGCACCTGCTGCATCGCGCTGCCGAACTGCGTCGTCTCGATGCGCTTGAAATCGGAAATGCGACTCAGGGGGCCGGCGACCTGGATCCACCCGCCGTTCATCCCGGGCACCACGCGATTGAGCTCGGCGAAGGCGTCGTCGGCGTTCTCCGTCTCCCAGAGGAAGCCAGTCAGCGGGTCGAACGCCATCCCAAAGCCGTTGCGATGGCCGTAGGAGTAGATTTTCTGGATATTGGCACCGACTTCGCCACCCATCGACGCGCCGACTGCGAAGAATGGATTGTCGGAGGGTGCGGTGCCGTCCGTGTTGAGCCGCAGGATGACGCCCGAGAGATGGGCGTTGTCCGGTTGCGGTCCCCCGAACGTGTCGTCGACGATCGGTGGCGTCAAGAACGGCCCGTTCGGCAAGTTCTGCAGCCACCCTCTGCGGCCCTGGTCGCCCATGAAGATATAGAGCTTGCCGTCCGGCCCGAACCGCATCACGCCGCCGTTGTGGTTGCCGTTCTCGTTCGCGTTGTTCGTGCCTGGATGGCCGGGAACCGCAATGTTGTCGGTCTGGCGGGCGCGCAGCAGGATGAGATTCTGCGCCAGCGTCAGCGTCGAGCCATTCCAGATGAAGCGATCGACGCGGTTGCCGAGCAGCGGCACGTCGGTCACCCCCGTGCTATCCGCGCCCGTGCTGCTCTCCGTCCAACGAATGAACACGTCCGGAGTCGCCGGGAAGTTCGGATGCAGTACCAGGCTCAGCAGGCCTCGCTCAGAGTTCGAGTTCACCGCCAGGTCGAGAACCGGTATCGGCTGAACGACGCCGTTGATGATCCGCTTCACCTGACCCGATGCCTTTTCCAGCACGAAGGCGTCGTTCGGCCCGATGAAGACGATGCCGATTGGCTGATTCAGCCCGCTGACGAAGGTGGTGACTTGGAGGTTGGGGTCGAGGATCGTGAGCGGCGTCGTGTCCGCGCCCACGGGTGCCGCGGCGACCAGCCACACGACCAGGGCAACGAACCAGACCAGCAGCTTGGGCATGCTCTCCTCCGTTCGTTTGCGACCGAGCCTCGTGCAACGCCGGTGCCACAAGGCGAGCGCTATCTTTTCTGGAAGTTGCTGCATGCTCGCGATCTGTATCGTCGGAACTGTAAAATTCCGCGACGGTCGTGAGGTGTCCTTCGCCAAAACCGCGGCCCGCGGCAAGTCGTTGATCTGTCGGCGCTGATCCGGAGACAATCTCGGCTCGATGATCACCCTCTTGCTCCACCTGCTTCGACTCCTCCCGTTCCTCTGCGGCGGCCATCGCCAACTTGCCCTCGAGAACATGGCCTTGCGCCACCAAGCTTCGCACGACGGATCGCCTCTTCTGGGTCGGGCTGGTCAGGGTCTGGACCAGGTGGCGGCAGTCCCTCATCATCGTAACCCCTGCTACCGTTCTGCGGTGGCAGCGGTGCCGCTTCCGGGAGCACTGGACTCAGTTCTCCGGCCGGCCCACCGGGTGCCGCCCACCCGTCAACGCCGAGATCACCGCCCTGGTCAGGAAAATGGCCGCGGCCAATCCCCTGTGGGGTGCCCCCAGAACCAACGGCGAGCTTCTCAAGCTTGGCCTCGATGTGGCCGAGCGCACCGTCTCCCGGCTGATGTCGAAGCACCGTACACCGCCTTCGCAGACCTGGCGCACATTCCTGACCATCATCTCCGGGATCTCGAGACTGGGTGGACGCCGATCCCGCCCTCGAACCTGACGAGAGCATCATCTGCCACGACGGGTGGCAGGATGAGCGTGACCAGGGCAAGTGCGAGGAACGCAACGGTTTTCATGGCGCAGCCTCCTGGTGGTGGTAAAGCGGAGTCTCGGCCCGCGGAAAGCGACCGATAAACGCACGGAAACCGTCCCGGGTTCCTAAGCTGCGCCGGCGGCCGCGTACGCTCGGGCCCCGGAGAGGCTATCGGCTGTGGCAAGAGACTCACGAAATAAAGACTTGAGGAGGACGGGCAGAGAGTCCCCGATAAGGAGAATCCGAGCGCCGCGTACAGCGAAGTCTCCATCGCATCTTCCTCTACCGACGGACGCTCAGAGCCACAGCCAACGGGATCCCCGCCCCTACAGCCTGGAGCGCGATCGCGAGGCCGAGCAGGGTCACCACAGCCGCCGACGTGAGGGGCAGCCACCGCGTGACGAACACCCCGTCACCCTTGAAGCCGCCCATGAGGCGCCGCGCAAAGACGACCAAGAGCCCGATGCCGATCAGCACCGCCGCCAGCCCGACGCTGAACGCCACGATCAAGAGGAGCCCAAAACCCGTCCGACGCATGGAGAACGCGCTCAGCAGCACCACGAGCGCGGCGGGACAAGGCACAATGCCGCCGCTCACGCCCAGGGCGATCAGGTCGCGTAGGGACACCCGCGACGTGGTCGAGTGGATGTGATGGTGGTGCGTATGGCGTGCGAAATGCGAGTGGCGGTGCGCCAGACCCTGGCCATCGTCGTGCACGTGCCCGTGGGACTCCCCGGGGACGTGGGCGTGCTCGTGGCCGTGCGAATGAGCGTGCCTCGCTCCCGAGTACCGTTGCCAGAATAGGACTAGGCCGAGGCCGGCGATCATCAGGCCGGAGATGCCGGTGAGCCACGGGAACAGGCGCTCCGGCACGACGTACCGTGACGCATAGAGCGTGAGCCCACCAAGAAAGTACACCCCGGCCGTATGCGAGAGGGTCACGGTGAGGCCAAGAACCATGGCGTGCCAGGCGGTTCCTCGCGAGCCCACGAGGTAAGCGGCGACGACTGTCTTGCCATGCCCTGGCTCCAGGGCGTGGAGCGCACCGAGCCCCATCGCCACGACGGCTGCCAGGAGGATGATCGCGGGCCCCATCTCCCTGGTCGTGACCATCTCCGTGAGCCCGTTCCGGGGTGTCGCCTGGCGGTTTGCCTGGAGCTTGATGGAGTCGGCGGCCGGCGCGAGCGGCGAGGCGACCTGGGACGGTGGCGGACTCGGCTGGAGGAGTCTCTCCGGTCGTGCCTTGGTGCGTGGCTCATCGAGAGTCGCGCGTGTCGAGCCGGCACCGGCCATCGATCCAGGCGGCGACGGCACCCCCGTGAAGAGCACGCGCGCCTCCAGGTCCTGGGGCGGGCTGCTCAAAGGATCGGTCGGGTAGTCGCTCAGCTCCGCGCTTCGGTCCGTCTCGGGGACCGAGGTCCTCGCCACGACGACGCCGGCCCTTCGTACCGCGATGATCTCCTTCCACCCCGTGCGTTCGGGCAGGTTGTCGTCGCGGAACCGGAGTTGGTGGACGCCGTCGATGGCTCCTTCTGAGCGAGCTGCCCGATAGAGAAAACCCAGCTTCATCGTGGGTAGACCGCCTGCGCCTGGGGCAAAGATCACTTCGCGGGACGTGACGCGCAACTCGAGGCGCCGGCCGTCGACTTCCAGCCGCAGGCCTTCCTTGAGCGTCTCCGCCTTCCGCGCCAGGTATGGATCCAGGCCGGGGTGACCGACCTCCGGCACGATCCCCGTCTCCTGGATCTCCTGGAAGGTCGGAATCTCGGCCAGGTCCAGGAGGTGCCGCAGCTCGATCGTCTCCTCCCCGATCCGAAGCGCCGAATAGTGACTGATGCTGAAGTTCCCCATCGGGTGCGCCCAACCGAGCGACGGTATCAGCAGGAGGCCAACGGCGCTCAGGACGACGAGGTGCTTACGGCTCATCGCTCAGGAGCCGTTGGGCGAGGTCGGCGTGGAGCACGTGGAAGTGCGGGTTCGTGGCGAGGGCGCGCCGGAGGTACACCTTCGCCGCATCCATCTCGCCCAGGCCTCGATAGATCATCCCGGCGTGGAAGAACAGGCGCGCGTCCCGCGTCCCGAGCTTCATGGCTTCGTCGATCGCCGTTCGTGCCTCGGCTAGCTCGCCCTTTTTGTAAAGCGCCCAGGCCAGCACGTCATAGGCGTAGACGTCGCGTCGGACCTCCAGCTCCTTGCGTGCCAGCTCCAGTGCGCGGTCGAGTTGGCGATCGTGGTCGGCGTCGAAGTACGCCTGCTCCCGGCTGTAGAGGACCTGATTCAGCGCGTTCAGCCGGCCGATGTACTCCACGAGGTCGTACTGGCGTGCGGCCGCGTCGGGGCGTCCCATCATGCGGTGGAGATCGCCGAGGGCCGCGGCGTAGTCGGGGAGCGGAATGACGGCAATCGCCCTCTGGTAGAGGTCGACAGCCTCCGCATAGTGCCCGTGGGCCGCCTTCACCTGCGCGAGCCCGGCCAACGCGCGATGGTAGTTCGGATTGGTCGCGAGGCTCTCGAGGTACCGCGCCTCCGCCGCCTTCAGGTCGCCGATCGCGAAGTGTTCCGCACCGAGCTGCCATTGCGCCCACGCGATGCTTTCGCGCGGCCGCCGGTTCGCCTTGCCCTCCTCGATGGCGCGCGTCAGCATCTCGATCGCGCTCGAAGGATCGCCTCGAACCGACTTCAGTCCAGCGAGGCGGCCCCACGCGTGGAGATCCGATTCGCGCGCGAGCATCCGCCGGTAGGCCGCCTCCGCTTGCTCGTACTCGCCGACCTCGAGCAGGGCGTCGCCCAGGATACCGTAGGCGTGGCCGTCGGTGGGATCCAGCTCGATGGCTTTCGCCGCGAGCGTGGCCGCCCTCGCGAAATCATGCACCGAGTAGCGGACATAGGCCAGGTGGCGCGTGGCCCCGCTGTGGTGGGGGACCAGAGCCAGCGACTTCTGGAGCGCGCCCTCGGCGCGGCCGAAGTACGCCGCGTCGCCCGTCTCCCGGGCCTTCTGAATGTAGGCGTCACCGAGCCGATAGTACGCAGTCCCGTCGTACGGGTTGCGCTGCAAGGAACGCTCGGCGGCCAGGATCGCTCGATCCGCCACCGTCGTCTCGGCCCTGGCCGGTGTCGCGTAGACCCCGCCAAGGCCGATGAGCGACGCCAGCACGATGATCACCCCCCGCATTTCCATACGATCACCCTTGGCCCATGCGCCCAGCACGCAGGGGCTCAACGTTCTATGGGACCAGGGGCCCGCACGGATTGGCGCCGGGGCCACTCTCACCGCAATCGACGTGACGACGGTTCTTCCCGTCGTATGGCGTCGGCAAGAATGGGAATGTCTTGGCGATGCCGTTCGCCATGACGTCCACGCCCACGACGCCTGGCGCACCGGCGAGGAAGTTGACGCCGTCGCCGGCATGGGCATTGATGTAGTTGACCCCACCCACGACCCGAATCGCGATGTCAGTCACGTCATCGTTGGGTCGGCGCCCGTTCGGCCAGCCGGCCCTGTCTGCGCTCAACGCCGCGCCGAGGCGACCCTGGCTCTCGGGCGGGGTGGGCGGCACGCGCAGATCAAGCCGCAACAGCTCCGCGCAGGGATGGCCGCAGTCCGTGCCACGCAGCGCTTGACCCGGGTACTTGAGCAAGATGCTCATCAGGTCGGTGCGGTCCCTGGCGGCGGAGCCGTCGAGCGGGACGATCCCCACGCCATAGACCAACTCCAGCGCCGCCGCGATCACCGGGTCTCGATAGAACGCCTGGAAGTTCGCCTCGTCTTCCGGCTCGGCGGCGTTCCATCGGTCCTTGAACGGCGTGGTGATGATCAACTCATTCACCAGGGGGTTCGCCATCCGGGACACCTGGACCCACGGCCCGTGGGTTTTCGCTTCACCGTCTTTGTCGAGGACCTTGACCTTCTGCCGGGCCGTGCTGGCGTACATCCCGATCACCGGATGCTTGGTGCTCGCGGCGGGCTTGCTGTCGCTGGTGATCCGGTGAATCGGCACCTCGATGGCGATGGTGCTGACGTTGAAGCCGCTGAAGCGGTTCACACCGAACGGATTGACGGTGTCCGTGTCTTCCCCGGGGCCGGTCAGCAGCGGGAGGTAGCGACGCAGGTTGAGGGTATCGAACACTGCGCCCAGGTCGATGTAAAAGGTCTCAGCGCGCTGGCCGGCGAACACACGGATCCCGGTCGGGGGGTCGGTGTAGATGCCCTGCGCGGCCAGCGCTGCGTAGTTGGGCATCGTGGCCGGCCCCACATTGGAGGGTACGGCCACCAGGGTGCGGCCGCTGAACAGCTGGAGACGGTGGCGCCCACGCACCTCGGTCACTGTGTAGGTCTGGCGCCGCGTGAGCCCTTCCGACCCGCGACCGTCCAGCGCCGTGATGCCCTGGAGCGGAACCGCTGCTGGAATGTGCGGGTTGCCGAGAGACGGAACCGGCGACGTCAGTCCCCCAGGGCCCGGGCGGTTCTCCGTCTTGAAACGGACTTCGTAGACGATATCCTCGGCCCGGCCATCCTGGTCGTTGTCGATGTTGATGGCGTACAACACCTCGTCATCGAAGCTGAAGTAATTGGGTCCGTCTCCCGGATCTTGTCCCGGATTCACATTCATAATGAATGTGACCTTGCGCTCGTCCGGGGAGCGGACGAGATTGGCCGCGTCGTAGCTCACGAAGGCGTAGACATCGGTGTTGTCCGCCGCTGGGTCCAGGGCGATCAGCGGCGCCTCCCGGTGGCTTGCCGCCCAGACCACGAGGCTGCTGACGGCGATGGTCAACGCCGCGAGGACGACAACAAGAGCTGGAAAGAATTGATGCTTTCTCATCTGTTTCATCCCTCGTCTCCTCCCGTGCGGCTGGGCCGCGTTGCCAGTCAACGGCCAGGGCATCGGCCCATCCACGCCTCACTGCGTTGAGTTGGCTTGAGTTCAGTACGCACCCTAGCTACGAGCCACAGCGCCGGATCGGATGCACTCTGAGGAGGTTTCCCCGAGAAGCCCGCACGAAACTTCCGAGCAGAAACAATCCGACTCCCGAATCCACTCGGTGGATGGGGTCGAGCAAGGATGACGGAGAATATGAGAGACAACCTGAACGCAAAACAAGACGGAGCTCGCGCTCGACGTCTTCCGGCGTCCCCACCCCAGGTCTGGCTCCATCCTCAAGTCAAGTTTTTCGGGGGCAGGTCCAGGCGGTACCCCAAATTAACGGAGGACGGTCACGTCCGGGGCCGTCCTAAGCGTCACAGGATTGACGTCACATTGGTTTTGTTTCCAACACCTCCCTGATCGGTGAGGAGACTCGATAACATCACTGCGAGTACTTAGCTGAGAGCCGAATCTGGTGCATCTCTTGCTGAAGCGGCCAGCGGGCTGGGGCACCGTGTTGGGTTTTCGCGAAGGCGTGATCAGATTCCTGGAGGAGCATCCCGGCTACGTTTGCGCTGAGTGCCTCGCTTTGAGCGTGGGGGCACCGCTCTCCCCGACCACAATGATCACGCTCGGTCTGCACCCGGCCGACGGTTTTGCAACCGCAGACGATGTGTGTTCTCGCTGCCATCGCCTTTCCCGCGTGATCAAAGCAGAGAGAAAGACGTAGAGTCCCGCAGTGGGCTAGACGGCCACCTAGGACAAGGGCCTCACAGCGGAGCCGGATTCTGCAGCGCCCAACGACTCATTCACATCTTGTCCACATGTCCACATATACCCACACGCGCAGAATCGGACGATCTGACGCGGCCTCGCGGATGCTGCTAGGAAAAGAGATGGTCTTTTCGCCCATACCGGGCACAGGAATCAAAATTCTCCTCTCGGGACGGGCTCACGCAGGCCCCGTCTTCAATTCCAGCTCGCGCGGAGGTCAACAAGCAGGAGGTCTGCAGCGGCAACACCTGATGCGACCCACCGCTCAAACACCTGTCCTTCGCCAAAACGCCGTCCGGTGAGCAAGTGGTTGATCTGTCTGCTCTGCTCCGGAGAGAGGCCATCGTCGATTGAGGTAGCACCGCTAATGGCCCTCGCTTTACTAGCTGTATTTGAGGGGATTTGAACCCCACGAGACATTATCTGAGACGGAGGAATCGAACCCTGATGACCGCATTATCTGAGCTGGCGGATGCCTGACGAGACCATCGTCCTATCCCGACTCGACAAGATCATCACGCTGCTGGCCGCGGGTGTGGCCGCCGACAAGCCCCAGCGCGAGCGAATCCGACTGCTGTCGTCGGCCGGCCTCGCTCCCCTGGAGATTGCCCAGGCCCTGGGAACCACGGCCAACACGGTGCGCGTGGCGCTGGTGGGGATTCGGAAGAGTGGCCGCGTGCGCCGAAAACGAAGGTCCTAGAGATCCACCATCGGTTCCGTCGAGTTCGTGTCAGCCATGCCACCGTGCCTCCCGGGGAGCGTCTACTCCGAGATCTCCTCATCGTTCAGCTAGCTCTATCTGGAGTCGACAACCACAGCATTCGGAAAATCGCGAAGGTCGACATGAATAAGGTCACGCGGAAGGCAAGTCCTGAGCCTGAAGCCCTAGTCCTTTCGACTGAATTCGTCGAGCACTTCCTTCGCTACCCGTCGCGCCTTCTCGGTCGGGTCGCGCATCCACTCTTCGTTCTCCAGAACGTCCTTCTTTAACCAGAGGTCCGCGCCGCGCTTGCTCCGAGAGGCGCCGTTGACCCGTGGATGGCCCCGGGCCACGTCTGGCGGCACGACGACAGCCGGGAGTGCGTGGGGATTCTCGAAGATCGCGAACCGATAGCGGACCTCCGCTCCCGGCAGGTCGGCCTTGAACACGCCCACGGCGCCGAGCCGCGCGCATCGAGCGTCCACGAACGGGCCATCTTCAGCGAGATAGCCGGTGTCCTGGCCCGGGCTCTTCGGAGTGTACCGGCCGATCTCGGTAACAGCCTGACTCCAGTCGAGCAGTGGCACCATGAGATCGTCGTTGATCACGAGGAGCGTGGGCATCGTCTCGGGCGTCTTCGGGTACGCCTTTTTCACGGCGTGACGGACGGACGACCACGGCCCAGTGGAACGCGCCTCGGCGTGGCCGGCGGCCTGATCCTCCTCTACGTGCGCGGCATCAATCTCAGCGTCTCCGCGGCGGTGGGGTTCATCTCGCTGTTCGGGGTGGCGGTCATGAGCGGGCTGCTCTATGTAGCCGACATCAACGCACGCCGCCGCACGCCCGGTCTGTCGCTACGCGAGGCCGTGGTGCAGGGCGCCCGCGTGCAGTTCCGGCCGCGGCTCGTGCTGATCGTCGTCACCGTGCTCGGCATGCTTCCGGCGGCCCTGGCTCGCGGGATCGGCTCGGACATCCAACACCCGCTGGCGACCGTCGTCGTCGGGGGCCTGCTCGCCACCTTGATCCTGACCCTCTTCGCGCTGCCCGCCATCTATGTGCTCGCCGACCGGCTTCGGGCGCCTCAGCGACAGGTCACCGAGGCCGACTGACCGCGATGACACCGAGGAGGCGATGACGAAGAGCAGGAGGGCTCTATGCCGGAACCAACGACGTGTTGCTGCAGACATCTGTACACCCTGCGCGGCGGCGAGAGCGGCGACCGCTGCCCGATTGGCGCGCGACAGCTCTGCGCCGAATGCGCCACAGACGGCAGAGGCCGCTGTCCGACCCATGGCGTTCGGGTCAAGGTGCCGCGGCTATGAGACGACGTTGCTTGCGCCAGATCAGATAGAGGTTTCGCGAGTACACGAAGATGCCCGCCCCCTCGCCGAGGATGAAGACGGATCGAGGCGGTGGAGAGCATAGGTGAAGAGCGTCAGTCCCCCGCCGATGGAGAAGAACCAGAACGATAGCGGGATGACGCTCTCTTGCCTCTTCTCGGAGACGATCCACTGGACCACGAAGCGCATGGAGAAGAACGCCTGCCCTACCAACCCGACCGACAGCCACAGTTGATCGTTGCTCATCATTCCCTCGCATGAAGAAGGTTCACGTCAGCGGGCTTTGCCGCATCATGTGCGGGCGCGGAGCAGGAGCGAGACGCCGAGCCCCGTGAAGATGACGTTCGCGGTCCAGGCGGCGATCAACGGGGGGAGAAGGTCCGCGCGCGCGAACGCGAGCGCGACGTAGTGAACGACCAGGTAGCCGGCCATGATCGCGATCGCGAGGCCGATCCCGACCAGGCGGCCACCCCGCGGAGCCTGGAGCGCGAAGGGGATGGCGACGAGGACCATGACCAGATTGACGAGCGGAAAGGAGAGCTTCGAGTACAGCTCCACCAGATACTTCCGGATCTCGAATCCCGCCGCCTCGAGCTGGGCGGTGTAGTCCTTGAGCTCCAGGAAGCTCATCGTGTTGACGGGTTTCTGGATACGGATGAAGTCGTCCATCTCCTCCTTCAGATCGAGCGCGGTCAAGCCGAAGGGCACCGTCTGCACCTTGCCGTCGGCGCCGAACTCCCGATACGCCCCGTCGTTCAGCTCCCAACCCGTCGCCGTCCAGTGCGCGAGCCGAGCGTCCAGCCGACCGACGGGGCGGAACTCATGGTCGATCTCGAGGATGGTGACGCCGTACAGGTCGTTCGTCCCCGGGTTGAGCAGCTCGACACGGTAGAAGCGCGAGTCAGCGCTACGCACCCAGAGGCGCTGGCGCGACTGGAGATGACGAGGCGCCTGGCCGCGGATCTTGACGCGGTCCATTTCGTCGCCGCGCTCGTTGAGGCTGGGCAACACGAGCTCCTGGAAGAGCCCGGCGCCGATGGCCACGGCGAGCCCGAGACCCAGGATCGGCGCGCTCACCCGATAGAGGCTGACACCCGCCGCCTTGAGCGCGGTTAGCTCGTGATAGCGGCTCAAGGTCAAGAAGAGGAAGATCGTCGCGACGAGCATGACGACCGGCAGGAACTCGAGCAGCGCCGCCGGCAGCCGGTAGAGGAAGTGCGCGAAGATGTACACCATCGGCGGCTTCAGCCGAAGGTATCGGTCCAGGGTCTGCAGGAGATCGATCACGATGAAGAGGGTGGCCGCCACCGCGAGGCCGATCCCCATGAACGCCACGTACTCACGGGCGAGGTAGCGATCGATGATGTGCGTCGAGTCATGGGCCGCACTTGCCGCATGGCCGCGGACGCGCCGGAGGCGTCGGCGAGGTATCGCGCGCCTGAGGGCTTCGAGTGCCCGCCAGACGACCGGCATCGCGGGCCACGTCCACTCGCGCGCCGTGGCGATGAGGAGGCCGAGACCGATGACCGCGAACACGACGTTCGGCGTCCAGATGGCGAGGGCTGGGGGAATTCGCGTGCCGAGCGCCGCGCCCTCGAGCGACGTCATCACCAGGTAGTAGATCACCAGGATCGCCAGGCTGCCGACGAGGGCGATGCTCCGGCCGCCACGATGCGAGCGGACCGCGAGCGGAAACGCGACGAGCCCAAAGACGAGCGCGGCGAGCGGGAGCGCATAACGCTTGTGGCGCTCGATCTGGAACGGCGCGCGGCTGTAGGCGTCGTGCCGAAACTCGGCGATCTTCTCCGCGAGCTGGCCCAGGCTGAGGTCTTTCTCGGGCTTCTCGACGCGCGGCGCGCCCTTCAGCGGCGAGTCCACCGACAGGCTGATGTCGTAGATGTCGAAGCGCGTGTAGCGATAGCGGGCCGGGCTCGCGGCGCCTCCAACGACCGGCACGTCCTTCGTGGTGAGGCCCTTCGGCGGGTCGGCCGGCATGACGTCGGCCTCGTTCACGGCGCCGTTCATCAGGCGAAGGGTGATGCGGCGGCTCACCTCGTCGGTGATCAGGCGGCCCTCCGGAGCCGTGATGATCCGCGAGAGCATCGGATCGCGCTCGTCGGAGACGAGCAGGCCACGCAACGCGATCTGGGAGGCGCTCATGTCCTGGACGTAGATGATCACGTCGCCGAACGCCCCGTTGAACACGCGCTCTTGCAGCCCGCTGACCGCCCGCGCCTGGAGGATCCGGAAGAGCTGGCTTTGGAACGCGTGGTTGGCCGCCGGGTTCACGACAAGGGTGAGACTGGCGGTGGCGAGCGCGACGACGAGCGAAGCGACGAAGACCGGCCGGAACAGGCGCAAGACGCTGACGCCCGCCGCCTTGAAGGCGACCACCTCGAGGTCGCTCGCGAGGCGGCCGCCGGCGAGGAGCACCGCGACCAGCAGCGCCATCGGTAGCGTGTGGGCCAGGAACGACGGGAGCATGAAGACGAGCAACTGCACGACGAGAAAGAAGGGCACGCCCTTCGTGATGACAAGGTCGGTCAGGCTGTAGATCCGGTCGAGGATCAGGAAGAAGGTGAAGAGCGCGCAGCCGAACGCGAACGGCGAAAGCATCTCGCGCGCGATGTACCGATCGAGCACGAGAAACCGCCCGCGCCGCTGGCCAGCGCCCATGTGCGCCGCCTTACCCAGCGCGCGGGTGGTCGGGCGACAACGCCGGCCGGACGCATCCCGCCGGATCGAGCACGGTGAACGGCTGCCGTGTTACCACCCCCCGGGCAGCGCGGCGCATGCAGGGGTCGCCGGGCTGTGCGCGGAGGGCCCGATCCGAGACGATCAGGTAGCCCATCTCCCCCTCCCGCACGCTGGTCTCGAACCTCTTGAGAGTCTTCGCGTTCACGACCGGGCGGTCCAGGTTGAAGGACAGGGCGAGGTCTTGCAGGTCGAGCGAGTACACGGGCGCCCGCGCCTGTGACAACACGGTCCGCAGCGCGCGAAGATCGGTCGTTGCATTGAAGTGCGGTGTGTCGAGCTCGACGAGGACGACGCCCGCCGCTACGACCGCGATCCACGCACCGGCGAAGGCTCGAGCGCGTCCCCGCCACGCCAAGGTCGAGTACCACCACCCGATGAGGAGCGCCGCGGCCGGACAGAGCGGAAGGTAGTACCGTTCCCGTTGTTTGCCCGACACGGCGATCAGGACGAATACCGTGGCCAGCCAGACGAGCAGCAGGCGTACCCGGCGGACCGTGTCCGGGTCGGCTTCGCGGAGCGCCCGCCGGATCGCGAACGGCAACAGCACACCCCAAGGCAGCATGACGGTGACGGCGAAACTGATCGGTTCGGCGATGGTCTGCCAGCCCCAATAGTCGCGTCCGAAGTATGCGAGCAATTGATCGTTGAGCACGAAGCCATGGACGAATTTCTTGTGCCCCGCGGAGGCCGCGGCCACGATCCACCAGGGGAGGGCGAGACAAGCGAGCACGATCCAGCCTGGGATCGACACGAACCGCCTCAGTCCTGCTGCCCCATGGGCCATGATCGTGTCCCCGATCACGATGGCCAGCGGAACGAAGCCGGCGGCGCCTTTGGCGAGCGATCCGAGACCGATGACGCCGTAGAAGAGCACCAGCCAGCCCCGCTTGTCGGCGAAGCTGGCGGCCACGTACACCGCGATCGCGCCGGTACCTGCCAGCAACTGCACCATGTCCGGCATCGACGAATGCGCCATCGTGCAGACCCCGACCGTGGTGGCTACGGTGAGGCCTCCGACGATGCCCGGCTCCGGCCCGAAGAGCCGGCAACCGAGCCAGTAGGTCAGGAGAACCACGCCGATCGCCGCCAGCAGGGAGGGCAATACCGCTGTTCGGACGCTGACCGAACCGGTGGGCCAGGACGCGAGCGCAATGAGCCAGACTGCCAGTGGCGGTTTGACGAGATGAAACGTGCCGTCCGGGAGAGCCGGGAGTAGCCAGTGCCCGTTGACGAGGATGTCCCGGGCCAGGACGGGGAACCGCGAATCGTCGTTCGTCAGAAGCAGGCGCGATCCCCAGTTGAAGCTCAGCACCAGAGTACCGACGACGGCGGCGAGCGCGAACCGTGAAGATCGTGATGCCAAGACTGACACGGCGGCCGCCCGGAACAGGGGCGGTGCTCCGTGCACAAGAACCCTTTGCACATGGCTCATTCGTGCCTCCCCGTGCACATGTGTGTGCGACGGACGGGCGGGCGCGACCGTATGTTGGCGACGGCCTGGCCGGAAGCGGCCGGACTGACGCTAGTGTTGGATCAGTGGTAGGTCGGAGAGTCTACGGGAGGAGCACGAGGAGAGGAGGCGGGGCGCCGCGGCGCCCCGTATGCTTCTTGTCTCGGCATCTCGACGAGCGCGATGGGCACCCATAGCGGGAGCTCGGTATCGACGGGTGACGGCGCCTCGACAGCGGACGCGCCAGTGATGGCGATGACGGCATCGTCGAAATCGTCATCATCCCAGTAGCCGCCGATCCAAGTTGGGTCGGGGGGATCGGCGAATGCGACCGTCGGGAGCCCGATGAGCAGGGCTGCGATGAGCAACGCGAGGACGTGACGCGCGAGCAGCACGAGCCATGATCGCCCCTCTCCTCGTCACGGTCAAGGACGCCATGCGCTCGAGCGAATCACGCGTAGACGGCCCCATACAAACCTTGACCGCACCGGAGGTTGCGAGTAGAGAATACATCATGCGTCGCGTCCGTGGTTTCTGCGCGCTCCTACTCGTCGCCTTGATCCTCGGGCTGACCCCGCTTGCATACGCGGACCCCCCCGATCCGACATGGATCGGCGGCTATTGGGATGACGACGATTTCGACAACGTGGTTGCCTTCATCGCAAGCACGTGCGCGGTGGCCGTTCCGTACACCGTCGATGCCGGGCCACGATGGGCGCCCATCGCCTACGTCGAGCCTTGCGAACCGAACACCGCCCCGACGCCTCTTCGCTCTGTAGCCTCTTCTCGCGCTCCGCCCGTCAGCTTCACGCCCTGCTCCTGCTGATTCGCAACTAGCGGCAAGCTCAGCGCGCATCGTCGCCGGCGGAATGGACAGTTCTGTCTCGCTGGAAGCCGCCGGCGCCTGCCGACTACACACGACACGACCCTCAGGGGCTCGAGAGGCTGAGTGTGAAATGTGTGGCATCACCGGGTTTGTGACCACCGGCTGGGGAGGAGACTCCCGCGCCGTCGTGCTCCGGATGGCGGCCGCCTTGCGCCATCGTGGACCCGACGACCAGGGCGACTACGTCGATGCGCAGGCAGCACTCGGCATGAGTCGCCTCAGCATCATCGACCTGTCGGCCGGCGCGCAGCCGATTGCGAACGAGGACGGCACGGTTCACGCGGTGCTCAACGGAGAGATCTACAACTTCCGTGAGCTCCGCGCGCGTCTCCAGGCTCGCGGACACCGATTCCAGACCCAATCGGATACCGAGGTCATCGTGCATGCATACGAGGAAGAGGGAGAGGACTTCGTCTCCGACCTCGATGGAATGTTCGCCCTGGCGCTCTGGGATCGGCCTCAACGGAAGCTCGTGCTGGCCCGGGATCGGATGGGAGAAAAGCCGCTCTACTACTACGACGGGCCGGGGGCGTTCGTCTTCGGCTCGGAGCTGCGAGCCCTGCTGGAGCATCCTGACGTTCCGCGCGAGCTCGATCTGCAGAGTCTTTCGCGATATCTGGTGGTCGAGGCCGTGCCGGCGCCGCACTCGATCCTCGCCGGGATTGCCAAGGTGCCCCCGGCGCACACGCTGGTGGTCTCGCCCGGCGCCAAGCCGCAACTCGCTCGGTACTGGACATTGCCCTTCGCCCCCGACCGCTCGATCGGCGAGGTCGAATGGATCGAGCGGCTGAGGCATCAGCTCGAGGCATCGGTGCGAAGCCGGCTCTGCAGCGACGTCCCGATCGGGGTGTTTGTCAGCGGCGGCATTGACTCCGGTGCCGTCGCCGCGCTAGCGGCGCGCCAGACGGACGCCCCGCCGCTTCAGACCTTCGCGGTCGGCTTCGAACCTCCCAGCTACGACGAACGCCGCTTCGCGCGCCTCGTGTCGGCTCGATGCGGCACCGAGCACCACGAGATCGTATTCACGGCCGCCGACGCACGGTCGTTGATCGAGCGGGTCGGGGGTCTCCTCGACGAGCCGCTGGTCGACGGCTCGTTCCTGCCGAAGTACGCACTCGCGCGCGCCGCCCGGGGATCGGTCAAGGTGGCGCTCAGCGGCGACGGCGGTGACGAGCTCTTCTGTGGCTATCCGACGTTTCTCGCCGATTCGCCGGCCCGATGGCTGCGGGCAGCGCTTCCACGGCCCGTCCGGCGCGTCGCCGGCTGGCTCGTCGACCGAATGCCGGCATCGTCGACGTACGGCAGTATCGATTTCCTGCTCCGCCAGTTCATGCGCTCGCTCCCGTATCCGCCGGAAGTTCGGACCCAGCTCCAGCTGGGCGGCCTCACTGCCTCCGAACAGCTGTGCGTTCTGGCGCCCGGAATCCGCCAGGCCGTCAAGAGCTTCGACCCCTATGCCGAGCTGACGAACGCGATCGAACACTCCGCGCCGCGCGATCCGATCGAACGCCTGATCTATCACCACGCCCGGTTCTATCTGGGCGACCAGACGCTGGTCGCCATGGATCGAGCCAGCATGGCCGCCGGCCTCGAGGTCCGGGCTCCATTCCTGGATCCCGCCCTCATCGAGCTGGCCGGAAGGATTCCCGGCCGCTTGAAGCTCCGGGGGTGGACGACGAAGTACATCCTCAAGCGCGCGGTCGCCGGGACCTTGCCGATGGCGATCGTGCAGCGACGTAAGCAAGGGCTCGGGGTTCCGATTGCCGCCTGGTTGCGCGGACCGTTACGGGATGTCATGGAGACGCGTCTGGCGCCCGCGCGGGTGAGACACCGCGGCCTTTTCGACGCGGCGACGGTGGCGCGGCTCGTCGCTGAGCATCTCGATGGGCGGCGCAACCACCGCAAGATCCTCTGGGCGCTCATGATGCTCGATGCCTGGTGCGATCACTACCTGCCGCGTCAATGCTGGACCTAGACCGCGGCCGCACGACCGTTGCCGTCCTGACGACCGTGAGCACGGCGCTGTTCGGCTTCGGTCCCGGAGCCCGCGTGCTCGCCACGTGACGAATGCGAACAGACGCCCCGCTGCGGTCCGATACCAGGATCCGGTCGTGGCCAACGCGTATGACCGGCAGCGATTTCATCATCCGCGCGGCCGGTACCACAATTGGAGGCTGCGCAGGCTGTTGAACAAGGCGTTGAGCAGCCTGTCTCCCGGCAGTGTCGTGCTCGATATCCCGTGCGGGACTGGGCGCATCGACAACTGGCTGCTGAACGCGTCCCTTCGGGTGATCGCGGCGGATATCTCCAGCGAGATGCTGGCGGTGGCACGTCGGAAAGTTCGGCCGGCGCCTTCGTGGCTGGGATTTCTCCGAGCTGATGCCGATCAGCTCCCGCTCCGCTCCCGGAGCGTCGACGCGGTGTTGTGCATACGATTTCTTCACCTCCTCGACCGGGACGCGAGATTGCGCGTCCTGAGTGAGATCGCTCGGGTCGCAAAGGGCAGCGCCCTTGTCGAATTCCGCGTCGAGAGACGTGTGAAGACGGCCAAGCGTGCGGTCTTTTGTTGGCTCACGCGACGAACCATCCGGAAGAAGATGACGGTCTTTGAAATCGCCGATGAGTTGAGTCGATGTGGGCTGCTCGTCGACCGCTACTATTTCGTGAGTCGATGGTTTTCTGGGAGCGTTCTCGTCACGGCCCGCCACCAGGACTCGGGAGTGGCCACGGTCCCCAAGTCTTTCGAGTCTGAAATCGTGCCGGCTGGACCGTGACTCGCATGGCCTTCTTCGTCGTGCTCGCTTTTGCGGTCGTTGTTCTCGCTCTTCCGATGGGGCGCGCGCCGATCTGGGAGCCGAACGAAGCCCGCTGGGTGCTCCTGGCACGGGACATGGTCGAACACGGTCACTGGCTCCTCCCCGAGATACGCGGTGTGCCCAACGAAGGACTCTACAAGCCGCAGCTGTACTCCTGGAGCATCGCGCTCGCTTCGCTCCCTTCCGGTCGGGTCACCGAGTTCACGGCCGCCGTTCCCTCGATCGTGTCCGCCATCGCCGGGGTGGCCGCCGTCGTCGCGATCGGCTCACTCCTCTGGAGTGTCCACGCCGGCGTGGTGGCCGGCCTCATCCTCATCACGACGCCGAACTATTTCGTGTTCGCCCACCGTTCGTTGGCCGACGTCATGATGACGGGCTTCATGATCTGGGCTCTCTATTTCCTGCTCCGCGCCCGGCGCGATGGGTCTCTGCGCTGGCTTCTCGTGTTCTACGTGTGCGTCGGCGCCGCAATGTTGAGTAAGGGGCCGCCTGGACTGGCCGCGCTCGTGGCGGCGGCCGTCGCGTCCTGGCTTGAAGGCGGCCGACCGGCGTTGCGAAGTTTACGGCCGGCAGTGGGAGCACTCGTGCTCGTGGTCCTTGCGCTTCCCTGGGTCGTCCCGTACATGGTCGCGGCCCGGCCGGTCTTCGTTCGTGATGTGCTCGTCGGCGAGTACGCCCACTGGTTCTTCAAGCCGCAGGGGCTCGTGTCTCGGATGGCCAGCCCGCTATCTGTACTCTTGTACTTTCTGCCCTGGACTCTCTTCCTTCCAGCTGCGGCCGCCTGGTGGCGGCGGAGCGGCCCCGACGACGGCCGGCGGTTCGTCCTTTGGTGGACCATCGCGCTCTGGGTGCTCGTCGGACTCTCGGGGAAGTATCGGGCCCGCTACTACCTCCCCGTCTATCCTGGACTCGCTATCCTCACCGGAGGATTCTTCGCAGGCGCGACGGCGCGCGTCGTCCGCCGGGAGCTGCAGTTCGGCTCCATGGCCTTCGTCATCCTGTCGATGGCCGTCCTGCTCGCGATGGTGTTTCCTCCCTCGCTCTCGGGCGAGGGCCCGGTTTACATGCCCGATACGGTGCGGGAGCGGGTGCTCATCGCGCTCCTCGCGGTGGCCGGTGCGGTCGGCGCGGTGTTCGCCATCTGTCGCGACCGGCTGCTCGGCTTGGCGGCGGTAGTCGCCATCGTCCTCGGCGCAATTCTCACAGTCGAAGGTCTCACCTCGCCGCCACGGCGGGCGCGCTACTACGATGTCCCGACACTGGGCGCGGTGGCCACCGCGCACACACCACCCGACGGCACTGTGTTCGGTTACCCAGACTTGTCGCCCGAGTACGACGTCTATGTGCACCGGCGCATCGTCGAGATCGGCTCCGAGGATCTCGCCCGCCTGCTTGCCAAGCCATCGAGTGACGTGCTGATCACGACCCGGCGGCGCTGGGCGGCGCAGGCAGGCATGGTGGCGCCCGGCTGGCGCGTCCTCGAGAGCCGAACCGTTGGCGGAAGAGACATTGTCGTGGTCGGCGGCTCGCCCCGGTGACGTGGGAAACGAAGGCCCGCT
Source organism: Candidatus Rokuibacteriota bacterium (assembly GCA_003220535.1). Taxonomy (GTDB): domain Bacteria; phylum Methylomirabilota; class Methylomirabilia; order Rokubacteriales; family CSP1-6; genus AR31. The sequence continues at coordinate 30,073 of QHSU01000017.1, forward strand.
GGATGAAGGGAGCAAGGGAGCAAGGTGAATGAAGATTCACGCTAGATTCAGGGGATTTTGACGTCGCCTCCAGTACGGTTCATCGGGATGTCTGCTCGTCCACACTGAAGGCGTCACTCCCGTCGAGGCAAGCACATCGACAAACCCACTTCCAGCGGAGCAGGACCCTGAGATCAACGTCTTCAGCAAGGCGTAGCCCGCCGCGAACCATGCGCCGGCGGAGGAGGACTCGGTGATGCTGTCACGCCGCAACTTGCTCAAGCTGGGAGGCGCCGCGGCCGCTACGGGCGCATTGGGTTTCCGGCCGGGCGAAAGTTTCGCGGACGGAGATCCGCCTCCGGTGAAAGCCAAGCAGCCAGATCGCGGCGGCACCTTCCGCATCCGCATCGCGCAGGCGCCCGCCCACTTCGATCCCCACCAGACGGCCGCCTCCTCGACGATAGTGCCGCTATCGTTCGCGTATAGCCGACTGGTGATGATCAAGCCCGGCTCGAACATCGTACCGGGCACGCAGCCCCTCGACAGCGACCTGGCACAGTCCTGGGACCGTGTGGGAGATCATCGTCTACGACATCCAGCGCTATTGCTCTCAGCAGGTCTATTACGAGCCGCGCTCTCGGTCATACCCCGGCCGCCGCAGCTCGGGCAGAAGCCCCGCCCCTTGCACGAAAACGGCACCAGCCGCTCGAGCGTGCACTCCGTGCACCGCAGGCGCGCGAAGCCGTGCGCCAGGATCCCGCAGGTCAGGAAGTCGTAGAACTCTTGCTCCACGAAGGCAGGCAGCGGCACGCCGTCCGCCTGCCAACGCTGTTCCGCCCGGTGGCAACCCAAGCGTGGGTGCGCGTTCGTGAGCGGGCTCCGCCAGGCCCTTCAGGGTGGACAACTTGCGGTCGGAGCTGGATCATCTCGCCCGAAGGTGAGCTCCTCGCCGAGACGACGGCGAGCCGCCCGTTCGAGACTGTCGAGATCGATCTGCGGCACGCCGACTCGGCCAAGGCGACCTACCCGAGAAATCTCACTCTGTGACGGGCGCTGCCTCAGCGGGTCTCCGCGGCGAGGGTCTTTAAAAATTGACGGTAGCCATGCGCGCCGTGCGCCTCCCACGCCTCGAGACACGCCGTGCCGACGATGGCGATGTCGGCCCGGTCGCGCAGCTCTCGCACGTCCGCGGCGGTCTTGATGCCGAACCCGAGTCCGAGCGGCAGCGCCGTCGCGGCGCGGCACCGTTCGAGGAACGCTCCCACCCCATGCGAGAGGTCGGTCCGCCTCCCGGTCACGCCTTTGCGCGAGGTGCAGTAGACGAAGCCCGAGGCTTGCCGGCCGATCTCGGCCAGGCGCGCCGGCGAGCCAGTCTGGGTCATGATCAAGATCGGGTCGAGCGCGCACGCCCGGGCCATCGCGTTGAGCTCGCCCGCCTCTTCCGGCGGCAGATCGGCCAGGATGAACCCGCTCATGCCCGCCTCGGCCAGCCGCGCGCAGAACCGCTCGAGTCCCATGCGGAAGACGCTGTTGTAGTAGCCCATGAAGAGAACCGGGAAGCCGAACCGCGTCGCGGCGCGCGCCGCGAGCTCGAAGTAGGCCTGCCACGCCGTCCCGGCCTGGATCGCCTCGTGATTCGCCTTCACGAAGGACGGCCCGTCGGCGATGGGCTCGGTGAACGGCAGCTGCAGCTCGACCAGGTCCACGCCCGCTTCGTCCATCGCCTCGAGCATCGTCCAGGTGGCGTCGAGCGACGGGTAGCCGACCACCGCGTGCGCCATGAGCAGCAGCGGCTTCTTCGCCCGCCGCTCGCGGACGTGGCGCTCGAGCCCGACCGTCCGGGCGCTGCTCATCGGCCGGGCGCCGCTCATCGGCCGTAGCTCTCGGCCTTGCGGCGAATGAAGTCCCTCCAGCCTTCGTCGCCGAGCGCGTCGGCGACGGTGAAGATGTCCTTGTCGCCGCGACCGGACTGGTTGACGAGCACCACGTCGTCGCTCGAGAGGGTCGGCGCTTCCCTGAACGCCGCGACGAACGCGTGAGCGCTCTCGAGGGCCGGGATGAGCCCCTCGCTGCGCATGGTGAGGCGCAGCGCCTCGACGACCTCCGCGTCGGTCGCCGCCTCGAAGCGGACCCTCCCGCGCTGGTGCAGGTCGGCCAGGATCGGGCCGACGCCGATGTAGTCGAGGCCCGCCGCCAACGAGTGCGTATCGCGCATGAGGCCTTCCGCGTTCTGGAGGAAGACGCTCTTGTACCCCTGCGCGACACCGGGCAAGCCCTTGCCGCCGGCGAGCCGCGCCGTGTGCTTGCCCGTGTCGATCCCCTTGCCGCCCGCTTCCACGCCGACCAGCTCGACTGACCGGTCGTCGAGGAACCCGGCGAAGACGCCGGACGCGTTCGAGCCGCCCCCCACGCAGGCGTAGACCCGCCGCGGGAGCCGGCCCGTCGCGGCGAGCATCTGCGCGCGCGCCTCCTGCCCGATGATCGACTGGAAGTAGGTCACCATCTGCGGGAACGGATGCGGGCCGCACACCGTGCCCAGGACGTAGTGCGTATCGGCCATCGAGTCGGCCCAGTCCCGCAGGCACGCGTTGATCGCGTCCTTCAGCGTCCGCGTGCCGTCGGTGACGGCGACCACCTCGGCGCCGAGCTGCTCCATCCAGAAGACGTTGGGCCGCTGGCGGGCGATGTCCGCCTCGCCCATGTAGATCGTGCACGCGAGCCCGAGCCGCGCCGCCATCGTCGCCGTGGCCACGCCGTGCTGCCCGGCACCGGTCTCGGCGATCACGCGCCGCTTTCCCATGCGCCTGACGAGCATGCCCTGACCCATGACGTTGTTGGCCTTGTGGGCGCCGGTGTGATTCAGCTCCTCGCGCTTGACGTAGATGCGCGCGCCGCCGAGCCGGCGCGTGAGGTTGTCGCAGTACGTCACGGGCGTCGGGCGGCCCGAATAGGTCGACATCACCTCGACGTAGGACGGCCAGAACGTGGGATCGCGCCGCGCCTCGTCCAAGGCCGCCCGCAGCTCGGCGAGGGTCTCGTGGAGGATCTCGGGCACGAACGCGCCGCCGAATTCCCCGTAGTAGCCCTCGCGGCCGGGCGCCCACTGGAAGAGCTCCCTGGGCATGGCCGTCATTCGTCGCTCGTGGCCGCCAGCAGGCTCCGCGCCAGGGGCGCGTCGACGATCAGGACGTCGAGGACCCGGCCGCGAACCAGGGCCAGGGTCGCGTCGAGCTTCTTCGTTCCAGCCGCGAGCCCCACGCGCAGCGGCACCATCTTCAGCTGGTCGTGCGAGATGCCGATCGTGCGACGGTCGAGCGGGGATGCGCACGGCCGGCCCTCGGCGTCGAAGAAGAGACAGCCGACGCTCGCGACCGCGCCGCGCGGCAGGATCTTGCTCGCTCGCCCTCCGGCACTCCCCGCCGCCGTCCTGGCCGCGACGGCGACCGGGTGAGCCGCCGAGACCACGCCGATTCCCAGGAAGGCGCAGCGGACCGCGCCGTACCGCTCGACCACGCTCTGCACCCTCGGCTCGAGTCGGAGCGAGCGCATCAGCCGCTCGTCGCGTACAACAGCCGGCGCGCTCAGCACGCGGTGCGTCCCGCCGGTGCGCCGGCGCAGCTCCTGGCACAGGAACGAGCCGTCGAAGTCCTCGCCGGTGTCCCAGAGCGCTCCGACGAGAGGCACGATCTCGAGGTCGAGGGGTCGCGCGGGCTTCACGGACTGCACGAACGCCGACAGCGTCGTGCCGGCGGTCAGGCCGATCACGTCGCCCCGTCGCACCGTACGCTCGAGGAACTGCGCCCCGAGACGCCCGACGGCCTCGATCCCGGCCTCCGGCGCGACGCGCAGTTCCTTGACGCCGAGCCGGCGCTCGAGGCCGCTCCAGTCCTCGACCCCGGCCGTCTCGCGCACACGGATCTCGACGATGCGTGCCGCTCGCGCCCGCTTCAGCAGCCGGCTCACGCCGGGGCGAGAGATCCGGAGGAGCCGGGCGATCTCCGCCTGCCCGCGCTCCTCGAGGTAGTAGAGACGGCTGGCGCGAACGAGCAGGTCGGTCTCGGCGGGCTCGGTATCGAGCATGTCGAGGAGCATAGCACATATGTGCAGGATCTGAACATATGTTCACGGGCAAGGCTTGCCGGACCTCCGTAGGATTGAGGCGTGCGTCTGCCCTTCGCGCCGCCGCTGGCGCCCATGCTGTCCCGGGCCGCCGACGCCTTGCCCGCCGGCGAGGGCTGGCAGTTCGAGCCCAAGTGGGACGGCTTTCGAACGATCGTGTTTCGCGACGGCGACGAGGTCTTGCTGCAGAGCCGCGACGAGAAGCCGATGAACCGCTACTTTCCCGAGCTCGTCGCCCCCCTCGCCGCCGCGCTCCCCGCGCGCGCGTCGTCGACGGTGAGGACGGGCGGCCTCATCGCCCCCTCGCCCGGCCGGTGACCCGGCGACCGGCGCTCATGCAGTCTCGAACGGATAGAGCGGCCGCCGGCGGTTGCGATACGTGAACAGCGCCAGGTCCGAACTGGTGCAGCCGTCGCCGTCGCACAGCACGATGTGGCGCGCGATCGGCTCGAAGCCAGCCCGGAAGTGCTGGCGCGACTTGATCAGCACGTAGCGCTTCCGCCGCGGGTCGATCCCGCAGTGGGTGAACACGCCGAGGTCGAACGGCTCGCTGCGGCCCTCCGAGATCACGACCTGGACGTTCCCGGTGTCGAGCACCGCCGTCCGCCCCATGCGCACGCGCGTGCCCGTCGCCATGGGCCCGGTGACGGTG
>QHSU01000145.1 GCA_003220535.1 Candidatus Rokuibacteriota bacterium
GACCCACACGCATCGCGCCGCCGTGATCTACGTCCGGCAGTCGAGCACCGCGCAAGTCGAGCACCACCGGGAGTCGACCGAACGGCAGTACGCGCTGGTCCATCGCGCGATCGATCTCGGCTGGCATCGCGAACAGGTCGTGATCATCGACGACGACTTGGGCGTCTCCGGCGCCGGGATCGCCAAGCGCGCCGGCTTCGCCCGGCTGGCCGCCGACGTCGCCCTGGCGAAAGTCGGCCTCGTCCTGGGCCTCGAGGTGTCTCGCCTGGCCCGCAATAACGCCGACTGGTACCGACTCCTCGATCTGTGCGGGATGACCGACACCCTGATCGCCGATGCCGACGGCGTCTACCACCCGGCCCTGTTTAACGACCGCTTGGTCCTCGGACTCAAGGGCACGATGAGTGAAGCCGAGCTGCACATCCTCCGCGCCCGCCTCGAAGGCGGCATTCGCAACAAGGCGGCGCGCGGCGCCCTGCGCCGCGGGCTGCCGGTCGGCTTCGTCTGGGGTGAGGCGGACGGCGAGGTCCGACTCCATCCTGATGAAGCCGTCACGAGCGCGATCCGCGCCGTCTTTACGCGCTTCGCCGAACTGGGGTCGGTGCGCCAAGTCTGGCTCTGGTTCCGTGCCGAAGGCCTGTCGTTCCCGTTGCAGACCCACGGCGTCGAGGGCCTCCGGTGGGTGACGCCGACCTACACGGCCCTGCACCATGTGCTCACCAATCCGGTATATGCTGGCGCCTACGTCTATGGGCGAAGCCGCTGCGAGCGGTACGTCGATACGGACGGGACCATCCAACAGCGGATCCGCCGCCTGCCGCGCGCCGAATGGGCGGTCCTCCTCCCCGACCACCACGACGGCTTCATCGACTGGGAGACATACGAAGCCAATCAAGCGCGCATCGACACCAACCTCCACCCGCAGCCGCACCAGCCTGGAGGGGCGGTGAGAGAGGGCGCGGCCCTGCTGCAGGGCCTCGCCACGTGCGGGCACTGTGGGCGCCGTCTGCACACCCACTATCGCGGTCGCCATGCCGCGCCGGGCTACCACTGCTCGGGCAAGGATCTGGTCAATGGCCGCGGCGTCTACTGCCTCACCGTCGGTGGAGTCCAGATCGACGAGGCGGTGACCACGGCATTTCTTGCGGCCCTCACCCCGGCGGCCGTGGAGGCCGCCCTGGCCGCGGCGCAGCAGCTCGAGGCCGACGACGACGCGGCGCTCGCGCAGTGGCGCCTGGCCGTCGAGCGAGCGCGGTATGAAGCCGAACGCGCCGAGCGCCGCTATCGCACCGTGGAGCCAGAGAATCGGCTCGTCGCCCGCGGCCTGGAAACGGAGTGGGAGCAGCGCCTGCGGGATCTCGAGCACGCGCAGCGTGAACTTGAGGTCCGCGAGCACCACCGGCGGCGGACCCTCGGCCCGGCTGACGCCCAACGCCTCCGCGCGCTTGGCGAGGATCTTCGACGCGTGTGGATGGCCCCCACCACCACGGACCGCGACAAAAAAGAACTGCTGCGCGCCTTACTGGAGGATGTGGTGATCGCTGTCGATCGCGACGACCGCCGCGCCCGCCTCACGCTGCGCTGGCGCGGGGGCACCATCACCGAACTCGATCTCAGTCTGCCCCGCTCGAATCCGCCCCGCATTCGCACTGACGAGGACAGCCTCGCGCTCATTCGCCGGCTCGCCCCCCACTACCCCGACGCCGTCATCGCCGGCATCCTCAATCGCCAAGGCAAACGCACGGCCCGCGGGGAGCGCTTTACGGCGCTCCACGTCGGGGGCCTGCGCCGCTACCGCAGCATTCCTAGGTGCGAGCCGCCCGCCGAGCGCCCCGACGGCGAGCTGTTGACCATCACAAAGGCCGCCGCGGTCCTCGGCGTGGCGCCGTCCACGCTGCACCGCTGGCTCACCGCCGGGATCATCGTCGGCGAACAGTTGACCCCCGGCGCCCCCTGGCGCATTCGCATGACCGACGAACTGCGGGCGCGCTTCGTCGAAGATGCGCCGCCCGGCTATCTGCCGATGCTCGAAGCGAGGCGGCGCCTTGGCGTGTCTCGACAAACGGTGTTGCAGCGTGTAAAGCGCGGCGAGCTCACTGCGGTCCACGTCCGCCGCGGACAGCGAAAAGGCTTGCGAATCCAGGTCCTCACCGAACATCCAGATCTCTTTCACTCCACACTATGAACTGGAGGGCAGTATGTCGCAGCGTCCAAGTACTGCGACAGATCGGCGTCCACTACCTCGGTTCTCCCGTCATCCAGAGCTTTGTGGACCACCCGAATCGCCTCGTGCGCGCTTCGACGGGGACGGTATCCATACGCCGCCTCGTCGAAGTCCGCTTCGAAGATCGGTTCGATCACCAGCTTGGCCGCGGTTTGCACCACCCGATCCCGGATGGTGGGTATCCCGAGCGGTCGCTGGCCCACGCCGCCGGACTTCGGAATCATCACCCGTCTCACGGGCTGCGGACTGTAGCGTCCTGTCCGAACCTCCTCCCGCAACTCCCCCAGCCAGCGGGTCACACCGTACGCCTCGATCTGCGCGAAGCTGATCCCGTCCACGCCCGGCGCCCCACCGTTCTCCTGGCTGAGCGCGAATGCGTGGGCGAGGATGTCGTTACGCCACACCTTGTCGTACAGGGCATGGAACCGGCGGGCTGGCTCCTGCTTGGCCGTCACGTACAGCGCCCGTTGAAGCGTCCTGAGTTTCGCGGGGGTTGCCAGGCTCACGCCAATCCCCCTCCCCTCCGCTCCTCCGAGCGCACCCCGAACCAGGGCCCCTTCCCTCCACTGGCGTTGCCCAGCTTCCTCGGTACTATGGGCCCCTCCGACGCCTGCCGCGCCCCTCCCCCGCGGGGACAGGTACCGAGTCGCCCCGGCCCCGCAACAGGCCTCCCGTGTTGCCAGTCACCGCGTGCGTACGTGCTGCGCCCACTACCCCGGCGAGCAGGGCAATCTTCGTGCGTCGGTCGATCCGATCGCCCTCGGCGGCCTTCGTCCAATGAGAGGAGACTCGGCGCTCGCATCCAACCTTTCGGGGCCTGCTCAGGCTTCACTCGCGTTGCG
>QHSU01000107.1 GCA_003220535.1 Candidatus Rokuibacteriota bacterium
GCAGCAGCGAGAACACCAATGGTTTGCTTCGTCAATACTTCCCGAGAGGCGTGGACCTCAGCACCTACACACGCGCCGATCTCGCCGCGGCGGCCAGGCAGCTCAACGCTCGCCCTCGACAAACGCTAGGATGGATGAAACCCTCCGAGATGTTCAGCCGCGCTGTTGCATCGACCGGTTGAGAGCGCCGGGGCAAGTCCATCTAGCCGACGAGGGTATCAGCGTCTGCGACGCAGGCCGCCATACGACGTCGGTTCGGATCGGCGACCGATCCCACCCGTCGTTCCGGGTCTACGACCTACGTCACACGTTCGGGTCTCTGCTGCTGTCGATGAATGCCGCGCTCGTGTATGTCAGCCAGCAGATGGGCACAAGTCGCCCGCCACGACGCTGAAGTGGTACGCAAAGTACATCCCCGGCACTGGCAGGCGGTGGGTGAACCTGCTGGACCTCTCGAGCGGAGCACTCGCGGACGATTCTGGAACCAAAAAGTGGAACCAAGGCGACTCAGGGGCTTCCGATGCTCTGGAAGCTCGCGAGAAACTTGGTGAGCCGTCCGGGACTCGAACCCGGGACCCCCTGATTAAAAGTGGAGGGCGGTGGTGAGCCGGCCCGTCGCCACTTTTAGCGCACTTGCGCGTAACCGTGCGATCCTCTCACGCATTCGCCGGCGATCGCTGGCGACATAGACACACTCACGCGACAGGCGCGGACGCGAGATCACCGCGTTTCCCGGGGTCGTTCAGCGCAAGATAGCGCAAGCGCGCCTGCCTCCCAGCCGACCTTCTCGACTACCTGGCTCCGAGTGTCAGAAGCTGAGATCCTGCACAACTTTTCGGATCTCACCCGAGAAGACATCCGCGCGTGCCTGGCCTGTCGAGCAGAACCTCTCGGGCAAAGCGGCCGGATCAGCTTCGAGCCGGCTGGTTTGTGTCGGTGCGGGCAAAACACCAGCGCTAGCTGACGCGAACCGTCTTGGCGCGCGTCCGTGTTGAGCGCGTAGCTGGACGTCGCGAATGGTGTTCGGCATAGGCGTCAAGGAGGCGCCGAATCATCCGCTGATACTGGGTGTTGTGCTTGCGCGCCTCACCCTTGAAGAAGTCGACACTCCGTTTGCTCAAGGCGATAGTGACCTTGACTCCTTCGTCCCGGAAGACGAGATCTTCCGGGGGCGGCAGAAAGTCACGGACGACTCTCAGTCGTCCAAGGGGCTCATTCGTGTATTTGATTCTCATGCTCGTATATTCGTCTACCTCTTCGCCAATACCCGGCACCGAAGATTCGGATGACGTTCTCGCGGAACGTGAAGCGGACCGTCATTACGCCGCCCTCCACCCGACCGAAGCAGTAGTACCGGTCCTCGCCAGAGCTGTGAGACAGATCCTCCGCGATCACACGGCTTGGATCCGCGAAGGCGAGCTGCCCCAGTGCAAACGCGACGCCGTGTTTCCGCTGGTTTTCTCGATCCTTCTTTGGATCCCATTCGAAGTGGACCTTCGCCACTCACTGAAGCCTAGCACGAAGTTGTCTCAGGAGCCATACGTTCGTATGGCGAGTGGCTGCACGGCGGCTCAGCCGGTCCGCCGAAGCGCCTCGCTAGACTCTCAGCGTAAGACGACTTAACAGTCCCGCGACATCGGCGGGCATCTCGCACCGATACACGACGTTCGGCCACAACTCAAGAGGCGGAGCGGCGGTGAGCGAATGCGGAAGTCGAACAGTCGCGAGGTCGTCATGCAGATACGGCCGCCGGCCGCAGTGCAACGCGTCACATGAGGCACGCACCCCAGGTCGGCATCCTTCCAAGAACAGGTCCGGCCGAGGTAATGGCGCCCCTCGTCCGCCAAGAACACGTCTGCGCCGCGGTTGTGGCTCTGGAGGCGACCCTTGAGGCGGCGCGCCAAGGACGCCAAGGGTGCGAGGTCAGCGTCGCCGGCGATGTAGACAACCAGGTCGATGTCCTTCGGGCTGGGGCGGTTGGTCAGGATCGAACCAATGAGCGCGATGCGCTGAACCCCGGGTAATTGAGCAGCCGACTGCACGAACCACAGGGCGGCGTCGAGAAAGTGGTGCCGGGTCGTCGGCTGTCCCTCGTTCATCGAAGTCACCGCGCCACGCTCATGAGGCTGTGTCCATAACGTCGGTATCAGCCGCGGCCGAAGGCCGTCGGCTGCATACCGACGTTGGGCTGCCGTCTCATGTGGTCGCCTGCTTCGGCCGAGTCATATCCATGGCTCAACGTCGTCGCGCCGGATCGTCGGGGTGGAGGATCGGTGTCCATCGCAACCCCAGCTTCGACACGTCGGCTGCCAACACGTGTCCCCATCAGGTTTGACGCCGCGCTCGATCCAGGCAACGAGGTCGTCGAATGCCCGCTCGCGCACGTCGCCGTCGATGGCGCAGTGGCCGGGCCAGCGGATCGCGCGCTGTACGAGCAAGTGCGACGTGCCGGCGGTCAGCGTCCGCCGGCGGTAGGACTGCTCCAGGCTGAAGGGGGCTCGCGCGTCACCAGTCTCGTGGAGGGTAAGGACGGGCACGGTGATGTGCCCGGTCGGCTCCGCGAAAACCGAGTTGGTCTCCCTCGACCGCGCACCCGCCGCTGGCGCGAACCGACGGATCCTCCGGTTCAACTTATCCTCGTCCACGCCGAGCCCGGGATCAATGCGGTACCGGACGTGGAGCGTGCTACCCGCGCGACCCAAGGTCTGAGTTCTGCGGAAAAGTATCATGTTCGGGAAATAGCGTTGTCGCAACCCTTGCAGACGCAGCGGCAAGTCGCCACCGAACAGGTGCTTGACCACACTGTCGAACCTCTCGCCCTGCACGGTGTAGCGGCCGGGCTCACCGAGCGCCGGGAGCCACAGTTCGCTGACCCACGCGGCAAGATCGGGCCGTGCGGTGTCATCGAGCAGGGGAGCGCCCGCAAAATATTCCGCGGCGGCCTGATAGGCGAGGCCGAGATCCGCGACTGTGACCCCGTCGGTCACCCCGCACTCGATAAGCGCGCCCTGGTAAACGCCCGGATGTAGTTCCAGGGAGGAGATCGCGATGTGCCCGCCCATCGACTGACCGTGGATGATTGTCCAGCGCGGCCGCCTGATCTCGCGGATGAAGCGGTCCCGCACCTGCAGCGTGTCCTCCAGGAACCAATCCGGGCGGTAGTCGCCGCTGCGGTAGCTCGAAGCGGCCCACGCATAGCCGTTGGCCGCCAGGTGCGATCCGAGTGGTGAGGCCGAGGCCTCGCCGTATCCGTGGGCAAAGATGACGAGGCCGCCGTTCCAGCCGGCCGGGACCTCGATCAGATAGCTTCCGCCTGCGTAGGTACCGCGCCGGCTGACGGGGCCGCCGTCGCCTGCTCGAGCGGTCGAGAGCACCGGATCAATGGCAAGCACGAAGAATGCTGCCGCGACGAGTGCGAGACGCCCTGAGGTCGACATCATGTTTCCCCGTCTGACAGGTGCTATGCCTCGTCTGCCCAACGCCACGGTGATCGGCGCGCGAAGCGCGTCCGCTCTACTGCGAAGTTATCGAGAGCCATTGATTCAAGCGGCTCGAAGTGGTGCCAGATCAGCGCGCGTCACGGTTGGTACGCCAAGCCGGCGCAACACGCGATTGAGCGCGGTCGTCGAAAGCTTCGCCGGTGCGGTGATCTCGATGCCGATGGGGTTGCCACGTCTGCTGTAATCGATGACGAGGCCAGGCTCGACCCGTTCTGTCCGATAGCTCTTGTCTTTGGGCTGTCGTGGCAAGTAGAGATACGCCGCCAGGGGTCGGCCGTGGCGAAACGTGACTTCCAGATATGAGTTCTTCATCGCCTCACTTCCAGACCGGGTACGCGGTGACGACGACCAGCAATTGCCGCTCCGGGTCCGGTTCCACGATAACCTCCCACGCCCTGCCGCGGTGTCGTCGCGTTTCGATGACCCATCGGCCGTCGACGACATCCTCGCGGTAGGTGGCCGCTCGTTCGAGCATTCGTCGAAGGTCGATCTCGCTGAAGCGCCGATCGGTCATCCGCTTGAGCAGATGCGGACTGAGCTCCAACTCCCAGTCCCACCAATCTGGCCATTCGCGGCGGCTCACGCGCGTTCTCCTTCACGATAGGGGGCGCCTCCACGAGGTCATGCATCACTTTGCTCGATAACGTTCGCATTCACCTGCGGGCGGGCGAGCGAACGCGAGCCCGGGCGTCAGGTGGAATGCGTTGTTAGAGCGGAGTTGGTACCAGATCGACGCTCGCGCGAGTTGGCATGGTCAGTCCCGGCCCCCCAGAAGGTTGCGGATCTTGGCTTCCGCCATCCTGTACACTCCGGTGCTCCTCGGACTTATGTATCGAAAGTACCTATCGATTGGGACGTTGCTGAAGGCTTATCGAACGCCGCTTGCGCCCGTCTCGTCAGCGATCGCTGCTGGGTTATTTGCGCCTCGTCTCGATTTACTGGAGTCCCGGTTTACCCTCCTTCTACGACACGCGTCAGCGAACTTGCACCTCGGCCACTGCCCAGGTGCGGTTGAAAGGACGCAGCACTTCCAGGCGCAAATCTACCCTTGTCGTGGGCTCGAACTCAAAATCATACGTTTCGCCGACAGAGATCAGCTGCCGCGCCTCTCGCTCGACGACCTGCGCGGGCGGAAGGTCAGCGCCGTCTTTCGCCACCGCGCGCCAGCGCACCGGAGCAGAGCCAGCGAGCAAGGAGACCACGAGCCCGGAGTTGTTTGGCGTGATATTGATGAAGCGGAGGCGGTATTTCACAGCCGCCTTCAAACGTAACGGCTCGAGCTGCGCGCTCCCATTCAGGAGAAGGGGAGACTTCATGTCGTCGGCCCCACCGAGACTAATCATCACCGTCTTGTCCGTTTCCGGATCGAAGGTCTGTCCCGGCCCGAGGACGATGAGCGGTCCGTAGAGACCGCCGGTGAGCTGCAGAAAGTTGTGCCAATGTGTGTGGTAGATGAACGTTCCTGCGCGCGGTGGTGCGAACCGAGCGACGAACGACTGGCCCGGCTCGATCGCGGGTGCCACCGTTTCTCCGGCGCCGCCCCACCCCGGCACGCCGTCGTAATAGCTGTCGAGCTCGATCCCATGCCAGTGAATGGCCGTCGGTTCCCGCAGTTGATTCACGACGGTTATCTCGACTGGCTCGCCCTGCATCAATACGAGCGGCGGACCCGGGACCGTGGCCGCTTCCAGGGCGGGTGGCTGAGGACCTTCCTGCACCTGAAACACCGCCGCCGCCGGCGTGCGGTCATTGGCGGGGCGCTGACGCACGAGCAGCGTGAGCTTGCGTGCTGGTGCCGTGCTGGTCACAGGTGTCGCCGATCGTGCTGCGGGCCGCACCGTGAGTCCGAGAACCATTCCCCACATTCCGGACGGGTCCAGGACGGGATGATGCATACCGACGGCCGGCTGGAACGATCCCGGCACGGTCGGCGCGAGGTGCCGATATTCAGGGGACATGTGCGTGAGCAGGTGGCAATGAAACAGCCACCGGCCTTCGCGCTCGAGCAACAACGTATACGCCCTCGTGCCGCCCACAGGCATCCGATCGGTGACCACCAGCCTCTGATTGCCGACCGGGAGCGTAACGTCGGCTGCACCGTCGCCTTCGCTGATCACGCGGAAATAAGCGCCGTGCAGGTGCATCGGGTGGTCGAACACCGAGGTGTTGATCCACCGCCAGCGAACGGGCTGGCCGGCGTCCGCTGTCATCCGCTCAGTGTAGGGCCAGGCCTTGCCATTGATCACGGCAAATTGTCGGGCGATCGGCTGCGAGAAACCGGGTACGGCGCGTTCGAGCCAGAGGCCCAGGACGAACACGCGGTCCGCGACGGCCGCTCCCGGCGGATCGACGATGAGCGCGCCGGCCAACTGGCTGTCCATGCCGGCGCGACCTGCCAAGGGACGGCCGGTGGTGGTCGCCCAGTAATGGTACGTGCCCGGCGCGGTCAGCCTGAAACGAACCTCGCGGATTTCGCCGGATGAGATCTCGAGCGGCTCTCGGACATCGCCGGGGCGTCCGTGCAGTCCGTACAGGCGCACGGTGTCCTTCTGGAGCACGTTGCGCACCGTCGCTCGAACCTCCGTGCCTTCGGGGACACGGATCAGCGGGCCGGGGATCTGAAGCGCACGTCCCTCTTCCCCGAGCGCCTGCACGACGATAGCCGGTCCAGTCTCCGCTTCCGGGTACCACTCGCCGTCGCGGATTTCCAGACGGACCGTGAGAACACCGCCGGCGAGCTCACCGGCGGGAGCGAGGTTTCGATTCGCCTCGATCCGTGGGAGCGTGACCTGTGAGGGCTTCGGGGTGGCTAGTTCCTGCGCACGGACGCATCCGAAGGAAACAAGCAGCACGGCCACCGCGGTAGCGATAGCGATCAATTCATGCCGCCGGCCGGTACTCGCCAGGTCGGGCCCAAAAGACTTGGGATTTCCGATCGAGCCGTATCGCAGCGCCATGTGACCCTCCTGGTTCGTCGATCACGTCTTTCCCATTTCTGCCCGGGTCGCAACGATGTTCGGTCGAACCATGTCGTGACACCGACGCCTGTCAGAAACGCATTGAGCCGCTCTACGAAAGCCGGGTCGTCGCGACTGTACGAGATGAACACGTCTTGTGCAATTGGCCTCATTCCTCCTGCGCTCTAACGCCTGAATTAAGCCGAGCCGCGAAGCGGCGTCGGCTTCAATGAATTGTTAGGCGGCAGGTCAGTTGATAGCGTTTCCCCCGTTGTCAGCCAAGACAGAGCAGCCCGGATGAAACGACTCCAGAAAGCTATGGCATTCGCCTTTCGATTGCGACCTGACCGGCAACAACCCTCCACCCGGTAGCCTGCTTGGCAACAACAAATAGATTGACGCCTCGAGAGGGGGCGGCTGGCTGGCCGTCCCGGCTGATAGCTCCGGTGATTTCCCAGTTGAAATGGACGGCAGCGGCGTCGGCACCTAGGACGCGTATGGCGACGCCTTTTGTACTCATGGACGTGGTTCTGGCCCACCCATTGTGTTCTTTATCGAGAAACGCCTGAATCTCAGTGCGCCCTTTGAGGCGAGCTCCTGCCACCGTTACCCAATCAGCATCATCGGATAGAACATCACCAAACGCCTTCATGTTATGCGCATTCCAGGCTCGAGCGAACACGTCAACGACTTCGTCGGGACTGGGTGTCTGGGCTCCGGCAGTCGATACGAAGCCGAGCAGCATGAGCACGTTCAATGAGGCAATCCTTAGGAGGGAATCCACTTGGAGCCTCCTGTGCAAAGGAGTCACGGTGTAGCTCTGCCGCCTAACGAGCCTGTAGAAAAACCGGTTTTCGGGAAGCCTCCCATCGCTCGGATCGCCGCGGGCGGCGCCTAACGAGGGAGGCGATTCATTGTCGGATCTGATGGCCTCAGCATCGCGGGCCTCTCGGTACCTCCGTTGCTGACCGCTCCGTTCACGGCGCTCGGCCGTCGGGCCGCCCATAGCGCTGCAGCTTCCCGATATTGTGCACCAAGCAATACAACAGCCATTGGGTGTTGACCTTTCGGCGGCCCCGCAGGCTGAAGCGCCTCAAGCGGCGGGTGCTACAGATGTTCGCGAACACCGGCTCGACGGTCGCTAGCCGCCGACTGTAGTGGTAGCGCCCCAGCTCGGTGTCGATCTTCGCCTTCATGCGCGCACTGAAGGTCACCGGGGCCGTGGGCGATCGTCCCAGGAAGAGCACGACTTGCCGGATCCGCGTGCGCTCGGGATGCTTGAGACACCGAGCGCGCAAGGCACACCCGCCGCAGTCACGCTGAGCGCCTTTGAAGATCAGGGCACGATAGCCGTTCGGGCGGTCATGGTGGCCGCTGCGGTACAGGCGCTTGCCCGCCGGGCACCGGCACGTCAAGGTCGTAGGATCGACCTGAAAATCCTCCGGCCCGAAGAGTCTGTTGGGATCCTCCGCCGGCTCGGGCTTGTGCCGCGCCGCCGTGGTAAAGCGCGGGTCGCGCTGGCGAAACAACGTGTCGGCCGGATAACCATCGATGTGGGTCTCATCGAGGTACTGGACGTTCGCTTCCGTGTGGAAGCCCGCATCGGCAGCCACCACCGCGCCGGCCAGCACGTCCTCGGCCAGCGCCAACTCGCGAAACGTGCCCCGCGTCCCCTCCAGCATCGGCACCAGCAGCGCGTGTTCCTGCGCTTCGCCGAACGCCCGCCCGTGCACGACGACCTGATGCTTGGCATCCACCACCGCCACGCCGTCGTAGCCTTGAATGACCCCCTTGGAGGTCTTCATCTTGGCGCTGTCGTTGTCGGTGAGATTGCTCTTCTTCACCCTCCCGCGAGCCCCGACCTTGTCGTCATGGTTTCGCAGAAACCCCCGGACTTTTCCTAGCGCAGCCTGGAGCGTGTCGATCTGCTGGGCCCGCGCTGCCCGCAGCGATTCGTCGTCCCCCGCCGCGTCGGCGTCGCGGTGGCGACCCACCAAATGCGCGACCGCCCGTTCCATCTTCGCGATCTTCTGCTCAAAGTCGCCGCGGGTGCCGCTCCACTCTTTCGAGGCGTTGCTCGGCAATTTCACCCCATCGACGGCGAACATCTCTCGTCCGATCAGCCCCATCTCGTCACAGACCAAGAGCACGTCCCGAAACACCGAAACGATCTCCCGATCGAGCGTCGCAATGAAATCGGCGATCGTGGTGAAGTGCGGCGCACTGTCGGCGGCCAGCGCCATAAACAGGACGTTCTCCCGACACAGCCGGGCGATCTCGCGGCTGGAGGTGCGGGCGTAGGCGGCGAGTATCACCTTGAGCAGGATCGCCGGGTCGTAGGCCGGCGCCCCTACTTCGTCGTTGCGGTAGCGGGCCTCGAACACCGACAGGTCGATCTCTTCGTCGATCAACCTGCTCAGTGCGGCCTCGAAGGTGCCCGGCAGGATCTGTCGCTCGAAGCTCACCGGCACGAGCTTCGTCTGGTGGTAGTCGTAGGGCTTGAACCGCGCCATCGTTCCTCCCCACCGCGTGAGGTCGTTGCGCTCCTCACACGATAGTCGAGCCGACAGCGATTCCGAGGTTTTTCTACAGGCTCAACGAAATGCATCAGCCGCGGGCCGCGCAGCGGACCGTCGGCTGCATGCTGTGGTTGGGCGCGCCTCCATCTCGACTAGGGTTGCGCCGGCAACGAGCGAAGATATGCGACGAGGTCGGCCAGGTCGCGCGGCGCCATCCGGGCGTAGCTCGCAAAAGGCATGGGCGGAGAAAGCCGCCGACCATCGGCGGAGACTCCTTGCGTGATGGCGCGGACGATCTGCTCGTCCGTCCAGCGACCGAGGCCACGCTCCGGGTGCGGCGTGATGTTGGAGGCGGCCACCGGACCTACTAAGCCCGTCACGGGTCGGCCGCCCGCGCCGGTGCGCGACCAGTCGCGTCCGCCTCCGCCCGCGCGGTTCGGCGTGTGGCAATCCATACAGTGGCCGACTTCCACGAGATAAGTACCACGCGCTACCGGGTCGCCCGCGGGCGGACCCGGGACGCCGGAGACGGGCGGGCCCCAGTCTGCGGGAAGGCGGATGCGGTAAGACGATCGCTCAACGGCGTTGCGAACGGGCGGCACGGCCTTCAGGTAGGCCGCCATCGCTGCAGCGTCTGCGTCGGAAATCTTGCGATAGTGCGCGAACGGCATGGGCGGGCCGATGATGCTGCCATTCGGTCGCCTCCCCTCGCGAATGGCGGTGGCGATCTGAACCTCCGTCCAGCCGCCAATGCCAGTCTCGGGGTCAGACGTGATATTTGCTCCCACCCACCGGCCGAGGACGGGGCCGTCGAAGCCGTAGCCCCCCGCGAGGTGCATGCCCGGCAGGTCCACCTGGCGGCCATCCTTTACCTGCTGCGGCGTGTGACAGTGTCCGCAGACGCCGATGGTCTCCACAAGGTAGCGGCCGCGCTCCACGAGATCCGTCCGCGTTTGCGCGAACGCCGGCACCGCCAAGGCCGCAACGCCGAATACGACCCCACCTACCTTCGCCAAGGGCCTCAACCAGGATTGAAGAGAGAAGCTCATGCCATCCATCGGTCTCCCTTCGGCCAGCTCCCCGGGGGAATAACGTGCTTGCCGTGCGCCCAACGCCGGCAGTGAGCGGCGGCGAGCGAGCGCATGCGAGCCGCCGGCCGCT
Source organism: Candidatus Rokuibacteriota bacterium (assembly GCA_003220535.1). Classification (GTDB taxonomy): domain Bacteria; phylum Methylomirabilota; class Methylomirabilia; order Rokubacteriales; family CSP1-6; genus AR31. The sequence continues at coordinate 10,138 of QHSU01000107.1, forward strand.
CCACTGCCTTGTTCGGACGCCCTCGTCTTCAGCCTCTCTGAATTTCGAGGGGGAAGACGGAGTCCATGATGGACGCGCCCCCATCGACGTGGATGGTCTGTCCGCTGATGAAACTCGCTTCGTCCATGCACAAGAGTATGACGGCGTTCCCGATATCAGCTGGCGTGCCGACGCGGCGCATCGGCGTCCAGCCACTCTCGTGCCAGGCGCGGATGGCCTGGAACACCTCGCTCGGCAGACGGCTCACCACGCTGTCGTCGGTCGCACCAGGACTGATCACATTTACGGTGATGCCTCGCGGGCCGAGCGCGACCGCGAAGTACCGCGCCAGGGCATCCAGCGCCGCCTTCGCTGCACCCATCGCAATCCATGGTTGCCAGCTGCCGGTGCGCCCGCTGGGGGAGTAGCTGATCGCGATGATGCGGCCGCCGTCGGGCATCAGCTTGGCGGACGCCTGGCTCCCGAGAAGGAATGCCTGGGCCTGTGAATCGAGGGCGGCGCGCCAGTGCTCCACACCGAGATCCAGGGGAGGTCGGTAAAACGCAGCGAGTTCCGGTCGGGCGTTGCTCACGAAGATGTCCAAGCCGCCGAGCTCGCGCTGAACCTGATCAAACATGCGCTGGATGTCCTCGGTCCGCGTGACATCAGCTTGGATCAGGCATCCTTTGGCGCCGCGCGCCTGAACCTGCGCGAGCGTCTCCTTTGCCGCCTCAGTCTGCGTGTGGTAATGGACCGCGATGTTCACGCCGCGCTCGGCAAGCTTGAGCGCGATTCCCCGACCGATCCCACGCGAGCTCCCTGTGACAAGCGCCCGTTTCCCCTGGAGTGGCATGTCGACCTCCTTCGGGTTGCTGTTCTCGAGCCGGGCCCACCATGGGCCGAACGTGTGAGTTCACCCGCGGACGGAAGCGGGCGAAGCCCGCTGTAGGCCGTCGGGTGGAACGAAGGGTTAGCCGGCACGCGCATGCGCAGATCTACTGGTTCTCGGCAACGCGCTTCCACACGCGCTGGACTCGCCCAATTTCAGAGTAGCTCAGCCGGTCGCCAACGAATAGAAACTCCTGGTTTCCCGTATCAGAGCGGAGGCGAACTGCGCTGCCCTCAGAGACCACGGCGAAACCGCGCATGCCTTCCCAAGGTAGCTTACGTGACACAGTGATGGCGGAAGCCGTTTGAACATACACGGACGTGTCAACGTACCTGTAGGCGAAGCGATTCAGATCCAGCGTATAGCTTCCGTACGAGGCCACAGTCGTTTGATTGGCCTCCTGTACCCTGTTATGGAGCACCGTGATCACGGCGCCGTTGAGGAGCACGAAGCGCCCGTCAACCTGAGGAGGGTGAGCCGCGCCTGCAGCGAGGTGCCACTCTTCCAAGGAATACACACCTTCAAGTTTCGCCTTGACCCTTAGCAGGCTACGGAAAAAGCAGGTGAAAGGCACGCAGTTG
>QHSU01000061.1 GCA_003220535.1 Candidatus Rokuibacteriota bacterium
GTCGCCGCCGGCGCGTGGGCGCCGCGGCTCTGCCGCGAGATGGGGCTCGAGCTCCCTGCGCGGGTCAAGGGGCTCGACACGGTGCAGGTGACACGGCCGGCGGCGCTGGCCCAGCCCCACATGGTGTTCATCGACAACGTGCAGGGGAGCTACTTCAGGCCAGAGAGCGGCATCCGCACGATCGTCGGCGTGCCCTGCCACGACTGGGACCTGGACCCCGACGCGCCGACCGTGCTCCCGCCCGGCGCCCCGACGGTCGGCGCCCAGATCCTGACGCACCGGATCCCGGCCCTGGAGGGAGCGACGCTCGCACGCGGCTATCGCGCGTTCGATTGCTACAGTCGCGATCGCCACGCGATTCTCGGTCGGGTCGACGGCATCGACGGCCTCTACCTGGCGACCGCATTCAGCGGCTCGGGCTTCAAGATCGCCCCCGCCGTCGGGGCGTGCATGGCCGAGCTGATCGTGGACGGCCGCGCGAAGACGGTGGACATCGACGCCTTCGGTCTCCGGCGGTTCGCGGAGGGGCGGTCGCCCGAGGGACCGTACCCGTACGCGCCGCGCAAGGACCACGCCGATCCCTGACGTCGTCGACCGCGTCGCTCTGCAGTCGCGGGTCCGGCGGGCGGCGAGCCGGGCCGGGGTGCCTCCCGGGATCCGACTGCTGCAATCCGAATCCGATGAATTCTTACACGCTGCTCGAGTGCAACGCTGACTACATGGATCCCGGGAGGCACCCCGGCCCGGCTCGCCGCCCGCCGGACCCGCGACCGTGGCGGCGGCGGGTTGACTTGATCGCGGGCTCCGTCTACCGTGGCGGGGCGACGATCGTCGAGACGCGTCTGATCAGAGGGGTGGGGCGAGGAGGACGGAATGTTCAAGCGGGTGGTGACCTCGGAGACCGAGCTGCGCGAGCTGATGGGCACGCCGAGCGAGCGGGCGATCAAGAAGGAGTCCGCCACCGTGGACGAGCCCAGCCGGGAATTCATCGGCCACGCGCCCTTCTTGCTGCTGGCGACCTCGAGCGAGGACGGCCGCTGTGACGTCTCTCCCAAGGGCGACGCGCCCGGGTTCGTGCGTGTGCTGGACGAGCGGCATCTCGTGATTCCGGACCGCCCCGGCAACAAGCGGCTCGACGGGATGCGGAACATTCTCCGGAACCCGCACGTCGGGCTGATCTTCCTGATCCCCGGCCGCGAGGAAACGCTCCGCGTGAACGGCCGTGCCTGGATCGTGCGCGACGAGGCCATCCTCGGGTCGCTGAAGGCGCGCGACAAGCAGCCGCTCCTGGCCATCGGCGTCGAGGTCGAGGAGTGCTTCTTCCACTGTCCCAAGGCGTTCCGGCGCTCGCAGCTCTGGGAGCCGGCCGCGTGGCCCGACCGCTCGGTGCTCCCCTCGATGGCGTGCGTGCTGTACGAGAAGCTGAAGCCGGCGGGCAAGACCCTCGACGAGTATCTGCGCGAGAGCGAGGAGGGGCTCCAGAGGACGCTCTACTGAGCCTCCGCTACCGTATCGGGATCGACGTCGGCGGCACGTTCACCGACCTCGTCGCGGTGGACGAGCGCGGCTCGCTCGCCCTCGCCAAGTGCGCGTCGACGCCGCCCGACCCCTCCGAGGGCCTCGTCGCCGGGCTCGGGCTCCTGGCGACGGAGCTCGGCACCGACCTCCACGGGCTGCTCGCCCAGACCGACTCGATCGTGCACGGCACGACCGTCGCGACCAACGCGCTGCTCGAGCGCAAGGGGGCGAAGGTCGGGCTCCTGACGACCGAGGGGCACCGCGATGTCATCGAGATGCGCGAGGGGCTCAAGGACGATCGTTACAACTTGCGGATGCCGCCCCCGGTGCCGCTCGTCCCGCGCGCCCTTCGCCTCGGGGTGCGCGAGCGCATGCGCTTCGACGGCTCGGTCGCCGTCCCGCTCTCCGCCCGCTCGCTGGCGGCGGGTCTCACGGCGCTCGCGAAGGCACGCGTGGAGGCGGTCGCCGTCTGCTATCTGCACTCGTATCGGAACCCGCGGCACGAGAAGCTGACGGGCCGGGCCGTCGCCCGTCGCTTCCCGGAAGCGTACGTATCGCTCTCGTCCGAGGTCCTGCCTCAGATCAAGGAATACGAGCGCGTCTGGACGACCGTGGTGAATGCCTACGTCGGGCCGGCGCTCGCGCGCTATCTAGAGCGCCTGGCGAGCCGTCTCGCGCACCACGGCTATCGGGGCGACGTGCTGATCATGCAGTCGCATGGGGGCGTCGCACCGGTGGGCGAGTCGACGCGGCTGGCGGCGGGCGCGGTGCTGTCGGGCCCGGCCGGCGGAGTCGCCGCGGGCCGCTACAGCGCTCGCCTCCTGGGCGAGGCGAGCCTCATCACCTTTGACATGGGCGGGACGTCCACGGACATCGCGCTCCTCCAGGGCGGTGAGCCCCAGCTCACCGGCGAAAAGACCGTCGGCGTCGCAAAGGTCGCGCTCCCGGCGATCGACATCCACACCCTCGGCGCCGGCGGCGGATCGGTCGCGTGGGTCGACGCGGGGCGGATTCTCCACGTCGGGCCCGAGAGCGCCGGCGCCGAGCCCGGCCCCGCGTGCTACGGAAAGGGCGGTGGGCGCGCGACGGTGACCGACGCGAACCTCGTGCTGGGGTTCCTGGATCCGGGAAATTTCCTCGGCGGTCGCATCGGGCTCGACGCGCACGCCGCGCGGTCGGCCGTCGAGGCGATCGCGACGAAGCTCGGGACGACCGCGCTCCGGGCGGCGGAGGGCATCGCACGGGTCGTCAACACCAACATGGCGGAGGGAATCAAGATCGTCTCGGTGCGTCGCGGCGTGGATCCCCGCCGGTTCGCGCTCGTCGCCTTCGGCGGCGCCGCGGGGCTCCACGTGACCGAGGTCGCGCGGCTCCTCGAGATCCAGCGCGTCGTCGTGCCGTCGGTCGCCGCCGTGCTCTCGGCGTGGGGCATGCTGGCGACCGACCTCCGCTACGAGCTCGTCCGCTCCCACGTGAGCGAGGTGGGTCGCATGACGGCCGCGGCGTTGCGGACACTCTTCGCCAGGCTCGAGCGCGAGGGGCGCCGGCGCCTCGCCCGCTTCGACGGGCCGGTCAGCGTCCGCCGCGCGCTCGACATGCGCTACGGCGAGCAGATCTTCGAGATCCAGGTGGACCTCGACGGCGTGGATCTCCAGGCCGCGGACCTCATGGATCAGGTGGCCGAGCGCTTCCATCGCCGCCACGAAGCGCTCTACGCCTACAGCGCGCCGGGCCAGGAAGTGGTCGTCGTCAACGTGCGCGTGGCGGTCGTTGGCGCGCTTCCGGTGTTGCCGGCCGGCGCTGGTGCCCTCGGGCGCGGCACGGCGGGGCCGCCCGCGCGCCGGCGCGTCTGGCTGGGCGACTGGGTCGAGGTGCCCCTGCACCGGATGGACGCGCTCGCCGCCGGTCAGGAGCTCAAGGGCCCGGCGGTCTTCGAGTCGGCGACGACCACGGTGCTCGTGCGCGAGGGCGAGCGGGTCAGCGTCACGCCGCACGGCTGGCTCGACATCCGCGTCGGCTGACCGCGTGCGCACAGAACTCCGCCACAATGTGGTGGCGCTCGGCGCCGACTACGCGCTCTTCGTCGTGGGCCTCTCGTTCGCCTCGCAGTCCACGATCCTGCCGGCGTTCGCGGAGTACCTCGGCGCGCCCAACGTCGTCATCGGCGCGATCCCCGCCGTGATGACGCTCGGATGGTTCCTGCCGTCGCTCTTCGCGGCGGGCCACACCGAGACGCTCGCGCGAAAGCTCCCGTTCGTCCTGCGCTACACCGTCTGGGAGCGCGTGCCGTTCCTGGTCCTGGCGCTCGCGGCCTTCTTCCTGGCCACCCACGCTCCGGCCCTGACGCTGGGCGTGATGCTGCTGATGCTGCTCGTGATCACCGGCGTCGGCGGCGTGCTCATGCCGGCCTGGATGGACGTGATCGGCCGCGCGATCCCGGTCACGTTGCGCGGCCGGTTCTTCGCCTGCGCGAACCTCGCGGCCAGCGCCGGCGGCTTCGTCGGGAGCTTCGCGACGGCGAGCATTCTGGCGTCGGTCCCGGCGCCCGCGAGCTACGGCGCGTGCTTCGTCTGCGCGGCGGTGTGCGTGGCCTTCTCGTACGCCGCGCTCGCCGTCGTCCGCGAGCCGGCGGCCACCGGCTCGGCGCCGGCGGTGACGCTGCGGAAGTATCTGTCGCGGATCCCGACGCTGCTCGGCCGGGACCCGAACCTGGCCTGGTTCCTCGCCGCGCGCGCGTTCGCGGTGGTCGGGTCGATCGGCAACGGGTTCTACACCGTCCATGCGTTGCGGGCGTGGGAGGCTCCGGTCTCGCAGGTCGGTGTGTTCACGGCACTGCTGTTCCTGGGGCAGATCGCCGGCAACCTTGCGCTCGGCTGGCTCGCGGACCGGCACGGCCACCTTCTCGTGATCATCACCGGCCTCGGCGCGACCCTCGCCGGCAACCTGGTCGCACTCACCGCCTCGACCCTCGGCGCGTTCGACGTGGTCTTCATCCTGATGGGAATCCAGATCGCGGCCATGAACGTCTCGAACCTGAACGTGATGCTCGAATTCGCCCCGGCGCCCGGCGAGCAGCCGACCTACATCGGTCTCGGCACCACCTTGCTGGCGCCCATCGCCTTCGGCGCGCCGCTCGCCGCGGGGCTCCTGGCCGACGGGTTCGGATTCGCCTCGGTGTTCGCGGTGGCGATGACCGCCGCCGGTGTCGCGCTCGGGCTCCTGATCACCCGCGTGCGCGACCCGCGCCGAGTCATCGCCTCGCGCGTCGCGGCCTCGTCGTGATGACGCCCGGCTGGAGGCCGCCGCGCCCGTGATCAAGCGCCTCTTCGGCGCCACCGGCGCGGAGGTGCCCGTCGTGGGGCAGGGCACCTGGCACATGGGCGAGAGCCGCCGCGCGGAGCGCGACGAGGTCGCCGCGCTCCGCCTCGGCCTGGACCTCGGTCTGACCCACATCGACACCGCCGAGATGTACGGCGACGGCGGCGCCGAGCGGATCGTCGCCCAGGCGATCAAGGGGTACCCGCGCGAGTCGCTCTTCGTCGTCACCAAGGTGTTACCGTCGAACGCGTCGTACGCGGGGACGATCAAGGCGTGCGAGCAATCGCTCAAGCGACTCGGCACCGACCACATCGACGTCTACCTGATTCACTGGTGGAGCAGCCAGCATCCGATCGCCGACGCCATGCGCGCCATGGAGACACTCGTGATGCGCGGGCTCACGCGATTCGTGGGGGTGTCGAACTTCGACGTGGACCAGATGAACCAGGCCCGGGCCGCCCTGGGTAGCGCGCGCCTGGCCTGCAACCAGGTGCTCTACCACCTGCGTGACCGCGCGATCGAGCGCGAGCTCGTGCCCCATTGCGAGCGGGAGAAGGTGGCGATCGTCGGCTACACGCCGCTCGCGCGGGGCGGATTCCTGCGCGATGCAGTCGTCGAGATCGCGAAGCGACACGGCCGCACGCCGCGGCAGGTGGCGCTGAATTTCCTCACGCGGCGGGCGGGGCTCTTCACGATCCCCAAGGCGAGCCAGCCCGAGCACGTGCGGGAGAACGCCGAGGCCCTCGACTTCACGCTGTCGGCGGCAGAGCTCCGGACGATCGACGCAGCGTTCTAGCGCTGCGCCGCGACGCGGGAATCACGACTCGCGCTCTGGTCCGTAGCGGTAGACGCTCGTGTCGCGGATATGGAAGCCGACCTTCTCGTAGAGCCGATGGGCGGCTGGTCTCGATCGACGCGACGTGAGATCGACGGTCTTGGCGCCGCGCCGCGTGGCCAGGTCTACGGCCGCCAGGGTCAGCGCCTCTCCAACGCCGCGGCCGCGGGCCCCGACGTCCACGACGACGTCCTCGATCCAGGCGCGCACGGCGGTCGGCGTGCGAAAGATGACGAGGGTGAGGGTTCCGACGATCCCGCCGTGAGCGCCCGGCGCCCGCGCGAGCAAGAGCGTGTTGTATGGAGCGGCGATGATCTCCGCCAACGTCTCGCGAGTGAGCGGCTTCGCCGATGAGGAGAGCTGCGGAAGCAGCCGTCCGAACGCCTCCACGAGCTCGGGCGTTGCCGTCTCCGCCACCGTGACTTCGACCGACGCATCGGACGTCGACATGCGAGCCGGCTACCGCTCACGCAGTGCCGAAGGGCACACGCCGGAGTCCTTCGACACCGATGCTTTGCTCCCACGGCACGACGACGAGCGACGGCCATCGATCGATCCATCGAGCGACTTTTGTCGCATAGATCTCCGGCGTGATCTGAACGCGGTTGGCCCGCACGATGAGGCGGAACAAGTCGTCGGTGCCGAACGGCGCGCAGAGCTCGATCCCCCGGCCACCGGCGCGGATTCCGATGGCGCTGGCGGTGGTCGGCCAGGTCGCGATCGCATCCTCCGTGGATCGATACGGCCGGATATCGTAGCCGAACTTGCTCCGGTACCAGACGTGGACGCGGGCCTGGTTCTTGGCGTCCACCCTGACGGGAAGATCCGCGAGAAGGTCCCCCGCACGCTGCGCCACCCGGGCTTCGGCGTCGTTCGACAGATCCGCGTCGAAGTACACGAGATCGTAGTCGAGGATGTCGTCGTTGGACGGCTTGCCGTGCGCGAGGTTCCAGACCGTCTGCACGATGCAGCCGGCTCCGAGGTACCAGTCGGGGAGCGCCAGCGCCGGCAGGCGGTGCAGACATTCCCACAACACAGGGTTTGCGGTGAGTGCCTCGCCCAATCTCATCGGCAGATTGCGCGGCTACGTCAGCGGCACGTAGTCGTATTCGCCGATGCCTTGGAGCACGAGGAACACCGCCGAGGCGTCGCCGCCGTTGGTCACGAGATGCGGTCGCCGCGCCGGGACCGTGTAGGTCTCGCCAGGATCCAGGCGCACCTCTTCCTTCGGATCGCGCAGAAACAGGCGCAGGCGGCCCTGCAGGACGTAGAACGTGTCCTGGACGTTGTTGTGATAGTGCCAGGGCACCTGCTGTCGCGGGCTGATCTGGAGCTCCTGGATGCGAAAGCCCGGCCGCTCGGCATGCCGGGCGCGGCGCTCGACCTCGTAGAGGTGGCTCGCGTCCTTCACCGCGTCCTTCTTGACCGCTTCCATGGGCCCGCCCTCCTTCTGTCCGGAGCGATGGTACCATCGCGATATCCACCGAGCCGGGCGAGGTGCCATGCGACCACCTAAACAACACTCAGTATTGTGGCTATAAAAGGATTGAGATGGCTGCGTGCTGGTTCGGATGGGGCGCCGTGGGGCGCCGCGTTCCCCTGCCATGCTACCTGTGGGGAGCGTGCGGGCCAGGACGCCAGCTCGACTAGGTCCAGCCCCGGCCCGCCCTAGAAATGTAAGGGATATCAAGTTTTTAGGAGTCCCGATCCATCTCTCCAATTTCCAAAGGGACTGTGAAATTACGAGGGCCAAAAGTGACCCCATCGCCTGCACGCCTCCAACAGTCCGACGAGCTGACGAGGTAGCCCCAGCCCGTGGCCTACATCTGCGAGACCACGGATACGGATTCACGGAGAGGACGACGGGCAGCGCAGTTGCGGTTGGAGGTTTGCGAAGTAGACTGAGGGCGGACTGGACGCCCACGCATCAAGTAGGCCACCGGCCTCTCCTGCCATGAGGGCGATGCCCGCAGGAACGTGGCTACCGTCCAGTCCCTCTCGCCCCAACTCCTAAGGGTGGGCGCGTTGCATGGCTGAGATTCCTCCCGTGCACTTCCCCCTCCGTGTGATCCTCGCCTTTGTTGTCTTCGGCGCATTCGCTGCAGTCGGCGTGTGGGGTCTTGTCGCGGTTCTGCAAGCCAAGAGGCTGACGGAATCACAGCGCATGATCGGGGTCGGCGGAATCGTGGTCGTTATGGCCCTGCTGGCCGCGTGGGTGATCTTCTTCTGGCCCGCGTATTGGGAGTGAGTCACCACCACTTCAAAAACGAAACGGTGCCGCTAGACGGCTGCGCATACAAGCAAAGCTCTTTTGAGAACGTGACATTCGTCTACCAGGGAAAGGCGCCCTTCGAGATTGATGACGTCGAATATAAGCAGGGCACGATCCGCACGATGACAAGCAACGGCGCGCTAATTAACTATCACCAACTACTTCACAAGCTCGCCGAGTGGAGCGGCTGCGGGATTGTCGTGCCGTCACCAGACTGGACACCACCTAGATGACCACGTCTCGGCAGTCCCTTCCCTCAGGCGCGCTTCACGCTAACCCGTTCATGTGCGCCCCACGCTCGCACCTCCACGCTGCCGGACTGGCCCACCCGCTGGACCCGCACGTGCGCGGTCTTGCCGACGGCCGTCGTGTACGGTCGGCCGATCACCCCTCGTTACCCTCTAATTCCGGAAGTACCCCGGGCGGGCTCGCCTAGTTGACCCGCTGGTTGGTCACGCTGTCCCGACAAGGCGCGCGATCCCGAGGTAACCGGTTAATTCTTCTAACTGCTGCCCGTCCGGCATCCGGATTGAAGGTTCGGTCTGACCGACAGTCGGCGCTCCCGGCATTCTTTCTCCAACATTTTCTGAGGAGGGACGATAGTGCCCAATGTAAATCTGAGTTTCCTCAACAGACGAAAGATCAGGCAGGTCTGCCGAGTCTGCCATGAGATTGCCGAGTTAAAGGCAGAACGCCTATGCGCCGAGTGCGCTTGGATCAAAGCGCAGATCCGCTTGCGCTTCCCCGATGCAGTCCGCGGGACGCTGGCGATTCCAGCAGAGCAGCAGTGTAAACGTTCTGGCTGCCTATGCGCCGCGTGCGGCGGGAGAACTCTTGATCTTCACCCGCGCTACCCATCCGATCCTGCACGAGCGGACCGACGAGAAATCCATTTCCATCCTCGATGTCACGAGTTGTGGTTAGAGGCCGCTGGATTGAGCGCCCGCCCGGAACAAGGCATCGACATCGGTCAGGGGTAACACGGCCGTCACCTCAAAAGCGAGCAGGGGAGAACGCGACGAGCAGTAGAGCCTCCACCGGTTGCCATCCTTCGCGCTCCCTGCTCGCCTCACGCTCACTCACTGTTCCTCAGTGCCTCCCACGCCGCTCGTTGCGTCGCGTGCCACGGCGTTTGCTTCCAGGCGGTTGCCGTTCCGCACCCCTGAAGTTTCACTACTTGATCCGTTCGTATTCTGCGCGGCCGGTATGGTAGGTGGGGTCCCCCGGCATCACCGTGAGCATGGTCTTGCCCTGGTCTTCGGAAAGACTCGCCGTCCCTGTCGTTCGCGACGAGCGATATCGCAGCTTGCCGTCTTGAAGATAGAACTTACCCTCGGTCGACGCGCCATCCGTGGTCAAAGCTCTGTAGCTTCCGTCCGCCGAGACGATCATCGTTGCGCGTTCCTGTCCCTGCTCCCTCGTGACCCAGCCCCGCCAACTCCCCGCGAGTTCCTTGACGTCAACGATTTGCTTCTCTTCGGCGACTCCATCAAGCGGAGACAGTGAGAACACGGCAGCAAGAAATAGAGCAAGATACATCCTCATCGCTGATCTCCTTCGCTCGTACGGTGAAGGTCGAACGAGTCCATCAGACTTGTCTCCTCCACTGCGTACCCCTGTCTGCTGCAGAACTGGTCGAACATGGCTACTCGATCACCTGGTCTGCCCGCAAGAGCAGCGAGTGGGGGATGGTGAGGCCCAGCGCCTTGGCGGTTTTGAGGTTGATGACGAGCTCGAACTTCGTGGGCTGCTCCATCGGGAGTTCGGCGGGCTTCGCACCCTTGAGGATTTTGTCTACGAAAGTGGCGGACCGACGATACATGTCAGGAAGGTTCACGCTATAGGCCATGAGTCCCCCAACTTCAACAGATTCCCTGAATGCATGCATCGCTGGCAACCGCTTCTTGGCCGCGAAGTCCACGATCGAGGTTTGGTATTGAAAGACGAGTGGGTCGTCCAGAGTCAAAAGCGCTTCGGGGCGCTCCTTGGTAATCGCGGCGAAGGCCCGCTCAAAATCATCTGGACCTCGTACCTCTCGGGATTGAAGCGTCACGCCCAGCGTCCGTGCGGTGACCTGCACCTCTTTCCAAATGATGACATTGCCCGGGTTGGCCGCGTTCCAGAGGACCGCTACGACGACTCGGTCGTCGACGATCGCACACGACATCATGCGCCCTGTGCGCGAATGGATGGCCGGTGGACGGTGGCCGCCGGGATACCACGTCGTCATCGCTGGCGGTCAGAACAGAAATTTTAGGGGCTATCCCGATATGGCTCACGCGGTGATCGTCGCTCCTGAGCCAATTCGGCGATTGCGTCTTCCACCACGTCCGGTCCGGAACCGAAGACCTCCGGGGACGACGCCCTTGACTCCAAGGACAGTTCTCATGGATGGATGATCTCGTCAGCTCGGACAAGGACGGACTGAGAGACGGTCAGGCCAAGAGCCTTCGCGGTCTTTGCGTTGATGACGAGTTCGAAAGTCGACGGACGGTCGACTGGCATGTCCTCTGGCTTCGTGCCCTTCAAGACGCGATCGACGTAGCCCGCGAGACCACGGAACATGCCGGTGATGCTGGGACCGTAAGACATGAGACCGCCGTCCTCAACGTAGTCCCTGAACTCGTAGATCGCGGGGAGTCGATATTTGGCCGCAAGATCGATCAGCACGCGACGATGCGAGTTGAAGATTGGGGACGGCAGCACTTGAATAGCACCGGCGCGTTCGCGCTGGGCCATTCTGTAGGCGTTCTCGTACTCCGCGAGCGCGCCGACCTTCAGCGTACTGACCGTAAGACCGAGCCCGCGTGCCGCCGCTGCGGCCGGGCTCATATTGACCGGAGAATTCTCGACACGAGAGAGAAGCATGATCCGAGATAGGCCGGGTAGCGCTTCCTTCACGAGCTGCAGCTGCTTGGTGACCAGTTCCTCGAACTGGGACGCCAATCCCGTCATGTTTCCACCGGGTCGCGCGAAGCTCTTGACGAGGCCTGTGGAGACCGGATCGTTGAGGACGACGAAGAGGATCGGAATCGTACTGGTCGCGTCCTTCGCTGCACGGATCCCCACTATGCCGGTCGCGACGATGACGTCGACCTTAATTCGGACGAGATCTTGGGCTAGCGCGGGAAGTCGCTCGGGGTAACCTCCCGCCCACCGATACTCGATCATCACGGTCTGATTCTCTATCCAGCCCATGTCGCTCAGACCCTGACGGAACGCCGAAAGCAGCCGGCTGTCCACCGCCGCGTTGCCGGCGCCGAGAAGCCCGATCCGCGGCTTTCCGCTTGGCTGTGCGTCGGCGGGAGCCGGTGCCAAGGTGAGGACGACGAGAACTACCGCGACCACGATCCGCCGCATGGGCACCTCGATTGGGATGGCTGGCGGGAGTCTAGCAGACGAGGGCCCACCTTGCGGCCAAAGCCACGCATAAAGCTTGGATCTCTGGAGCCTGGGTCGTTAGAGTTGGGCCATCAAGACGATTCGCAAATATTTGAGACGCGAATTTCTGTTGTGGCGATGGCGGCGCGTCTACCTACCACAGCGGGGCGACCTTGCAACGCCCCTAAACGCCCCTAATTGAGACTGGCGCAGACAAGGCGGCTCGTCTTTGCTAGGGAGGCGCGCCTCGGCCTGTGCGGCGGATTTTAATTATCATTGCGCGTTGTGATCCGCTGATGTACGCAACGCTGAAGCAGAGTTTTGCCCGTCACGCCGACATTGACGTAATCCTTGACCGACGACATCGCGAACGACGTTGGCAGACTATGCCGATTGAAAGTGATCGCCGAGCACGAGAACGGCGGGTAGTGGACATCGACGCCCTCCTACGGCGGCTTGGGTGGGTGGTCGTGGAGCAGAGAACCGACCAGGCGTGAGCTGGGCTCCGGTGCCGAGGGCTAGTTCAGCGACGCGGAGTGGAGCAGATCCAGCTCCGAATCTAGGGGCGTCACCCACCGCTCGAAATACCACGCCGCACGGGCACGCCACCGTCACGAGGTAGCCATTCCAGGCTGACTCCGTGGCGTCGGCGGTCAGGGGGCCGTGGGGGTGGTGGCCGGTGTGAAACTCTGCAAGATCGGTGAAGAGTGTCATCTGGTCTAGCGTTTCCCCGCGTCTCGGAAACTTCACGGGCGACGTGTGCCGTCCAGCTTTCGGTGAATCAGCGAGACCACCCCAAGGATGTCTAGCGCGTCGGCAGAGCCTCCGGGACCATCAGATGGGGCCGCGCCCGGGGCCGCCCATTGGCCCCTGGGCAGGCTGTGGGGCGTCATGGGGCGTGAGGTGCTTCGACCTGCTACGTTCTGCACTCGGGCGCTCATCAACTTCCTGCAACTTCAAGCGTGTGGGCGTACCATCGCGACACCGTCTCTCCGGGAGGATCGCCATGGGCCAGGACCTGCTGGAAGTCGTCAAGGATGGCGTCGCCGTGCTCACGCTGAATCGCCCCGACCGGCTCAACGCCATGTCGGGTCCGATGCTGGACGCGATGCTCGAAGCGCTGCCTCGGCTCGCCGAGGATCCCGAGGTGGGCGTGGTCGTCCTCACCGGGGCGGGTCGCGGCTTCTGCGCCGGCGGCGACGTGAAGGCGATGGCCGAGGGGCGCGAGTTCGGCGGCACCTCCCTCGAGGAGAAGGCGCAGGCGCTCCGCTCGCGCATGGAGACCTCGCGCTGGCTGCACGAGATGCCGAAGGTGACGATCGCGATGGTCCGCGGCGCCGCGGCGGGCGCCGGGCTCTCCCTGGCCCTCGCCTGCGATCTGCGCATCGCGAGCGACACCGCACGGTTCGCGACGGCCTTCGCGCGCGTCGGCTACTCCGGGGACTTCGGCGGCAGCTGGTACCTCACCCAGCTCGTCGGCAGCGCCAAGGCGCGCGAGCTCTACTACACAGCCGACATCGTGGACGCGCAGCAGGCGCTGGCCCTCGGCATCGTCAACCGCGTCGTCCCCGACGCGCGGCTCGAAGAGGAGACGCTGGCGCTTGCCGGGCGGCTGGCCCGCGGGCCGCGCGTCGCGTACCGGTACATGAAGCGGAACTTCAACGCGGCCGAGAGTGGGGGCCTGAAAGACTGCCTCGACCTCGAGGCCTGGCACCACACGCGCTGCGGGATGACCGAGGACCACCGGGAAGCCGCCAAGGCCTTCGTCGACAAGCGCGAGCCGGTCTTCAAGGGGCGCTGATGGCGTTCACGGACGAGCTCTGGCGCACGATCGAGCCGATCTACGCGGCGATCCTGCGCCACCCGTTCCTGCGCGGGCTCACCGACGGCTCGCTCCCGCGCGAGAGCTTCAAGTTCTACGCCGTCCAGGACGCGCTCTATCTGCGCGAGTTCGCCCGGGCCCTGTCGCTCGCCGGGGCGCGCGCGCCCGAGGACGACTGGATCATCATGTTCAACGAGCACGCCGCCGGCGCGCTCAAGGTGGAGCGCGCCCTCCACGAGAGCTTCTTCCGCGACTTCGGGCTCAGCCCGGCGGACGTCGCCGCGACGCCGCAGGCGCCGACGAACCTCGCCTACACGAGCTACCTCCTGGCGGTCGCCTACGGGTCGCCGTTCCACGAGGCGATCGCGGCGCTGCTGCCGTGTTACTGGATCTACTGGGAGGTCGGCAAGGAGTTCGAGCGTACCGGCTCGGCCGATCCGCTCTACAAGCGCTGGATCGGCACCTACGCCTCCGAGGAGTTCGGCGCGGTCGTCCGGGCGGTGCTCGCCGCGACCAACCAGGTCGCGGAGCGCCTGACGCCGCCGGCGCGGGACGCGATGCGGGCTCACTTCCTCACGACGAGTCGGTACGAGTGGCTTTTCTGGGACATGGGCTTGCGACGCGAGGCGTGGCCCCAGTGGTGACGCGATGAGCAACCCGGAGAGCTTCGAGCGCGCGACGACCCTGTGGCAGGAGGCCTACCGCTACCAGATGAAGGGGGAGCTCGACCGCGCGATCGAGCTCTACCAGCGCTCGATCGACGTGTGCCCGACGGCCGAAGCCCACACGTTTCTCGGGTGGGCCTACAGCTTCCAGGGGCACCTTCAGGAGGCGACGCAAGAGTGCCTGCGTGCCATCGAGGTCGATCCGGACTTCGGCAACCCGTACAACGACATCGGCTGCTACCTGATGCAGCAGGGGAAGCTCGAGGAGGCGGTCCCCTGGCTCGAGCGCGCCAAGCTGGCCAAGCGCTACGAGCCGCGCCAGTTCCCGCACATGAACCTCGCGCGGATCCACGTGCGGCACGGGCGATGGTGGGAGGCCCTGCGCGAGTTCGAGGAGGCGGTGCGCCTGGCGCCGGACGACGCAGAGCTCAAGCGCGCGCTCCACTCACTGCGCGGCCGGCTGAACTGACGAAGGCCGTCAGCCCGCTGACTCCCGTGTCGCGAAGCGGAACACTGAAGACGCGGCGGGTGCGCCGGTTTCCCGCGGAAACGTTCGACTCTTCGCCTGGCGACCCGGTTGCATCGGGTCGTCGCTGAGCCCGACCGCTAGAGGTCTGGGCATTGAGAGGAGGCGGCTATGCGACAGGCGGTGAAGGTGGGGATCGTGCTACCGGCGGCGCTGCTCTTGTTCAGCGGTTGCGCCACCAAGAAGTGGGTGACCGAGTTCGTCGGCAAGAAGGAAGTCGAGATCGACCAGCGCGTCTCCGGGGTCGATAGGAAGCTGGCAGATGAAACTCAGCGCGTCGACCAGCGGGTCGAAGGGGTGGACACCCGCCTGAAGACCGCGGAAGGCTCGCTCACCCAGACGAGCGAGACGGCCAAGGGCGCGCGAGAGCGGGCGGACAGCGCCTACACCAAGGCCGACGAGACGAACAGTCGGCTGACGCGGCTGTGGTCGAACCGCAACGCGCGGAACCTGGTGGAGACCTACCAGGTCCAGTTCGCGTTCGACAAGTGGGACCTGAACGACAACGCGCAGACCACGCTCGTGACCATCGTCAAAGAGATGAAGGAGAACCCGAAGCTCACGGTGGATCTCGAGGGGTACGCCGACCCTGTCGGCGGGTATCCCTACAACGTGGGGCTGAGCCAGCGTCGCGTCGAGTCGGTTCGTCGCTTCCTGGTCGAGAAGGGCATCGAGTTGCCGCGGATCCACCTGGTGGGGCTGGGCCCGATCATGGAGAAGGGCACGCCCAACCCGGAAAAGCGCCGGGTGACCGTGAAGCTGATGGTCTCTAAGGAAGACTAGTCGCCGCCATCGATCTTCGGGGGCGCGTCCGGGTCATCGGGCGCGCTCCCGGGGGTCAGCCACGCCGGACGAAGGCCGCGAGCGCCCGGCCGATCTCCTCGGGTGAGTCCTCCTGTACGAAGTGCGTGCCCCTGACCGTGACCTCTTCCTGGCTCGGCCACGTTCGGCAAAACTCCCGCTGAGGGCCGACGAGAATCGACCCTGGATCCGCGTTGACGAAGAGCTTCGGCAGCGGGCTCTTCGCGAGCCAGTCCCCGTAGACTCGGACGACCTCGACGACGTCGGCCGGCTCGCCGTCGATCGGAATCTCGCGTGGCCAGGTGAGGGTCGGTCGCCGAGACTCGCCAGCCTCACGGTACGGCGCTCGATAGCGCTCCATCGCCTCGGTCGAGAGGCCTCGGATGACGCTCGCCGGGAGGATCCGTTCCACGAAGACGTTCTTCTGGAGGACCATGTCTTCGCCGCCCGGTGAGCGCATCGCCTGGAAGATCTTGCGCGCCGCCTCTGGCCATTCCTGCCACGACACCGGTCGGACGATCGCCTCCATATAGGCCACGCCCTTGAGGCGGTCAGGGTGGCGCCTTGCCCAATGGAAGCCGAGCGCCGAGCCCCAGTCGTGAACGACGAGCACCACGTTCCGGACGAGTCCGAGGGCGTCGAACCAGGCGTCGAGGTACCGGGCATGGTCGATGAACCGATAGCGACCGGCCGGCGACCGGCCCGAGTCGCCCATGCCGACGAGATCGGGCGCCAGACAGCGGCCCAGCCCGGCGACGTGGGCGATGACGTTGCGCCAGAGGTACGACGACGTCGGATTGCCATGGAGGAAGACGATCGGGTTCCCTGTGCCCGTATCGACGTAGGCCATCTCGGTGTCGAGGATCCTCAGGCGCTTCCGGGGATGCGGGTCGGCGGCCGAAAGGTGCGTCATGAGCCCGATTGTATCCGACCCGAGATCACCGTTGCGACGCAGGTTTAGCGAGCGCCGCCGGGAGACGTCGTCGGCGCGCCGAGATGCGACATAATTGTCATATGATCGGATCGAGATTCAGCCCCGAGATCCGGCGCGCGCTCCGGATCGACATCTCGGCGACGCTCCTGTTCACCGTTTTCGCGGGCCTGACCGGCCCCTTCATCGGCCTGATCTTGCGGCGCGAGCTTGGCGCGACGCCCATGCAGCTCGCGGTGATGTCCGCAGCGGGCGGTGCCTGCTTGCTGCTCTCGCTCCTGTGGGCGAGGGCGTTCCACGGCCGCCCGCCGCTCCCCTATCTCGTGTGGCCGGGTTTCGTCGCCCGCGGCGTGTTCCTGCTGGTCCCGTTCGTCAGCTCGGCGTGGTCATTCGTCGGTCTCGTGATCGCCAGGGACTTCTTCGGCGCCGCCGCCGCACCCGCGCAGGCCTCGGTCATCGAGCGCGTGTACCCGCGCGCTCAGCGCGGTCACGCCCTCGGGATTGTCCGGATGGCCGGCGCGGTTCTTGGCATTGGGCTGGCGCTCGCCGCCGGCCAGCTCTTCGAGCGCGTCGGCTACCGCTCGATCTTCGTTGCGGCCGCGCTTCTCGGGATGGCCGCGAGCCTCCGCCAGCGTCGGCTCGCCGTGCCCGAGCTCGAATCAGCCGGCGAAGCGCCGCCTGCGGGGCTCCGCGAGGCGTGGCTGGCGGTCCGCGACGACCACGCCTTCCGCCGGCTCCTGGTCGCGTCCTTCCTCTTCGGCGGGGGCTTCTGGCTCATGACGCCGGCGCACCCTCTTCTGCTCGTCGACGTGCTGCACGTGAGCGCCTCGCAGGTGGGCGTGTTCGCAGCGGTGGCCGCAGTTGCGACGCTCGTCGGCAGTGCCTACTGGGGGTGGCTCGTGGACCGGCGCTCGAGTCTCGAGGCATTGCGCGTGATGTACCTGGTCGGCGCCGCCGCGCCCGTCATCTACTACGTCGCCTGGAGCCCCTGGGTGCTGGTGGCGAGCTCGGTCACCGATTCGCTCCTGGCGGTCGGGCTCGAGCTGGTGTGGATGATGGCAGTCATCGATGTTGCGGGCCCCCATCGCACGGCCCAGTACGTCGCGATCGGCGCGACGCTCACCGGGGTCCGGGGGGTCGTGGGGCCGCTCGTCGGCGGGCTGGTGATCCACGCCTTCGGCGTCCACGGCGTCTATCTCATCGCGTCGATCCTGACACTCTCCGGGGCGTGGCTCGTCGGCCGTGAGGGGCGGTTCCGCCTCCCCGCGCCTGCGCTCACGCGATGAGGGGGACTAGGCCCGGGCTGCCGGATCGCCCTATTTCTGCCCGGCGCGAGCGCAGGCGTATACTCCTGACATGAACAGGATGCTGACGACCGTCGCCATCGCGCTCGCGCTGCTCGCCAGCTCGCCCGCGTGGGCCGGTCCCACGGACCAGCTGCGCGAGTACACGGACCAGGTGATCAAGGTCCTGGACGACCCGGCCCTGGCACAGCAGGATCGCCGCGCCGCGGTCCGGAAGATCGCGCACGAGGCGTTCGACGTCGCGGAGACCGCCCAGCGCGTGCTCGCGCGCCACTGGCAGGCCCGCACGCCCGCGGAGCGCGAGGAGTTCACCCAGCTCTTCGCCGACCTCCTGGAGCGCACGTACATCGCGCGGATGGACGAGTACGGCGGGGAGCGGATCCGGTACGTCGCCGAGTCGGTGGACGGCAACCTGGCCTCGGTCCGGGCCCGTATCATGACGAGGAACGGCACGGAAGTGGCGGTCGAGTCGCGGATGAACCGTCGGGGCGAGCGCTGGCTGATCTACGACGTCCTGATCGAGAACGTGAGCCTCATCGCCAACTACCGCGCGCAGTTCGACCGGATCGTGCGGACGAGTTCCTACGAGGACCTCGTGAAGCGGCTCAAGGAGAAGCGGAACGAGTTCATCAACAACCCGTCGCCGCCGCGCGCAGGGCGTTCCCCGGGGTAGGGCCGCCGTCCGCTCAACCTGTTGACCGCCGCCCGTAGTTTGATAGATTTGGAAATGTGAAGACCCTCCCACTCGCCCGGCTGCAAGCACGCGAAGACCACGTCGAGGCCTTCAAGGCGCTCGCGCACCTGACGCGCCTCCAGATCTTCTTCTTCCTGGTGCGGCAGGCCCGCGAGGTGCCGGCCGGCGAGATCCAGGCCGAGCTGGAGATCCCGGGACCGACCCTCTCGCACCACCTCGACCTGCTCCGCCGGGCCGGGCTCGTCCAGAGCCGCAAGGAGGAGCGCTTCGTCTACTACTCCACCCGCCCCGACATGGTGTCGGAGCTCTGCCGGCTGCTCACCGCGTGCTGCTGATGAACCGCACGGAGACCGGCGCCGCGGCGATTCCGGTGGAGGTCGCCTCCTGGGTCACGAAGTTCGTCGGCGGCGACGGGTCGGGCCGGCGCGTCCTGGAAGAGCCGTTGACACCCGGCGCGACGGTCCGAAGCGTGCTCGCCGGCGCCTCGGCGAGGTTCCCGGAGCTCCATCGAGCCCTCTGGCACGGCAACGAGCTCGGCGAGCACATCGAGGTGCTCGTCAACGACGCGGTGCTCGGCATCGAGCACAACCTCGACTCCCCGCTACGCCCTGGAGATCGGATCACCCTCCTCGCCCAGTTCATGGGCGGAGCTTAGTGGCGACCTACCAGATCATTGCCTGGAAAGACGTTCCGGCGATGGTCGAGGCGCGTGACGCGACAGAAACCGTCACTCGCCCGCTGAGCGACCGCTTCCAGCAGCTCATCGACTCGGTCGCGATGCAGCTCGGACTTCAGGACGAGGACGCGTATCTCGGCCTCTGGGCCCGCGGCGAGGCGCAGGAGCGGCCCGGGAGCGCCGCCGATGTCGCCGACGCGATCGTCGCCGAGTTCGAGGCCCGGTTCCCGGAGATCATCGCACACGCGTTCCGTCGCCCGTGAGGCTCGACGGCTGGCTGCTCGCCGTCTGCGCCGCGCGGACCTGCATGACGTCCGTGTTCATGACCTACGCGGCGGTGCTCCCGGTTCTTCGGACCGAGTGGGGGATGTCGGGGACGGCCGCCGGCTCGGTCTCGACCGGATTTCAGGCGGGCTATGCCGTCTCGCTGGTGGTCTTCTCGGCGCTGGCCGATCGCGTCGGGGCGCGTCGGGTGTTTCTCTACTCGGCGTGGCTCAGCGCCGTCTCGGCGCTCGCGTTCGGCTTCTGGGCGCGCTCCTACACGACCGGGCTCGTGCTCTACACCCTGGTGGCCCTCTCCCAGGGGGGCACCTACACGACAGCGATCATGCTCATCGCCGACCGCTACCCGCGCGAGCGGCGCGGGGCCGCCGTCGGGTGGCTGATCGCCAGCTCGTCGGCGGGATACGCCCTGTCGCTATTGCTGTCCGGCCCATCGCTCGCGTGGGGCGGCTACGAGACGGCGTTCGTCGTGAGCGCATGCGGCCCGGTCGTGGGTGTCGTCGTCGTGTGGCTCGTGCTGCGCGGCACTCCGAACGTCGTGCACCCGCCAGGCACCGGCGTGCGCTTCGGCACGGCCGTCTTGAAGAACCGTCCGGCCATGCGGCTGATCCTTGGCTACACGTTCCACTCCTGGGAGCTCCTCGGCATGTGGGCGTGGACACCCGCGTTCGTGGCCGCGTCCTTCGCGGTATCAGGGGCCGGATCGGTCCGCGCCGTCGAGCTCGCGTCCTATGTCTCGGCCTCCTTCCACCTCATGGGGCTCGCGGCCTCCTCCTCGATGGGGCGCCTCTCCGACGGGCTCGGGCGCCGCGTCGTCCTCCTGGGTCTGGCCGCCACCAGCGCCGCGTGCTCGCTCGCCTTCGGGTGGTTGATCGCCGCGCCGATCGCCGTCGTCGTCGTCGTCGGGGCGCTCTACGGCTTCAGCGCCCTCGGTGACTCGCCCGTGCTCTCGACCGCGCTCACCGAGGCGGTGAGCGCTCCCTACCTGGGCGCAGCGCTGGCGCTCCGGTCGTTCCTCGGCTTCGGCGCCGGCGCCGTCGCGCCCATCGTGTTCGGCCGGATCCTGGATCTGACCAACGTTCCCGGCCCGTCGCCGACGACATGGGGATGGGCGTTTGTGACGCTGGGCCTCGGCGGCCTCGCGGCGGCCTACTGCGCCCGGGGGCTGGCACCGGACCGGGTCAAGGCCTTGCGCGCGACGCCCTCCGTGCGGTAGCAGCCTCCCTCCGGGTCGCTCCGCCGCGGCCGCGAGTGGCACGAGGCCAGCTCCGAAGATTTGACACGGTTGTGACGAGCCGCCCGCCGGTTGGAGCCACACTGCCGACAGCAGACGCAAAATCTCTTGGAGGAGGACGAGCATGCTGGAGCGGACAGGGTGGCTGGGGCGTGCAGTCGTCATCGCGGTGGTCGGGTCCTCGTTCGCGCTCGCCGGGGTCGTCGGCGAGTGCATCGCACAGAGCGAGGGCATGAAGAAGGACGACACGATGATGAAGACCGACCCGATGATGAAGAGAGACGACAAGAAGAAAACCGACGGCATGAAGATGGACGACATGAACAAGGACGACATGAAGAAGAGCGGAGGGGCCATGAAGAAGGACGATAAGATGATGCAGGACGACAGGGCGATGGAGAAGAAGCCGTAACCATGCCGCGGAGCTTGTCGCTTTTCCTGCTGGCGTGCCTGGCGGTGGGACTCACGGTCGGTCCCGCCACCGGCCAGGCCCTGCGACTGGGCGCGCCGGCGCCGGAGGTGGCGGGGAAACGCTGGATCAACAGCGATCCCCTGACCACGCAGGGCATGCGCGGTCGCGTCGTGCTGGTCGAGTTCTGGACGTACGGCTGAATCAACTGCCGCAACGTGATCCCGCAGGTGCGGGGCTGGTACGAACGGTACGAGAAGGACGGCCTCACGATCGTCGGCGTCCACAGCCCGGAGTTCTTCTGGGAGAAGCCGTACGAGAAGGTCGTGGACGCCACCAGGAAGCTCGGAGTCCGCTATCCGGTCGTGCAGGACAACGACTTCACGATCTGGAAGCGGTGGGGTGTTCGAGCCTGGCCGACGGCGCTCCTGGTCGACCGGAGGGGGATCGTGCGCTATCGGCACGTCGGGGAAGGTGACTACGACGAGACCGAGGCGATGATCCGGCGTCTCCTGGCCGAGCGGGAGTAACGGCCGGGGTGTGGTCGCCGTCCGCGCGGTTCTCGACGCTCGCCCTCGTCGCGATCGTGGCGCCCGCCACCATCGTCGCGGTCCTCGGCTGGGTCTCGATCCGTCAGTGGGAGGCCTCGTCCGAGCTCCTGTACCGTGAGCAGGCGCGCGATATGGCGACGATGGCCGCGGAAAAGGTCGAGATGATGCTGCGCCACGCGGAGGACGCCGTCCTGGACCGGCTGCAGGGCGCGCTCGACGCCGACACGCCGCCGGCGCGCGCGGTCGACGACCTGCTCGCCCACGCGCCGCTGGTCGGCCGACTCTATCTGATCGGCCAGCGCGGCGAGCTGCTGTACCCGAGGGCGTGGAAGGACGGCGACGCGGCGATCTTCGGGCCGCTCGTGGCGGAGGCGGCCAAGGGCAAGTTCGAGCGGAGCGGCAAGCGCGAGGTGGTCGCGGGCAACCAGGTCTGCCTCGCGATGCTCGTGCGGCGAGGCGGAGAGCCGGTGGTCGCAGCCTTCATCCGCGATCCCGACACCCTGCGCCGCGAGATCTTCGAGACCACGCTCGGCGCGCTCGAGTCGTCCATCATCATCGCCGTGCTCGACCATGCGGGACGCACGGTCTACAGTCGCGCGCCGATCGGCGATGCCCAGCACGTGCTCTCGGTGCGGTTTCGCGAGACGCTCCCCGACTGGCGCTTGGCGGTCTATCAGGCGTCGGGCGCGGCGCCCCGTCAGGCGGTCCGTCGTCAGGTCATGCTTTTCACCGGCGCCTTCGGGGTGCTCGTGGCCGTCATCGTCGCGGGGATCGCGACGACCTGGAGGCTCATGCGCCGGGAGACGGAAATGACCCGGCTCAAGTCGGATTTCGTCGCCAACGTGTCGCACGACCTGAAGACCCCGCTGTCTGTGATCCGGATGTTCGGGGAGACCCTCGAGATGGGCCGCGTGACCGACGAAGGCAAGCGACGGGAGTACTACCGGGTCATCACCCGGGAGAGCGAGCGGCTGTCGCGGCTGATCGACAACGTGCTGGATTTCTCACGGATCGAGGGCGGGCGCCAGACGTACGAGATGACACCGACCGCGGTCGAGCCGCTGATCCGCGGCACGCTCGAGGCGTTCACCTACCCGCTCGCCCAGCAGGGGTTCAAGGTCGACGTGGACGTGGCGTCGGACCTCCCGGACGTCGTGATGGACGCCGACGCCGTCGGCCAGGCGCTCGCCAATCTGATCGACAACGCGATCAAGTACTCGGGCGACGAGCGGGCGCTGGCCGTGGACGCCCGAGTCGTCGAGGGCCGTCTCGTCATCGCGGTGATCGATCGCGGCCTCGGGATCGCGACGACCGAGCACGCGAAGATCTTCGAGAAGTTCTACCGCGTCGGGCGGAGCGACACGCAGGGACGCCGCGGCAGCGGGGTCGGCTTGGCACTGGTCCGCCACATCGTCGAGGCGCACCGCGGTGACGTCACCGTGGAGAGCGCGCCGGGGGAAGGCAGCCGCTTCACGCTCCGGCTCCCGCTGGCACGGGAGCGCGATGGCTAAGATCCTGATCGTCGACGATGAGCCCGAGATCGTGCGCGGGCTGGAGGACAATCTCCACTTCGAGGGCTATCAGACCGCGTCGGCCACCAACGGCGAGGACGCGCTCGCGCTGGCCCTCGGCGGCGCGCCCGACCTCATTCTGCTCGATATCATGATGCCGCGGATGAGCGGGTGGGACGTGTGCCGCGCGCTGCGCGAGAAGGGCGTCGACGTGCCCGTCATCATGCTCACCGCGCGAGGGGAGGAAGTCGACCGGGTCCGCGGGCTCGAGCTGGGGGCGGACGACTACGTGACCAAGCCCTTCTCCCTGCGGGAGCTGCTCGCCCGAGTCCGGGCGGTGCTACGCCGGCCCGGCGCGCGGGACCGGTTCGAGGAGTTCACGTTCGGCAACGTTCGGGTTCGGCCGCGTGTCCGGCAGGTGTTCAGAGCGGGCGAGGAAGTCCGCCTCACGCGCAAGGAGTTCGATCTGCTCGTCTTCCTGGTGGCGCACCGGGGCGAGGTGATGACGCGCGAGCGGCTCCTGGACGAGGTGTGGGGCTACGAACGGTTTCCCACCACGCGGACGGTCGACACCCACATCCTCCGGCTCCGGCGGAAGTTCGAGGCCGACGCCGACCGGCCGGTGTGGATCCTCACCCTCCACGGCCACGGCTACAAGTTCGCGGCGGAGTGAGATCCTGCTGGGCGATCACAATGAAGGAGACGCCATGCTGATTCGACGGACCCCGCAGTTCACCGCGAGCGAGATCACCGATCCGAAGCTCTACCTGAGCCGACGCGAGCTGATTCTAGGAACCGCCGCGGCCGTGCTCGCCCTCGAGCCCGGCCCGGCCGGGGCCGCGACCCCGCAGGGCCAGCCCCTCGCCGCGACCCGCAATGCCGCGTTCAGCCTGAGCGAGCCGCCCACCAAGAGCGAGCACGCGACGACCTACAACAACTTCTACGAGTTCGGCGTCAACAAGGACGACCCCTCGCGCCTCGGCCACACGTTGCGCCCGCGCCCGTGGACGGTCCAGGTCGACGGCCTCGTGCACAAGCCAAAGACCTTCGATATCGACGAGCTGATCCGGCTGTTCCCGCTGGAAGAGCGCGTGTACTCGCTACGCTGCGTGGAGGCGTGGTCGATGGTCATCCCGTGGATCGGATTTCCGCTGGCGTCGCTCCTCAAGCGGGTCGAGCCGACCGGTCAAGCGAAATTCGTCGAGTTCACGACCCTGCTCGACCCCAATCAGTTCCCGGCCCAGAAGCCGGGATTCTTCGGCTACTCGTCACTCGACTGGCCGTACGTGGAGGGGCTCCGACTGGACGAAGCGATGCACCCGCTGGCGCTCCTCACGGTCGGGATGTACGGGCAGGTGCTGCCGAATCAGAACGGCGCGCCCGTGCGCGTCGTGGTGCCATGGAAGTACGGCTTCAAGAGCGCCAAGTCGATCGTCCGCATCCGCCCGGTGAGCGAGCAACCCAAGACCGCCTGGGAGAAGGCGGCGCCTCAGGAGTACGGCTTCTACTCGAACGTCAATCCCGCGGTCAGTCATCCGCGCTGGGGACAGGACACCGAGCGCCGGATCGGCGAGTTCCGTCGGCGGCCGACCCTCCCATTCAACGGCTACGCCAACCAGGTCGCCTCTCTCTACACCGGCATGGATCTGAAGAAGTACTACTAGTGCCCTCTTTCGAAATCGCGTCCAAACCCTGTCACACGCGGCGGCGGAGACAGCGGGCGGGCGCGGCAGGGATCGACGGGACCACGCCGCACGCGCTCGCTGCCCCGCGGCGGCTGGGCTCCGTCTGGCCCGCGGACGACCGCTGTTGCCTCGGCGGGAACGAGTCCCGTCGACCCCTGCCGCACCCGCCCGCTGTCTCCGGGGCCACGCGCGACGGAGCTTCACCGCGACATGATTTCGCGGGCGGGGGACCAGGTCGCCGGTGACGCGTAGGGCGCGGGTCGCGCTCAAGGTGGCGGTGTGGGGCGGGTGTCTGGCGCCACTGGCGCGCCTGGGCTATCTCGCGTGGACCGACGATCTCGGCGCCAACCCCATCAGCTTCGTCACCATCACGCTGGGCGATTGGACCCTCCGGATCTTGCTCGCGTCGCTCGCGATGACGCCGCTCCGCATCGTGTTCGGCCTCTCGTGGCCGATCACGCTGCGGCGACTGCTCGGGCTCTTCGCCTTTGCCTACGTGTGCTTGCACTTCTCCGTGTGGATCGTCCTGGACTTCTTCTTCGACTGGCCGCGGATGTGGGCCGACATCGTCAAGCGCCCCTACATCACCATGGGGATGCTCGCGCTCCTCTCGCTGATCCCACTCGCCGCCACCTCGACGACGCGCATGATCCGGCGGCTCGGCGCGAAGACCTGGACGCGCCTGCACCGGCTCGCCTACGTGGCCGGCGTGTGCGCGGTCCTGCACTATCTGTGGCTCGCCAAGGTCGGGGTGAGGGACCCGTACTGGTACGCGGGCGTGCTCGTCGCGCTGCTCGGCGTCCGCGTGTGGGATTGGCGGCGGCGCGTCGTCCGGCGCCGTCGCCGCGACGCCGGCACCGCGGTGTCCGCGCCGGTCGGCTCCGCGGCCGAAAACACGCTTTCCCGAGAGCGCGCCGCGCCGTAGTATCGGTGGACGCATGAACGCCGCCGCCGCGGTCTCCGTCAACGGCCGTCGCTATCGCGCCCCCGACCGTCCGGTCGTCGTCGTCTGCATCGACGGGTCCGAGCCCGAGTACTTCGAGCGGGGGCTCGCGGAGCGTGCGACGCCCGCCCTTGCGCGCTTCCGCCGGGCAGGCGTGTATCGGCTCGCGCGATCCGTCGTGCCGAGCTTCACGAACCCGAACAATCTCTCGATCGTCACCGGCGCGTCGCCGGCGGTCCACGGGATCTCGGGCAACTACTTCTACGACCCCGTCACCGGCCAGGAAGTGATGATGAACGACCCGAAGTTCCTGCGCTGCGAGACCCTCCTGGCGGCGCTGTCGCGGGCTGGCGCGCGTGTGGCGGTGGTCACCGCGAAAGACAAGCTCCGCCGGCTGCTCGGCCACGGCATGCAGGGGATCTGCTTTTCGTCGGAGAAAGCGGACGAGACGACGAAGGACGAGCACGGGATCGAGCGCGCCACCGATCTCGTCGCCATGCCGGTGCCCTCGGTCTACAGCGCGGAGCTGTCCGAGTACGTGCTGGCGGCGGGGCTCGAGCTGCTCGAGCGGCAGCGCCCTGACGTGATGTACCTGTCGCTGACCGACTACGTCCAGCACAAACACGCTCCCGGAACGCCGGCCGCGACCGCCTTCTACGCGATGCTGGATCGCTACTTCGACGCCTTCGACCGCGCCGGCGCCGTGCTGGGGATCACGGCCGATCACGGCATGAACGCCAAGTCCCGTGCCGACGGGACGCCGAACGTCGTCTACCTCCGGCCCCTGCTCGACGCCCTCGTCGGGCCCGGACGCGCGCGCGTGATCCTGCCGATCACCGACCCGTACGTCGTGCACCACGGCGCGCTCGGCTCCTTCGCCACGATCTACGTGGACGACCCGACGCAGGTCCCCGCGGTGTCGTCCCGGCTCGCCGCGACGCCGGGCATCGCCGAGGTCTACGACAACGCGGCGGGCTGCGCCCGATTCGAGCTGCCGCGCGATCGCGTCGGGGATCTGATCGTCATCGGCGACATCGACACGGTCCTCGGAAAGTCTCCCGCGGAGCACGACCTGTCGTTGCTCGAGGAGCCGCTTCGCTCGCACGGTGGCGTGTCGGAGCAGACGGTCCCCTTCGTGATCAACCGACCGCTCGACGACGCGAACGCCCAGCGGCTCGCGCGCGCTGCCGACGTGCGGAACTTCGACCTGTTCGACTACGTCCTGAACGGGGTGAACTAGCCTGCGGCGGCCGGATCGTCGAGCCGAGGCGCGACTGGAAGCCATGGCCGCGTCGCTTCGCGGCCCCGGGCGCCGGTCGCCTCCTCACGCCGAGCCGCTGACGCGTCGCCTCGCGGCGTCGAACGCCGCTCCGCTCCTCCTGCGGGGCGGCGCCGTGCTCCTTGTTCTCCTGCTCGCCGGGTGCGCCGCGATCGGGGGGCTCCGCCCGGGAGCGGCGGCGAAGCCGACGCGCGAGGTACTCCCGAACGGCGTCGTCCTGATCGTGCAGGAGCACCGGGCGAGCGATGTCGTGGCGCTCCAGCTCTGGATGCGGATGGGCGGCCGGGACGAGGCTGCCGACGAGCTCGGCCTCGCTCACTACATCGAGCACATGCTGTTCAAGGGGACGCCGACCCGGCCCCCGGGCTCGATCGACACGATGATCGAGGGCTTCGGGGGGACGAGCAACGCGTTCACCTCGTACGACACGACCCACTACGACTTCGTCGTGCCCGTCGAGCACGTGCGCGAGGGGATCGGGCTGCTCGCCGACCTCGCGGTGAATGCCAGCTTCCCACCCGGAGAGATCGAGAACGAGAAGAAGGTGGTCTTCGAGGAAATGAATCTCATCGAGGACGACCCCGAGAAGTTCCTGCTCCGGCGTCTCTACGAGCTCAGCTACTCGCCGCATCCGTACGGCCGCCCCCTCCTGGGCCAGCGAGAGTTCATCCAGACGCTCACGCGCGATCAGCTCGCCCAGTTCTACCGTAAGCACTTCGTCCCGAAGAGCATGGTGCTGGTCGTCGTGGGCGCCGTGGATCCGGCCCGGGTGCGGCCGCTGGTCGACGCCACCTTCGGCCGTATCGCGGCCGAGTCGCCGGCGCGGCGCGCGTCGCCGCCGGTGCCCGCGCTCGACCGGACGCGGCGAGCCGACGTCGCCCGGGCCGAGAAGCAGGCGTACCTCGGCCTGGCGTGGCGGACGGCGCCGACGGGCAACGAGGACATCTACGCGGTGGACCTCTTGACGTATATCCTCGGCGACTCCCCGAGCTCGCGCTTGAACCAGACCGTTCGCGAGCAGCAACGACTCGTCGCGAACATCGAAGCGGGCTACGGCGCCTTCGAGCAGGCGGGGCTCGTCACCGTGACGGCGCGCCTCGAGCCGGCCAACCTCGAGAAGGCCGAGGCGGCGATCCTGGACGTGATCCGGAAGGTTCGGGCCGAGGGCGTGACGGAGGCCGAACGGCACCGCGCCGTGATCACCGCGGAGTCG
This sequence comes from Candidatus Rokuibacteriota bacterium, assembly GCA_003220535.1. Taxonomy (GTDB): domain Bacteria; phylum Methylomirabilota; class Methylomirabilia; order Rokubacteriales; family CSP1-6; genus AR31. The sequence goes on from QHSU01000061.1 coordinate 27,851, forward strand.
AGCTACGCCTTCGACATCGAGACGGCCGAGGGGCTGGCGAAGAGCTACGGGCAGGCGGAGACAACCTGGACGCTCGACAACGAGCTCGCCTACCTCGCGCGGCTCCGTGGGATCACCGCCGCCCAGATCCAGGCCGTCGCGCGGAAGTACTTCGGCGACGACAACTACGCGCGCGTGCGGTTCGTGCCCGAGGGCGCGTCGCGATGATCCAGACGACCCTCGCGCTGCTGGCGGTCGCCCTCCTCGCGACGCCCGTCGGCGCGGCGGCGCAGACCCGCGAGCGGCTGGACAACGGGCTCATCGTCATCGTGCGGGAGAACCCGGTGGCGCCGGTCGTCGCCGTCTCGCTACTCGTCAAGATGGGCACGCGATGGGAAGAGCCCGCGAACGCCGGGATCTCGAACTTCGTGCACGCGGTGATGGTCAGGGGCACGGAGAAGCGCAGCGGGGCCGAGCTGGCCGAGGCGATCGCCGCCCTCGGCGGCAAGATCACCGCGGCGGGCGACGTGGACTACTCCGAGATCCGCGCCTCGGCGCTGTCGCGCTTCTGGCGCGAGCTGCTCGGCTTCACCGCCGAGCTCGCGCTCGCGCCGAAGTTCTCGCCCGGCGAGGTCGACGGCGAGCGCGACTGGCTGGTCGGCCGGATTCAGAAGCGGCGCGACAACGCGCCGGCGCGCGCGTTCGACGAGTTCTTCGCCACGCTCTACGGCGTCCACCCGTACGCGCTCCAGGTGCTCGGGACTCCGGAATCGCTGGGACGCGTCGACCACGCGGCGATCGTCGCGTGGTACCGCCGCTTCTACCGGCCCGAGCGGATGACACTCGCGGTCAGCGGCCAGGTGTCGGCCGCCGAGGTCCTCGCCGAAGCCCGTCGTCTGTTCGGTGACCTCCCGCGCGGCGGCCCCGTCAGCGAGCTCTCGCGGCCGGCGCCGATGAGCCCGGGAACGCGCCGGGTCGTCGAGCAGCCCGCGCAGCAGGCGCAGATCCTCGTCGGCGGAATCGCGCCGTCGCTGGACCATCCCGATCACGCAGCGGTCAAGGTCCTGTCGACCATCCTCGGCGGCGGCATGGCCGGGCGCCTCTTCGTCGAGCTGCGCGACAAGCGGGGCCTCGCCTACACGGCCGCGGCCTACTACGATCCCGTCCGGGAGCCAGGCGCGCTGGTCCTGTACCTGGGCACCGCGCCTGGGAACGCGGCGAAGGCGGAGGAGGCGCTGCTTCAGGAGGTGGAGCGCGTCCGCACCGATCCAGTAGGTGCCGACGAGCTCCAGCGAGCGAAGGGCTATCTCCTCGGGCGCTACACGATGGACCGCCGGACGAACGAGCGTCAGGCGTGGTACCTCGCCTTTTACGAGGTCGAGGGTGTGGGTCAGGACTATGCCGAGCGCTACCGGCGCGCGGTGGAGGCCGTGACACCCGGGGACGTGCTCCGCGTGGCCCGGCAGTACCTGGGGACGCTCACGACGCTGGTGCTGCGCCCGCGGTGAGCGCTACTCGGTGCGCTGTGCGCGCGCTTCCTCGGCAGCCCTGATCTCGTCCGCGAACATGGCGGTGGTCAGGGGACAGGGCGGCTTGTTCTCGTCGACGTACTGGCAGTCGCTCTGATTACATTGCACGAAGTAGCCTTGGGGTCGTCCGAATCCGCCGGGGCGGCGGAGCCGGATCTGGACGGTCTCGGACACGACGCCACACCAGAACTCACGGGCTCGGCTTCGACTCACGTCATCTCCTCTACGGGCGGACGATCATCGTTGCGCTGGATCCGCAACGCGCTCGACAAAGATACGCCAGGAGCCGTGTCGATACAATACGTCTCGCGAAATTCCTCCAGCGCTTTCGCTCGGCGCCGCCGGCAGGCCTCGGCCCGCGTCGGTCGGCCGCGTCACACGACCTGTCGCGGCGGAGTGGATTTCTATCGAACGCGACCCGGGATTCCGCTATATAGAGGGTACGAGAGTCGCGATCGCACCTGCGTTGTCAACCAGCAACCGGATTCGAGAGGGGGCTCGTCTTGCGTCGGTTCCAGCCCGGTGATCCGCGCGTCGCCGCGGCTCTACTGACTATCGTGACCGCGGCGGTGGCGTTCGCCGGGTGTGGCAGCTTGTCGAACGCCGTGAAGGCCGACTCGGCGCTACCAGGCGCTTCCCAGCCTCCGGCATCGGTCGGAGTCCCGTTCGGGCCCGGGCCCGAGGCCGTCTGGTCGGGCGCACCGCGCGAGCCGGTCGAGATGCCGTCTGTGGCCGTCGCGGTTCCGCCGCTCAGCGCCGGCGACGGCGGCGACGACCGCGCGAACGAGCCGCTGACGATCGCCCAGGCCCAGCGCGCACCCCGGGAGAAGGTCGACACCGAGAACGCGAGCGACGGCGAAGAGGACTACGACCCCTGGGAGGGGTTCAATGAGAAGGTGTTCGAGTTCAACCGGAGGGTCGACCGGTTCGTTCTCAAGCCGGTCGCGAAGGTCTACAGCGTCATCATGCCCGAGCCCTTCCAGGTCCTGATCTCGAACGGCTTCGACAACATCAGCTTCGTGCCGCGTACGGTCAACAGCCTGCTCCAGGGCAAGTGGGGCGGGGCGGGTCGCGAGGTCTCGCGATTCCTGATCAACAGCACCGCCGGCATCGGCGGCCTCTTCGACGCCGCGAAATTCTGGGGCATCGAGAAGAGCCGGGAGGACTTCGGGCAGACGCTCGGCGTCTGGGGCGTGAGTCCCGGCCCTTATCTCATCGTGCCGTTCATGGAGCCGATGACGGTCCGCGACGGGATCGGCAAGGGCGTCGACAGCTTGATGAATCCACTCTCCTACTTGCTGCCGCTCCTCTGGACCGGAGTCAGCATGAAGCTGGGTGAGATCGTCAACGATCGCGCGTTGAACCTCGATCTGTTCCAAGGGTTCGAGGAGAGCGTCGTCGACCTGTACAGCGCCGTCCGTCACGGCTATCTCCGGCGCCGGGAGCAGCTGATCAAGGAGTAGGGTGAGGAGCCGCTGGATCCGCCTCGGGTTCGCTGCGGCGCTAGCCGCCGTCGGCTATCTCGTCTGGAACATCCTCACGTCCGGCGCCCAGCCCGCTTCGCCGAACGCCGACAGTCGCGACGTCGAGACCGGCCGCGCCCTCTACCTCCGGCATTGCGTCACCTGCCACGGCGACGCCGGGCGTGGCGATGGAGCATCGGCCGCCGGATTCGCCACGAAGCCGGCCGACTTGACCGATGGACGGCTCATGAATGCGCTGCCCGACGAGTTTCTGCTCAACGTCGTGCTGCGCGGGGGACCGGCCGAGGGGCTCGCGCCCACGATGCCGCCATTTTCCGGATATCTCACCGACGCCGAGACGCGACAGCTGATCCGCTACCTCCGCGCGCTCGCCTCGCCGCCCTTCCATCCCGAGACGGCCAAGCCGCTCGTGATCGGTCCCAACGCTCCCCGCCAGCCGATTCTCTTCAGCCACGTGATCCACGCGGGGTCGTTCCAGATCGCCTGCCAGTATTGCCACGCCGATGCGCGACGCTCCGAGTACGCCGGGCTGCCTTCGGTCGAGCGCTGCATGGGCTGTCACAAGATCATCGGCGCCCAGGACAACCCGGAGATCGCCAAGATTCACGACTACGCGCGACGCGGTCAGCCGATCCCGTGGGTGAGAGTCTTCAAGCTCCCGGAGTTCACCTCCTTTCCTCACAAGCCTCACGTGCGCTTCGAGCTCGCCTGCCAGACGTGCCACGGTCCGATCGAGCGGATGCGCGTCGTCGGCGCGGACACGGGCCCGAAGCTGGCCGACGACCTCGTCCGGCTCGTCGGTTTCCGACCCACGTCTCGGGCTCTGACGATGGGGTGGTGCGTCGATTGCCACCGTGACCAGAATCGGACGCGTGGCGCCCACGCGCCACTCGACTGCGTCACCTGCCACCACTGACGCTAGTATCCGGAAACGCTGACCAAAGACCCTGAGGCAGGGTCCCTCCAGTAGGGGGTCGGCAAGCGAAGAGCCCTGCCGCTAGGGTCGTCCGAAGGTGGTAAGAAATTGGGCGAACCGGCCGCTGGATCAGCTAATTTAGGCAATATGGACAATATCCTGGTCGTCGACGACGAACGGAACATCCGTACGCTCTGTTCGCGGGTGCTGGCCGGGGAGCAGATCGAAGTCCACGGGGTCGGCACCGGCAAGGAAGGTCTTCAGACGGCGGACGACGTGAGCCCCGACCTGGTGCTCCTCGACCTCCGCCTCCCGGACATGGACGGCATCGAGGTGCTTCGAGCGCTCAAGGTTCGGCACCCCGAGACTGCGGTCATCATCATCACCGGCTTCGGACAAATCCAGAGCGCAGTGGAGGCGATGAAGGCGGGCGCCACCGACTATCTCGAGAAGCCCTTCGAGCACCTCGACAAGCTCAAGCTGGCCGTGGCGCGTTCGCTCGAGGAGGTCCGCGCACGCCGAGAGATCCAGCGGCTCCACCGACTTCAGGAGAAGGAATATCGCGTCGACCAGCTCATCGGAGACTCCGAGGGCACGCGCCGCCTGCGCGAGCTCATCGGCAAGCTGGCGCGGAGCGAGGCCGCGACGATCCTGATCCACGGTGAGAGCGGCACCGGAAAGGAGCTGGTCGCGCGGGGCCTGCACTACGAGAGCTCGCGGCGCGATTCTCCCTTCATGGAGGTCAACTGCGCGGCCATCACTGAGACCCTGTTCGAGAGCGAGCTGTTCGGCCACGAGAAGGGGGCGTTCACCGACGCCAAGGCCGCGAAGAAGGGGCTGATGGAGCTGGCCGACCGGGGCACGCTGTTCCTCGACGAGGTCAGCGAGATGTCGCTCAATAGCCAGGCGAAGTTCCTGCGGGTTCTGCAAGAGCGTGTGCTCCGGCGAGTGGGCGGGACGCGCGATATCAAGGTGGATCTGAGGATCATCGCGGCGACCAACCGCCCGCTCGAGACTCGTGTGAAGGAAGGGCAGTTCCGCGAGGACCTCTTCTACCGGCTCAACGTGATTCCGATCCACATCCCACCGCTGCGCGAGCGCCGCGACGACATCATGCCGCTCGCTCGGCATTTCGTCGTGGACGCGAACACACGCTTCCACAAATCCATCAAAGGCTTCACGCCCGAGGCCGAGCGGCTCATGGCCGGTTATCAGTGGCCTGGCAACGTGCGCGAGCTCCGGAATCTGATCGAGCGCCTCGTCATCCTCGGGAGCGCGGAGCTCATCGAGCCCCAGCACCTGCCGGTGCAATTCGCCACCCAGGTTCGCCAGCATGTCGTCACGGAGTCCTCGACGGACGAACCTCGGACTCTCGCCGAAGTCGAGCGCGCGTACATCGCGCAGATCATGCAGCGCGTGGAGTCCAACAAAAGCAAAGCGGCGAAAATCCTCGGTATTTCTCGCCAGACTCTCCGCAAGAAATTGATGGAAGAGTGACCGGCTCGATCAGTCCGGCGCCACTGGTGAGTTCGTCGCCACTTCCGGACAGGGCTTCCGGATTGCCCCAAGTACTTGAAATTCCATCCTTTCCGGAAAGATTTTTGCCGAGCTCGTGAAATCTTGGCAACTAATCAGCCATTCGGGCGTCGAACCGGAAATCTAAAATTCGTATATTTCATAGTCGTTTGTGACCTGTTGAGCCCTTGGTCTCGCGTTTGCTTCTTCTCGGTGCGAGGTTCGCACCCAAACGGCCAGGGGAGAGAATGATGAGACCGACGTTCAGGAAGCTGGAAGTCAAGGACATCGGCAACTTGGAGCAACTGGTCGCCGAGAACGTGGAGGGGATCGAGCCCGGCCTGAAGGTCGTAGACTCGCGTCTACTGCTCGGCCAGGCCGCGATCGACCTCGTCGGTCTCGACCTCAAGGGCTCGCTGGTGCTCATCGCGCTCGACTTCAGCGCCCACGAGGGCCTGCTGCTCAGGGTGATGGACGCGTACTCCTGGTGTCTCGAGTATCCCGACACCATTCGTCGGCTCTATCCAATGGCGCAGGTCTCGCCGTCCCGGCCGCCCCGGATCCTGTTCATCGTGGAGAGGCTCACCGATTCGTTCGTGCGAAGGATCAAGCAGCTCAGCTTCCTCGAGATCGACTGCTTCGAGTTCCGCCATCTCGAGGTGAACGGTGCGTCCATCGTGTACTTCGACCTCGTCGAGCGACTCCGGAAGTCGGTCGGTGAACCGGCGGTGAACGCGCCGGAGGCGACCGCCCCGGCCGTGATCATCGCAACTCAGCCGAGCGTCGAGCCCGTCAGCCTCGCGGTCGTCGAGTCGGTGCGCGTCGAGTCGCACGCGGGGGCCGAGCCGGTGTGGGTCGAGCCGCGAAAGGCCGCAGTGGCTCAGCCGCTACGGGTCGAGCCCAAGATCCCGGTCGCCGTAGAGCCGGAGCGTATCGAGCCACCGATCCCCGTCGTCCTGAGCGCTCCTGCTCCTGTCGCTGAGCCGGTCCCAGTCGTCATGCAGGCACCGCCAGTGATGCTCGAGCGCGAGAGCGTGCCGTTCGCCGCCGAACCGGCCGCCGCGCTGTCGCCGGTCCCCGAGCCTGAGACGGCCGAGCCGATCCCGCCGCCGCCTGCGCTCGCGCTCCAGGCGATCGAGGCGACCGCATCGTTGGCCGCCGTCGACTCCGGGACAATCGCCAACGGACAGCAATCGAGGGCAGTCTTCGATCAGCCGGTCATCGAGCCGGCCCTCAATGAGATCGTCGTGGTGCCGGCCGAGATTCCGGCGCCGGTGAGTGTCCCGGTTGCGGAGACGGTACCCGTGGACGCTCCGGCTGGCCCGGTCGTGCCCACCGAGCCCCAGATCGCTCCGGCACCGGCGCCGACTCCGCCCGTGTGGGCCAAGCCCCAGACGCCGCCGAGCGGCGGCCGCCCGTACTTCTTCGCGCAGGCGACGAAAACCGCGTCGCCGGTCGAGGCCCCAGCCGTCGCGACCGCGGTGGCGGCGCCCGTCGAGCAGCCCGCGCAGACCGTCGCCAACAAGGTCGGGGTTGCAGTGGACGACCGCCCGGAGCTCGAGTCGTTGAGCTTCCCGAAGGACGGTCTGTCCCGCCAGTGGCTGGAGTTCCTCAGCCAGCTCGGCGCGACCAAGTGAAGGATTCCCCGGTGACGACCACGATCAACGGCGAGACGCAGGTGCCCGGCGGCCCTCAGGCCGACCGTCTGCGCGTCCTCCTGGTCGACGACAACGCCTCCGTCCTGCGATTCCTGGCCTCGGCGTTCTCGGCGAACCAGTGTCAGGTCACGACCGCGTCGACCGCGGAGCTGGCGCTCGAGCAGCTGAGCGACGACCCCTTCGACCTCGTGGTGTCCGACATCAAGATGCCGGGTCTGAGCGGGCTCGATCTGCTCCGTGCGGTCAAAGGCAAGCAGCCGGGAACGCCCGTCGTGTTGATCACCGGCGTGCCCTCGGTCAACTCCGCGGTGTTCGGCCTGCGCCACGGCGCGTACGACTACTTGCCCAAGCCGTTCTCCGTCACCGAGGTGAAGGACCTCATCAAACGCCTCCGCCGGGACCGGGCCGATGGCAACGGCAACGTCAACTATCCCGCGGGGCTGACTGAGGAGCTGGCGAGGCGACAGGGCGGCGTCCAAGCGATCTCCCGGATCGGTGAGGTCGCGTTGCAGGGGCTCGAGCCGAGCGTGTTCGCCGAGAAGGTGCTCGAGTACACGATGCAGAGCCTCCGGAGCGACGGCGCGCTCATGCTGCTCCGCGACCAGGGAGGGCAATTCAACGCGAGCCGGAAGGGCGAGCCGTCGCTGGTCGGCCAGATCCTGACGCTCCTGCATGCGTCGTTCGGCGACGTCGTCAAGACCGGCGGCCGCGAGACGTTCCTGCTGACGAAGCGGGAGCACGGCTTCGAGGCGCTCGCGGCGCTGGTCCCGGGGGTCGGCGACGCGATGGGCATCCTCTGTATCGGCCGCAACGCCAACAATGGGGCCTTCCTGCCGGACGAGAAGGCGCTCCTGCTCGGCTACGCCCAGACCACCGCGGTCGCCCTCCAGAAGCTCCTCCTGCGCGAGAACCTCGAAAAGAACCTGATCGACACGATCTCCTCGTTCGTCATCGCGCTCGAGTCGAAAGACCCGTACCTCAAGGGCCACTCCGCCCGGGTGTCCATGTACTCCGGGGAGCTCGCGACGGTCATGGGCATTCCGCCGGCCGAGGTGGTCCTGATGAGCCGGGCCGGGATGCTGCACGATCTCGGCAAGCTGGTCATCATGGACAATATCCTCCGCAAGCCACGGCAGCTGACCGAGGAGGAGTTCGAGCTGATCCGCACCCATCCGGTGGTCGGCGACAAGATCCTCAAGCCGCTCCGCTTCCTCGCGTGCGAGGCCAAAGCGGTGCGTCACCACCACGAGCGCTACGACGGAAAGGGTTATCCGGACGGGCTCAAAGGCGACGACATTCCACTCATCGCGCGGGTCGTGACCGTTGCCGACGCGTTCGACGCGATGACGTCGGACCGCCCGTACCGGAGCAAGCGGCCGCTGGCGGTGGCGCTGGAGGAAATCGGACGCGGCGCCGGCACGCAGTTCGATCCGATTGCCGCCGACGCGTTCTCGACGATCCCGCTGGCGCGACTCGAGCAGATCAGCCGGCATCTCGACGTGCTGTCCGCGGCGATCGACGCCCCTCTTCCGCCGCTGGTGGAAGTGCATTGACGGAGTCGGCCCGGTCGAAGATTCTCGTCGTCGACGACGCGGGTCCGGTCGTCATCCTCTGCGTCAACGTGCTGCAGGCCCTGGGCTACGCGATCCGGGCCGCGAACCGGGGCGAAACGGCGATCGAGCTCTGCCGCAAGGAGCCGTTCGACCTCCTCGTGGTCGACTACAAGATGCCGGGGATGAACGGGTTCGAAGTGCTCGAGCAGGCACGCCAGATCCGCCCCCGCATGGCGTGCATGCTCATGACCGCCCACGGGACGCCCGACATCATCAACGAGGCGACGCGCCTTGGATTCGACTACATCCTGTTGAAGCCGTTCACGCCGTCGGAGCTGCGCGGGGCGGTCGACAAGGTCCTCGCGAGCCGAGCCTAGGAGAGGGCGGGGTGCAGCCCAGCGCGCCCGCGACCGTGGCGTCGGGAGCGGCGGGATTCATCATGAAGGCCGCGGTCGTCGCGCTCCGTTGGTGGCTGGATCGGATGCTCTCGATCGGCTACGGCGTGGTCGACGACTACGTGTACCCGCGCTTCAACCACTACCGGAGGCTCCAGGCGGAGGTCCACGAGCTGGTCGCCGCCGCGATGCCTCCGGCGGTCGAGCGACGGGACATCAGGGTGCTGGACGTGGCGTGCGGTCCCGGCAACTTCACGTGCGCGCTGGCCGAGGCCGGGTTCACCGTCACGGGGCTGGACTCCTACGCCGCGCTGGTCGAGGTGGCGAAGGAGAAGCGCCGGGCGAGGCACCTGTCGAACCTGGCCTTTCGGCACGGCGACCTCACCCGGGGCAACACGTTCCGCGACGGCAGCTTCGACCAGGTCGTCAGCATCCACACCCTCTACGTGCACCCGACGCCGGAGCGACTGCTTCGAGAGGCGCACCGGGTGCTCAAGCCCGGCGGGCACGCGGTGTTCGTGAATCATACGCGACAGATCGGGCAGTGGTCGACGTTGCGGGAGATCGGCCGCCGCGACGGCCTGGGCGCGGCGCTCCACGGGCTCTTGTGGGTGCTACCCAACTCGATCTTCGAGGCAGCCCGCCAGCGGGTCGGGCCTCACTATTGGGACGAAGAGACGTTTTCGACCCAGCTGCGACGGACGGGATTCTCGGTGCTGGAGATGCGGAGAACGTTCCTCGGCGGCGTCAGCCTCCTGGTGTGGGCGCGGAAGAGCGCTGAGAACTAAGTGCGTCGTGGGGAGATCGGGCGGTCCCCATCGCAGCCTGTCGCCGGCCTTTCGCCGGGCGCGTCCGCGGAGCGGGCGGGAGATCGTATGCCTTTTCGGGAAGCGCTCGAGCACATGATCGCCGTCACGTACGGCGTCACCTACGACGCCGTCGTGACCCGCTTCCCTCCCTACGAGGCCATGCTCGAGGAGATCGTCGCGTTCGTCGCTCGTTCGGGCCCCGACGGCACGGCGCCGCGCGCGATCCGCGTGCTCGACGTCGCGTGCGGGATCGGGAACGTCAGCCTTCGGCTCGCGCACGAAGGCTACTCGGTCGTCGGGATCGACGGCGTGAAGCACCTGGTCGAGATCGCGCGCGAGAAGAACACGCGCCGCGGGACGAACCTGACGTTCCAGCACCTCGACGTCGCGCGCGACGCGGTGCCGGGGGCGGGGAGCTTCGACGTGCTGGTGAGCATGCACACGCTGTACTGGCATCCGGATCCGCGAGCGCTGCTCGACGCCTGCCGGCGCGCGCTGAAGCCGGGCGGGCACGCGATCTTCCTGACCTACGGCCGTCCGGCGCGCGTGATGCGGACGTTCAGCGAGGTGCGGGCGGCGGAAGGGCTGGGCGCCGCCGTGCGCGCCCTGCGCTGGCTCCTGCCGACCATGGCCTTCGAGTTCTTCCGGGAGAGCGAACGCCGGTATCTGGGCGCGGCCGAGTTCCACGAGGTGCTCGGCCGCGCCGGATTTGAGGTCCTCGAGGCCCGCCAGACGTTTCTGTCGGGCTTGAGCCATCTCGCGTGGTGCCGGACGACCTGAGCCGGTAGCACGCTGCGCCGGGGCCGCCCGGATCATGCGTCGAAGGAGTGGGGTGCGATGAAGACGCGCGTCGGTTTGATCGTGCTGCTCGTGGTGTTCTCAGTTCTCGGGCCCACGCTCGGAACGAGCGAGGGGGGTGGGCTCGGGGCCCACGGCAAGGACGTGGTGCTATATGAGCTGAACGAGCAGGCGCAGTTCACCGCGACGAACCACCGCATGGCCACGTCCGGACTCGAAGGGAAGGCCAGGCGCGGGACGCCGCTGTGCACCGAGGGGCTGATGGCCCACGCCGAGTTGGTGTTCGCCCAGCTCCAAATCATCGTGAAGGACGCGAGCCGGTGTACGGTCGTGGCCTTCGGGACGAGCGACCTGGACCTGAACACTTTGCAGGGCACGATCGACGGTCAGCTCTACGTCGTCGTCAACAGCGACAGGACCAACCTCACCGATGCTGCCGAGCTGAGGGTTATGACCGGCATGTTTCGCGGCACGATCGAGGTGACGGATCCCGCGATCATCACGATCAAGGACGGCACGTTCGAACCGACCGGCTTGATCGGAGTCGACGCCAGGAGCGCTTGGTGTCCGGACTTCGGAATCTGCGAAGCGCCGTTCACGGGAAAGTTCAGGATGCCGTTCAAGGTCCATCGCATCGCGGTCTACAAGAAGGACAATGGCCACCTCGTGCCGGTGCTCCCGGACGAGCGTGCGCTGGGGGACCCCACCGTGCGCCTTGAGATCACGTTCGTCGACGACTAACGCGGGCGGGGAATGATCGGCGTGGAAGAGATGCCGCACGTATCATCGAAGCCGGGTCCGGGGATGGCGCGCCGCCTGGGCGTGGTCTCGCGGGGGACGCGCGTCTATCTCCGGACCCTGCGACCGGAGGACCTCGAGTATCTCTCCGAGTGGGCCGAGAACGCCTTCATCGAGCGCATGGTCGGCAGCGAGTTCCTGAACACGTACAAGCACGTCTACGACAAGGACCCCTCGTTCTACGAGGCCTGCCTGATGGATTCGACGCAGGTTGTCCTGATGATCGAGGCCCGGCCGGAGTGGCCGAAGCCCCTCGGGCTGGCGCGGCTCTTCAACATCCACCTCCTGGAGGGGTACGCGTTCCTCGAGGTCATGCTGACCGACGCAAAAGCGATCCGCCGTGGATTTGGTGTGGAGGCGGGCAAGCTCATCTCGTACTATGGGGTGGACGTGCTGGGGCTCCGGCGCATCGAGGCGAAAGTGTACGAATACAACCGTCTGAGCGCCAACTCGCTGCGGCGCAATGGCTTCCGGCAGGAGGGCATCCTCCGGAAGGCCGGATACCAGGACGGTCAGTGCTGGGACATGCTCGTCTTCGGCATCCTGGAGCAGGAGATCGAGCAGCAGCGCAAGAAGGACCGGGTCTATCTCCCTCTCGAAGGTGCCGAGGGGGACACGCGTGACGCTACATAACTTCCTCCCGCTGCTCGCGCTGATCCTGAACGTCTCCCTCGCGGGGATCACGCTCTTCCGCAACCCTGGGAGCCGGCTGAATCGTCTGTTCACCTACTTCGTCGGCGGCATGGCCGTCTGGAACCTGGGTGTCTTCATGCTGCGGCGATCCCCGGACGAGACGGCCGCGATCTTCTGGGAGATCGTCATCCACACCGGGGTCATCGCGCTCCCGGCGTTCTACTACCACTTCGTCCTGATCTTCCTCGAGAGCACGACACGCCATCGGACCTCGCTGGTCGTCGTGTACACGCTGGCGATCGTGTTCAGCATCATCAACCTGAGTGGCTCGTCGCTCTTCATGAGCGGCGTGAAGTCGACGTACTGGGGCTGGGCCCCCGCGACCGGCCTCCTGTACACGCCGTTCTTCATCTACTTCAACTTCTTCCTCATCTACGGGCTCTCGCATCTGGTCCGGGTCTACAAGGACGTCGACTCCAGCTTCCGGCGCAACCGCGCGACCCTGATCCTGCTGGGAACCCTGGTGAGCCTGGTCGGCGGCGTCATCGATTTCGCCCGGTTCATCCTCGCCCGGTTCGTGCCGGCGGCGGACCTCGTGTACCCGATGGGCATCCCCGCGAACATGATCTTCGCGCTGATGCTCGGGACGTCGATCGTCCGCTACCGCCTCTTCGACGTGAACGTGGTGGTGAAGAAGGGCGCGATCTACCTCCTGCTGTGGGGCGTGCTCACCTCCACGCTCGTGATGGCCGAGCAGTACGCAGACTGGGACCAGCTGAACCCACTCTGGGTCATCCTGCCCCTGGGGTTCGTGATGACCATGCTCGTGAGCCCGCTCGGCCACCGGTTGGAGGAGCGGATCGAGCGTCTGATGTTCAGCCGGCGGCGCGGCTGCTACGAGACGCTCCTGGACCTCAGCAAGCGGATGGGCTCGATCCTGGATTTCGGGCGGCTCATGGAAACGCTCGTCCACGGGCTCGTGCGAGGGGTGCCGCTCACGCACTGCGTCCTGATGATCTACGACGCCCAGCGCAGCGCGTTCGAAGTCTACCGAGAGGACACGACCGTCGGCGAGGGCGCCGGGACCGTCTCGATCCGCGTCGACAGCCCGATCGTGCAGTGGCTGAACCAGAAGGGCCGTGTGCTGGTGAAGGAGGAGGTCAAGCTCAATCCCGAGATCGCCGTGTACTTCGAGACGGCCGAGGCCGAGCTCGACGCGATCAAGGCGGCGCTGATCGTGCCGCTGAAGATCGAGGGCAAGCTCACCGGCATCCTCCTGGTCGGCGAGAAGCTCTCCGGCGACATCTTCGACGATCAGGAGCTCGAGGTGCTCGCCGTCCTCGCCAACCAGGTCGCGATCTCGCTGGAGAACGCGCGGCTCTACGAGGAGCTGTCGAACTCCAACGCGCAGCTCATGCAGGCGAGCCGGCTCAAGTCCCAGTTCCTGGCCAGCATGTCGCACGAGCTCCGGACGCCGCTGAACTCGATCATCGGCTTCTCCAAGGTGCTGCTGAATCGTCTCGACGGCGAGCTGACCGAGCGGCAGGAGACCTACATCCGCTCGGTCCACAACAGCGGCTCCCACCTCCTGCAGCTCATCAACGGCATCCTCGATTTCTCGCGCATCGAGGCCGGCAAGCTCGAGATGCTGTCCGAGGAGATCGACCTGCACGAGCTGATCGACGAATGCATCGAGTCGTCGATGCCGCTCGCCCGCGGCAAGCAGCTGAAAGTCGAGAAAAACGTGCCGCTCGAGCTGCCGCCGTTGTCGGCCGATCGCACCAAGGTCAAGCAGATCCTCCTCAATCTCCTGTCGAATGCGATCAAGTTCACCACGCATGGACGCGTGCTCGTCAGCATCGTGGCCGAGCCGGACGCGGTCCGGGTGAGCGTCGCCGACACCGGCATCGGCATCCGCGAGGACGACCTCGCACGGCTGTTCGAGCCGTTCCAGCAGCTCGACAACCCGGTGGCCCGTAGCGCCGGGGGCACCGGCCTCGGGCTCGCGATCAGCAAGAAGTTCGTCGAGCTGCACGGCGGCCGCGTGTGGGCGGAGAGCCGTGAAAATCAAGGGTCCACGTTCCACTTTACGCTGCCATTGGTCTGAGGAGACCGCCGCCGTATGCCGGGACGTCCAGCCGACCAGAACGTGAAGATCCTCTACATCGAGGACAACCGCGAGAACCGGATGCTCGTTCGCGCGGTCCTCGAGGCGGCCGGATACCTGATCGTCGACGCCGAGGACGGCCTGGCCGGGATCGAGGCGGCGATCCGCGAGGAGCCGGCGCTCATCCTGCTCGACATCAACCTCCCCGGGGTCGACGGGTACGAGATCGTGGCCATCTTGAAGTCGTTCCCGAATCTGGCCTCTACGCCGGTGATCGCCGTGACCGCCTACGCGATGCAGGGCGACCGTCAGCGGACACTCGTGGCCGGCTGCGACGGCTACATCCAGAAGCCCATCGACGTCGACGCCTTCCCCGGCCAGGTCGCCGATTTCCTGGGCGGCAAGCGCGAGCGGGTCGAGAGCCACGACGAAGGCGTCTACCTGCGCGAGCTGAACCAGCGGCTCGTCTACCGGCTCTTGAACCAGGTCGAGGAGCTCAAGCGGCTGAACCAGCACTTCGTGCGTCGGGCCTCGCAGCTCGAGGACCTGCACCACTCCATGCAGGACATCACCTCCGAGCTGGGCGTCGCCGGGATGCTCGAGAAGCTCCTCGGCGGGCTCTCGCAGGCGATCGGGAGCACCAGCCTGACGGTCGAGCTCAGCGAGCCGCCGGGCATCCAGGTCGCCGTGCGCCGGGACACCGGCGCGCAGCCGCGGAGCGTCCTGGCCGGCACCGGCGCGCAGCCGCCCGACGACTGGACCGAGGTCGAGTGGAAGCTGCCCCTCAGCGTGCGCGGTCGCCCGCTCGGCGTGATGATCGCGCGACACGCGCTGCCCCCCGGCGCGAAGGCCGACGAGGAGCAGCTTCTCAAGATCGTCGCCGACCAGGTGGCGATCGCCGTCGAGAACGCGCGCCTCTACGAAGGCGTCATGCGTCGCGCGTCTGAACAGGAAAGCCTCGTCGAGTCCGGCCGGCTGCTCACCGGGACGCTCCAGGTCTCCGAGGTGCTGCATCGCCTCAGCGAGCTCGTGCGGAGCCGATTCGGCGCCGACGTGGTGCGGATCCTCATCCGCGACGAGACCCCCGGCGCCTTCCGCGTCCACGCCCAGGCCGGGACGACCCGGACGCCCACGGAGACGGTGGAGCACGGCGAGGACGACGACGAGGGGCTCATCGGATGGATCGTCAAGCACCGCAAGCTCCTGGCGCACAGCGACGTCCTGCCCCAGCCCAGCGTGAAGTCCACCGCCTGGCTCGCCGACGAAGGGCTCGTGTCGTTCCTCGGACTGCCGCTCTTCCTCGAGAGCGAGCTCGTCGGAATCCTCACGATCCTCTACCGGCAGCGTCACGTGTTCACTCCCGAAGAGCAGGCCCTGGGTGAAGCGCTGGCGACCTCGGCGTCGGTGGCCATCCGTAACGCGCGCCTGTACGAGCAGACGCAGGAGCGACTGCGTCACACCGAGACGCTGCTCGTCGTGAGCCAGGACGCCAGCTCGACGCTGGAGCTGAGCGAGATCTTGCGGAGGACGACGCGGGCGATGGTGCGCACGCTCGGCGCCGACACCGGGGGTGCCTGGCTTCTGAGCGAGGACGGGAGTCGGTTCGTGCCGATCGTCGGCTACCACGTCCCCAAGGAGGTACTCGGAGCCCTCGAGAGCGCGAGCCTCAAATCGCTAGATCCCCGGGTGAGCGACTGGCGCCGCGTGGACGGGCCGGTGTACGCCAGTCGCAGCCAGGAGGACCCGCGGTTCAGTCATCCGATCGCCCGGCTGGTGCCGCACAAGTCCATCCTCATTCAGCCGTTGCGGTGGAAGGGGGAGAGCATCGGAGGCTTCGCGATCGCCTGGCTCAAGGAGTACCACCGCTTCACCGCTGAGGAGCTGCGGCTCGCGGAGGGCATCGCGCGGCAGGCCGCCGTGGCGAGCGAGAATTCACGGCTCTACGAGGGCGAGAAACAGCGCATGGCCGAGCTCCAGCGCACGCAGGCGCAGCTGATCCAGTCCACGAAGCTGGCGGCGATCGGCGAGCTGGCGGCGAACATCGCCCACGAGATCAACAACCCGCTGACGAGCGTGCTCGGCTTCGCCTCGTACCTCGCCGAGCAGGTCCCGCACGGTCAGCCGATGCGGGAGGAGCTCGACCTCATCCAGGAAGAGGCCGGACGCGCCCGCGATATCGTGCGGGACCTCCTGCACTTCAGCCGGCAGCGCGAGTTCATCCCGCAGATCACCGACCTCAACGCGGTCCTCGAGCAGACGCTGTCCATGGTGCGCCGCCAGGGCGCGCTGGACGCGATCACGCTTCATGAGGAATACGCCTCGGGCCTGGCGCCCGTCGAGGTCGACGTGCCGCGCATCAAGCAGGTGTTCCTGAATCTCATCAACAACGCGGTCTACGTCATGAAGGACAGCGGGGGCTCGCTCACCATCCGGTCGCGGGCCAATGGAGACATGGTGCAGGTCGAAGTGACGGATACCGGCACCGGGATCGCGGCCGAGCACCGCGACCGCATCTTCGAGCCGTTCTTCACGACCAAGCCCGAGGTCAGCGGCACGGGGCTCGGGCTGTCGGTGAGTCTGGGGATCGTGCAAAGCCACGGCGGGACGATCGAGGTCCAGAGCGAGCTCGGTCGGGGCTCGACCTTCACGGTCAAGCTCCCGGCCAAGCCGGGCGCGACGGCTCAGGACCCGGATCCCGGCGCTTAGCGCCGCCCAGTTTCTTCGTTAAGTTTCTCACCACGACTCGCCGGTTCGAATCAACTCCCAAGTACCTGGATAATATGACGTTACCGGGACGAGCTCATTTCCGGACTAAAAACGACAATAAATCAACCACTTACGGATATCAGCGTCCAGAAATATCAGGAAGAGATCTCAATATAATCAGCGTTTTATACATCAAACGGCTTGGTCCCACGCTTGCACTCCTCATGGGCGAAGCCGATATATAGACATCGATTCGACAACAGGCACGAGGAGAGATAGCGATGAGCGTGTGTTGGAAGAGCGCACTGACATGGAGCCTCCTGGGGCTGATGTTGCTCTTGTTCGCCCTGGTGTTCGGCCCGGCGCCAGCCCTTGCGAAGGAGGACGGTCCGGACGCCGTGCTCTATGAAGTTACGGAAGACATGTACCTCAAGGACGCGGCCGGTAACTTCGTAGCGAGTGTCGTTCCGGGCGGCCGGCGGACGGCGGTCGCTCAGCTTTCGGGCTGGGCGAAGCTGGGAACGCCACTCTGCCCCTCCTGGGTGCGCCTGCTCGTCCCGACGGCCAAGCGATGCGCGGTGAACGCGACGGGCGCGGACGATCTCAGCCTCGCGACCGGCAAGGGCACCGTCGGCGGGACGTTCGCGGTGGTGGTCCAGGGTGACAACAAGGTGGACGCGCCGGAGTTCGTGATCATGACCGGCACGTTTTCCGGTGACGCGGATCTCTCGCTCTCGCTCGCCGGAATCGCGCCGCTCGGGTCCATCACGAATGGCGTCGGCACCATCGACGTCAACGGCGACGGCGGCGCGGACTTGAAGTTCACGTTCAGCGGGACGTTCCGACTGCCCTTCTCGGTCAGCCAGGCGGGCCAGCGTGAAAAGGTGTCCCGCGGTCGCGACGCCTTCTACCTCGACGACCAGGGCCGGCTGGACCGGGTGAAGCACGACGAGCAGTCGCTCGGCGTGCCGACCGTCAAGCTCGAGATCAACTTCTAGTCTGCGACTCCTCGTTGCCTGGCACGGGCCCGAGCCGGAATACCGGCTCGGGCCCGTCGCGTCTCGGGCGCTTCCGAGCGCCCCTCGGGCGCTCGGCGACGTCAGTCGGCCTTGAAGTACTTCGCGGCGGGGTGGTGGAACACGAGGGCGGACACCGACGCTTCCGGGTCCATCATGAAGCCCTCCGTCAGGCTCAGCCCGAGCGTCTCGGGCTCGAGCAGCCTGAACAGGCCGGCTTGATCGGCGAGGTTTGGACAGGCCGGATAGCCGAACGAAACGCGGATCCCCCGATAGTGCGCCTTCAGCTTCTCACTGATCGGCAGCTCGGGCGGATCCGGAAAGCCCCACTGGGTCCGAAGCCGGGAATGGAGCATCTCGGCGAACGCTTCCGCGCACTCGATGGCCAGCGCCTGGAGCGCGTGGGAGCGGACATACTCCCCCCGCTCCTTCCACGCTGACGCGAGCTCTCTCACGCCGATCCCGCAGGTCACCGCGAAGAGCGCCAGGTAGTCGTCCACGTCGTCCCGCACGTAATCGGCGAGGCAGAGGCGCTCGCCGTCCCGCTGGCGGGGAAAATCGAACTGCGCCGCGTCGCGACCGGACGCGTCGAGCAGCCTCACCGTGTCGCCCGCGGCCCGGGCGCGGTACCAGCGATAGACGCCATGGGCGCTCAGAAGACTCCGGCTGACCGCGTCGTGCTTCAGTCGTTCGACGATCTCCTGGACCTCGAGCGCCTTCGGGTCCCCGGCCGCGAGCAGGCGCTCGACGAGCCCGCGCACACCCAGGTGCTTGCCGTAGAGCATCTGGAGGTTCAGGTACGGGTAGATGTGGGTGAGGGGCACGTCACGCAGGACGTGCCGGTCGAGGTCCGGCGGCGCGGGCACGGCGACGCGCTCGAGCCGCCGCGGCGGCGCCGGCGCCGGTGTCACCGGGGCCGCCGCGACGGTGCCGGCCCCGGTCGCCGCGAGCGCGGCCTGCTCCCGGCGAATACGGGCCACCAGCGCGTCGCGGGTCGGGGCGGAGAAGAGCTGGTTGGCGAGATCGAGCCCTTCCATCGCGTCCTTGGCGTAGAGCGTGAGGCCGCCGTACTCGGCCGCGATGCGGGTCGCGGTGAACTTCTTCGTGAGCGCTGCCCCGCCGACGAAGAGCGGGATCTCGATCCCCGCGACGCAGAGGTCCTGCGCCGTCACCACCATCTGCTGGGCCGACTTCACGAGGAGACCGGACAGGCCGAAGGCGTCGGGCTTGTGCGTGTGGTACGCGGCGATCAGCTCCTCGGGCGGGACCTTGATACCGAGGTTGATCACACGATAGCCGTTGTTCGAGAGGATGATCTCGACCAGGTTCTTGCCGATGTCGTGGACGTCGCCCTTGACCGTGGCCAGCACGATCGTGCCCCGTGTGGCCGACTCGGCCTTTTCCATGAACTGCTCGAGGTGCGCCACGGCGGCCTTCATCGCTTCGGCCGACTGGAGGACTTCGGCCACGATGAGCTGGTTGTCGTTGAAGAGCCGCCCGACCTCGTCCATGCCGCGCATCAGGGGGCCGTTGACGATCTCGAGCGGCGTCGCCTCCCGGAGCTTCGCGTTCAGGTCGTCGATCAGGCCGTCACGGCTGCCCTCCACGATGTAGCGCGCGAGCCGCTCGTCGAGCGAAAGCGTGGTGGCCGGCGGCGCCGCGCGCTTCCGTTCCCGGAAGTACGCGGCGAAGGCCGCGACCGGATCGCTGCCCCGCCAGTAGATGAGGTCTTCGGCGAGCCGCCGCTCTTCCTCGGGGATCGAGGGATAGCGCTCGAGGCGCTCGGTGTTCACGATCGCGTAGTCGAGGCCCGCCTTGGTGCAGTGGTAGAGGAAGACCGAATTGAGGACCTCGCGCCCGGCGGCCGGCAGGCCGAACGAGACGTTCGAGATGCCGAGGATCGTCTTGCATTCCCCGAACCGCGCCTTGATCGCGCGGATGCCCTCGATCGTCTCGACCGCCGAGCCGATGTAGTTGGCATCGCCAGTGCCCACGGGGAAGACGAGCGCGTCGAAGATCACGTCGCGCGCCGGGAGGCCGTACTTGCGGGTGAGGAGGTCATAGCAGCGCTCGGCGATCGCCAGCTTGCGCTGGCGCGTGACCGCCATGCCCTGGCGCTTGTCCTCGTCGATGCAGCCCACCACGACGGCGCCGCCGTAGGTCCGGAGCAGAGGTACGACCTTCTCGAACCGCTCCTCGCCGTCCTCGAGATTGATCGAGTTCACGATGGACTTGCCCTGGCAGTGGCGGAGCGCCAGCTCGATCACCGCGGCGTCCGTCGAGTCGATCATGAGCGGCACTTTCACCTTGCGGGTGATCTGCGTCATGAACCGGTCCATGTCGCCGGCCTCGTCGCGGTCGGGGTTGGCCAGGCAGATGTCCAGGACCTGGGCGCTGTTCTTCACCTGGGCGCGGCCGATCTCGGCGGCCTCCTCGAACTGGTCGGCGACGATCAGCTCCTTGAACCGTCGCGAGCCGATCACGTTCGTGCGCTCCCCCACGAACAGGGGACGGTTGTCATCGGCAGGGTAAAAGACCTCGATCCCGCTGACGGCCTGGGGCTCCTGCGCCGCAGGGACGCGCGGCGGGCGGCCGCTCACCAGCGCCTTCAGCGCCCGGATGTGGGCCGGTGTCGTGCCGCAGCAGCCGCCGACGAAGTTGACCCAGCCCTCGTCGACGAAGCGCTTCATCTTGAAGGCGAGGCTCTGCGGCGTCTCCGCGTACTGGCCGCGCTCGTCGGGAAGGCCCGCGTTCGGGTAGACGCTCACGAGCCGGGTGGACATCGCCGCCAGCGAGCGCAGGTGATCGGTCATGAATTCGGGGCCCGTGGCGCAGTTCAGACCGATCGAAAAAAGGTCGAGGTGCTCGAGCGCCACGTACAGCGCCTCGACCCCCTGACCGGCGAGCATCGTGCCCATCGGCTCGATCGTGCCGCTGACCATCAGCGGCAGCTCGACTCCGGCCTTCCGCATCGCGGCGCGGACGCCGAGCGCCGCCGCCTTGAGGTTCAAGGTGTCCTGGGCCGTCTCGAGCAGCAGCGCGTCCACACCGCCGGCGACGAGCGCCGCGGCCTGGAGCTCGTACGCCGTGCGGACCTGGTCGAAGGTGACGTTTCGCGTGACGCTGATCGAGCGCGTCGACGGCCCCATCGCGCCGACGACGAAGCGCGCCCCGGCGACCTCGCGCGCGAGGCGCCCCGCGGCGAGAGTGATCTCGTACGCACGCTCGGCGAGACCGTACTCGGCGAGCACGTACGGCGCGCAGCCGAACGTGTTGGTGGATATGATATCGGCGCCGGCGTCGAAGTAGGCGGCGTGGATCGACCGGATCACGTCGGGGCGGGTGAGGTTCAGGTGCTCGTTGCACCCCTCGTAGCCGGCGCCACCGAAGTCCTCGGCCCCGAGGCTCGCGGCCTGGATCATGGTGCCCATGGCGCCGTCGAGCACGAGCATGCGCTGTACGGCCGCCTTCCGGAATTCGGACATAGAGTTATAGTAGCGCACATGGTCACAGGGGCCCTCTCGCTCGACGGCGTCCGTGTCATCGATCTCTCTCGTGTCCTGGCCGGCCCGTTCTGCGGCATGCTCCTGGCGGACATGGGCGCCGACGTCATCAAGGTGGAGGACACGGGCTCGGGCGACGAGTCGCGCACCTGGCCGCCCCACAAGGATGGCGAGTCGGCCGCGTACCTCGTCATCAACCGCAACAAGCGCGACCTCACGCTCGATCTGAAGTCTCCGGACGGGGCCGACGTGCTCAGGACCCTCGTCAAGCGCGCCGACGTGCTCATCGAGAATTTCCGGACGGGCACGATGGAGGGGTTCGGCCTCGGCTACGACGCCCTGGCGGCGATCAACCCGGGCCTGATCTACTGTTCCATCTCGGCGTTCGGGCGGACGGGCCCCCGGAAGGACGGCGCCGGCTACGAGGCGCTCATGCAGGCGTTCAGCGGGATCATGTCGATCACCGGCGAGCCCGACGGACCGCCGGTCCGCGCCGGCGTCTCGTTCCTCGATCTCACGACCGGCATCTTCTCCGCTTTCGGGATCGTCAACGCGCTCTTCTACCGGGCGACGACCGGGCTGGGCCAGCGGGTGGACGGCTCCCTCCTGGAGACCGCCGTGACGCTGCTGAACTACCACGCGGAGGGCTATCTCCTCACCGGCGCCGTCCCCAAGGCCCTCGGCTCATCCCACCCATCGCTCTCGCCCTACCGCAACTTCCGCTGTCGCGACGGTCAGTGGGTGTTCATCGCCGGTGCCAACGACCGGTTTTGGCAGCGGCTCGTGGCGGTCCTCGACCTCGGGGCGCTGCGCGACGAGCGCTTCGCGAGCAACCTCGGACGCGTGCGGCACCGGGCCGAGCTGGAAGCGGTGGTGGCCGACGCGATCGCGAAGTACGATCGCGAGCCGCTGCTGAAGCTCCTCGAGGAGGCCGGGGTGCCGGCGACGCCGGTGAATACCGTGGACCAGGTCATGAACGATCCGCAGACGGCGGCGCGCCAGATGATCGAGCGGGTCCTGCACCCCCGGCTCGGCGAGATCCCCGTGATCGGGACGCCGGTGAAATACTCGCGGATGCGCCCGGGCGTCCGCACGCCCGCGCCGCTCCAGAGCGAGCACACCGACCAGGTCCTCGCGGAGCTCGGCTACTCCGCCGACGAGATCGGCGCGCTCCGGGCGAAGAAAGTGATCCGGTAGGTCGTCGAGGGCGCCACGCGACATCCGGGACTCGCGCTGCTCGTCCTGGCCGGCTGCCTCTTCGCCACGCCGGCCAGCGCCCAGCTCTACCGCTGGACCGACCCCGAGGGGGCCGTGCACTACACCGCCGACCTCTCCGCGATCCCACCCGCGTTTCGCGACGGCGCCACGCTGTTGAGCGCGCCGCAAGCGCGCCCGGCGGCGCCGCCGACCACCACGAGTGAGCCGGTTCCGCTCCAGCTCAGAGCCACCCCGGGAGCGCCGATCACCGTCGAGGTCCGCCTCAACGGTGTCGCGCTCACGTTGATCGTGGACACCGGAGCGGACCGTACGGTGATCTCGCCCGAGGCCCTCGAGCGCGCCGGGCTCGCGGGGCAGGCGGGACGCTCGATTCAAGTCGTCGGAGTCACCGGGACCACGACGGCGACGCTCGTGACCCTGCCGCTCCTTGACGTTGCCGGTGCCCGGATCGGGCCGCTGGCGGTGGTCGTCTATGCGCTGCCGGCATCGTTTCGCGGCGGGGAATCGTCGGGCGGGGCGTCGCCTGGCGCCGTCGACGGGCTCCTCGGCCGTGACGTGCTCGACGCCTTCACGCTCAGCGTGGACTCGGCCTCGGGCCGCGCCACGCTCACGGTGCGATGAGCGCTGGCCATCCCGAGCCGTCCGGGCGCAGCGCGCCGCCCGCCCTCAGCGCGGTTTCTTCACGCTGGGGCGCAGGCCGCTCATGCGGGCGATCACGTCGAAGACAACCGCGAAGTCGTAGTCGGCGAGGTCGAGCCCGCGAGCCGCGGTGAGCAGCTCGTCGGTGAGCGCGACCGTCGGAAGGGGTACGCCGAGCGCGCGTCCGGTCTGAAGCGCCAGGCCGAGGTCCTTCTGGATCATGTCCACGTCGAACAGGGCCTCCGCCGGCATGCCGAGGACGAACGGCCCGCGATACTTGAGCATCGGCGAGGCGATGACCGACTTGAGCAGCACCTCGACGGCGCGCTCGCGCTCGATCCCGGCCTTCTCGGCGAGCGCCACCGCCTCGCTGAACGCCAGCATCTGGACCGCGAGGCCCAGGTTCGTCGCGATCTTCATCGTCACCGCGAGCCCGAGCTCGCCGACGTGAGTGATCGTCGGCCCGATCGCCTGGAGATGGGTGCGAACCTTCTCGAGCGCGGCCGGGTCGCCGCCGACCATGAACGAGAGCTGGCCCGCCTCGAGCGTGACAGGACTGCCGGAGACAGGCGCGTCGATCAGCGCGGCGCCGCGCGCGGCGACCGCGTGGCCCAGCTCGCGCGTGACGTCGGGGCTGACCGTGCTCATCTCGGCCCAGACGGCGCCGGCTCGGAGGCCGGCGATCACGCCATCGGGGCCGAGAGCGATCGCGCGCAGCGCAACGCTGTCGGTCACCATGCTGAAGACGGCGTCCACCGCCTCGGCGACGGCGCGCGGCGACTTCTCGAGGGTGAGACCGGCGACGACCAGCGCACGGGCCTTCTCGGGCGTCCGGTTGTAGCCGACGACCCGACGTCCGGCGTCGAGCAGGCGCTTCGCCATGCGGCCCCCCATGGTGCCGAGCCCGACGAAGCCGAGCGTCGCCATCAGCCGTCGCCCTCGTCGGCCACGGCGATGGCGCTGATCTCGACCTTGCACCGCGGATGGGTGGCCAGGCGCGACACCTCGACCGTGGTCGTCGTCGGTAAATGGCCGCCGAGGTACGCGGCCCAGACCCGGTTGAAATCGTCCTGCTCGGCGACATCGGTCAGGAATCGCGTCGCCGAAACCAGATCGGCAAACGTGCACCCGGCTGCCTCGAGCGTCTTGCCGAGGTTCTCCATCGCGAGGACGGCTTGCTCACGCATCGTCGCGGGCAGGTCGAACTCCTCATCGCGATGCGGATGGCTGTGGTAGACGGCGGCGGCGGTCACCCCCGAGAGAAACACGAGCTTGCCGCGGCGCACGACGATCCCGGGCGCGTACGGCATCATCACGTCGGTCCTACGATCGGCGTGGTGGACGATCGAGATCTCTTTCGTCATCGAGCCCCTCCGCGAGTCGCTCAGGCATCCTACCATGGGGCGTCGCGCCCGTTCGGCGCCGCGGTACACTCGCGCCGATGCCCGTCATCGTCGTCCTGGAAGACGACCCGCCGGCGCGGGACGCACTCGCCGAGACCCTGCGTCGTCTCTTCCCGCGCGCGCGCGTGGTCGCGGTGCCGACCGACGCAGGGCCCGAGGCCATCGAGCGCGAAGGCGCCAGCGTCGTTCTGGCCGCGCTACCTGCCGCCGAACGTCTCTGTCGCCGAGGGGTGTCGCCCGCGGTGCGCGTTGTCGCGTTGACCCGCGCGATGGGCCCGGATACCCTCATGAGGGCCGAGGCCCTCGGCGTCTTCGCGGCCCTGCGCGCTCCGGCCAGCGCCGAGCGACTCCAGACGGTGCTCGGGCCGATGCTCGCCGAGGCGAGCGGTGCAAGGGAGGGTGGATGGAACTCCGAGGGCGCGTCGCGGTCGTGACGGGCGGGGCCAGCGGGATCGGTCGCGCCCTGGCCGAGGCCTTCGCGCGTGAGGGCGCCAAGGTGGTTATCGCCGACGTCGACGAGCGCGCCCTCGCTCGCGTCGTCGCGTCGGTCCGAGCGCCGGGCGGCGAGGCGCTCGGTGTCCGAACCGACGTGACGGATCTCGCGTCGGTGCGGGCACTCGCGGAGACGGCCTTCAAGACGTTCGGCCGGGTCCACGTGCTGTGCAACAATGCCGGTGTCGCGCTGTGGGGTGGTCTCGAGGCCGCCACGCACCGCGACTGGCAGTGGGTGCTCGGCGTGAATCTCTGGGGCGTGATCCACGGCATCGAGGCGTTCGTGCCGCGGATGATCGCGCAGAACGAGTCCGGCCACATCGTCAATACGGCATCGATGGCCGGCCTCATCGCGACGCGTGGCCTGGGTATCTACAACACCTCGAAGTACGCGGTCGTCGGCCTCTCGGAGACGCTGGCGAAGGACCTCACGCCCTACCGCATCGGCGTGTCGGTCCTGTGTCCCATGGGCGTGGCGACGCAGATCAGGGACAGTGCCCGCAATCGACCGTCGGACCTCGGGAACGAGACGCCGAGCGCCGCCGCGCCCGTCGAATTGATGGGGCGCACGCTCGCTCCAGCGACGGTGGCCGAGATGGTGCTCGCGGCGATTCGGGGGAACCGCCTCTACGTGATCACCCACGAGGAAAGCCTCGAGCCGCTTCGTCGACGGCACGAGCGGCTCGAGCAAGCCGTCCTCGAGACGAAGGCCTGACCGGGACCGGAACCTATCGCCACGATCACGTCGCACTGGGTCGAGACGGCGGCCGACCTCGCCGAGGTCTCGCGGCGCCTCGGCGCGCCGGGCGAGATCGCCCTCGACACGGAAGGTGACAGCCTGCATCACTACCCCGAGCGCCTGTCGCTGATCCAGCTGGCGACCTCGCCGAGCGACGTCTGGCTCGTCGATCCGCTGGCGCTCGGTGATCTCTCACCCCTCGCGTCCGTGTTTCCCACACCGTCGGTGGTGACCGTGCTCCACGCTGGTGACAACGACCTCGTCCAGCTCAAGCGCCGCGGATTCGGCTTCGCGTCGCTCTTCGACACCTCCATCGCCGCTCGCTTCCTCGGCGCCAAGGCCCTCGGCCTCGACGTGCTGCTCGGGACCTACCTCGGCGTCGAGCTGCCGCCCTCGCGCCAGCGCGACGACTGGTCGCGTCGGCCGCTCTCCGAGGCCCAGCGCCGCTACGCCGAGGCCGACGTGCTGCATCTCTTCGCCCTCAGGCGCCGCCTCACCGAGGAGCTGGTGCGGGTGGGCCGGCTCGCCTGGGTCGAGGAAGAGTGCGTGGCGCTCGCGGCGCAGCCCGTCGTCGAGCGCGTGGTCAACCCCAACGCCTTCGCGGGCCTCAAGGGCGCCCGGGACCTCCCGCCGCGCAACCTCGGGATCCTCCGCGAGCTGTACGAGCTGCGTGAGCAACTCGCGCGCGCGATCGACCGGCCGCCGTTCAAGATCCTCGGCGAAGAGACGCTCGTGCGTCTGGCTCAGGCGCTACCGGGCGACGCCACCGCCATGGCGTCCATCCCGGGGTGCACGCCGAAGGTGATCGCGCGCTGGGGCGACGCGATCCTGGTGGCCGTCGCCCGTGCCCAGGCGCTTCCCGAGACCGCGTTGCCGACGCTCGAACGCCATCCCCGACCCAGGATTCCGGCGATCGTCGCCCGTCGGATCGAGGCGCTCCGGCGGTGGCGGACGGAGGCGTCCCCGCGATTCGGGCTCGAGCCGGGGCTGCTGCTGCCCAATCGCCTGATCACCATGATCGCCACGGCGTCGCCGCTGGACCCGGACGAGCTCGCGTCCCTGCACGGCGTACGCCGCTGGCGGGCGGCGACCTTTGGCGCGGAGATCATTGCCGCGCTCGCCTCGCCGTGAGAAGGTGAACCCACGATGAGTGATTGGCGTACCCTCCTCGTGAACGACGATGCCGGCCTCACCGCGATCCTTCGCGAAGCCAAGACCGTGGTGGTGCTGGGCGCCAAGGCCGACCCGTCGGAGGCCGCGCACTACGTTCCGGCGTACCTGGACGCGCGCGGCTATCGGATCCAGCCCGTCAATCCGAAGTTCGCGGGCCGTCGTCTCCAGGACGCGCTGACGGTGGCGCGGCTCGCAGATCTCGACGAGCCCGCCGACGTGATCGAGATCTTCCGTCGTCCCGAATACCTGCCAGGCCACGCCGCCGAGATCCTGGCCCTGCCGTGGCGGCCGAAAGTGGTCTGGTTCCAGCTCGGCATCAGGAACGACGCGGCCGCCGAGACGCTCGCGCGGGCCGGGATCCGCGTGGTCCAGGATCGCTGCATGATGCCCGAACACCGGCGCCTTCTTTCCAAGAGCCCGTAAGGATCCGACACCCGGAGCCCCCTTCACCCAAAAATGGCCGGCGAATACGCGTTCGTCATGAAAGACCTTCGGAAGGTCGTCCCTCCCAAGCGGGAGATCCTCCGTGGAATCTGGCTCTCGTTCTTCCACGGAGCCAAGATCGGCGTGCTCGGCGCCAACGGCGCCGGCAAGTCTACGCTGCTGCGGATCATGGCCGGCGTCGACCAGGACTTCCTTGGCGAAGCATTCCCGGCTGCCGGGCTCCGGATCGGCTACCTGCCGCAGGAGCCCCAGCTCGACCCGGCGAAGGACGTGCGCGCGAACGTCGAGGAGGGCGTCGCCGAGGTCCGCGCGCTGCTCACGCGGTTCGAGGAGGTCAGCGCCAGGCTGGGCGAGCCGATCGAGGCCGACGAGATGGAGAAGCTGCTCGACGAGCAGGCGCGGCTGCAAGACCGGATCGACGCTGTGAACGCCTGGGACCTCGACCGGACCGTCGAGCTCGCGATGGACGCGCTTCGGGTGCCGCCCGGCGACATGGACGTGGCCAAGATCTCGGGCGGGGAGCGCCGGCGCGTGGCCCTGTGCCGTCTTCTCCTCTCGCGTCCGGACATGCTGCTGCTCGACGAGCCCACGAACCACCTGGACGCCGAGTCGGTGGCGTGGCTCGAGCGGTTCCTCAAGGAATACGGGGGAACGGTCGTCGCGATCACTCATGACCGGTACTTCCTCGACAACGTGGCCGGCTGGATCCTCGAGCTCGATCGCGGCCACGGCATCCCGTGGGAGGGCAACTATTCGTCCTGGCTCGAGCAGAAAGGCCAGCGGCTCGAGCAGGAGGAGAAGGCGGATCTCGCGCGACAGCGCACGCTGGCTCGCGAGCTCGAGTGGGTCCAGATGGCGCCGCGCGCGCGCCAGGCGAAGAGCAAGGCGCGTCTGCAGGCGTATGATGCGATGCTCAACGAGCCGTTCGAGCAGCGGGCGTCCGCGCTCGAGATCGCCATCCCGCCCGGGCCGCGGCTCGGCGACATCGTCGTCGAGGCCGACGACGTCCGGAAGGCGTACGGCGACCGGGCGCTCATCGACGGCCTCTCGTTCAGGCTGCCTCGCGGCGGCATCGTCGGCGTCATCGGTCCCAACGGCGCGGGCAAGACGACGCTCTTCCGCATGATCGTCGGACAGGAGAAGGCCGATTCCGGGACGCTGCGCATCGGCGAGACGGTGAAAGCCGCCTACGTCGACCAGAGCCGCGACGCCCTCGACGGCCGGCACACCGTCTGGGAGGAAATTTCTGGGGGCGCCGACACGCTCACGCTCGGCGGCCGGGCGGTGCCGTCGCGCGCCTACGTCGCCTCGTTCAACTTCCGGGGCGGCGACCAGCAGAAACGCGTGGCGGACCTCTCGGGCGGCGAGCGAAACCGCCTGCACCTGGCGACGATGCTCAAGAGTGGGGCTAACCTCCTGCTCCTCGACGAGCCGACGAACGACCTCGACGTCGATACCCTGCGTGCACTGGAGGACGGCCTGCTCGGCTTCGCCGGGTGCGCCGTCGTGATCAGCCACGACCGCTGGTTCCTCGACCGGATCGCGACCCACATGCTCGCCTTCGAAGACGACGGCCGTGTCGTCTGGTTCGAGGGCAACTACGCCGACTACGAAGCGGACCGCCGCCGGCGACTCGGCGCCGAGGCCGAGCGGCCGCACCGCCTGCGGTTCAAGCGCCTCCCGCGGGGCTGAGCAGCGGTCGCGAGCAGCAGATCAGCGTGTTCTCGCCCGTGCGACGCACGCGGCGAAGCCTGACCTCGCGGAAGTAGAGCCGAAGCGTCCGGGCGAGCGGCCGCGGGTCGCCGCGCCGATGGCGGTTCACGACGAGCGATCCGCGCGGTGCCACCAGGGGCACCATCGCGATGAGCTTCGGGAGCGCGAGCTCCGGCTCGTCCGCATACGTGACGTCCTCCATCACGTAGTCGAACTGCCGGCCGGCTCGTGCGAGCCCGGCGAGGGCGGTCTCAGCGTCGGCGCAGACGATCTCCAGCTTCCCGACGCGATCCAGCCCGAACCACTCGCTGGCGACACGGACGATGATCGGGTCGTGCTCGATCACCGTGATGTGACGCGGAGCCGAGAGCCGGTGGAGCAAATGGATCTGCGTGCCGCCGCCGAGGCCGACGAGCAGGGCCGACGGGCGCCGCGGCAGCTCGACGGCGGCGAGGGCCTTCCACCAGTATTCGCGCCGCATGGGCGCCCAGTCGCCGTCGATCGGGTAGACGGAGAGAATCTCACCCCCGACCATGAGACGGCGCTCCGCACCGCGATCGATGACGCGGATGCGACCGGAGAGGCGCGACCATCCTCTGAAGACGATCCGCGACCGCTTCCCAGTCCCCGGCCGTGCCGCGGCTCGCACGATTTTCATGTTCGCTCGCCTCGGACGGCGGGGCCCCAGCCCCGCGACGTCCTGCGGCTCGCACGACCGTTCATAGGCTCGCCTCGCACGCGGGGGCCCCGGCCCCCGGGCCGTGCTGCGGCTCGCACGATTTTCATGTTCGCTCGCCTCGGACGGCGGGGCCCCAGCCCCGCGACGTCCTGCGGCTCGCACGACCGTCAGCGGGGCTGCATCCGGATCGCGCCGTCCAGTCGGATCGTCTCGCCGTTCAGCATCGCGTTCTCGATGATGTGAAGCGCGAGCGCGGCGAACTCTGCGGGGCGGCCGAGCCGCTGCGGGAAGGGCACCTGCTTGCCGAGCGACACGCGGACCGGATCGGGCAACGTCGAGAGCAGCGGGGTGTCGAAGATCCCGGGCGCGATCGTCATGACGCGGATCCCCAGCTCAGCGAGGTCGCGCGCGATCGGGAGCGTCATGCCGACGATGCCGCCCTTCGAGGCCGAGTAGGCGGCCTGGCCGATCTGGCCGTCGAAGGCCGCGACCGATGCGGTGTTGATGACGACCCCGCGCTCCCCCTCGGCGTCCGGGGCGTTCTTCGCCATGAGCGCGGCGCCGAGCCTGATGCAGTTGAAGGTGCCGATGAGGTTGACCTGGATGACGCGCGTGAATTCTTCCAGCTTGGCCGGGCCCGCTTTCCCGAAGGTCTTCATCGCCGTGCCGATGCCGGCGCAGTTGACGAGGACGTTGAAGCCACCCAGGCGCTCCCAGGCGGTCTGGAGGGCCGCGCCCACGTCGTCGCCGCTCGTGACGTCGGCGGGAGTGAACATGGCCCGCTGGCCCATGGTCTTCGCGACATCGGCGCCCGCGGAGGCCGGGCGGTCGAGCAAGGCGACAGTCGAGCCGGCCGCCACGAGGCGTTCGGCCGTAGCGCGGCCGAGCCCCGAGGCCCCTCCGGTGACGACCGCTTTCACTGTGCGAAGTTCCATAGATTCCTCCTCCGGCGGCATTCTAGCCGATCGCGTCCTCTCGGGTTGACCCCCACTATCTGGTAGCGTTTGCCGCCGTTTGCCCCAACATCTTCGTCTTGCTCGACACTCGTCACGTGATTAGCATTTCTTCTGTGACTCCGATCCGTGGCGAGATCACCGAGATCATCGGGGGGACATCGTCCGGCCGCACGAGCCACCTCCTCACGTGTCTCCGCGATGTCGTGAGCCGGGGCGAGACCGCCGCGCTTGTCGACACCGAGGAGACGTTCGACCCGCGGTCGGCCGCGCGGGCCGGGCTCGATCTGCGCCGTCTCCTGTGGGTCCGCTGTCGGGGTCATCGCGACGTGGCGCTTCGCGCCGCCGACATGCTGGTTCGCTGCCCGGGGTTCGCGCTGGTTGCGCTCGACCTCGGCGAGCGGATGCCTCGCCTTCCCCCGACCCTGGCGTTCCGCCTGAAGTTTGCGGTCCGGCGGACGGACGTGGCGCTTCTGATCGTCGGTCGTCGGCGGCTCACCGGGTCGAGCGCAGCGCTGGCGATCGAGACGTTGAGAGAGAAGATCGAGTGGGTCGGCCCTGGACCGGCGGCCACACGGCTCGCGCGCGTGCGCACGACGACGCGGGTGCTCCGCTCCCGCCGCGCGGCGCCTGGCTGGCCGCCGTCGCTCTGGTGGAGCGCGTGAGCCGGTTCGGCTGCGTGCTGGTTGAGCATTGGGACGCGGGCGCCGTCGAGCGGTGCGAGCCCGCGCTCCGCGAGCGTCCGTTGGTGATCCTCGACGCTCGCGTCGACGCCCCGGACGTCGGGCGCGAAGGCGCGCCGACGACGAATCCGGCGGCGAAGAGAAGAAGCCCTCCGACCGCAAACATCCAGATGGTCGTCGAGGCGAACGCCACGGCTCGCGAGCAGGGCGTGCGTCCGGGGATGACGGAAACGGAAGCGCGAGCCCGCTGCCCGATGCTGGTCACCCGACCGCGGGTAGACGAGTCCGTCCTCTCGGCTCGCCACGCCCTGCTCGAAGCCATGCTGGCCGTCTCGCCGCGGATCGAGGATGCAGGGGCAGGGCTCGTCTATGTCGATACCGTCGGCCTCGAGCGACTCATCGGCGATCCGGCGTCGATCGGACGTCGCCTCGTGCATCAGGCGCGAGCCGTCGGGCTCACGGCGCGCGTCGGGCTCGCGGTGAGCCGGACCGCCGCGCGGGTGACGGCGGCGAGCGCGTCGGCTGCCGTGACGGTCATTCCCCCGGGCCGCGAGCGGGCAGCGCTCGCGAGGACACAGCTCGCAGCGCTCGACCTGGCCCCGGATCTCGCCGCGACCTTTGCCCGGTGGGGCGTGCGGACCATCGGTGACCTGGCGGCGCTGCCGCGCGAAGGCCTGGCCATGCGCCTGGGGCCCGCCGGGCTCCGCGCCCACGATCTGGCGCTCGGTCTCGATCGCGATCCGTTCCGTCCATGGACTCCGCCGCCGTTCTGGGAGGAAGCGCAGGGGCTCGACTGGGAGATCGACTCGCTCGGAGTCCTCGCCGGCGTCCTCGAGACCGTTCTGGAGCGTCTCTGCCGGCGGCTCGGCGCGGCGGCGCTCGCGGCCGACGCGCTCGAGGTCCGGCTCGGCCTCGCCTCCGGCGGACACCACGCGCGGGACGTCTCGTTCGCCTACCCGATGGGCGAGGTCAAGCCGATGCTCACCCTGCTGGTCCTGGAGCTCGAGGCGCATCCACCCTGCGCTCCCGTGACCCGCGTCGCGGTCAGCGCTCATCCGATCCGGACGCAAGCGGGGCAGGGAGGACTCTGTCAGCCGCCGGCGCCCGCCCCTCGCGATCTCGTCTCCGTGCTCGCGCGTCTCGCGGCCCTCGTCGGCGCCGACAATCTGGGGTCGCCCACGCTCGTCGACTCGCACCGTTCCGATGCCTTCACGATGCTCGCGTTCTCGCCGCCGACCGAGTCCGAGCCGCTCGATCGTCGGGGGCGGCGTGCGGAGCGCGCCCCACGACAGGCTCCGGCCGCCTCCGGCGCTCCGGCGCGTCCTCTCGCCGAGCCCCAGCCCCAGTCCGATGCGCGTGACCAGCGGCTCGCGCTGCGGCGGCTGCGGCCGGCGCGGCGCGCGGACGTCGAGACGGCCGCTGAGCGACCCGCGCGGGTGAACGCGCGGCCCGTCGTCGCGTGCGCGGGTCCGTGGCGCGCGTCGGGCGAGTGGTGGGATACCCACGCGTGGGCGCGTGACGAGTGGGACGTGGTGCTCGGCGACGGCGCGCTCTGCCGGCTCGCTCGCGATCGCCTCACCGGCCACTGGTATCTCGACGGCGTCTACGACTGACCGTGTTCATCGAGCTCCACGCACAGTCGGCGTTCTCGTTCCTGGAAGGCGCCGAGCACCCCGAGGCGTTCGCCGCCGAAGCGGCGCGGCTCGGCATGCCCGCCGTCGCGCTGGTCGATCGCGACGGCGTGTACGGCGCCGCTCGGTTGACCCGTGCGGCCACGAACGCGGGCGTGAAGCCGATCGTCGGCAGCGAGATCACGCTCGCCGACGGCTCACGCCTGCCGCTGCTCGTGGAGGACCGTGAGGGGTACCAGCACCTGTGTCGGTTGATCACCCGCATGAAGCTCGGAGCCCCCAAGGGCGCCGCCACGATCGCCCTCGACGACCTCGAGCCGTACGCCACGGGGCTCGTGTGTCTCACCGGCGGCGCGCACGGGCCGCTCGCGCGACGACTCGCCGCCGGCGACGACGACGGCGCCCGCCGGGTCCTGGACCAGCTCGCGGGGATCTTCGGGCGCTCGAGCTGCTTCGTCGAGGTCCAGCGCCATTTCCTGCGCGAGCAGGAGGAGATCCTCCAGGCGCTGGTGACGCTCGCGCGCGCGGTCCAGGTACCGCTCGTCGCCTCCAATCAGCCGCTCTTCGCGCGCCCCGAGGGCCGCCCGCTCGCCGACGTCTTCACCTGCATCCGCGAGAAGACCGATCTCGATCGCGCCGGTCGTCGACTGCTGGCGAACGGCGAGCGCTCGCTGAAGGGCGGAGCCGAGATGACCGAGCTCTTCCGGGATCTCCCCGACGCCCTCGCCAACACGGGGGAGCTGGCGCTGCGGCTGGCCTTCACGCTGAAGGATCTCGGGTACCGATTCCCGGAGTTTCCACTGCCCCCCGGCCAGACACCGCTCGGGCACCTGCGCGAGCTGACCGAGCGCGGCGTGCGGGCGCGCTACGGCATGGGCCCGCTCGCCGCGCGCGCGCGCCGTCAGGTCATGCACGAGCTCGATCTCATTGGCCGGCTCGACCTCGCGGGCTTTTTCCTGATCGTGTGGGACGTCGTCGAGCACTGCCGGACCCACGACATCCTCGTCCAGGGTCGCGGCTCGGCGGCCAACAGCGCGGTCTGCTACGCGCTCGGGATCACCGCGGTGGACCCCGTCGGCATGGAACTGCTGTTCGAGCGTTTCTTGAGCGAGGCACGAGGCGAATGGCCTGACATCGATCTCGATCTCCCGAGCGGAGATAGGCGGGAGGCCGTCATTCAGCACGTCTACCAGAGGTATGGCCGGCTCGGCGCCGGGATGACCGCCAACGTGATTACGTATCGAGGCCGGAGTGCCGCGCGCGAGGTGGGCCAGGCGCTCGGGCTCCCGCGCGACATGCGGGACCGGCTCGCGCAACTCGTCGGGAACTGGGGCTATCAGGATCCCGAGGAGCTCCTGACCAAGCACTTGCCGGAGGCCGGGTGCGATCCGACCGCTCCGCGTATCCGGCGCTTCGCCACGCTCTGGACGCGGATCCAGGATCTGCCGCGCCATCTCGGGCAGCACTCGGGCGGCATGGTGATCGCCGCGGGCCGACTCGACGACGTCGTGCCGCTCGAGCCCGCGACCATGCCGGGCCGCGTCGTCGTCCAGTGGGACAAGGACGACTGCGCGGGGCTCGGCATCGTCAAGGTGGATCTGCTCGGGCTGGGGATGATGTCGGTGCTCCAGGACTCGCTGACGCTCGTCCGCGAGACCGGATCCTCGGTGGACCTCGCCCAGCTGCCGCCGGACGATCCGGCCGTGTACCGGAGCCTGCAGGAGGCCGACACGATCGGCGTGTTCCAGGTCGAGAGCCGCGCCCAGATGGCGACGCTCCCGCGCGTCCGCCCCGAGCGGTTCTACGATCTCGTCGTGCAGGTCGCGATCATCCGCCCCGGGCCGATCGTGGGCGACATGGTGCACCCCTACATCCGGCGGCGGCGCGGACGCGAGCCCGTCACCTATCCGCATCCGAGCCTCGAGCCGATCCTCCGGCGCACCCTCGGCGTGCCGCTGTTCCAGGAGCAGCTCTTGCGGATGGCGATGGTGACGGCGGGCTTCACGGCGACGGAGGCCGAGGAGCTCCGGCGCGCGTTCGGATTCAAGCGAAGCGAGCGGCTCATGGCCGAGGTCGAGACGAAGCTGCGGGCGGGCATGGCGCGGCAG
The DNA here is from genome assembly GCA_003220535.1 of Candidatus Rokuibacteriota bacterium. Classification (GTDB taxonomy): domain Bacteria; phylum Methylomirabilota; class Methylomirabilia; order Rokubacteriales; family CSP1-6; genus AR31. The sequence continues at coordinate 63,125 of QHSU01000061.1, forward strand.
GGCATCCATGGCGCCGCCGCCGAAGAGATCGTCCACGCGATCACCGCGTTCGCGCTGTACGGATTTCCGGAGAGCCATGCGAGTAGCTTCGCGCTGCTCGCCTACGCGAGCGCGTACCTGCGCGTCCACCATCCCGCGGCGTTCTACGCGGCACTCCTCAACAATCAGCCGATGGGGTTCTATCACCCGGCGACCATCGTGAAGGACGCGCAGCGCCACGGGCTGCGGGTCCGGCCGATCGACGTGACGTGCTCCCGGTGGCTGTGCACGGTCGAGTCGGTCGGGGGCACCGGCCCGGCGATGCGGCTGGGATTGCGCTATGTCAGGGGGCTCCGCGAGCGAGCGGCGCGCGCGCTCCTGCAAGCGCGGGACGAGCGACCGTTCGGCTCCATCCACGACCTCGCCCGCCGCGCCCATCTCGAGCGCGACGAGCTGGAAACGCTCGCGGCCATCGGCGCGCTGGCCCCGCTCGGCGGGACCCGACGGGCGAATCTCTGGACGGCGGCCGTGTCGCACCCCGGACCGTTGTTCGCGGACCCGCCGCGTGAGCCCAGTCCGTTGAGCGAGATGACGGACGTCGAGCGCCTCGCCGCCGACTACGCCGGCACGAGCGTGACGCTCGGCCGCCATCCGATGGCGTTGCGACGCGCGGCGCTCGGACGCCGAGGCGTGCTGAGCGCGCGGGCGCTCGCCGGCGTGGAGGACGGCGTCCGGGTCCAGGTAGCGGGGAGCGTCATCGTCCGCCAGCGCCCGGGCACCGCGAAGGGCTTCGTCTTCCTTTCCCTCGAGGACGAGACGGGGATCGCGAACGTGATCGTGACACCACCGATTTTCGCGCGCCATCGCCTGGCGCTGGTGGCGGAGCCGTATCTCCTCGTGGAGGGGATCGCGCAGCGGCAGGACGGCGTCATCTCGGTGCGCGCGGCCCGGGTGCGGGGGTTGCCCGCGCTCGGCCACCACGTCCCGTCTCACGACTTCGGGTAAGATGCTCACCGGAGGCACCGGTGTTCGATCTCAAAGACCGCGTCGCGATCGTCACGGGCGGCAACGGAGGGATCGGTCTCGGCATGGCCCGCGGTCTGGCGGGCGCGGGGGCGCGCGTGGTCGTGGCGGCGCGCAATCAGACGAAGTCCGCCGCCGCCGTCCGAGAGCTCGAGAAGCTCGGCGGTCAGGGGCTGGCCATCGCCGTGGACGTCGTCGACGAGGCATCGGTCGACGCCCTCGTCCGGTCCACGCTCGATCGGTGCGGCCGACTCGACATCCTCGTGAACAACGCCGGGATCAACATCCGCAAGCAGCCCCAGGACTACACGCTCGCCGAATGGCGTCGGGTCCTCGACACGAACCTCACCAGCGCCTTCCTCTGCTCGCGGGCCGCATACGCGCCGATGAAGGCGGCCGGACGGGGCAAGATCATCAACATCGGCTCGATGATGTCCATCTTCGGGGCCTCCTTCGCCCCGGCGTACTCCGCGAGCAAGGGCGGGATCGTCCAGCTCACTCGGGCGTTGTCGTCGGCGTGGGCGAAGGACAACATCCAGGTGAACGCGGTGCTGCCCGGGTGGATCGACACCGAGCTCACACAGAATGCGCGTCGCGAGGTCAACGGCCTCCACGACAATGTGCTCAGGCGGACGCCGGCCGGGCGCTGGGGCACGATCGAGGACATGTCGGGGATCGCCGTCTTTCTGGCGAGCCCAGCCTCGGATTTCGTCACCGGCGCCGCGATCCCCGTGGACGGCGGGTACTCCAGCCAGGGCTAGCATGCGCGTGCTCGCGGTCGATGCCATCGCGCCCGAGGGTCTCGCCTACTTGCGCGAACGGAACGTCTCGGTCGACGAGCTGGCCAGATCCTCGCTCGAGACGCTCTATGCCCGCATCGGCGAGTACGAGGGACTGATCACGCGCTCGGGCACCAGCATCACCGCCGAGCTGCTGGAGCACGCGCCTCGCCTGCGCATCGTCGGCCGCGCCGGGGTCGGGGTCGACAATGTCGACATCGACGCGTGCTCGCGGCGAGGCATCCTCGTCTGCAACGCCCCGTACGGCAACGTGGTCTCCGCGGCCGAACACACCGTGGGCATGCTGCTGGCGCTCGTGCGGCGCATCCCGGATGCCCACGCCCGACTGAAGGCGCTCGAGTGGGACCGATCCGCCTACGGCGCCGAGCTCTTCCGGAAGACGGTCGGCGTCGTCGGATTCGGCAAGGTCGGCTCGAGGGTCGCGGCGCGCCTGCGGGCCTTCGAGCCCGAGCTGCTCGTGCACGATCCCTACATCCCGGAGAGCGGCGCCAAGGACCTCGGCGCCCGCCTCACCGATTTCGAGACGGTGCTTCGCCAGGCCGACGTCATCACCTTTCACGTGCCGCTCACGCCGGAGACGGAGAACATGATGGCGGCGCGCGAGCTCGCCCTGACGAAGCGCGGCGTGCGGATCGTGAACTGCGCGCGCGGCGGCATCGTGAACGAGGGCGCTCTCCTCGCCGCGCTCGAGGCCGGTCACGTCGCTGGCGCGGCGATCGACGTCTGGAGCGAGGAGCCGCCGCAGGGTGAAGTGGTCCGCCGGCTGATCCAGCACCCGCGGGTCGTCGTCACGCCGCACCTCGGCGCCAATTCCGGCGAAGCGCAGGTGAACGTCGCGGTCGACGTCGCGCGCCAGTTCGTCGCGTTCCGCGACGGCGCACTGGTCGAGCATGCGGTCAACATTCCCCTCGGGGATCCGGCGGCGATCACGGAGCTGCGGCCGTTCGTGGCGCTCGCCGAGCGTCTCGGACGCTTCAGCGTGCAGCTCGATCCCGAGCGCCTGACGGAGGTCGAGATCACGCTGGCCGGCGCGATCGCCGAGAGCGATCCCGAGCTGCTGGCCCGGGCCGCGCTGGCCCGGCTTCTCGGTCCCGTGATGGCGGAGCCCGTGAATCTCGTCAACGCCCGGCTCGTGGCAGCCGAGCGCGGCGTCGAGGTGCGGGTCGAACGGCAGCAGGAGTCGGCGGGGTACAAGAGCCTCCTGAGCCTCGCGATCCGGACACGCACTGGACGGAAAATCACCGCTGGTACGGTCTTTGACGGCCAGGCGCGGATCGTCCGGCTTCGCGACCTCGACATCGAGTTCACGCCCGAGGGCTACATCCTCGTGCTCTCGTACGAGGACCGTCCGGGCATGGTCGGCCGGATCGGCTCGATCCTGGGACGGCAGAACGTCAATATCGCGTCGATGCACGTGGGGCGCCGAAGCAAACGGGGTCGCGCGATCGTCGTCTTGATCCTCGACGAAGACCTCTCGGCCGAGCAGGTGGCCGAGGTTGCCCAGGCCATCGACGCCGACTTCGCCCGTCTCGTCCGGCTCCAGTAGCCCGAACACCCAAATTTCTTTGCGACCTCCCCGGCGACCCTGCTACGCTCACCCTATGAGCATTCAACGAATCGTCGCCGCGCTCCTCGTCCTCGCGTTCACGGCCGGGTGCGCTTCGCTTTCCTCCAGGCCCGTGCGGAGCGAGTTCGAAGACATCCCCGTGCCGAAGGGGCTCAGCTACCAGCCGGGCAAGTCGACGGTCATCGAGTCGCCGACGGTGAAGGCGGCGCGGCTCGTGTATCGGGGGCGCCTGGAGGTCGAGAGCCTCGGCGCAGCCATGCGGACCACGCTGGAGGCGAACGGCTGGCGCCATGTCAGCAGTACCTCCGCGGCCGCCCACGGCATCACGCAGGTCTACGAGAAGACTGGAAGCTCGCTGGAGGTTCGCCTGGTCGACGGCTTGTGGTTCACGTACGTCGAGTTGACCGCCAGCCGCGCCCTCCAGCAAGCCACCACGAAGTAACCCAAGCGAACCGACCAGGTAACCGCCGGCCAGCGAAAACCGGGGCGGGCCAGGGCGGGGGTGCCTGCCGCGACCCGTGTTGTCAGGGTCGCGCCGCCGCTCACAGCAGTGTTCGTCGTCGAACGGATGTCCGCTAGCGTGGTCGCGGCGGGCACCCCCGCCCCCGGCCCGCCGCTAGGGAAGTGCTACGGTTTGCGCCAACTGCCCCCGTCATGCGAGATGAAAGAGTCGGCTTCCGCCGGTCCCCAGGTGCCGGCTTCGTAGACGTGGGGCGGGGGTGCGGAGTCCTGCGCCCACGCATCGATCACCGGACCGAGGAGCCACCAGGCCTGCTCGACCCAGTCGGCACGCGCGTAGAGGGTCGAGTCCCCGTGAACCGCGTCGAGCAGGAGGCGCTCGTACGCTTCGGGCGGCTCGGCACCGAACACCTCGCCGTAGCGAAAGTCGAGGCCCACCGGCAGGAGCTTGAGCTCCGGACCCGGCGCCTTCGCCGCGACGGTCAACGCCATGCCCTCGTCCGGCTGGATGCGGATCACGAGCTCGTTCGGCTCGACGCCCGCCGGTTCGCGATGGAAGATCATGTGGGGAGTGCGGTGGAAGCGGATCGCGATCTCGCTCACCCGTTTCGCCAGGCGCTTGCCCGTTCGCAGATAGAAGGGCACACCCGCCCATCGCCAGTTCTCGACGGTGAGCCGCAGCGCCGCATACGTCTCCGTCTTTGAATCGGGCGAGACCCCTTTCTCCTGGCGGTACCCGGGGACCGGCTTGCCCCCGACGAAGCCGGGCCCGTACTGGCCCCGGAGCGCCACCTCGTCGACCTTGCGCGCATCGATCGGTCGAATGGCGTGCATCACCTTGTTCTTCTCGTCGTGCACGGGGCTGGCGTCGAAGGTGACCGGAGGCTCCATCGCGATGAGGCACAACAGCTGGAGCAGGTGGTTCTGCACCATGTCGCGCAACGCGCCCGCTTCCTCGTAGTACGCGCCGCGCGTCTCCACGCCGATCGACTCGGCGACGGTGATCTGGATCTCGGCCACGTGGTTACGGTTCCACAGCGGCTCGAAGATCCCGTTGGCGAAACGGAGCACGAGAAGGTTCTGGACGGTCTCCTTGCCGAGGTAGTGATCGATGCGATAGATCTGGTCCTCGCGAAAGACCAGACCCAGATGGCTGTTGAGCGCCCGAGCGCTCTCGTAGTCGTGCCCGAAGGGCTTCTCGACGATGACGCGCGTCCAGCCCCCTTGCGGGCGTGAGAGCCCCGAGGCGCCGAGGTTCTCGACGATGGTGTCATAGAGGCTCGGTGGCGTCGCGAAGTAGAAGAGCCGGTTCGCCGGCCCGGGCCGCGCCCCTTCGATGTCCTTCAGGGCGCGCTCGAGTGACGCGTAGAGCGCAGGATCGGCCGGATCGCCGGCGACGTAGGAGAGCGACGCGGCGAAGCGGTCCCAGACATTCGCGGACGGCGGCTGGATGCGCGCGAACTCGCGGACGGCGTCGCGCATGCGCCGGCGGAACTCGTCCTGGCTCACCTCGCTGCGCGCACTGCCGATGATCGCGAAGGGCTCGGGCAGCGTGCGCCCTGCGTAGAGGCTCCAGAGAGCGGGCACGAGCTTCCGGCGTGTCAGGTCGCCGGACGCCCCGAAGATCACCAGCGCGAACGGCTCGTCGGACATCGTCGGCATCGCTATCGAACCTCGCCAACCGGGTGGAGTCCCGCCGCCGCTCGATCGGTCAGCCAGACCAGCTCGCCGTCGGTCGGCCGGACGAGTGCGGCGGGTAGCAGCGCTTGCTCGGACAGCACCGCCCTGACGATCTTCGCCTTCTCGGCGCCCGCGACGAGGAAGACCACGCGCGCCGCCGCGTTCAGGACCGGGAACGTGAGCGTCAGCCGCTGCGGGATCTGTGCCGCCGCGACGTGGACGGCGGCGACGGTCCGGAAGACCTCGCGAAGGACGGGCGAGCCTGGGAACAGGGAGGCCGTGTGCCCATCGACCCCGAGACCGAGGAGCACGGCGTCGAAGCGCGGGAGCTCGCCGCGGCGCGTCCCGAACGCCTCGGCGAGCGCGACCGCGTACGCGGCGGCGGCGCTGTCGGAATCGGCGTGCTCGCCGTGCATCCGGAAGATCTGCTCCGGTGGAACGGGCACGCGCGACAGGAGCGTCTCGTACGCCATCCGGTAGTTCGATTCGGGGTGATCTGGCGGCACGGCGCGCTCATCGCCGAAGAAGACCCACGTCCGGTCCCAGCGCACGCGCTCGCTGTACGCCGCGAGCGCAAGCCTCGCGTACGTCGCGCGCGGTGTCTCGCCTCCAGCCAGGCACATCATGAATCGGCCACGCTCCGTGACCGCCTCGGTCGCGGCGTCGACGATGAGTTGTGCCGCGGTCTCGGCGAGTGCGTCGGGATCTGCGCAAACGATGAGGTTGGGGTCCGAGGCCATACTCAGATCATACCCTCTCGTCGAAACGGCGCTGGCGATCGAGTGCGTCGAGGTAGCGCGCATGATGGGCGCGGTCGGGCTCGAACGTCTCGCCGACCGGCTGGCGGGCCGTCGCGAGATCCGACAAGACGCCGAGTGCCTCCAACGCGAGCAGTGCGGCCCCACGGCTCGTCGCCTCGGGCTCCGCCGACCACGCGACCGGGCGTCCGAGCGCATCGGCGATGATCTGGGTCCAGGCACGCGAGCGGCCGAGCGCCCCACCGGAGGCGACGATCGCGTGTCCGGCGGACGCGCAGGGCGCCAGAAGGCTGTAGACGACCGCGAGCCGTAACGCGACCGCTTCCAGGGCTGCACGGACGATCTCGACGGCGCTGGTGTCCAATCGAAGGCCGCTGATCACGCCCCGCCGCTCACCACGCCATCCCGGCGAACGCTCGCCGGCCAGGTGGGGAAGCACCGTGAGGCCATGGCTGTCGGGCGGGAGCGCGGCCAGGGAGGCTTCGACTTCCTCCTCGCCCGCGAGCCGCAGCACCTGCCGGCACCATGCATAGACATTGCCGCCCTCCGAGGTCGCCCCCCCCACGATGGCACGGCGGCGATCCACCCGATATCGCCAGAGCCCGCGCGGCGGAACAGGCTGATCTCGGGTCACGACCCGCAGTGCGGCCGAGGTGCCGACGTTGAGGGCAATGCGCGCGGGATCGACGCAGTCGGAGCCGATGTTGCTCGCGGCACCATCGCCGATCGCCGGAAGCCACCTCGCGGTTCGAAGGGCCGGCCACCGGCCCGCCCAGGGCGCCCGCAATCCGCGCCGAGGCTCGGTGCGATCGCTCAGCGGGAAGAGGTGACGCTCGTCGATCTCGGCCGCGGCCAGCGCCTCGGCATCCCATCGTGCCGCGGCCTGATCGAGGAGCCCGGTACCTGAGGCCATCGACACGCTCGTCGTCGCCTCACCGAAGAGCGACAGCTCGAGAAACTCGCCGAACGAGCCCCACCGTGCCACGCGCCCGGCCTCGGTGGGGCGCTCGCGGCTGAGCCAGCGGAGCTTCGCCGGCCAGTACGACGAGTGCAGGTGGCAGCCGGTGCGTGCGTGAAGCGCTTCGTCGTCCAGCGCCGAGCGGAGGAGCTGGGCGTCCCTGACGCCTCGGGTGTCGGCCCAGGTATAGATGGGCGTGACCGGGCGACCGCCCGTGTCGAACCCGAGGAGCCCATGCCAGAATGTCGCGACGCCGACCGCGCGTGTTTCCTCTGGCGGCCGGTTCGGGTGAATGGCGTCGAGGCAGACGGCGACCGCGTCCAGCAACCGGGCCGCGTCGTGCTCGACGCCGCCGTCCCGAGTCAGCCTCGGCGCGCACTGCACCTGGTGCGAGCGACCGGGGACCGCGCGGCCGCCCCCGTCGTAGAACGAGGCGCGTACAGACGAGGTCCCGACGTCGAGCGCGATGACCATAGTTGATGGGTGCGCCTCGGCCGGCGGGGCTTTTCGGGTAGCTCGCTTCGGGCCTGGGGGCCCAAACCCCCGGGCGGCCCTGCGGCTCGCACTACGCCCCGCGACGGCCTGCAGCGCACACCGCTGAGTTAAGATAGCCCCCATGGCGGAGAGCTGGGAAGTTCTGATGCTGAGAGGCCTGGCGGCCACCGACGAGCGCGCCGAGAAGTTCGCGGGCACGCTGGTCATCCACCGGGAAGGGAGCGCAGAGCCGGTCGAGTCCGTGTCCGTGTCGATCAAGCGCACGATCCTCGCCGAGCTGCACGAAAACCTCGGGCGACTTCTCGCCCGGTCCACAGGGATCAGACGGAGATCCTCATGACACGCATTCGCGTCCTGAGCCCCCTCGGTGTCGCGACTCGCGACACGGTCAGCGTGCCGCCGCTGCCCGGATCGCTGGCCGGGCTAACGGTGGGCTTCCTCGACAACCGCAAGGCGAACTTCGACCGACTCGCCGATGAGATCGGCGCACTCCTGCGCACCGAGCACGGCGTGAAGGCCGTCATCCGGCGCCGTAAGGCCAATGCCGCGACGCCGGCCGCGCCGGAGATCCTCGCCGGCCTGGCCAAGGACTGCGACGTCGTCTTCGCCGGATCGGCCGACTGAGGGTCGTGCACGTCGTGGAGTCTCCACGACGCCATCGAGCTGGCGAAGGCCGGCACGCCCGCCGGCGTGATCGGGACGACCGTCTTCCAGGGACTCGCGGTGAGCGAGCTGGGCGCGCTCGGTATCATCGGACTCCCCCTGGTGATGATCGAGCACCCGCTCGGCGGTGAGCGCAGCGAAGGCATCGCGCGCAGAGCGCGCCAGGCGGTCGATCAGCTGACCAAAGCGCTGAATACGCCGACCGGAGCCACCCCTGGTGAGATCGGGCGTGCGGAGCCGGGTCGCACCTTTCTCGGGCCACCCTCGGTGCAAGCCGACCTCACGGACCTCGCTACAACAGACGATCCCGAAGGAATCCTGGCCGCCTTCTGCGAGCGCGAATGGTGCGATGGGCTGCCGATCGTGCCGCCGACCGAGGCGCGCGTTCAGGCCATGCTGGCCGGTGCGCCAGCCGACCGCTCGCTCGGCGCGATGCCCCCGCTGTGGCGCCAGGCGACGCTCAAGAAGCTCGCCGTCAACGCCGTGATGGCCGGCTGCGAGCCCAGGCACTTCCCGCTCCTCGTCGCCGCGGTGCAGGCCATGCTCGAGCCGTCATTCAACTTGTACGGCGTCCAGGCGACGACGCATCCGGTCGCTCCGCTCCTGATCGTGCACGGCCGATCGCGGCCGAACTCGGCGTGCACGGCGGGAGCGGCTGCTTCGGTCCCGGCTTTCGCGCCAACGCGACGATCGGCCGGGCGATCCGGCTGATTCTGATGAACGTCGGCGGCGCCTGGCCTGGCCGGTACGACATGGCGACCCAGGGCAGTCCTGCGAAGTTTTCCTACTGTGTCGCCGAGTGTGCCGACACCACGCCCTGGGGCGCGCTCCACGAGGGCAACGCCGTCACCGTGTTCGGCGGGGAGCCGCCGCACAACGTGAACGACCACGTGTCGACGACCGCCGCCGGCATTCTCACGACCGTGGCGGACACGGCGGTCTCGCTCGGGTCGAACGTCGGCTGGTATTTCTCTCAGAGTCAGCTGCTGATCGTGCTCGGACCAGAGCACGCCCAGACGATCGCGAACGACGGGTTCAGTCGCGCGGACGTCCAGCGCTTCGTCTTCGAGCGCGCGCGGCTGCCACTGCGGACACTCAAGCTCGGAGGCATGTGGGGCATCCAGGACTGGCCGCGCTGGATGCACGCGATCACCGACGACGACGCGCTGCTGCCGCAGGTGCCGTCGCCGGAGGACGTGCTGGTCATGATCGCGGGCGGCCCGGGCAAGCACTCGGCGGTCGTCCCGAACTGCACCTTCAGCCGCGCCGTGTCCCGCCCGATCCGGGCGATCTGACCTGTCACGGTCCGGGCGCGCGCCTCCGGCGCGTCCGAGTCACCGGCTGTCGACGATCAGGAGACCCAGTGCGCTGACGAGCATCAGGGCGCCGACGGCGCCTGCGGCGCCGAGCCTCTCGCCGAAGAGCGCTACGCCCAGGATGGTTGCCGTCAAGGGCTCGAGCAGCGTCGTGACGCCGGCGACGGATGCGGGCACGTGGCGGAGCCCGACCGTGTAGATGGCGTAGGCGCCCGCGGTCGCGACGCCCCCGAGATAGAGCAGCCACGGCCAGCCGAGCGCCACCTGAGAGAGCGGCGCCTCCGTCCAGAGAAGGGCCGGCGTCAGAAGGGCAGCCCCGACCGTGAACGTGAGCGCGGTCAGGGGGAGCGGCGCGGACCGCGCCAGGCTCGCCTTCGCCGCGAGAACGTACAGCGCATAGGCGAGACCCGCGACGAGGGCCAGCAACGTGCCCGCGAGGAATCGCGCCGACGGATCGAACGACCCGGCCGGCGCGGCGACGAGGATCGCGGTGCCGACGACGCCGAGTGCCTGCGCTCCGCGAACGCGCGCCGTCAGACGCTCACCGAGCAGCCAGGGGGCGAGCGTCGCGATCACGAGCGGCGCCGAGCAGATCGCGACGAGGGCGACGACCGCGATCCCGCTGAGCGTCACGGCGGTGAAGTACGCCGCCTGGTAGCTCGCCATGCACGCGCCCATCGCGAGGCAGCGCCAGCGATCACGGGGTGCGACGGCGAACGACCCCGCGGTCGTCGACGTCGCGAGCAGCAGGAGGATGGCGGCGATCCAGAGGCGCGCGATGCCGACCAGCAGCGGGCTCGCCGCGGCGCGGTCGGCGAGCACCGTCATCACCGAGCCGCTGGTCCCCCAGGAGATCGCGGCGAGCGCGATGAGGACCAGGCCGCCGATGGTCCAGGGGGCTTGACGCGCTCGGTGCACGCCGCGATCATAGCTCGGGCGCGGCATCGTCCGCGGACCATCGAAACCGTCCGGACGCGCTTCAGAACACCAGGGGGAGCCCGGCCATGAAGATCGGATTCATCGGAGTCGGCGCCATGGGCCAGCCGATGCTGGCGAACCTCGTGAAGCAGGGGCACGACGTCGTCGCCTTCGACCTGGCCGAGCCTGCCCTCGCCGGCGCTGTCAGGCTCGGTGCGGCCCGCGCGGCCTCGGCGGCCGCGGCCGCGCGTGAGGGCGAGCTGGTGATCACGGTGCTCCCCTCGTCTTCGCACGTCGAGTCGGCGTACCTCGGCGCCGGCGGCATCCTCGAAGGGGTCGTCGCTGGTCGCCTGTGCATCGACATGTCCACGATCGATCCGAGCGTGTCGCGCCGGGTCGCGGAGGCGGTGAGCCGGCGTGGCGTGCGCTTCCTCGACGCGCCGGTGTCGGGGGGCGTCCCCCGCGCGCAGGACGGGACGCTGGCGATCATGGTCGGCGGCGACGCGCGCGACCTCGAGGAGGCCCGCCCCGTGCTGGCGGCCATGGGAGCCAACATCATCCACGTCGGACCGGTGGGGTCGGGTGAGGTCGCCAAGCTCTGCAACAACCTGATCGCGGGCGTCGCCGCCGTCGCGGTCAGCGAGGCGTTCCGCATCGCCGAGGGGTTCGGCGTCGACGCGAAGGTCCTGACCGACGTGATCTCGAAGTCGTCGGGCCATACCTGGGTGATGGAGCACATGCATCCGGTGGGCGGCCTCGTGCCGAAGGCGCCCTCGAGCCGTGACTACGCTCCCGGCTTCACCACGGATCTGATGGCGAAGGATCTGGGGCTGGCCGTCAACGCCGCACGCGAGCTGCGCGTGCCGGTCGTCGTGGCGCCGGCGGCGCAGCAGGCGCTCCGGCTCGCCTCGTCCCACGGTCTCGGGCGCAAGGACTTCTCGTCGGTGTACATGTTCCTCAAGCCGTCGAGCCGCGAGGCGCCGGTCTGATATACTGCCGAGCGCTGCGCAAGCGCGTGAACGGCCGAGGAGGCTCGCCGTGTCGATGTACGTCATGCTGAGCACACTGTCCGAGTCGGGCCGCAAGGTGTTGCGCGGGCGCCCCGGATGGATCCGGAAGGTCAACGCCGACGTGCAGCGGATGGGCGCACGCGTCGTCGCCCAGTATGCGGTGCTGGGCCCCTACGACTTCGTCACCATCATCGAGGCGCCCGACAACGCCACCATCTCGCGGGTGTCCGTCGAGCTCGGCGCGCGCGGCGGCGTCGCCGGCATGACGATGGCGGCGATCCCCCTCGACGAGTTCATCAGCCGGCTGGAACGCGGCACGCACAGGCGCAACGAAAGGAAAAAGCGGTGAGCGTTCTCAGGATCTATCCCGAGAAGTGCACGGGCTGCCTCCGCTGTGAGCTCGCGTGCTCGTACATGCAGACGGGCGAGTTCCAGCCGGCCAAGTCCGTGATCCGGGTTTCCCCGTTCGAGGGGCACACCTCCTACGCGCCGTACACGTGCACGCAGTGCGCGGAGGGATGGTGCATGACGGCGTGTCCGGTGGGCGCGATCACGATCAACGCCGTCGGCGCGAAGGACGTCCTCGACGACAAGTGCGTCGGCTGCAAGCTCTGCACGATCGCCTGCCCCTACGGGACGATGTTCTACGATCCGGCGACGCGCAAGGCGTTCAAGTGCAACCTCTGCGGCGGTGCCCCGGCCTGCGCCGAGGCGTGCCCGACGGTCGCCATCACCTACGAGGACGTGGCGACCGGCGACTGGCTCGGGGACTTCGCGCGCGAACGGACTGCGCGGATCCTCACGGGGGTGAGCTGATGGCGGCCCGGCACCTGATCATCGGCGGCGGCACCGCGGGCATGAACGCCATCCGGACCATCCGTGAAGAGGAGACCGAGCGGTCGGCGATCACGCTGGTGAGCGCCGAGAAGCCGTACTCCAGGATGGTGCTGCCGTACTACCTCGACCGCTCGATCGCCGAGTCGCACGTCTTCACCGCGACGGCGAAGGTGCTCGCGGACTGGGGCGTGACGACCCACCTGGGCAAGCGCGCGACCACGCTCGACACCAAAGCGAACGTGTGCGCCCTCGACGACGGCACGACCGTCGAGTACGACGACTGCCTGATCGCGACCGGCTCGTCGGCGGTCCGGGCGCCGGTGCCGGGCGCCGACGGCGGCGGCGTCCATTCGTTCTGGACCCTGGATCAGGCCCGCGGGGTGATCGCGCAGATCCAGCCGGGCGCCCACGTGGTGATGGTCGGGGCGGGCTTCATCGCCTTCACCATTCTCAATTCCATCCTGGCGCTGGGGGCCAAGCTGACGATCGTCGAGGTGGCTCCGCGCATCCTGCCGCGGATGATCGACGACACCGGCGCCGGGCTCGTGGAAGCGTGGCTCAAGAAGCATGGCGTCGGGATCCGCACCGGCGCCAAGCTCACGCGGATCGACGATGTGAAGGGCCGGCAGCGACTCAAGCTGGCCGCGGGCGGCGACCTCGTCGCCGACGTCGTGATCATGGCGACGGGGATCCGGACCAATCTCGACTGGCTCAAGGGCGCTGGCGTGAAGGTGAATCAGGGCGTGGTCGTCGACGATCACCTGCGCTCGAGTGTCGCGAACGTCTACGCGGCCGGCGACGTGGCCGAGGGGCGCGATCTGATCTCCGAGGCCAACGCCGTCCACGCGATCGAGCCCACCGCGCAGGAGCACGGGCGCGTCGTGGGCGCCAACATGGCAGGTAGAGACGTTCGCTATCGCGGCAGCCTCATCATCAACATCGTCGAAGTCTGTCATCTCGACGTCGCGTCGTTCGGCGCCTGGGACGACACCCAGGCCGAGACCGCGAGCGGCGTCAAGGCGGACCGGCCCGCGTACCGCAAGCTGCTCTGGCGGGGCGACCGGCTCACGGGGGCCATCATCCTCGGGCCATCGAGCGACATCTGGACGACCAACGACGTCGGGATGTTGAAGGGACTCGTGCAGTCCGGCGTCTCGCTCGGGCGCTGGAAGGCGTACTTGAAGAAGAACCCGTTCGACGTCAAGCCGGCGTTCATCGCGACGAAGACCACGAGCGCGCTGCTTCCCGAAACCATCCTGGGGCGCCCGTCGAAGGCCCCTGGGGAAACCCCGGTGGCCGTATGACTCCAGCGACCGCGACCGCGCCAAAGCAACCCAAGACGAAATCCGCCACGACCGCGCGCCCCGGCGGCTTCGCCGGCAACCTCCTGCGGGTGGACCTCACGCGCCGCACGTGCCGGGCCGAGCCGTGGAGCCCCGAGACGATGCGTGAGCAACTGGGCGGCGTCGGTCTCGGCGCGATGATCCTCTACCGCGAGACGGCGACGAAGGGCGGCAAGGGCAATGTCGCCTGGGACCATCCCGACAACCGGCTCGTGCTGGCGACGGGTCCGCTCGCTGGCCTGCCCGTGTGGGGCACGGGCGGCCTGACCGTCTGCACCATCGGTGCCGGGACCAACGGGCCCACCTCGACGCAGGCCAACGGCTTCTTCGGGACGAACCTGAAATATTGCGGCTATGACGCGATCATTATCCAGGGGCAGTCGAAGGACTGGGTCTATCTCTACATCAACGACGACGTCGTGGAGCTCCGAGACGCGCGAGCGCTGATCGGCCTGGATACGTGGGAGACCCAGGGCGCGCTCAACCGGGAGACGGGGCTCGTGGGCCACCAGCTTTCGGTCTACTCGATCGGCCCGGCCGGCGAGCACCTCGTGCGCTTCGCCGCGATCCAGGGCGACTACGGCCACGTCGCGTCCAAGAACGGCTGCGGCGCCGTCATGGGCAAGAAGCGGCTCAAGGCGGTCGCGATCGTCAAGGGGACCAGGGCCCTGCGCGCCGCCGATCCGCGCGGCGTGGTCCAGGCGGCCGACGACATCGCCCACGATCTCCGCACCGACGCGTCGGCGCGCTCGCTCTACGAGTACGGCACGCTGCCGGGCGTCGTGAACCTCTCGAAGATGGGCGCTCTGCCGATCAAGAACTACACGACCAACCTGACCTCGAACGTCGCCGGCGCCGACATGAGCGCGTGGGAAGCGCCGAAGCTCCGCGAGAACTTCGACCACCGCGGCCACCAGTGCAACGCCTGCGGCATGCACCACTGCCACATGTCGGTCATCAGGCACGGCGACCAGAAGGGGAAGATCGTCGACGAGCCTGAGTACGAGGGCTGGTCCGGTTGCGGATGGGCGATCGGTTCGGCCGACCGCGACGGCGTGGCGTGGCTCAACACTGAGTGCGACCGCGCGTGCGTCGACGTCAACGAGTGGGGTTGGCTCTGCGGCTGGGTCATGGAGTGCCAGGAGAAGGGCTACATCACCCGCGAGCAGCTCGGCTTCGAGCTCAAGTGGGGCGACATCAAGGGCGCCCACCGCCTTCTCCAGATGGTCAGTCGCCGGGAGGGGCTGGGGAGCCTCCTCGCCGAGGGCGTCAAGCGCGCCGCCGAAAAGCTGGGTGGGCCCGCCAAGGAGTGCGCGATCTACATCGAGAAGGGCGCGACGCCGCGCGGCCACGATCACCGCGCGCGGTGGGAGGAGATGCTCGACACGTGCACGTCGTCCACCGCGACGATGGAGACGGGCAACCCGGTGCATCCGACGGAGATCGGGCAGCCCGCGCGTATCAATCCCTTCGACGGCGAGCAGGTGGCCAGGTACGTCGCCGGGCTGCGCGGTCGACGGAGCTTCGAGGACTCGCTCGGCATCTGCATCTTCACGTCGCGGACCCGGCTTGAGAACCTCTGCCGCGCCCTCTCGGCGGCGACGGGCTGGACCTTCACCGTCGAGGAGGCCCAGCGCTTCGGCCGCCGCACTGCCGCCATCAACCGCGCCACCGCGCTCCGCTGCGGCCACACCGGTGCCCTCGAGTATCCCTCGACCCGCTACGGCTCGACGCCCGTGGACGGCCCTGCGAAGGGCCAGGCCATCCGGGCGCAGTGGGAGAAGATGCTGGACACCTGGTATGCCGAGGTCGGCTTCGATCGCAAGACCGGCAAGCCGTGGCCGAAGACGCTGAAGGGGCTCGGGCTCGACTGGCTGGCCAAGGACCTCTGGGGCAAGAAGGCCTAGCCCGCTAAAGTGCCCGGGCGGCGCGCCCGGGCCCGGCGTCTTTCGACTCGCCAGGAGCCGGCCGAAAGCCCGTCCCTTGACCCCCTCCGCGCGGGTGTGTTATTTGTTGTCACTCATTCGAAACGGGTCATGGGGGTCCTATGGCGCAAGTGA
This sequence comes from Candidatus Rokuibacteriota bacterium, assembly GCA_003220535.1. GTDB lineage: Bacteria > Methylomirabilota > Methylomirabilia > Rokubacteriales > CSP1-6 > AR31. The sequence goes on from QHSU01000061.1 coordinate 78,991, forward strand.
TTGGATTCATTGGCCTCGGCATCATGGGACGCCCGATGGCCAGGAACCTATTGAAGGCGGGCTACCCACTGGTCGTCCACAGTCGGAGCCGAGGGCCCGTGGACGAGATCGCCCGGGCGGGTGCCAAGGTCGGTACCTCGCCGCGCGACGTGGCCGCGCAGTCGGATGTCCTGATCACCATGCTGCCCAACTCGCCCGACGTCGAGCAGGTGGCGCTCGGCCGTGACGGCATCATCGAAGGCGCTCGGCCCGGTCTCATCTTCGTGGACATGTCCACGATCTCGCCGATCGTGTCTCAGAAGGTTGGAGCGGCCCTCGCCGCGAAATCCGTCAAGATGCTCGACGCGCCGGTGTCCGGCGGTGAGAAGGGCGCGACCGACGGCGCGCTCTCGATCATGGTCGGCGGCGACAAGGCGGTCTTCGACGCCGTCCTGCCGATCTTCCAGGCGATGGGCAAGACGATCACCCACCTCGGGCCGCTCGGCTTCGGTGGCTTCACCAAGCTCGCGAACCAGATCATCGTCGCGGTCAACCTGACCGCGCTCGGCGAAGCGCTCACGCTCGCCAAGAAGGCGGGGCTCGACCGCGAGCTCACGCTGACCGCGCTCGCCGGCGGGCTCGCCGGCTCCAGGTGCCTCGATCAGAAAAAGCCGAACTATGTCGCCGAGACCTACAACCCGGGCTTCAAGATCGACCTGCACTACAAGGACCTCGGGCTCATCATGGAATCGGCTCGTGCCCTCGGCGTGCCGCTACCCGCGACGGCGGTCGTCCAGGAGCTGTTCAACGCCCTTCGCGTCAAGGGGCGCGGCGGCCTCGATCACTCGGGAGTGATCACCCTGCTGGAAGACCTCGCGGGCCTCTCCAGGTGAGGGCCACCGTCGATCGCGCCGGACTCGATCCGCAGGGCCGACTCCCCAAAGTTCAGATCCGTCGAGTGCGGAAGGGCGACCTCTCGAAGGTCCGTGACGTCCTGGAGCAGACCTTCGGTGACTTCCTGGAGCGCCAGCTCGGGACGCGGCCCCGGCAGGCGTTCGGCGGCGCGCAGTACGTCCACCATCGCTGGCTCATGGAGCCCTGGGGCTGCTTCGTCGCGGAGGAAGACAGCTCGAAGATCGTGGGGGTCGCGCTCGCGGTGACGTGGGGCACGGTCGGTGTGCTGGGGCCGGTGGCCGTGCTGACGAACTACCACAACCAGACGATCGGCCAGCAGCTCATCCGCGCGGCGCAAGAGTTCTTCGAGGAGAACAAAGCGACGCTCCACGGCTGCGTGACGTACCCGACGAGCCCCAAGCACCTGTACCTGTATCACAAGTTCGGCTACCGGCCGAAGCACCTGACGGCGATCATGAGCCGGGCGATCGACCGCGGCCCCGCCCGAGTCGCGACGTCGCCGAAACCCGGGAAGACCCTGCTGGCGGCACGCCGCTTCTCCACGCTCGAGGAGGCGAAGAAGAAGGCGACTCTCGCGCGGATCCATCGGATCACCAACGCGATCTGCCGGGGCATGGATCTCGCGAAGGAGATCGAGATCGTCGACGGCCTGGCGCTGGGCGACACGCTGCTCCTCGAGCGTGGCCGTGACCTCATCGGCTTCGCGATCTGCCACACGCCCGGCGTGAGCGAGGCGCCGGCCGGTGCGCTGTACGTGAAGTTCCTCGCGATCGACCCGCCGCAACGGAAGGCGGAGCACCTCGAGCAGTTCGTCACGACCATCGAGGGGCTCGGGCAGGAGCTGGGGGTGCAACGGGTGATCCTTCCCGTGTATGCTCGCTACTGGACGGCCTACAACATCCTCGTCCAATGCGGATATCAGGTCGACTTCACCATGATCCGGATGCAGCGGGGCAAGCCCGAGGACTACGAGGACCCCGCGGACCTGGTGCTCGACGACTGGCGCTGATGCGCGCCGGCACCGCCCTCGCCGCCGGCCTGCTCCTGTTGCTGCTGGCCGGCCGCGCCGCCGCGCACTCCTTGCTCCTCGAATCGTCGCCGGCCGTCGGCGCCACTCTCGTCGATCCGCCGCCGCAGATCTCGCTGCGCTTCAACAATCGCATCGAGAAGAAGCTGTCGACGATCCGCGTGCTCGACGAGCGTGGTGGCGCGCGATCGGCCACCGTGCTGGTTGCTGACGGCCCCGCCGATCGCCTGACGGCGACGCTTCCCTCGCTGACGCCCGGAGCCTGGCGCGTCGAGTGGCGCGTGCTCTCGACGGACGGCCACATCGTGAACGGGCGCTTCTCCTTCCGGGTCACGCGCTAGGTCGATGGCGAAGATGATCGGCGGCCACGCGTCCGTCGAGGGCACGCGACGGTACGCGGAGCGGTTCACGGGGCGACTGGCGCCCGGGCACTTTCGCGAGCTGGACGGCGGCGCCGTGCTCTCGACTCTGGGGCTCGGCACGTATCTCGGCAGCGAGGACGGCGCGACCGACGTGCTCTATCAGGATGCCGTCCTGCGAGCGCTGGAGCTCGGCTTCAACGTGATCGATACGGCGGTGAACTACCGTCACCAGCGTAGCGAGCGCGCCATCAGGACGGCGCTCGCCACGGCGATCAGCAGCGGCGTCGTGGCACGAGACGAGGTCGTCGTGGCCACCAAGGGGGGCTTCATTCCCTTCGACGGGGCTGTGCCGCGCGACCCCCGCGCGTACTTCGCGGCGACGTACGTCGAGACAGGCATCATCAAGCCGGGGGACGTGGCGCGGGGCGCGCACTGCATAGCCCCGCGCTACCTCCGCGATCAGATCGACCGCAGCCGCGCCAATCTCGGCCTCGAGACCCTCGACGTCTACTACCTGCACAATCCCGAAACACAGCTCGAGGAAACGGAGCGCAAGGAGTTCCTGATCCGCATTCGAACGGCGTTCCAGGCGCTGGAGGAGGCGGTCGCGGCCGGGTGCATCACTCGGTTCGGCACCGCGACCTGGGCCGGATACCGCGCGGATCCGGGCGAGCCGGGCTACCTGTCGCTCGCCGAGCTCGTCTCCGCGGCCCGCGACGTTGGCGGCGACGATCACCACTTCAGAGTGATCCAGCTTCCGTACAACCTCGGGATGACCGAGGCATTTACGCGGGCCAATCAGCGCGTGAAGGACCGCGTGGTTTCGGTCCTCGAGGCCGCCCGGCAGCTCGGCGTCTCGGTGATGGCCTCGGCCTCCCTCCACCAGGGCCAGCTCACCAAGCTGCCGCCGATGATCGCCGAGTACATTCCCGGGCTCACGACCGACGCGCAGCGCGCGCTCCAGTTCGTGCGCTCCACGCCGGGGATCGAGACGGCGCTCGTCGGAATGAAAACAAGCGCGCACGTCGAGGAAAACGCGAAGGTCGGCGCGGTCCCACCGATTCCGTGGGAGCAGTTCCAGCGTCTCTTCAGCGCGGCCGGCGGATGAGGGCGGGCCCATCGTGGAACGTCGGCGCGACGGGACCGTTCCCGGACGGATCGCTAAACATTGCGCAGGACAGTGGCGTCGGGTAGGGTGAACACGTGATCACGCTCGAGCGTGACCCCACACGCGCCCTCGGCATTCGGCCCGCCGTTTCCGCCGTCATCTTCGACCGACGCCGTCGCCTCCTGCTCCAGCAGCGCTCCGACGGCGGACAGTGGGGCCTGCCGGGCGGATCGGTGGAGATCGGCGAATCGGTGAAGGACGCCGTGCAGCGCGAGGTGCACGAGGAGACAGGGCTGGTCGTCGCTGTGCGCCGGCTGGTGGGAGTGTACTCGGAGCCGGCGCTACAGCTCGTCCGGTATCCCGACGGGAACATCTGGCACTACGTGAGCATGTCCTTCGAGTGCATCGTGCGCGGCGGCGAGCTGCAGACCTGCGATGAGACGCTGGCGCTCGAGTACTTCTCACTGCGGCGGCTGCCGTCCACGCTCCTGGCCCATCATCGGGTTCGTATCCGCGACGCCTCCACCCGGAGGATCGCGCCGTTCGTTCGCTGAGGGGGTGAGCGTGATGCGACGGATTCACCACGTCGGCATTGTCGTGAACCGGTTGGCGGAGGCGTATCGCTTCTACCGTGACACGCTGGGGCTGCCGCTCGTCACCGAGGCGACGATCCCGGATCAGCACGTGCGGGCCGCGCTGCTCGGCGCCGGCGAGACCGAGATCGAGCTCCTCGAGCCGCTGGACCCGTCGTCGGGCGTCGGGCGCTTTCTGGCCAGGCACGGCGAAGGGCTCCACCACCTCTGCTTCGACACGGAGGACATCGTCAAGACGTTGACATCGCTCAAGGAGATGCGCGTCGAGCTGCTCGACTCGACCCCACGAGCGGGGCTCGCCGGACAGATCGCGTTCGTCCATCCGAGGGCGTGCTGCGGCGTGCTCGTGGAGCTGGCTACCCCGTTCGCCGCGCCGGCCGAGTCTCCGTCACCGCTCAGGCTCAAGCGGCTCGTGATCGGCGCGTCCGACGTCAAGCGAGCGAGCGACGTGCTCCGATCACTCTTCGGTCTCGAGGAGGTCGCGATGAACGACGGCCCGCGCATCATGCTGGCGGTCGGCCGTGGCGCGCTGCTGGTCGTGCCGGCCGACGAGGTCGGAGGCACCGAGGGGCTGGTGGCGCTCTCCATGGTCGCCGAGGACTTTGCCGCGCTGACCGACGCCTTCAGTCGTGCCGGCACGACGTTCCTGCGTGGCACGGGCGAGGTGACGGTCCAGCCCGCGTCGAGTCACGGCGTGCATCTCCACATCAGCCGCTACGAGTAGCGCCCCGCGCGGCACGTGCGGCGGCGAGCGAGCGACCGCGATCCCAAGCGGCATCGCGAGCGGCGGACGGGGCCTGTCGCCGGGGACTGTGGCCCCGCGTCCGGCTCCGTCACCCACTCGCCCGAATCGCAGCTCTTCGAGCTGCGGACGGGACGAGGGGGTCCCACTCCGCCGGTCGCGTGGCCACAGTCCCCGGCGCCACCCGTCCGCCGCTCGCGATGCCGGTTGGGATCGCGGTCACTCGGCGCTATGAGTAATTTCCCGGACGGCTCCGCCGACCGTCTACCGCGGTGATCGCTGAGGACTCGGGGGCCGCGGGTGGCGGGGAGCGGGGCGCCTGCCGGGATCCGTGTAGTCAGCATTGCATCGACTCGGAGCATCGGAAGTGCCGGATCCGGCCATCAGCAGTCGGATCCCGGCAGGCGCCCCGCTCCCCGCCACCCGCGGCCCCCGAGTCCTCAGCGTTGCCGAGCTCAGTCGGGGCGACGGACGGCCGCCACGGGAGTCGGAAACTCGTCGGGATCGATCGGGATTTCGATGACGGCGGGTGTCCCCGCCGAGAGCGCCGCCTTGACGGCGTCACCGACCTGATCGGGATGCTCTACGTAGAATCCGGCGGCGCCGAAGAGCCGGGCGAACTGGTCGTAGCGCGGGTTGCCGATGTCGCAGCCGATGTAGCGGCCACTGTAGAAGTGCTTCTGGTACGCCTTCTCCGATCCCCAGCAATTGTTGTTCATGACGATCGTCACGGCCGCGATGTTGTGTCGGACGGCGGTCTCGAGCTCCTGCGCGTTCATGAGATAGCCTCCGTCCCCGTGAACGGCGAGCACCGGAGCTTCGGGGCGGCCGAGCTTGGCGCCGAGCGCGGCGGGAAAGGCGAACCCGAGCCCGCCCAGATCGAGCGGCGTGAGAAACGTGCGCGGCCGCGCGAAGTGCAGGCGATCGTAGCCGTAGGCCGGGGCGGCGCCGGCGTCGAGCGTCACGATCGTCTCCGGTGGCAGCACGCGACGCAGCTCCGCGTAGACTCGCTGCGGCTTCATTGGCTTCGCGCCGAGACTCGCTTCCGCCGCCAGCCGGGCGTGGCGCTGGGCGCGCAGCATCTCGGCTTCCTGCCGCCAGGACGCGCGAACCTCGGGAACCGCGTCCTGGGCCAACGCGCTCAGCAGAGCCTGGCACGTCTCTCGCGCGTCCGCTTGAATGCCGAGCTCGACCGGGTAGTAGCGACCGATGTCGCGCGAGTCGATATCGATCTGGATGAGCGCCGTTCCCGGTCGCAGGTAGCGGTCGTCGAAGTGAGTCGTGAATTGCCCGAGCCGTGAGCCCACGACGAGGATCAGGTCGGCGCGCCGGCACGCCGCGGCCGCTTCCGGCGCTCCGGCGCGCCCGAGCGGACCGAGATAGAGAGGATGGGCGTTCGGCACGGCGTCGTTTCGACTGTACGCCGTGATCATCGGGATCGCGTGACGGTCGCTCAGCTGGACGACGAGCTCGGTGGCGCCGGCCCGGGTGGCTCCTCCTCCGACGAGGAGGAGCGGACGCTCGGCCAGGCGGAGCCGTCGCGCCGCAACGCGAACGGCGTCCGCGTGCGGGGGCTGCGGGTGGACGACGCGGTAGCTTTCCGGTGCGAGCGCTGCCGTCGACGGCAGCTTGTCGTTCAGCACATCGCGCGGGATCTCCACGAAGACCGGCCCTGGGCGGCCGCTCATGGCCGTGCGCAGCGCCGCCCGCAGGAGCTCGGGGATGCGCGCCGCCTTGTTGATCTGGATCGCGAGCTTGGTCACCGGCCGAAACATGCTGACCAGGTCGAACTCCTGAAAGGCGTCCTTCTGGTAGTGGTCGAGCGCGATCCCGCCGACGAGGACGATCACCGGCGAATGGGCGACGTGCGCCGCGGCCACGCCCGTGATCAGATTGGTCGCGCCGGGACCGCTCGTCACCAGGCAGACGCCCGGTCGATCGGTGACCCGCGCCAGCCCATCGGCCATGAAGGCCGCGGCCTGCTCGTGGCGGACATTGATGTACTCCACGCTCGGATCGTCGTAGAGCGTGTCGAGAACATCCAGGAAAGTCGCGCCGACGATTCCGAAAATGTGCCGCACCCGCTCGGCTTTGAGCAACTCCACGACGGCTCGTCCACCCGTCCAGACATCCATGGGCACGCCCCCTCTGTGCGTCCGTCCTCGATTCGTTCTCGATTTTCCATCGCGCCTCGGCCGGCGGGGCCCGACGGCCTGTGGTGCGCACTTCTCGCTCGATCGCCGCGCCTCGGCGCGCAACAGGATACCGGGTGCCCGGCGGTAAACAAAGGGGCGGCGCGTGCCGTCGTACGGGCCAGACAGTCCGCGCAGTGTGCGTCCCAGGCCGTCGCGGGGGCGTGGTGCAAGCCGCAGGGCCGCCCGGGGGCCGGGGTCCCCAGGCCCGAGGCGAGCATCCGAAAAGGCCCGGTGGCCGAGGCGCGGCAATGAACCAAGGAGGATGCGATGAAGCGTCTACAACGCACGATTGGCACGATGACCCTGCTCCTGCTGGCGGTCGGCGTGGTCGCCGCCCAGGCAGAGCCCCAATTCGCTGGCGACTGGGTGCTCGACCGCTCCCAGAGCCAGTTCCCGACACATGAGGGCCGGGGCCCCGACGGATCAAACGCCGAGCGGCAGCGGCCCGACGTGAAGCTCGTGGTGCAGCAGCAGGGCAACACGCTGAAGGTCACACGGACCATGACGATGGGTACCCAGGAACGCTCGATGACCGACACGATCGTGGCCGACGGAACCGATCAGGCTCACCAGGGCTACCGCGGCAATGTCGTCACGCGGGCCGCCTTCGAGGGCGATCGGCTGGTCGTGACCAGGACCTATACGAGGAAGAGCGATCAGGGTGATCGGACGAGGTCCCGGCAGTCCACCTGGACGCTCTCGCCGGACGGACGGATCCTGACGATCGACACTACGATGCACGGCCCCAACGGGGACCATGCCATGAAGACCGTGTACGTGCGTAGCTGACCCAGCACGACGGGGCGCCCGTCCTTCGGGCGCCCCGTCATCCTTCGCGACAACGACTCCGCCGCCCGCCACGCACGGTCTCCCGCTCTCAGGTCCCCGACGACCTCAACGAGCTTCTTGTCCTTCGAGCCCGGGGACGTCTATGCTGCGCAAGGCGATGGCGCAGATCCAGAGGACCGATAGGCGGCACGTCGGTCGCCGTCAGCTTCTGGCGGGCGCGCTCGCTCTTGGCGCTTCACACTTCGCCCCACCCCTCGTCCGCGTGTCGGGCGAGCCTCGACTGCCCGGGCCCCCGTTCACTCTTGGTGTGGCGTCGGGCTATCCTCTGCCAACGAGCGTCGTGCTCTGGACCCGCCTGGCCCCGGCGCCACTCATGCCCGGGGGCGGCATGCCGTCCGAGGTGGTGCCGGTCGAGTGGGAAGTGGCGAGCGACGACCGCATGGGCCAGATCATCCAGCACGGCACGGTCGGTGCGACACCGGCATTCGCGCATGCGGTGCACGTCGAGGTCGAGAACCTCGAGCCGGGTCGATGGTACTGGTACCGTTTTCGCGCCGGCGGGCAGGTGAGTGCCATCGGACGCACGCGCACGGCGCCTCCGAATGGCGGTGGCGATCGTCTGCGCCTGGCCTTCGCCTCGTGTCAGCAGTACGAGCAGGGCTACTTCACCGCATACCGGCACATGCTTGCTGACGACCTCGATCTCATCGTCCACGTGGGCGACTACATCTACGAATCCTCCTGGGGCCAGGACCATGTGCGTAAGCACGGCGCTCCCGAGCCTCATACGCTCGACGATTACCGAATCCGCTACGCCGTGTACAAGAGCGATTCCGATCTCCAGGCGGCGCACGCGGCCTATCCCTGGCTCTGCACCTGGGACGACCACGAGGTCCAGAACGACTACGCGAACGACCGCTCCCAGCACCTCGACACCCCGGCGTGGTTCCTGCAGCGGCGCGCGGCCGCCTACAGGGCCTACTACGAGCACATGCCACTCCGCCGCCAGATGGTGCCCTTCGGGCCGGACATGCGTCTCTTCGCGCGCGTCTCGTTCGGCCGTCTCGCGCAGATCCATCTTCTCGACGACCGCCAGTACCGCTCACCCCAGCCGTGCGCCGCGCCCGGCCGTGGTGGCGCCAACACCGTCGAAGACTGCCAGGAACGGCTCGATCCGCGCCTCACCATGCTCGGCGACGTGCAAGAGCGCTGGCTCGCGGCGGAGCTCGACCGCTCGCCTGCGCGCTGGAACGTCATCGCCCAGCAGACTTTGATGGCTCAGCTCGATCGGAAGCCCGGTCCGGGACAGCAGTTCTGGACCGATGGATGGGACGGCTACCCAGCGGCACGCCGCCGCCTGCTCGACTACCTCGGCCAGCGGAAGCCCGCCAACCCGGTCGTGTTCGGTGGCGACGTGCACTCCTTCTGGGTGACCGATCTCAAGCCAGACTTCGACGACCCGCGCTCGCCGGTGGTCGCCACGGAGTTCGTCGGCACGTCGATCACGTCGCAGTTCCGGCGCCGTCAGGAGGAGCTCGAGTCGTTGCTGGCCGACAACCCCCACATCCGGCTGGGCAACGGCACCCGGCGCGGCTACCTGCGCGTCGAGATCACGCGAGAGCGCTTGCGCGCCGACCTCCGAACGGTGCGCAGCGTCGCCCGTCCGCGCGCGGAGGCCGACACCCTGGCCACCTTCGTCGTCGAAGACGGGCGGCCGGGAGCCGTGCGCGGATAGGGCCGAATCGGCCGCCTCGCCGGCTTCACGAGCGTCCCCTTGGCTGACGGGAGAAAATGAGGGTACTGTGAGGTGCCGACCCATGCGAGTCCTGGCCGTCCACCCCGGTCCCCTGATGTACACGAAGATCTTCCTGCGCCTCGAGCCCCTCGGGCTCGAGCTGGTCGCGGCCGCCGTCCGCCGGGCGGGCCACCAGGCCCGGCTCATCGATCTGCAGACGGCCACGCACAAGGACTACTTCAGGCTCATCGATGACTGGCAGCCGGACGTGGTGGCATTCTCGTGCAACTACCTGGCGAATGTTCCCGAGATCGTCGATCTGGCGAAGTTGACCCGTGCGAGGCACCCCCGGAGCTTCATGCTCGTGGGGGGCCACAGCGCCTCCTTCATCGCTCGGGACCTGCTCGAGCACGCCGGCGGGGCGATCGATTGCATCGTCAAGGGCGAGGGCGAAGCCTCGGTGAACGCACTGCTCGAAGCCGTCGAGCACGATCGGCGATCGATCGCGAAGGTGGCCGGCGTCGTCACGCTCGACGGGGAGGGGCCGCCGGCGCGCCTCGTCGACAACCTGGATGCGCTCACGCCGGCCCGCGACCTGGTCGGCCACCGCCGACGGTACTTTCTCGGCACGCTCGATCCCTGCGCGTCGATCGAGTTCGCCCGCGGCTGCCCCTGGGACTGCTCGTTCTGCAGCGCGTGGACGTTCTACGGTCGGAGCTACCGCGTGGTCAGCCCGGAGCGTGCGGTGGAGGATCTCGGCAGCGTCAAGGAGCCCGGCGTGTTCATCGTGGACGACGTGGCCTTCGTGCAGGCCAGGCACGGCTTCGAGATCGGTGAGGCCATCGCGCGCCGCGGGATTCGCAAGCAGTACTACCTCGAGACCCGGGGCGACGTGCTGCTCCGCAACAAGGACGTGTTCCGCCTGTGGACCCGTCTGGGCTTGCAGTACATGTTCCTCGGGCTCGAGGCCATCGACGAGGAAGGGCTGCGCAAGTACCGCAAGCGGATCTCGCTCGGCCACGCGTTCGAAGCCCTCGAGTTCGCGCGCTCGCTCGGCATCAACGTCGCCATCAACCTGATCGCCGATCCCGACTGGGACCGCGAGCGCTTCGCCGTGGTGCGCCAGTGGTGCATGGAGATCCCCGAGATCGTGAACATCTCGGTCAACACCCCCTATCCGGGAACCGAGACCTGGCGCACGGAGGCGCGCCGCGTGCACACACGGGACTATCGCCTCTACGACATCCAGCACGCCGTGTTGCCGACGCGGCTGCCGCTCGCGGAATTCTACGAGGAGCTGGTCCGCACCCAGCGCGTGCTGGCGATGAAGCACCTGGGATGGACCGCGCTCCGCGACATGGCGACGATCGTGCTCGGGCACCTGGCGCGTGGGCAGACGAACTTCTTCCGGAGCCTCTGGAAGTTCAACCAGGTATTCGATCCCCGGCTCCTGCTGGCCGATCATCATCGCCCCGTGACCTACGAGATGGCGCTGCCGCCGCCGCCGCAGGCAAAGATCGATCCCCGTCAGCTCTACGTGCTGCAGGCCCCCGGCCGGGCCGGCCGCGCCATCGACGACGCGACGGAGCAGTTCGTGGAGTCGACGCGGATGGGAACAGGCGAATAGCGCGAGACGGCGTGTTCGCGCGGACGTGACACGCTCACGGGAGGTGGCGAGTGACCGCAAAACCCTGCGTGCTCGAGTTCGGGATGGGCGTCGACGTTCACGGGCGCGATGCGACGAAGGCCGCGTGCCGCGCGGTGTCGGACGCGATCCGGCACTCGAGCCTGCCGCTCTTCCAGGAGGTCCGCGAGCGCGGCGGGCGCATGCTGGTCGATGTGACCATCGGCGTCCCGGACCCGGACTCGGTCAAGGTCGACGTCGTTCGACGCGAGCTCCCGCACGGCGAGGTGACCGTCCGCGCCGTCAACGGCGGGCTGCGATCGCCGACCTCCGACACGCTCATCGCGTGCGCGGCCATCACCGTCAGCGTCGAATACCCGGCGGAGGCCGCCCGATGAGTGCGACGACGACCGGCACCGGCCTCAAGCGGCTACAGCACCTGGTCCTGTGGATCGGAAACGTCGAGCGCAGCGTGCGCTTCTACTGCGACGTCGTGGGCTTCGAGGTCCAGCGACGCTATCCGAACGCGGCCTTCTTGAAGATCCCCGGAACCGCCGACGACCACCATCTCGGCCTGTTCGAGCAGACGGGCGTGCCCCGTCCCGACGAGGGCGTGGCGCGCATGTACCACGCGGCGTGGGAGGTCGGCGACCTGACCGACCTCGCGCGCGCGCGCCAGCGGCTCGCCGAGGCCGGCGCGCTGGTCGGCTCGTCCGATCATGGGGTCAGCCTGTCGCTGTACGCGAAGGACCCGGACGGGCTCGAGTTCGAGATCTTCTGGACGGTCCCCGGCGGCACGTCCGCGGGGACGAGAGAGCTCGATCTCGAAGGCGAGCTGGCTCGACGCGGCTTTTCGGCGCAGTGACGCGGGCCGGGGCGCGACGAGGGCCGCGCCCCGGCACGAACCGGCGGAGGGCTACAGCGAGCGCAGGAAGTCGCACATCGAGTCCGGATGCCGTGTTCGGGTGTCGCAGGCGCTCGTCGTCGCCGCGCAGCCGCGCATCGGCTACGATTTCGTGCTGGCGCCCGGCTCAGCTTAAAGGCTACGCAGGAAGTTCAGCAGGTCCTGCTTCTTCTTCTCAGTGAGCTTGTTGAAATTATCGGTGACTGCGTTCGCCTCCGACGGTCCGAAGGTCGAGTCACCCGCGCTCTTGTGCGCCTGGATCGCCTGGAGAAGGTCCGTGGTTCGTCCATCGTGAAGGAAAAAGACGCGCTGCCCCAGGCCCCACAGGGGTGCGGTCCGGAACTCATCACCCTGGGCCCCTCCCTGGAGGATATTGTCAGCCAGGCCAGGCCCCATGGCATGGAGCAAGAGGTCCGAGAAGAGGTTGACGGGTTGGTTCCTCAGCGCCGACACCGTGGAATTGCCCGTCGTCAGCGTCGGCGTGTGACAGAGCGCGCAACCGGTGCTCACGAACAAGCTGCGCCCATTGCTGATCGAGGACGCGCCCCCAGGCGTGTCTGGAGACGGGGTGGGCGGCGCCAGGAATCGCTGAAAGAAGGCGAACTTCTCGATCGCGTTCAATCCGGCCGATGTGTTCGTGACCTCGGTGTCGGTGACGTCATTAGGGAGAGTGGCGAACTGGCAGTTCGGGTTCTGCTCACGCTCCTGCTGGAACAACTCGTTCGTGATGCCCATCTCGACGTTGTATGCCTCGCCCGAGAACAGCAGCAGGGTCTGGTTCTGCGCCTTCCACCCGAACTTGGCGATCGTTCCGTCGCTGCCGTTGTTGTTCATCCGCCCCGTGATCGTTCTCCCAGACACGAAGAGGTTGGGATGGCCGCCGATGCCGAGTTGTTGCTTGCTGCTGGCGTTGACGGCCTGGTTGGCCATGATGACGCTGTCAGGGATCTGCTCGATGAGGCCCGCGCCGAAGACCGGTGTCGGAATCCGGAAGATCAGGTTGTTGTTGACGGCCTGGGTGTCGAAGTCGGGCTGAGCCAGCACGCACCCGGCGGTTCCCGTACGCCCTGTGATCGTGGCGGTGTTATGCACACCCCCGTCCCGCGTCCCGTCCGGGTTGAACTTGAACCGAGCTTCGCGCACCGGCCCGTTCAGCGTGATGAAGAATGGGACCCGGTCGGTGCCGGCGTCCTTCGAGGCGAACGCCACTTGCGGGTTCACGAACGGGCTGGTACCGCCCGTTGCCGGCTGGGCGTGACAGCCGGCACAGCTGTCGAGGTTCATCCGCGCGCCGAGCCCATCGGCCACGACCTCGACTTCCTCGAAGTCCGCCTTGCCATCCGTAAAGAACTCGTATTGCCTGGCGGTCAACCCGTTGATTGGTCCGCCCGCGCCCGCCGGCCCACCGCGCACGCCAGGATCACGCGCCGTGACACTTGTGCTGGTCACTGCGGTAGTCGTCGATGGCGCTTGGGCTTGAATCAGAGTGGCGATGCCAAACAGCATCAGCGCTAGAAGTAACAGTATGAGTTCGAGGCGTGTAGTGGTGTACATGTCTTCCCTGCTCCTTGGTGAAGTGCACGGCTCGAAACGAGCGCGCGCCAACCAAGCGCAAGGGGCGTGCCAGACAATCGATCGCTTGAAACGTAGTGAAAACGCTCGAATCTCAGCGGGAACGGCCGCAACGCGCCACCGGCGATTCCCAGCCATGAGAGCGGGGGAAGGGCGAAATTCGCAAGTCTGAGAAATCGTGCGGTCGCACCTTGTTCCATGGTGCTATGGTGCTGAAGAGAGTTGTTGTGTTAGGGTCGCGCCCGAGCGGAGAAGCGTAGCAAGGGGGCTTCAGTCGGGCGCGACGCGTCCGCCATCGACCGGATGTCCCAGCAGCACCAGGGCTGCGTCAAAAGCGAGAGTAAAGGTGGTCCCAACGATGACCGCGTCGATCCTTGTAGTCGACGACGAGCCGGCAATCCAGGACATCCTGACTTGGTCACTCGCGGCCGAGGGCTACCGGGTAGCCACGGCCGGCAGTGGCGAGGAGGCCCTGACCCGCGTCGAGGAACAGGACTTCGACATCATCCTGACCGACATCGTCATGCCGGGCCTCGATGGCCTCGAGGTGCTCGAGCGGTCGCGGGTGCTCAACCCGCGGGCGGCGGTGATCGTGATGACCGCGTACGCGGCACTCGAGACCGCCATCGCCGCGCTTCGCCGGGGCGCCTGCGACTATCTCGAGAAGCCGTTCTCAATCGAAGACCTCAAGGAGCGCGTGCAGCGCCTGATCCAGTATCGAGAAACGCTCTGGAAAGATCGGCTCGTCCATCGCGCGCTGCAGCCGCGGTCATCCGCCAGCCAGGCCCTCGTCGGCGAGAGCGACGCGATCCGGTCCGTGCGCGAGCAGATCGCGCTGGCGGCCCGTACGCTGAGCAACGTGCTGATCACCGGCGAGAGCGGTGTGGGCAAAGAGCTGGTCGCCCGCGCGGTTCACAGCGACAGCGTGCGACACGCCGCGCCCTTCATCCCGGTCAACTGCGGGGCGATCCCGGAGGCGCTGCTCGAGAGCCAGCTCTTCGGGCACGTGCGAGGCGCCTTCACGACGGCGGTGCAGGCGAATCCCGGGCTCTTCGTGGCGGCGAGCCACGGCACCCTGTTCCTCGACGAGATCGGCGAGCTTCCGTTACTCTTACAAGTCAAGCTGCTCCGCGCGATCGAAGACAAGTGCATCCTGCCGGTGGGCGGCACCAAGCCCGTGCCCGCCGACGTGCGGATCATCGCCAGCACGAATCGAGATCTCGGTCGCGAGGTGGAGGCCGGGCGGTTCCGCGAAGATCTGTTCTACCGACTCAACGTCGTGCACCTCACGGTGCCGCCCCTGCGTGATCGGCGGGGCGACATTCCGATCCTGGTCGATCATCTCGTCGACCGGCTCAACGCCAAGCTCGGCACGCGATGCCTCGGTGTCGAGCGCGAAGCGCTCTGGTCGCTCATCGGCCGGCCGTGGAAGGGCAACGTTCGGGAGCTCGAGAACGTCCTCGAACGTGCCATGGTCCTCGGCGGCAGCGACCTCCTGTCCTTCCGAGAGCTGTCGGCCGAGACCGAGTCGACCCACAGAGCGCCGCCGCAGGATCTGCGGGGGGCGGTCCGTCGGTTCGAGCGCCAGCACCTGATGGACGTCCTGGCGACACAGTCGGACAAGCGCAAGGCGGCCCGCTTGCTGGGGATCAGCCTGGCGTCCCTCTACCGCAAGCTGCGCGGCGAGGGAGACGAGGCGGGATCGACCTTCGCGAAGTAGTCGTGTCCGGGTCGGCCTGATCCGGTCACCGGTCAGAGGGCCGAGGCCGCCTTCAAGTGGGCGAGCACGTCGGTCTCGAAGTCGGCGATGGTTTCGTTGAAGGCGCGTTCGAAGTTCGCTCGGCGGTCGCTCGAGCTCTTGAACGACGCGAAGTACCCCTTCATCCGGTCGAACCCCAGGCGCTCGATCAGATAGTCAGCCATGAGAAACGCGAGCTGGTAGGTCGGAAGCGCGCCCTCGCGCATGTGCCAGGCGGTGAAGCCCCGAGGGGTTCCGCGCGCCTCGAGATCGAGTCCGTTCTGGAGCAGCGTGGGGTGGCTGCGAAGGCCGGCCGTCGCGGCCAGGCGTCGTCGCTCGAGCGCGTCCAGGCCGAGGCGCTCGAGCGTGGAATAGGCGACCCACTCCGCCATGCCCTCCGCCAGCCACTGCTCCCCGCGCCCTTCGCCGCCGGCGAGCTCGATCTGCGACACGTGAGTGAGCTCGTGGGCGATGAGCCGTAGCCATTCGCGCTCGGTTCGGTCTCGCGGCTGATCGTACAGGAGCACCTGCCCACGGGCGCCGACGCCGATCGCAAAGTCGCTCAGCTTCGCGGCGAGGATCGGCGAGACTCGAGCGTCCTGGATGAGGCCCTGCTCGAAGGCGCGGCGTTCGCCGTACACGTACACCGTCACCCGATCCGGGACCGCGAGCCCGAAGCGCCTGGCCATGATCGCCGCGATCCCCCGCACGGCTTCTTCAGTGGTGCTGAGCGCTCGAGGGTCGGACGGGGCCGCCAGCGAGATCGGGTCGAGCCAGAGCGGCATGACCACTCGGCCGCTGCTGCCGCCGACCAGAACGACCGCGACGGGCAGGAACAGGAAGCACGCGACGGCAGTGGCTCGGCGCAGTGCGGGCAGCGCAATCTCCTTCGAGAGACAAGTGCCGCGGGAATCGACCGGAGCTGAGGGCTACCGCGTTTCCCTAGGTCGAGCCAATTGTGACACACCCCAGCCGGGCCTGTGAAGGGGGTTCCCTGAGGCCGGCTTGAGGGTTTTCCCTGATGGCGGGAGGGCCCGGAGCGGCCGAGAGGAAGCCTCGCGGCGGAAGGCCGCCGCGAGGCTCAGATCCCTACTACCGGGTGGGCGGCGATGCCGGCATGTTCTTCGGGGCTTCGGTGCTGCCCGGGGAGGGGCTGCTGCCCGGAGAACTGCCGAGCGTGCTGCCGCTATCCGACGGCGAGGTCGGCGGCGAGGCCGCGGGCGTCCGCTCGCTGCCCGGCTTCTCGCCCACACGGCCACTCTGGCCCGAGTCCGTGCAGCCAGCGGCGAGGCCCGTGACTAACGCAAGCGCAAAAAGTCCGGAAAGAAACTTTCTCATTCTCTGATCCTCCTGGGGCGATGCCCCTAGCCCTTGATCTGGACGGATGTCGCGACCTTCTGACCGGCTTTCTCTTCATACTCAGCACTGATCTGCGCACCCGGCTTCAGCTGGGCCTTGGAAACCTTGACCGAGCTCGGGATGGAGAGCTGGGTCCCATCCTCAAGCGTGACCATGTTGCCGCGCACGGTCTTGATCGTGCCTTCGACCTTCTGGCCCATCTTGTCGGACTTCTGCTCCATCGACTTCGGCTGGGCCGGCTCGGTCTTCGGCATCTGAGCGATCGCCCCGGTGACGCTCAGCGACGCCGTCAAGAGAATTGCGACGAGGACTGCCAGTACTCGGATCATCGAGACCTCCTTCGTTTGGGCGGCCTGGCCCTTTACCAGGACTTCTTGCTGAACTACCGTTGCTACACACACAGACAACTTGTACACATCCCACCGCAGCAAACGAAGTGCCACGAGCCTTTGATCAGTGTTCGCGCGCTCTCACACGCTTGCGTACGATCCGAGACCGACGCGCCGTGTAACCGTTACATCGCAAGGATGAAAAAACATCGGGTCGCTCTCTCCAATACGATCCTCGCGCCTTGGGATCCCTGTGGGCGGCGTGTAGAACTTACGGTTCTGGCGTGTAGAAGTTTCCGGTGTCCTATCACTAGGTTCCCTGCCTTTTGCGTTCGCGGAGCCGTAACTCCTCGACCAATCGCAAGTACGCGCCTGGCATGGACTTCGCACCCATGCGGCTGGAGGTGACGCCATGAAGACCATCCATGCGATGCGTGCGACTCTCATCACGACCGTGCTCGCGCTCGTGGCGTGGCCCGCGACGAGTGGCTGGGCCCAAGGCGCTCTCGCACCCCAGACGTCCAGCCCGTCTCCAGGCGGCGCGCCTCCAGCGGGCGGAATGACCGCGGTGGCGGTCGCGGTCTCGGTGGTCGCCGTGCTGGTGATTCTCGGAGCGCTGGTGAAGATGTTGGATCTCAAGCGCAAGCGTGACGGCGAGGCCGTGGTCGTCCAGGCGCAGATCTCCGATGCGGTTCTTCGCGACCCCAGGCTCTTCAGCCTGCCGATCACGCCGACGGCCCGCGTGCCACTGTGGAAGGGCTCGCCCATCACGGTCGAGGTGGCCGGCCAGGTCCCGTCCGACGATCTTCGCCAGGCGGCGCTTCATCTCATCGAGCGCGAGGCATCGCACCTGCGGTCCGATGTGCGAGTCGAGTCGCGGATCGGCGTCGTGCCGACCATGGTTCGGCGATCGGCGTGACGCCCCGCGGCGAGCTACGGAGGAGGAGCGCGATGCGCACGAGGCACTTCACCGACGTCGAGGAGCTCTCCCGCCCCTGTCGCTGCAAGGCCGACGCCGGTGCGCATCGCTTCGGCTGTCTCGAGTGCGGAGCGGCCTGTTGCTCGGCCTGCGCCATCACGTTGGAGTCGGTCGCCTACTGTCGCCATTGCGCCACCGCGCTGCTCGGCGCGGTCGTGATTTTGAAGAGCGGCCCGTTCGAGCTCTACTGACCACCCGGCGTCGATCGGTGATGATCTCGGAAATGACGGAATTAGCTCGAACGGGCGCGGCTCGCGGAGAGGCGCCACCACACCAGGTGGGACCTGCTCGGGAGCGCAGCGGTGATCGTCGTGCAGGGTGACGGCGACCGGCTCAGCCCGGCGGCTGAAAGGCCGCCATTCGTTCTCGAGGCTCAGCGGGCCCTTCGTGACCTCGGCTATCATCCCGGGCCCATCGACGGGATGTTCGGTCCGCAGACGCGAGCGGCTCTGGAGAAGTACCAGCTGGCCGAGAAGCTCCCGGTGACCGGCGAGCTCGACGCAGAGACCATGCAACGGCTCGACGTCTACAAGCGGCTGTTTCGGCCGCGGGAGCCCTGAGCGTGGGCTCTCGCCCGCGCCCATCGCACCGAAGCCCGACGATATGCGCAATTGGAATCCACGAGCTATCCAGTGGCTCGGACGAACGCTCAGGCGGTGGCGCTGGGCCGTCGTCGTCGCGGGGGCCCTGATCCTGCTGGCCTATGCGGTCGCCTTCCTGACGGGAGAGCCGCTGCGCCGTTACATCGAACGAGAAGTCAACCACCGCCTGACCGGTTATACCGTCCGGATCGGCGCTCTGGAGATCCACCCGCTCGGCGCCTGGTTCGAGCTGAGAAACGCGACCATTGCTCAGGACGCCAACCCTGACCCGCCGGTAGGCCACATCGATCGCCTCCGGACGACTCTGGACTGGCGCGCGCTTCTCCACGGCCGTGTGGTGGCAGACATCCTGTTCGAGCGGCCGAGGATCCACGTGGACCTCACGCACGTCAAGACCGAAGCGACGAGCGACGTGCCACTGACAGACCGCGGATGGCAGCAGGCGCTCGAGGCCGTGGCGCTCGATCTCGAGATCAACAGACTGCGGCTCACCGACGGCGACGTGACCTATCTCGACCGGGGACCGTTCAAGCCCATGCACCTGAGTCGCCTCAATGCGACGGTGGAGAACATCCGAAACATCCGATCGAAGGATCGCGTGTATCCGTCCGACGTCCTTGTCGAAGGGGTGGTGTTCGATTCCGGGCGGTTCTGGCTCCGGGGGCAGGCCGACTTCCTCGCCGACCCGCACCCGGGATTGCTCGCGCAGTTCCGGCTCGACCAGATCGAGCTGGACTACTTCAGACCAGTGACCAATCGCGTGAACCTGTCGGTCCGCAACGGGACGTTGACCGCCGTCGGAAGCACCGAGTACTCGCCCAAGTTCAGAATGGCGGTCCTCGAACACGTTCTCGTCGAAGCGCCGGCGGTCGACTACGTGCACATGCCCGAGACGGCTGAGGTCGAGACCGGGAGAGCCCAATCCGCCGCCAAGGCGGCGCAGAGCGTTTCCAACGAGCCGAGCGTCCAGCTCAAGATCGATCGACTGGACATCGTCGGGGCCAACCTCGGATTCGAGAACCGGGCCGCGAACCCTTCGTATCGAATGGTTCTGACCAATGCAGACCTCGTGATGGAGAACCTCAGCAATCAGCGCATGCAGGGCAACGCGACGGCGCGGCTCAAGGGCAAGCTCATGGGGACCGGGGATACGCAAGTCTGGGCGCTGTTCCGACCCCAGACGCAGAGCGGCGACCTGGACCTCAAGGTGCAGGTGGAGGACACGCCGATGGCGAGCATGAGCGACCTGGCGCGCGCGTACGGCAAATTCGACGTGGCCGCCGGAGAGTTCTCGATGTATGCGGATCTGCGCGTAAGAGACGGCGCGCTCGACGGCTACATCAAGCCGGTCGTGCGGGGCCTGCAGATGTCCCAAGAGGGCCCGGAGAGCTTCCGAGAGAAGCTCTATGAGGGCATCGTGAGCGTGGCCGCAAAAGTTCTGAAGAATCGCCCGCGGCGCGAGATCGCGACCGTGATGAACGTCTCGGGGCGGGTGGACCAACCGCAGATCCGCACCTGGGAGGTCGTGCGCGGCCTGCTCCACAATGCCTTCATCGAGGCGGTCTTCCCCGGCTTCGAGTCTGACGCGGGCAGAACCGCAAAGCTGAAGCCTGCCCCCGCGGTCCGTTGAGGATGCAACCATGACCCCTCTCTGGCAGTTGGGCTGGACTGCCGGCGCCTTCGCGACTGCCACCCTCATCGCCCTCGCGTTGCGCCGGCTGATCCTGACGGGCCTCCCACGATGGGCGCCGACGTCCGAGGTGTTGAGCGCCGGTGCCAAGGCGTTTCGTGGCCCGTCGCTCTGGTGGTGCGTGGTCGTCGGGCTCTACGTCGCGAACGGGGTCGCCGAGGACTTCTCCCTGCTGCCCACGCGCTGGCATCACCAGCTCGGGACGGCTCTCAACATCGCCCTCGTCCTGTCCGTCACGGTGACGCTGGCCGGGCTCGCCGGTAACCTCGTCGCGCGGGCGGTCGAGCGAAACATGGCGGGCGTAGCCGTCACCGGGCTCGCGCAGACCGGGTCGCGCATCGCCGTCCTCGTCGTCGGGCTCCTGGTGTTGCTGTCGACCCTGGGAATTCAGATCGCGCCCATTCTCGCCACCCTCGGCGTCGGGGGCCTGGCCGTCGCCCTGGCGCTCCAGGATACGCTGTCGAACCTCTTCGCCGGCATCCACCTGCTCGCCGACAGCCCGTTGCGTGTCGGAGACCACGTCAGGCTGGGCGACCGCGTGGAAGGGTTCGTGATCGACGTCGGCTGGCGGTCGACGCGTATCCGATCGCTCTCCAACGACGTCGTCGTCGTTCCCAATCAGGTCGTGGCGAAAGAACCGATCACGAACTACGATCTGCCCGAGCCTCGCAGCGCCTTCCGGCTGAAGATCAGCGTCGACGACTCGGCCGACCCGGACACCGTGATCAAGGTGCTGCGTGACGAGATCGAGCGCGCGGCCGGGCAGGTCCCCGGGCTCTCGGCCAACCCGGCTCCCTGGGTCAGCCTCCTGTCCGGCGTCACGGAGGGCTCGCTCGACATCACGGTGAGCTACTACGTCCCGACACCAAGCGATCAGTACCGGGTGCTGCACGAGCTGCGGAAGCGGTGCTCCGAGCGACTGCACCGAGAGGGCATTGCCGTCCGAGGGGCCGCCAGGGCCGCGTGATCGTCCTCCGGCCGGGTGCAATTCCGTGCCGGCTACCGTACAATGCTCGTGCTGTCCCGGGAGACAGGCCGTCGACCGGAAGTTGCCGATCAGGGAGGGCACCATGGCCAACGACGCTGCGCACGTTCCCCCGCCGCAGGCCCTGCCGCCGCGCGGCATCAACCACATGGTCCTCAACGTGCGGAACCTCGAGGTGTCGCACAAGTTCTGGACCGAGATCATCGGCTTTCGCTGCGTCGCGGAGCTCAAGCCCATTCCCGGACGCCAGCGTCCGAAAATGCGCTTCTACAGCGGACTCGACGCGCACGGCGACGTGACCCATCACGATCTGGCGCTGGCCGAGGTCACGCAGAGCAACGGTGACCAGGCTCCCGAGCAGTGGAGCCTCATGCCGGGTCGGGTCGGGCTGAATCACGTGGCGATCGCCTGGCCCGATCGGGAGTCGTGGCAGCGGCAGCTGGCCTTTCTCCAGAGCAAGGGCGTGCCGTTCCTCCGGCGCGTCAACCACGGCATGACGCACAGCGTGTACATCGCGGATCCCGACGGTCACGGCATCGAAGTGCTCTACGAGCTGCCCCGCGAAGTGTGGGCGGGCGACATCGACGGGGCGCAGAACTACGCGGAGATGCTCCCCACGGAGGGTAGCGAGGCGCTGGTCGATCGGACGGAGAATCCCGTATTCGATGCGGCGGAGCGCCCGGTCGCGAGTCGAGCCTGAGGTTCGTGGCTTAAGCGGTACACGCGCCGGGCCGTTGTCGAACGGGTGGATCAGGTCGTCCGGAGCAGGGGCCAGCCGAGCCACTCGCAGATAGCCCGACCCATCATCCACTCCTTGTCGTCGGCCGAGAGCCAGGGTAGCTCCTCACGGCCGCTGCTGCTCCGTGTTGAACGTGAAGCGCATGCCGAGCATCCCCGGCTGACGCCTCCATCCATCGACGAGCGCGCGGCTCTCCGACTTCTCGAGCGCCAGTCGCCCCATCACGGCAAATTGGTCAGGGTGGAGTCGCGCGGCCTCGAGTGCCAGATCGTTTCGCTCGCCCTCCCACGACGGCGGCACGATGACCGCGCGATCGACGCCGGCTTCCTTCATTCCGGCGAGCGCCTGGTCCTTGCCGACGGGATAGGGCTTGTGAGCCAGCCGCGCTCCGCCCGGCGGCCACGGGCGGTCGGGAGCGTCCGCGCCCCAGAGGTGAATTTGCGCGTCGGTTATTAGGACATGGGGGGCCTCGACGGCCCCCCATACCCCTCGGCGCTCCTCGATTCGGCTCACGCCCTCCGCGCGAGGGGGCCGCGCAGCAGTTGCCCGGGAAGCGCGCCGGTGTGCTTGCCGTCACGCAGCAGGACTTCGCCGTTGACGACCGTCGCGGCGATGCCGCGCGTCCGCTGAACCAGACGGCGGGCGCCGGACGGAAGATCGTCCACCACCTCCGGCATCTCGGCGGCGATGGTCTCCGGATCGAAGACGACGAGGTCGGCCACCATCCCTTCGCGGATGAGCCCGCGGTCGGCGAAGCCCCAGAGGGTGGCCGGCACGAGCGTCAGCATCCGTACCGCCTGCTCGAGGGTGAAGGCCTGCTTGCGGCGCACCCAGTGGTAGAGCAGGTGCGTCTGGAGCGACGAGTCCATGAGCTGCGAGACGTGCGCGCCCGAGTCGGAGAACGTGACGACGGCCCTCGGATGGCGCATCAGCTCGAGCGCGTAATCTTGATCCTCGTTGGCGACCGGCTGGAGGAAGAAGAGGTCGAGGTCTTTCGCGAGCGCCAGGTCGATCATCGTCTCGGCCGGATGCTGGCCGCGCTCGCGCGCGACCTCCGCCACCGTCCGATGCGGCCCTTCCACGGTGTCGAAGACGAGGAGCCAGTCGTAGTCGGCCGGCCGGGCTTCCGCCCCCACGGTGCGTCGGTCGTCGCGCGCGCCCGAGGCCTCGACGAGCCGGCGACGCTGCTCGGGGTCGTGAAGCCGCCGCCGCTGTTCGGCGAGCGGGAGCGCGCGCAGCTCTTTCCACACCGGGAGCCGGTCGAAGGGCATCTGGGTCTTGAACGAGAGCAACGCGCTCAGCGAGCGGCTGTGCACCTGGGCGAACATGCGACCGCCGGCGGCGGCCGTCTCGTCGAGAAGGGCGAGGTACTTCCGCCAGACATCCGGCACGCCACGACGGCTGAAGACCCCGAACGTGACCGGGCGCCCGGTCTCGACCGCGAGATCGCGTAGCCGCACATGGTAGTCGCGCAGCCCCGGATCGTCCGGGGCGCGGTCGACGCCCTCGCCGGCGATCTCGAAGAGGCCGGCGTTCAGCTCGCCCATGACGCCGACCAGTCGCCGCACCTCGTCCCAGGTCGCCAGGCGGCTGGCGACGTGACGTCCGTCGGGTGTCTCGTGGGCCGGCGACCGCGAGGTCGTGAACCCGATGGCGCCGGCGCGGATGGCGTCGCGCACCTGGCGCTCCATCGCCTGGAGATCGTCCTCGCCGGCCGCCTGCTCGAACGCGCGCTCGCCCATCACGTACGTGCGGACGGCCGAGTGGCCGACGTAGCCGCCGTAGTTGATCCCCTTGGGCAAGACGTCGAGGCAGTCGAGGAACTCGGGGAAGGTGGTCCAGCGCCACTCGATGCCCGCCTCCATGGCGGCGGGTGGGATGTCCTCGGCGCGCTGGAGATTGCGCACGACGAGGTCCTTGTTCTCCGCCGCGCAGGGCGCGAGCGTGAAGCCGCAGTTGCCCATCACGACGCTGGTGATGCCGTGCCAGCACGACGAGGTGCCGAGGGGATCCCAGAAGATCTGGGCGTCCATGTGCGTGTGGCCGTCCACGAAGCCGGGTGTCACGACCTGGCCCTCGGCATCGACGACTTCGCGCGCGCGCTCGCGGATGCGACCGATCGTGACGATGCGACCGTGCCGGACACCCACGTCGGCGCGATACCGCGGCAGGCCGGATCCGTCGACCACCATGCCGTTCTTGATCACCAGGTCGTACGACATTTTCAGGTCCTCTCCTCAGAGAGCGTGTGGAAGGGGAGCATGGGAAGGACTCGCCTCGGCGGAGGCACCGCCTCGGCTCGCACTACCCTCGAGCGTTGAAGAGCTCGCCTCGTCGCGCGACGCGCCTCAGCTCGCACTACCGCTGCCCGAGGGCGCGGTCGGCGACGTGGACGGTCTTCTTGTCGACGTCGAAGCGGAGCGTCTTCTTGCTCTCGACGTCGCCGCCCGTGACGCGGAGGAAGAACGTGTCGTCGCCGTACTCGATCGAATGGATGTCACCGACCGCGAACACGGCGGCATGGCCGGGCTCGTTCAGGAACTCGCGCTGGACCTCGAGCTCCGCGTGGCCCGCCTTGCTCCCGTCGTCCAGGCGCCGCCAGCGGCGCATCCGCGTCGGATTCTTGTAATTTCCGTAGATTACCCAGCACGGGCCGTGGTCGTGCGGGGCGGACTTTCCGCCCTTCTCGCGGCCGTGGACGAGCACGTGAACGTCGGTCTCGGGATCGTGGCCGATCGTCGTGCGCTCCCGATATGGCACCGGGTCGCCCAGGTGCTTCTTCAAGAGCTCAGGGTTGTGGAGGAGCCTTTCGAGGTGGTCGCGGATCTCCGCGAGGCCCGACGGAATGCCCTTCGTTTTGATGGTTGCCCGTGTGTCGGCGAGGAACTGGTCGAGCGTGTACCCGGTCTCGGTGGACAT
Source organism: Candidatus Rokuibacteriota bacterium (assembly GCA_003220535.1). GTDB lineage: Bacteria > Methylomirabilota > Methylomirabilia > Rokubacteriales > CSP1-6 > AR31. The sequence continues at coordinate 103,876 of QHSU01000061.1, forward strand.
GACGGCCTCCTCTCTCTGCCCTGGATGATAGCAGGTCGCAGTTGGGCGGAGCGGACGCTTGTAGCATACTTGGCGCCCATGAGGGTCTTCGTCTTCGACCTCCTGCCCTATGACGAGCACCTGGACCATCTGAAGGACGGCAAGGAGCTGCCCTGGCCCTTGCCCAGGCGCCACTTCAAGCCCGCGGTGGCCGTCCGCACGTACGCGGAGCACCTCGCGGCCTGGGAGGCGATGGACCGGATCGGGTACGACGGCGTGGGATTCAACGAGCACCACACCTCACCCTACGGCCTCATGAACTCTCCGAATCTCCTGGCCGCGGCGGCCGCCCAGCGGACGCAGCGGCTGAAGCTCCTCATTTACGGGAACTTGCTCCCGTTGCACGACCCGCTCCGGCTGGCCGAGGAGCTGGCGATGCTCGACTGCATGTCGAACGGCCGCATCGTTTCCGGTTTTGCCCGCGGCATCCCGCGCGAGCACAACGTCTACAAAGTGCCCCTCGCCGATTCGCGTGCCCGCTTCGAAGAGGCCTGGGAGGTCATCTACCGCGCCTGGACCGAGGAAGTCTTCTCGTTCGAGGGCCGGTTCTGGTCGTATCGTGACGTCGCGATTTGGCCGCGGCCGGTGCAATCGCCGCATCCTCCGGTCTGGGTGCCGGTCACCGGTAGCAAGGAGACGATCGAGTGGGCGGGGCGCCACAACATTCCGATCACGCCGGGCCTGCTTCCGCAGCGCGGCCTGCGTGAGGACATCATCCGCTACTACGCCCGGTGCCTCGCCGAGCACGGCCATCGGCTGACGCCGAACCACCTGATCATCCAGGCCAGCGCACACGTGGCTGACAGCAAGGCCCAGGCGGTGCGCGAGGCCGGTCCCTACACGCTCTACTTCAACCAGACGCTGTTCAGCCACGGCAACATCTCGGAGGCCAGCCTCCAGCGCGATGCCGGCTATCTGAGCTCGTCGTCTTTCGACTACCTGCGCCCCGAAAACCTGCCGGCGGTGTCGGGCTCGCGCGAGCGCTTTCGCGACATGACGATGGCGGACATCGAGCGCGAGGCGGAGCATATGCCGTGGGGGACGCCGGACGAGGTGATCGAGCGGATCGTCACGGCCGCCGACCACGCCGGCGCCGCCACGGTGCTGGTGAACATGAACCGCGGCGCCATGCCGCAGGAGATGTTCCTCGAGCAGCTGCACCGGTTCGGGAGCAAGGTGCTGCCCGCGCTCAAGGCGCACGAGGTTACGAGCGCGCGGTTCTAGCGGTCGAGCGACGGCCCCGAGAACGACAGCCGTCTCCACGCCGCTGCCGAGATCGGGACCGAGCCACGGCGCGCGCAGAATTTCACGCCGCTCCAGGCCGAACGGCTCAATCGCCTGCTGGCCGAGCTCGAGCTCACTGGGTACCGGCCGTCGTCCGAACCAGGGTTTCGGGGCACGCAGCGCTACTGGGCGCCGAGCCTGGCGGGCGTGTGGGCGCGCGCGCCGTATCTGCACAACGGCTCCGTCCGCACGATGTAGGACCTGCTGACGTCACCGGCTTCTCGCGCCAGGACCTTTCGACGTGGATCTCGTCTCTACGACGATTCGCGGATGGGATTTGTGGACGCCGGCCGCTATGTGCTCGACGTCAGCGGGCCGGGGCAGTCGAATGCCGGTCACGACTACGGCACGGACCTGTCCGATGCGCAGAAGCGCGACCTGATCGAGTATCTGAAGACGCTCTGAATCCCGCCGGCCCGGCTACTCGGCTGCCGGCCCCAGATCGCGGGCGCCGGAGGTCCGCTGCTTGAACTCCGCCGGCACCTGACGGCCGGCGTCCGTGAACGCGCGGCGGATGGCCTCCACGTTCGGGCTGAAGATCGTCTTCCGGTTGTCGCGAGCCCACTCGTTCGACCCCCGCGTCGTTTCCGTGGAACCCTGGAAGCGGGGCATGACGTAGCGGGCGAAGAGCTCGTAAGACCGGAGCGTCTGCTCCCGCGTCGCCCACTCGTGGGCACGGAAGAGCAAGCCGCCGAAGCCGCCGTCGCTCAGCCGCTGCAGGTGTTCGATGCCACGCACGACCGTGTCCGCCGAGCCGACGAGCGTCGTGCCCATCTTCACGCCTTCGGTCAGGGGATCGTCCGAGCGCCCCGGCGGCCGGCCGAGCGTCTCCTCGAAGTAGGTGATCGTCTCGTGTCGCTCGGCGCGCTTGACCTGGCGCAGCGCCTCCTCGTCGTCCTCGGCCACGTGGACGTTGACGACGAGTCGCCACTCCTTGCGGTCCATGCGCTTGCCGTGCTTGGCGGCGGTCTCCTCGGCGAGTTTCCACTGATTGGCCAGCGCCTCCGGCCCGCCGGGGAGCCCGGCACCCAGCGAGAGCACGCCGAGGCCGTGCCGGCCCGCGGCCACCACACCCGCTGGGGTCATGACGCTCGCCACCGCGATCGGAAAGCACGGCTCGGTGTAGGGCGCCAGGTGCAGCCGCGCCTGCCGTAGCTCGAACCAGTCGGTCTTCATCGTCACCGGCTCTTCGCAGCGCAGGAGCAGCATGATGGCGTCGAGCGCCTCGTCCATCCGCGGCCGCTGGGTCACCGGCTCGATGCCCAGCATGTAGGCGTCGGACACCAGCGCGCCGGGGCCGCAGCCGAGCATCGAGCGGCCGCGTGTCATGTGGTCGAGCTGGACGAAGCGCTGGGCCACCAGGAGCGGATGGTGGTAGGGCAGGCTCGTCACGCCCGATCCCAGCATGATGTGACGCGTGCGCTCGGCCGCCGCCGCGATGAAGATCTCGGGCGAGGCGATCAGCTCCCATCCCGCCGAGTGGTGCTCGCCGACCCAGACTTCGTCGTAGCCGAGATAGTCGAGCCACTCGATGAGCTCCATGTCGCGAGAGAGGGCCAGCGTCGGGTTCTCGCCGATGCGGTGGAACGGTGCCAGGAAGATTCCGAACTTCATTCCCTTGTGGGCCATGGTGCCCTCGATCCTAACACGCCCCGCAGCCAAAGGGCGCTCACGGTGCTACTATGCCGCACCATGACCGTGCGAACGATCCGCGTGGGGTTCGTGGGCGCAGGCGCCAACAGCCGTCGTCATCACATCCCGAAGCTCCGGGCGCAGCCGGGCATCGAGCTGGTCGCGGTCGCCAACCGCTCGAAGGAATCGGCCGAGCGCGTGGCGCGCGAGTTCGGCATCGCGCGCGTCTACGAAGACTGGCGCGAGCTCGCGCGGGCGGGGGACATCGACGCGGTCTGCATCGGCACCTGGCCCAACACACACAGCGAGATCACCCGGGCCGTCCTTGAGCACGGCAAGCACGTGCTCTGCGAGGCGCGCATGGCCATGAACGTCGCCGAGGCGCGAGCGATGCTCGATGCCGCGCGCCGGGCGCCCCAGCTCGTCGCTCAACTGGTGCCGGCGCCGAACACGCTTGAGGTCGACTCGACGCTCCAGGAGTTGCTGGCCGAGGGCTACGTGGGCGAGGTGCTCGCCGTCGAGATCCAGGCCACCCAGGGCCGCTTCGTCGAGCCCGGTGAGCCGCTGCACTGGCGCCAGGATGCCGCGCTCAGCGGCCTCAACGTCATGAGCATGGGCATCTGGTACGAGGCGTTGCTGCGATGGCTCGGTCCTGCCCGCCGGCTCTCGGCGATGACGAAGATCGCCGTGCCCCGACGCAAGGATGCCACCGGCGCGTGGCAGGACGTGCGGGTGCCCGATCACGTCGACATCCTCGCCACGCTCGGTGGCGGCCTCGCCACCCTCGGCGGCGGCGCCGTCGCTCACCTGCGCTTCAGCACGGTGACCGCGCTGGCGCCCCCGAGCGAGGTCTGGATCTTCGGGACCGAGGGGACGCTGCGGATCGAGGCCGATGCCAAGCGCCTCTCGGGCGGACGTCGCGGCGACAAAGAGTTGCGTGAGATCCCGATTCCGGCCGAGCGACGGATCGGCTGGCGAGTGGAGGAAGAGTTCGTCAACGCGATCCGTGGACTCGAGAAGATCACCCGCACGACGTTCGACGATGGTGTTCGCTACATGGAGTTCACCGAAGCCGTGGCCGGGAGCGCTGCCAGCGGCCAGGGGGTCGACGTCGCCGACCTCTGAGGAGCGCCTACCGCTCCTTCGTCAACACCTTGACCACCACGACGACCACCGCGCCGACGAGCAGCGCGAGCCCCGCGAACACGAGCGCCGCCGTGAGGGGGCTCATGGGCGCGCTGCGCAGCGGGCCGCCGTGGTCGGCGGCGGCCGGCGTCGCAACGCCGAGGCTCACGAGCCATGCGCTCGCCACGGCACGCATCGCGTCGAGTCTACCGGTTCAAGCCTTGGCCGCCGCTTGAAGCTGCCGGACGTGCTCGGCCCAGTGATGCGCCAGAGCCTCCAACCGCTGGCGGCCGGTCATGACCTCGCCGTTCGCCCGGCGAAAGCAGGGCTTGTCGAGGTCGGGCGCGCTCCGAGCGGCGCCCATCAGCCGTGCGTGCGCCTGCCGCACCTGAGCCAGCAGCTCGTCGAAGCTTTCGTGCTGGTGCAGACGACGGCACACTTCGTTCACCCGGTCTGAGTCCGCCGGCACGGGCCAGGGCGGTCCACCGAGGGCCGCTGACTGCATGCCCCACGCGGTGGCGTCGTGGAAGTAGATGAAGTGCATCAGGACATCCCGGGCCTGCCACTGATCGACTCGGGCATCGGTCGACCGCCCCGGCCCCTCGAAGTAGGCCAAGGCCTCCCGCACCACGCTGTCCAGGTTGGCGAGCGGCATTTCCTCCAGAGGTCGTGTCGTCATCCGAATCCTCTTCCCGCGCTTCCCCGCGCTGTTTCGCTTGACATGAGATTTTCGCGTGTGCTACTGCTACCGGCCGCAGGGTGATGTTGGCGTCAGTACCTCGCTCAGTACCGAGGGCCCCAGCGCCCAACGGACACACTCGACGAGCAATCGCGTGGGTGGCTCCAGCGTGACGGCTGTCCGCCGTAAGCTGATCAAGCTCGGGCCTGCTGCTCTCGTGACCGCGACGTTTGTCGTCATGGCCTCGTTCGTCGCGTGGCGTTTCGAGGTGTTCAAATCTCCGGTATCTGGATATCCCGCGGCCCCAGCTTCAGACGGCGCGTCGGAGTCGATCGTGGCCCCGCGGTCGCAGCCTATGGACGTGACTCGTCGGCCTGCCAGGCCGGCGCCGAGCGAATCTCGTTCTGGCGCGCACACTGTACGAGAGGAGCCGGTCGCCGCGCTGCCCGCCGAGGTCCCATCCCCAAGCACTCTGCCGGAGCCAGAGGCCATTGCCGAAGGCTACCCCTCGCCCCGCCACCCCGAAGCGCAGCCTCCTGGGCGAAGCGTGACGGTCGATGCCGCGCCGCCTCGGTCAGAGGCGCCGGCGCGCGCGCAGGAAGAGCTCCGACCCCAGTCACCGGCGCCGTCTCGCGCCGAGGACTCTGCGGACGATCCGTCAGCAGTCATCGATTGGCTCTTGAAGAACAGACGATAGCCTCTCGCCGCGGGGCTCACCGGGGCTTCTTGAGAAAGAGATTGACGTCCGTGGGCGTGATCAGGTCGGGCACCGTCCAGCCGTCGAGATCGTACTCGGCCATGCATTGCTCGGCGAATCCCCTGAATTCCTGGGCCCGCCCGCTCGTCTGCGCCATCTGCCAGGTGATGACGCGGATGGTCTCGGCGGCGCCCGCGTAGTTGCGCTCGTACAGCTCGTGCCGTCCGCCGAACTCGGTCCCGACGGCGTCCCAGAGAAGCTTCATCAACTTGATCCGCTCGACCGCGTCCGTGCCGTCGGAGCCGCGCAAGTACTTCTCGAGATACGGGCGCAGGGCCGGCGTACGGAAGTCGACGGCGTGCGAGTTGAGGTAGATCAGGCCGCTGGCGAGGATGCTCTCCGTGAGCTCCTTGACGCGCGGATAGGCCACGGTGGAGAAGACGCGATACGCCTGAGCGTATTCCGGGTTGGGGAGGACGGTGTCGCCGGCCCACGGTGCGGGCGTGCGGGCCATCGCGTCGGAGAGCCCCCAGAAGAGATTGCGCCACGCGATGGCCTCGCCGACCGACGCCTGCACGTTGCGCGTCTCGCTGGTGCCGACGGCGTCCACCGCCTTCAGGAGCAGTCCGGCGATGAAGTCCAGCTTGACGGCCAGGCGCACGCAGCCGTGGAACATGGCGCGCGGGAAGAAGCCGGAGTTCTCGAAGAAGGTGTTCGACTTCTTCACATCCTCGTACACGAAGACGTTTTCCCAGGGGACCAGCGCCCGGTCGAGGACCAGGATGGCGTCGTTCTCGTCCATGCGGCTGCTGAGCGGGTAGTCGAACGGGCTGCCCATCACCTCGGCCGTCATCGCGTAGGACGGGCGGCAGATCAGCTTCACCCCGGGCGTGTCCATCGAGGCGATGAAGACCACCGCGAACTCCTTCGTCTTGATGGGTGCGGTGGTCGGGTGGGCGATGAAGTTCGCGTGCGTGAGTGCCGAGCCGGTGGCCACGACCTTCGCGCCGCTGACCAGCAGGCCAGCGTCGGTCTCCTTCTCCACGTGCACGTAGACGTCCGCGACCTCGTCCGGCGGCCGGTGCCGGTCGACCGGCGGCTGCACCAGGGCGTGATTCAGGTAGAGGACGCGCTCCTGTGCCGCGCGATACCACCGCCGCGCGTTGTCCTGGTGCGGCGCGTAGAACTCGGCGTTGGCGCCGAGCGTGGCCAGGAAGGCGGCCTTGTAGTCGGGTGAGCGGCCCATCCATCCATAGGTGAGGCGCGCCCAGGCCGCGATCGCGTCGCGGGCCTTCACGAGGTCCTCGGCGCCCGCCGGCGCCCGGAAGTACCGGTGAGTGTAGCCCCCGGAGCCGGTATCGGTCGCGCACGTCAACAGCTCCTGCGTGGCCGGCTCGTGCAGCGCATCGTAGAGCCGCGCCAGCATACGGGCGGGATTGCGGAAGGCCGGGTGCGTCGTCACGTCGTCGACGCGCTCGCCGTAAATCCAGATCTCGCGGCCGTCGCGAAGGCTCTCGAGGAATTCTTTTCCGGTGAACGGCCGAGTGCCCCTCGGCGCTCGAGCCCGGGCGTCCATTTCCATGAGGCTCAGTCCTCCTTCAGGCGGCGGTCGCGCCTCGGGCGCGCGCCCCGTGACTCCGGACTCCTGGGATCGTAGTGGCACTCGCGGGCCGAGGCAATCGTCGAATGGAGCCCGCCGTTCGTGTATCGTGAGTGGAACGGAGCGCTTGGGGTGAATACCGTCTCGCGCCTCCTGGTCCTCGTTATCCTGGCGGGGGTGTATTTCGTCGCCGGCAAGCTCGGCTTGATGCTCGCCATGGTGCATCCGAGCGCGACGGCGGTATGGGCGCCGACCGGAATCGCGCTGGCGGCCTTCCTCCGGCTGGGGTTGGGCGTGTGGCCGGCCATTTTCGTCGCCGCGTTCCTGGTCAACCTGACGACGGCCGGATCGGTCACAACCTCGCTCGGAATCGCGCTCGGGAACACCCTCGAGGCCGCGGCGGGAAGCGCCCTGGTGACGCGATTCGCCCGCGGGAGCGCAGCCTTCGATCGCGCCGCGGACGTCTTCAAGTTCACCGGCCTGGCTGCCCTGGTCAGCACGACCGTGAGTGCCACCATCGGCGTGACGAGCCTCGCCTTGACCGGGCACGCCGCCTGGGCGGACTACGGCGCCATCTGGTTGACCTGGTGGCTGGGCGACGCCGCCGGCGCACTCATCGTCGCGCCCCCTCTGCTCCTCTGGAGCGCCGGCCGCCCCGTGCGCTGGGGCCAGGCCCGCTGGATCGAGGCCCTGCTCGTGCTGCTGACGGTCATCGGCGTCGGCCAGCTGGTGTTCAGCGGATCGTTTTCGCCTCCGGTGCAACGACTCCCGTTCCTCGGCATTCCGCCGCTCGTCTGGCTGGCGTACCGGTTCGGTCAGCGCGAGGCGGCCAGCGCGACCCTCGTGCTGTCGGGCATCGCGCTCTGGGGCACCCTGTCCGGCTTCGGCCCCTTCGCGCAGGAAATGCCGAACGTGGCGCTCCTGTCGCTGCAAGCCTACATGAGCGTGATCACCCTCACGGCGCTCGTGCTCGCCGCCGCAGTGGCCGACCGCCGGCGGGCGGATGAAGAGCGCCTGAAGGAGGCTCGAGAGCGTGTGCGGGCTTACGAGGCGCTCGAGAAGAGCGAGGAGCTCCATCGTGCCATCGCCGAGCTCACCTCCGATTTCGCGGTCGTCTCACGCGTCGACCCCGACGGCGGCGTCGTCGTCGAGTCGGCGACGGAGGGCTTCAGGCGGGTGACGGGGTATGCGCTGGAAGAGCTCGTCGGCCCGGATGGCTGGAAGCCTCTCCTCGACGTCGGTGCGGTCGCGACGTTGCGCCACGCGAGCACGCGGCTCCTGTCGGGCGAGAGCCTCTCGCTCGAGATCCCGGTCACTTCGAAGAATGGCGAGGAGCGATGGCTTCTCTGTCACGCCCAACCGGTCTGGAGTGCCGCCGAGGCCCGCATCGTCCGCATTCTCGGCGCGGCCGAAGACGTCACCGACCGCCGCGAGACGGAGGACAAGCTGCGGCGGCATCAAGCGGCGATCCTCCAGCTGTCCACCCCGGTGCTGCGGATCCGCGAGCGCTTGCTCATCCTGCCTGTGGTCGGCCCGATCGACGCTCCGCGCGCGCAGCACCTGACCGACGAGCTGTTGAGGAGCATACGGGCGAACCGGGCGAAGGCGGTTGTGATCGACCTGACCGGCGTCGCGACGATGATCCCGGACGTCGCCCAGCAGATGCTGAAAACGGTCGAAGCGTGCCGGCTCCTGGGGGCGTCGATCATCGTGACCGGCATGTCGCACACGATCGCCGACACCCTTGTTTCGATCGGCGTGGACATGGGCAAGGTGACGAGCCTTGGCGACTTGCAGAGCGGGATGGAGGCGGCCGAAGGCCTCCTCGCGGCCGACGCGATGTCGACCGCGGCAGATCCAGACCGTGCCGTTGCGTCGAGCGGTGCCGCGCTCAGCCTCGGCGGACGAACTCGGCCGCTCCGGCGCTCGCCCTGAGCGTGCGCCGGCGGCTCAGTAGCTGACGCAGGGACTCCCGTCCGCCAGGAACTCGACGAGCTTCGCACCGCCAACGATGGCAGCGCCGGCGACCAGGTTGTTCTCGTCGAGCCGGCGCTTCTTGAAGCAGGGCGAGCACACGAAGATCGTCCCCCCGGCCTTCGCGAAGCTCTCCATCAGCTCGCGCAGCGGCGCGAACCCTTCTTCGCGGACGTCGTCGGCGTACCCTTTCTGGGCGAGACGTACGCCTTCGATGCTCAGGAACACGAGCGTTTCCTTGCCCGAGCCCACCGCGGCGTTGGCCAACACGAAGGCCACCGTCGCTCGGTCAGGATCGTCCTTGGCGTGGGTGAGATTGACGCAGAACCGGTTTGCCATGGCTCAGCTCTCCTTTCGGCGGATCCAGTACACGGGATGCGCCGCCTCGACCAGCCCGTGCCCGGTCATTCGGCACCACGCCGGGATATCGGCCGGCGCACCCGAGTCACGGGCGACGAGCTTCAGTATGCACCCCGGCGGCATCGCGTCCATGCGCAGGCGGAGCTCGAGCACGAGCTCGCCACAGCCGAGGTCACCCGCGTCCCACTCGACGTCCATCGTCAGACGCCCAGGTAGCGCGCCTTGACCTCGGGATTGCGCAGGAGCTCGTCCGGGCGGGATTCGTAGACGATCCTGCCCTTGCTCATGAGGTAGACGTAATCGGCGATGCGGAGCGCGAAGGCCAGGTTCTGCTCGACGATGAGGATGGACGCGCCCCCGGCCTTGAGCCGGCCCAGGATGCGCCCGAGCTCCCGCACCAGCAGCGGCGCCAGCCCCTCCGAGGGCTCGTCCATCAAGAGAATGTCGGGGTTGCCGACCAGGGCCCGGCCGCAGGCGAGCATCTGCTGCTCGCCCCCGGAGAGCTTGTTGCCGCGGTTCCGGAGACGCTCGCGCAGGCGCGGGAACAGCTCGAGCACCCGGTCGAAGCTCCAGCCGGCGCCGTTGCCGTGGCGCAGGCCGATCTCGAGGTGCTCGTTCACGGCGAGCGACGCGAAGATGCGCCGTCCCTGCGGGACCAGCCCCACGCCGCGCCGGGCGATCTCGTGCGCGGGCAGGCGCGTGATGTCTTCGCCCCGCAGCACGATGCGGCCGCGCCGCGGCGGCGTGAAGCCGATGATGGAGCGGATCAGCGTCGTCTTGCCGACGCCGTTCCTTCCGAGGACGGCCACGACCTGCCCCTGACCCACGCGCAGCGAGAGACCCTGCAGGATGTAGCTCTCGCCGTAGTTGGTGTGGATGTCCTGGACCTCAAGCATCGTCGTCGGTCCCGAGGTAGATGGCCGCGACCTCCGGATCGCTCCGGATCTTGTCCTTGCTCCCCTCGGCGAGGACGCGCCCCTGGAAGAGCACGGCGACGCGATCGACGAGGTCGAGGGCGACGTCCATGTCGTGCTCGATCAAGAGGATCGTCGTGTCACGGGAGAACCGCCGGATCATCTCCGTCACCGACGCCGTCTCGGCGGGCGACAGGCCCGCCGTCGGCTCGTCGAGCAGGAGGACTTTCGGCGCCCCCGCCAGGGCCAGGATCAGCTCGACCTGCCGCTGCTCGCCGTACGAGAGCCGGCCCGTCATCTGCTGGCACCGGTCGGCCAGCCCCCAGTCGACGAGCAGCGCCTCGGCGCGCGCGAGGAGATGGCGATACGTCTCACGCGGTCGGTGGAGCGCGAAGCGGACCGGGTCGAGCCCTTGCACGGCGAGCAGCACGCTGTCGAGCACGGTGAGCCGCGGGAAGAGCGTGGTGATCTGGAAGGTGCGAGCCAGCCCGAGCTGGGCGCGGCGGTGCGGCGGCAGCCGGGTCACGTCCTGGCCGAACAGGCGAATCCGCCCCGCCATGGGGCGGAAGATCCCGGTGACGATGTTGAAGAGCGTGGTCTTGCCCGCGCCGTTGGGGCCGATGATGGCCAGGCGCTCGCCGGGCGCGACGACCAGGTTCACGTCGTTGAGGGCGAGGAGCCCGCCGAAGCGGTGGGAGAGCTGCTCGACCTGGAGGGCCATCATGCCGGCGGGCTTCCCAGGCGCTGCCGGACGAGCCCAACGAGCCCGTGAGGTGCCCAGAGCGTGACGAGCACGTAGATGACGCCCAGGACCAGCACCCAACGCTCCATGTAGGCGCTGATGAGATTTTCCAGGAACACGATGACGGCGGCCCCGAGTGCTGCGCCGATCAAGGTGCCGGCGCCGCCGAGGATGACCATGAGCAACGCCGAGGCCGAGAAGACGATGTTGAGATAGCTCGGGCTCACGAATCCATTGAAGTAGACGAAGAGATTGCCGGCGAGCCCGGCAAAGAGCCCGGCCAGGATGAACGCGACGTACTTGTAGCGCCACACGTCGTAGCCGAGCACCTCCATCCGGCGCTCGCTCTCCCGGATGCCGACGAGCGCCCGCCCGAACGGCGAGCTCACGATCACCCATAGCACGACGGCGCCGAGCGCGAAGAAGCTCAGCACGAAGTAGTAGAAGGGCACGCCCTCCGTCAGCGCCCACGGCAGCGGCAGCTGCGGCCGCGGCACGCTGGGCAGCCCGTCGTCGCCGCCGGTGAGCGAGCGCCACCCGAAGGCGATGCCCCACAGGACCTGGCCGAGGGCGAGCGTGATCATGAGGAAGTAGCTGCCGCGGGCGCGCAGGGCGAAGAGGCCGAAGAGCGCGCTCACGCCACCGGCCATCAGGAGCCCCGCGGGAAAATCGAGCCAGAAGTTGTTGGCGACCCGGAGCGCCAAGAGCCCGACCGTGTAGGCGGCGACCCCGAAATATGCGGCGTGGCCGAGAGACGGGAGCCCGGCGTAGCCGAGGAGGAGGTCGAGGCTCATGGCGAAGATGCCGAAGATGAGCATCTTCGTGAGCAAGCTCAACTGGTAGGAGGAGAGGACCGCGGGCAGCGCGACGAGGATCGCGAGCGCCGCCGCCCCACTCGCCAGGCGCGTCTTCACCGGACGCCGAAGAGTCCCGTGGGCCGGATGGCCAGGATGATGGCCATCGGCGCGAACACCGTGAACAGGGCCAGCTCGGGGAAGAGCGCCTTGCCGAAGTTGTCGAGGAGCCCGACGAGCAGGCCGCCCACGAAGGCACCCTTGAGGCTGCCGAGCCCGCCGATGATGACGACGACCAGCGCCATCTCGAGGATCTCGAAATCGGCCCCGGGGTAGACGCCGACGAAGGGCCCGCCGATGATGCCGCCGAGTCCGGCCAGGAAGGCGCCGAGCGCGAACACGGCGGTGGACAGGAAGCCGACGTTGACGCCCGTGCCGCGCGCCATCTCGGCGTCGTCCACGCCGGCGCGGATCATGGCGCCCAGGCGCGTGCCCTCCTGGAGCCACCAGAGCCCGAGGCCGATGACCAGCCCCACGGCGATGACGAAGAGGCGATAGCTCGGGAAGACGATCGCGCCGATCCGGATCGATCGCTCGAAGATCTCGGGCTTCGGCAGCGTTTGCGGCGTGCCGCCCCAGAGCCAGAGCGAGAGATCGGCGAAGATCAACAGGAACCCGAAGGTCAGGAGGGCTTGCGGGAGCTCCTGCTCCGGGAAGCGGCGGAGGAAGAAGCGCTCCATCACGACGCCGACCAGCGTGACCACGGCCGTGGCGGCGAGCGCGGCGAGCACGAAGCTCCCGGTGACCCTGATCGTCGCGAGCCCGACGTAGCCGCCCAGGATGTAGTAGGAGCCGTGGGCCAGGTTTAGCATCCGCATGAGCCCGTAGATCAGCGAGAGCCCGGCGGCGAGCAGGAACAGCAGCATGCCGAACGAGATCCCGTTGAGGGCTTGGGTGACCCAGAACGTCACCGGTCAGTTCTCCCGTTCAGCCACGCTTGAGCGCGGGCAAGACTTTCTCGCCGAAGAGTCGGATGTTCTTCTGGGCGAGCGGGTGCGGCAGCGAGCCGAACTGGAAGAGCCCGACGAAGACGCCGACGCCCAGCTCGCGCGTCTGCGCGCGGATCTCGCGAATGACGTAGTCGGGGTCGCCCACGATCGACATGCCTTCCTTCTGGCAGAGATCGAAGTCGAACTCGTAGAGCGGCACGTCCTCGGCCTTCTCGACCCGCGCCGGACGCGGGGGCGGGGACTGCCCCATGAGCGCCAAGGAGCCGCGATGGTAGCTCAGGAGCTTCTGCCAGAAGTAGTCGAGATGCGGCTCCGCCTCCTCGCGCGCCCGGGCGTTCGTCTCCGCCACGTACACGTGGCGCACCAGGTGGCAGTGCTCGGGCCCGGGTGTCCAGCCGTGCTTGCGGGCCAGCGCCCGGTATCGATCGAGGACGGCGCGCACCCGCCCGACCGACCGGTAGGCGGAGCCGGTCGGCACGCGGCGGCTGGCCGCGATCTCGAGCCCCTCGTCGCTGTCGGCGGGCAGGATGATCGGCGGATGGGGCACCTGGAGCGGGCGCGGCCAGATCGAGACCCGGTCGAAGTTGAAATACTTGCCGTGCCACGCGAAGGGCTCGCGCTCCGTCCATGCCTTCACGACCAGGTCCCACGCCTCGGTCATGCGGGGGCGGGCCTCGGCGAGCGGGACGCTGTAGGCGAGAAACTCCTGGGGCACCCCGCGCACGAAGCCCGAGATGATGCGGCCGCCCGACATGACGTCGAGCATCGCGACCTCCTCGGCGAGTCGGACGGGATTCGCGTGGAGCGCGGGCAAGTTGCCGAAGATGCCGATCTTGATCTTCTTCGTCCGCTGGGTGAGCACGGCGGCGATGAGGTTGGGCGACGGCATGAGCCCGTAGGGCTTGGCGTGGTGCTCGTTGATGCAGATCGCGTCGTAGCCGCACTCCTCGTAGAGCTCCATCTGTCGGAAGTGCTCGTCGTACACCTGCCGGCCGAGCGCTGGATCATAGAGCCGGTTCGAGTCCGGGTAATAAGACGCCTCGGCGAGGTGCGGCCAGGGCATCAGATCGAACGCGTAGACCTGCATGGTCATCTCCTTGCCATCGACGGCGTTCGCCAGGCGGGCATGACCTCACGGCTCCAGGCCTCGAGCGTGCCCGCGATGTTGGTCCCCATGAGCAGCGGCAGCACGTGCGTCACGCCGCACGCCTCGAGCCGCCGGACCGTCTGCGCCACGTCGGCGGCCGTCCCCGCGAAGACGAAGCTCTTCGCGATGTCGTCCGGCACCTGACGCGCATGCGCGGCATCGAGCGCAATGTGCTCGTCCCAGCGATAGCGCGCGAGGATCGTCGCGCCCAGCGCGCGCATCGCGTCGCCGCCGGCGGCCACCCACGGGCCGACGCGTCTGAGCGTGGTGGCCGCCCAGGAGCGCGTCTCGTTGATGGCCTGCGCGCCGTCGGTGCCGATCGAGGATCCCGCGATCACGACGACGTCGAGCGACCCGGCGTCGCGGCCTGCCCGGCGCGCGCCGTGCGCCACGTGGGCCAGCGCCTCGCGCACCAGCTCGGGCACGACCCCGACGTTGAGGATGACGCCGTCCGCCAGCTCGCCGGCGACCTGGAGCACCCGAGGACTCGAGCTGGCGGCGTAGACCGGCACGCGCGGCGCGGCGATCCTGCCACGGACCTCGACGCCGTTCAGCGTCACCGTCTCACCAGCCACCAACGCCTTGATGAGCGTGAGCTTGCGGCGAAATTCGGCGGCGCCGTCGGCGCCCAACCCGACGGTGCCCACCGCTGAGCCGCCGACGCCGACCCCGAGCAGGCACCGTCCACCGCTGAACTCGTTCAAGGCCAGGATGCCGCCCGCCGTCACCGTCAGGTCGCGCGTCACGGTGTTGGTCACGCCGCTGCCGATGCGGATTTGTGATGTGGCGTTGGCGCAGAGGGCGATCGCCGAATAGAGGTCGGGGGTCAGGAGCTGGGTGTCGCCGATCCAGACGGCGTCGAAGCCCAGCCGCTCGGCGGTCACGGCGTACTCCACGTACCGGCCGAGCGGGAACGGGCCCCAGAAGCCGGCGCCGAACTTCACGGGGTCATCCTCGAGTCCAGCGCCACCTCCTCGTGTGTGGGCAGCACTATCGCCCACCTCATGACCGTTGACAACTCGATCACTTGGCCCATTTGCCCTTCAGGTCGACGTAGGAGGGCATCGCCATGAACTCCTCGGGGGACCACGTCCAGAACTGGCTCACGTTCGGATAGCTGGCGATCGGCACGTTCTGGAGCACTCCGCCCTTTCGCTCGGTCCGGAGCACGTACACGGTTTGGACGGGGTTGTGGAAGGCGTCGAGCTTCACCTTCCCCCGCGGCCCCTCGACCTCGATTTTCTTGAGCGCGGCGAGGAACGCGTCGAGGTTCTCGACGTCGCCCTTCACGGCTTCGAGGGCCCGCGCGATCATCTGTGACCCGAGGTACCCCTGTTCCGCCGGCGCGTTCATCGGCCGCTTGTACTTGCTCTCGAAGGCCTCGCGCACGCGCCGGTTCTCCGTCAGCTCCAGGGCGGCGCTCCAGTGATACGAGAGAATGATGCCGAGGGCCGGGTCGCCGAGCCTATCGAGGAAGCTCTCGTCGGTGAGGCCGCCCTTGGCGATCAGCGGGATCTTTCCCTTGAGGCCGACCTCGGCGTACTGGCCGACGAACCGCATGGCGTCGGATCCGAAGATCGCGACGGCCACGACGTCGGTGTCGCGCCGGATTTGCGTCAGGTACGGCACGAAATCCGGGACACCCAGTGGCGGGTACAGCTCCTGGATGACCTGGCCGCCGGCTGCGACGAACGTCCGGGCCACGCCCCCGATGTGCTCGTGGCCCGCCGCGAAGTCGGACGCGATCAGGACCATCTTGCGATAGCCCTGCTTGTGCGCCCATTCGCCGAGCGGGTGGGACGCCTGGCTGTTCGAGAACGAGCAGCGGAAGACATAGTCGCTTCGCTGCTTCTGGGTGAGCCCGTCGGCACCCGCGTTCATGATCATGAGGGGCACTTTCTTCTCGATCACGTAGGGGCGCAGCGCGTAGGCGACGGGCGTCTCGATGATCCCGCCCAGGATGTGGGTGCGGTCGCGCTCCACGAGCTTCCGGGCCTTCGTCAGGCCTTCGTCCGGTTTGTTGCTGCCCGTGCTTTCGGTCAGTACCTCGACCCGGCGGCCGCCCGCTCGATGGCCGATCTGGCTCCAGTAGAGGAGGGCGCCGTCACGCATGTCGATACCGAGCTGAGCGAGCGGTCCGGTGTTCGTATAGATGATGCCGAGCTTCACCGGCTCGCGTTCCTGGCCCTGGGCGGCGGGGCCCACGAGGGCCAGGCCCAGCACGAGCAACGCCCGGCGGAACACGTGGGATCTCATCGCTGGCTCTCCTTGTTCGCGGATGTCTTGCGGGTCCCGGCCGAGTCTAGCGTGGCGGGAACGGAATGTCCGCCGGATGTCCGAGCTGCGGCACCTTGTCCACGCACGCGTTGTGGAACTCGTTGCCGGCCTTCCGAACCTCCTGGACGTACGCGTCCAGGACCTGGTTGTG
This sequence comes from Candidatus Rokuibacteriota bacterium, assembly GCA_003220535.1. GTDB lineage: Bacteria > Methylomirabilota > Methylomirabilia > Rokubacteriales > CSP1-6 > AR31. The sequence continues at coordinate 120,301 of QHSU01000061.1, forward strand.
GTTCTCGGAAGAAGAGGCGCACGCCCGTGGTGATCCGCTGGGCGTTGACCGTGAACGGGCCCGTCCCGGGCATCAGGAGGCCGATCTTGATGGCCGACATCGGCTGAGCTGGGACCGATCCTCCTCCGACCAGCACCGCGAGCACGGCCAGGACGGCGACATCGGCTCGACGCTTCATCAGGGCCTCCTCCGGGGGATCGGACGTGCGAAGAACATTGCGGACCTTCCGATCGCTGTCAAGAACGCGTGACCGCGCGGACGTCGGCGCGACGAGGCCTTGAACGACGCGTTATCATCGGGGTGGCGAAACGGAGCCGCGAACCGTCGTGACAGAGGAGGACCGTATGGCAGCCAAGGCCGAAGCGCTGGCGAAACAGTTCGAGGCGAAAGTCCAGGAGGCGACCGCGGTGCTCGACCGCCTGAGCGACGCCGACTGGAAGAAGACGACGTCGGCGGAGAAGTGGACGGTCGGCGTGGTCGCGCACCACATGGCGGGGGGGCACGAGGGGATCGCCGGGATCATCAAGACCGTCGCGGGCGGCCAGTCCATCTCGAACTTCACGATGGACATGCTCCACGACATGAACGCGAAGCACGCCCAGGAGCACGCCAAGGCCACCAAGGCGGAGACCGTCGCGCTGCACAAGAAGAGCGCGGCCGCGGCCGCCGCGGTGTTGCGCGGGCTCAGCGATACCGATCTCGCCAAGAGCGGGACGGTCCTTACCGGCATGCCGCCGATGAGCGTCGAGCAGGTCGTCGGCGGCATCCTTTTAAACCACATCGACGAGCACCTCAAGAGCATCCGCGCGACTGTCGGCGCCTGACCGCGCTTGCCTCTCGGCCGCGGTCGCCGAACGCTGAAGATCGAGCCGGCGGCTCAAAAAGGTCCAGATGCGAGGGCGCCAACGAAGCAGATGGACCTTTTTGAGCCGCCGGCTAGGCGAAGAAGCCGGGCCGCGGTCGCGCGCGAAGGTCGGCGACGAGCAGGCCGAGCGCGACCAGCACGACCGCCGCCGAGCTGAGCGACAGCGACCACTGCACGCCGATCACCGCGCCGAGAACGCCGACCGTCAGGCCGCTGCCGGCGCGCAGGCCCAGTATGGAGGTATTGAAGAGTCCCACCATGCTGCCCCGGAGGTGGGGCGGGGCCAGCAGCTGGATGATGGTCTGCGCCATCGACGTGAACGCGATGTTGAAGATGCCGGCCAGGACGAGGAGCGCCACCGCCGCCGGATAGCTCGTCGCCGCCGGAAACAGCGCCATCGACACGCCCCAGACCGCCGCGCACGCGATCGCGGTCCGCGCACTGAGCCGGATGAACGCCGTGCTCTCGAGCAGCAAGGCGCCGATGATGGCGCCGGCCGCGTTGCCCGCGAGCAGTACGCTGTACCAGGTGCCCGTCTCGTCGGCCCCGAGATTGTGCGCGTACTCCGGCATCTGGGCTTGAAAGGCGTTGCCGACCAGGAACGACGTGGTGCCGCCCAGCACGATCATCATGAGCAAGCGCGGATCGGAGCGAGCCTCGGCGAGGAGCCGGCGGATCTCGACGAGCCCGAAGCCGGACGCGCGCCGCCCTCCGTCGCGCCGGTGACCCGTGTACGGGATGCGCAGCAGAAAGAGCGTGAATGGAACATAGATGAGGATGTTGGTCAGGAGGCCCAGGCCCGGGCCGAGGACGAGCATGAGCCCGCCGCCGACCGCGGGGCCGAGAAGAATCGCCAGATACCGGCTCGTGGCGTTGAGCCGGATGGCGCTCGGCAGGCGTTCAGGCCCCACCATGTCGTAGACGATGAGCTGCGACGCCGGCAGCCCGATCACGCCGGCCCCTCCGTGGACGAGCAAGATCACCGCCGCGTGCCAGATGCGCAGTGTCCCCGTGAGGAAAAGGACGGCCCACGCGAGCGACGCGAGCGCGAACAGCCCCTGCGAGATCTGGATGAGCTTGCGGCAATCGAAGCGGTCGGCCAGGGTGCCCGCGTACACCGAGAAGAGGAGGAAAGGCACCCAGTGGCTGATGACGGCGAACCCCGCGAGCGTCGGCGAGTGGAACGCCTGGAAGATCACCCAGTAGCTGATGACGTGCTCGATGTTGTCGGCTGTCGCGCTGAGGAGCACCAGCACGAAGTAGCGACGGTAGTCACGGTGGTGAAGCGCCCCGAATTTCGTGCCCGGCGACGGGGAAGGGGCGGGGAGCGGCGATCGATCCACTGGGCCGATTATAATCGGTGGACGGCGAGGTGCGCGCTGCAGGCCGTCGCGGGGCTGGGGCCCCGCCGGCCGAGGCGCGGCTAAAAGAGAGGAACCGCATGAAGGGCGTGACCCTGCCGACCGAGACGGTGTTCGTGATGGAGGCGTCGCCGATCAAGTTCGGGCTCGGCGCCACCGACGAGATCGCGTACGACGCCCGTCGACTCGGGCTCAAGCGGGTTCTGATCGTGACCGACCGGCACATCGGCGAGCTGGGGCTGCCCGACCGTATCCGCGCGCTCCTGGAAGAAGAAGGCGTCAAGGCCGACATTTACGACGGGGTCGAGATCGAGCCGACCGATCGGTCGATGGAAGAAGCCGCGGAGTACGCCCGCCAGCGCGAGCTCGATGGGCTCGTCGCCGTCGGCGGCGGCAGCGCGCTCGACACCTGCAAGGCCGTCAATCTCTTGACGACGTATCCGGCGCCGCTGCTCGACTACGTGAACCAGCCCGTCGGCCGTGGCCGGCCGGTCCCGGGTCCGCTCAAGCCCCTGGTCGCCGTGCCGACGACCGCGGGGACCGGGAGCGAGACGACGGCGGTGGCGGTGACCCACGTCCTCGACCACCACGTGAAGGCCGGTGTGTCGCACCGGCTGTTGCGCCCAGCCCTCGGCATCGTCGACCCGCTCAACACCCTCACCGCGCCGCCCGAGGTGACGGCCGCCGCGGGCGCCGACATCCTGACGCACGCGATCGAGTCGTACACGACGCGCCCGTACAACGCTCGGCTCAAGCACCACCCACCCGATCGCCCGGCATACATCGGCGCCAACCCGGCGAGTGACATCTGGTGCGAGAAGGCCATCGAGTACGTCGGCAAGTACCTGCGGCGGGCGGTGCTCAACGGGCTCGACCTCGAGGCGCGCGTGAATCTGGCGCTGGCGGCGAACTACGCGGGCGTCGGCTTCGGCAACGCCGGCGTGCACATCCCGCACGCCCTCGGCTATCCGATCGCCGGCCTCGTGCGTGACTACGTGCCGAGCGGCTATCGAACCACCCACGCGCTCGTCCCGCACGGGGTCTCGGTCGTCGTGACGGCCCCGGCCACCTTTCGCTTCACGTACGCCGCGTCGCCAGAGCGGCACCTCCGTGCCGCAGAGCTGATGGGCGTCTCGACGGCCGGCCTCTCCGAGCGTGAAGCGCGGGAAGCGCTGCCCGGCGCGCTGGTCGCGCTCATGCGGGACGTGGGCGTTCCCAACGGCCTCAGCGCGCTCGGCTACGGCGAGCGCGACGTCCCCGCGCTGGTCGAGGGCACGCTGAAGCAGCCGCGCCTTCTGAGCGGTGCGCCGCGAGCCGTCGGCTCGGCCGAGCTCGTCGCGATCTTGCACGACTCGCTTCGCTGCTGGTGAGCCGTCGGGGCGCTCATCGCGCCCCGATCGCCACCGTCGCGGCCACGCTCTGACAAAAATCGAAGTCGCCGCGCCAGAGTGCCACATCGCGCTGACCATTCGCCCGGGAATCGCGAACCGTTCAAAGACATCTGTGCCCAGTGAGCAAGAATCGGCGGAGCTCGTCGCTCACCGCGCATCTGAGCTGGCTCCCTCTGGGTGGGATGGTATCGACGGTCCTCAGTGCGCCCCTCGCACCGGATAGCTCGACGGCGCGATCTCGTCGAGCGGCTTGCCGGTCCAGTGCCATTGCGGGATGGCCTTCCACAGACGCTCGCCCTCAGCCTGCACGTCTCGTAACAACGCCTGCTCGTCGACGTGCACCGCGCGGCTTCCTTCCACGAGCACCTGGCCGTCGACGATGACGGTCTCGACGTCGCGTCCGCTGCCACAGTCGACGAGCGCCTTGATCGGGTCGTGTACGGCGCCGTAGTTGAGCTGGAGCAGGTCGACCACGATGATGTCGGCTTTGGCGCCCAGCGCCAGCCGGCCGAGGTCGTCGCGGCCGAGGTGGCGCGCCCCACCGAGCGTGGCGGCGTCGAAGACGTCCTGCGGCCGCCCGACCCGGAAGCTTCCGTCGGCCAGGCGGCACATCAGCGCGGCCCAGCGCATCTCGTGGATGAGGTCTTGCGGGTAGGTGTCGGTGCCGAGCGCGATGTTGATCCCGAGCGCGCGGTAGCGCTCGAACGACTCGAACTTGACGCCCATCTTGGCGTACTTGTACGGCGCGTGGACGACCGTGACGCCGCTGTCGGCGAGCAGCTTCAAGTCGTCGGCGTAGGGGTAGTGGCACCAGGAGTGCTCGTTGTGGAACACGCAGTGCCCGAGGCCGGTGCGCGGCTTGAGGAATCCAATCGAGTGCAGGAGCTGGATCGGTGTCTGGCCATGCTGCTCGAGGATGTGGTGGAACTCGCGCTGGTTCATGGCGGCGTGCAGCTGCATCGGGACGCCGAGATCGTCGGCCCACCGGCGCGCATGACGCAGGAGCTCTGGCGTGCAGGTGTCGAGCTGACCCGGGTAGAGCATCGCGCGGATGCGACCGTTGTAGGCGCCGTCGTACTCCTTGATGTAGGCCACTGCGCGCTCGAGACCGGCGATGCCGTTGGCCTCGTCCCACTCCCACGCGATCCGGCTGCCGTCGAACGCGTAGCTCGCGGAGCGGAACGCCGGGCCGACGTAGGCCCGGATGCCGAGCTCGCCCGCGATGCGGGTGAAGCCCGCCGGGCCGCCCGGCATGGTGCCGACGTCCATGATCGTCGTGGCGCCGGCGCGGAGCGCCGACCAGAGACCATAGGTCCCGGCCACGTCCGCACGGTCGCCGGCGCGCGGCACCGGGACGCCCCGGCGGGGCGCGACGTAGCCGACGAAGTTGCTCCCGAAGTAGTCGGCCTTGAGCCCGTCGAGGAACACCGCCTGGCCCGCGTTCGTGGCGGCGTGCAGGTGACAGTTGATCAGGCCCGGCGACACGAGCTTACCGGCAGCGTCGACACGTCGGTCAACCGCTCCGTCGAACTGGCGCCCCACGTGGATGACGCGGTCGTCCTCGAACACCACGCACCCGTTGGGAATCAGTTCGTGTCCGCCACCGCTATAGCCGACCACCCAGCCGCCCTGGATCAGCGTTCGCATCGTCGTCACGCTCCTCGGGTACCGACGGCGTGAGCCGTCCGCCCCTCAGGCCCTCGCCGGCCTGTGCTCGACGGGACCCAATGAATCGAAGTTCGCCGTTCGCGTCGGTCACCGGGATGCTAGGCGGCACCGCCCGACGTGTCAACGCCGGCGCTTCGTTGACAAAGGCTGCTCTACAGTCCGCCCAGCGCGACCCGAAGGAGGCCTGCGAGCCATGAGCAACCGACCTGCTCTGACCGCGTCGGATGTTCAGAAGATGGTCGTCGCCTGCAAGGGCGAGGCGACCAAGAACAAGTGGAACGTCTCCATCGCGGTGGTGGACGACGCCGGCTACCTGCTGTATCTCGAGCGGCTGGACGGCGCTGGGCCCGTGACCGCCGAGGTCGCGACCGAGAAGGCGGCGACGGCGGCGCGCACGCGGCCGCCCCACCAAGTTCTGGGAGGACCGCGTCAAGGAACGGCCCTCGTTCATCAAGTTCCCGGGCAGCCTGCCGATTCAGGGCGGCGTGCCCATCATGTATCAGAACGAGTGCGTCGGCGCGATCGGCGTGTCCGGGGTTCAGTCTCACGAGGACGAGCAATTTGCCAACGCGGGGGTCGCCGCGCTCGCTTAGGGATCGCCGCGCCCTACGGAATCGCTGCGCGCGGTGAGAAGACCCGCGGCCCGGCGCCGAGCGTCGGACCGCGGGAGCGCTTCAGGCCGTTCGGAGTGCTGCGTCAGGGTCGCTGGTTGTCGCTGCGCGCGACGAGGATCTCGGCGCGACGGTTCTGCGGCATGCACGAACCAATGGGCTGGCGGCAGGCCGGCCTCGTCTCGCCATAGGTGACCACCGAGATGCGACCAGCGGGAATTCCGCGCGCGACGAGCTGATCCCGCACGAACTCGGCTCGGCGCTCGGCCAGGGCCAGGTTGTACCGGTCGGTCCCACGCTGGTCCGCATAGCCCTCGATCAGGATGGGATAGCTCGAGTTCGCCTTGAGCCACTCGGCGTCGGCATCCAGGATCTTGGCGTCAGCGGCACGCGCCTTGGCCTTGTCGAAATCGAAGTGCACCGGCCGCAGCTCGGCGACCGGAGCGAAGTCCTGCGAGATGTCGCGAGGGACGAGAGCCGTTTGCAAGTCGTCGGGAGCCATCTTCGAGCGCAGCGTGCGGAGCCGGGATTCGGCCCCGACGGCGGCGATGGTGATCAACGACACGATCAACGCCGTCAACGTGACGAGGGCGAGCTTCCTGACGACGGAGCTTCGGTGCTGGCTTCTCATCACAAAACCTCCCGCCGGACGTTTCGTCCGGGCGCTAGCTCTTGAAAGCAACGGGCATGCCACCGATCGATCGAGGGCGGGCATCACCGAACCGACCGGATCTCGAGAGCTTGCGCCACGGCGTGAAAAATGTGCCCGGTATGGCTTCATCCCGGCGCGGCGCATCGCCAGGATGAAGCCAACGAAGATTTACACGCGCCGTGGGAGAACTTACGCGGCAGAATTTACACGGACGCGAATCCCTGCGGGACGAGCCGAAACGCCTTCGCGAACTTGCTGGCGAACGTCTGGTATCCCACGATGAACGTCAGCTCGACGACTTCGGCCTCCGAGAAGTGCTCGCGAAGGTGCGCGAGGCACCCGTCGCTCACGTCCCGGTCGTCGCGCGTGATGCGCTCAGCGTACTCGAGCGCCACCTGCTCCCGCGCCGTGAACCGATCGCTCTCCCGATGGCGCAGGAGGTCGTCGAGCTTCTCGCGCGGGATGCCCACGGTCGCGCCGACGGCGCGACGGATGTCCATTCAGTAGGCACTCCCGTACAGCGCCGCGACGTGGACGTTGAGCAGCGCCCGGAGCGTGGGCTCGATGCGCCCGAACCACTCGATCGAGGCGTAGAGCCCGCCGAGCCCGAGCATGAGCGGCAGGCGGTGGGCCATGAGCCGCTCCGGTGTGGGCACCTTCCCGAAGATCGCCTTGCCGATCCGGTAGAACGCGCGGACGGTGATCCCCGGACGTTCGACTTCGCTGATCCTGGTCATGAGGGTCCTCCTTGGTTGAGAGTCGCGCCTCGCTCAGGTCGACCGAGTCGGTCTGCTACACGCGTATGGTACCGTGACGCTGATGATGGCGTCCCGCGGGCGGAGCCTCGCGACCGGGGTGGTGGAGCGGCGTCGACTCGGCCGGACCGACATCGAGGCGAGTGTGCTCGGCTTCGGCGGCTCCGAGATCGGCTACCAGGGCGCGAGCAAGCGCACGGTCGCGCGACTCCTCGGGAGCGCGCTCGACGCCGGGTTGAACGTGATCGACACCGCGGAGTGCTATGAGGACAGCGAGCGCCTGATCGGGAAGGCGATCGCCTCCCGGCGGCGGGAGTTCCATCTGTTCACCAAGTGCGGGCATGCCGGAGGCTGGGCGCGCGCGGACTGGCGGACAGCACCGCTCCTGGCCAGCATCGAACGCAGCCTGCGGCGCCTGGCGACCGACTATGTCGACCTCATCCAGCTGCACAGCTGCTCGCTCGCGGAGCTTCGAGCGGGCGAGGCGGTCGAGGCCCTCGAGCGGGCCCGCGAGCGGGGCTGGGCGCGGTACATCGGCTACAGCGGCGACGGTGAGGCGGCGCGCTACGCCGTGGAGTGCGGGCGCTTCGACACGCTCCAGACTTCGATCAGCATCGCCGACCAGCAGGCCATCGAGCTCACGCTGCCGCTGGCGAGCGCCCGGCGGCTGGGCGTGATCGCCAAGCGACCCCTGGCCAACGTCGCGTGGCGATACGAGCGAAAACCGGCCGAGTCGTACTACCAAACCTACTGGTCGCGCCTCCGGACGCTCGACTATGCGTTTCTCAGCGCCGCGCCCGAGACCGCCCTGGGCACCGCGCTGCGCTTCACGCTGAGCGCGCCGGGCGTCCACACGGCGATCGTCGGAACCACGAAGCCGGAGCGGTGGCAGCAGAACGCCGCGTTGCTCCAAGCCGGTGCCTTGCCCCCGGACGAGTTCGAGCGGATTCGCGCGCGCTGGCGCGAAGTCGGCGGCGCGTCGTGGGACGGGCAGGTCTGAGCGCCGACATGGGCCCGGTCGCCCGGTCCAGGACGCGGTCGATCTTCTCACCCGCGACCGATCGCGAGCGGGCGGAGAACTTCGAGAGCTACTGGATCTACGTGCAGAGGAAGAACGGCCAGATCCTCGAAGACGCAAAGGACCTCACGGAGAAACAGCGAGCCCTCGTCCGGTTCCAAGAACGCGCCGTCCGGTCGCGGAAGCCGCTCTCGGAGAGCTTCGATCGCAACTACGACACGATGCAGGACGATCCGCAGAGCCTCGATCGGAGGACGCTGCTGCTGACCTTCCTCTACAAGTTTGCCCGTCACGAGTGGGTTGGGATCTCGGCGGCGTGGGACGTCACGCCGACCATGGCCCAGGGGGTGAGGCTGATCGACAAGATCAGCCGCTATCACCTCGCCGAAGAGTTCTGTCACATGCGCCTCTTTCACGAGATGTTCCAGACGTTCCGTCTCGAAGGCGTGGAATGGGGGCCGCTGCCGAAGCGGACGAAGCAACTCTATGGCGCATTCTCGCGCCTGCCGGGCGCGCTCGTGGCGCCGCCGGCCTTCGTGAGCGAGCTGATGGGGCTCACGGTCTATCTGCACACCGACAAGATGCTCGACGAGATCCTCGCCGACGAGCCCGAGGTCAGGGACCGGGTCCGCGCGCTGTTGCGCGAGATCATGACGGACGAGCTCGCCCATGTCGGGGAGCGCCGGAACTTCATCGGCCCCATCGGCCTGCGCATGGCCAAGCTGATGGTGAAGCCGATGTTCCGCGCGTTCTTCGGCGGCATCCCGGAATCGACGCTCCTGTTCGATATTCCCCGGATGATGAAGGAGGCAGAAGCGTTCGATTACAGCACGATCGCGCCAGAGACCCTGAGCGCGAGCTGGGTTCCCTCGTACTGCTGGAGTCGTCCGTAAGCGATCGCGGCCGACCCGCGCGATCTTCGCGCGCGCGACTACCCTCTGGAGGATTTCGGTCGCATCGCCCTTCGAGCGGAAGGTCGTCTGGTCCACGTCCGACCGCGTCGCCAGGAGTGCTTGCCTGACCTGTCCTGACCGGGCCCATGACAGATCTGACATTTTCGTGGCGCCACCGGCGACGACGCTGCACGTCAGAAGCGTCTAACTAGAGATCTTTCAATGAGAAAGAGGTTTGGCTCGGGCCTTGCTGTATAGAGGACGGCTTGCTATGCCGGCGAATTGGAGGAGGCCCATGAGGAGGTGGATCGGCACCGCTTCGGTGATCATGCTGCTGCTGGCGCTCGGGACGCATGGCTGGTCGGAGACCCAGCCGCTCTCGTTCGGCGTCATCATCTGGCGCAGCCCGACCCTGACCGCGGAATTCTGGAATCCGATTCTGCGCTACGTCTCTGAGCGCAGCGGAGTGCCACTGCGGCTGAGAGTCGCGCCAACCGGCCCGGAGCACACCGCCATGGTCCGCCGCGGCGAGCTGAATTTTCTCTACTCCAACCACAACTTTATCAAGGAGAACGAAGAGAGCGGCTACCGCGTGTTCGGGCGTCCCAAGGGAGAGTCGCAGAGCGGAGAGATCGTGGTCTTGAAGGACTCCCCGATCCAGTCGTTGGCCGATCTCGAGGGCAAAGAGGTGGTCTTCCCGCACACCGCCGCGTTCCTCGGCTATCACCTGCCCATGGACGCGCTGCTCCGCAAGGGAATTCACGTCAAGCCGCTCTTCGCCGGCAACCAGGAAGGCGCGATGGGGCAGTTGAAGGCCGGGCGCACCGTCGCCGCCGGCGTGAATGCCGACGTGATGCGCGCCTTCGCCCAGCGCGAGAACATCCCCTACCGCGTGTTGTGGAGCTCGGACAAGTTTCTCAGCCTCGCCCTCTCGTCCCACCCGTCCGTGCCGGCCGAGACGGTCAAGGCGGTGCAGGCGGCGTTTCTCCAGATGTCCGATGACCCGGAGGGGACGAAGGTGCTGGCGTCGGGCGCGGCCCTGCTCAGGCAGACGACGCCGCTCAGCTTCATCGCGGCGAAGGACAGTGACTTCGACAACATGCGGCGGTTCTATCGCACCACCCTGGTGAAGATCGAGCTGCAGTAGTGCACCCGTTGCCCGTCCGGCGCTGGCGCATTGATCTCTCGCTCACCGCCCGCCTCGTGCTCGGCTCCAGCCTGGCCCTGGTGGCGTGCGGAGTCGCGCTGCTCTATTCCATTCTCCACGGAGAGATCGCGGATCAACGCACCGCGCTGCGCGAACAGCTCAGCGAGGAGATGACGTTCGCCGGTCCGGCGATGAGCGGGCCGGCGGTGGTGGGCGACTACTCGGTCATCGAGCAGATGGTGCAGGCCCGCGCCCGGCAGCCCGCGATCGGGAAATTCGCGTGGATCGACAACTCCGGGCATCCCGTCTCGGCCCAGGGGCCCAATATCAAGGTCGCAGCGCCGCGCTGGTTCGTCGACTGGCTCGATCTGCCCGTCCTGGAGCAGTCGCAAGCCGTCGTGGTGGGCGGGGAAAAATACGGCACGGTCTTTTTGCGGATCAACCCCGCGGTGTCCATCAACAAGCTGTGGCGAGGCTTCTGGGAGAAGCTCGGCATCCTGCTGCTGGGGACCGGCTTGTCGCTCGGGGTGACGCTCGTCGTGCTTCGCAGCGGGGTGCGACCTCTCCACGCCCTGGCGGCTAGCGCCCGACGCTTCGGCCAGGGCGACTACGCCGTCCGGATTTCCCTCGCCGGCCCGCCCGAAACGGCGCAGTGCATCCAGGCGTTCAACAGCATGGCCGCCAACATCGAGTCCCTGCTGGCGTCGCTGGGCCGCAGCGAGGAGAAGAACCGACTGCTCGCCATGCAGGTCGAGCAATCGAGCGACGCCATCTTTTCCCACGACGAGCACGGCCTCGTCACCTCGTGGAACCAGGGCGCGACCAGGCTCTACGGCTACAGCGCGGTTGAGGCGATGGGCCAGGCGCTGCAGGAGCTCGACCTCTGGGACGAAGGGGGGGCCGACGGCAACCCCGCCGTGTCGTTCGGTGAGCACGCGGTGCCGGCCTCGTTCGAGACCCGCGCCAAGACCAGGTCGGGACAGCTCGTCGAAGTGTCAGTGGTGACGACGCCGCTCCGCGATGGCGGCGGTCGCCCGCTGGGCGAGCTCACCGTCGTCCGCGACATCAGTGTCTTGAAGCGCAAAGAAGCCGCCGCCGAAGCCGCCAACCGCGCGAAGTCCGAGTTCCTGGCCACCATGAGTCACGAGCTCCGGACGCCGATGAACGGTGTGATCGGAATGACCGCGCTCCTGCTCGACACCATGTTGACTCCGGAGCAGCGGGAGTACGCCGAAACCGTCCACCGCTCGGGCGAGGCCCTGCTCACCATCATCAACGACATCCTCGATTTTTCGAAGATCGAGGCCGGGCGCCTCGAGCTGGAGACGATACCATTCGCCCTGCGCGATACGGTGGCCGAGACGGTCAAGTCCATCGCGCCGCTCGCCCACACCAAGCAGATCGAGGTGGCCTACGAGATCCATCCCGATGTACCGGATGACCTGGCCGGCGACACGGGCCGCCTGGGTCAGATCCTCCTCAACCTGATCGGCAACGCGATCAAGTTCACCGAGCGGGGCGAGGTCGCCGTACGCGTCGACGCCGAGGCGGTGACGCTCGACACCGTGACGTTGCGAGTGGCCGTGCAGGACACGGGCATCGGGATCCCCGCCGACAAATGCTCGATCGTCTTCGACGCCTTCGCGCAAGCGGACGCCTCGACCACGCGCCGGTTCGGTGGGACGGGGCTGGGGCTCGCCATCTCACGCCGGCTGGTCGAGCGGATGGGCGGGCGAATCTGGCTCGACAGCGAGGTAGACCGGGGGAGCACCTTCTATTTCACGGCGGTGCTCCAGCGCACCCGGCAGCCGGCTGCCAAGCCCGTGGCAGCGCCGCCTCGCGCGTTGCGGGGGCTTCCCGTCCTGGCGGCCGACGACAACGCCACCAACCGCCGGCTGCTCCAGGCGACGCTCATCGCGTGGGGCGTGGCCCCGACGATCGTGGCCGACGGGCGGTCCGCGCTGGCCGCCCTTCAGACGGCGCGGGCCAGCGGACAAACGTTCCGGCTGGTGCTCCTCGACGCCCACATGCCCGACCTCGACGGCTTCGCCGTGGCCGAGCACATCCGTCAACAGCCGGGGTTGGCCGGCGTGACCATCATGCTGCTGACATCGGACGTGATGAGCGGCGACCTCGCCCGCTGCCGCACGCTGGGAATCTCGCGCCACCTGGTCAAGCCCTTCACCCCCTCCGAGCTACTCAACGCGGTGCTCCTGGCTCTGGGGCAATCGGGCGAGACGGCGACCGTTCCGTCGTCGTCGGGTACACCCGGTTCCGACGCGTCATCCCCGCGCCTGCAGGTGCTGGTCGCCGAAGACAACCCGGTCAACCAGCTCCTGATCCTCCGCCTCCTGGAAAGGATGGGCCACGTGGCCGTCGTCGCGAACAACGGACGGGAAGCCGTGGAGGCGTACGAGGCGCGCTCGTTCGATCTGGTATTGATGGACGTGCAGATGCCCGAGATGGACGGGTTGGCGGCGACGGCGGCCATCCGTGAGCGCGAAGCCCGAAATCCGGGCCGTCGACGGCTGCCGATCATGGCGCTCACCGCGTACGCCATGCAGGGGGATCGCGAGCGATGCCTGTCGGCCGGCATGGACGAGTACCTGACCAAGCCGATCAAGCCCGAGGATCTGGCGGTCGCGCTGGACCGGATCTTCGGCGACGACCGCGCGGCTACCGTCCCGGCGGCACCCACGGAGGCTGAGCCGGCTGCGGAGGCCGGATTCGATCTCACCGCCGCGCTCAAATACGTTGGCGGGGACCGCGAGCTTCTCGACGAGCTGCTGGGGATTTTCGCCGAAGACGCGCCCGTACGCCTGGAGGCGATTCGGCGCGCGATCGCGGGCGGCGACGCCGTGGACTTGACCCGAGAGGCCCACACGCTGAAGGGGGCTCTGAAGGTGATCGGTGCGACGACGGCGGCAGAGCTTGCCCTGGACCTCGAGACGGCCGCGCGAGCGGAGGACACGGGCGTCTCCGAAAAGCTCGCCGCGGCGCTCGAGCGCGAGATGGATCGGCTCCTGCAGTCGCTGGTGGCGTTGAAGCGGGCCTGAGGCGGCGCGCGGCTATTCTTGCCGTGGCGCGGCGATCACGACAGCACGACCAGCAGATCGCGCGGGCCCACCGCATCGCCCGGCTTGACGTACACCTCGGCGACCATGGCATCGCGCTCGGCCACGATGTGCGTCTCCATCTTCATCGCCTCAATCGCCAGGAGCGTGCCGCCTCTGGCGACGAGCTGACCGGGTCGCACCGCCACCGCGACGACGATGCCGGCCAGCGCGGCGCTCACGTGGGCGCGATTGCCATCCTGGGCTTGCGCGCGAGTCGCCTGCACGGTCGCCGCGGCGGTCGCAAGCCGGATCAGCTGGAGCTGGCCGTCCAGCGTCAGGCAGAGCGTCACGAAACCGTCGGCATCGGTGGCGGATCGAGCCTGGAGGCCGATCACGTGCCTCTTGCCCGGTGCGACTTCGACCTCGATCTCTTCACCGTCCGGGAGCCCGTAGAAGAACGCCGTGGTCGGCAGCACCGAGACATCGCCAAAGCGCTCCCGATGCCGCGCGCACTCGTGGAACAAGGTCGGGAACAGTAGCCAGGACGACAGCTCTCGCTCGCTCACCGGGCGGTGCAGCGTGGCCTCGAGGTCGCGCCGCCGCGCGGCCAGATCGACCGCCGGCAGATGCGCGGCGGCCCGTCCATCGATCGCCCGCTGACCCTTGAGCACCCTTCGCTGCAGCTCCGCCGGGAAGCCCTCGGGCGGGTAGCCGACCTCGCCGCGGAACAGCGCCACCACCGACTTCGGGAAGGCGACGTCACGGCGCGGATCGAGCACATCGTCGCGGCTCAACCCGTTCGCGACCATGCAGAGCGCCATGTCAGCAACCGCGGTGGACGTCGGCGTGATCTTCACGAGGTCGCCGAACAGCAAGTTGACCTCGGCGTACCGCTGGCCGATCTCGTCCCAGCGGTGCTCGAGCCCGACGCCCCGAGCCTGCTCGCGGAGGTTCGTGTACTGCGGGCCGGGCATCTCGTGCCGGTAGACGTCCGCCGTGCCGGCGCGCATGTCGGCCTCGAACGGCGCGTAGTGGCGGCGCACGGCTTCCCAGTAGCGTGACAACATCTGCAAGACCTCGGGGTTCAGGCCGGGGTCGAGCTCGGTGCCCCCCAGCGCCGACGCCATGGCGCTGAGATTCGGTTGCGACGTCAACCCGCTCATGGCATCGAGGGCGCCGTAGACCGCATCGGCGCCCGCGTCGATGGCGGCCAGGACGCTGGCGGCGGCGATGCCGCTGGTATCGTGCGTGTCGAAATGGATGGGCAGCCCCACCTCGGCCCTCAACGCCTCCACCAGCGCGCGCGCCGCGCGCGGCCGGCACACCCCCGCCATGTCCTTGATCCCGAGGATCTGCGCCCCGGCGCGCTCGAGCTGCCGGGCGAGATCGACGTAGTAACGCAGGTTCCACTTCGGGCGCGCCGCATCGAACAGATCGCCCGTGTAGCACATCGCGACCTCGCACAGGGCCCCGGACTCGCGCACGGCGTCGATGGCGACGCGCATGTTGGCGACGCCGTTCAAGGCGTCGAAGACGCGGAACAGGTCGATGCCCTCCCGCGCCGCCTGCGCGATGAAGTGCTGCACCACGTTGTCGGGATAGCTGGTGTAGCCGACCGCGTTCGAGCCCCGCACCATCATCTGCAAGAGAATGTTGGGAACGGCTGCGCGCAAGCGAGCCAGCCGCTCCCAGGGGTCCTCGCGCAGAAATCGCAGCATGACGTCGAAGGTCGCGCCGCCCCAGCATTCGAGGGAAAAGAGCTGCGGCGCCAGCCGGGCATAGGCGGGGGCGATGGCCAGGATGTCGTGGGTCCGCACCCGCGTCGCGAGCAGCGACTGCTGCGCGTCGCGGACGGTCGTGTCGGTGAAGAGAATGCGCTTGCCCCGGCGCATTTCGGCGAGGAAACGCTCCGGTCCGAGCTCCCGCAGCCGATCGCGGCTGCCGAGGGGCAGGGGGCCATCCGTCTCGTAGAACGGCAGGGGCGCCTTTGCTAGAGGCGCCGAGGGTCGCGGGCGCCCCTGCACCTCCGGATTTCCGTTGACGATCACTTCTCCGAGAAACTGGAGCAGCCCGGCGACCCCGTCCCCCGACGGCGTGGCCTGGACGAGCTCGGGCGTCTCATCGATGAAGCCCGTGGTGCACTCGCCGAACGCAAACGCCGGATGCGCGATGAGGCGCGCGAGGAATTGCAGATTGGATGCGACCCCTTGAATACGAGATTCCCGCAGGGCGCGGGCCATGCGTCGAATCGACTCTTCCGGCGAGTCGCCCCAGGCGGTGATCTTCATGAGCGGCGAGTCGTAGAACGGGCTGACCACCGCTCCTGCGTGCGCGCTCCCGGCGTCGACCCGGATGCCGAAGCCGGCCGGGCTCTGGCAGGCGGTGAGCCGCCCGTGAGCCGGCGCAAAGCCGTGCGCCGGGTCCTCGGTCGTCACGCGGCATTGGAGCGCATGCCCCGAGAAGGAAATCGCGTCCTGCGACGGCACACCGGAAGCGGGATCGCCGATCTTTGCCCCGCCGGCGATCCGCAGCTGCGCCTTGACAATGTCGACTCCCGTGATTGCCTCGGTGACGGTGTGCTCGACCTGCAAACGCGGATTGAATTCGATGAAGTAGAACGCCTGCGTGTCGGCGTCGAGGAGAAACTCGACGGTCCCGGCCTGGGTGTAGTGGGCGGCGCGCGCCAGCGCGAGCGCCGCGTCGTAGAGCCTCCGGCGCTGGGCCTGGGTCAGATACGGCGCCGGCGCCCGCTCGACCACCTTCTGATGGCGTCGCTGGACGGAACAATCCCGCTCGAACAGATGGACCACGTTGCCGCACAGATCGCCGAGGATCTGGACTTCGACGTGGCGTACCCGGCGCACGAGCTTTTCGAGATACACCTCGTCGTCGCCGAAGGCGCTGCCGGCTTCGCGTCGCGCCTCCTCGACGAGTGCCGCGAGCTCGGAGGCTGACTCGACCACGCGCATGCCCCGCCCGCCACCGCCCGAGCTGGCCTTGAGCATGACCGGATAGCCGATGGCGGCCGCGAGGTCGTTGACCGTCTCGAGGTCGCGCGGCAACGGCCCGGTGCCGGCCAAGACGGGGACGCCCGACGCCAGCGCCAGGGCCCGCGCGGCGGCCTTGTTGCCCAGCGTGCTCAGCACCTCCGGGTCCGGACCGATGAACACAATGCCGGCCCGCTCGCACGCGGCGGCGAAGTCGGGGCTCTCGGCGAGAAAACCATATCCGGGATGAATGGCATCCACGCGCGCTCGGCGCGCCACACCCACGACGTCTCCCACGTCGAGATAGGCCTCGACCGGGGTGCGGCCGGCCCCCACGAGATAGCTCTCGTCGGCGGCGAAGCGATGGAGGGCGGTGCGATCTGCCTCAGAAAAGATGGCGACGGTCCGGATGTCGAGCTCTTGCGCGGCGCGCATGACGCGGATGGCGATTTCGCCGCGGTTGGCGATCAGCAGCCTGCCGATCCGATTGTGCATCGCGGTCGCTACGCCAGCGCGACCAGCATCTTGAGACCCAGCGCGCCGATGACGATGGCGAAGATCCGCTTGAGCGAGCGCTCCGACGTGCGATGGGCCAGCCGCGCGCCCATGGGGGCCAGCACGATGCTGCCCACGGTGAACCCGATCAAGGCCGGCACGTAGATGAAGCCCACCGTCTGCGCTGGGAGGCCCGGAGCGCCCCAGCCGTTCACGAGGTAGCCGATCGACCCGACCACGGCGATCGGGAAGCCCACCGCCGACGCGGTGCCGATCGCCATGTGGAAGGGCACGTTACAGAAGACGAGGAACGGAATCGTCAGGGTGGCGCCGCCCATGGCCGCCAGCGCCGAGCAGACGCCGATTGCGGTCCCGGCGATGAAGATACCCACCGGCCCGGGCAGATGGCGCGTCGGCTTCGCCTTCCAGTTGAAGAGCATGCTCGACGCCATGTAGAGGACGAACACCGTGAAGATCACCGCCAGCGGAAACGTCGGGATGTGCCGTGCCAGCACGGTGCCGAGGCCGGTCCCGACGACGATCCCCGGGACCAGTCGCCGCAGCACATCCCAGTTGACCGCCTTGTGCCGATTGTGGGCACGCAGGCTCGACATCGAGGTGAAGATGACGGTCGCCATGGCCGTCCCGAGCGCGACGTGCAGCATGTGCTCGCGCGGAAAGCCCTGGGCGGCAAAGGCCATCGTCGTCAGGGGCACTTGGATGCCGCCACCCCCCATGCCGAGCATGCCGGCAAAGAAGCCGATGAAGGCGCCAATCGCTACGTAAACGAGCATCCACTGGTCCATCTCTTCTCCCAGGCGGTCGTAGGCTGTCCGTCGCGCCGCGACCTTCGCGCACCCGAGAGCCGGAATCAATGTCCAGGGGTGCTGAACCTATGTCTCAGACTGCTGAGCCCCGGGGCGGCTCGTCCGTCAGCCGGCCGATCGTCTGTAGGCGCTCGGGGGCCCGCCCGTGATTCTTTGGAAGACGTGGGCGAGGTGTGAGGTGTCGGCGAAGCCCAGACGCGCGGCGATGGACTCGAGCGTCTCGTCGGTGTGCGCCAGGAGATCCTGGGCGATCGTTACGCGGACGCGGGTGAGATAGTCCCGCACGCTCATGCCGATTTCCGAGCGAAAGAGATGGGCCAAGTGACTGCTGGAGACGTCGATCATTTTCGCTATGCTGTCGACCGTCAGGTCCTCGTCGAAATGCCTGCTGAGGTGATCAATCGTGCGACTCACGGATTCCCCAAGCCGCGGCCAGGGTCCGCTCAGGCGGCTGCCCGGGTGGAGCACCGCGCCGATCCGGCTCACCAGATCCCCGGAGTTGACCGGCGGCCGCAGGACGCAGCGGATGTTCAGTGTTTCCCAGACCGGCGCGGCGCCCAGATAGGCATCGTCGCTCACCACGAGCACTGGGCAGGCGGGCAATTGGGCGCTCAGGGCGCCCAGAAAGCGTCCCGCCTCACCCTCGGAGCGGCTGACGGTCAGAACCACGCAGGTCGGCCGGAATCTGAGCATTCGGTTCAGCCCGTCGACGAGGGTGGCGGTCGTCTCCACGCTGGTCACGCGCGCTAACGTAACGGCGAGCGTGGCGCGCCAGCCAGCGTCGCCGCCCACGAGGAGGAGGCGATGTGTCCGGGGTAGTTGCGCCTCGCGGTCGGGCCGGTCCTGATCCACGGCTCCGAGCCGGCTGGTCCGCTGCTCGAGTGCCCGGCGAATCGCGGCGAGCATCTCCTCTTCCTGGAACGGTTTCGTGACGTAGTCCGACGCGCCGAGCTTCATGGCCGCGACCGTGGTCCGGACGGTCTTCACAGCGGTCATCATGATGACCGGAAGGTCTGGCTCGAGCGCTTTGAGCTCTTGCAAGATCTCGAGCCCATCGATCTCGGGCATAAGAATGTCGAGGAGGACGAGATCAACGCGCTCTGCGCGTACCATACTGAGCGCCGTCCGTCCGTGGGCCGCGTCCATCACCGCATATTCCTCGTCGAGGAGGAGGTGAAGGGCCTCGCGGACCCCGGCGTCATCGTCAACGATGAGCACAACGGTACGACCCAGCGGGCTCGCGTAAGGAGGCGAGGCCTCAGGGCCCGGATGAGTGACCGCACCCGAATTGGGCGATCGCGGGACGTCGCGTCCGTTTTTCGGTTCCGTCTTTAGTGGAGCTGGGACCCGCTCGCGAAAGCGCATTTTAAGCGACAGGCGCGTCGACGCGCGCTGGAGAACTCCCGCCGTGTCGGTGCACGCACCGAGCCTGCCACACAATACTGCAGTCACATACAGAAATTCAGCAGTCCTGAACATTGACTGGCGCGCCTCAGTCTCCGACTGTGAGCCGGACCCAGCGATCTGACTGGAAGGGCATCCGCCACTCGAAGGCCCTCAGCGGATTCTGAAGGGAGAAAATGTGGAGAGTCATAGCCACATTGGGCTTTTGCCTTGAGGCCCGGACCACTCGCGTCGCGATACGTCCTCCTCGCCACGGCGCTCGTGCTCGTGTCCGTGTCCGTGACGGCAGAGGAGACGATCCGCATCGGCATTGGCCACCAGAGCTTGTGCACGGACACCTATTCGGGCGGCATTACCGTGAAACAGCTCGGGCTGCTCGAGAAGCACCTACCACGCGCGGGCAAGTACGCCAGCGTGAAGTACGACATCGTGTGGGAGGACTACACCTCCGGGCCGCCGATCACGAACCAGATGCTGGCCGGCAAGCTCGACATCGGGGTGATGGGCGACTACCCGCTCCTCGTGAACATCACCCGCTTCCAGGAGACGCAGAGCCTTCGCTCGGTCATCGTCTCCATGACCGGCTACAACATCAACGGCTCCGGGAACTCCATCGTGGTGCCGGCCGACGCGCCCATCTACAAGTTCGACGACCTCAAGGGCAAGAAGGTCTCGGTGCCGTTCGGCTCCGCCGCCCACGGGATGCTCCTCAAGGCCCTGGTCGACCGGGCGCTCACCCTGGATTTCTTCACCATGATCAACCAGAGCCCGCCCGTCGGCGCCACCAGCATCCAGGAGAAGAAGATCGACGCCCACGCGGACTTCTGTCCGTGGGGCGAGCTGCTGGAATTCAAGGGTTTTGGGCGGAAGATCTTCGACGGTAGCCAGGCGTCGGTCGCGTACCTGCACGGTCCCGTCGTCCGCAAGGACTTCCTCGAGAAGCACCCGGAGATCGTCGTCGCCTACCTCAAGGCCGTCGTCGAGGCCAACGAGTGGATCACGAAGAATCCCGAGGAGGCGACCACGAAGCAGGAGCAGTGGACCTCCATCCCCAAGGAGGTGCTGTACCTCTACTTCGGGCGTGGTGGGTTCCTCTCACTCGACGCCACCATCAAGCCCCAGTGGGTCGAGGTGCTCAAGTACGACGCGACCGTGCTCCAGAAGATGGGGATCATCAAGCAGGTGGACGTCGAGGGCTTCATCGACGACCGCTTCATCCGGCAGGCGTACCGCGAGCTCGGCCGCGACTACGCGAAGGATCAGAAGGTGACGGCGGCGGGCACCTCGCCCATGGAGGGCAAGGATGCCACCACCGGCACACCGATCAAGGATCCGCGGGCCGCGGCCGAACTGTGGTTGAAGGGCGAGCCCATCAAGCCTTACGCGTCGCTGGCGACCGTGATGGCCGCGCTCCGGGACGCGGATCAGACGGGCCGCGCTGTGAACGCCGCCTACGTTTTCGATCACCCGACCGGACTCAAGCTCTTCGCCCACCGGGCCTTCTACGTATCGGGCGGCAGCGGCAAGGCCGCGCTCGCCTCCCTCGTGGCCTTCGCCTGGAAGGACGAGGCGGAGACGTTCGCGACCAAGAACGGCGGGAAAGTTCTATCGCTCGAGGAAGCGAAGAAGCTGGGGGTCGCCAAGTAGGATGGCCGCCGCACCCGAAGCGGGGACAGCGCCGCTGATCGGCGCACCGGCCGCTCGGACAGACGCGATAGCGTTCCCACGACTGGCGGGCTGGCGACGGCCCTTCCGCCGCGTGCTGTCCCTCGGGCTCTTCTTCGTCGCATGGCACGTCGCGACGAAGTGGGACCTTGACCTCTATGTGCGCTTCCAAAATATCCCCGCGCCGGCGGAGGTGCTGGAGGAGGCGGTGGCGCTGTTCGGCGGTGCCGCCTTCTACGTGCACATCCTCGCCAGCCTCGAGCGCATCTGGCTGGGCTTCGCCATCGCCACGGTCCTCGGCGTCGGGCTCGGGCTGCTCATCGGGTGGTTCCGGTTCGCCGAGGACACGCTGTTCCCGCCCATCGAGCTGCTGCGCCCGATCCCAGCGGTGGCGTGGGTGCCGCTCAGCATCATGCTCTGGCCCACCGAACTGTCGAGCATCGTGTTCATCACCACGCTCGGCGCCTTCTTTCCGATCGTGCTCAACACCATCCACGGGGTGGAGGGCATCGATCGCCAGCTCGTGCGTGCGGCGACGAGCCTCGGGGCGGGCCGGGCCGCCATCTTCCGCGAGGTCGTCATTCCCGGGGCACTGCCGTCGATCGTGACGGGGCTCTCGGTGGGCATGGGCGTGTCGTGGATCTGCCTCATCTCGGCCGAGATGATCTCGGGGCAGTTCGGCGTCGGGTACTTCACCTGGGTCGCCTACGGGATCGTGAAGTACGCGCAGATCGTGGTCGGTATGCTCGTCATCGGTGTGCTCGGCATGCTGTCGAGCGCGCTCATCCGGCTGGTCGGGGCGCGCTGCATGCCGTGGCTGCCCCGTCACATGAAAGACGGGGCGTGAGGGACGAGGCGTGAGGGGCGACGCCACCGGCCGCATCGAGATCACCGACCTCGGCATCGCGTTTGGCCGCAATGGCCGGACGGTGGAGGCGGTGCGGCGGTTCACGTTGATGACGACGCCGGGCGAGTTCGTGGCGTTGCTCGGCCCATCCGGCTGCGGCAAGACGACGTTGCTCAACGCGGTCGCGGGCTTCGTGCAGCCGACGGCGGGGCAGTTGATCGTGGACGGCGAGCGCGTCGCCCGGCCGGGGGCCGATCGGGGGATGGTCTTCCAGCAGCACTCGCTGTTCCCGTGGAAGACCGTGCTCGGTAACGTCGAGTTCGGCCTCAAGATGCGCGGGGTGGGGAAGTCGGAGCGGACGTCCCGGGCCCGCGACTACCTGAACCTCGTCGGCCTCTCTGGCTTCGAGCGCGCGTATCCCGGGGAGTTGAGCGGCGGCATGCAGCAGCGCGTCGGCATCGCTCGCGCCCTCGTCAACCGGCCGCGCGTGCTGCTCATGGACGAGCCCTTCGGCGCCCTCGACGCGCAGACGCGGCTCACCATGCAAGAGCTGCTTCTCGGTGTCTGGCGCGAGGTGCGAACGACGGTCCTCTTCGTCACCCACGACATCGACGAGGCGCTCTTCCTCGCCGACCGGGTGGCCGTGATGACGGCCCGGCCCGGTCAGATCCGCGACCTCGTGACGATGAAGCTCGGGCGGCCTCGCGCTGCGGAGGTCATCGCCACGCCCGAGTTCATGGCCCTCAAGGCGCGCGTCCTGGCCCAGGTGAGGGAGGAAGGCGCCCGGACGCTGGCCGGATCGCGCCGGTGAGCGTAGTGCGGGCGCTGGGGGGACGCGTCCGCACGCGAGCGTGGACGGTGGCGGCGGCGACGCTGGCCGTCTTCGGTCTCTACCAGGCGCTGATCCTGGGCATTCTCGTCGCCGGCCTCGGGGGCGCGCCCAACTATCTCCGGGTCTACCCGGCGTGGGAGAACGCGCGCCGCATCGTGCGGCTCACCCCCTCGGCCGCCGACATCGTCACATTGATTGCGCGCGAGCCGCTCCTCGAGTACGGGCGACGGCATCCCGTCTTAGGCGCGGCCGTGTGGAGCTTCGAGCTGACCTGGTCGAGCCTCCTCTTCTTCGCGTCGTTCTCGGGGCTCGTAGGGATCTACCTCGGCATCGGAGGACGGGCGGCGCGTTGGGGCGCGGTGGGCTCGCTGGGCGGCGCCGGCGTCGTCGGCCTCCTCGGCGCCAGCGTGTCCTCGCTCACGCACTGTGGGCTCGGCTCCTTCGGCGTTTTGCTGGCGGTCGCCGGCATTTCCGCCACCACGATCCAGTGGTTCGCGCGTCTCGAGCCCGTGCTCATCCCGGCCGGATATGCGCTGATCGTGCTCGCCATCGTCGCTCGCGCGAGAGGACTCGCTCCGGCCCCGTTCGCCGCCGCCGCATGAAGCCCCTGGCGGCCGTGCTCGCCGGCCTGCTCCTGTCCGCCTGCGCGGATGGCCCGCCGGAGATGATGCCGTCGTTCGCGCTGGTCGATCAGTCCGGCACGACGGTGAAGTCCGAGAGCCTCCGCGGCCACGCGCTCGTCGTCAGCTTCGTCTTCACGACGTGCGTCCAGGCGTGTCCGCTGATCACCGCGCAGCTCGCGCGGGCCCAGGCGCGGGCGCGGGCCGAGAAGCTCGACGGGCGGGTGCGCTTCGTCTCCATCACGCTCGACCCCGTCACCGACACCCCCGACGTGTTGCGCCGCTACGCCGACGCCTACGGCATCGATCACACCACCTGGCACTTCCTGACGGGCGCCTCGGACGACGTGGCGCGCGTGATCCGTGCCTTCGGCCTCGCCACGGTCGCGCCCGACCGGATCGTCCACGGCAGCCTCGTCGTGCTGGTCGACGGCGCCGGCCGGATCGCCGAGCAGCGGACCGACCTCGAGCTCGACGCCGACCGGCTGCTGGCCTCGCTTCGCAAGCTCCTCGGCTGAGACACCGGCGGGCGCTGGTACCCAGCCGGACCGCCGGTCGGGATCTCGGCTACACTAGCGGCGCTATGCGTCTGGGTATCCTGATTCCCACCCGCGGCGCGGTGATGCAGTCGGCGCGCCGACCTCCGGTCGAAGAGTGCTGGACGATGGCGCGACACGCCGATCACGCGGGCTACGACGCCGTGTGGGTCGGCGACAGCATCGTGGCCAAGCCGCGACTCGAGCCGCTGACGACGCTCGCCTACCTCGCCGGCATCACGACCCGGGTGCGATTGGGGACGACCGTCCTGCTGCCGGCCCTACGCCACCCGGTCGTGCTGGCCCACCAGATCGCCAACGTCGATCAGATCTCGCGTGGGCGCCTGGTGCTCGGCCTCGGCGTCGGCTGGAGCCTGCCCTCGGCCGAGCGCGAGTGGGCGGCGTGCGGCGCGGATCACAAACGTCGTGTCCGGCGCCTGGAAGAGCACGTCCGGATCTGGCGGATGCTATGGCAGGGCGAGCCGGTGAACCACCACGACGGGGACGTAGAGCTGACCGACCACACGGTTGGACCGTTGCCGTGGAATCGGGAGGGCCCGCCGGTGCTGATCACCGCCGCCAATCGTGGCGAGATGCTCGCCACCCAGTTCGACCGGCTCGGCCGCCTCGGCGACGGCATCATCACGACGTACGTGCACGCCGAAGAATGCCGGCTCGTCCGCGAGCGCGGGGAGGAGGCGCTGGCCCGTCACGGTCGCGCCCGCACGGGCTTCCCCGTGTGCGTGTACACGACGGTCCGCATGGAGGACGATCCGCGCACGGCCGAGCGGGTCACCACGGAGTTTCTCGCCACCTACTACGGCGGCGGCGTGTACTCGCGCGGTACCATGGGCCTCGGCCCGGCGGACGTGGTGACGGCCGCGCTCGCCCGCTACGCGGCGGCCGGCGTCAGCGATCTCTGCATCCGATTCGTGGGCGACGACCAGCTCGCCCAACTCGAGCGGTTCACCGCCGAGGTCTTGCCCGGCCTTCGCGGTTGACGCGGAGGTGACGGCTGTGCGGACAGGAGGAGTGCCATGAGGGTCCGTTTCGATCCGGGGGCGCCCTACGAAGTGGAGGAGACGGACGTCCCGTTCGCCAGACCGGAAGGCAAGGAGCTGCTGGCCCGCATCTACCGTCCGAAGGGCGAGGCGGACGCGCCGCTGGCGGCGCTGGTGGACGTCCACGGCGGCGCCTGGAGCCGAGGAGAGCGAACGACCGGGGCTCATCACGGACGGGCCCTGGCCGCCTCCGGGTTGCTCGTCATCTCGCTCGACTTCCGTCAGGGCTCGGAGCACAAGCATCCGGCCGCGAGCGCCGACGTCGCGGCGGCTATCCGCTACGTGCGCGCCCACGCGGCCCGGCTCGGCGTCGATCCCGGACGCATCGGGCTCGTGGGCAGCTCGAGCGGTGGCCAGCTCGCCCTGCTCGCCGGGGTGAAGCCCGGCGCCCCCGAGTACGCCGGTACGCCGGTCGTGCTACCCGACGGCTCGCTCGGCGCGCCTGCCGGTGACGAATCGGTCGCGTTCGTCCTGGCGCTCTATCCGGTCGCCGATCCGCTGGCGCGGTTCCGCTACGTGGTCGGACGCCAAGACGACGGGTCGGGGTTCGACGCGAAGCGTCTCATCGCCGCCCACCACGGCTATTTCAAGGATGAGGCCGCGATGGTCGAGGCCAGCGTGACGCGCATCGTGGCGGCCCGCGAAGCCCGGGCGTTGCCGCCCCTCTGGGTCGCTCAGCCGGAGCTCGACGACAACGTGCCGGCGGCGATCACCGAAGCGCTCGTGCGTGCCTATCAACAGGCCGGCGGTGACGTCGAGCGCGTGCACTTCCCCGGCGCCCGCCACGGCTTCATCCAGCAGCCGAGCGCCGACTCGGACAAGGCCATCGCGCTGATGCGCGACTTCATCGGGCGGCAGCTCGTCCGATGAAGCTCCCGGCGACCGTCCTGGTCGCGCTCGTCCTTCTCTCCGCCGGGGCTCCGGCCGGCGCCAGCCCCGATGGGCAGATCACGTGGGCGGTACACACGACGCTGGTGCCGACCTACTTCGATCCCTCGGAGACGACGATCATCACGTCGTTCATGGTGCTCTACGCGCTCCACGACGGGGTCGTGAAGCCGATGCCCGGCAAGCCACTGGCCCCCAGCCTGGCCGAGTCGTGGACCGCATCCCCCGATGGGCTCGTCTACGAGTTCGTCCTGCGGCGAGGGGTGAAGTTCCACAACGGCGAACCCGTCACCGCCGAGGACGTGAAGTTCTCCTTCGAGCGCTACCGCGGCATCTTCGCCCGGGGCTTGAAGGACAGGGTCGCCGAGGTCGAGACGCCCGATGCCGGGCGCGTTCGGTTCCGGCTCAAGCAGCCCTGGCCAGACTTCATGACGTTCTACGGGACGCTCGCCACCGGCGCCGGCTGGGTGATCCCCAAGAAGTACGTCGACAAGGTGGGGGAGGACGGTTTCAGGAAGGCGCCGATCGGCGCCGGCCCGTACCGCTTCGTGTCGTTCACGCCCGGGATCGAGCTCGTCCTGGAAGCGTTCGAGGGCTACTGGCGCAAGAGCCCGAGCGTGAAGCGCCTGGTGCTGCGAACGATCCCCGACCCGGCGACCCGGCTGGCCGCGCTCAAGCGCGGCGAAGCCGACATCGCGTTCTCCATGATCGGGGAGCTCGGCGACGAAGTGCGGCGTACGCCCGGTCTCACGCTCAAGGCCGTGTACCCGTCCACGCACTGGCTCTACTTCGTCGACCAGTGGGACGCGAAGTCGCCGTGGCACGACCGACGCGTCCGCCTGGCGGCGAACCTCGCGATCGACCGCCGCGCCATCGACCAGGCCAGGACGTCCGGGTTGTCGAGGATCACGTTCAGCATCATCCCGAGCGCCTTCGAGTTCTACTGGCCGCCGCCGGCCTATGCCTTCGACCCGGCCGTGGCCAAACGGCTCCTCGCCGAGGCTGGGTACCCTGGTGGCTTCGACGCGGGCGAATACTTCTGCGACATGACCTCGGCGGACGCCGCCGAAGCGATGATCGGCTACCTCCAGGGCGTGGGGATCCGCGCCAAGCTTCGTCCGCTCGAGCGCGCGGCTTTCAACAAGAGCATCGCCGAGAAGAAGCTCAAGAACCTCGTCCAGATCATCGGGGGCGCGTTCGGGAACGCCGCCACTCGCCTCGAGGCCTACGTCGTCTCGGGAGGGCAGTTCGCCTACGGCGGGTACCCCGACGTGGACGGTCTCTTCCGCGAACAGGCGACGGAGCTCGATCGCGCCAAGCGCGAGGCGGTGCTGCATCGCATGCAGCAGCTCGTTCATGACAAAGCGATGGTGGCCCCGATGTACGAGCTGGCCTTCGTCAACGGCGTCGGCAGGCGCGTGGAGGAATCCGGGCTCGGGCTCATCGCTAGCTACGCCTTCTCGGCGCCCTACGAGGACCTGAAGCTCAAGACGAAATAGCGGGGCGCGCGCCCCGCGTGAAGGAACCAACGCGAGGAGGCCACACCATGACGACCACGAAGACTCCAATGTCTGAGATCATCTCGATCAGCGACCTCCCATGGCAGGAACGGCAGCCCGGGGTCAGGGCGAAGAGCATCTGGGAGCACCCGGAAAGCAAGCGACGGGCCGTCATGACGCGCATCGAGCCCGACGCCAAGCTCCCGCTCCATCGCCACGTTGGCGATGAGCTGGTCTTCGTCATCGAGGGCGCCATATCGGACGAGTTCGGCACCGTGACGGCCGGGAACGTGGGCTACCGGCCGAACGGCTGTGTTCACACCGTATCGACGACAAACGGCGCGACCGTCCTGGCGATCATCACCGGCGGGGTGGAGCCGTTGACGCAGCGAGGCAGTGGGCCGCCGTCGCAGGTTTTCACGCTGAGCGACCTCCCATGGATCGAGGCGCGCCCGGGCGTACGCCAGAAGAAGATCTGGGAGGACAAGGGGCGCGCGGACGCGCCCGGAGCCAACGAGCGTCGCGCGATTCTGGCGCGGTTCGAGCCGGGCGCCACGCTCGCCCCCCATCGTCACGCGGGCGACGAGCTGATCTTCCTCATCGAAGGGGCGAACGCCGACGAATCGGGCCCGGTGACCGCGGGCAACATGAACTACCGGCCGAACGGTTGCGTGCACACCGTGACGACGAAGAACGGCGCGACGGTCCTGGCCGTCGTGTGGGGCCGCACCGAGCCGGTCTAAACGAACAAAAGCAAGCAGGGAGGCTTCCATCATGAGAATCGTTCGAGGCCTCTTCGGTTCGTTGCTCGTCCTCATGATCTTGGCCGTCGGGGTTTCGCCGGGCGCCGCAGCGCCCGAAGGTCAGATGACCTGGGCGGTGCACGTCTCACTGGCGCCCACCTGGTTCGACCCCGCGGAGACATCCGGGATCATCACGCCGTTCATGGTGCTCTACGCCATGCACGACGCCCTGCTGAAGCCGATGCCGGGCCATTCGATGACGCCGAGTCTCGCCGAGTCGTGGAGCATGTCCCCGGACGGGCTCGTGTACGACTTCGTCCTGCGCAGAGGCGCCAAGTTCCACAACGGCGACCCGGTCACCGCCGAGGACGTCAAGTTCTCGCTCGAGCGCTACCGCGGTGCGTCCGCCAAGCCGCTCAAGGACAGCGTGGCGGCTGTCGAGACGCCGGACCCCGGCCGCGTCCGCATCCGTCTCAAGCGGCCGTGGCCCGACTTCATCACGTTCTACGCCGGAGCGACCGGGGCCAGCTGGATCGTGCCGAAGAAGTATGTCGAGAAGGTCGGCGACGAAGGCTTCAAGAAGGCGCCGGTCGGCGCCGGCCCGTACAAGTTCGTCTCGTTCACCCCGGGCGTCGAGCTCGTCGTGGAGGCCTTCGATCAGTACTGGCGCAAGTCCCCGAACGTCAAGCGGCTGGTCTTGAAATCGATCCCGGACGAGGCCACGCGTCTGGCCGCGCTCAAGCGGGGCGAGGTGGACATCGCTTATGCGATTCGCGGCGCGCTGGCCGAGGAGATCCGGCGAAGCCCGGCGCTCACACTGAAACCCAACGTCGGTCAAGCCACGTTCTGGGTCAATTTCCCCGACCAATGGGATGCAAAGTCGCCGTGGCACGATCGGCGCGTGCGCCTGGCCGCCAACTACGCGATCGATCGGCCGGCGATGAACCAGGCGGACTCCCTCGGATTCTCCAAGATTACCTGGAGCTTGATCCCCAGCAGCTTCGAGTTCTACTGGCAGCCGCCCGGCTACTCGTACGATCCCGCCAAGGCCAAGCAGCTCCTGGCCGAGGCCGGGTACCCCAACGGCTTCGACGCCGGAGACTACTTCTGCGACGCCGCGATCGCCTACGTTGGTGAGCCGGTGGTCAACTACTTCAACTCGGCCGGCATTCGGGTGAAGCTGCGGCCGATCGAGCGTGTGGCCTTCTTCAGGGGGTGGGCGGAAAAGAAGCTCAAGGGCCTCGTCCAGGGCGGCAGCGGCGCCTACGGCAACGCGGCCACGAGAATCGAGGCGTTCGTCGCCGCCGGCGGCACCTATGTCTACGGGAGCTACGGCGACATCGATGGGCTGTTTCTGGAGCAGGCGACCGAGCTGGATCCCAAGCGGCGCGAGGCGACCCTGCATCGCATCCAGCAGCTCATCCACGAAAAGGTGATGATCGCGCCGATCTGGCTCAACGCCGGGTTGGCCGGCCTGGGGCCACGGGTGGACGAGTCAGGGATCGGGGTCATTCCGGGCTATGCGTTCTCCGCGCCGTACGAGGACGTGAAGCTGAAAGCGAAATAGGAAAGGACGCGCCATCGTGAGACCCGTCCAAGGCCTCTTCGCCGCGGTTCTCGTCCTGGTGATCTCGGCCGTCGGTGTCGCGCCGGGCGCCGCGGCCCCGGAAGGCCAGATGACGTGGGCCGTGCACACGACCCTGGTGCCGGCCTGGTTCGACCCCGCGGAGAACATCCAGCAGACGCCGTTCATGGTCCAGCTGGCGACGCACGACGCCCTCGTGAAGCCGATGCCCGGCAAGAGCATGGCGCCCAGCCTCGCCGAATCGTGGAGCACCTCCCCTGACGGGCTCGTCTACGAGTTCGTCCTGCGCAAGGGGGCCAAGTTCCACAACGGCGAGCCCGTCACCGCCGAGGACGTGAAGTTCTCCTTCGAGCGCTATCGGGGCATGTTCGCAAGGACCCTCAAGGAGAGAGTCTCGGCGGTCGAGATCCCAGACCCCGGCCGTGTCCGGTTCCGACTCAAGCAGCCGTGGCCCGACTTCATGACCTTCTATGCGACACGCGCCTCGGGCGCCGGCTGGATCGTCCCCAAGAAGTACGTCGAAAAGGTGGGCGACGACGGCTACAAGAAAGTGCCGATCGGCGCCGGCCCGTACCGCTTCGTGTCCTTCAACCCGGGTGTGGAGCTGGTGCTCGAGGCCTTCGAGCAGTATTGGCGAAAGGTCCCCAACGTGAAGCGCCTGGTCTTCCGGGTGATTCCCGACCACGCCACGCGGCTAGCGGCGCTCAAGCGCGGTGACGCCGACGTCGTCTATCTGATCAGCGGAGAGCTGGCCGGGGAGGTCCGGCGCACGCCCGGACTGACGCTGAAGGCCGTGTTCCCGTCCAACCACTGGCTGATCTTCGCCGATCAGTTTGACCCGAAGTCCCCCTGGCACGACAAGCGCGTGCGGCTGGCCGCCAACCTGGCGATCGATCGCAACACCCTCAACGAGGCCGCCACGCTTGGACTCTCGAAGATCACCGGGAGCATCGTTCCATCGAGCTTCGATTTCTACTGGCCGGCGCCCCCGTACCCCCACGATCCGGCCCGGGCCCGCCGGCTGCTCGCCGAGGCCGGGTACGCGAACGGCTTCGACGCCGGCGAGTTCTTCTGTGATCTTCAGGTCTGCAGCTGGGGCGAAGCGATGCTCACCGACTTGAAGGCCGTGGGAATCCAGCTCAAGCTTCGTCCGCTCGAACGGGCGGCGTTCTTCAAGGGCGTGGCCGAGAAGAAGTACAAGAACCTCGTGTACCTCTTCATCGGCGCTTCGGGAAACGCCGCCACCTGGCTGGAATCCGTCGCCGTCTCCGGCGGCACGTATGCCTACGGAGGCTACCCCGACATCGACGGCCTCTTCCGGGAGCAGGCCGTGGACTTGGACCGCGCGAGGCGCGAGGCGACCCTCCACAAGATGCAGCAGCTCATTCACGAGCGGGCGATGTTCGCGCCGGTCTGGGACTTCGCCTTCCTCCACGGCGTCGGCCCGCGCGTGGAGGAGTCCGGGCTCGGGCTCCTCGGTGGCTATGGATTCTCGGCGCCCTACGAAGACGTGAAGCTGAAAGGCAAGTGAGACGTGGACCGTGAGAGACAGCGCGCAGAGTATGCCGCGGGGCTCCGCGCCGCCGCCGAGCAACGGTTCGGGGCCGCGCGCGCCCAGGCGCTCGCGAAGACCATCGACGATGTGGCGGGCTGGATGGCCGAGGTGGCGACGTTCCCCGTCGACGCCGAGGAGCCGCCGGCGTTCTACGCCGAGTCCGCACCATGAGCCTGCACACCTTCGGTGCTGTCGACGCCGCGAGAGCGATCCGCGAGAAGGTGCTCTCGCCCGTCGATCTGGTCGAGGCGCTGCTGAAGCGCATCGAGACGGTGGACACGCACATCCAGGCGTGGGCGCTGGTCGACCGCGACGGCGCCCGCGCTGCGGCGCGCCAGGCGGTCGACGAGGCCGCCCGCGGCGTGTTCCGCGGCCCGCTGCACGGCGTGCCGTTCGGCGCCAAGGACATCTTCTACAGCGCCGGTCTCCCCACCGAGGCCGGCTCGAAGGTCATGGCCGGCTTCGTGCCGGACTACGATGCGACCTCGGTGGCGCGCCTCAAGGCCGCCGGCGCGATCCTGCTCGGCAAGCTTCACACGACGGAGTTCGCGACCTCCGACCCGGCTCCCACCCGCAACCCCTGGAACCTCGCCTGCACGCCGGGCGGCTCGTCGAGCGGCTCGGCGGCAGCGGTGGCCGCCCGCATGGTCCCGCTGGCGCTCGGCAGCCAGACGATCGGCTCGAACGTGCGCCCCGCGTCGTACTGCGGACTGGTGGGTCTCAAGCCGACGTTCGGTCGGATCAGCACGCGCGGCGTGATGGCGCTCAGCTACACGCAGGACCACGTCGGGCTCATGGCCCGGAGCGTCGAGGACGTCGCGCTCGCGCTCTCGGTCACGGCCGGCCACGATCCGGAAGATCCCAGCTCGTCAGGTACCCCGGTGCCCGACTACCTCGCCGCGATCACGCGACGGCGCCCGCCGCGCATCGGCTTGCTGCGCGAGTTCTTCGAGCGCGCCACCCCCGAGGTGGCCGACGTCACGTCGCAGGCGGTGAGCCGTCTGGAACGAGCCGGCGCGATCGTCGAAGAGGCCAAGCTGCCGCCAACGTTTCGCGCGGTGGCCGCCGCCGCGTACCTGATCACGCGGAGCGACACGGCGAGCATCCACGCCGAGCGCTTCGCGTCGAAGGCGGACCTCTATCGCCCGGCGATCCGGAGCTCGATCGAGATGGGTATGCTGATCCCGGGCGACCTGTACGTGCGGGCGCTCCGGATTCGCGGCCAGTTCCGGCGTGAGCTCGGACCTCTGCTGGACCGATACGACGTGCTGCTGACGCCGACGACACCGGCGCCCGCCCCCGAAGGCCTGGCGACGGGCGATCCTCAGTTCCAGATCCCGTGGTCGCTCTCGGGCATGCCGTCGGTCACGGTGCCCAGCGGCCTGACGACCTCCGGGCTCCCGCTCGGGATCCAGCTCGTGAGCGGGGCCTTCACAGAATCGGCACTTCTCGCGGCGGCGGCGTGGTGCGAGGACGTCCTCGACCACACGCCGGCGCCCAATCTCTAGGAGAACACCATGAGTGAGTCTCTCGGGCGGGCGGTCGAGCTGCTGGCGGCGGGCGACTGGAAGAAGGCGCACGAGATCGTCCAGAAAGAGAAGTCGACCCTGGCGGCGTGGCTTCACGGGATCGTGCACATCCTCGAGGGTGACCTCGACAACGCGCGTGGCTGGTACAAGCGGGCCGAACGCGAGTTCCCGGGAGCGGGCGCGGCTCAGGCGGAGATCGCGGCGGCGCGCCGAGCCGTCGAGAGCGGTGTATAGTCGGGACCCAACGCTGAATCAGGAGGTGGACCATGGCGAGCAAGGGGAACATCCTGGTCGGGACGGTCGGTCAAGGCGTCATGATGAGCGCCGACGACGGCGAGATCTGGACGCGGGCCAGCGTACGCCAGGGGATGCATTCCGATTCGATCGTCCGGATGCTGCGGTCGGACTCCCGGAGCCCGGAGACCGTCTACGCCGGGACCGACCTGGGACTCTACCGGAGCGATGACGGGGGCGCCAAATGGCGCCTGCTCGAGAACCCGATGAAAGGGGCCATGGTCTGGAGCATGGCCATCGACCCGATCGATCCGGCGGTCATGTTCGCCGGCACCGGCACGCCCAGCAAGCCGGGAATCTTCCGGTCCACCGACGCAGGGAAGAGCTGGGCGCAACTGCGCGTGGAGATCGCCGAGGATTGCCCGAACGTCGGCGTCCCCCGGCCGACGGGAATCGCGATCGATCCCACCAACGACCGGAACGTGTGGGTCGGGCTCGAGGTGGACGGCGTGCGGCACAGCACCGACGGCGGCGAGACCTGGACCAAGGTGAACGGGCAGATCCCGAACCAGGACGTTCACAACGTCCTGGTGGTGGAAGGCCCTCCCAAGACCGTGTTCACCGTGGTCAACGACGACATCTGGCGCAGCACTGACGACGGCAAGACCTGGCAGGCCGCGCGGGCCCGAGAAGTCTTCCCCTGGCACTACCCGCGCGGCATCGCGGTCAAGCCCGGCGATCCGCGCACGGTGTTCCTGACGCTGGGCGACTCTACTCCCGGCCGCATCGGGACGGTGGTGCGCTCTCGGGACGCGGGCGTCACCTGGGAGAATCTGAAATTCCCGGTGCAGCCGAACTCGGCCATCTGGACCGTGACGATCTCCGCGTCGGCTCCCGACACGATGTTCGCCGCCAGCCGCTACGGTTACCTCTATCGCAGCGACGACGGCGGCGACTCCTGGCGCAAGCTCTGGCGGGAGTTCGGCGAGGTGTCGTCGATTCTCTGGGTTCCTCAATAACCGGGTGAATCCACGGCGCCTGACAGAATCGAGCGGCGCGATCGTTGCGATCGCGTCGCTCGAGTGTTCGTAGAGCCTCGCGGTGGCATGATGCCCACGCACGGGGGAAGAGTAGCGTTCGGTCCGGCCATTGTTTGGGGTACGTTAGAATAGGGTATGTGGCAGGACGAGAGCTCCCTCCAATGAAGTGGATCGCGGCCGACCCAGAACATCTTGGCGGAAAGCCCCGAGTCACCGGCACGCGAATCTCGATCGCATTTCTCTTGGAGTCGCTTGCTGCCGGCATGACGATTCCAGAGATCGTGCGCGCGTATCCCACGTTGACCGAAGACGCAGTCCGGGGGGCCCTGGAAGAACTGGCGCATTCAAAAGACCTAACGGCACCGTGAAGATCCTCCTCGATGAGAACCTCCCTGAGGCTCTCATCGAGACTCTTAGACGGATCGGCCACATCGTCGACTCTGTAGGTTCGTTGCGACTGAAAGGGCTGGACAATGGTCGGCTCTATCGGGAAGTCGCCTCAGGATACGACCTCTTCTTCACCAAGGACCGCCAGTTTGTCGCCCAACTCGACATCGTGACGGAGCCCGGTCCCGTCAAGGTGGTTCTCACGGTCATTCGCCAGCAGCCGCAGGCCCAGTTCGTTGCAGCCTTCATGGAAGCTTTCGCCGATACTGACTGGTCGAGTTTCGGGCTCGTACGCGAATGGCCCCAAGGAAAGGAGCGATAGCTCATGAAAGCGATCCGCGTTTCGGAGTACGGCGGCCCGGCCGTCCTGAAGGTCGACGAGGTTCCGGCGCCCAAGCCCGGGCCCACCCAGGTCGTGGTCCGCAACCACGCCGCCGGGGTGAATCCGGTGGACACGTACCTGCGCTCGAACACCGACAACCGCGGCCCGAAGCTGCCCTACACGCCCGGGTCCGACTCTGCGGGAGTCGTCGAGGCCATCGGCTCCGACGTGACGCGCGTGAAGTCCGGCGATCGCGTTTACGTGGGCGGGACGCTGTCGGGCTCGTACGCCGAGCTATCGCTCTGCGAGCAGACGCAGGTGCACACGCTGCCGGCCAACGCCAGCTTCGCCCAGGGCGCAGCGATGAACGTCCCCTACGCGACCGCCTATCACGCGCTCTTCCATCGCGCCCACGGCGAGGCCGGCGAGTCTGTGCTCGTGCACGGCGCGAGCGGTGGCGTCGGCATCGCCGCGGTCCAGCTCGCACGGGCGCGCGGCCTCACGGTCATCGGGACAGCCGGGACGGACAAGGGACGGCGGATGGTCGCGGAGCAGGGCGCCCACCACGTGCTCGACCACACGGCGCCGGCCTACCTCGACGAGCTGCTGAAGCTCACCGGTGGTCAAGGCGTGGACGTCATCCTCGAGATGCTGGCGAACGTGAATCTCCAGAAAGACTTCGGCGCCCTCGCGATGCGCGGGCGCATCGCGGTCATTGGCAACCGCGGCACCGTCGAGATCAACCCGCGCCTGGCAATGAACAAGAACGCCGCGATCCTCGGCGTGGCGCTCTTCCACGCGTCGCCGGCCCAGCTCGTCGGGATCCACACGGCGCTCGTCGAAGGGCTACGCAACGGCTCGCTGCACCCGGTCATCCACCAGGAGCTGCCGCTCGCCCAGGCCCCGCGCGCCCACGAGGCGGTGATGCAGAACGGCCACCACGGCAAGATCGTGCTGGTGCCCTAGCAGGCTACGGAAAAAGCAGGTGAAAGGCACGCAGTTGAGAGCCGCAAGGCATCAAACGACCCCGGCGGGGCGATCGGATGCAGGTTCTTTGGCTGCGACCAGTCGCCGCCGGAGACCGGAGAGCAGTGGTGGCGCGTCATGCCGGACACTCCGCCAAGTTCCTGA
>QHSU01000074.1 GCA_003220535.1 Candidatus Rokuibacteriota bacterium
GCAAGGGTGCGGTGTCTCGCATGGAGCGCACGCCCCGCGAACCGGGGGGGCGCAAGGGTGCGGTGTCTCGCATGGAGCGCACGCCCCGCGAACCGGGGGGGCGCAAGGGTGCGGTGTCTCGCATGGAGCGCACGCCCCGCGAACCGGGGGGGCGCAAGGGTGCGGTGTCTCGCATGGAGCGCACGCCCCGCGAACCGGGGGGGCGCAAGGGTGCGGTGTCTCGCATGGAGCGCACGCTCGGCGAACCGGGGGGGCGCAAGGGTGCGGTGTCTCGCATGGAGCGCACGCCCCGCGAACCGGGGGGGACATGGGGGGGGCGCCTCGCCCCACCCATGTATCAATGACCACTCGGGTCAAGATTTGCGGCATCACCAACCTGGAGGACGCGCTGACGGCCGTCGACGCCGGCGCCGACGCCCTCGGATTCATCTTCGTCGAGAGCACTCCTCGCTTCGTGACGCCTGCGCAAGTGGCGCCGATCGTCCGCGCGCTGCCACCGTTCGTCACGCCGGTGGGCATCTTCTGGGACCACCCGACGGGCCACGTCAAGGCAGTGGCGGAAGCATGCGGCCTGCGCGCGCTCCAGTTCCATGGCGACGAGAAGCCGGAGGATCTCGAGGGCTACGCGCTGCCGGTGATCAAGACGATCAAGGTCGCGCCCCCGTCGGGTGAGCTCGAAGGGCGCCAGCCGTGGATGCCGACCGTGAAGTTCCTCCACTATCGTAAGTACGCGGCCGCGCTCCTGCTCGACAGCGCCGCGCGCTGGAGCGAGGGCGAGCGGCGCCAGCCGATCGAATGGACGATTGCACGCGACCTGGCGAGCCAGCGGTGGCGCATCATCCTCTCCGCCGGCCTCACGCCAGAGAACGTCGCTCGCGCGGTGGCGACCGCGCGC
The DNA here is from genome assembly GCA_003220535.1 of Candidatus Rokuibacteriota bacterium. Classification (GTDB taxonomy): domain Bacteria; phylum Methylomirabilota; class Methylomirabilia; order Rokubacteriales; family CSP1-6; genus AR31. The sequence continues at coordinate 896 of QHSU01000074.1, forward strand.
CCGTACGCGGTCGACGTGGTCTCCGGTGTCGAGGCGCAGCCGGGCCGGAAGGATCCCGACAAGGTCTGGCGGTTCGTCGCCGAGGCGAAGGGCGTGCGATGATGCCGAAGCTCCCGGACGCGCAGGGTCACTTCGGTCGCTTCGGCGGCCGCTTCGTGCCCGAGACGCTGATGGCGCCGCTGATCGAGCTCGAGCGCGCGTGGCTGGCGGCGAAGCGCGACCGGACGTTCCAGCGTCGGCTCGCCACCCTGCTGCACGACTATGCGGGGCGGCCGACCCCGCTCTACTTCGCCGAGCGGCTCACCGAGCACTGCGGCGGCGCGCGCATCTACCTGAAGCGTGAGGATCTCTGTCACACGGGCGCCCACAAGATCAACAACGTGCTCGGTCAGGCGCTGCTGGCGGCACGGATGAAGAAGCGGCGCGTGATCGCGGAGACCGGCGCCGGCCAGCACGGCGTGGCGACCGCCACCGCGGCGGCGCTGCTCGGCCTCGAGTGCGAGGTGTACATGGGCGCCGAGGACGTCGAGCGCCAGGCGCTGAACGTCTTCCGCATGCGCCTGCTCAGCGCGCGGGTGATTTCGGTCGAGGCGGGCAGTCGCACGCTGAAGGACGCGATCAACGAAGCGCTGCGCGACTGGGTGACCAACGTGCGGACGACGTACTACCTCCTCGGCTCGGCGCTCGGGCCGCACCCGTACCCGGTCATGGTCCGGGAGCTCCACGCCGTGATCGGCCAGGAGACGCGCCGCCAGGCGCGCCGCGTCCTCCACCGGCTCCCCGACGTGCTCGTCGCGTGCGTCGGCGGCGGCTCGAACGCCATCGGGCTCTTCCACCCGTTCATCGGCGAGCGCCGCGTGCGGATCGTCGGCGTCGAGCCGGGTGGCGAGGGGATCGCGACCGGTCGCCACGGCGCCTCGATGAGCGCGGGCGCGGTCGGTGTGCTCCACGGGTGCATGAGCTATCTGCTGCAGAACGACGACGGGCAGATCGCCACGGCGCACTCCATCTCGGCCGGCCTCGACTATCCGGGGGTCGGGCCCGAGCACGCCTACTACCGCGACACCGGACGGTTCGAGTTCGCCTCGGTCACCGACGCGGAGGCCCTCGAGGGATTCGAGGCGCTGACGCGCCTCGAGGGGATCATGCCGGCGCTCGAGTCGGCGCACGCCGTGGCGTACGCGATGCGGATCGGCAAGACGCTGCCGAGGTCGAAGACGATCGTGGTGGGCCTGTCGGGCCGCGGCGACAAGGATGTCCACGTGGTCGCCAAGGCGCTCGGGAAGGCGATCGGATGACGACGGCGCCCGCGACGAGATCCCGACTCGACGCGACGTTCACCCGACTGCGCTCGCGTGGCGAGCGCGCGCTGGTGGTCTACTTCACGGCGGGCGATCCGTCGCTGGCCGATACGCGGCGGCTCGTGGTCGAGGCGGAGCGACGCGGCGCGGACGTCGTCGAGCTGGGGGTGCCGTTCTCGGATCCGCTCGCGGAGGGGCCCGTGATCCAGCGCGCCATGATGCGCGCGCGCGCCGCCGGCACCACCGTGTCGCGCGTCCTCGAGACGGTGGCGACGGTCCGCGCCCAGGTGAACGTTCCGCTCGTGCTGCTCACGTACTACAACCCGGTGCTCGCGTTCGGCCTCAAGGCCTTCGCCCGCACGGCTGTCGACGCGGGTGTCGACGGCGCGATCGTGGCCGACCTGCCGCCGGAGGAGGCCGAGCCGCTGGCGGCGGAAGCAGACGCCGCGGGCCTCGACCTGGTCCACCTGGTGGCGCCGACGTCGACACGCGCGCGTGTGCGCCTCATCGCGCGCCGCAGCCGCGGCTTCATCTACGTGGTCTCGGTCACCGGGGTGACCGGCGAGCGCCAGGAAATTCCCCCGGATCTTTCCGATCAAATCCGGATGCTCCGGCGCGTGACGACCAAGCCCGTGTGCGTCGGGTTCGGCATCAGCACGCCCGCGCAGGTCGCGGCGATCTGGCGCCTGGCCGACGGCGCGATCGTCGGCTCGGCGATCGTCCGGATGATCGAAGAGCGCGCCGGCTCTCCCACCCTCGTCGACGACGTCGGCACGTTCATCGCCAGCTTAAAAGAACCGCTGAGAGTACGATCATGATGTTCGGTTCGAGCGCCGGCTTCGCCGGCGCAATCGAGGGGGGGGAGGTTCGGAAGGGGGCCGGAGCCCCCCTCCGAGTCTAATGGCCTGGTTCAAGCGCAAGGGCGAGGAGCCCGGGGGCAAGGCGACCAAGGTCGTCATCGCCGAAGGCCTCTGGATCAAGTGCGACTCCTGCAAGGAGATCATGTACCGCGCCGAGGTGGAGCGGGCCGGACGCGTCTGCCCGAAATGCCACTATCCCTTCCGGATCTCCGCGCGCGAGCGTATCGGGCAGCTCGCCGATCCCGGCTCCTTCGAAGAGCGCGACACGGGTCTGGCGACGACCGATCCGCTCGGCTTCAAGGACACCAAGAAATATCGGGAGCGCATTCGGGCCGCCGTCCAGAAGACCTCGACGGACGAGGCGGTGATCTGCGGCATCGCGGCGATCGGCGGACAGCCTACCGTCCTCGCCGTCTTCGAGTTCGGGTTCCTCGGCGGCAGCATGGGCTCGGTCGTCGGCGAGAAGCTCGTGCGCGCGATCGAGCTCGCGATGGACAAGCACCTGCCGGTGGTCATCGTCTCGGCGTCGGGCGGTGCCAGGATGCAAGAGGGCATCCTCTCCCTGATGCAGATGGCCAAGACGTCCGCCGCGCTCGAGCGTCTCGGGGCCAGCGGGCTGCCGTACATCTCCATTCTCACCGACCCCACCACCGGCGGCGTCACCGCGAGCTTCGCGATGCTCGGCGACGTCATCTTCGCCGAGCCGCGCGCGCTGATCGGGTTCGCCGGACCTCGGGTCATCGCCGAGACGATCCGTCAGCCGCTGCCGGAGGGATTCCAGCGCTCGGAGTTTCTCCTGGCGCACGGGCAGCTCGACATGATCGTCGAGCGGCGCGACCTCAAGGAGACGCTCCGCCGCATTCTCGGGTTCTTCGCCGACCAGCCGCCCCGTTCGGGCTAGGCCTCCGGTGACGTATGCCGAGGCCGTCGGCCGGCTCCTGGGGCTCCGGGGCGGCGAGCACGCGGGCATGCGCCCGGGGCTCGAGCGCATCGAGGGACTCCTCGACGCGCTCGGGCGTCCCGAGCAGCGGTACCGCCTGGTCCAGGTTGGCGGCACGAACGGCAAGGGCTCGGTGGCGGCCATGCTCGCCGCCATCCTGAAATCCGACGGCCACCACGTCGGCCTCTACACCTCGCCGCACCTGGTCTCCTTCCGCGAACGTATCCGCGTCGATGGCCAGCCCATTCCCGAGGACAGCGTGGTCGACGGCGTCGAGGCGCTCGGCACACTGGTGGCGCGCTTCGACGCGACGATGTTCGAGGCGACGACGGCGTTGGCGCTGGACCATTTCGCGCGCGAGGCCGTCGACGTGGCGGTGCTCGAAGTCGGTCTCGGCGGGCGCCTCGACGCGACGACGGTGGGGATGCCCGAGGTCGCGGTGATCACGCGCATCGATCTCGATCACCAGGCGGTCCTCGGCGCCACCCTCGCCGAGATCGCCGCCGAGAAGGCTGCGATCATCCGCGGCGGCGTCGCCGTCTCCGCGGCACAGGCCCCGGAGGCCGAGCGCGTCATCGCGGCCCGCGCCACGGCGGTCGGCGTTCCGCTCCTCCTCGAAGGCCGTGACCTGTCGGTCGCGGTCGAGAGGCGCGGGCCCGACGGCCAGCGTCTGGCCTGCGCCGGCCCGGGGTGGTCGCTGACCGGCGTCGAGCTTGGCATGCCCGCGAGCTACCAGCCGTCCAACGCCATCCTCGCCGTCGCCGCCGCGCGCGAGCTCGGCGTGCGCGAGGCCGCGATCCGCGACGGACTCGCTCGCGCGTGGTGGCCGGGCCGCTTTCAAATCGTCCGGCGTGCGCGGGGCTTCCTCGTGCTCGACGGCGCTCACAATCCTGCCGGGGCCGGCGCTCTCGCCGCGTCCCTGCGTGACGTCTTCGGCGAGGTCCGGATCACGTTCGTGCTGGGCATATTGACCGACAAGGACGCCGCGGGCATCGTCGCGGCGCTCGCCCCATTGGCGGAGCGATTCGTCCTGGTCGCCTCGTCGAACCCACGCGCCGCGGCGCCCGACGCCCTCCGCGCCGTCGTGCCCGCCTCGGTCCGGCACGTCGAGGTCGCCGCCTCGCCCGTCGAAGCCCTGGCGATGGCGACGCCCAGCGCGGGCACCCCCATCACGTGTGTCGCCGGCTCGCTGTCCCTGATCGGCGATATGCTCCGCCACCTCGGGGGAAGCGATAAGCCTTGCCCGCTCGAAATGGGCGCTGATAGCATGGGGCGCCTTTTTTGACGGGGACTTTCGGGAGACCCATGACGCGGGTCCGGGCTTCGAGCTTCATTCCGCTCTTCGTCGTCCTCCTCCTCGGGAGCGCCAGCCTCCCGGCGGCGCCGTTCGTCGCGGAGGCGCAGACCCCGAGGACCGTCCAGACCGCGGGTGGCGAGGTCGCGGTCGTGGCCGACCGCTTCGAGCAGGTCGGGCCCGACAATCTGCTCGTGGCGACCGGCAACGTCGAGGTCACGCGGGGCACGGCGCGTCTGCTCGCCGACCGGGTCGAGATCAACCGCGCCACCGGCGACGCCACGGCGGTGGGTCGCGTGATCTTCTACGACGGCGACGACCGGCTCACCGGACAACGCATCGACTACAACATCAAGACCGGCACGGGAGTCGTCTATAAGGGCGAGGCGCACGCCGCGCCGTACTACCGCATCATGGGCGAGCGCCTGGAGCGCGTCGGCGACAGCGTCTACCGGGTCCGGCGCGGCGTCTTCACGACGTGCGAGGACGACACGCCGACGTGGTCGTTCCACCTGGGCTCGGGGACCGCCGACCTGGAGGACTTCGTGTACGGCACGAACGTCTCCTTCTGGGTCAAATCCGTGCCGGTCATCCCGTTCTTCCCCTTCTTCGCGGCGGCCATCCGTCGTGAGCGCCAGACGGGCTTCCTCGCCCCTCAGCTGGGAAACTCCTCGCACAAGGGATTCTTCGCCGAGATCCCGTTCTTCTGGGCCATCTCGGACAGCCAGGACGCGACCCTGACCTTCGGCGCCTACGAGAAGCGCGGCTTCGGGGGCGCGGCCGAGTACCGGTACGTCATCTCGCAGGACCAGCGCGGAAAGCTGGGGGGCTTCTTCGTCGACGAGGTCTTCAAGAGCGACCTCGCCCGGGGCTTCGGGAGCGTCAAGCACGACTGGCAGATCGCCCCGTCGGTGTCGCTGCGCGCCGATTTCAACGCCGTGTCCGACGACCGTGTCCTCCGGGAGTACCAGTCCGAGCTCCAGCAGCGCTCCGCTCAGCGCGCGGAGTCGAATCTCTTCCTCACGAAGACGTGGACGAACTGGAACTTCGTGGGCCGCGCGTACTGGTACCAGGACCTCACCACCGAGCGGCCCATCGAGCTGCAGCGGATGCCGGAGCTGACGCTCCAGGGCGTGCGGCAATCGCTGCCGGGGCTTCCGGGCTTCCTCTATCAGGTGGACACCAGCGCGGTGAACTTCTTTCGGGAGGTCGGCTCGGACGGATTCCGATACGACCTGCATCCGCTGGTCTCGCGCCCTATCCCGCTCGCCGGGTACGCGACGCTCACGCCATTCGTGGGGGGACGCGTCACCGCCTACGACAAGACGGTCACCGGGATCCACATGCCGCTGGCCGGAGGCCCGCCGATCGAGGTCACGACGGACGAGGCGCGGGTGCGCGAGCTTCTCGAGTTCGGGACGGATGCCGAAAGCCGGGCCTCGCGGGTGTACGCGCTCGACGGGTGGGGCGGCCTCGACCGCGTGCTGCACACGATCGAACCCCGCGTGCACTACATCCGGATCGTCGGCCACAACTTCTACGGGCTCCCCCGCTGGACCGACCAGATCGACCTGATCCCGGAGGCGAACTGGTTCGAGTATTCCGTGACGAACCGCCTCCGCGGCAAGACGATCAGCCCCGAGGACACCGAGGCGGCGCGACTCGACCTGGTCCGGTTTGTCGTGGCCAACGCCTACGATTTCCAGAACAATCGGTTCGGCAACCTAGCCGGCGACCTGACGGTGCAGCCCAGCACGCTCCTGAGCTTCCACGCCGACACGAGCTACAACGTCGAGGGCGACGGCCTCGAGGCCTACACGGCCGACGTGACGTTGAAGGTTCCCCGCGTGACGGCGAGCGGCGGAACGCGCTACAGTCGGCAGTCGGGAGTGATCATTCCGTACTTCATCCAGGTCCCCGGCACCTTCAACCCCGGCGAGCGATTTCCCCAGAAGGCGTCCATCAACTTCCTCCAGAGCAACATCGCGGTCGAGGCGTTGACCAACCTCGTGCTGCGCGTTCGGACGAACTGGGATCTCAAGACCGACACGTTCGTCGAGAACCGCTTCGGCGTCGACTTCAAGTTCGACTGCTGGGCCCTCAGCGTCGAATACATCAAGCGGAGCAGCGACATCCCCGGCCAGAACGCCGAGAACGAGTTTCGGTTCTCGCTGCACCTGCTCGGGCTCGGGAACGTCGTGAGCACACGGGTGGGGACGGGCGTGGCTGACTCCGGTCCGAGGTTCAAGTGATCCCCTTCATCGATCTGACCCGCCAGCACGCGGCGCTCCGAGACGAGCTGCTCGCCGCCGCCGCGCGGGTCCTCGACTCGAGCCAGTTCGTGCTCGGCGCCGAAGGCCAGGCGCTGGAGCGGGAGCTGGCGGCCCTCTGCGGCGTCCGCTGGGCCCGCGGCGTCGCGTCCGGCACCGACGCCCTTCGGCTGGCGCTCACGGCGCTCGGTGTCGGTCCCGGCGCCGAGGTCCTCACACCGGCCTTCTCGTTCGTCGCGTCCGCGTCCACGATCGCGATGGTCGGCGCGACACCGGTCTTCGTCGACATCGACCCGGCGACGTACGCCCTCGACGTCGCGGCCGCCGAGCGCTCGATCACGCCCCGCACGCGCGCGATCGTGGCCGTTCATCTCTACGGCCATCCGGCGCCCATGGACCGCGTCGTCGAGCTGGCGCGCGCCCACCGGCTGGCCGTCATCGAGGATGCGGCGCAGGCGGTCGGCGGCGCGTGGGCCGGACGGCCCGTCGGCGCCTGGGGCGACGCCGCGTGCCTGTCGTTCTATCCGACGAAGAACCTCGGCGCGTGCGGCGACGCCGGGATGGTGATGACCGATCGCGCCGACGTGGCGGAGCGCATCACGCGGTTGCGGCACCACGGGGACAGCGGTCGCTACGAGCACGTCGAGCTCGGCTCCTGCAGCCGGCTGGACGAGCTCCAGGCGGCGGTCCTGCGCGTCAAGCTCGTGCGCCTGGCGGCGTGGACGGAGGCGCGCCGGCGGATCGCCGACCGGTACCGCGCCGCGCTCGCGGGCGTCCGGCTGGACCTCCCGACCGAGGCGGGCATGGCGCGTCACGTGTACCATCTCTTCACCGTGCGACACCCGCAGCGCGACGCGCTCGCCAAGGCTCTGACCGGCGAGGGGGTCTGCACCGCGGTCTACTATCCGCGCTCGGTGCCGGATCAGCCGCTGTTCGCCGGCGACGCCCAGCGGCGCTGGCCCGAGGCCTGGCGCGCATCGCGGGAGGTGCTGTCGCTGCCGTGCTTCGCCGAGCTCTCCGACGGCGAGGTCGACCAGGTCGCTGCGGCGGTGCGCCGCGTGTGCGAGCGCCTGTGACACCGACGGCGCAGTCGCTCAAACAACGGCTGGCCGCGAGCCCGACGGTCGGGCTCATCGGGCTCGGCTACGTGGGGCTGCCCCTGGCGGTCGCCTTCGCCGAGTCGGGCGCGACCGTGATCGGCGTCGATCTCGACGTGCGCCGCGTCGCCGCCGTGCGGGCCGGCGAGAGCTTCATCGAGGACGTGCCGGCGGAGCCGCTGGCCCGTCTGGTGCGGGCCGGGCGCCTGAGCGCCCGGGACGACATCGGCGCGTTGAAGGACGCGGACGCGATCGTCATCTGCGTGCCGACGCCGCTGGGCAAGTCGAAGGAGCCCGACATCTCCTTCATCGTGGCGGCGGCCGACGCCGTGGCCGCCATCGTCAAGCGGGGCCAGCTCATCGTGCTGGAGTCGACGACCTATCCCGGCACGACGCAGGAGGTGCTCCTACCGCGCTTCCAGGCGCGGGGGCTCGTCGCGGGGCGCGACGTCTTCCTCGCCTTCTCGCCCGAGCGGATCGATCCGGGCAATCGCCGCTGGACGCTGCGCGACATCCCCAAGGTGGTCGGCGGCGTGACCGACACGTGCCGCGACCTCGCCACGACGCTCTACGCCCGCGTGGCGCGCGAGGTCGTGCCCGTCTCCGACCCGGAGACGGCCGAGATGGTGAAGCTCTTCGAGAACACCTTCCGGTCCGTCAACATCGCGCTGGTCAACGAGTTCGCGATCATGTGCCGGCGGCTGGGTCTCTCGGTGTGGGAGGTCATCGCGGCGGCATCGACGAAGCCGTTCGGGTTCATGCCGTTTTATCCCGGCCCCGGCCTCGGCGGCCACTGTCTTCCGTCCGACCCGCACTACCTCTCGTGGAAGGTGCGGCTCGAGGGGTACGAGCCACGCTTCATCACGTTCGCGGACGAGATCAACCGCCAGATGCCCGCCTACGTCGTGCAGCTGGTGGCGGACGCACTCAACGATCGGAGCCGGCCCCTGCGCGGCTCGCGGATCCTCGTGCTCGGGGTCGCCTACAAGGCGGGCGTCGCCGACGTGCGCGACTCGCCCGCGCTCGAGATCATCGAGGGCCTGCTCGCCAAGGGCGCGGTGGTCGGCTACCACGACCCGTACGTGCCGGGGGTGACCCTCGGCACCGGCAGGCTCGAGGCGGTCGCGTGGGGCGCCGCCGACCTCGCCTCGCGCGACGTCGTGCTGATCCTCACGGCCCACGCCGGCTACGACTGGGCGGCCATCGTCCGCGACGCGCCTCTCGTGATCGACACGCGCAACGCGACCGGAACTCTGCCGCCCGCGCCCCACGTCATCCGCCTCTAGTGCCGGGGACGCGTGAGCGTGCCTTGTCTCCGAGCATCGAAGCGCTGCTGCGCGCCGCGCCGGCGGCCCTCTCCTGTTGCTGTCGAGACGCGGATCCGGGGGCGACGGGCGCGGGCGGGAGGGGTCGAAGGGACCCGTTCCCGCCGAGCGCCAGCGGGCGCCCGCGCGCCCAGATGGAGCTCAGCCGCCGCGGAGCAGCGCACGCGTGCCGCGTGGTCCTCTCGACCCCTCCCGCCCGTGCTCGTCGCCCCCGGCGCCCCACAGTCGCGAGCGTAGAGTCGCGGCCGATGGAACGCTAGCCGCGCGATGGCGATGCTCGAAGCGATCGTGGTCTCGATGCGCCCGCGACAGTGGGTCAAGAATCTGTTCGTCTTCGCCGGGCTCGTCTTCTCGCAGCGGCTTTTCACCGGCGCGGCGTGGACGGCCGTCGCGGCGTTCGCAATCTTCTGTGCGCTGTCCGGCGCCATCTACCTGTTCAACGACGTCGCCGACCGCGAGCGCGACCGGCTGGATCCCCGCAAGCGGATGCGCCCGATCGCCGCCGGGCGCCTTCCCCCGGGCGTCGCCGTCGCGGCGGCCGTCATGCTCGTCGTCGCGGGTCTCGGGCTGGGCGCCTGGCTCGCGCGCCCGTTCCTGATCACCGGCCTCGCGTACGTCGTCCTGCTCGTCGCGTACTCGGTATGGCTCAAGCACGTGGTCATCGTGGACGTGCTCGTCGTGGCCGGCGGGTTCGTGCTGCGCGCCGTCGCGGGGGCGGTCGTCATCGACGTCGAGATGTCGGGCTGGCTCCTGATCTGCACGATCCTGCTCGCGCTGTTCCTCGCCCTCGGCAAGCGCCGCTACGAGTACCTGGCGCTCGAGCGAGACGCCGCCCGCCACCGTCCGATCCTCGCCGAGTACAGCCCGGCGCTGCTGGACCAGATGATCGCCGTCGTGACGGCGTCCACCGTGACGGCCTACGCGCTCTACACGATGTCGCCCGAGACCGTGGCGAAGTTCCGCACGCACCTCTTGCCGGCGACGCTTCCGTTCGTGCTCTATGGGATCTTCCGGTACCTGTACCTCCTCTACCGGCGAGAGCTCGGCGGCAACCCGTCGGAGCTGCTGCTCAACGACCGGGCGCTCCTGTTCAACACGCTTGGCTGGATCTGCGCGGTTCTGCTGATCATTTACGGCGCGCGGCTGGAGTAGAATGACGAGATGATGCACAGCGCGGTCGCGCTCCTCCGCACGCGCCCGGAAACCGTCGTCGAGGACTATGGGCGCCTGATGCGCCTCGTGAAGTACGACCAGGTCCTGCGCCGCGATCAGGACCTGGTCCTCAAGCTCAATCTCTCGTGGACCAAGTACTTCCCGGCGTGCTCGAGCCAGCCCTGGCAGGTCGACGGCGTGCTCACGACCCTTCTCGACGACGGCTACGACCGGCGACGGATCTTCCCCGTCGAGAACAAGACCGTCGTCACGAACCCGATCGCGGGGTGCCGGAACAACAAGTGGCACCCGGTGCTCGAGCGCCACGGCGTGCCGTTCATCCCGCTGCCCGGCGTCGAGTGGACCGTCTATAAGTTCCAGTCGCCGCTGCTGAAGCTGAACGCGATCTTCCCGGAGGGCATCGAGATCCCGAAGATGTACATCGGGAAGAATGTCTGCCATCTCCCCAGCGTGAAAACGCACGGGCACACGACGACCACCGGCGCGATCAAGAACGCCTTCGGTGGGCTGCTGAAGGAGGTGCGCCACTACGCCCACGAGCACATCCACGAGGTGATGGTCGACCTCATGTACATGCAGCGCGAGCTCCATCCGAGCGTGCTTGCCGTCATGGACGGCACCGTGATGGGCGACGGCGCCGGACCGCGCACGATGGTGCCACGGATCGGCAACCTGATTCTCGCCTCCGCGGACCAGGTGGCGATCGACGCGATCGCGGCGCGGGTCATGGGCTTCGACCCGCTGACGATCCCGTATCTGCGGATGTGCCAGGAGCGCGGGCTCGGCGTGGCGGACCCGAAGCGGATCGAGCTCGTGGGCGACACGGATGCCGCGTCGCTCTCGATGGGCTTCACGACGAGCCGGAGCCTCGTGATCTGGGGCGACCAGCTGATCCGGCGGGGGCCGCTGCGGCCGCTCAAGCGGCTCCTGCTGCACTCGCCGCTCGCCGTCTGGGCGCCGTTCGCCTCGAACGTCTACCACGATCTCCTCTGGTATCCGACGATCGGGCGCGCGCGCATCCGGGCCTTCGCGTCCACCCCGTGGGGCCGGCTGTTCGAGGCCTACTGAGATGACCTCGACGGTCCGCGTGCGATTCGCGCCGAGCCCGACCGGCCACCTCCACGTCGGCAGCGCGCACACGGCGCTCTTCAACTGGCTCTTCGCGCGCCACCACCGAGGCGCCTTCATCCTCCGCATCGAGGACACGGACCGCTCGCGCTCCACCGACGAGAACATCGTCGCCATCGTCGACGCGCTCCGCTGGCTCGGCCTGGACTGGGACGAGGGCCCGCCGGCGCCCGGCTATCGCCAGACCGAGCGCTTCGCGATCTACCGCGAGCACGCCGACCGGCTGCTCGCGGCCGGACGCGCCTACTACTGTGACTGCCCGCCCGAGCTTCTCGACCGCGAGCGGCACGTCGCCCAGCAGCGAGGCGAGACGTTTCGGTATTCCGGTCGCTGCCGCGACCGGGGTCTCGGCGCCGGCGCGCTCCGCCTGCGGGTGCCCACCGAGGGCGCCACGGTGGTGAACGACCTGATCAACGGGCCGGTCACGTTCGAACACGGGCAGCTCGACGACTGGATCCTCGTCCGCACCGACGGCACGCCGACCTACAACTTCTGCGTGGTCGTCGATGACGTCACCATGCGCATCAGCCACGTCATCCGCGGCAACGACCACCTGTCGAACACGCCCAAGCAGATCCTCTGCTACGAGGCGCTCGACTACGCCGTGCCCGAGTTCGCCCACGTCTCGATGATCCTGGGCCCCGATCGAAGCCGCCTCTCGAAGCGTCACGGCGCGACGTCCGTCCAGGCCTACCGGGACGCCGGGATTCCCGCCGACGCGCTGGTCAACTACCTGGCGCGGCTCGGGTGGTCGCACGGCGACCAGGAGATCTTCTCCCGCGTCGAGCTCGTCGAGCTCTTCGACATCAAGGACGTCGCCTCGTCCGGCGCCGTCTTCGACGTGACCAAGCTCGAGTGGCTCTCGCAGCACTATCTGAAGACGATGGACGGCGGGCAACTGGCCGAGCTCGTCGAGCCGTTCGTCAGGGCGGCCGGGCTCACGCCGCCCGCGGACCGTGAGCGATTCGTGGCGACGCTCGACACGCTCCGGGAGCGCGCCAAGACCCTGGTCGAGCTGGTCGAGCAGGGGCGGTTCTACTTCGAGCGCCCGTCGGCGTACGAGCCGAAGGCGGCGCAGAAGCTCTTGACCGCCGAAGGCGCCCGGCGCCTCGGACTCGTGATCGAGCGGCTCGAGCGGGCGCCTGAGTTCACGGCCACGGCGATCGAGCGCGTCGTCCGCGCGCTCACGGAGGAGCTCGGGCTCAAGCTCGTCGACATCGCCCAGCTCGCGCGCCTCGCGGTGACGGGCCGGACCGCGTCGCCGCCGATCTTCGACGTGCTGGCCCTGATCGGCCGCGAGGAGTCGGTGGCGCGTCTGCGCCACGCGCGCGAGGTCGCGGAGCGGGCGGCGTGAGGCTCCTGCTCGCGCGCCACGGGCAGTCGGTGTGGAACCAGTCGCGGAAGTTCCAGGGCGCCCACGACGTCGGCCTCTCCGACCTCGGTCGCACCCAGGCCGAGGCCCTCGGGCGCGCGGTCCAGAGTGGCTATCGCGCCAGGGTCGCGTACGCGAGCCCGATGCGCCGCGCCCTGGAGACGGCGGAGATCGCGCTGGCGGGGACCGGGATCCCGCTCGTGCCGATCCCCGAGCTGCGAGAGCTATCGCTCGGCGAATGGGAAGGGTGCACGGTCGACGAAATCCGCGCGCGGGAGGGCAATCCGTACCTCGCGTGGGTCCGGTCGCCGCTGGATTGCCCGCCGCCCGGGGGCGAGCCGCTCCCGGACGTCTGCGCGCGGGTTCTCCGGGCTATCGCTCGGATCGGCGCGGACCATCGAAATGGCGACGACGTCCTCGTCGTCGCGCATGGCGGCGTGATCAGCGTCTACCTCTGCCACCTGCTCGGCGTCTCGTTCAACTCGCTCTGGCGGATGCGGATCGACAACTGCTCGCTCACGATCGCCCGGCCCCCACGCCTGGTCTCCATCAACGACACGACACATCTTCCTTCTACGCCTCGCACGGCGTGGTTTGACGTGTCCGGGGCGGGGGGGAGCCCGGGGGGGTCCCCCTCGACCCGTGTCATCAGGGTCGACCCGACCACTGCGCCCGGGACACAGACGCCGACGGTTACGGCTAGCGTGGTCGAGGGGGACACCCCCGGGCTCCCCCCCGCCCCGGACACAGAGAGAGCGCCGTGACAGTCCTGATAGCCCTGTTCGGGGGCATGGCGCTCCTGCTCTACGGGATCCGGCTCAGCGGCGAGGCGTTCCAGCGCGCCCTCGGCAGCCGGCTGCGCAACCTCCTCACGGGGCTGTCGCGCCGACGGCTCATGGCCGTGCTCTCGGGCGCGGCGATTACCGCCCTCATCCAATCCTCGGCGGCCACGACGCTGATGCTGATCGGGTTCGTCTCCGCGGGCCTCATGACTTTCCGGCAGACGCTCGGGCTGATTCTCGGCGCCGACATCGGCACCACCTTCACCGTTCAGCTGATCGCGTTCCGCGTCACCGACTACTCGCCGCTCCTGGTCGGGCTCGGCTTCACGACGATGTTCGTCGCGCGGCGGCGCGTGCCGAAGGACCTGGGTCAGGCCCTCCTGGGGCTCGGCCTCATGTTCCTCGGCCTCAAGCTCATCCTCGACAACGTGGAGCCGATCCGATCGACGCCACTGGCGGTCGATCTCCTCAACGCCGTCGGCCAGAACCCGGCGCTCGGGGTGCTCGCCGGAGCCGTCGTCAGCGCGCTCGTCACCTCGTCCGCGGCGACCCTCGGGCTGGCGCTCGCGTTCGCGCACCAGGGCTTGCTGTCGCTCGACGGCGCCGTGGCCATCGTGCTCGGCGCCAACATCGGCACGTGCGCAACCGCGCTCACCGCGTCGGTCGGGGCGACGGCCGAGGCCAAGCGCGTGGCCGTCGCCCACATCGCTTTCAAGGTGCTGGGCGCCGCCCTGGTCTTCCCGTTCATCGGCCCGTTCACGGCCGTGGTGGCGAGCACCGCCGCCGATCCGGCCCGCCAGATCGCGAACGCCCACACGCTCTTCAACTTCGGGATCAGCTTCGTCTTCCTGCCGTTCACCCGGCTGGCCGCGCGGGCGATCGAGACGCTCGTGCCCGACGACCAGCAGGGCGATAGCCCGTTTCGCACGCGGTACGTCGACGAGCGCTCCCTGGACCAGCCGTCCCTCGCGCTCGGCCAGGCAACGCGGGAGGCGCTCCGCATGGCCGACGTGGTGCAGGGCATGCTGCGCGACGTGCCGGTCGTCTTCGCGAGCAGCCACTACGAGCTACTCGAGGACGTGGAGCGGCGGGACGATCAGGTCGATTTCCTCGAGCGCGAGATCAAGCTCTTCCTGGCCCGTCTCGGGCGCGATGCGATGGGACCGGACCTCAGCCGAAAAGAGATCGGCCTGATCTCGGTCATCGGCAATCTCGAGAACATCGGCGACATCATCGACAAGAACCTCATGGAGCTCGGCCGCAAGAAGCTCTACCAGGCCCGCCGGTTCTCAGACGCCGGCTGGGCCGAGATCCAGGACTTCCACGGCATGGTGTCCAAGAACCTCGAGCGGGCCATCGCCGCCTTCGCCGCGAACGACCGCGCCCTCGCCCAGGAGGTGCTGGACCAGCGCACGCTCATGCGGCAGCGCGAGCGCGATCTGCGCGAATCTCACCTCGGGCGTTTGCGCGCCGGCCTGGCCGAGTCCATCGAGACGTCGGAGATCCACCTCGACGTCCTGACCAATCTGAAACGCATCAGCTCGCACGTGTCGGCACTGGCGATCTCGATTCTCGAGGAGGTCTGAGATGAAGAAGGTCGAGGCCATCATCAAGCCCTTCAAGCTGGACGACGTCAAAGAGGCCCTCACCGAGATCGGCGTGATCGGCATGACGGTCACCGAGGTGCGGGGCTTCGGCCGGCAGAAGGGGCACACCGAGCTCTATCGCGGCTCGGAGTACACCGTCGACTTCCTGCCCAAGGTGAAGATCGAGGTCGTCGTCCCCGACAGCCTGGTGAAGAAGGTCGTCGAGACCATCACCGGCGCGGCGAAGACCGGCTCCATCGGTGACGGCAAGGTGTTCGTGCTGCCGATCAACGAGTCGGTCCGCATCCGGACGGGCGAGACGGGAGAGTCGGCGGTCTGAAAACGAGGACCGGCGAGCTTCTGACCGCCGGCGGCCGCGGCGCGGCGGCTCGCCGGCGGCGGACGCTGCGGCAGCTCGGGTTCGCGGATCCATCCGCGGCGGCGGCGAACCTCGAGAGCCTCACGCTGACGCCCCGCGACGCGGAGCTCCTGGCGCCGGCGTTGCCACGTCTCCTGACCGAGCTCGCGGCGGCGCCCGACCCGGACATGGCGCTCAACAACCTCGAGCGCTACGCCGCGGCCGTCGACCGGACGGTGTTCTTCCGCACGCTCGCCGAGCACCCCGGCGCCGTACCGCTCCTGGCGCGCCTCTACGGCTCGAGCCAGGTGCTCGCCGACGCGCTGCGGCGGCGTCCGAGCCACCTGGCGTGGCTGCTCGAGCCCGCCACGATGCGCCTCTGGTTCGCCGAGGACCTGGCGGCCGACCTGGCGCAGACGCTCGGCCCATTCGAAGCGCGCGAGGCGCGGATGAACGCGCTGCGGCGCTTCAAGTACCGCCATCTCCTGCGCATCGGCATCCGCGATCTCCTGGGCGACGCCGACCTGTCGGGGACCACCGAGGAGCTGTCGCACCTGGCCGACGCGTGCATCGCGCAGGCGCTGCGCGAGGCGGAGGCGACCGTGTGTGAGGCCTACGGCGCCCCGATCGGCGGCGGCGGATCCGAGACCGGGCTCGCGGTCATCGCCATGGGCAAGCTCGGCGGCGACGAGCTCAACTACTCGTCCGACATCGACCTGATGTTCGTCTACGGCACCGACGGCGAGACGGCCGGCGGTGGCACCGGACGCCTGGCCAACGGCGAGTACTTCGCGCGCGTCTGCCGGGAGCTCGTCGCGCTGCTCGAGGCGATCACCGACGAAGGCTATGCGTTCCGCGTCGATCTGCGCCTGCGCCCCGAGGGGCGGATGGGCGGCATCGTCCTGTCGCTCGACGGGTATCGCGAATACTATCGGGAGCGCGCCGAGCTGTGGGAGCGCCAGGCGCTCATCAAAGCGCGGATCGCCGCCGGCGATCCGCGTGTCGGCACCCGCTTCCGAGAGCTGGCGTGCGGGACCGTGTATCGGCCCGGGCTCGACGCGCGGATCGTCCCGGCCATCCGCGCGATGAAGGCGCAGATCGACAGCGCCGTCCGCGCCAAGGGTCACGAGGCGACCAACGTCAAGCTCGGACGGGGCGGGATCCGCGAGATCGAGTTCATCGTCCAGGCGCTGCAGCTCCTCTACGGGGGCGACGACCCGTGGCTGCGTGAGGCGAACACCCTGAAAGCGATCTTCCGGCTCACCGAACGTGGATACCTGGCGCCCGACCTCGGTCGGCTCCTCTCGCGAGCCTACGTGCACCTGCGAACGGTCGAGCACCGCCTGCAGATCCTGCACGAGCTCCAGACGCACACGCTGCCGAACGAGCCGCTCGAGCTCGGACGCCTGGCCCGGCGCGTCGGCATCCAGGCGCCGCCGGCGCGTGCCGCGAAAGAGCTCCGGGCGCGCCACCGGGCCGTCACGACCGCCGTGCACCGGGCCTTCCGGGCGTTCTTCGCCGTTCGTGAGCTCGGGCCGCGCCGTCGGCTCCGGCTGACGAGCCTCGCGGCGCTGCGGGCGACCGGGTTCAAGGACCCGGAGCGGGCACGACACAATCTGCAGCTCATCCTGGAAGGTCGCCCGCTGGTGCCGTATGCGGCGCACTTCTCCGCCACGCTCGAGCGGCTCTACCCGATGCTCCTCGACGCGCTCTGGAAGAGCCCCGACCCGGACGAGGCGCTGAACCAGTTCGAGCGGCTCCTCGCGGCGACCGGGCCCCGGGCGGGACTCGTCGAGCTGCTGGTCAAGGATCCGGATTTGCTCCTCGGCCTCGTCAAGGTCTGCGCGGGCGGCGATCTGCTCACGGAGCTCTTGATCGCCCAGCCCGAGCTGCTCGCCTCGCTGGCGAGCCCCGAGCGGGTCCTCGCGCGCAAGTCCAAGGCGGCCTTGCGCCTGGCCCTGGCCTCCGTGTTTGCGCCCGGGACGACGCCCGCCGAGCGGCGCGATCGGCTGCGCCGCGTGAAGCAGGCCGAGGAGCTGGCGGTCGTGTGGCGATACGTCCTGGGCATCACCACCATCGACCGGTACTCCCGTGAGATGACCGCGCTGGCGGAAGCGACCCTCGCGGCCGGATGGCTCCTGGCTCTGGAGCCGCTCGTCGAGCGCTACGGCGTGCCACGCGACGCGTCCGGCCGTTTCATTCCCGCGGTCATCGTGGGGCTCGGAAAGCTGGGCGGCCGCGAGCTCGTCACCGGCTCCGATCTCGATCTGTTCGTCGTGTTCGGCGAGGATGGCACGACCGACGGCGCCGAGCGGATCGAGGCCCACTGGTTCTACAGCCTGGCGGTCGAGCGGCTGGCGGGCGTGCTCGGCGACATCACGTCCGCGGGCGTCGCCTTTCCGGTCGACCTGCGCCTCAGGCCCGGCAGCAAGGGGAGTGGGTTCGCCGCGAGCGTCGCCGCGCTCGAGCAGTACTATCTGGAGCATGGCGACCTGTGGGAGCGGCAGACGCTGACCCGCGCGCGGCTGGTGCTCGGCGACCGCGCCCTGGCCCGGCGCGTGCGCGCGGCGCTCCGCCGGCTCGTCTACGGCGATGCGCTGCCGCACACGTCGCTCAAGGAGATCGCGGAGGTACGCACGCGGATGGAGCGCGAGCTCGGCCGGGAGACGCGGGGCCGCGTCCACGTGAAGTACGGGCGCGGCGGGCTCGTGGACGTGGAGTTCCTCGTCCAGGCGCTCCAGCTCGCCTACGGTCACCGCCACCCCGAGGTGCGACGGTTCACGACGACCGCGGCGCTTGCGGGCCTCGCGCGCGCCGGGGCGCTCGATCCCCTCGTGGCGTCGGGCCTCGTCGAGCGCTATCGTTTCCTCAGGCGCGTGTCGGCGGCGCTCCGGCTCCTCGGCGCGCGTCCGTCGGACACCCTCGAGCTGGCGGGCCCGATGCCCGCGCGCGTGGCGAGCGCCCTCGGGTACGAGTCGCGGCAGGCATTCCTCGAGGCGTACCGCGAGCAGACGAGCGCCGTGCGAGAAGCTTACGAACGGAGCCACGGATCGACATGAAACGACTGTTCGTCATGGACGGCCACTCACACCTCTTCCGCGCCTACCACGCGGTCGGATACCTGTCCACGTCCAAGGGGGTACCGAGCCACGCGGTGCTGATCCTCAGCACCATGCTGTGGAAGCTGATCCGGGAGGAGCAGCCCGACTACCTGGCGATCGCCTGGGACCCGCCGGGCCCGACGTTCCGCGATGCGCTGTCGGCCGAGTACAAGGCGACCCGCAGCGCGATGCCCGACGACCTGGTGCGCCAGCTGCCCTACGTGCGCCGGCTCTTCGAGGCTCTTCGTACGCCGGTGCTCGAGGTCTCGGGGTTCGAAGCGGACGACGTGCTGGCCACGGTGGTCGACAAGGCCCTGGCCACCCCGGAGCTCGAGATCGTGGTCGTGAGCGGCGACAAGGACCTGCTCCAGCTCGTGGGTCCGCGCGTACGCGTGCTGAGTGTCGCGGGGCGAACCGGCGAGCCGGTGCTCTACGACGAGGCGAAGGTGCGTGAGCGATGGGGCGTGGAGCCCGGACAGATCGCCGATGTGCTCGCCCTGATGGGCGACACCATCGACAACATCAAGGGCGTGCGCGGCGTCGGCGAGAAGACCGCGGTGAAGCTCATCGGCCAGTTCGGCTCCGTCGAGCGTCTCTACGAGAACCTGACACTCGTCCCCGGCAAGCTCCGGGAGACGCTCGCCGCCGGGCGGAAGGACGCCCTCCTCTCGCGCGAGCTCGCGCTCCTCAACCGTCAGGTGCCCGTCGCCGTCGATCTCGACGCGTTTCGCCGGGTCGAGCCCGACTGGGGCAAGCTTCGCGTGCTCTGGATGGAGATGGAGTTCTCGCGGCTCGTGAAGGAGCTGCCGCCGCCGGCGCCGGCGGCCGCCCCCGAGCCGTCGAGGCGCCTCGAAGGGCAGGCCGCGATCGCCGCGTGGCTGGGCGCCGTGCCCGCCGGGGCGCCGCTGGCGCTCGATTGGGCCGGCGAGGCGAAGCCGCCGGAGCCGCGGATCGCCGGCCTCGTCGTGTTCCACCCGGCCGCCGGCGCCGTTGAGATCGAGGCGGGCGAGGTCCCCGCGTCGCTCGGCGAGCGAGAGCTCATCGTCCACGACGCGAAGCCCCTGCTCGAATCCTGGCTCGCGCGGGGCGTCGCCGCGCCGCCTCTCCACGACGCGGCGGTTGCGGCGTACCTGCTCAACTCGGCCCGCCAGAGCTACCGGCTCGAGCAGGTCTGCATGGAGGCGTTCGGCGACTGCCCGCCGGCGGGCGATCCCGCGCGCGGCCTCGGCGCGCGCGCGACGTTCCTCTGGCGCTACTGGGAGCACGCGGCCGCCGAGCTCCGAGCCCGCGAGCTCTGGACGATCTACGAAGAGATGGAGCTCCCGCTCATCCCGGTCCTGGCCCTCATGGAGCGTCACGGGATCCGCGTCGATCCCGCCCGGCTCGAAGCGTTCGCGAAGGAGCTCGAGCGCGATCTCGACAATCTCACGCGTGAGATCTACCAGCTGGCCGGCGGCGAGTTCACCATCGCCTCGCCCAAGCAGCTCGCGACGATCCTCTTCGAGAAGCTCAAGCTGCCCCCCGTCCGGCGGACGAAAACGGGCTACTCCACCGACGCCGACGTGCTGACCGAGCTGGCGCTCGGGCACCCGCTGCCGGCCAAGATCCTCGAGCACCGGAGTCTCGCGAAGCTCAAGGGCACGTACGCTGACACGCTGCCCGGGCTCATCGATCCGCACACCGGCCGGATCCACACGACGTTCAACCAGCTGGTGGCGGCGACCGGGCGGCTCAGCTCGCAGGACCCGAACCTCATGAACATTCCGATCCGGACCGAGCTCGGCCGTCGAATCCGCGCGGCGTTCATTCCGGAGGCGGGGTGGCGCTTCGTCGCCGCCGACTATTCGCAGATCGAGCTGCGGATTCTCGCGCACCTTTCGGAGGAGCCCGCGCTGATCGAGTCGTTCGGCCGCGGCGAGGATATCCACACGCGGACGGCCTCGGAGGTCTTCAGGGTCCCGGCGGGCGCGGTGACGTCGCTCCAGCGCACGATCGCCAAGAGCGCCAACTACGCGATCCTCTACGGCGTCTCCGCGTTCGGCCTCTCGCAGGCGACGAGGATCGATCAGAAGGAGGCGCAGCGGTACATCAGCGACTACTTCGCGAGCCACCCGCGGGTGCGGGCCTTCATCGACCGGACGCTCGCCGAGGGGCGTGAGCGCGGCTACGTGAGCACGCTTCTGGGACGGCGCCGCTACCTGCCGGAGCTCGTGAGCGGTAACCCGGTCGCCCGGAACGCCGCCGAGCGCATGGCCATGAACGCGCCCGTCCAGGGCACGGCCAGCGACATGATCAAGATCGCGATGATCCGCGTGCAGGCGGCGCTCGTCGCGCGCGGGCTCCGCGCGCGGATGTTGCTGCAGGTCCACGACGAGCTCCTCTTCGAAGCCCCGCCGGACGAGGTCGGCGCGGTCGAGGCGCTCGCCCGGGACATCATGGTGTCGGCCCTGCCGCTCAAGGTTCCCGTCGTGGTCGACGTGAAGACGGGGGTCGATTGGGCGGAGGTGTGAGCGCCTCCCGGAAATTCTTGCTCGTCGGGCTCACCGGCGGCATCGCGACGGGGAAGAGCACGGTGTCCGAGATCCTCCGGTCGCTCGGCGCCGAGATCATCGACGCCGACCGCCTCGCCCGCGACGTGGTCGAGCGGGAGCAGCCGGCCTGGAGCGAGATCGTGGCGGAGTTCGGCCGCGGCGTGGTGAGCCCCGACGGGACGCTCGATCGCAAGAAGCTCGGCGCGATCGTCTTCGCCGATCCGGATCGGCGAAGACGGCTCGAGGCGATCACCCATCCGGCGATCCGCGCGCGGTTCCTGGCCCGCCTCGACGAGCTGGCCGCGCAGGGCTTTGCGGGCCTCGTGGTCTTCGACGCGCCCGTGATGATTGAGAGCGGCGGCTACAAGAACATGGACCGCCTGGTCGTCGTCGTCACGGACGAGGCGACGCAGGCCGCACGGCTCCGTGGCCGCGACGGCACCGACGACGCGGAGGGCCGGCGGAAGATCGCGAGCCAGATGCCGCTCGCCGAGAAGGCCAAGCTGGCCGACTACGTCATCGACAACACCGGCGACCGCGAGGCCACGGTCGAGCAGGTGCGGCGGGTCTTCAGGGCGCTCATGGCCGACCTCCGGGCGCGCTCGGCGCCGTAGGCCGCGTCACCGGGCGCCGAGCAGCCGAGACACCAGCTGCTTCACCGGGCGGAACTCGACGAGGCCGATCTCGAATTGATCCTTTGCGAGATCCGTGGCGAGTGTGCAATGGGGCACCCACACGCCCGGCCGAGAGTGCTCCCATGGCGCCGCGCCGATGTCGGCGGACCGGTTGTGAACGCGGGCGTGCAGATCGAGCAGCTCGGAGGTGACCGTGGCGGCGAGGAACACCGCGACGCCCGGGAACAGCCCGATGCTCGCGAACGTCAGTGGGAGCGGCGCCGTCTCGCTGGCAAACCGTGTCAGCGCGGCCTCGGCGGTGGAGGGATCGACGGTCTCCCAGACGCCGAGCGAGACGTGGGGGCGGGCGCCCGATCGCGCCATGTACGTGATGCCGGCGTCGTCCAGCTCGCGCCAGAGGTGGCGAATGGCGGCGGCCGCTGCCGCGTCGAGGGCGAGCTCGATCGCGTAAGACATCGGGACGGATCATGACGAAGCGCCGCGCGCTCGGCCAGCACTTTCTCCGTGACGGTGCGATCGGCCGCGCCATCGTGGATCTGGTCGCGCCGACCGCGCGCGATCTCGTCGTCGAGATCGGGCCGGGGGAGGGGGCGCTGACCGGTACCCTGGCCGGCCGCGCCGGTCGCGTCATCGCGCTCGAGGTCGACCCAGCCCTCGGCGCGGCGTTGCGAGCGCGCCTGCCGACCGTGGAGGTCCTCGACGCCGACGCGCGGACGTGGGACTACGCGCAGCTCGCGGCGCCGACGGGCGGGCGGGTGCTGATCGTCGGCAACCTGCCCTACAGCGTCGGGAAGCCGATCCTCGCGGCGCTGATCGGGGCCCGCACCGCGATTCACGAGATGGCGCTGATGCTCCAGCGCGAGGTGGCCGAGCGCGTGGCCGCCCCACCCGGTGGCAAGACCTACGGAAGTCTGTCGGTCTTCACCCAGCTCCACTGCGACGTGCGCGTGGCGCTCCGCGTGCCCCCGGGCGCGTTTCGCCCGCCCCCGCAGGTGGAGTCCTCGGTGCTCCATCTGCGTGTGCTGCAGGCGCCGCGGGTTCCGCTCGCCGACGAACGGCGATTCGAGACGGTCGTCCGCGCGGCGTTCGCCCAACGGCGGAAGATGCTCGCGAACGCGCTGGGCGCGGGGCTCGGTCTTCCGCTCGAGGCCGTGCGCCGGGCCGCCGCAGCGGCCGGCATCGATCCCACGCGGCGGGCCGAAACCCTGAGCCTGCTCGAGTTCGCGGCGCTGACCGCGGAGCTGTCCTGAGGCGGGTTAGCGACCGACGGCCGCCCGAAGCTTCTCGTTGGCGGCTTCGGGCGGACCGACCCGGCCGCGACCCGCCGCTTGAGGTCGTTGCCCATCAAGACCACCACGGCTGGTGTGTCGACGAGGCGCACCGCCCGGAAACGCCGAGCACCGCTGAATTTGCCGCCCTGGTCCGGCGGCTCTCGCTATGATGAAAAGCGATGCACGCGCGCTCCGCGGCAGCGACGGCGCTGCTCACCGCGAGCCTCACCGGGCTCGCCGTGTCGACGTATCTCTATCTCTGGCCCGGCACGGCGCCGGCGCCCCGATGGCTCCCGGCGCCAGCACCGGCCGCCATCGTCCCGCGTCCCGCGTTTCCCGAGACGATTCGCAGCGTCGAGGTGGAACCGCGGGATACGCTCGCGCGCACGCTCGTGCGCGCAGGCCTCGAGGCGCGTGCCGCCACCCTGCTCGCCGCGCAGTTCGGGCGAAACGGCGCGGACATGCGAAGACTCCGTCCCGGCGCCGCGGTCCAGGTCACCTGGAATTTTCGGAACGAGCCGATCGAGGTCCGCTACGAAGCGAGCCCGTGGCTCTCCTTCGCCGCCCGTCCGGCGAACGGCGGCTGGCGCGTCGGACGGGCCGAGACCGTCCCCGAGGTTCGGGTCGAGGTCGTGAGCGGCACAGTGCAGCGCTCGCTGTTCGACGCGGTCGAGCGGACCGGCGAGTCGGCGCGGCTCGTGCTCGACCTGGTTGAGATTTTCTCCTCGGACTTCGACTTCACCGCCGACACGCGCGCCGGGGACCGCTTTCGTCTCCTGGTCGAGAAGCGCTACGCCGGCGACGACTTCGTCGACTACGGCCGAATCCTGGTCGCCCAGTACGCGAGCGGGGGCAAGACGCTCAGCGGCGTCGGCTTCGAGCGGGCGGCACGCTTCGGACACTACGATCTGGCGGGGGAGTCGCTGCGGAAGAGCTTCCTCAAGTCGCCGCTCGAGTTCACGCGCATCACCTCGGGCTTCACCTACGCCCGGCCGCATCCGATCCTCGGCGGGGTGCGTCCGCATCTCGCGATCGACTACGGGGCGCCGGTCGGCACTCCGGTGCGCGCCGTCGCCGACGGCGTCGTGGTGCACGCCGGATGGAACGGCGGCAACGGCATCCAGGTCCACCTCCGGCATCGATCGGGCTACGAGACCCAGTACAACCATCTCTCGCGGATCGCCCCCGGACTCCAGGCCGGTGCGCGCGTGCGACAGAAGCAGATCATCGGCAACGTCGGCGCCACCGGACTCGCCACGGGGCCCCATCTCGACTACCGCGTCGCCAAGAATGGCACGTTCGTGAACCCGCTCGGCGAGAAGTTCATTCCCGGTGAGCCGATCCCCGCGGCGGCGCGCGCCGACTTTCAGCGCCAGTCGCGGGAGCTCCTCGCGCGTCTCGAGGCCACAGCGCCGCATTAGAGGTCGGAGGGGCCTCGACGGCTCCCTCAGAGCCCGGGCCCTCGCTGGTCGAGCGCGAACCGCAGGGCGCGCTCGACCTCCGCGAGCTTCTCGGTGGACAGCGGACCGATCGGCTGGGTCAGCGACTGTCGCGGGATCGTCGTGATCGTGTCCAGGCTGACGACGCAGGCCTTCGGCAGCCCGTCGTCGGACCCCAGCGAAACCTCGGTCGGGATTCGACGGATCCGCGTGGTCACCGGCGCGACGGTGACGAGCTGACGGATGACGTACGCCTCGTTACGGGACAGCACGACCACCGGGCGCCGGCCCGCGGGTGCGGGCAGGTCAGCCCACCAGATTTCACCCCGTCGCATCTACCAGTCGTCGCCGGACAAGAGCCGGACGGCAGCGGCTTCCGCCGCTTTCACCTCTCGCTGACTCTCGGGCCGCCGTCGATATCCGGCCTCGTACTCGCGGACGAGCGCGACCTGGGCCTGATCGTGCAGCCAGTGGCGAAGAGCCTCCTGCATGACGGCGCTCCGGCTCTTACCGCGGATCTTTCGAATCTTCTCGATCGCGCGGTAGAGATCGTCCGGGATGCTCACGGCCACCTTGGTCGCGACCTTCGCCATCGGGATCCTCCCACCGGGCTCCAGAGTATGCATGAAGTATAACCATAGTCATACCGGCGAGCAAGCGCCTCCGTCGGCGGGCCGGCGGCGGCCGTGCCACATTCGGGAAACTTCAGCGAACCCGAGGGGGGGTGGTACGATCAACCGCACGTCAGGAAAGGAGTTCCGTGGAACCCGTCGTCCGCTTGATCCCCCTCGGTGGTCTCGGTGAGATCGGCCTCAACATGATGCTGGTCGAGTCCGGCGACGACCTGATCGCGATCGACTGCGGGCTCATGTTCCCCGACGACGAGCTGCCCGGCATCGACCACGTCATCCCCGATTTCTCGTACGCGCTCGCCCGGCTAGAGGGATTCCGCGCCGTCGTCCTGACCCACGGCCACGAGGACCACATCGGCGCCCTGCCGTATCTCCTCCGCGCGGCGCGGGTGCCGGTGTACGGGACGCCCCTGACCCTGGCGCTCGTCGCCGAGCGCTTGCGCGAGCATGGGCTCGCCGAGACGGCGGACCTCCGGCCGATCCGGCCACGCGACCGCCTCGAGATCGGTCCGTTCACCGTCGAGGCGATCCGCGTGACGCACTCGATCGCCGACGGCATCGGCCTGGCGATCGACACGCCCGTCGGCACCATCGTCCACACGGGTGACTTCAAGCTCGACCCGAGCCCGCTGGACGGCGAGCCCCCCGACTATCGGAGATTCGCGGAGCTCGGCGAGCAGGGCGTCCTCGTGCTCTGCTCCGATTCCACCAACGTGGACCGGCCCGGCCACACGCGCTCGGAGGTGGACGTGGGGCAGGCGCTCGGCACGCGCTTCGACGGCGCCCGCGGGCGCATCATCATCGCGACCTTCGCCTCGCACATCCATCGCATCCAGCAGGTGCTCACCCTCGCGGCCGGCGCCGGCCGACGGGTCGCGCTGCTGGGCATGAGCATGCAGCGCAACGTGGCGATCGCGGCGGATCTCGGCTATCTCCGCGTGCCCGCTGGCGTCCTGGTGCCGCTCGAGGAGCTCGGCGAGCTTCCGGCGCACCGCCAGGTGATCCTCTCGACCGGAAGCCAGGGCGAGCCGAACTCGGCGCTGGCGCTCATGGCCGTCGAGGAGCACAAGTACGTGCGGGTCGAGCGCGGCGATCTCGTGATCATCTCCGCTCGCGTCATCCCCGGCCACGAGCGCACGATCGGGCGCGTGGTGAACGCGCTCTATCGTCTCGGCGCCGAGGTCCTCTACGAGGACAACGCGTTCGTCCACGTCTCCGGTCACGCGAGCCAGGAAGATCTGAAGGTCATGCTCAACCTGACGCGGCCCCGGTACTTCATCCCGGTGCACGGCGAGTACCGCCACCTGCTCAGCCACGCCCGGCTCGCCGAGAGTGTGGGGATCGGGCCGGACCGCGTCTTCCTGATCGAGGACGGAATGGGTGTGGAGGTCTCCAAGAGCACGGCGCATCAGGTCGGCGGCTTTCCCGCCGGGCGCGTCCTCGTGAACGGCAAGTCGGTCGGCGAGATCGGCGCCGTGGTTCTTCGCGACCGCCAGCTGCTGGCGGAGGACGGTCTGGTGGCGGTGTCGCTCGCGGTCGATCGGGCCGGAACGGTCCTGGCGGGCCCCGAGATCGCCTCGCGCGGCTTCGTCTACGTCAAGGAGAACGAGCCGCTGCTCGAGGAGATGAAGAAGGCCGTCCTCGCGGCGCTCGCCGAGCGCGACGGGGACGCCCCGTTCGACCGCGACCTCGTCAGCGCGACGGTGCGCACGGCGGTCCGGCAGTTCGTCAATCAGCGTTTCCGCCGCAAGCCGGTCGTGCTGCCGATCATCCTGGAGGTTTGATGGCGACAGTCGTCTCGACGGACGAAAAGCCTCGTCGGCGCCGCAAGCGCGGGAGCGACCGTTGGCTCAGCGAGGTCAAGGGCATCATGGCGCTCCTCGCCGCGGGCTTCGGTCTCGTCGCGCTCGCGACCTTCGATCCGACCCTGACGCCCGCCGCGCAGCAAGGCCCGACCGGCCCCATCGGCGTCTGGCTCGGCTGGGCGACCTTCCAGTCCCTCGGCTACGCCGGCTTTCTCCTGCCGCTCGTGCTCGGCGCCTGGGGCGCGTCGGCGTTTCTGCGACCGATCGCCGTGCGTGGCTGGGTACCGATCGTCGGGCTCGCCGCGCTGCTCGTGAGCGCCGCCGGGCTGCTCACGCAGGCCATGGGCGTCCGCAGCGGCGCCACCGGCGGCGGCATCATTGGATACGCGACCAGCGCGGCGCTCCGCGCCGGGTTCGGCAACGTCGGCGCCTGGCTCACGCTGATCGCCGCGGTCCCGATCGGCGTGCTCTGCGTGACGCGCGTCTCGTACGCCGCCGTGGTGCGCATCACGACGGTGCGACTCGCGAGGCTCCGCCGTCGCAGGGCCTCCTCCGTGCAGGCGCCGCGAGTGGCCCTGGAGCCGGTGTCCGCTGCCGACCCCCTGGCCACGGCCGAGCTCGAGGTCGTCGCGCCGCCGCTCGTCGTCGAGCCCTCGCGCCCGCGCGGGCGCCTGGCCGAGCAGGGGCTCGCATGGCAGGAGACCTTCGACTTCGGCCGGGGCGGCGCCGAGTCCTTCCAGCTGCCGCCGGTGGGGCTCCTCAAGGTCCCCGCCGCATCCGAGCTGAAGCGAACGCGCGAGGAGCTGCAGGAGAACGCCGAGACGATCCGCCGCAAGCTCCAGGACTTCGAGGTCGAGGGACGGATCGTCCAGGTGAGCCCGGGCCCCATCATCACCTCGTACGAGTTCGAGCCCGCGCCCGGGATCAAGATCAGCCAGGTCGTGAACCTCGGCGACGACCTGGCGCTCGCGCTGAAATCGGCCTCCGTGCGGATCGTCGGGCCGATTCCGGGCCGCGGCACCGTCGCGATCGAGGTGCCGAACGACGAGGCGGTCACCGTGTACCTGCGCGAGATCTTCGTCTCCGCGGAATTCGCCGAGTCGAAGGGGAAGCTGCCGCTGGCGCTCGGCAAGGACGTGACCGGCACGCCGATCGTCTCCGACCTGACGGCGATGCCCCATCTGCTCGTCGCCGGCGCCACCGGCAGCGGCAAGTCGGTGGGCCTCAACTCCATGATCTGCTCGATCCTCTACAAGGCGACGCCCGCCGACGTGCGGTTCCTCCTGATCGACCCCAAGCGCCTCGAGCTCAGCGTGTACGAGGGCATTCCGCACCTGCTGGCGCCGGTGGTCACCGACTCGAAGGAAGCGGCGGCGCGCCTGCGCTGGATCGTCGGCAAGATGGACGAGCGGTACAAGCTCTTGCAGACCAAGCAGGTCCGGTCCATCGAGGGCTACAACAAGGCCGTCGGCCCGGAGGAGCACCTGCCCTACTGGGTCGTCGTCGTAGACGAGCTGGCCGATCTCATGGTGGTGTCGGCGGGCGAGGTCCAGACCTCGCTGGTGCGTCTGGCCCAGATCGCACGGGCGGTCGGGATCCACCTGATCATCGCGACCCAGCGGCCGTCGGTCGACGTCGTGACCGGGTTGATCAAGGCGAATTTTCCGACGCGGATCGCGTTCCAGGTTGCGTCGAAGGTGGATTCGCGGACCGTTCTGGACGGGAACGGGGCGGAACAGTTGCTGGGCCGCGGCGATATGATCTTCGTCCCGCCCGGGGCGAACAAGCAGGTGCGCGTGCACGGCTCGTGGGTCGGCGACGACGAAGTCCGGGCGGTCTGCGATTTCCTCCGCCGCCAGGGCACCGCCGTCTACGAGGAGGTCGTGCTGGCGACCGAGGAGGAGGTCGCCGAGGGTAACGCCGCCGAGCGCGACGATCTCTTCTGGGACGCCGTGCACCTGGTGATCGGCCAGCGCCAGGCCTCGATCTCGTTCCTGCAGCGGCGCATGCGCCTGGGCTATCCGAAGGCCGCGCGTTTCATCGACATGATGGAGCAGGACCGCGTCATCGGCCCGGGCGACGGCGCCAAACCCCGCGAAGTCCTCGTCGGCCCCGAGTATCTCGCCAAGCGCGGGAAGTAGCCGACCGAGGCCCCCGGGCGATGATGCGGCAAAGGCTCGCGCTTTTGGGGGCCCTCATCCTTGGTCTCCTCAGCGGGCTCGGAGCTGGCGCAGCCGCCGCCGACGAAACGAGCGAGGCGCTTCGCCCCTGCACACGCGCGGATCTCATCGGCACGTGGGCGGTCATCCGCTTCGGGACGGCGCCCTCGGTGCGGGTCGACCCCGCGGACCCGTACTTTCACCCGCACCAGCGCTACGTCTTTCACACGAACGCGAGCATGCGCCACCTGACCTCGACCAC
This sequence comes from Candidatus Rokuibacteriota bacterium, assembly GCA_003220535.1. Classification (GTDB taxonomy): domain Bacteria; phylum Methylomirabilota; class Methylomirabilia; order Rokubacteriales; family CSP1-6; genus AR31. Next base: position 30,217 of record QHSU01000074.1, read on the forward strand.
GCCGGTCACGCGGCAGGACCACCGCGCGATGCTGGCGGCGGCCCCCACGAGCACCTGGGCGGTCGACGACCGCGGTCGGCTTCTCGTACAGAAGGCCGGCGGTTCCCGGCCGCAGGTGGACGTCTGCCAGGTCTTCGTGATGAAGGTCAACGACCCGCGGAGCTCGGTCCCGGCGTTGCCCGGCGATCTCCTGCTGACCCACTACGACGAAGACAAAAACCCGATCGCGCGCCGTCTGCTGAGGAAGCTGGCCGAGTTCCGCGAGTGACGGCGCGGGCGCGGTGGTCGGCTCAGCGTTCGCCGCGAGGCTTCGTGGGCCAGACGAGCTCGAGCACCCCGAGGATCAAGAATCCGCAGGCACCGAGGGTCGCGAGCAGGATCCCGACCTCTTCGGAGAGCCACAGCTCCACGTAAACGATTTAAACGGAGGGGCGCCCCGGCCACCAAGAAAATAGACGCCTAGAACCGGATCCGGACGCGATAGGCGATCTTGGCTGCCCCTTCCTTCGGCACCGCGATCTGGTACTTCAGCGTGTGGGCCTCGATCTTCTCGTACGAGTGGTTCGAGGCCAGGACCTGCCAGTCACCGGGCACGGGCTCGATGACGGTGACGGTCTGGGCCTGGCTCTTGTGGTTCCGGAGGCTGATCTCCCACTCGACCTCGTAGAGGTTCGAGGCGACCTTCTTGAAATCCTTCTGCGTGCGCTCGCCGACCAGGTCGAAGGCGTTGCCCATCTTGATCTTCACGCGCTCGTCCTTGGGGATCCAGTCCTCGCCGATGAACTGCTGGCTGCCCGAGCCGTCGGCCTTGTAGACGCGGATCTTGCCCTTCGGCAGCGGCAGGCCCAGGCGGTTTTCCCGGCTGTTCTTGACCTCGAGGTAGACCCCGACCTTCTGGTTCGAGACCGGCACGCCGTACGCATTGCGGTAGTAGTCCTGCGCGCCGTAGTAGATGAGGTCTTTCGCGATCGGCACCTCGGTCGCCGCCAGGAGCGACAGCTGCTTGGTCTGGTTATCCTTGATCGTCGTGCGGCCATCGAGCGTGTAGAGGTGATACTCGAAGAACCCCTCGGATTTGAAGTCGCGGCTCGCGTCCGCCATCGACTGCGCCTTGGCCGCCACCTCGAGCAACCGCCCGTCGCGCCGCGGCTCCGGCGCCCGGTTCACGTCGCCGGCGACGAGCTTCAGCGCGGCGTTGCCGTACGTGGCCCCGCTCTTGTTGTCGATCGTCACCCAGCCCGTCAGGTCGGAGAGCGTGTCGGCGGCGTTGAGCACCATGACGTAGTCGGCCTTCCACGTGATCCCGCCCGTGAGATACGACGCCTCGACGCGCTGGGGCCGCGCGGTCTGATTGCGCAGGAGCCAGACGAGCGTCGGCTTGGCCACGAGGTTGTCGGGCAGCGCGGGCAAGACGAGTCGGCCGTAGTGCCCCATGTGGATCTGGCCGTTGATCTCGAAGACCGGCCCGTTGGTCGAGAGCAGCGTGGCCTCGTGAAAGGTGCCGTCGGTCTGGTAGAGGCGGACCTTCCGACCGACGTACTTCTCCATCAGCTTCTGGCTCGTCAGCAGATCGTACTCATAGTTCTGCTCGAGGATCTTGAGCCCGGGCGCATCGGTGAGCGACTTGAGGTGCACCGTCGTCGGATCGATCTGCGCGGCCACGTCCATGAACTGCACCTCGCTCACCCCGGCGGGCAGGCGTGTCTCGCGCAGGTCCTTCACGAGCCCGAGGTTCCCGTTGTAGATCGTCACCATGACTTCACGCTGGTCGTCGTGGGTGACGCTCAGGGGCGCCGCGGCGGCGGGCCCTTCGGCGCCGAGCACGAGACTCAGGGTCAAGGCGATCAGCGGCTTGTTCATGAGGTAGTTCCTCCCGGTCGTCCGGATTTGGCGACCTGCCGAGTTAGACCGGAGAGGGTGCCCGAAGTTCCCCGGGGCGCGTCCGGGGACGGCGATCAGCGGCCGATTCGTACGACGACGCGGGCCTGCGCGGGGAGCGCGGTGGGTTCTCGGGTCGGTTGCCAGCGCCCGAGACGGGCGAGCTCCCGCGCGAACTCCGCGTACGCCTCGCGGGGGATCGTGAGCTCGATGATCGGCCCCTCGGGCCCGTCGAGGCGCCGGTCCTCGACGCCACCGACCCGTGCTACCAGCTCGGCGAGGCGTCCGAGCGCCGCGTCGCGGTCGCTCACCGCCAGCCGACCCGAGACGTCGGGGGGCGCGAACGACGTCGCCGTCGACGAGCCGGTCGTGGGCCGCCGCGCTTGCGGGTCGATCCGCGACTGGGGAGCCGGCGCGAGCTGGCGTCGGGCGCTCTCCTTGTCGGCTCCCGGCTCGCGCTCGGCCGGCGCCTGTGGGGCCTGGAGCTTGCCGACGATCTGGGATTCCGCCGGAGGCGCCGGACGGCTTTCCTCCTTCTGTCCCACGAAATCCCGGGAGGCGTCCTTGAGACCGGCGGCGCGCTGCTGCGCTTCGTCTCGGGGGGCCGCCGCCGCCGCCTTTTTCTCGATGTCGTCGTTCTTCCCCGGCGTCTGGTGCTTCGCTGGCTGCCGGTCCTTTTCCGGCGCCGGGCTCGGGGTCGAAGGCTGCGGACTCGGTGTCGAAAGCTCGGGGCGTGGCGTCGAAGGCGGCGACGCGACGCCGCGCGGCGCCTCGGTCGCCACCGGCGGACTCGGCTCCAGACGGGCCGCCTGCTGGAGCTCGGGTGTGGCGCGGAAGACGTAGACGACGCCGACTGCGACGAGCACGACCGCCGCGGCTTCGATCGGGAGCTTCAGGGGCCAGGGGAGGAACAGCGAGCGCAGCAGGCGCCGAGGCCAAGGTACTGGTCGCGCGGCGGCGAGCACCCGATCCACGAAGCCCGCCGGGGCGCGGGCCGGCTCGACCGCGCGCAGCAGCGCGACGGTGTCCTTGAACCGCTGGAGCTCCCGGCGGCAGTCGGCGCACGTCGCCAGGTGGGCGTCGAAGGCGCCGCGCTCGTCGGCGCCGAGTGTCTCGTCGACCAGCGCGGAGAACAGGTCGCGCGCGTCGTGGCAAGTCATGGTAGGAGGAACCGCTCGAGCTTCTCCTTCAGGTCCATGCGCGCCCGGTGGAGCCTCGACCGCACGGTGCCGAGCTCCAGCTCGAGCGCCGCGGCGATCTCCTCGTACGAGAGGCCCTCGAGATCACGGAGCACAACGACGATCCGCCGCTCTTCGCTGAGCTCGGCGATCGCGCGGTGCAGCGCCGCCTCCAGCTCGCTCCTCTCGAGCTCGTCGGCGGGACCGGCTCGGCTCGACGCCAGCCGCGTCAGCGTCTCCTCGCCCTCGCGCACCAGGCGTCGCTCGCCCGACGCCAGCCGGTTCAGGCAGAGGCGCGACGCGATCGCGTAGAGCCACGTCGAGAGCTTCGCGTCGCCGCGGAACTCGGCGATGGCTCGGTGGACACGGAGAAAGACCTCCTGCGCGAGCTCTTCGGCTTCCGCGCGGCTGCCCAGCATCCTGAGCGCCACGCCGAAGACGCGATGCTGGTAGGCGATCACCAGCTCCTCGAAGGCTCGAGGCTCGCCCCGCCGGAGCCGGTCCACCAGGTGTGCCTCATCGCCCGTCCGCCCTTCCATCCGGTTAGACCATACCGCCCGCCCCGGGTTCCCCGACGGCTAAATTCGCGATCGCCGCCCGTGGCGGCGCGTTGCGCAGGCGACTGGGCGGGCCCATACTGCCGGCAACCGCTGCGCCGTCGTCGCAGCCGCGAAAGGACGCGCATGCTCAGCGAGGAAGGGGCGCGCGAGCTCGCCAGTCACTGGGTGCAGGCGTGGAACTCGCACGATCTCGACGCGATCATGGCGCACTACGACGACAACGTCGTGCTGGTCTCACCGGTCGCCGCCAGGATCCTCGACGATCTTTCCGGCATGGTGTCCGGCAAGCCAGCACTCCGGTCCTACTTCAAGCGGGCGCTCGACGTGTATCCCAACCTGACGTTCGAGCTCCTGGACGTCATGTGGGGGCTCCGGAGCGTCGTCCTCTACTACGTCAACCAGAAGGGGTCGCGAACCGGCGAATACATGGAGCTGGGGCCGACGGGCAAAGTTTCCCGGGTGGTCGCGAACTACAGCGGCTGAGCTCCCGACCGGCGTGCGCTCGCGCGAGAGTCGTGGTGCATCATCCAGAAGGGTCCTCGGCGATCCGTCCATTCACGCGGGGATCGAGAAGGCGTGAGGAAGTGATCGGGAGGCGTTCGGACGACGGGACGGAGACGACGGGCGAGCCGCGGATCGTGCCGACGCGGGAGGGGTACGATCTCTGGTCGCAAGTCTACGACGACGAGGACAACCCCCTGATCACGCTCGAGACCGCCTTGGTCGAGCGCCTTCTCGGGGACGTGCGGGGCCTGACCATCGCTGACCTTGGGTGCGGGACCGGTCGCCACGCCCTCGCGATGGCGAGGGCGGGAGGGAGCGTCGTGGCCCTGGACTTCTCGGCCGGCATGCTGGCGAAGGCCCGCGCCAAGCCCGGCGGGACCGCCGTGCGGTTCGTACGGCACGATCTCACGAACGGGTTGCCCTTCGCGTCGCGGTCGGTGGATCGGGTCACCTGCTGTCTCGTGCTCGAGCACGTCGTCGATCTCGATGGCGCCCTGGCGGAGATGTCGCGGATCTGTCGTGCCGGCGGCTTCGTCCTCGTCTCCGACCTCCACCCGACGATGCGGCTCCTGGGAAGGCAAGCGCAATTCACCGACCCGGCGACCGGGCGCAAGATCCGGCCCGCGGCCGCGCGGCATCAACTCTCGGACTACGTGGTCGCCGCGACGCGGGCGGGGCTCTCCATCGACCACATGAGCGAGCACGTCGTGGACGAGGCGCTCGCCGCACGGTCGCCCCGCGCCCGGAAATACCTGTGTTGGCCGCTGCTCCTGCTGCTGCGGCTTCGCCCATGATCTTCGACCTCGTGGCGCTCTTGTGCACGGGGGTCTTCGCCGGCGCGGCCATCTACGTCACGCTGGTCGAGCACCCCGCCCGCGTCGAGTGCGGGACCGCCCTGGCCGTCGCCCAGTTCCGGCCGAGCTACCGACGGGCGGCCGTCATGCAGGCCACGCTCGCCGCCGCGGGATGCCTGGCGGCCATCGGGGCCTGGGCCCATGGGCGAGGCGCCGTGGTGCTCGTCGCCGGGCTGCTGCTCGGTGCGCTGATTCCATTGACGCTGGCGGTGATCCGGCCGACGACCGAGCGTCTGCTGGATCCGGCGCTGGGCCCCGATTCGGCCGAAGCCGCCGCGCTGCTGGCGCGCTGGGGCGACCTCCACGCCGTCCGCAGCGTCGCCGGCGGCATCGCGTTCGTCCTGCTCGGACTCGACCTGATTCGAGCTCTCTGAGCCGCCGGCCTGCGCGATCGACCCTCGCGGCCCGTCGGTCGCGCGGACGCCGAGGACGGCGAGCGTGTCCGCCGCCGTCGGAGCATCGATCGGGTTACGGTAAAGTGAGGGTCGTGGCGACTGCGTCGGCCTCGAGGCGACGATCCTTTCTGACCGCGGAGTGGCGGTATCTCGTCGTACTGAACTACGCGGTCGATCCTGATGTTCTGGCGCCGCTCGTCCCGGCGGGCACGGCGCTCGACCCGTGGCAGGGAAGGTTGCTGGTGAGCCTCGTCGGGTTCCGGTTCCTGGATACGCGGGTGCTCGGCGTGCCGATCCCGTTTCATCGGAGCTTCGACGAAGTGAACCTGCGCTTCTACGTTCGTCGCCAGCTTCCGGGCGGCGAGGTTCGGCGTGGCGTGGTCTTCGTCCGCGAGCTGGTGTCGCGCACGGCGGTCGCGCTCCTGGCGCGGCTCGCGTATCACGAGCCCTACCGCGTCGTCCCGATGCGGAGCGCGGTGCCGCCCGTGCCGGGCGAGGCGCCCGGGCGACTCACGTACGAGTGGCGAACGGGCGGCGATTGGCAGCGCGTCGCGGCGACCGCGGCCGGCCCGCCCGCGGCGCCGGACCCGACCTCGGAGGCGGCGTTCGTCACCGCCCACCACTGGGGCTACACGCGCCAGCGCGACGGGAGCACCGTCGAGTACGAGGTGACGCATCCGGTGTGGCGCGTGTGGCGGGCGACGGCGCCCGTGCTCGCCAGCGACGGGATCGGGCTCTACGGGCGAGAGCTCGCTCGGGCGCTTGCGGGGCCACCGACCTCGGCGCTGATCGCGGAAGGATCGCCGGTGATCGTCTATCCGCCGCGCCGGCTTGCAGTGACCGCCAACGGGAGCCTGGGATGACAGCTCACGGACCTCGGGTCGAGCCGGTTTCGCCGCCGTATCCACCGGAGCTCCAGGCGAACGGGCTCGGGCTCGCGCTCGAGCCCTTCGACGCGCCGCCACCTCCTGCGTGATCGAGGACGACCATGACGAGCGACCTCGTCCGGACCCTCTATCGTTACAGCGCGTGGGCGAATGCGCGCATCCTCGACACGGCGACACGGCTGACTGCCGAGCAGCTGTCGGCGCCGGCAGGCGCCAGCGAGGGCGCGGTGCGCGAGACGCTCGTCCACATCCTGAGCGCCCAGTGGATCTGGCTCGCCCGCTGGAACGGCACGTCACATCAGGCGATGCTGGACGCCCGACAGTTCCCGGACCTTGGCGCCATCCGCGCGCGCTGGGATCAGGTGGAAGGCGACACGCAACGCTTCGTGACGGGCCTGACCGACGGTGAGCTCGCCCGCGTCGTCGAATACCGCAACACGCGGGGCGAGCGGTGGGCCTATCCCTTGTGGCAGCAGGTGGTGCATCAGGTCAATCACGCGACTCAGCACCGGAGCGAGATCGCCCTGGCCCTGACGCGGTTCGGCCACTCGCCGGGCGACCTGGACCTTCTGGTCTTCATCGATGAGCGCGAGCCCCTGACGCGAACACTCTGAGGCTCGTCTCGGCCGGCGGTTCGGGTCAGCGCGCGAGGCCGATCTCGCGGAGGAAGCGCAGCACGCCTCGATGGATGAGATCGGCGTGCGGCGCCGCGGCCAGGGTGTTCGCGGCGGTCGTCTCCTGCGCCTGGGGCAGCCGCCGGGCGAGCGCCGCCTCACCTCGGTGCAGCGCCCGGGCCAGCCGATAGGTCACGTCGTCGCCGAGGTCCGGTCGGGCGAGGACGAAGCTCCACGAGCCCACCGACGCGAGCGGTGCGGCGAGACCCGGATAGGCGCCGGCCGGCACCGTCATCGACTTGAGGAAGGCGTGCTTGGCGAGGATCCGCGCGATGCCGTCGGCGGCGGGCGCGATGAAGCGCGCGCGGGCCGGCCCCTTCGCGACCGCCTCGAATCCCGGCCAGCCCTGGCCTCCGCCCCACAGCGCCGCCACGCGGCCGTCGATCACCATCGCGGGCCCGTCGCCCGCGCGGTCGAGGTACACCGCCTGGAAATCACGCTCCGGGTCGAGGCCGAGCCCGTCGAGGACGTACTTGGCGAGAATCACCAATCCCGAGCCGCGGGCGCCGAAGGCGACCGGCCTGGCGCGCAGATCATGGAGCGTCCGATAGGGGCTGTCGGCGCGGACGACGAACATCCCCGGCGTCGAGTACATCGCGGCGACGATCGGGAGATTCGCCGGTGACCGGCCGATCCCGTTGAACGCCTCGTGGGCGACCTCGCCCTGGACGAGCGCGATGTCGAGCCGGCCCGCTTCGAGCAGCGGGACGTTCTCGGTGCTGCCCTTGGTGTTCCGTTGCTCGATCGCGAGCGTGGGCTCGGTCTCGTGGATGGTCTCGGCGAGCGCCGCGCCATACACGGGAAAGCCGCCGCCCGGTGTCGCCGTTCCCAGGACGACGACCGTCTTCTGACTCGCCGAGCCGCCGGCCGCTGTCGGCATGGCGGTTACCCTATCACGTCCGCACGCTATACTCGCGCCGTGCGCACCGCAGGCCGTCGTGGGGCAGGACCACGCCGTCCGGGGTGCGACACTGACAATTCCAAACAGGGGAAGAGCCGTTCAGCGGCGGTCTCGCCGACACCGACTTCGGCTACAACCCGGCGCTCAAGCCGTATCCGTTCGATCCCGCGAAGGCCAGGCAGCTCCTGGCCGAGGCCGGGCGCCCGAACGGCATCGACGTGACGCTCTACGCCGGAAGCGGCACGACGACAAGTTCCTGCTCGAGACGATCGCCGACATGTGGGGCAAGGCCGGGATTCGCGCCCGGATCGAGATGATGGAGATGGGCGCACGGCAGCGCATGCTCAACGAGCGCGCCGTTCCGCCCAATGGCCTGCTCCTGGGCAATCCGCAGTCGACGCTGCTCGATGCCGACGGCAGCCTCTGGCGGCTCTGGCATCCCAACGGCTTCAACGGCAAATACTGGGTCGGCAGCCAGAAGGGCCAACGTTTCCACGAGCTGATGGAGCAGGCGCGCTACTCGCTCGACCCGGCGAAGCGTCGAGCCCTCTACACCGAGGCGACGCAGATCATCCACGACGAGAAGCCGTGGCTCGAGCTCTTCCAGGAAGTGATCGTGTACGGCGCGAGCCGGCGCGTCAGCTTCAAGCCGCGGCCCGACTACCGGCTGATGTCGGTCTGGAGACGGCGCTCAGCCGCCCTTGAGGCGCGGGTCGAGCAAGTCGCGGAGCGCGTCGCCCAGCATGTTGAACCCGAAGACCGCCATCGAGAGCGCGACCGCCGGCCAGATCGCGAGCCACGGGGCCTGGTACATGTGATCGAGCCCTGCCAGCGAGAGCATGCCGCCCCACGTCGGATAGGGCGGGGGGACGCCGAGGCCGAGGAACGAGAGGCTCGCCTCGGTCAGGATGACCGTCGAGAGGCCCGTCGTCGCGACCACGATGATGGTGGGCAGCACGTTCGGCAGGATGTGGCCCACCGTGATCCGGAGGTGGCCCGAGCCCAGGGCCCTCGCGCCCTCGACGTACGTATATTCCTTGATCGAGAGCGCGACGCCGCGGATGATCCGCGAGTTCTGGATGCCGAACGCGACGCCGAGGACGGTCGTGATGTTCCAGACGCTCGGGCCCAGCAGCGACATGATCGACATCAGTAGCAGGAGCGGCGGGAACGCCATCCACGCATCCACCCCGCGCTGGAGCCACAGATCGAAAGGGCCGCTGAAGTAGGCCGACAGCACGCCGATCGCCGTGGCGAGCACGCACCCCAGGAGCACGGCGCCAAAGCCCACATAGAGCGAGATACGCGCGCCGTAGACCAGGCGCGTCAGGAGATCGCGGCCGAGCTGATCGGTGCCGAGCCAGTGCGCGCCGTTCATCGCGATGAACCGCTCGGAGAGGCTCGTCTGCGCGAACCCGTAGGGCACGATGATGTCGGCGAGCACGGCGGCCCCCAGCATGACGACCACGATCACACCGCCGATCGTCCCGAGGGGCTTGCGCCGCAGCATCTGGATCCAGACGTCGGCGTACCACGGACGCGTCCGCGGCGGCCGCGGCACCGCGACGGCCACCGCAGCGCCGACCGAAGACGTCGGCAGGGCCGCTCGGTGGCTATCGATATCGGATGCGCGGGTCCAGAAACGCATACGAGAGATCGATGAGGAGGTTGAGGCCCACGACCATCGCCGCGATGATCAGGTTCACCGACTGGACGACCGGATAGTCCAGCTTGTTGAGCGCCTCGAAGAAGAACAGGCCGACACCCGGCAGTCGGAAGATCGCCTCGATGATGACCGAGCCGCCGATGTAGAGCGGCGTCTGCAGGCCGATCAGGCTGACCACCGGGATCATCGCGTTCTTCAGCGCGTGGCGCAGTACGATCGTCCGCTCGCTGAGCCCCTTCGACCACGCCGTGCGGATGTACTCCTGGCGCAGCACGTCGAGCAACGAGGACCGCATGATCCGCATGATCGGCCCCGCGCGCGTCACGCCGAACACGAGCGCCGGCACCGTCATGATCTTGAGATTTTCCAGCGGGTCGCGCGTGAGCGGGACGTAGGTCCAGACCGGTGTCCACTTGAAGTAGATCGAGGGAAGCACGACGACGAGGACGGCGAGCCCGAAGTAGGGAACGGAGAGCGCCAGGATCGCCAGAATCCGGCCGACGTAGTCCGACGCGGTGTCCTGGCGAACGGCGGAGACGATGCCCACGAAGATGCCGATCACCACCGAAACGAGGATCGTCAGCGCCGCCAGCTCGAGCGTCACCGGAAACCGCCGGACGAACTCGTCCAGGATCGGCTGGCGCGTCCAGTAGGAGTTGCCGAAATCGCCCCGCAGCACGATCCCGCCGATCCACTCGGCGTACTGGACGTGGACCGGACGGTCGAGTCCGAGGTCTTTCCGCAGCGCGGCGAGCGTCGGTGCGTAGGCGTGGCCCTCGACCATGCGCGTGGCCACGTCGCCGGGCATGAGCCGCATCATCGCGAACACGATCACGCTCACCAGGAAGAGCGTCGGGATCGCGAGCGCGACGCGGCGGAGGACGTAGCGCTTCACGGGATGACCTCGTCGGCGCGCACGAGGTTCGTCAGACCGGCCACGTTCCCACCTGGCCGAACGCTCGCCGGTCGATCTCCGGGGCGCGGCTTACTTGTCCAGCCATGTGTGGACGAGCCGCGGCCCCAGGCCGTAGCCGTCGTGAAATCTGAAGCCCTTCACGTAGGGCGGATGCGCGACGTGCCAGGCAAGGCTCGGCACATAAACGTAATAGGCCTTGTCGGCGAGGTAGCGCTGGATGTCGTCCACGATCTGCTTGCGCTTCTTCGGGTCCAGCTCCCGTCGCTGGGCGACGAGCATCTTGTTGAGCTCCGCATCGGCCACGTTGCTCCGGTTGTTTGGCTGCTCCGGGAAGAAGGCGCCGTAGAGCCAGTCGTCCACCTCGGTGAACGGCGTCACCGGGCCCATCGCCATCTTCTCGAACTTGCCAAGATACGTCGTCGAGACGTACTTGCCGTACTCCTCCGGCTTCATCTCGACGTTGATGCCGACCTTGCCCAGATTGTCGGCGGCCAGGTCGTAGAAGCTCCTCCACGGAGGCTGGTACCCCGGCCAGTGGAACATCGGCGTCGTGAATCCCTTCGCGAGCCCAGCCTCGGCGAGCAGCCGCTTCGCCTCGTTCGGATCGTAGCCGACCAGATACTTGGCCCTGGCCGGATCCATCTTCGACGCCTCCAGCTTCCACTCTTTCAACGCGCACGGCACCGGCCCGGACTCGAGGCACCCCTCGCCGAAGAGCAGCGCATCGTTCCAGCTCTTGCGGTCGATGGCCAGCGACACGGCGCGCCGGACTCGGACGTCGTTGAACGGCGGCTGGTCGGTGCGGAAGTAGATGATGCTCTGGCCCATGGCGTTGGCCGGCGTCATGACCATTTCTGGATTAGTCTTCTTCAGCGAGCGCGCCTCCTCCGGATTGGCCCAGCCCCAGAGCTGGCTCAGCTCGACCTTGCCCGACCGCAGCAGCGCCAGCCGCGCCGAGGCATCGGGCGCGATCTCGACGACCACCCCGTCGAGGTACGGCAGCCCCTTCATGAAGTAGTCGGGGTTGCGCTCGTACGTGAGCTTCACACCCTTGTCGTATGACTTGAGGACGAAGGGCCCGGTGCCGATCACGCTGTCGGGGTGGTTGAAGTCTTTGAACTTCTCCTCCGCCTCACGCGGCAGGATCACGCAGTACGTGGGGTTCGCGAGGTGGTTCAGGAACGGCGCGAATGGCTCCTTCAGGGTGACCCTGACCGTGTACCTGTCCACGATGTCGATGGACTGCACCGGATCGAAGCGTGACCGGAACCCCGACTTCGCCATGAACCGCTCGAGCGAGTACTTGACGTCGTCGGCCGTGACCTCGCGGCCGTTGACGGGCGGCTTGGCGTGGAACTTGACGCCCTTCCGGAGGTGGAAGGTGTACACGGTACCGTCCTTCGACGCCGTCCACCGCTCGGCCAGATCCGGGACGATCGAGAAATCCGTGGAATGCTGCTGCTCGGGACCGTACGGGAAGCGCACGAGCTGGCTGTAGACCAGGCTGACGTAGGAGTGGGTGAGAAAGCTCACCGACAGGTGCGGGTCGAGACTGGGCGCCTCCCGCTCGGCCATGCGGAGCACGCCGCCCCGCTTGGGCTGTTGCGCGGCCGCCGGCTCGGCGACCACGAGCCCGCAAACGAGAGCGAGAGACATCGCGATCGTGAAGCGTCGAGCCATGACCGACCTTCCTTGTCCCGTGGGCGCGATTATGCCTCCACCCACGTCGGGAAGTCACCGCCGAACTGCTCGAGCGAGAGCAGCACGATCCGGTCGTCACGACGCGCCTCCTCGCGGTCGCGGGCCGTGTTGTAGCCCCACCCGGCCAGAAAGAGCCCGACGTCGTCGAGGGCCGGCGCGCGCTTGACCGCGTCGAGGGTCTTCAGGCGATCCTCCACGAACCAGAGACTGCGTGCCGTCGAGGAGGGCTCGATCAGCTCCCGCAAGATCACGGGCTTCGGCCGTTGCGCTTCCTTGCCGTAGACGTCCTCGGCGCCGAGGTCGACGCCCTGCCGGAACAAGAGCTTCTGCGCGAACCGGCCCTCTTTCGTCGTCACGACGACGATGCGCGTCGGTCCGTTGGCCAGCCTCCGCAGCCGTTCGATCGCGCCCGGATAAAAGCGATGGTGATCGAGCCAGTCAGCCTCGTCCGCGGCGATCCACTCGTCGCGGACGCTGTCGAGCACGGCGGTGATCTCGTCGCGAGCGCGCCCGAGCTCGGCCAGGAACGCGTTCGGGCGCCACCGTTCGAGGATCTCCGCCTCGGAGACGCCCGCCAGCAGCGCCATGATCAGCAGGGGCATCTCCCAGCCCGTCTCGACGACCGGTCGCACGCGCGCGAAGCGGTCGACGAGTCCGCGAGGCGGGTCCAGCCCGACGGAGGGTCGCAGCCGGCGCCAGGTGCGCCACGCGGCCACGAAGTATTCGGCCATGCCGTCACAAACGACGCCGTCAAAGTCGAGAGCGAGGATCGTCGGATCGCGCGCGGGCACGGCTCGAACTCTAGTGTAGAGTGAGCTCATGGTCAAAGTCGTCACCGTGCTGACGCTCAGCCTGCTCGTCGCGGCCGGATCGGCCTCGGCCCAGTCACTGGACGACGTCGTTCGCGACATCGAGGGCTCGTACAGTCGCATGACGGACCTCCGCGCCGAGTTCACCCAGACCGCGTTCAACAAGAGCCTCAACCAGACGATTCCGGCCCGGGGAACCGTCTATCTGAAGAAGGGCGGCAAGCTCCGCTGGGAGTACACGGAGCCCACGCCCCAGGAGATCGTCTCCGACGGCAAGAAGCTCTGGGTCTACACGCCGACCTTGAACCAGGCGAACGTGGCCGAGGCGCCCGAGGCCCTGGCCGGGCCCGCCGGGAGCTTTCTGGCCGGGCTCGGTCGCCTGCGATCCGAGTTCCAGGTGCGCTTCCTGAACCCGGCCCAGCCGAAGGACGCCGAGGGCAACTGGGTCCTCGACCTCACCCCGAAGCAGCCGCTCCCCACGCTTTCGCGCCTGGTCCTGTCGGTCGAGGGGAAGAACTGGGAGATCAGGAAGGCCGTGGTGCACGATCAGTTCGACAACACCGTGACGATGCGCTTCACGAAGATGGCGGTGAACAGCGGTCTGCCGGACCGCACCTTCACTTTCGTCGCGCCGAAGGGCGTCGTGATCGTGCCGCTCAAGTAAACGGGGAGGCACCATGGCCGCCGAGAACTCCTTCGACATCGCGTGCAAGATCGAGATGCAAGAAGTGACGAACGCGCTCGATCAGGCGCGGCGGGAGATCGAGACGCGCTACGATCTCAAGGGCTCGAAGTGCCAGATCACGCTCGAGAAGGCCGACATCACCGTCATGACGCCCGACGACATGAAGCTCAAGGCGGTCGTCGACATTCTCCAATCGCGGCTGCACAAGCGTGGCGTGCCGCTCAAGGCGCTCACGTACGGCGAGGTCGAGCAAGCCTCCGGCGGCGCGCTTCGCCAGAAGATCACGCTCCAGCAGGGCATTCCGATCGAGAAGGCCAAGGAGATCGTCCGGATCATCAAGGACACGAAGGTCAAGGTGCAGGCATCGATTCAGGCCGACCAGGTCCGGGTGTCGGGCAAGAACCGGAACGACCTGCAGAAGATCATCGCGCTGCTGCGGGATCAGGACCTCGGGATTGCGCTCCAGTTCACCAACTACCGCTCGGTCTAGGCGCCCATGGCACGGCCGATCGCATCGAGGTCGCCGTCGATGACGCGCTGGCGCCGGGCGTTCGTCGTGTCGTTCCTCCTGGCGGCTCTGGCGCTCCTCGTGCCGCTCGCCGACGCCAGTCCGCCCGATCCGACCTATCTGGGCGGCATCTGGGACGACGGCGACTACGACGACGTCGTCATCGTCGCCACCTCCTCGAGCGCCGTCACCGACGGCCATCTCACGAACGATTTCGCCGTCGTCCCCGTCGTCGTGGCCGTCCACCCGCCCGCCGCGCGACTGGTTCGTTCGGACCTGCGTTCGACCCGCTGCCCTCGATCTCCACCGGCCCGCTGAACTCCCGACTCTGACGGCTTCGGCCACGGCGCGCGCCGCGGCGGTCGCCGACTCTTGCACTGGGAGCAGTTTCCGGGTGCCTCATCGAAATCTTCGCAAGAGGAGTCTGAGCGATGTTTGGACTTGGGTCTCAGGAGTTGCTGGTCATCCTGGTCATCGTGCTGGTGCTGTTCGGCGCGAACCGGCTCCCTCAGATCGCTCGGTCGCTCGGGTCGAGTCTCAAGGAGTTCAAGAAGGGTGTCGAGGAGGCCAAAGCGGAGGACCCTCGCGTCGTCCCGCCGAGGGACGATCGCGCCGCGCCGCCGTCCGTCGCGCGAAGCTGCGGGCATTGCGCGAGCGCGCTCGCCCCGGACTGGACCCACTGCCCCCGGTGCGGGACGGCGGCGACGCAAGAACCGGCGTCGCCCCCACGCATCTAGGTCGGCGGCAGGTGTGAATCGCGCTGCCCACGACAGGCGGCTGACTTCATGCACCTGACACGAAAATTGCCGGTCTGCGTCGGGATCGAGAGCCGGCAGCGACGTCCGAACGGCTGTAATCGTGAGCTTCTTCCGCTGGCGTCGGTCTTGCACCTCAAGAAGGCATGGAGGAGTCGGCCCGGCGCCCAGCGCGGAGGAGACGCGTGAGAGCGAACGTACGCTGGATCGTGGGCGGTGCGATCATCGCCGCGCTCGTCGCGGGCTGTGGCTGGCTCGTGCTGACGAACGCTCCCGCCTACCAGTTGCTCGTCCGTCTCTACGTGGACAAGCGCTTCCTCAAGCACACGCTTCGGGAGTGGGGCGTGCTGGCGCCCGTCGTTTTCATCGGCCTCCAGGCCTTGCAGGTGATCATTGCGCCGATCCCGGGTGAGTTGACGGGGATCCTCGGAGGCTATCTCTTCGGACAGTCGGCGGGGCTTCTCTACTCGACGATCGGGCTGACCGTGGGATCGCTCGTGGCGTTCGCCGTCGGCCGGTGGCTCGGCGCCCGCTACGTTCAGAGGCTGGTCAGCCCGGACGTCTGGCGCAAGATGGGATTCATCGTCGACGCGGAGGGGGCCATCCTCTGCCTCATCGTGTTCTTGATCCCGGGCGTGCCCAAGGACCTGGCCTGCTACCTCTTTGGTCTGAGTCCCATGCCGTTCTGGGTCTTCGGGGTGGTCTCCACGCTCGGCCGCCTTCCCAGCACCTGGGTACTCTCGGCGCAGGGCGCACGGACGGCTTCGGGCGACTATCTTCAGGTGTTCCTGCTCACGGCCATCGTCGCGGCGGTGACGCTGCCGCTCTACTACTACCGGGACCGGCTCGTCGGAAGGCTGCGCGGGAAGCCCCCGCATTCGGCTGATCGCGCCCGCTGACCGAACTCTCCGGGTCTACTCGGGCCGGAGCGCTGCCCAGGTTTCTGCGTTCTCGAAGCGCAGCGACGTGAACTCGATCGCACGCCCGACTTGCGCTCGAGCCGCTCGACCCGCACGACCCGCCCCGACGCCTCCATCTGGACCGGGGGCATCGGGTGGACGTCGTTCAGGATGAGCGAGACGCGGATCGTGGCGCCGGTCTCGATCGAGTCGTCGATCTCGAAGAACATCCCGGAGTTGCTGAGGTCGCGACACCGTCCACGGCCGTCTTCGAGCTCGACGGTGACCGAGAGGCGATGTCGCGGAGAGCGTGTTTCCGGAAGGCGCTTGCGCTTGTCCATCGTCTTTCCATACTAACTGCCGGCGCGCATGGGACCAACGGATCTGTCGCGCCACGGTATACTGGCTTCCGACAATGAAGATCCACTTGACAACCCTGGGCTGCCCGAAGAACCAGGTCGACTCCGAGTTGATGCTCGGGATGCTGACCGACGCCGGATTCAAGCTCGCGGAGCGGGCCGAGGACGCCGAGTGCCTCATCGTCAACACGTGCGCCTTCATCGACCGCGCGCGCGAGGAATCGGTCGACACGATCCTCGAGCTCGCCAGGCTGAAGGAGCGCGGCTCCTGCCGGGCGCTCATCGTCACCGGCTGCCTCACGCAGCGCTACGGCGGAGACATCCTCAAGGAGATGCCCGAGGTTGACGGCATCCTCGGCACCTCGAACCTGTCGCGAATCGTCGAGCTGGTCCGGCAGGCGGCGGGCCGCCACGACTGGGCGAGCTCGGCGCCCCCAGGCTACCTCTACGACGCGACGACACCGCGCCTGCTCACCGGCCGCGTCCCCTATGCCTATGTAAAGATCGCCGAAGGGTGTGACATGGGCTGCACCTTCTGCGCGATTCCCCAGTTCCGCGGCCGTCACCGAAGCCGGGCGCTCGCCGACATCGTCAAGGAAGTCGAAGGGCTGGCGGCGCGCGGCGTGCAGGAAGCGATCCTGGTCTCGCAAGACACGCTCGCCTACGGCCGCGATCTTCCGGGCAACGGGGACATCGCCGAGCTCCTCCTGGCCCTCGGCGAGACCCGGATTCCGTGGGTCCGCCCGATGTACCTGCACCCCGCGCACGTCAACGACCGGCTCATCGCGCGCTGGGCGCGGGCGCGCGTCGTCCCGTACCTCGACATGCCGGTGCAGCACGGCGACGACGACGTGCTGCACGCCATGCGACGCGCCGTGACGGCCAAGCGGATGAAACAGATCGTCGGTGCCTTCCGTGACGCGATCCCGGGTCTCACCGTCCGGACGACCGTGCTCGTCGGTTTTCCGGGAGAATCGGAGGCCGCGTTCCAGAACCTCCTCGAGTTCCTCGACGACGTCCGTTTCGATCGCCTCGGCGTCTTCACCTATTCGCCCGAAGAGGGGACATCGTCCGTCGCATTTCCCGACCAGGTCGCGCCCGAGACGGCGGCGGAGCGCGCCGCGATCGTCCAGGAGCATCAGGATCGCCTCGCCTGGGAGCGCGGCGCCGCGCTCAAGGGCACGGTGACGGACGTCCTGGTCGACGGCCCGAGCGAGGACCCGGCGTTCGTGTGGGAGGGGAGAACGGCCGGGCAGGCGCCCGAGATCGACGGCGTCGTGTACCTGCGCGATCCGAGCCTGCCGCCGGGCCGCTTCGCGCGCATCCGTATCGTCGAGGTCGAGGGATACGAGCTCGTCGGCGAACGCGCGTAGCCAGACGGCGACGCTCGACCGCGTCGCGCTCGTCATCGCGACCGCCGGGGGCGCCGGCTACTCGCCGGTGGCGCCCGGCACCGTCGGGAGCGCGCTGGCCGCCCTCATCATCTGGGCGGTTCCATTCTCTCGCGTCGGCCTCGCGCTGTTCTTCGTGGGCATCACCCTCGGCGGGACCTGGGCGGCGCACCGGGCCGAGCGGGTGCTCGGGGCCAAGGACCCGGGCGCGATTGTCATCGACGAGGTGGCGGGGATGGCGCTGACCGTCCTGCCGTTCGCGCCGACGCCCGCGGTGCTGGCGGTGGGCTTCCTCCTGTTCAGGATCTTCGACATCTTCAAGCCGTTTCCGGCGCGCGCGAGCCAGCGCGTCATCGGCGGCATCGGCGTCATGGTGGATGATCTGATCGCGGGATTGTACGCGCTCGCCGTGATCGCGATCGCCCGCGCCGTCTTCGCCTGGCCATGACGGCGAGCGCCCACATCGTGACGGTCGGGGCGATGCCGTCTGCCGGCGCCGACGGCGCGATCGTCGCGGCGGCCCTCGGCGCCGCGGGCGTGGCCGTCGTGAGCCGCGTCTTCGTCGAGGACGACGAGGGGGCGCTGGAAGGGGCGCTCGGGTCCGACGAGGCGTTGACCGTCGTACTCGCGGGCGGCGGTGGCTCGGCCGGCGACATCGTTCGTCGCGTCCTCGCGCGGGTGACGGGCACGCGGCTCGTCCTCAACGAGCGTGTCCTGGCCACGCTCCAGGAGCGCTACCGACGGCTCGATCGGCCGTTGCCGCGACGGGCAGAACGCCTGGCCCTCCTGCCGCAGGGCGCGACGGTCTGGATGACCGCCGACGGCGAAGCCGGGTGGGCGCTCGAGAGCGCGCAGCGCGTCTTCGCCGTGCTCGCGCGTGATGCCGGTGTCCAGGTGATGATCGAGCAGCATCTGACGCCCTTCGCGCGGGCGTGGGCGAGCGGGCGCGGGGCCGCGGTCGTTCGCACGCTCCGGACGGCCGGCCTCAGCCCCGCTGATGTCGAAGAGCGGCTGGTCGACTGGCTGGGCCGGGAGGGCGAGGTGGCCGTCTCCACCATACCCGCCGACGGCGAGGTGTGGGTGAGGCTCCGCGCGCGGGCCTCGACGCCGGCGGAAGCCGCGCGGAGTCTCGCCAAAGCCGAGACCGCGATCGGCACGATCCTGGGTGACGACTGCTACGGGCGCGATGGCGACACGCTCGAGCTGGTCGTCGGCCGGATGCTGCTCGAGCGGCGGTTGACGCTGGCCGTGGCGGAGTCGTGCACCGGCGGGCTCCTGGGCCACCGCCTGACCAACGTGCCCGGCTCCTCGGCCTACTTCGAGCGGGGCGTCCTCGTCTACTCGAACCGATCGAAGGAAGAGTTGCTCGGCGTCCCCGACTCGGTGTTGAGAACCCACGGCGCGGTCAGTGCGCCGTGCGCCGAGGCGATGGCGCGTGGAGTCGCCACGCTGACAAGTGCGCCGTGCGCGCTCGCGGTCACGGGGATCGCGGGCCCCGACGGCGGCACGCCGACGAAGCCCGTCGGCACCGTCTTCGTGGGCCTGGCCGTCCGGGGCGAGACGCTCGCGCGGCGCTTTCACTTCGCGGGCGATCGAGCGGCGGTGAAGTGGCAGTCCACTCAAACGGCGCTCGACATGCTCCGACGATCGCTGCGAGGACAGCCGTGAGAGCGTGGATCCTCGTGCTGGCCGTGACGACGGCGGCTTGCTCGACGGTGACGCCGTTCGAGCGCGGGCAGGCGCTCTCCCGCCGGGGCGAGTACGTCGCGGCGAGAGACGCGTTCGACGAGGCCATTCGTCGCGCCCCCGGGTCGGCGCCCGCCTACGCACACCGCGGCGTCGCCCGTGCGCGCCTCGGCGACCTGAACGGCGCGGTCGCGGACTACACGAAGTCGCTGGCGCTCGCGCTGGGCGACGGCGACATCCTCTTCAACCGGGGCGTCGCGCTGATCGCGACGCAAGATTTTCAAGGGGCGATCGCCGACTTCACGCTGGCCCTGTCGGTGAACCCGCGTCACGCCAAGGCCCTCTTCGCGCGGGGCACCGCACGGTCGCTCGCCGGCGATCTGGACCGCGCCCACGCCGACTGGTCCCGGGCGATCGAGCTCGAGCCCGATCCCGGGGAGAAGGCGCTCATGCTCGCGGCGGTTGGGGCCATGCCGCCCGTCACAGCGGGCCCGGGGCGCTCGACTACGCCGCCCACCCCGGCGGCAGCCACGCCAGTGGCACCTCCGGTCGTTGCGGTGCCCGCCCCAGCCCTCGCCCCGCCCGCGCCTGAGCCGGCGCCCGCTCCGGCGACCGGGGCATCGCCGGCCGTGCCCATGCCCACTTCGCCTCCGGTCGTCGCCGCGCCAGTTGCGGAGCCTCCACCACCGGCCCCGGCGCCGACGCCTACGCCGGGCGCGTCCGCGACGTCGCCGGCAGAGCCGGCACCACGGCCTGCGCCCGCGACTGCGCCGGGGCCCGCGCCAGTGTCGCCTGCCGCCGCGCCACCGGCATCGGTGACGTCCCCGGCCGTCGCCGCACCAGTACCAACCCCTGAGCCTGCTCCCGCCGTCACGGCGCCCGTCCCGTCTCCAGCGGAGACGCCGCCCGCCGCCGCGTCGCCACCCGCGTCGGGTCCGACCCAGGCTCCGGCGATCGCGGCGGTGCCGAGCCCCGCGGAACCGGCGCCTCTGCCGCTCGATGCCCGAGCGCTGGCGGCCCGCGGCCTCGACAAGGAGCTCAAGGGCGATCGGGTCGGGGCGATTGCGGACCTCCGCGCCGCGCTCGCTGCGGAGACGGATCTTGATCGGCGACAGGGCATTCGCAACCTGCTCGAGCTGCTGGACCCGCGCCGATAGCCGGCATCCGCGCGTTCGTCGCGATCCTGCTCGGCGACGCCGTCCAACGAGGGCTCGGGGAGACGATCGAGCGGCTTCGCTCCGCGACGCGCGACGTCGCCTGGGTGGCTCCCGGGAATCTTCACCTCACGCTGAAGTTCCTCGGTGAGGTCGCCGAGAGTCGGATCGGCGCCATCGTCGACACTCTCAAGGGGGCGACCTCGGATGCGCGGGTCTTCGACGCCGAGCTGCGAGGGCTCGGCGCTTTCCCTTCGGCCACGCGCCCGCGGGTCGTCTGGGCGGGCGTGTCGGAAGGCGGCGACGCCATGGTCGAGTTGGCCGGCCGCGTCGACGGAGCGCTCGCGGCGCTCGGCTTCGCCCGCGAGGGGCGGCCGTTCTCGCCGCACGTCACCCTCGGCCGGGTGCGCCAGCCCGGGCGAAGCCAGGCGCTCACCGAGGCCCTGCGGGACGGCGCGGAGTGCGAATTTGGCCGGATCCGCGTGGCGGGCGCCTCGCTCATGCGCAGTGAGCTCTCCCCCCGCGGGGCCCGTTATACCGAGCTGGCCGCCGTGCGCCTTGGCGGTGATGTCGGGCGAAGTGTCTGAATTGCCGGACATTGACGCCCACGCCGGGGCCCACCTAGAATGACCGAAAGCGATAACGCAAGGTGCAGCGAGCGTGCGAGGATGATTGAAGGAGAGGCGCATGGCTGAGGCGAAGAACGAGCGACGGCAAGCACTGGAGCTGGCGATCTCGCAGATCGAGCGGCAGTTCGGCAAGGGCTCGGTCATGCGTCTCGGCTCGGGCGGGCCCCTCGAGGAGATCGCGGTCATCCCGACTGGCGCCATCACGCTCGACGTCGCGCTCGGCGTCGGCGGTCTGCCGCGGGGACGGGTTACCGAGATCTACGGCCCGGAATCCTCGGGCAAGACCACGCTCGCCTTACACGTCGTGGCCGAGGCCCAGCTCTTGGGCGGCATCGCCGCGTTCATCGACGCCGAGCACGCGCTCGACCCGATCTACGCCAGGAAGCTCGGCGTCAACATCGACGAGCTGCTCATCTCGCAGCCGGACACCGGCGAGCAGGCGCTCGAGATCACCGAGACTCTCGTCCGCTCGAACGCTGTCGACGTGATCGTGATCGACTCGGTGGCGGCGCTGGTCCCGCGCGCCGAGCTCGACGGCGACATGGGCGACTCGCTGCCAGGCCTGCAGGCGCGCCTCATGTCCCAGGCGCTCCGCAAGCTCACCTCCGCCATCTCGCGCTCGGGTGCCATCGTCATCTTCATCAACCAGATCCGCGAGAAGATCGGCGTCATGTTCGGCAACCCTGAAACGACGACGGGCGGCCGCGCGCTGAAGTTTTACGCCTCCATGCGGCTCGACATCCGCCGCCAGGACGCGATCAAGCAGGGGACCGAGTCGCTCGGAGTCAGGACCAAGGTCAAGGTGGTCAAGAACAAGCTCGCGCCGCCCTTCCGGGAGGCGGAGTTCGACGTCATCTACGGTGAAGGCATCTCGAAGACAGGCAGCGTGCTGGACGCTGGCGTCGACAACGGCCTCATCGAGAAGTCCGGGACCTGGTACACGTACAAAAGCGAGCGGATCGGGCAGGGACGCGAGAACGCCAAGAAGTGGCTCCAGGACAATCCGGCGACACTCGCGGACCTCGAAGCGAAACTCCGCGACGCTCTCGGGCTTCGCCCGGCCGTACTGATCAAATAGGAGTTCTTCATGGCGATGGAATTCGACAAGCTCCTGGTCACCGGCGTCGAGCGCGGCGCCTCTGACCTCCACCTGAAGGCGAACTCGCCCGTGGTGCTCCGGATCCACGGGCGCCTCGTGCCCCAGGGGGACCTGGGAGTGATCACCGCCGAGGACATGGACGCGATCGCTCGCCGGTGTCTCAGCGAGCGGATGTACGCCCAGCTCAAGGACGGACGGGAAGTCGACTCGGCGTACGCCGTGCCGAACTTCGGCCGGTTCCGTGTGAACATGTTCCTGGCGCTCGGCGCCGTGCGAGCCGTGCTGCGGTCGATCCCGTCGAAGAAGCCGAAATTCGAGGAGATCGGGTTGCCGGAGGTGCTCGAGCAGCTCTCCATGGAGCGCCGCGGCCTGGTGCTGGTCACCGGCATCACGGGCTCCGGTAAGTCGACGACGCTCGCGGCGATGATCGACTACATCAATCGCACGCGGAACGACCACATCATCACGATCGAGGATCCGATCGAGTTCACCCACGACGACATCGGCTGCGTGGTCAGCCAGCGCGAAATCGGCCACGACTCGCCGAGCTTCGCCACGGCGCTGCGCGCGGCGTTGCGCGAGGACCCGGACGTCATCCTCGTGGGCGAGATGCGCGACCCGGAGACGATGTCCGTTGCGCTCCACGCCGCGGAGACAGGCCACCTGGTGTTCTCCACGCTCCACACGCTGAACGCCGGTGAGACCGTCAACCGGATCCTCGGCACGTTCCCGCCGCACCAGGAGCAGCAGATCCGCGACCAGCTCGCGGCCGTCATCGTCGGCATCATCTCCCAGCGGCTCATCCCGAAGATCGGCGGCGAGGGGCGCATCCCCGCCGTCGAGGTGCTCGTCGGAACCGGCGCCATCAAGGACTGCATCCGCGAGGCCAAGCGGACGCCCGAGATCCCGGCCTTCATCGCCCAGGGTCTGTCCCAGTACGGCATGCAGACGTTCGACCAGTGTCTGTTGAAGCTCTATCGCGACGGCATCATCTCGTACGAGACCGCGCGCGAAGCGGCGACGAACGCCGACGACTTCGACCTCAAGGTCCGCGGCATCTTCTCGACGGGCGAGCAGTCGTTCGAGCAGAAGCGGGACGAGCGGCCGCCCGTGTCGCCCACCGGCAGCTCCTTCTTCAAGAGATCCTAACGGCCACGCGCGGTCCGCGCCGAGCTCTCGACGCGCGGACCGCGCGGCTCGCCGCCGTCGATCTCCTCTCGCGCCGCGACTGGACGACGCGCGAGCTGGCCGCACGCCTGCGCCGACGCGGCGCGCCCGATGCGATCGTCGCCGATGTCCTCATCGATCTCACCGCGCGCGGCTATCTCGACGACGCCGCCTTCGCCCGCCACTGGGTCGCCACCCGCTCGGCCCGCGGCTACGGCCCGGTGCGGCTGCGCGCCGAGCTCCGAGCGCGCGGCGTGGCCGGGCCGCTGGCCGACGCGGCGCTGGCGACCCTGGCCGACGACAGCGAGCTCGAGCGGGCGCGCGCCGTCGCCCGCCGACGCCTGCCGGCGCTCGCGCGCGCCGATCGCGCGCGGGCCGGCGCGCGGCTGCGCGACCATCTGCTGCGTCGCGGCTATGCCGCGGCGATCGTGGCGCGCGTCGTCCGCGAGTGCGTCGGCCTCCGGCTCGATGACTGAAACGCGAGTGATACAATTGGCAGCCATGACTGGCGCCGAGCTCCGCGAGAGATTTCTGCAGTACTTCGAGCGCAATGGGCACACGCGCGTGCGCTCGTCGTCGCTGGTTCCCGGCGACGACCCGACGCTGCTCTTCACCAGCGCGGGCATGGTCCAGTTCAAGTCCGTCTTCCTCGGCGAAGAGCGGCGCGACTACGTGCGCGCCACGTCGAGTCAGAAGTGCGTGCGCGCCGGCGGCAAGCACAACGATCTCGAGAACGTCGGCCGCACGGCGCGGCACCACACCTTCTTCGAGATGCTCGGCAACTTCTCGTTCGGCGACTACTTCAAGGCGGACGCGATCGCCTTCGCATGGGAATTCCTCACCCGCGACCTCGGCCTCGACGCGCGCCGGCTCAAGGCGACGGTGTACACCGACGACGACGAGGCATTCAGGCTCTGGAAGAAGGTCGCGGGCCTGACGGACGACCGCATTCTGCGGCTCGGCGAAAAGGACAACTTCTGGGCGATGGGGGACACGGGGCCCTGTGGGCCGTGCTCCGAAGTCCACTTCCACCAGGGCGACCATCTGCCTTGCGCCGAGGTAGCCGCGGGCCGGCCGTGCCTTGGACCCGCGTGCGAGTGTGACCGCTGGCTCGAGATCTGGAACCTCGTCTTCATGCAGTTCAACCGCGACGCGCGCGGCGTGATGACGCCCCTGCCGCGCCCCTCGATCGACACGGGCATGGGGCTCGAGCGCATCGCGGCGGTCATACAGGGCAAGATGTCGGACTACGACACCGACCTGTTCGCCCCGCTCATCGACCGCATCTCGACCCTCGCGGGCAAGCCCTATCGGGCGCGCGCGGAGGACGACGTCTCGATGCAAGTCATCGCGGACCATGCGCGGACGACCGCGTTTCTCATCGCCGACGGCGTGACGCCCTCGAACGAGTGGCGCGGCTACGTGCTGCGACGCATCATGCGCCGGGCCATGCGCCACGGGCGGATGCTCGGGCTCACGGACCCGTTCCTCTGGAAGACGGTCGAGTGGGTCGTGTCGATGATGGGCGCCGCGTACCCGGAGCTCGTCGCCGAGCGCGCCCGCATCCAGGACGCGGTCCGCGGCGAGGAGGAGCGTTTCGCCGAGACGCTCGATACCGGCACGCTCAAGATCAAGGACTATCTCGAGGCCCACGCGAGCGGCACGCGGCGCGTGGTGGATGGCCGCTTCCTGTTCACGCTCTACGACACCTACGGGTTTCCCATGGACCTCGCCGAGGAGGTCTTTCAGGACGCGGGCTGGCGGGTGACCGACGCGACGCGCGCGGCCGCGGACGCCGAGATGGAGGCGCAGCGCGCCCGCGCCCGAGCCGGCGCGGCCTTCGGTGCCGGCGACGACGCGGAGGCGGCCGCGGTCTACCAGCGACTCGGCGTCCCGGCGACCGAGTTCGTCGGGTACGACTCGCTGGCATCGCCCGCCCGGATCCTGGCGATCGTCGACGTCGGCGCCGTCGGCCCGCGGCGGCTCCCCCAGGCGGTCGAGGGCGCCGAGGTCGAGATGATCCTCGACCGCACGCCGGCCTACGCCGAATCCGGCGGCCAGGTGGGCGACACCGGCACGCTCGTCGGCCGAAGCGGCCGCGGCGAGATCATCGACACCTACTACCGAGGCTCCAAGCTGATCGTGCACCGGGTGCGGGTCGTGAGTGGCGGCTTCCACGAGAACGAGGACGTCGCCGTCAGCATCGAGACGCCCAGGCGCCAGGGACTGCGCCGGCATCACACCGGCACGCACCTGCTCCACGCGGCCCTGCGCCGGATCCTCGGTACGCACGTGACCCAGGCGGGGTCGCTCGTCGCTCCGGATCACCTCCGCTTCGACTTTTCCCACGGGGCATCGCTGAAGGACCGCGACGTCGAGCAGATCGAGGAGCTCGTGAACGAGCAGGTCCAAGCGAATGTCCCCGTCACCCACTCCGAGATGGACCTCGACGAGGCGCTCCGGATGGGCGCGATGGCGCTGTTCGGCGAGAAGTACGGTAACCGCGTGCGCGTCATCAAGATCGGCGACTTCTCGACCGAGCTGTGCGGCGGCACCCATCTCGATCAGACCGGAGAGATCGGCCTGCTGAAGATCGCCGCCGAGGGCGCCGTCGCCTCCGGCGTCCGCCGGGTCGAAGCGGTCGCCGGACCGGCCGCCCTCGAGAGCGTGGCCAGGAAGGAAGCGGCGCTCCGCGAGGCGGCGGAGCTCCTGAAGATCGGGCCCCTGGAGGTGCCCAGGCGGTTGCAGAAGCTCCTGGAAGAGCAGCGCGCGCTGGAGAAGCAGCTGGCGGACCTCGAGGCACGGCTCGCGCGCTCACGCGCCGAGGACCTGGTCAAGGCGGCGCGCCAGATCAATGGGGTGGCGGTGATCGCCGGCCGGATCGACGGGCTGGATGCGGAGGGGCTCCGCTCGGTCGCGGACACGCTCCGCGATCGGCTGGGCTCCGGAGTCGTCTGCGTGGGGAGTGTCCTCGACGGGAAGGTGAATCTCATCGCCGCGGTGACCAAGGACCTGACCTCCCGCGTCCAGGCCGGCCGGCTCATCCAGGAGGTTGCGAAGGGCGTCGGCGGGGGTGGGGGCGGCCGCCCCGATCTGGCCCAGGCCGGGGGCAAGGATCCCGCCCGTCTTGACGCGGCTTTAGAGCTGGTCTACGCGTACGTGGCGCGCGCCGGGGGGTGAGGGCCGGGGGCCCAGCCTAGGGTAAAATACTGCCTGATGACCCTCGGACGGATTCTGGTCGTCGATGATGAGGCTCCGGTGCGCGAGGTCTTGACCGAGTACTTCGTCACCGAGGGGTACGCGGTCGAAGAGGCGACGAACGGCGCCGAGGCGCTCACCGCGATCCGCGGCGGGCGCGCGGACCTCGTTCTCCTCGACGTACGCATGCCCGGGCTCGATGGCGTCCAGGTGCTTCGGCGGATCCGTGAGCTCGACCAGAACGTTCCCGTCATCATGGTGACCGCAAACGAGGACGTCGGCCTCGCCAAGGAGACGCTCAAGCTCGGCGCCTTCGACTACGTCGCGAAACCCTTCGACTTCGACTATCTCGATCGGGCGGTGGCCGCCGGGCTCGCGCGTGTGGGTGAGAAGATCGCCGGAGGCCCGGCCACGGACGACAACCCATGGAAGCGTCTGGCCCACGCCGTGTTCCGGGTCGCGCGCGCCATGCAGCAGACAGCGCGGACATCCACCGGCGAACGGATGGAGACGGCGGCCCTCGCCGCGGCACGCAACGCGGCTGCCGGCAGGGGCACAGCCGCCGGCGAGCATCTCGCCGAGATCCAGCTGCTCCTCGACGTCGCCGCCGAGTTCGGTGATTTCCCGGCCGCAGACCGGGCGCTCGTGGAGTCATCGCTTGAAGCGGCGCGCCGGTCGATCCCCGTCGCCGGCTGACCGACGGCGCCGGTCGCGCGGCCGGCTCGACGTCGAGCCGCACCTCAAGATCCTCCACACGGTGGCGGAGTCCGTCAGCCGCACGCTCGACGTCGAGGAAGTGCTGCGCACCGCCGTCGGTGCGCTCACGCGCGTCACCGGTCACGAGATCGCGAGCCTCCATCTCCTGTCCGATGACGCCAGGACGCTCGAGCTGCGGGGCGACCGCGGCATGTCCGCGCGCCTGCGTGAGGTGAACCGGGTACTGCCCACGGGCGAGGGGCTCATCGGCCGTGTGGCCGTCACGGGCAAGACGGTCCGGATCGACCGGAACTACGAGGACCCGAACGTGCTGCCGAGCGCCAAGGCCGCCGTCCGCCGCGAGCAGATCCGCGGGTTCGTCTGCGTGGCGATCCACTGCCGCGGGCGGATCCTCGGCACGCTCTCGCTCGGCCGCAAGACGCTCGCCCCGTTCGACCGGCACGAGCTGGCCCTCGTCGAGGCGACCGCCTACCAGATCGGCCTGGCCCTCGACAACGCACGGCTCTACTCCGAATCGCTGCGCCAGCTCGACGAGATCAAGCGCACCCACACGCAGCTGATCCACGCCGAGAAGCAGCTGATCCACTCCGAGAAGCTGTCGGCCGTCGGCGAGCTCGCCTCGGGGGTGGCGCACGAGATCAACAACCCGCTGACGACCATCCTCGGCCAGACCCATCTCCTGCTGACGCACCCGGAGACGAGCTCCCACGTGCGCGACCGCCTGGGGATCGTCGCCGAGGAGGCGGGGCGCGCGGCGCGTATCGTCCAGAACCTCCTGCTGTTCGCGCGTCACTACACGCCCGAGCGACGGCCGTGCTCGATCGCGGACCAGGCACGCCGGGTGCTCGAGCTGAAGGGGTACCAGCTCCAGCAGGATAACATCCGCGTGGTCACCGACTTCGCCTCGTGCCCGTTCGTGTGGGCCGACGAGAACCAGCTCCAGCAGGTGCTGCTCAACCTCGTCCAGAACGCGCACCAGGCGATGGCCAAGCACCCGGCGCATCGCGTGCTGACGGTGCGGGTCTGGCCGTCGGATCGACACGCCTGCGTCGAGGTGCGCGACTCGGGCCCCGGGATGGCGCCCGAGGTGCTGCCGAGGGTCTTCGACCCGTTCTTCACTACGAAGCCGCCCGGCGAGGGGAGCGGTCTCGGGCTGTCCGTCTCCTACGGCATCGTCACCGAGCTGGGAGGCATTCTCCGGGCCGAGAACTGCAGCGACGGGGGGGCCTCGTTCATCGTCGAGCTGCCGCTCGGGGAGCCCGCCTCCTGAAGATCCGGCTGGCTCCGGCGCTCCTGCTGGCGCTGCTCACGACCAGTTGCGCCGGAGTCGGAGCTCCCGTGCCGGGTGCCCCGGCCCACCATCGCGAGCGCGGGTTCGCGAACGTCAATCCGTCGCACGAGGCCGCGGGCGGCTGGACGCGCTTCACGTTCTTCATCTCGCGCATCTGGGCCAGCACGTTCAGCCCACGGACCGCGAACCTCCCGTCGATCGCGAGCGACCTTGCGGCGATTCTGGACAATCGCGGCGCCGCGACCGTGACCTGGGTCGGTCATGCCACGCTGCTCATCCAGCTCGACGGCGTCAACATCCTGACCGATCCGAACTGGTCGAACCGAGCGAGCCCGGTGTCGTTCGCCGGCCCGCGGCGCGTGTCGCCCCCGGGCCTCAAGTTCGAGGATCTGCCTCCCATCCACGTCGTCCTGATCTCGCACGACCATTACGACCACCTGGACGAGGCGACCGTCAAACGCCTCGTCGCCGAGCACCGCCCCCGATTCCTCGTCCCGTTACGGCTCACGCAATGGTTCACCGACCTCGGCATCACCGACGTCGACGAGCTCGACTGGTGGGACCGCCGCGCGCTCCGCGGGCTCACGTTCACGTGCGTGCCGGCCCAGCACTTCTCGGGCCGCACGCTCTGGGATCGCAACCGTCGCCTCTGGGGCGGCTGGGTCGTCGCCGGCCGAGCCAAACGCGCGTACTTCGCCGGGGACACGGGCTACTTCGACGGGTTCAAGGAGATCGGCAAGCGGCTCGGCCCGTTCGATCTCGCCGCGATACCGATCGGCGCGTACGTGCCGGCGGTCATCATGAAGGCCAGCCACACAACGCCGGAGGAGGCGCTCCGGGCCTTCGCCGACGTCCGTGGTCAACGATTCATCCCGATTCACTGGGGGACGTTCGATCTCGCCGAGGAACCGCCAGACGAGCCTCCTCAGCGGCTCGTCGCCGAAACGCGTCGTCTGCGGCTGGATCTCGACCGCATCTGGGTTCTCAAGCACGGCGAGACCCGCTTCTGGTGAGGCGCTGGGGTCGGGGAGGGCGGGGCAGGGTCCCCGGCTCGACCCGACTGCAGCTCTGCGTGGCGGCGGAATCACTTGGCCTGACGCGAAGCAATCCTGACTACACGGGTCGAGCCGTGGCCCTGCCCCGCCCTCCCCGACCCCAGCGTCGCCCGTTGTGAGCCTCTGGGCTCCAGCAACCCCATCCCGCTCTCGCCAGCGGCGTCACAGCGCTTCGAGGAGGAGGCCTTTGAGGTAGCGGGTTTCGGGAACTGAGAGAAGGACGGGGTGGTCGCTCGACTGGCCGAGCCGATCGACGACGCGTAGCCGAACGCCGGCGTCCGCGGCGGCGTCGCGACAGATCTCTTCGAAGAGCGCCTCGGACACGTGATGCGAGCACGAGAACGTGAGCAGGCTGCCGCCGCGCTCGAGCAACCGCATCGCGCGCAGGTTGATCTCCTTGTAGCCGCGCGTCGCCGCGTCGAGCGCCGACCGGCTGCGCGCAAACGGCGGCGGGTCGAGGACGATGACGCCGAAGCGCGCCCCGCCGCGCTCGAGCCGTCGCAGCTCGTCGAAGGCGTTCTCCGCGCGGATCTCCGCCTGGGCCTCGAACCCGTTCAACGCGAGGTTCTGGCGAGCGCCCGCGATCGCCTCGGGCGAAGATTCGATGCAGACGGCTCGCCGGGCGCCGCCGCGAAGCGCGTGGCAGGCGAAGCCGGCGGTGTAGCTGAAGGCGTCCAGGACGTCGCGGCCCTGGGCTAGAGCCCCGACGCGAGTACGGTTCTCGCACTGGTCGAGATAGAGGCCGGTCTTGTGGCCGACCCCGATCGTCACCTCGAAGCCGACGCCGCCTTCGGTCACCCGAACGCTCCTCGGCCCGGAGCCGCGAGCCCACCCGAGGGCCGCCGAGAACCCTTCCAGCCGAGCGGAAGTCGCGTCGTCCATGTCGAAGACGGGCGCGTCACCGAACACGCCGGCCAGCGCGGCGATGATCATCGGCCGGGTGCGCGCCATCCCCAGGGTCAGGCATTGAGTCACGAGGACCGGCCCGTAGCGGTCGACTACCAGCCCGGGCAGCCCGTCGGCCTCGCTCCAGATCAGGCGGCAGAGCGTCGGCGGCCCGTGGACGTTGTCGCGCGAGCGCAGCGCGACGGCGCTCTCGACCCGGCGCCGAAAGAACGCGGCGTCGAGAGGCTCGTCGGTCCAGGTGAGGATGCGGCAGCAGAGGGCCGGGCGAGGGTTGTAGAAGCCGCGTCCGACGAACCGGCTGGCGGCGTCGATCACCGTGACGGCCGCGCCTGGCTCGACCTCGCTCACGTCGGCCACGTCACCCTTGAAGATCCAGGGATGGGTGTGCGGCGCCTCGCGTCCGCGCTTGAGCCGGAGCGCCGGTTGGCCGCGCTTCACCGCCGGCGGGCCTCGGCGGTGATGGCCCAACGCTCGTGGTCCCGCCACCGCCCGAAGACCTTCAGGTAACGCGGGGAGAATCCCTCGCGCCGAAAGCCCGCTCGCCTGACCAGGCGGATCGATGCGCGGTTGGCCGGCTGGATGTTCGCCTCGAGGCGGTGCAGGCCGAGTCGGGAGAAAGCGTGACGGAGCACGAGGCGAAGCCCCTCGCTCATGTAGCCCTTCCCGATGAACGGTGCCCCCGCGTAGAAGCCGAGGTACGCGCTCTGGAAATTCCCGTGGAAGATCTGGCTCACGTTGATCACGCCTGCGATTGCGCCATCCTGAGAGCGGCAGACCAGAAACCCTCGCTCCGTCGGCCGCCGGGTTCGCCGGAGGTACACCGCGAACGCCGCTCGGTCGGCCGGCGGCTCGACCCATGGGCGGAGAGCGGAGCGGCTCGATCGCATGAGGGCCAGAAACTCGCCGCGGTGACGGACGCTCGGCGCGCAAAGAAAGACGCGGCGGCCGACTTCGACCGCGCCCCGCCGACCGGCCACTACTTCTTGCGCAGGACGACGACCATGATGATGGGGTGTCGGGAGCGCTCGAGGACCTGCTGGGGCTTGAAGCCGAAGAACCACTGGACGAACTCGAACTCGCCGGCCAGCTCGACCAGAGCCTTGAGCTCCTGCGGGAAGACCATGCGCGACAGGTGGGTCTGACGATAGAGCCGGCGCGTGCCGTTCTCGACGGCCTCGAGCGTCATTCGCTCGCGGAAGACCTGGCTCACCGGGTCGACGTCGTTCAGCGCCGAGAACGAGGCTCGGACGATCAGCCGCCCGCGCCGCTTGGACCACGACCAGCTCCGCGCCGGGTTCGTCCACGAGGACGCCATGTAGCGGTCGAAGACGTAGAGCCCGCCCCGCCGCAGACAGCGAGCCACCGCCTTCAGGTGGGCCAGGAGCTGATCGTTCGTCAGGAGATGGCCCTGCGAGTCCTGCATGCAGATCGCCGCATCGACCGGGCGCCCGAGGCGGAAGTTCGTCATGTCGCCGACGACGAGCTCGCCCTGGTAGCCCTTGGCCGTGAGTCGCTCCCGCAGGAAGTGGATGTTCCGCGGCGACAGATCGAGCCCCGACATCTGGTAGCCCCGGTCGGCGAGCCGCATCAGGTGGGGGCCTGTGCCGCACGCGATGTCGACGACCCGGCGGACGGCTCGTCGTGAAAAGCGCCTGAAGCAGTGCTCGAGGAAGTCGACCTCGCCCTTGCGGTTGAGGTCGAAGGCGATCTCGTAGAACCGCGGCGCGCTGTACTCGCGGATGCGGCTCTTCTCCTGAAGCTTCAGCGGAGCTCTCCCCACCACGCCAGGAGCGCTTCCCGGATCACCCAGGAGGCCGCGATGCCGGTGCGGCCGGTGGGATCCCACGCATGAGCGACCTCCACCAGGTCTCCGCCGATGACCCGGCAGCCTTCCAGCATCCTGACGATCTCGACCAGCTCCGGAACCCGGAGCCCGCCCGGCTCGGGTGAACCCGTCCCCGGCGCCTCGGCCGGGTCGAGCACGTCGACGTCGATCGTGATGTAGAGCGGATGGCGCCGGAGCTCGGGCAGGAGCCGGCGCACGACATCGACCGGATGGCCGCTGAGCATGGGATACATAGGGAAGAAGTGCGGGCGTCGGCGGTGGTATTCCTCGCGAGCGCCGGTGCGCATGCCGACCTGGTACACCCGCTCGGCGGGCACGACGTCCATCACGCGCGCCAGGGCCGAGGCGTAGTTGTATCGCTCCCCGAGGAACTCCTCGCGCAGGTCCGGATGGGCGTCGAGGTGGAGGATGCGGAGATCGGGAAACGCGGGCGCTAGCACCTCGATCACCGGGACGGTGGCGGTGTGGTCGCCGCCCAGCATGAACGGAATCAGCCCGGGGCGCCACCATGCGGCGATCTGCTCGCGCGCGACGTCGAGCTGCTCCCGGGGCGGCGCGCCCGAGGGCAGCTCGCAGTCGCCGATGTCGGCGATGGGCAGGTCTTCCAGGTCACGGGTCAGCGCCGGCGAGTAGGTCTCGATCGACTCCGAGCCGAGCCGGACGTCGAGCGGACCGGCGTCGGCGCCCTTTCGAAGGTTCACCCGGCCCTCGAAGGGGATGCCGAAGACGACGATGCGGGCGTCGGAGAGGGCGAGATTGCAACCGATGAAGCTCGGAGAAACCGCGCGCATGAACTCTCCGTCACTCTATCGACTCGTCTTCCGATTGCAAGCAGAAACTGCCGGCTCGGCGACGTCGGAGCGCTGCGGACGCGCTGCCGGGGAGCGGGCGCAGCGGGCTTCGCGAACCGGCGACGTGGGACCCCTGAGTCCCGTCCGCAGCTTGAAGAGCTGCGATGCGGGCGAGTGGGTGACGGAGCCGGCCGCGGAGCCCGCTGCGCCCGCTCCCCGGCAGCGCGTCCGCAGCGCTCCGAGGTCGCCGGAAATGCGTTTTTTTCTTGCAATGGGTAAAAACGGACCCTACAGTGAAACAAGTTTTCTTTTATAAGCGAAATTTTTTCGAAGGTTTCGAGCGCAATGGCGACGCGAATGGAAGCGTCGCAGGAGAGGTGCGGTAGATGAACGGATCGAAAGGGGGACCACTGGCTTGAACGCCCTGGGACGACACCTGCTGCTCGAGATGTTCGACTGCGACCCTGACGCCATCAACAACCTCGAGGCCGTCAAGGGGGCCCTGGTCGAGGCAGCGAAGCGGGCCCAAGCGACCATCGTCGACGTCGTCTTTCACGAGTTCAACCCGTTCGGCATCAGCGGAGTCGTCGTCATCGCGGAATCCCACCTGGCGATCCACACCTGGCCCGAGTACCGATACGCGGCGGTAGACATCTTCTCCTGTGGTGAAACCCTCCAGCCGGAGGTCGCCGCCAACTACCTCGTCGAGCAGTTCGCGGCCGAACGCACCTCGATCGTCGAGATGCAGCGGGGCATGTTCCTCAACTCGGCGGTGCCGATCGTCAACAAGAGCCCGGTCTCCGTCAGTTGACCAGGCCGCAGCCCTATAAGTGGTTCTTCGAGACCACGACGGCCTTCGAAGGGCATATGCACGCCATCGCCCGGACCCTCGTGGAGACCCAGACCAAGTTCCAGCACGTCGAGATCTTGCAGACGGCCGCGTACGGCAAGACGCTGGTGCTCGACGGGCGAATCCAGTCCAGCCAGGGTGACGAGTTCATCTACCACGAGGCCCTGGTCCACCCGGGGATGCTGGCCACCGACGGCGCGCCCAGGAGCGCCCTGGTCATCGGCGGCGGAGAAGGCGCGACGCTCCGGGAGATCCTGAGATACCCCTCCGTCACCCGTGCCGTCATGGTGGACATCGACGGCGAGGTAGTCGAGCTCTGCAAGACGCACCTGCCCGAGATGCACCGAGGCGCGTTCGACGACCCGCGGACCGAAGTCAGACACGAGGACGCTCGGGCGTACCTGGAGAAGAGCACGGAGCGCTTCGACTTCATCACGGTCGACCTCGTCGAGCCGCTCGAGGAGGGCCCGGCCTGCATGCTCTTCACGCGGGAGTTCTACACGCTCGTCAGGGACCGGCTCACGCCCGGCGGGGCGATGTCGATGCAAGCCGGGATGACTAAGCTCGGCGAGCTCTCCTTCTTCACCTCGATTCACCGGACGCTTCGGGACGTCTTTCCCCTCGTCGCCGGCTATCAGAGCTTCGTCTCCTGCTTCGGCACCCCGTGGGGGTTCATCGTCGCGTCGAAGAAGATCGACCCCAACCGTCAGGACGCCCGGGCGGTGGACGCGCTCATCGCCGACCGGATCAAGGGCTCGCTCGAGTACTGGGACGGAGCGACCCACCAGCACGCCTTCGGCCTCCCGAAGTTCATCCGCAAGGCCATCGCGACGCAGACTCGGGTCGTCACCGACGCGAACCCCCTGATCGTCACCTGAGGGCCTTCCCTTAGATGGCAGCCCAGCGTGGCATCGGGCTGATCCTCTTGGTCGTCATCGCGGGCCTGGTCGTCGGCTCGCTGCTCGGTGAGCTTCTCGGTAGCCTTCTCCCCTCGGGCCACGCTCAGGATCTGATCAGCCGCGGGCCGACGATCGGCCTCACGCCGCCGGCGACGGTCGACTTGAGATTCCTGGCCATGACCTTCGGCGTGAGCCTCAAGGTCAATCTGGTGGGCGTCGTGGGGGTTGTGCTCGCCGCGGTCGCTCTCCGTCGTCTCTAGCCGGCTCGCCGGGGTGCGGGCGGGGCGCGGGGCGCCTCCCGGGATCCGACGGCTGACATCCCGATGCGATAGTTTCGTATGCTGAACGCCGACGCAGTCCTGACTACACGGATCCCGGGAGGCGCCCCGCGCCCCGCCCGCACCCCGCCGACCCGACTAGGTTTATGAGGGTGATCTTGGCGTCTGGGTCCCCGCGACGGCGGGAGCTTCTGCGTGGGATTTGTTCGGGGTTCGAGGTGGCGCCGAGCGAGATCGAGGAGGTGCTCGAGGGGGGACCGACGGCCCAGGCGGTCGCTGGGCTGGCGCTGAGGAAGGCCAGGGCGGTCGCCGCGCGTGCCGGCGTCGGGGTCGTCATCGCGGCGGACACGATCGTTGTCATTGACGGTGTGGCACTCGGCAAGCCGTCGGGACCCGAAGAAGCCCGCGCGATGCTCGTCCGCCTGCGCGGGCGGCAGCACAAGGTCCTCACGGGCGTCGCGCTCATCGACGCCGAGACCGACCGCGCGGATTCCACGACCGTCGTGAGCCGTGTGCTGATGGCGGCGTACGCGGATTCGACGATCGAGGCGTACGTGGCATCGGGCTCGCCGCTCGACAAGGCTGGTGCCTACGCGATCCAGGACCTCGACGGCGCACTCGTCGACGGCGTCGTCGGCTCGTACACGAACGTCGTCGGGCTGCCCGTGGAGGCGACGCGCCGGCTCTTGGCGGGATTCGGCGTCGTCGTCAACGAGCGGTCGGGGGCTTGATCTGAAGCATTTCCTCGGGACGCGGGATCCGCACCGACTGGGGCAGCGGCGTGTGCGCGCGGATGATCGCGATCGTCTGCTGAACCTGGTCGGCCGAAACCACGCCGTCGGGAAGGTAGAGCGTGCGGGAGGCCGCAAGCCGGGCCTCGAACTCCTCGGAGTCGCCACCGACGACCCTGGTCGGGAGCCTGCCGGCCAGCTCCTTGGCCTCGGCGGTCTGGATCCGCTGCTCGGCCTTTCTGAGCGCGCGCACGAGCGCGGACAAGGCGCGGTCCGGCGGGCGGCGGTCGGCGCGTGCAAAGACCGCGGCGTTCACGGTGGCGGCGCCGAGCGTCGCCGCGGCGGCCCGCGGTGTTCGAAAATCGGCGAGCAGCTTGGCCCGCCCCTGGCCGAGCAGCTGCGTCGCCATCGGCTCCTGGACGAGCGCCACGTGGACTTCGCCGGAGTCGATCGCGGCGATGAGCCCGCGCCCCCCGAGGCTCGTGACCCTCACCTGGGCGACGCTCACTCCCGCCCGTGCGAGGAGCCAGCCGAACCAGGCGTGCTCGGGCGCGCCCGGTGTCGTGACCCCGACTCGCAGCGCGGACAGGTCTTCGATGGACCGAACGGTCCCTGCATGAGGTGCCCCGACCAGCAGCGCGACCGGGGGCGCGGCCGTCAGCCCGAAGACCAGCCGCGGAGCCTGACTGCTCGCCCGAAGGCCGAACCGCAGCACGGCCTCGAGCGTCGTTGCGACGATGTCGGCCTGGCCCTGGGCCAGCGCCTCGGCGGCTCCCGATTCGGCGCGAGTGGTCTTGACCGTGACGGCGAGCCCTTCCTCAGTGAAATAGCCCTCGGCCTCGGCAACCCGGATCGGGAGATATTCGGTTGAGGTGGGCGGGCCGCTCAGAGCGAGCATCAGGGTTTGGAGGAGGACGATGAGCCCGAGCATGGGCTCAGCGCCGCGAGCGCGGTCGGGTCGGCGGGCGAGCCCCGGTCCGCCGCGCGACCGCGTCAAGGCCCGGCTGTTGCGGCTCTACCGAGCGCTGCTCCGCCGCTTCGGCCGTCAGCGCTGGTGGCCAGGGCGCACGCCCTACGAGGTCGCTGTCGGCGCCGTGCTCACCCAGCACACCGCGTGGGTCAATGCCGCCCGCGCCATCGCGGCGCTTCGCGCCCGGCGGCTGCTGATGCCTGCGCGGGTGGGCGCCATGGCGAGCTCCGCCCTGTCGCGCGTAATCCGTCCGGCGGGAACTCACCGGGTGAAGGCGCGCCGGCTCCTGGCCTTGACACGCTGGATCCTGGAGCGCCTCGACGGAAGACTGAATCGGATGCGAACGATGCCGCTCGACCCGCTCCGCGCCAGCTTGCTCCAGATCCCGGGGCTTGGTCCGGAGACGGCCGATGCGATTCTGCTCTACGCCGCGGGCCGCCCGGTGTTCGTCGCCGACGCCTATGCGCGTCGCGTCCTCGCTCGCCACGGCCTGGTCTCGCCGCGGGCGGGATACGAAGAGGTCCGCGCGTGGCTCGAGGCCCACCTGCCGTCCGATCCCGTTCTGTTCAACGAGTTTCACGCGCTGCTCGTGGCCGTCGGCAAGTCGAATTGTGGTAGCGCGCCGCGCTGCGAGGGTTGCCCGCTGCGCTTCGACCTCCGAGGTCGCCGACCCGTCCGTTGAGCGTCAATCGCAGAATTCGGTGAGGACAGCGACGATGCGCTCCGCGGCGTCGGGCACCGCGAGGGTCCGTGCATGCTCGCCCATCTGCTTCAGCGCCGCCGGGTCGGCGAGGAGTTTCTGCACCTCGTGCACGAGGCGTTCGGCAGTGAGCATCGACTGGGGGAGCACGACCGCCCCCCCGACACGCTCCACGAGTCGCGCATTCTCTGTCTGCTCGTCCCCCCGCGTTCCGGGCAGCGGCACATAGAGCGCGGGCACGCCCAGCTGGCAGCACTCGTTCACCGTGCCGGCCCCGGCCCGGGCCACCACCAGCGCCGCCGCGGCGTAGATTCCCGCGAGCTCGTCCCCGACATAGGGCACGACCGTGTAGCGGTGGGCCAGGCGAGCCGGCAGCGCAGTGCGTCGCTCCTCGAGCCACTGACGGTCGCCGGTTGCGGGGTTGTCGCCGCACTGGTGGATGAGCTGCGCCTGCCCGACCAGCGACGGCAACGCCTCACCGACGACCCGATTGATCCGATGAGCGCCCTGCGCGCCCCCGGTGACATACACGAGGGGCACCGCCGGATCGAGCTGGAAGCGGGCGATGGCGCTCGACCGCGAGCCCGCCCGCAGCTCGGGGCGGAGCGGATTGCCGGTCACGACCACGCGGGATGCGGGAAAGCAGCCCGCCTTGTCGGGAAACGTGACGGCGATGCGGCGCGCGAATCGCGCGCCGAGCCGATTCGCGAGCCCCGGGACGGCCGTTTGCTCGTGAAGGACGACCGGCACGCGCAGCAGGGCCGCGCCGAACATCACCGGCAGTGCGACGAAGCCGCCCGTGCCGAAGACGACTCGGGGGCGCAGGGCTCGCAAGATGCGGAGGGCGTTCAGCATGCCCGCCGGGACGTTCACGACGAGGTCTGCCACGTTCTGCCCTGCCCAGTAGCGCCGGAGCTTGCCCGTGGAGATGGCGACGTAGGGGATGCCGCTCCGTGGCACGCGCTGAGCTTCGATGCCGGAGTGAGAGCCGATCCAGGCGCACGTCCGCGAGCGCTCGCGCAGGAGCGCCGCCACCGCGAGGCCCGGGCTCGTGTGACCGCCCGTGCCGCCGCCCGCGATGACGACGTCAATTGGAGTTAGCCGTCGGAGCGCCTCCGCAGAGCCTCCGGCGCTCGACGTTCGGGGGGTCACCCCTGGAGCTCCTGGTCCGCAGAGCCTCCGGCGCTCGACGTTCGGGGGGTCACCCCTGGAGCTCCTGGTCTGCAGAGCCTCCGGCGCTCGACGTTCGGGGGGTCACCCCTGGAGCTCCTGGTCTGCAGAGCCTTCGGCGCTCGACGTTCGGGGCATCAGCGCCCGACGCCCTTGTCTTGAGGGCTGTCGGTCACGGGGCGCCTCCCTTGCCCTGGTGACGCTCGAGAGCGAGCTCGATCAGGCGATCCACCAGCGCGCTGTAGCGGAGCCCCGACGCCGCCCACATCTTCGCGTAGGCGCTCGTCGCGGTGAAGCCGGGGATCGTGTTGATCTCGTTGACCAGCACCCGATCGCCCTCGAGAAAAAAGTCGACGCGGGCCATGCCCGAACAGTCGATCGCGCGGAAGGCCGCGACGGCCAGCTCACGGAGCTTCTGCATGATCGCGGGCGACACGGGCGCCGGCACCGTGAGCCGCGACTGGCCCTCCAGGTACTTGGTCGAGTAGTCGTACCACTCGCCGTCGTAGCTGATCTCGCCGGGGAGCGAGGCGATCGGCTCGTCGTTGCCGAGCACGCTCACCTCGATCTCGCGTGCGCGGACGGCGCGCTCCACGATGATCTTGCGGTCGTGGCGCGCGGCGAGATCGATGGCATCGGCGAGCGCTTCGGCGTCGCGCACCTTGCTGATGCCGACGCTCGAGCCCAGGTTCGCGGGCTTGACGAAACAGGGAACGCCGACGGTCTCGGCCACACGCGCCGCGATGCGCTCCGGAGCGCGCCGCCATTCGTGCCGGGCGACCACGAGGTGCTCGACGATAGGCAGGCCGTGCGCCTGGAACACCGCTTTCATCGTGGCCTTGTCCATCCCCACGGCGGAGGCGAGGACGCCCGCGCCGACGTACGGGACGTCGGCGAGCTCGAAGAGGCCCTGGATCGTGCCGTCCTCGCCGTACGGGCCGTGCAGCATGATCATGACCACGTCGAGCCCCTGGCGCAGCTCGGGCGGGAGACTGCCGGCGGGCTCCGTGCGCGCGAGACTTTCGACGGAAGCGCTCTCGACGGCCTCGGCGCGGTCGGCGAGGGCCTTCTTCACGGCTCCATCGGCATCGTTCGACGGGAGCGCGACGCGCGCTTCGGCCGCCAGCGCCCGGAGGGGGTCGCCGCCGACCACCCAGCGCCCGTTGCGAGCGATGCCGATCGGAACGACGGCGTGGCCGCGTTCCTCGAGGGCGGCGATGACCGATGCCGCGGAAGCCAGCGAGACCTCGTGCTCCCCGGAGCGGCCGCCGAAGACGACGCCCACGCGCAGACGAGGCATAGAAGTCATTCTAGCAGCAGATGAGGCGCCGACCGTCCGGTCGCGGTCGGCCCCGGCGGCTACTGGGTCGCGATGAGGATGGCCTTGGCGATGAGACCCAGAAACTCCCACGCCGGCCCCACCCACAAGGCCCGCAGGACCCACAGCACAATGCCGACGCCGACGTACGCCGAGCCCAGGAAAATCCAGTCCGGCAGGTCGCGGAGGGGGAGGACCGTGCGGAGGATCCCGGCGCCGATCGCCCCAATGAACGCGATGACCCCGGCCGCGGCGGCGAGCGCCAGGGGCGTGAGCAGGACGAACATGAACGAGGTGACGATCGCCTCGCCCCGACCGATGGGGGTCGCGAATCGCTCGCGCACCGCCGGCTGATCGGCGAGGTACTCGAGCGCCTGCGCGACCTTGCCCCAGCTGACGAATCCTGAGTACGAAGCGAGAAAGAGGACGGACACCCCCAGGAGGATCCAGTGGCGTCGCTTGAGCAGATTGAGCGGCCACATGGCTATACCCTAGGGCGTTGCCGCTCTGAGCGCCAGCGTCGCCACTCGGCGAGCCGCCGCCCCAGCTCCGCCTCGAGCCCCCGGTCGGTCGGCCGATAGTACTGGCGTCCGCGAAGCGCCTCCGGCAGGTCCTCCTGGTCGACTCGCGCGTCCTGCGCGTCGTGGGCGTACTGGTAGCCCGCGCCGTAGCCGAGATCCTTCATGAGGCGCGTGGGCGCATTGCGGATGTGGAGAGGCACCGGCTCCGCCGGCCGCTGGCTCACGTCCTCCTTGGCCTCGTTATAGGCGACGTACACGGCGTTGGATTTGGGCGCCATGGCCAGGTAGAGCGTCGCCTGGGCGAGGGCCAGCTCGCCTTCGGGGTCGCCGAGGAAGTCGTAGGCTTCCTTCGCGGCGAGCACGAGGGAGAGCGCGCCGGGGTCGGCGTTGCCGACGTCCTCGGAGGCGAAGCGGACCAGCCGGCGGGCGATGTAGAGGCGGTCCTCGCCGGCTTCGAGCATGCGCGTGAGCCAGTAGAGCGCCGCGTCGGGATCCGAGTCGCGCAGCGACTTGTGGAGCGCCGAGATGAGGTTGTAGTGCTCCTCGCCCGTCTTGTCGTAGAGGAGCGTCCGTCGCTGTGCGGCCTCTCGAATGGAGGCCTCGGTGACACGCCGCACGCCACCTGACGCTTGGGTCAGGAGCACGGCCACCTCGAGCACGTTCAGCGCCACCCGGGCGTCGCCGTTCGCCACGCCGGCGATCGAGCGGAGCGCCTCGACCGTCACCTCGGGACGGAGCTGGGCGAGGCCGCGCTCGCCGTCCCCGAGCGCCCGCCGCATGATCGCGAGCAAGTCGTCCTCCTCGAGGGCCTGAAGGACGTAGACCCGGCACCGCGAGAGCAACGCCGAATTCACCTCGAAGGACGGGTTCTCGGTGGTCGCGCCGACGAGGACGATCGTGCCCTTCTCGACGTGGGGCAAGAAGGCGTCCTGCTGGGCCCGGTTGAAGCGATGGATCTCGTCGACGAAGAGGATCGTGCGCATCCCGCGGCGAGCGCGCTCGCGCTCCGCCTCGGCGATCACCTCGCGGATCTCCTTGACGCCGGACAGGACCGCCGAGAAGGCGACGAAGCGGGCGCCGGTCACGCTTGCCATCAAGGACGCGAGGGTCGTCTTGCCGGAGCCCGGCGGGCCCCAGAGGATCATCGAGTGTAGCTCGCCGGTCTCGATCGCGGCGCGGAGCACGCGCCCGGACCCCAGGAGGTGCTCCTGGCCCACGATCTCGTCGAGCGACCGCGGTCGGAGCCGATCGGCCAGGGGCGCCGGCGTCCGCCTGGCGACCGCGCCGCGCTCGGGCTCGCCGAAGAGGTCCACGCTAGGGCCGCCCGTTGCCTCGACTCTCGAGCCAGGCCGGGAGGAGCGCCAGGTCGGCGAGGTGGGCGATCGGCGTCACTCGCCAGCGATCGAGATCCGCCTGCCGGGCGCGATAGGCGACGAACGCAACGCCCGCCGCGGCCGCGGCGACCCCGTCGACCCACGAATCGCCGACGACGACCGCGTCGTGAGGGCCGAACCGCTTGCGAGGGGTAGCGGGAGACGAGGCGAGCCGGAAATGGTCCGCAATGACCCGCCATCCGTCCGGGTCGGGCTTGAGCGCCCGCATGTCGTCGCGCGTGACGACCAGGTCGAGCTCGCCGGTCAGGCCGAGGCGCTCGAGCGCCGGCATCGTGAGCTCGCGAGCGTTGTTCGTCCAGATCGCCGTCGCGAACCCGGCGCGGCGGGCTCCCGCGACCGCCGCGAGCGCGCCGGGCTCGAGCGCGGCGACCTCCATCGCACGCCGCTCGTGATCGAGCGCCACGTCCCAGACGGGGGCCTCCAGCGCCGGGGCCTGCGCCCGGCAGTACGCGATCAGCTCGCCCACGCGGTAGCGCTCGTCACGGCGCGGCAGGGGGCCGCTGGATCCCTCGATGAGCGCCCGCATGTCGACCGCCATTGCGGCGAGATCGAGGGGCGTCTGGATGAGGGTGTGATCGAGATCGAACACGCACAGAGCCACGCTGAGACCGTACCACAAGCGTGCTAACATGAGTTGTCATCATGACGCGCCGCCTGATTTCCGCCTCGGCGTTGGCGTCGATTCTGCTGGTCGGCCTCCCCGCTTCGTCCGCGTTCGCCCTCGACGAGGCCGAACGGCTGTGGCTCGTCGGCGAGCGGGCATTCGCCGATGGGCTGTACCCGATTGCGCGCCGGGCCCTCGAGCGCTTCGTGGTCGAGTACCCGAGCGACACCCGGATGTCGTCGGCCATGCTCCTTCTGGGGCGCTCGCGGCTGGCGCTCGGCGACGCGGACTCGGCGCTCGAGGCGTTTCGTCGTCTGCGCCCGCTCGCGACGCTCCCCGCCGAGCAACTCGAGGGACGCTTCTGGGAAGCCGAGGCGCTCTACCGCGTCAAGCAATTCGCCGCGGCGCGCGCCGCCTACGACGACGTGATCAAGAAAGACGCGGCGTCGCCGCTCGCCTCCGAGGCGCTCTATGGCCTTGGCCTGTGCGAGCTCGAGCTGCGGCGGCCGGAGCTCGCGATCAAAGCGTTCCGCGACCTGCTCGCGGCCTGGCCCGAGCACACGCAGGCGCCGTCCGCCACCTTTTATCTCGCGCAGACGCTCTTCGAGCTCAAGCGCTACGCCGAGGCCCTGCCGCTGCTTACGGGGTTCGCGACGAAGTATCCCAAGCACAAGCTCGTCCCGGACGCGCAGTACGTGCTCGGCTCGACACGTGTGGCCATGGGCGAGCGGGACGCGGGTGTCGCCGACCTCAAGGCGTTCGTGGCGGCATATCCGTCCCACGTGATGGCGGGAGCCGCGCGTCAGACGATCACCGGGACGGTCGCCAAGTCCGGGACTCGCGCCCAGCAGCAGAGCGAATACAAGGAGCTGATGCAGTCGTCGCGGACCGCGGAGTCTCTTTACGACGCCGGCGCGATCGCGGGCCGGACCGGGCAGCTCAAAGACCAGCAGGTCGCCTGGGCACGGCTTCGCAAGGAATTCCCCAGCCACCCGCTCGCACACAAGGCCGCCCTCGAGCTGGCGAAGACCTCGTTCAACAGCAAGAAGTGGGCGGACGCCGCGGCGCAGGCCAAGTCGGCGGCGGCGAGCAGCGAGGAGGCCGTCAAGGCCGAGGCGCTCTTGCTGGAGGGCGAGTCGGAGCTGAAGCTCAGCCGCTTCAAAGAAGCGGCGAAATCGTTCGAGGCCGTCGGCGGTGTGAAGAACCTCGGCGCCGGTGACCGCTATCGCGCCCTCGCCGGTCTCGGTCTCGCGCGCGAGCAGCTTGGAGAGCTGCGCGCCGCCCTCACCGCGTACGATTCCGTCGCCAGCAAGTGCCCGGACGCGACCCTGCGCAATTGGGCGCGCGACCGTGCGGCCGCGGTCAGGCAGCAGCTTCCGAAATCCGGCGTGGGCACCGAGAAGCGGTCGTGACGCGACGCCCGCTCGCGCTCCTCCTGCTCGCCACGCTCGTCGCCCTGCCGCGCGCGGTGCCGGCGGCGACGGTCCTGCCGCTGGCGCCGCCGCCGCCCGACCTGGCGACGCTCGTGCCGTTCGCCGAGGCGCCCATCGAAAAGCCGCCGATCGCGGCCGCCGACCTGCCGCTGCCGCCGTCGCCCTCGGACCTGCCGGCGCTGCCGCTGGCGCCCCTTCTGGTACCGGCCGCCGCCAAGCCGACGGCCCCTCTCGCGCCGCCGGGCGCGCTCCCCTGCGTCGGAGCGGCGTTCGGGATCGTGTCCAAAGCCCTCGAGTGCGGCCGCGTCCACTACGCCAAGGGCGAGTTCGACGAAGCAGCGCAGGACCTCGAGGCGGCGGTGCGCCGCGGATCCGACCGCGATCTCTTGACGGAGGCGCGGTACTGGCTCGGCGAGACGTACTACCGGCTCGATCGGTTCCAGCAGGCTGACACGCTCTTCCGTCAGGTCGCCCGCGGCCCGAGGACCTC
Organism: Candidatus Rokuibacteriota bacterium; assembly: GCA_003220535.1. Lineage (GTDB taxonomy): Bacteria > Methylomirabilota > Methylomirabilia > Rokubacteriales > CSP1-6 > AR31. The sequence goes on from QHSU01000074.1 coordinate 74,634, forward strand.
GGAGTTCGCGGTGTGGAGCATGCACTCGAGCGGCTGGACGGCGCTCCGCCTCAACGACATGACTCGCGCGCGCGACACCTTCACGCAGTTCCTGACGTCGTCGCCGTTCGCGCTGGAGGCCTGGACCCGACACGGTCTGGGGCTCGCCAACTACGCGCTCGGTCGCCACGACGACGCCGTCGCCGCATGGACCGCGCTCGTGTCCCGCGGCGTACCGGCCGCACTGACGCGCGACGTCTCGTTCTGGCTCGGCGAGGCGCTGGGGCGTGTCGGCCAGCACGAGCGGGCGATCAAGGAGCTCAATCAGTTCGTGCAGGGCGGGCCGCACCCGCTGCTCGAAGCGGGCTGGGCGCGGCTCGGCTGGTGGAGTCTCGCGGCCGAGCGTTACCCGGAGAGCGTGACCGCGTTTCGCGCGTATCTGGCCTCGCCGAAGAGCGGCGGCCCCGAGCGCCCCTGGGTCGAGGCGGGGCTCGCGCTCGCCCTGTTCCCGTCCGATCCCGACACCGCAAAGACCATGGTTCGCGGCCTGGAAACGCGGCGCTCGCCCCTGGTCGTGCCGCTCCAGATCCGCTTCACGCGCGCCCTCATCGACGCCAAGAAACCGGCCGATGTGCCGGCGCTCACGCAGGAGCTGCTGGGCGCCTCGCTCACGACCAGCCTCCGTGCGTACGTGCTCCTGCTGAAGGGCGAGGGATATCGGCTTGCGGGCAACCGCGACGACGCGCGCACGCAGTACGAGCTGGCGCAGCGCATGGAACCGACCAGCGCCACCGGCTGGTACGCGGCGTATCGCCTGGGCCAGACCAACTTCGAGCTGCGCGAGTTCGCCCAGGCTGCACGCGACCTCGCCGGCGTCGTCTCCGCCGCCACGGTGCCCGACGCGCGCATCGCCGCGCTGATGCTGCGAGGCGAGGCCGCGTACTATGCGGGTGAGCACGTCGGCGCCGCCGCCCTCTTCCGCCGCGTGCTCGTCGAGTTCCCGAGCCACGCCCAGGTGCCGGCCGCGCGGCTCGGCCTGGCGTGGTCCCTGCTGCGGCACGACCGTCTCGACGACGCGCGCCGCGAATTCCTGGAGTTCGCCCAGGCCCTCCCGGGTGATCCGCGCGCCCCCGATGCGCTCGAGCTCGCCTCGGAGCTGGCGCTCCGCAACGACGCCGATCGCGAGGAGGCGCGGCAGCTCCTCGAGCGCGTCATCACGGCGTTTCCCCGCTCCCCGCGGACGGAATTCGCCCGGCTCAATCGCGCGATCCTCACGCTGCGCATGGGTGACGCGGCCGGCGCCCAGGCTGCGCTCCGCGACTGGATCAGGCGGTCCCCGTTCCCGCCGCTCCTCGGCCGGGCTCAGGCCGCGCTCGGCGCCGCGCTCCTCGCCGGCGGACGCCCCGCCGAGGCGGCCAGCGCCTTCACGCAGGCGCAAGTCGAGGGTGTCGGCCCCCTGGCCGCGCTGGGCCTGGGCGCCGCCGCGCTCGCCCAGGGGCAGTGGGAGCCTGCGGCGGCCAAGCTCACCGAGGCGCGCGACGGGGGCACGGCGGAGGTCGCGGCCGTCGCCGGCTACGGGCTGGCGGTGGTCGCCTTTCAGCGGGGCGCGTCGACGGACTTCAAGCAGCCTGCGCTCGCGGCACTCGGCCTGGCTCCGAAGGGACGCGCGGCGCCGCGACTGCTCTACGTTCTGACCGCGATCGCCGTCGACGAGAAGGATTGGCGCGGTGCGCTGGCGACCGCCAAGCGGCTCGCCGACGAATTTCCGTCCGACGAGGCGACGGACGATGCGCTCGAGCGCGTCGGCGCCGGCGCGGCGGCGGCGTCGGAGTGGCCCATCGTGGCCGAAGCGTACACGCTGATGGAGAAGCGTTATCCGACGAGCCCGTTCCTCGAGCCGGCCAGGGTCACGCTCGCCGAAGCGCAGGTGGAGACGGGACGGCCCGAGGCCGCTCGGCCGGTGCTCGAGCAGTTCGTCGCGACCTCTCCGAGCGACCCGCGCGCGCCGCGCGCCTGGCTCGCCCTGGCCCGCGCGCGCGAGGCGGCCGGCGATCGCGCCGGAGCGCTCGATGCCTACACGCGCGCCGTCAAGGACGCGAGCGCATCCAACCTTCCCCCGGAAGTCGCGTTCGGCTACGCGCGTCTGCTGACACAGGAAAAGCGCTTTGGTGAAGCGCGCGGCGTGCTCGATCGCCTCGTCCGCGCCGATGACAAGGCCGTGGTCGCCGCCGCCGCCGGCGGGATCGCCGAGGCCTACCAGGGCGAGGGCGACAACATGGCCGCCGCCGAGTACTTCATGACGGCGGCCTATGTCGCGCCCGACTCGCAGGCGGGCCGGCTCGGCCTGCTCGGCGCCGGGACCTGCTTCACCGCGCTCAAGCAGAACGACGCGGCGGAGGTCGTGTACAAGAAGCTCCTGGCGCAGACGGGCGTGCCCGCCGAGTTGCTCGAAAGGGCCCGCAAGGGTTTGAGGGATCTCGGGCGGTGAAGGGCTATGGCGGCCGTCTCCTGTTCGTGGATCTGGCGGCGGGGACGACGCGCCTGCAGGCGCTCGACGAACCGACCGCCCGAGGGCTGCTGGGCGGCAACGGCCTGGCCGCGCGCGTGCTCTATGATCACGTCCCGGCCGGGACCGACGCGTTCGCGCCCGGCAATGCGGTCGTCTTCAGCGTGGGGCCGATCACCGACACGACGGTGCCCGGCAACAGCCGCGCCTGCGTCGCGACCAAGTCGCCCCTGACGGGTCTCTTCTTCGACTCGACCTTCGGCGGTCGCTTCCCGGCGACGCTCAAGCGCACGGGCTTCGACGCGGTGGTGATCACCGGCCGCGCGGCGGCGCCGGCCTACCTCTCGGTGACCGAGACGGGCGCCACGGTGAAGCCGGCGGCCGAGCTCTGGGGCACGACGACCCGCGAGGCCGTGAACGCCCTGGTCGCCGCCGAGGGCGCCGACGCCGACGCGATCGCGATCGGTCCGGCGGGCGAGCACCGCGTGCGCTTCGCGGCGATGGCCCACTACTGGAAGAATCGCGAGGGCGTGTCGGGGCGCGGCGGCATCGGCGCCGTGCTCGGCTCGAAGAACCTCAAGGCCGTCGTGGTGCGGGGTGCGCGCAAGACCGAGGTCGCCGACGCCGGGGCGCTCAAGGCGCTCGTCGAGGAGACGCGCGAGCCGCTCAAGACCGGGACCAAGGCGCTGACGACCTTCGGCACGCCGTTCCTCGTCGGCCCGATCAACGCGCTCGGCGGTCTCGGCGCCTACAACCTGCGCCAGGAGACGTTCGCGGAGGCGCGGGCCGTCGGCGGCGAGGAGATGAAGCTTCACTATCACGACCGCGACACGACCTGTCTCAAGTGTCCGGTGGCCTGCGGCAAGCAGTACGCGATCACCGACGGTGAGTTCGCCGGCACGAAGGCGAAGATGCCCGAGTACGAGACGATCTTCGCCCTCGGCCCGATGCTCGGCATCTCGAACCCCGAGGCGCTCATCCTCGCCAACGACCTCTGCGACCTGCTCGGGATGGACACGATCTCGCTCGGCGTCACGCTGGCCTTCGTCGCGGAGGCGCTGGAGCGCGGCTGGCTGGACAAGAGCGAGGTCGGCGTGCCCTTCGGCTGGGGCGACTGGCGCGGCATGCTCCGGCTCGTCGAGATGACCGCCCGACGCGAGGGATTCGGCGCCCGCCTGGCCGAGGGCGCCTGGCGGCTTGCCGCGTCCGTGCATCCGGAGGCGACGCGGCTCGTCTACGCGGTCAAGGGGCTCGAGCTGCCCGCCCACTCGGCGCGCGCGCTCAAGGGGCTCTCGATCGGCTACGCCACGGCGACCCGCGGCGGAAGCCATCACGACACGCGCCCCACACCGCAGTACGCCCCGGGCTTCGACCGCCGTGGGACGTCGGGGAAGCCCTTGTTCGCCGTCCGGAGCCAGCACTTCACGGCGCTCGGCGACTCGCTCGTCATGTGCCGCTTCACCTCCGAGCGCGGCTTTGGCCTCTTCGTCGGCGACCCGTACGCGACGATGGTCCGCGCGGTCACCGGCTGGGACGTGACGGTCGAGGAGCTCGAGCGCGTGGGCGAGCGCATCATCAATCTCGAGCGCCTGTTCAACGTGCGCGAAGGCGTGCGCCGCGCCCAGGACGTGCTGCCGTGGAAAGTCATGCACGAGCCGATCCCCGACGGGCCCTCGGCCGGTATGCACTGCCCGCCGGCGGAGCTTGCGGCGATGCTCGACGAGTACTACACGCTGCGCGGATGGGACGCCGACGGCGTGCCGACCCGCGAGCGTCTGGCCGCCCTCGGGCTGCGCGCCTGAACGCGCTCCCCTACACGGCCTCTCGCTATTTGTCACCTGGCGTGCCAGCCTGGTCCGGCATGGCGCGCGGCTCCGTCGCGATAACTCGCGTGCTCACCGGTGTTTCGAGCCCATCGCCCGCTGGCACCCTTCGTGCTGCACTCCATGGTCACGATGCGTACCTTTGTCACGATGCGGACCCTGTTGATCGCCGCGATGAGCGGGCTTGCCGTCCTGATCGTCGGATGCTCGACCGCGCCGTTCGTCGGCTACAAGAACGGCCCCGTCACGCTCTATATCGGTGACGTGCGCCACGTCTGCGCGGCCAGTGGGAACAACAATCGCGGCTGCACCGTGCGCTACCCGAACGGCCGCATCGAGGTCTACTGCGCTGACGGCGACTACGAGTGCCTGGCCCACGAGCTCCGCCACGTCGCGGATCCGACCTGGCAGCACGACCACGACCAGCGAAGCGTGTCCGCTCGGTAAAGCGCGTCTCGCGCCGACTCCCCTTCACGACGCCGCTGTGGTCCCCGCGGAGTGCTACGATAGGCGACCGTTCCGCAGCTCGCTGATCTCGAGGTACAGGGCGGATAGCTCAGCTGGGAGAGCGCGGCCCTTACAAAGCGTCGCCGTTGACCGACCCCCTCGGTAAGTCACGTACTTCCGAGGGGGTTTTTCTTTCACTCGTATCGCCGTCTACTATCGCTTTCCGCCGTTTCGCGCGGCCGTGGGGGCCGTTCTCGGGGCCGTTTCTCGGTGGCCGCCGGCCTCTAGTTGCCGATACCTATGGGTCGTCCACGCCGAGCGGAGCTTGATCGTGAAAGGACGGTCGCGGCGATGCTCAAGACGATGATGTGCGCGATCGAAGGCGCTGCGGCGGGCGACGGCGTGCAGTCGGTGACGATCACCACCGCGGACACCGATCGCGACGGCGACCGCGTCCTCTCGGACGGGCTCGACGTCACCAACTATCTCCGCCCGGGCGGCGCCGTGCTCTTCGGGCACGACTACAAATCGATCCCGGTCGGCGAGACGCACACGCTCAGCGCGGTGCCCGGACGGGGCATTCGCGCGACCTTCACCTGGCTCGAAGGTGACGCCTTCGCCGACCGCGTGAAAAACGCCTGGGCCCAGGGCGTCCTGAGTTACGCCATGAACGCTAGCCTACTTCACGGTGCGAAAATGAGCGCGGACAGCCGCTCGTCCTGGCATGATGGCGCCGTTCGAGAGCGCGCCTCGTTCGCTTCTCGTCTTTCTGCCTGCTGGTCATCGGACGAGCCTCGGGACCATGCCCGGCGGCCCCGCGCGGCCGAGGACGTGGAGGTTGTTCGCAATCACGCCGAG
>QHSU01000147.1 GCA_003220535.1 Candidatus Rokuibacteriota bacterium
CGTGGCCGACGACGCGGTAGGGGCTGTCAGCGAGCTGACTAAAGGACATCGCTACGGTCCGAAGGCGCCCCACGGCATTACCCTCCGGCCGCGGGGCACGCGTGTCAAGGACTTCTTCCTGGCGGTTGTCGGAGCGGCAGTGTAAATCTTTCAACGGCTCACGCTCAGGCACGTTGAGGCGGTATTGCTACCCTTTCGCGAGCCCTTCATCATCATGGCGCTTCCGCCTTCTGAGGCGCAGCGCGCTGGACTGGGGGATAGGGAGCAGGCCTTCCTGCGGCAGTCCCGCTCTCGGGCTGCCGAGTCGGGGACGGGCCTCCGGCGGCGGCTCCGGATCTCAGCCGCGCCACGAGCCCGGCGTACGACGAGGCCCGAAGCACCTGAGCGACCTGAGCGCGGTAGTTCTCGATCAGGCCCACGCCGTCGACCACCACGTCGTGAACGAGCCAGCTCGCGCCGGCTTTCGTCATGACGTAGTCGAACCGGACATCCGTACCGTCTTTGGCTCGAATCATGGTGCGAACGAGCGCGACACGCCCGCCCGCGCCCATCTCTTCACCGACAAGGTGAATGGCCGGAGGCCGATCCCCCGGCAGTTTGCCTCGGACGATGCTGAGGTATCCCCACAGGAGGCGATCACCGAAGAGCCGGATGAACTCCTCGCGTTCGACCACGCTGAGTGCACTCCATTCGGGCTCGAGCACGCGGCGCGCCGCGCCCGGGACATCGAACAGGAGTCGCGCGAGTTGACGGATTTCGTGTTGCGCCTCGCTGGCCGGGGAGGCCTCGCCGAGAACCGTCGTGGCCTTTCGGAAGAAGTCGTCGAGTTGCTCACGAGGTGACGCGCTCGCGGCAGGACTCGGGTGCGCCATGAGAAGGATGCCAATGAGAAGTGACACCGACGCGACGAGAGTGCCGGACTGCTTCACCCTGGACTCCTCTGTCTGTGCGAGACTTCAGGTCACCCGATGATGCCTGTTGGAGCTAGACGGGTACTCGGTTAGACGAATAGTGGAACGCCGCTTGTGGCCGCTGTCAACCCAGCCCGCCGGCTGTGTTCTGCTTCGGGTCGGCACCGATCACGGAGCGCCCGGTGGCCTGCAGGAGCTCCCGATCCGCCTCCGGGCACGGCGCCGGCGGGATTCGGAGCACAGCGTCCTGCGTGAATGTCCGGATGATCTTCGCCTCGCGCGAGTGTTGTTCCCCAGGGATCACCGCCGACCGCGACCGCGCGGACCCGGTCGCGGACGATGCGCAGGAGCAGGATCACGCCGCGGTCTGTGGATCCAAGATGCTCGAGGGCGTGGACCGCGATTGGCCGCGATATCTGGCAAGCCAACGCTTCGTGGTCTACGGCGCACGTTTTACGGATCTCTCAACCCGAAGCGAGCTCGGCAGCCGGTCCCAGCCGCCGCGTCTCCGGGTTATGCAGCCCAGTGATATTCACTACATCGCTTTCTCCGATGCACGGTCGGCCGCACAGATCGGCTAGACCCAGGCGTCGCACGATTCGTTTGAGACCTTGCTCGTCCCATTCTCGTCATCGAAGCACGCCTGAGCCTCTCGCCAGCTCTAGCAGGCGATCGACCAACTTGACCAGGCCCAACGTGTCCTGATCGTAATAGCAGAGCAGGTCCGTCCGAAGCTGCTGCTTGGCTTCATCCAAGAGCTTGGGTTCCAGGAGTAGGTCGAAACGCCGTGTTGCACCTTCCAACCGTGAAGGTCGCGGAACCAGGAGATGTCGGTGCGGGTCGCCGCTCCCTGCATCGCCGCAAGTACTTGAGCGAAAGGTCATCAGTGGCTTCCAGCTAATCCTCGTTGCCGAGCGCCCTTGTGAGAATGCCCAAAAGGTTTGCCGCTTTCCGAGACGATGATCAATGCTTACCGCCTGGACTCGTTGGATGCAGCGCCCCGCGCAGCCTTTGCGACGAAGGAACAGGCAAAGTTCCGTCTCAAGGACGAGCTCCTGAAGATCGCGATCCACAAGACCGTGGACGTGGAGATCGATCTCCATCGTGTCGTCGCTCCTCATCGCTCGGTCTCGAAGAGCTCCAGGAGTCCTTTGAGAGGAATCTGCGTCCATTCGGGCCGGTTGTTGAGCTCATAGCCGATCTCGTAGATGGCCTTGTCGAGGAGGTAGGCGTCCAGCAGGATCCCGAGCTCCGCCGGCGCCTGCGGCAGCAACGAGGCGGAGGCGACGGCAGGGAGATAGCCTTTGAGGAACGCAGCGCTCACCGCGCGGCACCAGAACCGCGCCCACGGCTCCAGGGTGGAAAAGTCTTCCGGACGCGCCCCGGGCACCTGGCCGAGTAGGGCCGCGTACGCAGCGTAGTGGAAGGATCTCAGCATTCCAGCGACGTCCCGAAGGGGGGAGCACTTGAGCCGTCGGACGCCGAGGGGCTTGGCCGACTCGCCCTCGAAGTCGATGATGATGAAGTCCTTGCCCGTGTGGAGGACCTGCCCGAGACGGTAATCCCCATGGCAACGGAGGTGGATCGCTGCGATCTGCCGATCGCGAAGCAACCGGAACCGATTCCGCACCTCTCCCTCGAGCTCCAGGACCTTTCGCGCGTCTTCGCGAATGGCCGTGGGCAGCCCTGCCAGTCGCTGGCGGAGGACTGAGAAGGTATCGTTCGCGAGGCTCCGCATGGCCTGGTACAGAGCCTGCCGGGAAAAGTCCGAGACGGGCTCGGGCGCGAGCTCGGGCTTGACGGGGTCGCTCGCCAGAGCCACGTGGAGCTCGCCGGTGCGCTGCCCGAGCAGCCGGGCCTCTTCCAGGTAGAGGCTGATCCACTCTCGCGCGCGCGCCGGGAGCTCGTCTTCGACCGCGGCCAGCAGCGGCCCTTCGAAAGCAGGAGGGGTTGGCGCCTCGGCTCGATGCGTGAGGACTTCCTCGTAGTAGCGCCC
>QHSU01000075.1 GCA_003220535.1 Candidatus Rokuibacteriota bacterium
CATCGTCTCGCCCATCGGCATCGGTGTGGAAAAGTTCTGGGTGGCCGCCCTGGCCGGCCGATCGGGTATTGGCACGCCGACGCTGTTCGACAGTTCGAAGCTTCCGCTGGAGTGTCGAATCGTTGGGGAAGTTCACGACTTCAACCCCCGTCTGTGGATGCCGGCCCCGACGGCCAAGATCGCCGGGCGCTTCAGCCAATTCGCGGTTGCGGCAGCGAAGATGGCGCTTCAAGATGGTCATCTCAGTCTCGCAGACACGGACACTGACCGCTTCATGGTCTCCATCGGCTCATCGATGAGCGGTCTCACGGACGTTGAGCAGCCTAATTTCGTGGCGTTCCTCCACGGGGATGATGTGCGGCCGTGGACAGTTCTCGAATATCCGGGACACGCGGCGACGAGCCATGTCGCGATCAGCGTAGGTGCCCGCGGCCAGACTACGAGCCCTGCGACAGCATGTGTCGCTGGTCTGGATTCGATCGCTTGGGCGGCAGAGAAAATATCTAGGGCTCAGGCTACCGCAGTTCTCGCCGGCGCGACAGAGACACCCCTGTCGCCGGCTTGCATGGAAGCCTTTCGAGCTTTAGGTGCGCTGGCCTCATGGCCGGGCCTGCCCGCAGAGGCTAGTCGACCATTCGATAAACTGCGATGCGGTCTAGTCCTAGCTGAAGGCGCAGCGATCCTCATTGTCGAGGATGAAGAGAACGCCCGTGCTCGTGGAGCACCCATTTACGCCCGAATACTTGGATACGCCAGTGCTACTGAAGGGGCGCACATGCGAAATGTGGACGCTACTGGCGAACCTGCCGCTCGGGCGATGACCATGGCAATGGATGGAGCGGGCCTCACGCGAAATGACATTGACTACATCTGCGCTCACGGCAACTCACTCGTTGACTATGATGCTTCCGAGACAGCCGGTATCAAGCTTACGCTCAAGGAACGCGCATGGTCTGTGCCGGTGTCCTCGATCAAGTCTATGTGTGGGCAAGCATTGGCGGCCAGTGGTGCGATGCAGACTGTCGCGACTTGCCTCGCGATCCGGGACGGTATCGTGCCACCGACTATCAACTATAGCGTTCGCGATCCGGCTTGTGATCTTGATTACGTTCCGAACATCGCTCGACGCGTGCGCGTACGCACCGCCCTCATACACGCCCAGAGCATTGGCGGTTCACACTCTGCCCTGATCTTGGGCGCACCTTGTTGAGCGAGTGCGAGCGCTCTCACTTCTAGTCCTTGCCTTTCTGCTGTTGGGACTCGCCATCTATATTTGGCGAGCCCGCTCCAATAGCGACGTAAATCGACGATTCGCGACGCTGACGCTGTTCATCGCTGGTTGGGTCCTCGGCATTGGTGGTGTTGAGAGCGGACTTCATACTGAGGTTTGGGGCCGTGTCGCCTTTGCAACCGCCAGCATGATTCCCGCAGCATTCCTCGCGTTTTCGGGGGTCTTCCCTGCCACGAGTAGGTGGCCAACCGCGACTATTCTTCGAGCGACGCTCCTTTTCGGGGGCACGCTCGCGGTGCTGTCCGTCGGGACTCGTCTAATCGCATACGACATCTCGCAAACTGCTACTGGCATTCAGCGGACATCCGGCCCTCTGTTTCCAGTCTTCACGACCTATTTCCTCGCGTGCATGATTGCAGCCCTAAGTGTGTTCATCGCTAAATGGCGAAGAGAACGAGGGCTCCCCCGCGCTCAGCTCCAATACCTTGGCATCGGGATGATGATCCTCAGTGCCGGAGCAGTAACAGTCAACCTCCTCATTCCGATCGTGACAGGTCGATCGACGCTCAGCTGGCTCGGTCCGTACTTCACTCTGCCTTTTGTCGCACTTGTGGGTCACGCGATCATCCGCCATCGGCTGATGGACCTTCGAATATTCGTCAGCCGAGGACTGGCTTACGCGCTCGCGATGGCGACGGCGTCGGCGATGTTGATCACAGGCGCACGGTTGATCTCCCCAGCCTGGGAGGCCGAAACGTTCTTCGTGCATCCCAATCTCGTCATAGTCATAATCGTAGCGCTCGCAATACTCTCGAGTCCTGCCCAACAATTCTTCGGGCGCGTCATTGACCCGTATCTCTATCGCGGCACCGGATACTCCACAGCTCTCAGAGGGGCTACACGCCGCCTGAGCCGACTGATGCAGCCGGTTGAGCTCGCTTCTGAGCTCCGGCAGATTCTCGTTGAGGTCCTTGTGCCCGAATCTTTCACGATGCTTGTTAAGTCGTTTGAGAGCGAATCCTTCGAACAGCTCTCGGCAGAAGCACCGCCAGACGTCGATCCTCGGATTTTGGCTCAGCTACACGCTGGGCAGCCCAATACGATGGTAATTGTCGTCAATCCCGATGCCGAGAGTGGCGCCGCGAAGCCGATACACCAGGCTATGCGAGTCGCTGGCGTCGAAATTGCGGTGACGCTCGGTCGACGTGGACAGCTACTCGGCGTTGTGTTACTTGGCCCTCGGCGCAGCGGAGACGCGTACTTCAAGAACGACTTGGTATTCATTGAATCGCTTGCCGATCTTGCCTCAATCGCTCTTGAAAACGCCCTTTTGTATCGACAACGCATTCAGATGCTCGAATATTCAGACCGCCTCCTAGAGTCTCTCGACTCCGCAGTTGTAGCCATTGACATCGGGGGCAAGATTACGAGCTTCAATCCCGCAGCGACAAAGCTGCTCGGTTTGAGCGATGAGTATCTTGGGGCGCTTATGCACGTGTTGCCGTCCGAAATTGGTTGGGCTCTGGTACTGGCGCTCAGTGGAGGCTGGCATCCACGGGAGGTGGAGGTCACAATCGACCACGCGACTCGGGGCATCCTTCATGTAATCCTCTCGACCGCGGTCCTGCATGATGACGAGAATCGAATATCTGGAGCCCTGGTTGTCGTGACAGACCTCTCCGCCGTCAAGGCGCTGGAAAGAAACCAACGCCGAGTCGAGCACCTCGCGATCATGGCTAGTTTCTATGCTGGTATCGCGCACGAGATTCGCAATCCTCTCGCCGCCATTTCCAATTTTATTGCGATGCTTCCGGATCGCTTCGACGATCCCGAATATCGCGACACAGCCGTTCGAATTCTACCAATGGAAGTTGCGCGGATTGTGCGCCTCGCCGATCGCTTGCGGTTGATGGCGCCGAGCGAGGGGGGGAAACTTAGCGTCGTATCTATACCGCCTTTGCTTCACGACATCGTGGCGATTCACTCGCCCACTGCGCATGAGCAGCACGTCAAGATCGAGCTACACTGCCCCGAAGAACTGCCGAAGATCCAAGGCGACCCGGGGCAGCTCGTTCAGCTCTTTGTGAACCTTCTACGGAACGCTGTTGAAGCAATGCCGGATGGCGGCACTGTGACAATCGAGGCTGATCACGCCCCCGGCAAAGCCGGTTCCGACTCCATCATCGTCCGCGTTATCGACGACGGATGCGGAATCGACCCGACGGTGCGGGCGAAGATATTCGATCCCTTCTTCACTACCAAACCATCTGGAACCGGTCTTGGGCTCTCGATCTGTCGAGAGATTGCAGACTTTCACAGAGCGCGCCTGTCGCTCTTCCCTCGCTCGATGTTTGATGGCGGAACGATAGCCGAGGTGGAATTCCCCAGCCTGCCTCCGGAGCCCTCGCCTCTATGATCCAGATCGTCCTCTACTTGGTTTCGTGTCTGGTCCTCGGACTTGGCCTCCTGGTGTGGCGCGCCCGCCCTGACGGCTCGACCAATCGGTCGTTCGGAGCATGTACCCTCTTGGGTGCGATCTGGATATCGGGAGTCGGCTTCTTTCACTCCGGAACCAATCTCAGCTCCTGGGCACCGTTAGCATTCGCGGCCGCCAGCCTCATTCCCGCAACATTTCTCGGGTTCGTTCGTGACTACCCGACACCCACAAGGAAGCTGAGCTCGTGGGCCGTACGCATAAACTTCTCAATCGCGCTTCTCTTCGCCGCTCTTTCGCTTACGACGCGGCTAGTCGTAGACGATGCACGGCTGACGCCGATTGGGCCCGCTCGCGAGACAGGTCCCCTCTACCCGCTCTTCGCGGTGTATTTTCTTGTGGCTTGGTTCACGGCCCTCGCCGTCTTTATCTCGAAGTGGAGACGTGCGCGAGGTTTGGCCCGTGTCCAACTCCACTACCTTGCTCTAGGACTTGTAGTCGCCAGCAGCGGCGGGATCATTGCGAACCTTGTCCTTCCCTTTCTAGCGGGTGGCTTCGCCTACAACTGGGTCGGCCCGCTCTTCTTGCTCGTCTTTGTCGCCATGGTCGCCCACGCCATCATCCGCCACCGTTTGATGGACGTTCGCCTCGTCATCCACCGCAGCCTGACATTCGCGCTGGCGCTCGTGGTCTCGCTCGCGCCGGTAGCCGGCTTGCTGGCGCTCGCTTGGCCGAAGCTGACGGATCACCTCGCCCCTGACGAGCTCGTCGCTCTGATCATGGCCGTGGTCGTCGTGAGCTTGCTCATCCCACTGACGCGTGACGCCGCCGGGCGACTGCTCGACCGCTACGTTTACCGCACCCACGTGAACTACCAGCACACCCTGCGGGAAGCGAGCAAAGCTCTGACGGGTGTTCTCGATCTGACGGTGCTGCTGCCGTTCTTGAACCATACCGTGGCGACCTCGACGAACTCCGAGGGCGCTGCGGTTTATCTCCGGGCGGGCAAGCTCGAATCCGGATCAGGATGCCGCCGGGCAATGGCCGAGAAGCGTCACGCCCAGAGCCACTTCGACACGCCCGACGAAGCGCCCGCCGAGATCGTCACGGCGCTTATGGGGACGAAAGACCTCCTGCTCACCGACGAGATCGCGCGTGAGCGACTATGTGGCGCCCGCGAGCGCCTCCACGACGCGCTGACGCGTCTTAACTGGGCGCTCGTCCTTCCGCTCGTCTCCGAAGACATGGTCATCGGGGCCCTCGTCGTCGGGCCCAAGCTCTCGGGTGATCCGTTCTATCCCCAGGACCTCGATCTCCTGATGACGCTGGCGAACCAGGCTGGGATCGCCGTGAAGAACGCCCAGCTCTACGCACAGGTCGTCCTCGCCAACGAACATCTCAACAACATCGTTTCGACAATCGAGAGCGCTGTGGTCGCCATCGATGCCACCGGCCGGGTGACGCTCTTCAACCGCGCCGCCGAGCAGCTCACGGGCATTTCGGCCGAGCGGGCTCGAAATCAGTCTGTGAACGTGCTCCCCGCGTGCGTGGGTGGCATGCTGACCGAGACCGTTGCCGACGGCAGCGCCAGAACGCAGCCCGAGGTCGAGCTGTCGGACGGCGCGACGACCCGCCCCATCATCTGTACGACCTCGCCGCTGAACGATCCGGCCGGCGCAGTGTTGGGTGCCGTCGCCGTCTTCAGCGACCTGACGCAGCTCAAAGAGCTCGAGGTGGAACGACGGCGGGGTGAGCGGCTCGCGTATTTCGAGATGCTGGCTTCGGGGATCGCCCACGAGATCAAGAATCCCCTGGTCGCGGTCAAGACCTTCGCTCAGCTGCTTCCGCGCCGCCACGGTGACGTGCGGTTCGTCGCGGACTTCGGCCGTGTCGTGACGCGCGAGATTGCTCGGATCGAGCAGCTGCTCGACCGGCTGCGCACGCTCTCCCGGCCCGGGGATCGACCTCGCCATCCGATCGACTTGAGGGCGCCGATCGGTGACGCGATCGAAGCGATGCGACCGGCCTTCAGCGAAAAGACCGTCGTGCTGTCCGCGGCTACGGGCCCGTCGCCCTGCATGATCCTCGGCGATCAGGCGGAGCTCGAACAGCTCTTCCTCAACCTTTTGATGAACGCCCACGAGGCCACGGCCCCGGGTGGCATGGTACGAGTCGAGATGGCGATCACGGCTGGCCGTGTTATCGTCGCCGTGGTGGACACGGGTCCAGGAGTCCCGGCGGAGCTCATGGAACGGGTGTTCGATCCATTTTTCACGACGAAAGAGCGGGGCTCCGGCCTCGGCCTCGCCATCTGCGCGTCCATCGCCCAGGCGCACGGGGCCCACCTCAAGGCGACGAATCGTGAGGTCGGCGGCGCGGTCTTCACGATCGATTTCCCGGTCGCCGTCAGAGCGACGCTCTCGGTGTCGGCATGAACGCAGTCCTCATCGTCACGTCCGACGACGCGCTGCGCACGCGCCTGGTTACCGCGCTCGGTGACCACTCGGTGTTCGTCGCCCAGGGCGATGCCGACGCTTTGAAGACGCTGCGGCTCATCGACATCGACGTGATCCTGCGCGGCGGCCCGGGCCTGCCCCGCGGCCTCGAGGCGTTCGTGGCGAGGGTGAAGGAGGTCGCGCCCGCAGCGCTCACGGTCGCGATCGGTGAGACGGGCGACGAGACGGCGGCGGCCGACTTCTCGCTCCCCGCGACGTTCACTCAGCGCGAGCTCGACGGCGCGCTGCGCCACGTGACGGACAAGCTCCGACTGACGCGGGAGATCGCCGCGCTCCGCTCGAGCCTCGCGCCCGAAGGGCCCGGCGCGACCGCCGCCGACGAACCCTGGGAGGGTGCCGCGTTCGCCCGGGTGCTCAAGGAATTCACGCGCGCGTTCGCGGCCGGCTTCGATCTGCCGCGCGCGCTCGAGATGTTCCTCGACGCGATCGGCGAGCTCGTCCGGCCCACGCGGATGGCGCTGCTCCTTCCCGAAGCGGATGCGCAGGAATACCGCGTGGCGACCCACCGGGGGCTGGCGCCCCAGATCGTAGGCTCGGTGCGCCTCCATGCCGGCGAGGGGCTCGCCCGCTGGCTCGCCGCCCAGGGACGGCCGGCTCGACTCCACGACCTCACCGACCCGGAGATCGTGCGCGAGCTGAAGCTGCTCCAGAGTGTCCTGGCCGTTCCCCTGCTCGCCCACGGCGAACTCGTGGCGATCCTCACCGTCGGTCAGCCGGTCGTCGGCTCCACGTACCGCCGGGGTGAGACCGAGACGCTCTTCGACCTCGCCTCGCACCTGGCCACGACGATCCGCGACATCTCGCTCCACAACCAGCTCGAGCGCGAGCAACAGTTCAGCGAACGCATCCTGGCTCACATGTCGAGCGGCGTCATCACCATCGGGCGCGACCAGCGAATCGGGACCGTCAACCGCCGGGCTGAGGAGATTCTGCAGCTGTCCACCGGCGAGGTCATCAAGGAGGACCTGCGAGCACTTCCGTCGCCGTTAGGCGACATGCTCTTCGACACGCTGAAGACCGGCCGCACGGCGGGCCGGCACGAAATCCAGCTCGCCCTGCGTGGCCTGTGGCTCGAGGTTTCCACCTACCCCGTCCGCGGCGAAGACGGCGCGCCGCTGGGTGCGGTGCTCGTCTTCGAGGATCGGACGGCGCAGAAGGAGCTGCTGACGCAGAAGCGGCAGGTCGAACAGACCCAGTTGCTCACCCGGGTGGTCGCCCGCATCGCCGACGAGATCAAGAATCCGCTGGTCTCGATCAACACCTTCATCGAGCTCATCGGCGAGCGCTACGACGACCCTGATTTCCGCAAGCACTTCTCATCGGTCGTCCGTCGGGACGTCCGACGCCTGGTCGAGGTCTTCGATAAACTTGCGGGGCTCGTGACAGAAGGTGAGTTAAACTTCACGACGGTGGACGTGCACACGGTCGTAGACGATGTAGTGACCGCGATCGAATTGGTAGACGACGTGCCGGCCCGACCGCTCCAGCTCGACGTTACTCGAGAAAACACGCCGCAAGTCGTGAAAGTCGATCCGGCACAGCTCAGGAAGGCGCTCTCCTACCTCATCTGGTACCTCGCTCACAACTCGCCGGCGGATCAGGCGCGGGTGTCGGTCTCGGTCGCCCGCCATTCCGAGCGCGAGGTCGGCGAGAGCGTGCGGATCTTGATCGGCTCGCGCACCGCAGCGGTGATGCCCGAGAAGCTCCATCGCGTTTTCGACCCTGTGCAGATGGTCCAGGAAAGCCTGATCGACGTGGGACCGGCCGTGAGCCAGCGTCTCGTCGAGGCGGTCGGTGGCCAGTTGACGGTGCGGCAGGGTCGGCACGAGCTCCACTTCCTGGTGACACTGCCGCTCGCGACTTCATGAGCACGACGATCACCACCGCGCTCGCGCGGGTGCTCGTCGTCGACGACGAGCTCGGCCCTCGCGAGTCGCTCCGCATGCTGCTGAAGCCCAGCTATCAGATCCAGACAGCGGAGAACGGGCGTACAGCGCTCGACCTGCTGCGGCGCTTTCAGCCGGACGTCGTGATCATGGACATCAAGATGCCCGAGATGGACGGGCTCGAGCTGCTCCGCCACGTCAAGCGGGCCGATCCGTCGATCGAGGTCGTGATGATCACGGCGTACGCCTCACTCGAGACCGTCAAGCACGCGCTCACCCACGGCGCCTTCGAGTACCTCATCAAGCCCTTCTCGCGTCAGGATCTCGAGGACGTCGTCCATCGCGCCCTGCTGCGTCGCCAGGCCGAGCTCGGCACTCGCGGGCAGGTCGCCCGGCTGGTGGAGGAGATGCGGCATCTCTCGTCCAAGACCCGCGAGCTCGAGGAGGCGGCGCGGCGCGAGGCCGCGGAACAGTCGCTCCGGGTCACCCAGCTCTCGATCTTGCGCGAGATCTCGCGGACGATCGTCGGGCAGCTCGATCCGCAGCACCTGACGGCGGCGGTCACCGAACAGCTTCGGACGGCGCTCGGCTACGACAGCGTCACGATCGCCCCCGAGGCGCCGACAGACCTCGACCAGGCCGACGCCGCCGTCATCGCTTGCGCCATCCAGGACGGGCAGGGCCCATTGGGGCATCTGGTCGTTGACAATCGGGCGTCCCAGCGCGCGATCGATCCACGCGAGCGCGAGCTACTCGAGATGCTCTCCGAGTACCTGGCGATCGCACTGCGAAATTCCCGCCTCTACGGCGAGGTCGCCGACGAGAAGCGCTCGAAGGAGCAAATCATCGCCTCCGCCGGCGACGCCATCGTCTCGGTCTCGCCGGAGGACCGCATCGAGGGCTGGAATCCAGCCGCCGCGCGCATCTTCGGCCTCAGCGCCGAGCAGGCGATCGGCCGGCCGATCACCGACCTGCTCCCGCGCGGTGACTACAACGACGCCCGGCGCCGTCTCGCCGACGGCACGCCGATGCACGCTTTCGAAACGAAGGCGACCGCCGGGCAGCCGCGGCCGATGGAGCTGGCGGTGACGCTGTCGGCTCTCCACGGGCGCAACGGTGGGCTCGAGGGGCTGATCGCGATCGTCCGCGACATTACCGCCCAGCGCGAGGTCGAAAGACAGCAAAGCCAGTCCGAGAAGCTCACTGCCCTCGGGAAGCTCGCGGGCGGCATCGCGCACGACTTCAACAACACCCTCCAGGCGATCCTTGGCTACGCCCAGCTCATGAAGCAGAACCCGAAGGACGCCGAGTTCCTGGGACGCTCGCTCAATATCGTCGAGGGGGCCGCGCTGGACGGTTCCGAGACGGTGCGCAGGATCCAGCATTTCGCGCGCCTGCGGCCCGACGAGCAGTTCGTCGGCGTGGACGTGAACCGGGTCGTCCACGACGCGGTTGCGATCGTCCGCCCCCGCTTGCAGGAGAAGATCGCGCGCGACAACCGGCCCCTCGATCTCAGGCTCGACCTCGGCACGATCGAGACCATCAGCGGCCGACCAGCGGCGCTGACCGAGCTGATGACGAACCTGATCCTCAACGCGCTCGATGCGATGCCCGAGGGCGGTACGCTAACGGTGGCCACGCGTAACGAGCCCGGGCGGCACATCGAGCTGACGGTGACCGACACCGGTATCGGGATGCCCGAGGCAGTGCGTCGGCGAATCTTCGAGCCGTTCTTCACCACCAAGCCAGAAGGCGAAGGGACGGGACTCGGGCTGTCGATGGTCTACTCGATCGTGCGGCGGCATGCCGGCGAGATCCGCGTCGAGAGCGAGCCGGGGCGTGGCGCAACCTTCACGCTCACCTTCCCGGTCGCGAGCGAGCCCGTCGGCACCGAGCCGGAGTCGGCGCTGCAACGGGCGCGCCGGCCAGCGCGGGTCCTCCTCGTCGACGACGATCCGAAGGTGCTCGGTACCCTCACCGAGATCCTGAGAAGCGTGGGGCACACAGTGACCGCCGCGGCCAGCGGCGCCGCCGGGTTCGCGGCCTACGGGCCGGGGCGCTTCGACGTGGTGCTGAGCAATCTCGGCATGGCCGGCATGAACGGCTGGGAGCTCGCCGAACGAGTCCGCCGGGTCGACGCGACGATTCCGATTCTCCTGATCACGGGCTGGGGGCTGCGCGACGAGGACCACGGCCGGCTCAAGACGCTCAAGATCCGCAAGTGTCTCTTCAAGCCCGTGCGTCCGGTCGAGCTCGACGCGGCGATTCAGGAAGCGCTCGTCGCCTTCTGACCGGGTGTCCTAGGGCTCTTGCCCGAGCTTAGCGCGTCAGGCGCGCTTCATCGGACGGCCGCAGCAGATCTTCTGCGCCATCGCGACCTTCCCACACTTCGCGCAACGAAATCCGGCCATCGCTCCTCCCCGCAGGTCTGCTACAGCCGTTCGATGATCGTGGCGATACCCTGCCCGAAGCCGATGCACATCGTCTGAAGGCCGTAGCGCTTGCCCGTTCGCTCCAGCTCGTGCAGCAAGGTCGTCATGAGCTTGGCGCCAGAGCAGCCGAGCGGATGGCCGAGGGCGATCGCGCCGCCGTTGACGTTCACGCGGTTCATATCCGGGTGAAGCTCCCGCTCCCAGGCGAGGACCACCGACGCGAACGCCTCGTTGATCTCGACCAGGTCGATCTGCTCGAGCCTCATGCCCGCCTTTCGCAGCACCCGCTGGGTCGCGGGAATCGGGCCCGTCAGCATGATCGTCGGGTCCACCCCAGCGAGCGCGGTCGCGACCACGCGGGCGCGCGCCTTGAGCCCGAGCGCCTTCGCCCGATCGGCGGACATGAACATCAGCGCAGCCGCGCCGTCGGAGATCTGCGAGGAGTTGGCGGCCGTCACGACCCCGTCGGGCTTGAAAGACGGGGCGAGCGTGGCCATCTTCTCGCGGTTCACGGGAACCCGGACGCCCTCGTCGGTGTCGAAGACGGAGCCGTCGGGGAGCGCCACGGGAACGATTTCCCGCTTGAAGCGGCCCTCGGCGATGGCCCGACCGGCCTTCTCGTGGCTCTGCGCTGAAAACTCGTCCAGCTCTTCCCGCTTGAGACCCCACTTCTCGGCGATCATCTCGGCCGAGATGCCCTGGGGGACGATGTTGAAGCGCTCCTGGAGCTGTGGCGACAGGGGCCCGTCGCCCGGGCCCATGGCGTTGGAGCCCATCGGCACTCGCGTCATGTGCTCGATGCCGCCCGCAATGACGACGTCGTACTGGCCCGCCATCACGCCCATCGCGGCGAAGTTGGCGGCCTGTTGGCCCGAGCCGCACATGCGGTCGAGGGTCGTGCCGCACACCTCCACCGGAAGGCCGGCGATCAACGCCGCGTTTCGGGCGATGTTGAAGCCCTGCTCGCCCAGCTGATCCACGCAGCCGAGGATGACGTCCTCGATTTCAGCGGGATTGACCTTCAGGCGCGAGACCAGGTCTTTCAGCACCAGAGCCGCCAGGTCGTCGGGACGGATGCCCGAGAGCTTTCCGCCCTTTCGTCCCACCGCGGTACGCACGGCCCCGACAATGACGGCATCCCTCATACAGACCTCCCTAAGAGACTGAACAATGATTCATCTTACCGGGTGGCCCGGGGCCGGCGCAAACGGCGTCCCCGCGCCCTGCGCGGGCGAGCGAAGGCCCAGCAGGCGCGCGGCGTTCTCGCCCAGGATGAGTCGCTTGGCCTCATGGCTGAGATCGTCACGATCGCGCACCGCCGCCACGGCCCCAGGGAAGATCGCATCATAGTGAGGAAAGTCGGAAGCGAAGACGATCCTGTCGGCGCCGACGATATCCACGACATGCGGGACGTCGTGCTCGTCGGGGTCGAGCGAGATGAAGCACTGACGGCGGAAATACTCGCTCGGCTTCCGCGTAATTTCTGGCACCATCCACCCGATTTGCTCGTAGTGGCCGTCCATGCGCGCCAGCCAGTACGGTAGCCAGCCGCAGCCGGCCTCCAGGAAGATGACCTGGAGTCGCGGAAAGCGCTCGAGGATTCCGCCGGCCAGGAAGCTCAGACAGGCGAGCTGCTGCTCGAACGGGTGCGAGACGATGTGCTGGAAGAAGAAGTTCTCGAAACGGTCGGCGCCCGCAGTCGGCATCACCTTGGGAAAGGTGCCCTCGTGGAAGCCGAGAGGCACGCCCAGCTCCTCGACGCACTGCCAGAAGGGATCGTAGATCGGGTCCGTCCACATGCGCCCGCCGTAGGGATTGGGCCGTACATAGATGACCTTGAGGCCGAGATCTGTCACGGCCCGCCGCGCCTCCGCGACCGCTGCGTCGACGTGCAGCAGCGGCACCTGCGCGGCGCCGTAGAGACGGCCGGGCGCCGAACGACAGAAGTCGGCGATCCAGTTATTGTAGGCGCGGGCCATCGCGACGGCCATCGCCTCCCACGGGTTGGCCGCGATCATGACCGCGCTCAGCGTCGGGAAGAGCACTCCGATGTCGATCCCATCCTCGTTCATGGCCTTCAGTCGAGCCTGCGGCTCGAAGCCGCCGGGATGCCCGTCGGCGAAGCGGTACTCGTACATCGTGCGGGGACCGACCTTGCGCCCGACCAGCCCCGTTCCCGGCAGACCGATGCCGTTGTTGGCCGGCACGTGGACGCCGCCGGCAAAGGCGATCGCATCGACGCCGTCGTCGGTCCGAACAAGACGCGGCCTGTGCTCGTGAAAGTTCGGGTCGAGGTACTTCTCCCACATCTCGAAAGGCTCGTTGACGTGCCCGTCCATGTCGATGACGGTATAGCGTTGCATCTCAGCCCTCCCGCCGATCCTGGCTGACCTTCGATGCGCCGCAGCTTACCAACGAAGCGCGAGCGCGCGCCAGTACGGCGATCGCTCCGAGATGCACGCAGCTCCGACCAGATGTGCCCAGGTGAACGACTCACCGAGGAACGCGTATGACAGGACGAGGAGGACGAGGAGCTTACGGGCAGGACGCCCCGAGCACGGAGGCGGTCCGCGCTTCCGGCTACGAGACCCGGCGCTTGACCTGATCCGCCAGCTTGCAGAACGCGCAGATCGTCCCGGTCGTGACCTGACCGCAGCGAACGCACTCATTGAGGGTCACGGCCTCCGCGCGCTCGAAGGCGGGCCGGGCTCGATCGAGGAAGCCGAAGAGGAAGTTGTGCTTGGCGCCCGGCGAGGCATCCTCCATGCGGCTCAGGATCTCCTTGTGGGCGATCGAGGTCGCGCCCTTCGCGAAGGGGCATTCCTCTACGATGTAGTCGATCTTCCGCAAGAATGCGAAGGCCGCCGTCTCGCGCTCGGATAGCCGGTACAACGGCTTGACGCGCCGCACCAGTTTCGGGTGCGTCGACGGGAGCGCCGGAGACTGGCGCGGCAAGGCGTCGGTTTGCCAGTGCATCACCGAGCCGAAGAGCGTTGCCGCCTCGTCGTCGAGGTTGTGGCCGGTCGCGACCACGGGCATCTCATGCTCGAGTGCCACCCGGTTCATGAGGTAGCGCTTGGAGAGGCCGCAACCCGAGCACGGTGGGCGCCGGGTCACATCCTGGATGACCGGGACGGGTGCTCCGACCTCGTCGCGGACCGCGGTGACCAGCAGCGGGACGCCGCGCGCCGCGGCGAATTTCTCGCACTTGGCCTTCGACTCGACCGAGTACTCGAAGATCCCGAGGTCCAGGTAAAGCCCGGTCGTCCGGTACCCTTCGTCGATCAGCACGTCCCAGAGCGCGAGCGAATCCTTGCCGCCGGAAACGGCCACCAGCACGAGCTCGTCCCTGGTGAACATGCGGTGCTTCCGGATCGCCTCGCGGACCTGGTTACGGAAGAACTCGAGAAAGTCGGGCGCGCAGAACGCGGCGTTGTGACGACGGAGCTCGAGGACGGCGGGCTCGCCGCACTTGCGGCACTTCATGCCGGACCCGCACGGCCGCCGGACATCACCGGCCGCAGCTCGATCGTGTCGCCCTCGCGCACCACCTGATCGGCCGTGATGAGGTCGTCCCCGCAGATCACCAGCACCGTCTCGGGCATGATGTCGAGCTCGCGGAGAATGTCCTTCACCCGCCGGTTCCCGGCGACGTCGACTTCCCGCCGCGGATTTCGCAGGATGACTCTCATGCGTCGCCCTATCGACTCGGAAATCCCGGCGCGCGCTTGACGTCGCGGATCTGCGCGAGATGGATGCCGCCGTGCTGGGCCTGCAGCTTCCACCACTGAGCGAGATCGAGATCGCCCAGGCGGAAATGCTTGAACACCAGCGGCCGCGGATCGACCGTCGCCAGCTTCTCGATCGACTGGCGGCTCCGCTCGCGCGTGGCCCGCATCGTCGAGATCAGGTCGTCGATCGGCTTGCCGTACTCGGGCCAGACGACCGGCGGCGCCTCCGCCGGGCCGGGCGGCGCCTCGGGCAGGGCGCTGAACACCGCGAGGTCGGCGGGAAAGCGCGCCGGCGCGCCCGCCGCCTGCGCTTCTCTCGTGAGCTTCGTGGTCAGCTTGCCCGTTGCGATCTCGGCGATGGTCAGATGGTGCAGGACCTCCCCGACCGACCAATCCTTTTCGCTCGGCTTCCAGTCGGCCTGACGTTGCGACAGTCTCTCGGCCTCTTTGAGGACCTCGTCCCGCACCGATTGGAGCTCGGTCCACAACGCCTCAACGGGCTTCGGAAGTGACATGGGGTCTCCTGCGGCCAACGAGGTTGACTGCCGCGCTCCCGAGTATACCTCCGTTCCTCGAGCGGACGGCGCGTGCTAGAGTCCTGCCGCCGCTCGACGGCAGGAGGTGATCGCGCTGTGACGGAACGTCAGCGCCTGGCGCGCATCGCGTGGCGACGGCTTACCAGTCGTCCGGTCTACGAGAATCGCTGGATCAGCGTACGTGAGGATGAGGTCGAGCTGCCCGACGGTCGGACGACGATCTATGGCGTCGTTCAGTGCGCCGGCTGTGTCGGTGTCCTTCCGTTCCTCGATCAAAACACCGTCGTTCTGGTCGGCCAGTACCGCTACGTCGCCGGTGACTTCTACTGGGAGATGCCGACCGGCGCCATGCAACCAGGGGAGACCGAGCAGGCCGCCGTTCAGCGAGAGCTGGCGGAGGAGGCCGGCTACGGGGCAGACCGGCTCGTGAAGCTCTGCTCCTGTCACACGTCGAAGAGCGTCGTCGACGAGACCGCGAACATCTATCTCGCCGAAGGACTCCACCCCGTCCAGCGCCAGGCCGATCCGACGGAGTTCATCGAGGTCCGTGCGTTTCCCTTCGACGACGTCCTACGCATGGTCGAGCGCGACGAGATCAAAGACGCGATGACGATCATCGCGGTCCTGTATGCGGCTCGACGCCGCGCACCCTAGCTAGCGACAGATTTGACACTGTGCCGTGGCTCAGGCGTTACCATCCGCCGCGCCGAAGGACCGCCTCTCACCCGGAAGATCCACGTCCGTCGAGGCGCTCGAGGCCGTGGAGCGCGAGAGCCCGGATGTCCTCGTGAGCGACCTGCAGATGCCGGGCCGGGGCGGCTGCTGGCTCATCCGTCAGGTTCGCGCCCTGCCCCCCGAGCGCGGCGGCACGACACCTGCGGCCGCCTCACAGGGGTCATCGGTCCCGAGCGACGCGCCAGTATCTTGCGTGCGGGGTTCCAGTGCCACCTCCAGAAGCCGGTCGCGCCACTCCAGCTAGCCGGCGTCGTCGCGATCCTCGCGCTGAAAGTCGAGTCCTCTCTTCAGGAGTGAATCAGGGGTTCGCCGGCGCGCTGCGGATCATTCGGGCGCCAGCAGCTGACTCGACCGGGCGTGCCGACGTCCCAACCGACGATTCAGCAGACCGACTCTCGCGTCTCCTACTTCGAAGACGCCAGCACCATCGGGCCCGTCGGTGCCGGGACGCCCCCCTCGGGCTCGAGCGTGACGGCGAAGACCTTCACGGGCTTGCCGCCCTCCACTGGCGGGATGCGATGGGTGCCGCGTCCCGCGGTATCGACCTGGAAGACGCCGGCGGGCTGGGGCGCCGCGTCGCCGATCGTCCACATCTCGTACGCCTTGCCCGTCGGTGCGGACGGCAGGTTGGCGACGAACACGTGGCCTCCGTTGAACGGGTGCCAGACGACTCGACCGCTCGCCCCGGGGCTTGGCCCGAGGCCCCGCAACGTGACGATCTGCGTCTGCGGATCGCGGAGCAGGTCCACCACGTTCCGGTAAACTGCGATCTGTTCCTGCAGCGCGGCCTCGTCGCGCTGTACGCGTGCCCGCAGAGCCGCTGCCTCGCGCGCCATCTGCCCGAGCCGCCCCTCGTAGCGCGCCGCCACGAAGGCCCCCGTGAACGCGGCGACGGCGATCACCGCGGCGACCGTTCCAGCCGCCCAGACGAGCGGGCGCGGGCGCCGCCCGTCACGCGCGGGGGCCGTCGTCGCGATCCGGTGCAGGAGCTCTTCCTTGACCCGCGGCGGGGGGACCATCGGCGGCGCCGAGCGCGCCAGCGCCGCCAGCGTCTCGGCGGATGCGCGCAGTGCGGCTTCGCAAACCGCGCATCCGTCGGCCAGGTGCCGCTCGAACTGCACGCGCTCCTCGCCGTCCAGAGCCCCGAGCGCGTACGTCGCCGCGAGCGTGTCGTACGGTTCGTGATTCATGGGCTCGTTTTCACCACTTCGCGGAGACGCTCGAGTCCGAGCCGGATCCGCGTCTTCACGGTGCCGAGCGGTTGCTTGAGCCGCTCGGCGATCTCCGTCTGCGTGAGCCCGGCGTAGTAGGCGAGCTCGATGACCTCGCGCTGCGCGTCGGGCAGCCGATCGAGCGCGCTCCGGATCGTCCCGCGGTGCTCGGCGCGCTCGGCGGCGTCACCCGGCGGCTCGCCGGGCGCGGCGGCGACGGCCTCGTCCAGCGGCGCCACGAACGTCTCGCTCCGTCTCCGCGTCGCCCGGATCCGATCGATGGCACGCGTCCGCGCGCGCGTGACCATCCAGGCTTCAGGGCTGCCGCGTGCCGGATCGTAGGCGTCGGCACTCCGCCAGGCCTCCCAGAAGACCTCCTGGAGCACATCGCTCGCGTCGGCCCGTTCGCGGACGATTCGCAGGATCAGCGGGAACACCACGGGCGCGTAGCGATCGTAGAAGCGGCCGAAGGCCTCCCGGTCACCGGTCGCCATCTGCCTGACGAGATCCGCGCCCGGCGTCGCCATGCTCTGCTCTCACTATCATGACTACGGCCGACATCCAACCGTGGATCGCCGGCCGTAGAGACTGCCAGGAAGAGGGTCCAATCCTCACACAACCCGACAAGGAGACATCCGATGAGACGGCTCACGTCCGGAATCCTGGCGGTGGCCCTGCTGACGGCGGCGTGCGGCGGCATAACTGACGGACAGACGACGACGGCGAAGACGTCGCTCTACGATCGGCTCGGCGGCAAGAGCGCGATCACCGCCGTCGTCGACGACTTCGTCGGCAACGTCGCGGCCGACAGTCGCATCAACCGGCGCTTCCAGGGTGCGAACATCCCGCGCCTCAAGGCGATGCTGGTCGATCAGATCTGCGAGGCGACGGGCGGCCCTTGCAAGTACACGGGCAAGAGCATGGCGGACGCGCACCGAGGCATGGGCATCGGCGACGCCGAGTTCGGCGCGCTGGTCGACGACCTCGTCAAGACGCTCGACAAGTTCAAGGTGCCGACGGCGGAGAAGAACGAGCTGCTGAGCACCCTCGGCGGCATGAAGGGGCAGATCGTCGGTCGGTAGTCGGTGATATTCTTGGCGGCGTGAAATGGGTGCCCGAGAAGAAGGCATTCGACGAGGCGTTCGACGGGAGCGGGACGGCGCGTCAGCACTATCGGCCCCTCGTCTCCATCCTCGAATCGTTCACGCAGGGCGAGATCGAGCGCCGCGAGCGTCTGCAGAAGCTCTCGCTCATGGACCAGGGCATCACCTTCACCGTCTACGGTGAGAAGGAAGGCACCGAGCGGATCTTCCCGTTCGACTTCGTGCCCCGTGTGATCCCGGCGCGTGAGTGGGAGCGACTGCAGGCGGGGCTCGTCCAGCGAGTCACCGCGCTGAACCTCTTCATCCTCGACGTCTACCAGGGCCAGAAGTGCCTCAAGGACCGCGTCATTCCGCCGGAGATCGTCCTCTCGCGGAAGGAATACAAGCGCGAGCTCCTGAACGTCATCCCCCCGCGGCAGATCTTCACGCACGTCGTCGGGACCGATATCATCCGGAACGATGCCGGCGAGTACCTCGTCCTCGAGGACAACTGCCGCTGCCCGTCGGGCGTGTCCTACGTCCTCGAGAACCGCAACACGCTCCATCGCGTCTTCCCGGAGTTCTTCAAGTACTACCCCGTGCGGCCGATCAAGGACTACCCAACCCTGCTCCTGGACACGCTGCTGCACGCGGCCCCACGCTTCAGCGAGAAGCCGGTCGTCGTGATCCTCACCCCCGGCATGGCGAACTCTGCCTACTTCGAACACTCGTTCCTGGCGCGCGAGATGGGCGTCGTCCTCGTCGAAGGCCGCGATCTGATCGTCGAGGACAACTACGTCTTCATGCGGACGACGCGCGGCAAGCAGAAGGTCGACGTGATCTACCGGCGGGTCGACGACGACTTCATCGATCCGCTGACGTTCCGTCGCGACAGTCTTCTGGGCGTGCCCGGCCTCATGAACGTGTACCGCGAGGGGAACGTCGGCCTCGCGAACGCGCCCGGCGCCGGCGTCGCGGACGACAAGTCCGTCTACGCGTTCATGCCCGCGCTGATCCGGTACTACCTCGGCGAGGACGCCCTCCTGCCTCAGGTGCAGACGTACCTCGGCGCCCGGGCTCAGGACTTCGCCTACATCCGGGACCACGCGCACCAGCTGGTGATCAAGACCACGGGCGATTCCGGTGGCTACGGGATGCTCATGGGCCCCTTCGCGAGCAAGAAAGAGATCGAGGCCTACGTCGGCCAGATGAAGAAGACGCCGAGCAACTACATCGCCCAGCCGCTCGTCGAGCTGTCGGCCCACCCGACCTACGTCGACGGGAAGTTCGAGCCGCGCCGCGTCGACCTGCGGCCTTTCATCCTCTACGGCGAGTCCATCCGCGTGCTCCCCGGCGGCCTCACGCGGGTCGCCCTCCGGCCCGGGTCGTACGTCGTCAACTCGTCCCAGGGCGGCGGCAGCAAGGACACCTGGGTGCTGGCCGCGAAGGGCGCCTGATGCTCTCCCGCGTGGCGGACGCGCTCTACTGGATGGGCCGCTATCTCGAGCGCGCTGAGAATATCACCCGGCTGCTGCTGGTCACCGAGGACTTCTCGAGCGAGACGCAGGGCCTCGCGGAAGATCTGGCGCAGACGGCCTGGAAGGACATGCTCGCCATCTTCCCTTCGGCGCAGCTGACGCGCGAGATCACTCCGTTCGCCCCGCTGTCGGTCCCCTACCTCCACGCCTTCTTCACCGACCAGACGAACGCGTACTCGATCAACTTCTCGATCCGCAAGGCGCGGGAGAACGCGCGCTCTATGCGCGAGGCGCTGACGCTCGAGGTCTTCCTGGCGCTGAACGAGGTGTTCCGGTCGGTCGAGGTATACGAGCGGAAAGGCATGCCGGACCTTCCCGCGTTCCGCGACGCCCTCGGCGCCACCCACAAGGGCATCTTCACGGTCGTCGGGGCGATCGAGCACACGTCCACCCGCGACGAGGGCTGGCACTTCCTCAAGCTGGGCGAGTCGTTCGAGCGCAGCTATCGCTCCGCCCTCGTGCTGCGCACGAAGCTCCCGGCGCTGCTGGCCGCCGAGGCGCGGGGCGACGCGCCGCTCTACTACACGCAATGGCGGACCCTCCTCCGTGGCCTGTCGTCGCTGGAGAATTACCGGCGGGTCTACGGAGCGCGCCTGGAGCCCAATCTCGTCATCGGCTTCCTGCTCTTCGACGCCGACTCGCCGCGCTCGCTCCGCTACGGCGCCTCGATCGTCCGGGACTACCTGGCGGCGATCTCCGGGCTCGCGGAGCTCACCGCGCCGGCCCGGATCATCGGTAAGCTCCACGCCGACCTTCGCTACGACGACGAGGCCCAGATGCGCCGGGGCGATTTCGCGGGCCTGCTCGACCACGTGGTCGGCGAGCTCGCGAAGACCCATGACGCCATCGCCACTCAGTACTTCGTGACCTGATGCACCTCCAGGTCGAGCACTGCTTCGCGTTCGAGTACGACGCGTTCATCAGTGAGTCGTTCCTCGAGCTCCGTGTCCAGCCCAAGACGACGCCCCAGCAGGCCGTCTGGTCCTTCGAGCTGGCCGTCGGTCCCCCGACCAGCGTCCATCGCTACCGGGACTGGAACGACAACATCACGCACCACTTCACGATCACGAAGTTCCACGACCGGATCGCGGTGTCGGCGCGCTCGCTCGTGGAGACCCACCGGCCGGGCGTGCCGATGGCCTCGCTCACGGACCCTCCGGCGGGCAAGGCGCTCCCATACGCGCTGCGCGACTTTCTCGAGTTCGGCGGCCCGGTCAAGCTCACCTCGGGGCTCCGCGCCGCGCACCGGGCCATCGGCCTGGCCGCGACCGCGCCGCTCGGCGAGCAAGTGCAAGCGCTCGGCGAGTACATCCACAAGCGGTTCGAGTATCGGAAGAACGTCACCAGCTACGACTCGACGACTGAGGACTTCCTCAAGATCGGCGGCGGCGTCTGTCAGGACTTCGCCCACCTGATGCTCGGCCTGCTCCGCCTCCGCCAGATTCCCTGCCGCTACGTGAGCGGCTATCTGCACGTCGAGCGCAAGAAGCGGGAGCCCGCGCAGAGCCACGCGTGGGTCGAGTTCCACGCACCGACGGGGGGGTGGGTCTCGTTCGACCCGACGCACAATCGCCCGGTGGACGAGCGCTACGTCGTCGTGGGTCACGGCCGCCACTACGACGACGTGCCGCCGAACAAGGGGATCTACCGCGGCATCGCCAAGGAGACTCTGAAGGCCGAGGTCATCACCGAGGTCGTGGCCGGCAAGAGCGGCGCGACGCTCCGTGAGGAGATCCGGCACATCGACCTGCCGGTGTTCCGCGAGGTCCCGGCGCGCCCGCCCGATCGCATCGTCACCGGCGTCGCGGATGTGAGCGCCCAGCAGCAGCAACAGCAGTAGCCGGCGCGCGGCGCCGGCGGCTCCGATCTACACGGTCTGGCCCTGGATCCGTCGCCGGAGCTCCAGCGGGTCGCGCACCCGGTGGAAGACCTCCCGCACGCCGCCGGTCCCCGTGAGCGTGATGGACCCGAAGCCGAGCACCCGACCGGTCAGGCTCTGGTCGACGGCGATCGCTTCGACCTGCCGCAACAGCAGCTCGAGGGTGCGCCGCCGGATGAGCCCGGTCTTGACGATCACGCGCTTGTTCGTGACGCCGAATTCCGTGGTCCGGGCGGCGACGAACGGCGGGACGAGCAGCAGGAACCCGGCGAGCAGGACGACGCCGCCCACCACCGGCACGCCTGGGACGACGAGGAAGAGCACGACGCCGACGATCAGCAGCAGCACGGGCCTCGCGAAGATGATCCAGTGGAGCCTTGCCCGATAGACGACCTGCTCGCCCGGCAGGAGGTTGTCGTCGATGTAGCTCACGACCCTCGGTTCGAGGGAGTCGGCACACCGACGGCCCATAGATAGCCGTCGGGATCCTCCACCATGACCTCCCGCCAGCCGTGGCCTTTCGTCGTGGCCGGCTGGATCACGTTGGAACCGCTGTCCCGCGCGCGCCGCTCGACGGCGTCGGGGTCGACGCCGAACACGCGCAGCTCGGCACCGAGCCCGCGGCGCTCGCCCCGAATCAGCGGGGCGTGCCACGGGTGCTTGTCGTACGTGTGATCGGCGTGGAGCATGAGCTCGACGCCGCCGACGTTGACGGCCGCGAAGTCGGGGTCAGAGTAATGCACCGTGGCTACCAGCACGTGCGTGTGGAACCGGATGGCGCGGGGAATGTCGCGGACGAGCAGGTTCACGGTGAAGGTCGGCAGCTCGCGACCGTACCGGTCAGCCGGCATCCACGGGTCGCCCGTGCGCGTTTTCACCGTGCCGGCCCGCCCGGCCTCGAGAATGGGGACCGGGCCGCCGATTGCTGTCGCGGCTGCTTCACGCTCACCGTCAGCTCGTAGGTCACGACTTCGTCGGGGTCAGCGTTGAAGACCGCGATCCAGACGCCGAAGTTGTCCCGGCCGAGGTTCGGGACCGACACCCCCGTCGGCGGGATCAGCTTTGGATCCGAACGCACGCTGAGGCTGTCCTTCACCGTGAGGAACCACGCCCGGTCCGAAGGCTGGTCGTCCGCCGTGAGCTTGACATCGACGTCGCGCGGGATCTTCAGCTTGCCGCTCTTGACGTAGAAGAAGCGCGTGGTCAGCGGCTGCATCGTCACCAGGAAGCGCCGGTCGGCGGCGCGATCCTGCGGGTCGGTCAGCTGGACCGTCTCTTCCTGCGGGTCGCCGATCGTCGCCGTGGAGCGCGAGATCAGCGCGGTGGCGTCGTCGGACTCGACCACCCCCGCGTCGGCCCACATGCCGGGCGTCGGAATGGCGACCTGGATGACGTCACGCACGAACGACGCGTAGGTCTCGCGCAGCCGGCCATCGTCCACGAGGAGCTGATAGAGTCTCGGGCCAAGCCCGGCCTCGCCGAGTGCACGCTCGATGACCGTGCGCATGAACCCGGGCGACTCATTCTCGACGTGCTCGAGGAGGAGGAAGTAGCCCCCCGCCAGCTGTCCGTCGTCGTAATCCGCGGTGGCCCGGATGTGGACGCTCAAAAGGTACGGGAACCTCGAGACCTCCGCACGAAGCGCATGGGCCCAGGCGAGGCCCGACGGCTTCCACTGACTCCAGGCTGCGTAGGCACCGGCCCACCAGCGAACACCGGCGGCACGCTCGTCGAGCGGCGGCGGCGCGAGCGCACCCGCGACCGAGCTGCGCGCCTCCACCACGGGCTCGGGCTCCTTGGCGCGCTCCCGCGCCGTCTCCGCCGACACGGGCTTCTCGGCGGCGCTGGTCGACAGACGGCCTCGCGCGGCGGCATTGACCAGCGGTCGGCCGAAAGCCCGGGCGACCGTGGCGTCGAGCTGCGCCCAGCGTTCCTCGGTGAGCGTGTTCCGCTCGAGCATGAGCGTGAGCAGGGTCTCAAAGGGAGCGAACCACTCCAGCACCTCTTTCGCCGGGGCTCCACGCCGCTCGCCTCCGGCGCGCGAGAGCGCCAGGCGCAGCTCGCTGGCCTTCGCCTGGCACTCGAGGAGGGCCGGGAACGCTGGATCGTCGAGGTGGACGACGCCGAGCACGCGGGTCAGCACGCCGATGCCGCGCTGGACGGCCGCCTTGAAGGCCGCGGTCTCTTCCTCGTCGGCGGAGGGCGCCTCGGCCGCTCCCGCTTGCGCGCCCGTCGCCGTATGGTGCCACTCGACCCGAAAGAGCTGCTTGCGCTCCGGGAAGCCCTTCAGGTCGTGCAGCCCGTCGTCCACGTACTCGACGACTGCGCCCTCGGATCGCCGCGGCTCGATACGGCCGGCGAGCCAGCGGGTCGTCTCGGCAACGAGGATCTGGCCCGGCTTCGCGATCGCACAGATGCGCGCGGCGAGGTTCACATCGAGCCCGACGTAGTCGGTACCTTCCTGGATCGGCTCGCCCGTGTTGATGCCGATGCCGATCTCGATCCCGTGTCTGGCCTGGTTTCGATTCGCCTGGACGACGGTGCGCTGGATCGCGAGCGCGCACAGGATGGCGGGTCGGGCGCCCCTGAAGGTGGCCATGAAGCCGTCGCCCAGCTCTTTGACGACGGTGCCGCTATAGTCTTCGATCTTCTCGCGGACTATGGCGTTGTAGCGGCGGAGCATCTGGCGGGCGGCCTCGTCGCCTTCGCGCTCCGTGTAGTCCGTGAACCCACGGATATCGCTGAAGAAGATGGTGACGGTATCGCCCAACGGCCCCGACGCTTCGGGAACGGCTTCGGGGCTGGTTCCTTCGCTCTGCTCGTTCTCGTTCATTCCAGGCGGCGCTTCAGGTGGCACAGAAAATAGTAGCCGATGCGCGTGAAAAATGAAGCGCCTTTCGGCGCGGCCTCCGCTACCTCCGAACGACGCGGCGCGCCTTGAGCTCGAACCGCGGCAGGCTGCGGAGGGGCACCGGCGCGACCTCGAGGCGGATCCCGAGGCTCGCCCGCAGAGCCTCACCGACCCGGGCGGCGCCGGCCGCGTCCTCCAGCTCGACCAGGACACGGACCTCGTCGAGCTCCCCGTCCCTGAGCACCTCGATCTGGAACTCGTCGATCGCGGGGAAGCGTCTTACGACCCCCTCGATCGCGGCCGGGAAGACGTTGACGCCGCGGACAATGAGCATGTCGTCGAGCCGGCCGAGGATGCCGCCCTCCAGGCGCCTGAACGTCCGCCCGCACGGGCAGCTCCCCGTCCCCAGACGCACGCGGTCGCCCGTGCGGTATCGCACGACCGGCGAGCCCACCCGCCCGAGATTCGTCAGGACCAGCTCGCCCTCGCGCGCGGGCGCGGCCGTCACCGGGTCGATCACCTCCAGGATGAACTCCGATTCGTTGATGTGGAGTCCTGCCTGCTCGCCGCACTCGTAGCCGTAGGCGCCCATCTCGGTCATGCCGCCGTGGTCGAACGCGCGCGCGCCCCATCCATCCTCGATGCGGGCGCGCACCGCGGGGATCCCGGCCCCCGGTTCGCCGGCGTGCACGGTGATCCGCAGGGGCAGCTTCGCGAGGTCGATTCCGCGCTCGCGGGCGACCTCGACGAGGTGGAGCGCGTAGGACGGCGTGCAGACCAGCACCGTCACACCGAGGGCTTCCATCCAGGCCAGGCGGGTGGGCGAATCCTGACCGCCACCGGGAATCGCCAGCGCGCCGAGCGCGCGCGCACCTTCGAAGCCCGCCCAGAACCCGATGAAGAGGCCGAACGAGAACGGAACGAAGACACGGTCGGCCGGCCCGACGCCCGCGCCCCGCAGCACGAAGCCCCAGCAGCGGGCCCACCACTCCCACGACTCCTGGGTGTCGAGCCACCGGAGCGGCGCCCCGCTCGTCCCCGACGTCTGGTGGATGCGGACGTAGCGCTCCAGCGAGTACGTTAGATTCGTACCGAATGGCGGGTGCGCGGCCTGGTCGCTCACGAGCTCCGACTTCGTCGTGAGGGGAAGCCGCCGGAAGTCGTCCCAGCCGCGCAGATCCTCGACCGATCTGACACCCGCCGCGCGCCACTTGCGCGTGACGAATCGATTCGCCGCGAGCAGCTCCGCCGCCATGGCGCGGAAGCGGCGCCACTGGTGCTCGAGCAGCCGTTCCGGCCCGAGCGTCTCCAGCGTGCGGTCGAACACGGTCGATCGAGCCGCGGCGCTCAGGCCCGCAGCTTGAATCGCTGGATCTTGCCGGTCGCCGTCTTCGGCAGGTCGGTGACGAACTCGATCCAGCGCGGGTACTTGTAGGGCGCGATCTTGTCCTTCACGAACGCCTTGAGCTCGTCGACCAGCGCGGCACTCCCGCTCGCCGCGTCCTTCAGGACGACGAACGCCTGGGGCTTGACGAGCCGATCGGAGTCCTCTCGGCCGACCACCGCGGCCTCGAGCACCGCGGGGTGGCGCACCAGCGTCGCTTCGACCTCGACCGGCGAGACCCAGATGCCCCCGACCTTCAGCATGTCGTCCGAGCGGCCGCAGTACCAGTAGTAGCCGTCCTCGTCCTGGTAGTACTTGTCCCCGGTCTGGATCCAGGGGCCGAAGAGCGTCTCCTTGGTCTTTTCGTGCTTGTTCCAGTAGTACGCCATCGTGGAATCGCCCTTCACGCGGATGTTACCGATCTCGCCCCGAGCCACCGACCGTCCGTCGTCGTCGACGATGGCGAGCTCGTAGCCCGGCACCGGCAGGCCGGTCGAGCCGGGGCGTGTCTGGCCGGGACGATTCGAGATGAAGATGTACCCGACCTCCGTGGTGCCGATGCCGTCGATGATCTCCACGCCGAAGCGGTCACGCCAGCGCTTGTAGAGCTCGTCGGGCAACGCCTCGCCCGCCGACACGCAGAGCCGAAGGGACGACGTGTCGAACCGCGTCTCGGCCTCCTTGACGGCGAGCATGCCGGCATAGAGCGTCGGGACGCCGAAGAAGATCGTCGGACGGAAGCGTGTGATGGTCTCGAAGACGCCCTCGGGGGTCGGCCGGTGCGGAAAGAGCATCGCCTGAGCACCGACACTCATTGGAAGGAAGCCGGTGGCGCCGAGCCCATACGCGAAGAACAGCTTGGCCGCGGAGAAGACGCGATCGGTCGGCCCGATGCCGAGCACCTGCTTGCCGTAGGTCTCGCAGCAGATCACCATGTCGTGCTGCAGGTGTACCGCGCCCTTCGGGAACCCCGTCGAGCCCGACGAATACTGCCAGAACGCGGTGTCGTCGCGCGAGGTCGGGGCGGCCGCGAGGCTCGCGGATGCTCTGGCGATCCGGTCCTCGTAGGCCATGAACCGCCCGGGAGCGCCGCCCGCGATGAAGACGTGTCTCAGGTGCTTCGCCTCGGCGAGCGCCGGCCCGGCCTCGGCCAGGAGGGGCGCCGAGACGACCGCAACCTTGGCGCGGCTGTCGTTCAGGAAGTACAGGTAGTCGGCGGTGCGCATCAACGTGTTCGTGGGGATCGGGACCGCGCCGATCTTGATGGATCCCCAGAATGTCCCGATGAACTCCGGCGCGTCGAGGCAGAGCACGAGCACCCGGTTGTCGGTCTCGACGCCGACTTCGAGCAGCGCGTTCCCAGTGCGGTCGACCAGTTCCTGAACGTCGGCGTAGGTGAGCGTCCGATCGTCGTAGCGGAAGGCCGGCGTGCCGCCGCGGCCCTCGGCGAGGTTCCGGTCGACGAACCAGGTCGCCGCGTTGAATTGCGCGGGGAGCAGCTCCGACGCATTCATGCGCGTCAGGCCAGGCGCACGTACTCGAAGTCGATGGGCTGGCCGTTGACGCCGCGGGCCGGCGGCGCGATCCAGTTGGCGAAGCGGCCGCGCTCGGTGACCGGCAGCATCAGGCTCTGGAGGTACGCCTGGTCGGCCTCGGTCGGCAGCCACTCGTGCTTCTTCGCATCCCACTCGGCCTCGCTGAGCACGCGGCCGTCGGGTGAGACCTTGACCTCGGCGAAGAGGCCGATGGCCCGATGGAAGCCCCGGTGGGGCAGCCGCAGCTCGAGGTCGATCTCGTGCTTCTTGACGATCTGGTTCCAGCGATCCACGCCGCGCTGGCAGTCGGCGATGTAGTCGTCGCGCAGGCGCTCGTTGAGCGAGGGCAGCGCCGGCGCCTCGCGGGTCGTGATCCGATCGCCGGTGAGCTCGCTCACCGTGTAGGTCGCGTCCTTCAGTCGGTGGTCGTCGCGCTTCTTGGACTCCTCGAAGCGCCCCTTGAGCCCCATCGTGTAGAAGTTCGCGGCGTTGGTCGAGACCTCGGACCCGAACAGGTCGAGCGACACCGAGTAGTGGAAGTTGATGTACTTCTGCAAGGTCGCGAGGTCGAGCCCGCCGAGCCGCCGGACGTCGTCGGTCTTCCCATCGCGCATGAGCTCGCACGTGCGCTGCACCACGCGTCCGATGCCGGTCTCGCCGACGAACAAGTGGTGCGCCTCCTCGGTCAGCATGAAGCGGCAGGTCCGCGACAGCGGATCGAAGCCGCTCTCGGCGAGGCTCGCGAGCTGATACTTGCCGTCGCGGTCGGTGAAGTACGTGAACATCATGTAGGAGAGCCAGTCGGGCGTCTTCTCGTTGAAGGCTCCGAGGATGCGCGGTTTGTCGCGGTCCCCCGACCGTCGCTGCAGGAGCGCCTCGGACTCCTCACGGCCATCGCGGCCGAAATACGCGTCGAGCAGGTAGACCATCGCCCAGAGGTGGCGGCCCTCCTCGACGTTGATCTGGAACAGGTTGCGCAGGTCGTAGAGCGATGGACAGGTGCGGCCGAGGTGGCGCTGCTGCTCGACCGATGCCGGCTCGGTGTCGCCCTGGGTGACGATGAGCCGACGCAGGACCCCGCGGTACTCGCCGGGCACGTCCTGCCAGGCCGACGCGCCCAGGTGGTCCCCGAAGCCGACGGTGCGGCCGGGCTCGGGCTCGGCGAGGAAGAGACCCCAGCGGTAGTCCGGCATCTTGACGTAGTCGAACTGCGCCCAGCCCTGGGCGTCGACACTCACGGCGGTGCGCAGGTACACGTCCTTCTCCTGGAAGCCGGTCGGGCCCATACCCATCCACCAGTCCAGAAACTTCGGATGCCACTCCTCGAGCGCGCGCTGGAGCCGACGGTTCTCGCTCAGGCTCACGTTGTTCGGGATGCGCTCGCTGTAGTCGATGCTCGCCATCACACTCTCCTCCGGTCGAACTCGGTGCGCTGGCCCGTGCCGTAGACCTCCAGCGCGCCCTTCGGGCCGACGGCGTTCGAGCGCTGGAAGATCCAGTTCTGCCACGCGGAGAGACGGCCGAAGATCTTGCTCTCGAGCGTCTCGGGCCCGCCGAACCGGATCGACGCCTCCATGCCGGTGAGCGCGTCGGGGGAGAACGCGGCGCGCTCCTCGAGCGCGATGCGCACCTCGTCGTCCCAGTCGATGTCGTCCGGCGTGAACGTGACGAGGCCGGCCTCCGCCGCGACAGCGGCGTCCAGGTCCTCGCCGATCCGCGCGCGGAGCTTGTCCACGCGTCCGGGCTCGGCCAGGAATCGGCTCGCCAGCCGCGTGAGACCGTTGACCATCGGAAAGGCGCCGAAGTTCAGCTCGCTAAGCCGGATCGTGGCCGGCGGCCGCGCATCGCTTTGACGCGCACCCTCGAGCATGTACGAGCGGTCGGCGGCCAGCGCCAGCTCGAGCAGGGTGCCGGCGTAGCACGAGCCGGGCTCGATGAGGGCGAAGACCGACCGCGAGGAGACCTCGATCCGCTTGAACGTCCGCTTGAGGTAGAGGCGCACCTCACGCACGAGCCAGTCATCGCGATGCGTCGCCAGCGATCTGTCATAGGCCTCGACGAGGTCGGCACGCCCGGCGGTTCTGAGCACCCAGAGGCCGATCTCCTCCTCGTTGGTGCGCAGGTGCAGGATCAGATCGTCGAGCTCGCGCGCCAGCGCCAGCGGCCAGAACGCGCACCCCGCCTCGCGGATCCTGTCCGCGTCCGCCGGGGGTGGAGCAGTCGGACCGCTCACGGTGATCTGGGCGAGGCCCCGTCCTCGGTCGACGTCGCAGGCGACGTGGCGGTAGCGGATCCGATCGCCGTCGATCGTGCGCTCGAGCGGGGCCAACGCGATGCCCCGCGCGGCGGCCGGCCGATCGGTGCGCGCGGCGAATTCGGCGGCACGGCGCTTCGCGATCTCGGCGAGCTTCGAGCGCGGGACCACCTCGTCCACGAGGCCCCACTCGACGGCGCGCGCGCCCTTGATCCCCTCCGCGACGGTGCAGAAGAAGTCGGCGCGATCGCGGCGCACGCGACGCTTGTCCACCAGGCGCGTGAGCCCACCGGTACCGGGAAGCACGGCGAGCAGCGGCACCTCGGGGAGCGACACCGCCGTGTTCCCGTCGTCGGCCATGACGATCCAGTCCGTCGCCAGCGCCAGCTCGTAGCCACCACCCGCGCAGGGGCCGTTGACCGCGCAGAGGTAGAACTGGCGCGATTCCCCCGTCGCTTCTTCCATGGCATTGCGCGTCTCGTTGGTGAACTTGCAGAAGTTCACCTTCCAGCCGTGGGCGGCGCGGGAGAGCATGCGGATGTTGGCTCCGGCGCAGAAGACGCGCTCCTTACCGGAGGTCACGATCACCGCGCCCACCTCCGGATGCTCGAAACGCAGGCGCTGGATCGCGTCGTAGAGCTCGATGTCGACGCCGAGATCGTACGAGTTGAGCTTCAGCTCGTAACCCGGCCGGAGCCCGCCGTCCTCCCTGACGTCCATGGCGAGCGTGGCCACCGGCCCGTCGACGTCGAGCTTCCAGTGCTGGTAGCCCGCCGGTTCCGTCCTGAAGTCCACGCGAGCGCGCTCACCGGTGTCGGCCATGGCCCTATCCCAGGATGACCCAGAGGGCCTGGGCCTGCTTGCCGCCGAGATTCTCCCAGCCGTGCGGCACGCCGCCGTCGAGGAGCGCGCTGTCGCCCGCCTCGAGCAGGTGGCGGTCGCCGTTGTAGTGGAGCGCGACCTTGCCCTCGAGCACGTAGAAGAGCTTCATCTGCCCGGGCTTGATGATGACCTTCTCGGTCGTGAAGCCGCGCGATTTCGGACCGAGCGTCGAGACCACCGCTCGGATCTTCCCCTGGAAGAGGCCTGCGCCGAGGACCGCCCAACGCTCCGAGGAGCCGTCGAACGACACGACCGGATAGTCACGCTTGTGCGAGACGACGATGCTGCCGGCCGGCTTGCCGTCGAAGAGCGCCGCGATCGGCACACCGAACGCGGAGGCGATCTTGCCGAGGGTGTGGAGCGAGGGCGAGAGCCGCCCGGACTCGATCTGCGAGACCATGCTCGGGGTAAGGCCGGCCTTCTCGGCGAGCTGCCGTTGCTGCAGCTCGCGCTCGCCCCGGAGGCGTTTGATGCGCTCGCCGAGCGCCGTCATGCGACTTCCTCCGACGTGGCCCCGTCGTGGCGCCCCGCGATCGCGGCAATCGCGCGCGCGACGAACACCCGCGTCACCTTCTTGCG
Source organism: Candidatus Rokuibacteriota bacterium (assembly GCA_003220535.1). Taxonomy (GTDB): domain Bacteria; phylum Methylomirabilota; class Methylomirabilia; order Rokubacteriales; family CSP1-6; genus AR31. Next base: position 30,697 of record QHSU01000075.1, read on the forward strand.
GTACGGATGCGTGAAATCGGTGTTGTCGAGGGGCTTCGCGGGGCCCGCCGCCAGGTCGGCCACCCGCGCGATCAGGTCGCGCGTCAGCCGCTGGCCGACGAGCGCCGCGGCGGCCTTCTCGGCCGGCCGCGGCAGCGAGGCGACTGCGCCCAGCACGATGCGGGCATCGCGGACGATCTCACCCTCCATCCGGAGGGCCACCGCCACGCCGAGCACGGGAAAGTCGAATGAGCCGCGGCGCCGGAGCTTGAGGTACGCCGAGCGCCAGCCCTTTGCCGGGGGCAACAGGATATCGGCAACGACCTCGTCCGGCTGCTTGGCGAGGTACTCGATACCGTCGTCCCGATAGAGCGCGGCCATCGGGATGGTGCGCTCTCCGCCGGCGCCGACGAGCCGCAGCCTCGCGCCGAGCGCCCACAGCACGGGCGCGGTGTCCGACGAGGACACGGCCCAGCACCGCGAGCTCCCGGGCGCGACCAGGCAGATGTCGCCGTCCTTCTTCATGCAGAAGCCTATCGCCTTTCGCCACTCGTAGGACTGATTGTAGTAGTTGCAGCGGGTGTCCACACACACATTGCCGCCGATCGTCCCCATGTTCCTGAGCTGCGGCGAGGAGACCAGCCCGGCGGCCGTCGCCAGCGCGGGAAAGTCGCGCGCGATGTCGGGGTGAGCGGCGACCGCCGAGAGCGTCGTTCCGGCTCCGATCGTCCAGCCGCTGCTGGCGGAACCCCGGACGCCTCGCAGCGCCTGGATCCCGCGGAGGCCGACCAGCACCTTCGGCTCGAACTGCCGGCGCTTCATGTTCGGATAGAGATCGGTCCCGCCGGCCACGAGCATCGCCTCCCGCCCGTGCTCGGCCATCAGGCGCGCGGCGTCCTCGACCGTGCGCGGTACCACATATGTGAAAGACGGCAGCCTGATCATTGGAGCGGGGTCCGTGACGCCGGCTTGGACCGAGGGTGGCCTGAGACAGATGCGGCGTGGCTCCGGTCCGCGGTCAACCCGTGGCTCCGGTCTTGCGGACAACCCGTCGGGCTCTGCTGTGCGACGTGGGTTTGTTGTAGACAGCCCTTCTCGTGGCCTGAGAGCGACTCGACCCGGCTCCGTTTCATGAGGCGAATGGCCTCGAGGCGACCGCGTCGGCCCGCTGGCCGAACGCGGACTCGACCACGATCGGCTCTTTGAACGTGAAGAGCGGCAGCTTGCCGCGCCCGACCCGAGCCAGCTTGCCCGCCCGCTTCAGCTCGAGCGCCTTGAGAATCTTGTCGGGAGTGATCGGGACCTCGTCGATCCGGATCCCGAGCGCGTGGTTGATCGCGTTCGCGATCGCCGGTATCACCGGCAGAAGCGGCCCCTGCCCGGCCTCTTTGGCTCCGAATGGTCCCTCCGGGTCGTCGGACTCCACCAGAATGGTGTGGATCTCGGGGGTTTCGAGCGTGGTGGGACTCTTGTACTCGAGCATCGACGGCTGCTTGTGGAGATTCTTCCTGAAGACTTGCTCTTCCATCAGGGCCTCGCCGATCCCCATGTACACCGAGCCCTCGACCTGCCCCTCGACCAGGAGCGGGTTCAGCGCACGTCCGACGTCGTGGGCGATCCATACATCCTCGAGCTCGACCGTCCCGGTCTCCTCGTCGACGGTCAGCTCCACCACACACGCCGAGTAAGAGTAGCAGGGAGAGGGGCCGACGCCGCCTCCCTTGTATTTGCCCGCGCGCTTGGGCGGCGCGTACGAGCCGGGGAACGCCAACACGCCGTGCAGTGCCTCGCCGAGCTCCACCGCTCTCGCGAACGGCACGGCCTTGTCCCAGTCGTCGGCCACGCCGATCTTGCGCTCGCGCGCGACGAGAGACGCCGGGCTCACCTCGAGCTTCTGGGCGACGGCCTCGAAGATGGCGGCCCGGAGCCGCTCCGCCGCCTGGATCGCGGCCACCCCGCACATGAGCGTCACACGCGACGAGTATGAGCCGAGATCGACGGGCGTCAGGCTGGTGTCGGCCGAATGCACGTGGACGTCCTTCGGGTCGATCCCGAGGACCTCTGCCGTCACGTAGGCGAGGATGGAATCCGATCCCTGGCCGATGTCGGTGGCGCCGCAGAGAACGGCGACGCCGCCGCTGCGGTCAGCGCGGGCGATCACGCCCGAGTGGGGCATGTCGTTCCAGTAGATCGCCGTGCCGGCGCCCGTGAGGTACGCGGAGCAGGCGATGCCGATTCCCTTTTTGGGATTCCCCCCGATGCTCCCGCCGAACCGAGCGCGTTTCTCGCGCCAGCCTGCGGCCTCGACGACCTTGTCGATGCACTCTCCGAGGCCGATCGTCGTGACGGTCAGATGGTTCGCCGTTTTGGTGAAGGGCTCGGCGACGATCCGGCGTCGAAGGTCGGCGGGGTCGAGCCCGAGCTGCTCGGCCGCCTTGTCGAGTTGGCACTCGAGGGCGAAGCGGGGTTGCGGCGTGCCGTGGCCGCGCTTGGGGCCGCACGGTGGCTTGTTGGTGAAGATGCGCGCGGCCTCGAACTTGTAGACGGGCATCTTGTAGGTCACCGGGTTGATCACGCCCGTGTAGAACGTGGAGGCGACGCCGTAGGACCCGTACGCCCCGCCATCGAGCCACGTCCGGAGGTGGCAGCCCGTGATGTCGCCTTGCTTCGTGAAGCCGGTCTTGATCCACATCAGAACGGGATGGCGCCCGCGGTGCGTATAGAAGACCTCTTCGCGCGTCAACGCGATCTTCACCGGCCGACCCGTCACCTTCGAGAGTTGGCAGGCCACGATCTCGTGCGAGAAGAGATCGGTCTTGCCGCCGAACCCGCCGCCGACCGGCGTCGCGATGACGCGGATGTGCGCGGCCGGCGTGTCGAGCACCCTGGCGAGGAGCCGATGCACGTAGTGGGGCGTCTGCGTCGAGGACCAGAGGGTCAGCTTGCCATCGGAGGCCCAGTGCGCGACGGCCGCGTGCTGCTCCATCGGCAGATGGTTGTTGCCCTCGAAATAGAAGACGTCTTCGCGAACCAGGTCGGCCCCGGCGAAGGCCGCGTCGACGTCGCCGAACTGCAGCGCGACGTTCTTGTGGACGTTGGGGCCGTCGCCGTACTCGTGGATGCGCACCTCGGGATGGGCGAGCGAGTCGAACACCGACATGAGGGCCGGAAGCGGCTCGTAGTCGACCTCGATCGCGCGGCACGCCAGCTCCGCCGTCTCCTCGTCGACGGCGGCGACGGCCGCGATCGCGTCGCCGACCATACGCACTTTGTCGGTGCAGAGCGCTTCCTCGTCCTGCGACACCGGCAAGATGCCGAACTTCACGCGCGGCAGGTCGGCACCCGTGAGGACCGCGTAGACACCGGGCACGGCGCGGGCGCGGGCGGTGTCGATGGACCGGATGCGGGCATGGGCATGGGCGCTGCGCAGCAGCTTGCCGTACGCCATCCGCGGCAGGAAGAGGTCGTCGGCGTACTTGGTCTCGCCGACGACCTTCGCCCACGCATCGACCTTCGGGAGCGGCTGACCGATGACCGCGAAGTCGTTCTTGGTCATGTGGAACCTCCCACCCTGGTCATCCGCAGGGCCGCGAGCTCGACGGCGTCGAGGATCTTCGTGTACCCGGTGCAGCGGCAGAGATTGCCGGCGAGCGCCTCCTTGACCTCCCGCCGCGTCGGGCTCGGCCGGTCGGCGAGGAGCGCCGTCGCGGTGAGGAGAATGCCGGGCGTGCAGTACCCGCACTGGGCGGCCCCCAGCTCGGCGAACGCTTGCTGGAGCGGGTGAAGGCGCCCGCCCTCCGCCATCCCTTCGACCGTCGTGATCCGGCAGCCCTCGGTGTCGAAGGGGAGGGCGAGGCACGACAACACGGGCGCGCCGTCCACGAGCACGGTACAGGTGCCGCATTCGCCGAGCTCGCAGCCGTGCTTCGTCCCGGTGAGGCCGAGATCTTCCCGCAGGACCTCGAGCAAAGTCTTGTGGACCGGAACGAGCGCCTCGCGCAACTCGCCGTTGACGGTCAGGGCGACGCGAACCTTCATCGGGGCTCCACCGGATAGGTTTATCAGGACTTAAAGTCACTTTAAAAATACTTAATCGCCTGAACCGCTGTCAAGTGCGAAACCTTGAGGGCGAAACCGTGGGCGGCTAAGATACCCCCGTGCCCTTCGCTAGTTCCTCGCCCGGTGCGATCGGCGCGCCCGCGGCTAGTCGCTGATGGACCGCCCGCGGGTGCTGGTCGTCGACGATGACTCCGACATCGGGGAGCTCATGCGCGACGCGCTCAGCCGCTGGGGGTATGACGTGACCCTAGCGGCCAACGGCCGAGAAGCGGTCGCGCTGATCAGCCACCAGATCTTCGACGCCGCGCTGGTCGACATCTGGATGCCCGAGATGGACGGCCTGCAGGTCCTCGACGAGATCAAGCGGCACGACCCGGCGCTCGAGGTCGTCATGATGACCGGTAACCCGATGGTCGAGACGGCGGTCCAGGCGTTGAAGTCGGGCGCCTACGACTACCTCATCAAGCCGCTCAACCTGGACGAGCTCGCGCACCTGATGCAGCAGGTCCTCGAAAAGCGCTTCCTGAGCCGCGAGGTGCACTCGCTGCGGAGCCGGCTCGCCGAGCACCTCGTGGTGAAGGACCTCGTCGGAAGCTCGTCCGCGATGACGCGAGTGAAGGAAGTGATCGCCAAGGTGGCGGACTCCGACTCGCCGGTGCTGATCGAGGGCGAGAGCGGCACCGGCAAGGAGCTGGTGGCCGCGGCGATCCATCGGCAATCGGGGCGGGCCAAGGGTCCCTTCGTACCGGTCAACTGCAGCGCGATCCCAGCCGATCTCATGGAATCGGAGTTCTTCGGCCACGTGCGCGGCGCGTTTTCGGGCGCCGTCGCCGACGCTCTGGGGCTGTTTCGCTCCGCGCACGGCGGCACCCTCTTCCTCGACGAGATCGCCGAGCTGTCGCCGGCGCTCCAGGCCAAGCTGCTGCGGGTCCTCCAGGAGAAGGAGATCCGTCCCGTCGGCTCGACCAAGACCCACACGGTCAGCGTGAGGGTGATCGCCGCCACCAACAAGGACCTCGAGGCGGTGGTGCAAAGCGGCAGCTTCCGCCAGGACCTCTTCTACCGGCTCAACGTCGTGCGCATCCTGGTCCCGCCGCTCCGGGAGCGCAGGAGCGACATTCCGGCGCTGCTCGCGTATTTCTTGCGGAGGTTCAACGAGCGCTTCCGGCGCGACGTCAAGGGGATCGCCCCCGACGCGATGGCGGCGTTGGCCGCGTACGACTTTCCCGGCAACGTGCGCGAGCTGGAAAACCTCCTCGAGCGCGCCTTCGCCCTGGGCGCGCGTGACGAGATCGAGCGGACGAATCTTCCGGATCTCACGGCGCGGTCCGACGCTCCGGTGGCGGCGGCGGACGCCGATACGCTGCCGACGCTCGATCAGGCCGAGCGCGATTTGATCGCCCGCGCCCTCGCACGTTTCCGGAACGACAAGGAGCAGGCCGCCCGCGCGCTCGGCCTCACCGTTCGGACGCTGTATCGCCGCATCAAGAAGTTCAGCCTCATCTAAACCCTGGCCAGCCAGGTCCGTCAATTCTGACATTGGCGGCGGAGTGCCCGCGGCCCGGCACGTGCAACTTCTCGATTTCACAGCCGCCGAGGGCCCTGGCACTGATTCTGCTGTCTCTGAACGCCATGAGTTTCCGTGAATCCATGGGAGCGCGGTGGATCCTGGTGGCGGACGGCGACGAGGCCTCGGCACACCTCCTGGCCGGCTTTTTCCTCCACTCGCGATTCAGGGCGTACCCCGCGGCGCGCGGACTCGACGCGCTGCGGCTGGTCCGACGCTATCGCCTCGGCCTGGCCGTCGTCGACACCGATCTGCTCGATATGACCGGGTGTGATCTCGTCCGAAGGCTCCGAGCGATCGAGCCGGGCCTGCCCGTCGTCATGACCACGGGAGACTATCGGCCGACGACTGAGGTGCAAGCGCGTCAGCTCGGGATCGTCCAGTACATTCACAAGCCGGTCGACCTTCGGCGACTGGATCTGGTCGTCGGGCGAATCTTCGCGGCGGACGGCGAGCCAGGGCCGCGGGTCACGGTCCCCTGCGACGGGAGAGAAGGGGCATGACTCGCGGAGCACAGTACGCCTGTGTCCTCGCCGGTCTGCTGCTGTGCCTGGCCCTTGCGACGCTCGGCATCGGGTCGCACGAGGCCCTACGGACGCCCGTCCCTGCCGGAGACGGCGCGATCGGCGCCGTTCCAGCCGCGGACGCGGCGGCCCCGAGCTCACGGCCGCGCCCAACCGCCTCCATCGTGCCCGAAGGTGTCGCGGTGCTCCTCGCGACGATCATCTGGACGGTGAGCATGGCGCTCCTGTCGCGTCGCGCATTCACGACCCGCTGCGACGGGCGCTCAGCACCCTGAGCCGCCGTCGGACCGTGCCGTCGTGAGCCCGATCAAGGCCGAGCGCAGCTCGCGGGCGGGGTCCGAACGCGTCCCCGCTCCGGCGAAGCCGACGAGCCGCCTGCGCACGCTCGCCCAGCTCACCGAGCTGGTCTCGTCGTCGCTCGACGCCGACGAGATCCTGCGCCACATCGTAGCGGCCGCGGCGCAGCTGATCGCTACCCGGCTCGTGACGGTCTGGGTCGCCGACGAGGCGACGCGGACGCTGGAACTGCGGGCCTCTTCCGACGAGGCGCTCGCCGCCGGACATCCCAGCCCGCGCCTCCCGTACGGCCAGGGCGGCGTCGGCTGGGTGGCGGTCAACCGTCGCCCACTCAAGATCGACGATCTGCTGAGCGACACCCAGATCCGGGCGCGTGACTGGTTCGCCGCTCACGGCCTGCGGAGCGTGTACGAGCTACCGATCATCCACGGCGAGTCCCTGCTCGGTGTCCTCGTGCTCTTCGCCGAGCAGCCCTTCTCCTTCGGATCGGAGGACCGGGACCTCCTCGAGACGTTCATCGCGCAGGCCGCCGCCGCGATCCGCAACGCCCGGCTGTTCGCAGACAGCGAACGCCGACGCCGAGAAGCCGAGGCGCTCGCCGAGCTGAGCCGTCTGTGCAGCGAGACCCTCGACCTCGGGACCGTCGCGCGACGCGTGGTCGACAGCATCCGTACGCTGCTCGGCGTCCAGGAATCCGTTCTCTACCGGGTTCTCTCGGAGAGCGGCGATCTCATGGCGCTCGCGCTCTTCGGCGAAGGGGAGCGGGCGCTGGGCGAAGGGGCGGTGTTCCCGCGCGGGACCGGGGTCGTCGGCCTCGCCGTGAGCGAGCGCCGCCCGATCGCCACCTCGAACTTCCTCGCGGACTCGCGCATCATGCACGATCCGGCGATTCGCGAGCGCCTCACCAGGGTCTCGTACCGCTCGATCCTCGCGCTGCCGCTGCTCGTCAAGGACCGCGTGATCGGGGCGCTCGCGGTCTGTGCCAGCGAAGGGCGGGTCTTCAGCGAAGACGAGACCCGACTGGCGCAGGCTTTTGCGGATCAGGCCGCGCTCATGCTCGAGAACGCCCAGCTCTTCGACGACGTCGCCCGGCGCCGGCACGAGGTGGAGGTGCTCGCCAAGGTCGTCGGGCAGATCAACGGCTCGCCGGACCTCGCCTCGATCCTCGAGCAGATCGTCGACGGCGCCTGCGAGCTCGCGGGCGCCGATGGCGCGCAGATCTCGCTCCGAGAGCCCGGGACCGACGCCGTTCGCATGCTCCACCGGCGCGGGGCCGAAGACGACAAGCTGAAGGGCATCCTGATCGAGCCCGGGAAGGGTGCGGGCGGCCTCGTGCTGGCGACCGGACGGCCCTTCCGGACTGCGAACTACGCCGAGGATCCGCGGATCACGAAAGACTACGCGGATCGGACCCGCGCCGCCGGGATCGTCTCCCAGATCGTCATTCCCATCCGCAACGGTGAGATCAAGGGTCTTCTGTACGTCTTCAACCGGACGCCGCGCCCGTTCACCGACCGTGACGAGGTGAGGCTCAGCCGGCTCGCTGACCACGCCGCCATCGCGATCGGCAACGCGAATCTCCTCGCGGAGACGGAGGGCCGCCGGCGCGAGGCCGAGTGCCTCGCCGAGTTCGGACGCATGATCTCGCAGTCCCTCGAGCCGAAGGAGGTCGGGCAGCGGATCGTCGAGAGCGTGGGCATGCTGCTCGACGCCGGCATGGCGGCCGTCTACCTGCTCGAGGCGGACGAGAGCCTCGTGCTCCTGAGCGCCGTCGGCACACCGGGGCCCTGGCTCCAGAATCACCCCAAGGGAACGTCGGCGGCGGCGCTGGCGGTGCAGGCGCGAGCGCCAGTCTCCAGCCCCGATGTGCTCGCCGATCCTCGGATCACGTATCCACCAGAGGCCAGAGCCCGGATCGAGCAGGCCGAGTATCACGCCGCCCTCTCGCTGCCGCTGGTCGCCAACGACCGGGTCTTCGGGGCTCTCGTCGTCGGCGATCGCCGGGGCCGGGTCTTCAGCCTCGACGAGATCCGGCTCGCCCAGACGTTCGCGGACCAGGCGGGGATCGCCCTCGACAACGCGCGGCTCTACGCCGAGACGACCCGCAGGAAGTGGGAGGCTGAGGTCCTGGGCGACGTGAGGCGGCTCGTCATCGAGTCGCTCGACGCGGACCAGGTCGCGCGGCGGATCGCCGACAGCCTGCGGGCCCTCCTCGGCGGCCTCGTCGCCGTCATCATGCGCCTCGACCCGACGACGGGCGACCTGGTGGGCCGCAGCGTCGCGGGCGACGGCGCCAGCGAGGACGTTGTCATCCCGCGCGGCATCGGCACGATGGCGCTGGCGGTGAGCACGCGGCGTCCGGTCGCCACCACGAATTCGCTGGAGGACCCGAGGGTTGAACTCACGCCCGAGCTGCGCGCGACGCTCGGGGCCCTCCCGCACCGGTCGGTCCTCGCGCTCCCGATGATCGTCAACGACGTGGTCATCGGCGCCATCGCGGTCGGCGACCGGGCCGGGCGCGTCTTCGACGCCGACGAGGTGCGGCTCGCCCAGGCGTTCGCCGATCAGGCGGCAATGGCGCTCGAGAAGTCCCGGCTGTTCGCAGACGCCGAGCAGCGACGCCGGGAGGCCGAGATCTTCGCCGAGCTCGCGAGCCAGACGGCCGCTTCGCTCGATCTCGACACGATCCTCAGGCGCGTCAGCGAGGCTGCGCAAGAGCTGAGCCGCGCTGACCTCAGCGCGATCGCGATCCGCGATCCCGAGAGCGACGTCATGGTCATGCGCCACGCGCCGGGGACGCGAGCGCAACACCAGGGGGCGCGCATCGAGCCGGGCCAGGGGATCGGCGGGCAGGTCCTGCTCACGGGCCGACCGTTCCGCACGAGCGACTACACGCGCGACCCGAGGATCGGCCAGCGCTACTCCCTCCTGGAGGCGGAGGAGGTCGTGACGGCGCTCGTCGTCCCGATCCAGACGGAGGAACGGGTCGAGGGCCTGCTCTATACCGAGAACCGCACGGCGCGCCCCTTCACCGATCGGGATGAGGCCCTGCTCACGCGTCTGGCCGCGCAGGCGGCGATTGCGATCCGCAACGTGCAGCTCCTCGAGGCGCGGCGCGCCTACCAGGCGAGACTCGAGGCGCTCCTCGGTGTCAGCCACGAGCTGTCGAGGATCCAGCCGGTCGAGGAGCTTCTCTGGGCGATCGCCGCGACCTGCGGCAGCGTGCTGGAGACCGACTCGGTCGGCTTTCGGCTGGTGGAGGGCGACGAGCTCATCGTGGCCGGCCTGTTCGGCCACGCCAAGGAGACGATGGCGACCGAGCGGATCAAGATCGGCGAGAGCCTCAGCGGGATCGTGGCCGCGACGGGCGCGCCGTTGCGGCTCGGCGACATGAGCGACGACCCGCGGGTCATCCCGGCGCACCGGGAGGCGGCCGCGCGACTCGGGTACCGCGCCTTTCTCGGCGTGCCTGTCAAGCTCGGTGAGCGCGTCACGGGCGTGCTCTCGATCCGCACGCGCCGGCCGGGGGGCTTCTCGAAAGAGGACGAGACGATCGCGACGGCGTTCGCGTCGCAGGCGGCGACCGCGCTCGAGAACGCGCGTCTCTTCCGCCAGGTCCAGGTCGCCGCCGAGGAAGTGTCGCAGGCCCAGGAGGCGCTCCTGCAGGTCCAGAAGATGGAGGCGGTCGGCCGGCTCGCGGGCGGCGTGGCCCACGACTTCAACAACCTCCTCACGATCATTCACGGCCGCTGCGAGATCCTCCTCAAGCGCTTCGAGCAAGGCTCCAAGCCGCGGAAGGACCTCGATCTGATCCAGCGGACCGCGCAGCGTGCGGCGGCCCTCACGAAGCAGCTTCTCGCATTCAGCCGACAGCAGGTGCTCCAGCCGCGGGTGCTGCACGTCAACGCCGCCGTGGGCGAGTCGGTCTCGATGCTCCGGCGGCTGATCGGCGAAGACATCACCCTGGTCACCCTCCCGAACGCCCGGCACGACCGCGTGAAGGCCGACCCGACGCAGCTCGAGCAGGTGCTGATGAACCTCGCGATCAACGCGCGGGACGCGATGCCGCGGGGCGGGCGGCTCGCCATCGAGACGGCCGACGTCGATCTGAGCGAGGCCTTCGCCCGCGAGCACCCCGGCGCCGGCACGGGCCCGCACGTGCGGCTGTCGGTGAGCGATGACGGCGTCGGGATGAGCGCGGAGGTCCAGGCGCGCATCTTCGAGCCGTTCTTCACCACCAAGGACAAGGGCCGCGGCACCGGGCTCGGGCTCGCCATGGTGTACGGCATCGTGAAACAGCACGACGGCTATATCGACGTCCAGAGCGTCCCGGGCAAGGGAACGACGTTCGAGGTCTATCTTCCCTGCGCGGAGGACGCGGAGAACAACGTGGAGCCAGGAGTGGAGCAGGCCGGTGAGTCGCGGGGGTCGGAGACGATCCTCCTCGTGGAGGACGAAGGCGACGTCCGGGAGCTGACGCGTGAGATCCTCGAGATGGCGGGCTACACGGTGCTGGAGGCCGCGCGCGGCGCCGAGGCGCTGCGCCTGTGTCGCGAGTCCAACCAGGCGATCGACCTGCTCCTCACCGACGTGGTGATGCCACAGATGAGCGGCCCCGAGCTGGCGCGCGAGGTCGCCGAGCTCCGGCCGGGCACGAAGGTCGTCTACATGTCCGGGTACACGGACGACGCGCTCGGCCACCACGGCGTCCTCGACCCGGACATCATCTTGCTGCCGAAGCCGTTCACACCGGAGTCGCTCATGAGCCGCCTGCGGCTCGCGCTGGACGCTCAGGGCCCCCGCAGCTGAATCACCGGACCCGGCGCGTCCCGCGGACGACCGGGGTCTCCGGATCCATCACGAAGCGGATGCGCGGCAGGTCGGTGTCGCACGTCGCCGCGCTGGCCGAGATCGGCGTGGTCAGCCTGACGGGCGCGGCGTTCCACGCGGCCGCGTCGAACCGGCCCACGTTGGCTCGGCCGCGCGCGGCGCTGTGCAGCGTGTAGTGCGGGTCCACCTGGATGAGCTGCGCGGCGCCGTCCACGCGAGCGAGCGTGACTGCATGGATGTACTGAAGGTCGCCACCCGAGACGATCTCGGGATCGATCAGCGCCAGCTCGAGGATCGCCTCCCCTCCCCGACGCACCGTCGCCGCCACGCGGTCGTGATACCGCCTGAGCACGATCTCTCCCAGCACCGCCGGGTACCCCCACCGCTCGCGGAGCGCCGTCACGGCGGCGTCGGTCGACCCGACGACGCCCAACACGTAGCCGCGCGGGTGAACCCCCGCGCGCGCCATCAGCCGCACCTGGGCGAGGTCGAAGGGCCCGATCGGGCTCTCGGGATATCGCGTCACCACGAAGGTCACGTACTCGGGAATCGCCGGGTGTAGCGCCCGCGGCAGGAGCGTGCGGGTGCCATCGGCGACTTCGCATGCGAGCTGGAGGATCTCCGCCTTCGGCAGCTCCCACGCCTCGGTGTCGAGATCGCGAAGCCGTGGCAGCGCGCCGGCGACAGCCTCGAGCTCGAGCTCGCCGAAGAGCGGCATCAGCCTTTGGTCCCGTTGAACGCCGGCATGACCTCGCGGCCGAAGAGCCGGAGGCTCGCCAGTACCTCGGCCTGCGGGATCGTCTCAGCCGTGTTGAGCAGGAAGTTCACGCGGTCCACGCCGACCGACTCCCAGCGCTTGAGCGCTCGCGTGATACGCTCGGGGCCGCCGAGGCAGAGTCCCTCGCCCGCTTGCTCCCCGGCGTCGGGTCCGGTCGCCTGGCGGCGGAGCTGCGGCAGGAGCCCGAGCGACGGGTAGGACTTGGACGGATACGTCTCGCGGACCGAGATGAGCTGCGTGGCGAGATAGTTGAAGTAGTCTGCCATCCGCCGGCCCGTCTTGAGACCCGCCGCGTCGTCCTCGTGACAGAAAAGGAAGTTGACGGTCGAGACCTGGTCATTCACGAATTCGCCGACCGGCTCGCAGAGCTGGACCCGCCGCCGGTACTCGGCGATGCGCTTCTCCTGCTCGGCGAACTGGCCGAAGGTGAGTCCGAGGCTCCCGAGGCCACGGTCGGCGGCGTCGAGCTCGGTGCCCGGAGTCGTGACGGCCACCCACATCGGCGGGTGGGGGCGTTGGTATACCTTCGGGAGAATCGTCCGCCGTGGCATCGACCAGAACTCCCCCTGGAACTCGAACTTCTCCGACGTCCACATCTTCGGCAGGCAGCGTACGAACTCGTCCCAGCTCTTCTTGGTGATGTCGGGGCTCGCGTTGAACCCCGCCAGCTCCGTCCACGTGGCGGAGCGGCCGGTGCCGACCTCCACGCGCCCGCCCGACAGGATGTCGAGGACCGCCGTGCGCTCGGCGATCTTGATCGGGTGATTGAACTGCGGCACGCACACGACGATCCCGAACCCGACGCGGATGCGCTTCGTCAGCATCGCGCATGCCGTGAGAAACAGCTCAGGCGCCGGACAGTGCGAGTACTCCTCGAGGAAGTGGTGCTCGACCGCCCACACCTGGTCGAAGCCGAGCTCGTCGGCGAGCTTCACCTGCTCGAGGGCATTCTCGTAGACGATCCGCTCCGAGTCGCGGGTCCACGGGCGCGGCACGGACAACTCGTAGAAGAGGCCGAATTTCATGAGCGTGGCTTTCGCGCGCGCGCGTGGCTCGACAGCCCGCGCTCCCAGAGGTACTCCTGCTCGCCCAGGTGCTTGCCGACCCAGCGGCCGAGCACGAAGAGCGCGTCGCTCAGCCGGTTCAGATAGCGCAGCGGCCACTCGCCGATGGGCTCGACCCGCGAGAGCGCCAGGAGCTCGCGCTCGGCGCGACGGCAGACGGTCCGAGCCTGATGGAGGAACCCGTGGATCCGACCGCCACCAGGCAGGATGAAGGACTTGAGCGGCGGCAGATCCTTCTGGCATCGGTCCATGAGCGCTTCGAGCTCCTTCACCTCGCCTTCGCTCATGCGAAACATGCCCTCGTAGGCGGCGTCGGGAGGCGTCGCCAGCTCGCTCCCGAGATCGAAGAGCTGATTCTGGACTTTTCGGAGGACTTCGTCGAGCCAGCGGTGCCGCTCGCCCTCGGCGAGCCGCTCGGCGTTGAAGACCCGCACGAGTCCGACGACCGCGTTCAGCTCGTCGAGCGTGCCGTAGGCGACGATGCGCGGAGAATCCTTCGGGACGCGCTTGCCGCCGACCAGGGCGGTCTCGCCCTTGTCGCCAGTGCGAGTGTAGACGCGCGTGATGCTGATCGTCATGGGCTCCTCCCGAGCTCGAACGTACGCGGGTATTCTACTTGAAGGCGGCGGGGGGCTCGGGAGATGATCGGGGCGTGAGATCCCGCGCGCGCGCGGTGCTCGCGACCGCCTGCAGCATCCACTTCGTCCACGACGGATTCTCCGACATCCTCTACGTGCTGCTGCCGCTCTGGGCGGCCGAGTTCCGGCTGACGTTGTCGCAGGTCGGACTGATCCGCACCGCGTACAGCGGCGGGATGGCGGCGTTCCAGATTCCCGCGGGGCTGCTCGCCGAGCGCTGGGGCGAGCGGCAGCTGCTCGCGGCGGGCACCGCGGTGACCGCGTGCGGGTTCATCGTGGCGGGGACCGTGGGTGGATTCGTCGGGCTCCTGACCGTGCTCCTGGTCGCCGGGCTCGGATCCGGCGTGCAGCATCCGCTCTCCTCGTCGCTCGTCTCGAAGGCGTACGAGACCGGCCCCCGGCGCACGGCGCTCGGGACCTACAACTTCTCCGGCGATCTCGGCAAGGTCGTGGTGCCGGCCGCGGTCGCCTTCGCGGCGACCGTCGTCGGCTGGCGCGCGGCCTCGATGGCGTACGGCGTGGTCGGTGTGCTGGCGGCGCTCGTCATTCTGGACGTGCTGACGCGGATCACGACTGGAACGCCGGCGGCCGACGATCGACCGGTGGAGCCCGACGCGGCACACTCGGGCTGGGGCATCCGGGACGTGCGCGGCTTTCAGGCCTTGACCGCGATCGGGATGATCGACAACGCGACGCGAACCGGATTCCTCACGTTCCTGCCGTTCGCTTTGATGGCGAAGGGCTCCTCGGTGGCGGGTGTCGGCACCGCGCTGGCCTTGCTCTTCGCAGGCGGTGCCGTCGGCAAGTTCGTCTGCGGCCTCGCGGCCGAGCGGCTCGGCGTGATCCGGACGGTCGTGATCACCGAGGCGGCGACCTCGCTCTGCCTCCTGGCGATCATCGCGGCGCCGCTGTCGGCCGCCCTCGCGATCCTGCCACTGATGGGCGTGGCGTTGAACGGGACGTCCTCGGTGCTCTACGGCACGGTCGCCGACCTCGTCACCGCCGACCGTCGCTCCCGCGCTTATGGGCTCTACTACACCGTGACCATCGCGACCTCGGCGCTCTCCCCGTCAGTGTACGGCCTCATCGGGGACGTGGCCGGCGTCACGGCGACGCTCGTGATCGTGGCGGCGGTCGTCCTGGTGACGATTCCCCTCTGCCTGGCGCTGCGCGCGTCGGTCGCTGAGCCGGCCGCGACCGGCGCCTAGGCCAGTGCAAGCTCCATGAAGAGCGTGCCGGCGACGGGGCTCGCGTAGTAGGGCGCGACCTCGACGAAGCCCAGCGACCGATAGAGCGCGATCGCCTCCTTCATCGACGGCAGCGTGTCGAGCCGCATCCGCGCGTACCCGATCGCGCGCGCCTCAGCGATCACGGTCTCGGCCAGCAATCGCCCGACCCGCGCGCCGCGCGCCGCCGGTCGCACGTAGAGGCGCTTCATCTCGCAGACGCCGGCGGCCAGCGGGCGGAGCGCCACGCAGCCCGCCGGCGTGTCGCCGTCGACGGCGAGGATCAATCGCCCAGAGGGCGGGGTGTAGGCGCCGGGAAGGCCCGCCAGCTCCTGCTCGAAGCCCTGGAAGGAAAGATCGACGCCGAGCAAGGTCTCGTATTCTCGGAAGAGCGCGCGCGCCTGATCGATCTGGCGGGTCGACGCCGCCGCGCGGATCCCCAAGGTCACGTCAGGTAGAAGGGACGCGCCGTGGACGCGCGATACGGATAGCGCGTGAGCACGTCGGGATCAGGGTCGGCGCCCAGGCCGGGGCGGTCGGGCACAGTGACGGCACCGCCGGCGAAGCGGATCGGATCGGCCAGGAGGGGCGCGGCGAGGTCGACGGACGGGAACTCGACGTAAGGAACACCGGGCGTCGACGCGACCAGATGGAGCGTCGCGGCCAGCCCCGGCCCGTAGTAGAAGGAATGCGGGACGAGGGTCACGTTAGCCGCCGCCGCGAGCGCCGCGATCTTCTTGACCTCGAGGATGCCTCCCACCTTGGTCACGCTCGGCTGGACGATGTCGGTCGCGTCGTGGGTGATCAGGTCTCGGAACCCGAACAGCGTGGCGTCGTTCTCGCCGGCGGCGATCGGAATCTGCAGCGCCGCCCGAACGCGGGCGAGCCCCGCGTAATCCTCCGGCGGCCACACCGGCTCCTCGAGCCAGCGGAGGTTGAATCGCTCGAGCCGACGGCCGACGCGGATCGCTTCTTCCACGGACCAGGGAGAGTTCGTGTCGAGCATCAGCTCCGCGGAGTCGCCGGCCACCTCACGGGCGTCGGCGACCGACTCGACGTCGGTCTGATGGAGCTTGATCGCCGTGTAGCCGAGAACGAGCGCGGCCGATACGGCCTGCCGGACTTGCGTCGGCGTCTCGTAGCGGAGGAGGCTCGCGTAGACACGCGCCCGCGACTGACAGAGGCCACCGAGCAGCTCGTAGACCGGCACGCCACGCGCCTTGCCGGTCAGGTCCCAGAGCGCGAGCTCGACGCCGCTCACCGCCATCATCGCGAGGCCTCGCCGTCCCCAGATCATCAGCGCGCGGTGCATGCGATCGACCAGGCTCTCGATCTGGGTCGGGTCCTGGCCCAGGACGATCGGCGCGAGCGCCTCCTCGACGACGTTGCAGACAGCGAGCGTGGCGCCGTAGGCGAAGCACTCGCCCCAGCCGGTGAGCCCGTCGTCGGTGGCCAGGCGCACGAGGATCTGCTTGCCGGCCCCGGCCGCCCACGTGGACGGCGGCGTGGTCTCGCGCAGCGGGATCGCCAGCGGGATGGCTCGCACCTCCGTGACTTTCATCTCAGAGGTCCCCGAGCCCCAGCTCCTGCCAGCGCGCGCGCACCCGCGCCTCGTCCTCGGGCGCCGGGCGGACGGTGGGCGGGAAGTGCTCGCCGCCCCACTCCGCGCGCCGCTCGAGCTTCCACGAGCGCGTCGCGTCGATCAGGACGCGGTTCCAGAGCCCGGTGCCGAGCTGCGCGACGTCCCGGTCCTCGAGCGGCGTGCTCGGGTCGATCGGCGAGCCGAAGATCCCGGGAAAGACCACGATCCCGTCCAGGCCGGCGTTCACCCGGTGGGCGAATGCCCAGTCCACCTGCTCGTACGAGGACGGGTCGATGTCCTCCTCGACGACGATCACGTTCTTGTAGCGGAACTGGGCGGCGCTCGAGCCCCAGAGCGCGGCCGCGATCTGCTTGGGCTGGCCCTGATACGCCTTCTTGATCTGCACGACGACGTTCACGCCGTTCGTGATCGGCGGGACGAAGACGTCGCGCACGCCAGGAATCCCGGCCGCCGTCAGGATGTTCCACGCGATCGCGGCGCGCTGGACCGACGACATCACGCTGTTCTCGCTGTACGACCCGGGCAGCGTGCCCTCGAGGCAGCCGCGGAAGATCGGGTCGCGGCGGTGCGTGATGCAGGTGATCTGCATCGACGGGCGCAGCGTCGGGATGTCCGAGACGTAGCCCGTGAACTCCCCGAACGGCCCCTCGGTCTCGTACGTCGTGGGGTCGTCGCTGATGAACCCTTCGATCACGATCTCGGCGCGCGACGGCACCTCGAGGTCGACGGTCTCGCAGCGGACCAGCTCGGCGGGCTCGCCGCGGTAGGCGCCCATCACGTCCCACTCGCAGACCCCCGGCGGGATCGGCGAGCCGGCCAGGAACGGCATGATCGGGTCCCAGCCAATCACGCACGCGACCGGCATCGGCTCGCCGCGCGCGGCGTACTTCAGGAAGTGCTGGCCCCAGTGCTGGCCGCCCTTGATGAGCAGAAACGGCGTCGTGTTCTTCCGGCCGATCATGCCCCGGTAGATGCCGACGTTCATTACGCGCGTTTCCGGGTCGCGTGTGACGACGCCGGAGAACGTGTGGATGTACCGTCCGCCCTCGAGGTAGTGCCACTTGGGGACGGGAAACTCCGTCTGGTCGACGTCCGGGCCGGCGATGACGACGTCTTTGACCGGGCCGGTTGCGACGATCCGCGGGGCGATCGTCTGGCGGTTCGTCTTCATGACGTGCTGGACCAGCTCGCGATTGGACAGGTCCTTGGGGAACCCGAGCGCCAGCGCCAGGCGGCCGACGCTCCCCAGGCCGCTCACGAGCAGCCGGGTGCAGCGTTCCGTCTGATAGCCTTTGATGTTTTCGAACAGGAGCGCCGGCCCCTTCTTCTCGAGCACCCGGCGCGCGATCGCGCCGAGCTCGCGATCCCAGTCCACCTCGGCCGTGATCCGCCGGAGCTCGCCCTCCTTCTCGAGCCGGCCGATCCACTCACGCAGGTCCACGAAGCTCATCTGCCCAGGCCTCCTCTCTATAGCCGCGCCTCGGCCGGCGGGGCCCCAGCCCCGCGACGGCCTGCGGCGCGCACTCCCACCGACGGCAACTGACACTCACGCGATCGGCTCGACGCGGATGCGCTGCAGGCCGGGCTGGGACTCGAGCAGCGCGAGCAGCCGGTCGCTCTCGCCGGCGGGGACCTCGGCCTGGAGCGTTACGTAGACGCGGTGCTCCTCGACGTGCTTTTCGTACTCGGCCGGCGAGACGAGGACGCCGGCCCCGGCGAGTGCCGCGAGGATCGCCGACAGCGGCGGCCCGCCCTCGCTCAACACGATGGAGATCTTGCGCCGCAACAGGCGGTCGTCCTTGTGCTCGAAGCGCCGGAGCACCGCCAGCGCCACCACCCCGAACAGGGTGGCCGCGGCGCTGACGACGTACATTCCGGCGCCGGCCGACAACCCGATCGCCGCCACCAGCCAGAGGCCGGCGGCGGTGGTCAGGCCCTGAACCGTGACGCCGGTTCGGAGGATCGCGCCGCCGCCGAGAAAGCCGATGCCGGTGACGACCGAGGCGGCGATGCGCGAGGAGTCGACGGTGACGAGATCGTCCTTGCCGTAGTGCTGGAAGTAGACGAAGTGCGTGGACACCAGCATGAACGTCGTCGACGCCAGCGCCACGATGAGGTGCGTCCGGAGTCCGGCCGGTCGTCCGTGGACATCCCGCTCGTAGCCGATGACGCCGCCGAGCAGGGTTCCAACGACCAGGCGAATCAAGAGCTCCCACTGCAGCGCCATGCGCCGACTCCTTCCGCTTCGCCGCCCGCTCGCCTCACCGCGCCGGCGCGAACGCCGGCGCTACTTCGGTCAGGAAGCGCTTGAACTGGCCTTGCTGATCCCAGGAGGTGAGGCGCAGCGCCATGTGACCCACGCCCGCGTCAAAGTACGCGCGCAGCTCCTCCACGCACTGCTGCGGCCCGCCCGCCACGGTCCACTGCTCGACGAACTCCGGCGTGAACTTCGAGGTGTAGTAGGTGTCGAGGAACGCCTTCGACTCCTCGAGCGCCTTTCGGCGATCCTCGTTGATGTTGATGTTGTGATAGAGCGCGCTGCCGAGCTTCGCGGGGTCGCGGCCCTCCTCGCGGGCCATCGCCGCGATGCGGCTCCACTGCCGGCGGAACTCGTCGGGGGAGAGCTTGTTCGTCATCCAGCCGTCGGCGTGGCGGGCGACCCGGCGGAACGAGCGCTCGACGACCGCGTCGGAGGCGGAGGCGCCGCCGCGCCACGTGAGGCCCGTCGGATTGGACGCGATCCAGATGGGGCACGGCTGCTGGACCGGTCTCGGCTCGAGCGTCACGCCCTCGAACGCGTAGAAGGGGCCCCGGTGCGAGACGTTCTTCCCGCCGAAGAGCTTCCGCAGCACGGTGATCCCCTCCTCCAGCCGTCCGACCCGCTCGGCGGAGGCGACGCTCATGACCTGGTGCTCCGCGGCCTGGGCGGCATTCGCCTCGCTGGGCCCGCCGAGGCAGACCGCGAGCCACGTCCGGCCGCCCGAGAGGACGTCGAGGCTCGCCCACTGATGGGCGAGCATGACGGGATGGCGATGGACGAACGTCGCCATGCACCCCACTCCCAGGCGCAGCCGGGTCGTGACTCCCGCGAGGGCGGAGAGCAGCGTCACCGACTCGAGGCGCGGCTTGGCCAAGAGACTGTCGCCGGCCCACACGGCATCGAAGAAGCCCGAGCGCTCGGCCGCGACCGTGAGGTCGACGAGGTCCGGCACCTTGACGGCGCCCAGCACGACCGCGCGATTCGCGAGGATGAGTCCGAAGGAGGGTTGTGCGAAAGGTCGAGCCACGGGCTACCTCCCTGTGTACCTGGGCGGCCGCTTCTCGAGGAACGCGGTCACACCTTCCGCGTAGTCGTGGGTGGAGCGGAGCCACGCGTACGCCTTGCGCTCGAGCTCGAGCGCCGTCTCCAGCGGCGCCTCGGCGCCACGATTGAGCACCATCTTCAGCGTGCGGAGCGCCAGTGGCGCGCGGTCGGCCAGCTCACCGCCGAGCGCGCCCACGGCCTCGTCGAGCGTGTCGTTCGGCACCGCCAGGGTGATCAGGCCCCACGCTTCGGCGCGCTCCGCCGAGATGCGCTGGCCCGTCATCATGAAGAGCTTGCCACGCGTCATGCCCATGAGCCGCAAGGCGCGCTGGGTGCCGCCGCTCCCGGGGATCATTCCCAGCCTCACCTCCGGGAATGCGAACTCGGACCGTAGCGTGGCCACGCGGAAGTCGCACGCGACGGCCAGCTCGAGACCGGCCCCCATCGTATACCCGTCGATGGCGGCGATCACCGGTTTCCGGCATCGCTCGGCGGCCGTGAGCGTGTCGCCCCACAGCTCGAGATCGGCGGGCGCCAACGTGAGAAACTCGGACACGTCGCCGCCGGCGCTGAACGCCCTGCCGCCGGCGCCGCGGATCACGACCACACGCGTCTCCTCGTCGGCCTCGAGCGCGGCGAAGATCCCGGGGAACTCGTTCCGCATCGCGACGGTCATCGTGTTCATCTTCGGCTGCCGGTCGATCCAGATGGTCGCCACCGCGCCAGCGCGCTCGACTCTGAGAAACTCGCTCATGGCCGTACCTCCGTGTAGTGTCCGTCGCGCAGCAGCCGGCGCAGGATCTCGCCCGAGGCCGTCTTCGGGATCTCCCTCACGAACACGAAGCGCCTGGGCCGCTTGAAGTTGGCGAGGTCGGCGCACGCCCGGCAGTGACGGTCCAGGGCCTCGGCGGTGACCTCGAGCGCGGCCGGGACGACGAAGGCCACCACCCGCTCGCCCCACTTCTCGTCGGGCTCGCCGATCACCGCGACGTCCGTCACGCCGGGGTGGCGCGCCAGCACGTCCTCGACCTCGACCGGGTGGATGTTCTCGCCGCCGCTGATGATCATGTCGTCGACGCGGCCCGCGACCCAGAGGTCGCCGTCGGCGTCGAGCCAGCCCATGTCGTCGGTGAAGTACCAGCCCTCGCGCAGCGCCCGTGTGTCGGCGGCCGGACGGTTCCAGTATCCGGCGAACGCCTCGTCCGACGCGAGGCTCGCGATGATCTCGCCCTGGGTGCCGGCCGGCGCCCACTCGTTCGGGCCGACGCGTCGCTCGGTGCTCGCCACGACGACCGGAGCGTCGAGCTCGGCGTACGTGAGCCGGCGTCCGCCGTCGACGACGGCCTCGGCCTCGGGTCGGCGGAGCGCTGCGCGCGAGGAGCTCGCCGAGCGTCACGAGACCAGGAGGACCTTCCCCTTGTTCTTCCGGTCCAGGACGTGCTGCACGGCGGCGCGCGCGTCCTTGAGGGGGAACGTGCGGTCGACGACCGGCCGCAGCCGTCCCTGGATCACGTGGTCGAGAATCGTCTGGAGCTCGACGATCGAGCCCAGGTTCGTGCCCAGGACCCGGAGGTTCTTGGAGTACACGTGGCGGAGATCGAGCCGCCCCCAGTGGGTGTCGTGGGAGCCGATCGTGACGAGCGTGCCGAGCCGCGTGAGGGCATAGACGGACCGCTCAAAGGTCTCGCCCCCGATGTGCTCGACGACCACGTCCACGCCGCGCTTGCCCGTCCACTGCTTCGTCGCCTCGACGAAGTCCTGCGCGCGGTAGTTCACGACGCGCTCAGCGCCGAGCGACTTGGCGAACTCGATCTTGTCGTCGGCGCCGACCGTGGTGATGACGCGGGCGCCGCAGAGGCGTGCGATCTGGATCGCCGCGCTCCCCACACCGCTGCCCGCCGCCTGGACGAGCACGGTCTGCCCGGGCCTCACCTCGGCCTGCGCCACCAGCGCGTGCCACGCGGTGAGCATGGCGAGCGGCACCGCGGCGCCCGCCTCGAACGAGATCGCATCGGGCAGCGGCAGGATGTTCGCGGCCGGCGCCTTCACCAGCTCGGCGTAGCCGCCGTCCGTGTGGGCGCCCAGATAGCCGTAGCGGACACACACGGTCCGTTCACCGCGCAGGCAATATTCGCAGCTTCCGCACGCGAAGCCGGGGAAGATGATCACGCGCTGTCCGCGCCGGAGCCCCGTGACCTCGGCCCCGGTCGACTCGACCGTGCCCGCCACCTCGCAGCCGTTGACGTGGGGCAAGCCCTCCGGCGGGGGGAAGCGGCCATCCAGCAGGAGCATGTCCACCTGGTTCAGCGCGCACGCCTTCACGCGGACCAGGACTTCCGCGGGCCGGATCACGGGGTCGCGATAGTCCTCGTAGAGAATCTTCTCGGCGCCCCCGTGCTCCTTGAAGAGCGCGGCCTTCAAAACGGCACCTCCGTCCGCTCGTCCCGGACGCGCCGGGCCTTGTGGTCCCAGCGCGGCAGCGACCCGGGCTCGCCGATGTCGACCGTGACGCGGATGCCGAGCCCCGTCCTGAGATCTTCGGCCAGCCTCGCCCGCAGGCCGTCGCGCTCGCCGAGGGAGAGCGACGGCGAGGGATCGATGCGGATCAGGATGTCGTCGAGTCCCTCGTGGCGCCGGAAGACGATCTGGAACTCGTCCACGTCGGTGTGGGGCCGCACCAGCTCCTCCACCCGGCGCGGGTAGACGATCACGCCGCGGATCTTCTTCATGTCGTCGAGCCGCGCCAGCACACCGCCCTCGAAGGCGACCAGCGTGCGCCCGCACGGGCACCGCCGGTCGGCGACCTGGACGACGTCGCGCGTGCGATAGCGAAGGAGTGGCATCGCTTTGCGGTAGAGGCTCGTGAAGACCAGCTCGCCGCGCTCCCCGGGGCGGACCGGTCGGTCCTGCTCGTCGAGCACCTCGGGATAGCCGTAGTCCTCGTTCACGTGGGTCAGCCCGGCCCGCGCGTCGCACTCGAACCCCCACGCCGCGATCTCGGTCAGCCCGGGCAGGTCGTACGCCTTCGCGCCGAACGCTGCCTCGATCCTCGCCCTGGTGGCCGGAATGGACGCGCCCGGCTCACCCGTGTGCCACGTGACCCGGATCTTCGTGTCCTTGGCGAGGTCGATGCCCTTCTTGGCCGCCGCCTCACCGAGGAAGAGCGCGTACGACGGCGTGCAACCCAGCACCGTGATCGGGTAGTTCAGGAGCGCATCGATCCGCTGGTCGGTGGAGAGACCGCCGACGGGAAACACGAGGCAGCCGAGGTCCTGCGCCGCGTAGAAGCCGGACCAGTAGCCGATCCACGGCCCGTACGAGAAGGCCGCCATCACGACGTCCGACCGACGCACGCCGAAGGCGTGGAGCGCACGGGCGTAAGAGTGATAGAAGCCGTACCAGTCGTCCGCGGTGTCGAGGAACGCGAGGGGGCGGCCGGTCGTGGCCGAGGTCATGTGGATGCGGAGCACGTCGTCCAGCGGGACGGCGAGCACGTCGCCCCACGGCGGCCGGGCCGCCTGGTTCTCCTTCAGCTCGTCCTTGGTCGTGAAGGGCAGCGCCCGCAGATCGTCGAGCGTCCGGACCGCGGCCGGCCTGATCCCGGCCGCCTTGAGCTTGCGCCGGTAGAACGGGCTGTGCGCCGCCGCGTGGGCCAGCTGCTCGCGCAGGCGCCGCGTCTGCACGCCGGTCATCTCGGCGCGCGACGCGCGCTCCAGACGCGGCTCGAGGTAGCGGGTAGTGCGCACCGCAGAACGGCGCGGGGCCGCCGTGCGAGCCGCAGGGCCGCCCGGGGGCTGGGGCCCCCGGGCCCGAGGCGAGCGATCCGGAGAATCCCCGCCGGCCGAGCCGCGACGATGAACGGAGGGGGCCATCGAGGGTGGTCAGGCGGTCGTCAGCAGCTCGCTCATCTTGTTGAAGAACTGATCGGCCATCATCTTCGACACGCCGCCGAGCATCCGCTGCCCGACGCCCGCGATGAGCCCACCGATCTGAACGTCCGCGCTGTACGAGACGCGCGTGCCGCCCTCGATGTCCGTGAGCGTGATCACCGTGTCGGCGCGCACGAACCCCGGACCCCCGCTCCCCTCGGCGGCCAGGCGATAGGACTCGGGCGGCTTCTTGTCCAGGAGCCGCACCTTGCCCTCGAACGTCCCCTTCACCGCCGCCACGCCGATCTTCAGTGTCGCCTTGTACTCGTCGGGACCGATCAGCTCGAGCTTCTCGCAGCCGGGAATCGCCTGCCGGAGCGTTTCGGGATCGAGGAACGCGGTCCACACCTTCTGTCGGGGCGCCTTCACGTCGTAGGAGCCTTCGAGCTTCATCGGTGACTCTCCTTAGCAGAGAATGTCGCGAGGGCTGTCAAGGCGCGCCGGGGCGCGCCTCACGCGAGGCGCTCGAGCGCCGCCGCCATGCGCGTCAGCCCCTCGGTGATGAGGGCTTCGCTCGTCGCGTACGACAGGCGCACGTGGTCGTCGGAGCCGAAGTCGACGCCCGGCACGACGGCCACCTTCGCCTCCTCCAGGAGGAAGGCGGTGACGTCGACGGAGCCCTTGAGGGTCGTCGTGTCGGCGGCGGCCTTCCACCGCCGCCCGAACAGCCGCGAGACGTTCGCGAACACGTAAAATGCCCCCTTGGGCATGACGCACGAGACGCCCGGGAGCGCGTTGAGCCCCTGCACGATGACACGGCGCCGCCGGTCGAACTCGCCCGCCATCTTGGCGACCTCGTCCTGGGGCCCGGCGAGCGCCTCGACGGCGGCCCACTGGGCGATCGACGAGGGGTTCGACGTCACCTGGCTCTGGACGTCCGTCATGGCGCGAATGAGCTCGCGCGGTCCGGCGGCGAAGCCGATCCGCCAGCCGGTCATCGCGTAGGCCTTCGAGCACGTGTTGACGACGAGCGTGCGCGCCTTGACTTCCGGGTCGAGGGCGGCGATCGACACGTGCCGCCCCTCGAACGTCAGCGCCTCGTAGCACTCGTCGGACACGACGAACACGTTCCGCTCCACGGCGAGCTTCGCGACCGCGGCGAGCGACGCGGGTGAGAACACGGCGCCCGTGGGATTGTTGGGGCTGTTGAGGACGATCACCTTCGTCCGCGGCGTGACGGCCGCGCGCAGCCGCTCGGGATCCAGGTCGAACCTCGTCGCCTCGTGCGTCGGGACGGCGATCGGGACCGCGCCGAGGAGCCGCGCCTGCTCCGGATAGGAGACCCAGTACGGGCTCGGCACGAGAACCTCGTCACCCGGGTTGAGCAGCGCGACGGTCAGGTTGAAGAGCGAGTGCTTGGCGCCGCACGAGACCAGAACGTCCGCCGGCTCGTAGGCCAGCCCGTTGTCACGCTTGAACTTGGCGCACACCGCCGCCCGCAGCTCGGGGACGCCGCCGACCTCGGTGTACTTCGTCTGGCCGCGCCGCATCGCCTGGATCGCGGCCTCTTTGATCCGCTCGGGGGTGTCGAAGTCCGGCTCGCCGGCGCCGAACGAGATCACGTCGACGCCGCGCCGCCGCAACTCCCGCGCCTTGGCCTGCACGGCGAGCGTCGACGACGGGGCGAGCGTCTTCAGGCGATCGGCCAGCACGGCGTGGCTCCTTCGGCGGCGGACCGCCGCGTTACTTGGGAGGGTACTTCTCGGTCAGTCGTTTGTCGACAATCGGCGGCACCATGCCGGCCACCGACGTGCCGAAGCTGGCGACTTCCTTGATCAGGCGCGACGAGATGTACGTGTACTTCTCGTGCGGCATCAAGAACACCGTCTCGACCGTGCTCCGGAGCTTCCGGTTCATCAGCGCCATCTGGAACTCGTACTCGAAATCGGAGATGGCGCGGATCCCCCGCACGATGCAGTCGGCCCGTTCGCGTGCCACCAGGTCGATCAGAAGCCCGTCGAACGCGACGATGCGAAAGTTGCTCAGCTCCGAGGTGGCCTCGTCGATCATCTCGAGTCGTTCTTTCACAGAGAAGAGCGGCTGCTTCGAGGGATTGGCGACCACCGCGACGATGAGCTCGTCGAAGATCTGGAGGCTGCGCTCGATGACGTCGATGTGGCCGTTGTGGACCGGATCGAACATGCCGGGATAGACGGCGCGCTTGGCCACGGCGGTAGGCTACCCTTCGGCTCGAAAGAAAGTCAAGGTCGTCTCCCCGAATCGTCGGTCCCGGAACGTCCGCAGCCCACCGTATTCGCCGGCGGGACGACGCTTGGTTAGATGCTGGGCGATGACGAGTCCCCCCGGCACGGCGAGCTCGCCCGCGCCGAGCGCTTGGAGCGCGCGCTCGCCGGCGTCGGTCGCGTACGGCGCGTCGAGGAAGGCGATCTCGAACCGCCGGCCCTCGGCTTCGAGCCGCGCGAGCTGCCGTCCGACGTCGCCGCGCACGACACGCGCCCGGGACTCGACACCGAGCGTCCGGATATTCTCCTCGAGCGCCGCGACCGCGCGCGCGTCGCGCTCGACGAACGTCGCATGCGCGGCGCCGCGCGAGAGCGCCTCGAGCCCGACGCCGCCCGCGCCGGCGAAGAGATCGAGCACGCGGGCGTCGGGCAGCCGGGGCCCGAGCGCGTCCATCAGCGCGATCCGCACCTGATCGGCCGTCGGGCGCGTCGTCGCGCCGCGCGGCGTCACCAGCCGCCGCCCCTTCAACGCTCCCGCGATCACCCGCACTGTCTCAAGTCAGAGGGGCCTCGACGGCCCCTCCGACACCTCCCCACCAACGCTCGCGGGCGATTCCTGCGCTCGAACCACGAGGCCGGCCTCGACTATTCGTGAACGCGCATCGCTCATGAGAGGGCTCATGGGCGGCATACGGCGTGACCGGCCGGGTGGCGGCGCGGGCCGGGCCCGGGGGTACGCGGCTGGCGGAGTGGGACCCCCTCGTCCCGCCCGCAGCTCGAAGAGCTGCGATTCGGGCGAGTGGGTGACGCAGCCGGCCGCGTACCCCCGGGCCCGGCCCGCGCCGCCACCCGGCCGGCTCGCGTCGTATGCGTCTCACGAGCAAGCTAGCCGGCGGTAGCCAGCGCGAGCTTGCCGCGCCACCGCGCGAGCAGCGCGGCGCGCAGCGCGCGGTGGGCGGGATCCGCGAGCTCGGGGTCGCGGGCGACGATGCCGCTCGCCTCCCGGCGCGCATCTTCGAGCAGGCTCGTGTCGCGCAGGAGGTCAGCCGCGCGGAACTCGGGCAGCCCCGACTGGCGCGTGCCGAAAAACTCGCCGGGGCCTCGCAGCTCGAGGTCGACCTCGGCGATCCGGAAGCCGTCGTTCGTCGCCGTCATGGCGTCGATCCGCCGCTGGGCCTCCTCGCCCAGGTGGCCGGCCGTCAGCAAGATGCAGTACGACCGCCACTCGCCGCGGCCGACGCGCCCGCGCAGCTGGTGCAGTTGCGAGAGGCCGAAGCGCTCGGCGTGCTCGACCAGCATGACGGACGCGTTCGGCACGTCGATCCCGACCTCGATCACCGTCGTGGAGACGAGCACGTGGATCTCGCCGGCCTTGAAGCGCTGCATGATCGCGTCCTTTTCCTCGAAGCCCAGGCGTCCGTGGAGCAACCCGACCGTGAGGTCCGGAAAGACCTCTTCCCCGAGATGCCGCGCCATGTCCGTGGCCGCCTTGAGGTCGAGGGCTTCGGACTCCTCGACCAGGGGGTAGACAACGTAGATCTGGCGGCCGGCGGCGACCTCAGCCTTCAGGAATTTGTAGATCTCCCGGCGCTTCGCCTCGGCGCGCGCCACAGTGACGATCGGGCGGCGACCGGGCGGCAGCTCGTCGAGGATCGACACGTCCAGGTCGCCATAGATGGTCAGCGCCAGCGTGCGGGGAATGGGGGTCGCCGTCATCACCAGGAGGTCGGCGTGCTCGCCTTTGCCGCGCAGCCGGGCGCGTTGCTCGACACCGAACCGGTGCTGCTCGTCGACGACCACGAGCCCGAGGCGGCGGAACTCGACGCCCTCCTGGACGAGCGCGTGGGTGCCGACCACGCACGCGATCTCCCCCGCCGCCACGGTGGCGCGCCGCGCCGCGCGCTCCCGTGGCTTGAGCGACGAGGCCAGCAGCGTCACGCGCACGCCGAGAGGCTCGAGAAGCTGGCGGAACGTCATGAAGTGCTGCTCGGCCAGGATCTCCGTGGGCGCCATGACCGCCGCCTGGTGGCCAGCCTCGATCGCCGTCAGCACGGCCAGCGCGGCCACGACCGTCTTTCCGGAACCGACGTCGCCTTGAAGGAGCCGGTGCATCGGGTACGGCGCCGCCATGTCGCGCCGGATCTCCTCCCACACGCGCTCCTGGGCGCCCGTCAGCTTCCACGGTAGCCCCGCGCGGAGCCGGGCGACCAGGTCGCCCCGCGGATTCATCGCGAGACCACGCGCGCGGGAGACACGCGAGCGCAAGATCGCGAGGCCGAGCTGGAGGAGCAAGCCTTCGTCGAACGTGAGGCGGCGACGCGCCGCGGCTAGCGCCGCGTCGGTCTCGGGGAAGTGCGCGTCACGAACCGCCTGGGCCAGGCCGACGAGGGAGCGCCGCGCTCGCACGCCCTCCGGAAGCACCTCCTGGACCTCGGCGCCGCACGCGTCGACGAGCCGCCACATGAGCGTACGCAGCGCTCGCTGGGGCAGCCCCTCCGTGAGCGAGTACACGGGCACGAGACGGCCGGTGTGCAGCCGCTCGTCCTCGCCGCTCTCGACGATCTCGTAGTCCGGCTGCTGGATCACCATCGCGCCCTTGTAGCGTCCGACGCGGCCATGCAGGACCAGCCGCTGGCCGCGCTTGAGAACTCGCGCCAGGTACCGCCAGCCGAACCAGCTCGCGGTGGCGTAGCCGCTCTGGTCGCGCAGCATCACGGTGAACGGCACCCGCGCGCGGCCGGGTGGCGGTGGGCTCACGCCGACGATGACCCCCGAGCACGTGGCGGCCTGCCCCGGGACCAGGGCGCGGAACGGAGTCAGCCGGGTCCGGTCCTCGTGGCGGAGAGGAACGACGAAGAGCGCGTCCTCGACCGTGCGCAGCCCCTTGCGCTCGAGCTGGCTCGCGCGTTGCGGCCCCACTCCCTTGACGAATCGCAGCGGCGTCTGGAGGCCGGGCGGCGCGTCGGTTTGCGTCATCGACGCCCCTGTGTTATACACTGCCTTCGGTCCACGCTTCGGTAACTCGAATCCAGGGAGCGCTCATGGCCCAGCGGTGCGATGTCTGCGGGAAGGGTCCCTCGGTCGGTCATACGATCAGCCACGCGCACAAGCTCACGAAGCGGCGCTGGCTTCCCAATCTGGTCTCGATGCGCGCGGTGGTCGCCGGCAGGGCTCGACGCGTGCGCGTATGCACCCGCTGCCTCAAGGCGGGCAAGGTCACGAAAGTCATTTAAGCACAAACGGGAGGGGGCGTTGCCCCCTCCCGAATGGTAACTGGTGGGAGGCCGCCACCCCCCACCGTGAAACAGCGTCACTACTTCTTCTTCTTCTTGGCCTTCGCCTTCTTCTTCATCGAGCGTCTCACCTCCTTCCGTGGAGAGGATCACTGCCGCCGCCGACTCGTCTACTTCCCCTTCTTTTTCTTCTTCGTCGCTTTCTTCTTCACCGAATCACCTCCTTCCGCGATCGCTCAGTAGCCCATGGCTTCGCGCCGCAAGTGCTCGGCCTGCTCCCGCCCGCGGCGCTCGTAACCCAGGAGGTCGACATAGAGCTGGGGAAGGCACACGACCTTGAGCCCCCCCTTCTCGAAGGCGCCGTAGAACACCCCCAGGTCGTAGGGCGAGAGGAAATGCAGCGCCCCGTCGGCGGGGGCGGCGGGGCGCAGGCCGAGCGCCTGCGCGACCGGCGCCGGGTCGCCCTCGAGGTAGCAGTGCACGGCCGGCAGCCTGAGGCTCGGCGCCAGGAGCGCGGCGCCGGCGTTCAGCGTGAAGGCGTACCGGCGGCCTTCCCCGCTCACCACGCGCGCAACCTCGCCCATGAACTTGCGCGTGACGCGCTCGGGCGCCAGGTACGACGTGATCTCGTTCGCCCGATACGTGTACGACTCGCACCACGCCTCGAGCAGGTCCGCCGGCTTCGACAGGCGGATGCGCTGGCTGTCGTCGCGCTCCACCCAGGCCAGCTCCTCGAGCCGCTTGACGACGTTGTGCGAGTGACCCAGGCTCACCGCCGCCGCTCGCCCCAGCTCCTCGAGCCGCCACGCCCGGCCGGGCTCGACGAGGAGCACGCGGACGACCCGTGTCGCGCGGGGGGCGAACAGCGAGCGGAGAGGTCGCGTCGAGGGGCGGACGTTCCGCTTGCCCTCTTTCTCGATCAGGACGTTCTCGAACGCGAGGTAGCAGTTGCCCGACAAGTCGACGAACCCGAGATTGTTGCTCCGAAGGATGCGGGCGCTCTGCGAGCCGATGTACACGGCGGCGGCCACCGGGTGCGCCCCGGGCATGTCCCTCCGGATCTCGTCCAACCGCGTGACGGCGGCCCGGATCTGCCGCGGTTGGCCGAGGGAGCTCACTTCAACGACCAACGTGTGCTCCTGGCCGGCGAGCTGGAACTTCACCAATAAATCCGCGATCTGCCCACCGATCTTGGTATCGGCGCTCTCTTGCCAGCCCTTCGCCTTCGGGAGGAGTTCCCGAAGTCGCTGAGCTACCTGTCGCCGAACCTCCTCGGATTTCAGCATGTTTCTCAAGCTCCGGTTGTTTCAGCATCTGCTGAAACCTTACGGACTATTGAAAGTACCTGTCAAGCGAAAACTTACGGGTCAGAGCTAGAACACTGACGAGGCGAGCGTCGTCGACGACGAGCGCGCAAGGGATTCGAGGCTCCTGCGCAAGCGGCGGTGTCCGTCGAGCAGTCGCGCGTAGCGCATCTCGCTTCCGCCGCCCTTGGCCCGCATGACCGCGACGAGCGCATGACGCTCGACGAGAGACCACTCGGCAAGATCCGGGATGAGGGCCGCGACCAACGACATCCGCGCGAACGCGCGCCCCTCGGCGGCGGGCCACGGTGCGCGACGGCGAGCGCCGAGCGCCCGGCCGACACGCTCGGCCGAGTCGCGCGTGGCCCGCGGCCGGTCCCCGCTGAACTCACGAGCGACGTGGCGCGCGACCAGCGCCGCGACGTCGGTCGCGCGCAAGCGCTGCTCCGGCGCCGCGTGCCCACCCGGGAGCTGCAGAAAGACCTCGGCCCCTGCCAGACGCTTGAGGACGGGGACGGGCGAGCGGTACGCGGGGTCGGCGGCGATCTTCGCCCGCTCCTCCCCCAGCACGCGGACGACCGCCGGATCGCGCGGGCGGAACCCAAGCCGATGATAGAAATAGAACGAGCCGGATCGGAGTGCCTCGGTGCTGTCGTGGCCGAGCTGATAGCGATCGACGACGATGGTCGTCATTCCAAAAATCCGCCGGTACGCTCGGAGCAGCTGCGTCGCGAGGTACGCCGACTCGCCCTGACGGAACGACGCGAAGACATTGACGGCGAAATCGAGCGTGCCGAACAGCTCCCATCCGCCACCGTAGCTCACCGGCACCCCGTTCTTCAGCGCCAGGAAAGCGTAGTAGCCCTCGAGCGGTAGCCGGAAATCCGGCTGGATCCCGATGAAGACGAGCCGGAGCCCGCGGCCTGCGTCCGCCACCAGGACATCGGCGGGGTTCGGATAGGAGAACGCGTGAAGCTCCCGCTGGCGCGTCGCCATCGCGACGCGGGCGGCGTCTATCATCGCTGCCGCGAGCGCCCGGGGCGCCCGCGCGAGGGACAACGGTCGCGTGAGCGCCTCGACGAGATCGACGGGCCCCCGCTCGAGCCCCTTGTCGTGGAAGAAGACGCGCCGGGGTGGGATCCGCGCGAGCGTGCGCGAAGCGCCGGCACCGCGTGGCCGCCAGAGGATCGGCAGGGCCAGGCTCTCGAAGAGCCAGTCTCGCGTCTCCTCCGGAAGTCCCCGTCGTTCGAACAACTCGAGCAGGAGCTGGAGGTCCGTCAGCCGGCGTTCTCCCTTCGCGACCCGAAGCCATTGCCGCCACCCCATCCCGCCTTCGCTGAAGGCGTCGCCTTCCGCCGTCGTCGCGAGCAACGAGAGCGTCTCGTCGAGACGGTCCTCGTCCGCGAATCCGGCCCAGGCGATCTCGGTCTCGTGCGGGAAGTGCCTCGCGAGCCAGCGCGCCATCGGAAAGGCGAACGGATAGTCGAGCGTGGTGTTCGCGACCCCGGAGTCGTGGAGCCGCCGCTGCGCGCGACGACCGAGCCGCTCTACGCGGGCGGGGAATGTCTCCAGCGCGCCGTCGACGAGGACGAGGATCTGGGCGTCGTCGGGATACGCCTGGAGGAAGCAGAGCGTCTCGTGCAGTCGGAGGAGGGTCCCGGGATGACGGATGACGCAGCCCTCGAGAGCCTCGAGCAGCGCGCCCTTCTGCTTCTGGTCCTCGGAGGAGTTGCGGGAGGCGGCCGCGGCCAGAGCCTCGACGAGGCGGCGGCCGCTCATCTAGGGCTCTGAATCTTCGATGCGCTCCATGGTCTCGTCGTCGAGGCCGAAATAGTGGCCGAGCTCGTGGACGACCGTGTCGCGCACGAGCTCGGCCATCTCGGCCTCATCGGCGCAGTCCTCCTCGATCGGCCCCTGATAGATCGTGATCGTGTCCGGGAGGACGTTGGCGTACCCCGAGTCGCGGCGCGTGAGGTCGACGCCGCGGTAGAGCCCGTACAGCGTGTCCGGCGGCTCGATCCCCACATCGGCCAGCGTCTCGTCGTCGGCCCAGTCCTCGACCACCACGGCGATGTTCTCGATCTTGGCCTTGAATCGCTTCGGCAGGCGGCGGAGCGCCTTCTCGACGAGGGCCTCGAACTGGCGGCGCGTCATCGCCCCGGGCCGCCGGGCGTCGACCCGACCGCGGCCGCGGAGGCTCGACGGCCATCCGGCCGGCCGGGCCGCACTACAACCCTCGGACGCGCTCGACGTTGATGACGTCCTTCACATCGCGGATGGCGGCGATGATCTCCTGGAGCTGCCGGAGGTCGGCGACTTCGATGACGAAGTTGTTGATGCCGCGGCGATCGTCGGTCACCGTCACCTCGGCCTTCGTGATGTTGCCGTTGCGCGCCGAGATCGCGCCCGTGATCTCCGAGAGGAGGCCGGGCCGGTCCTTGCCGATGTAGACCGCGATCCGGACCGGCCGCTTGCCCGGCTCCTCGACGTCCCATTCGACGTTGATGAGCCGCTCCCGGTCCAGGACGCTCTTGGCGACCGTCAGACAGTCGCGGGCGTGCACGGTGAGCCCGCGCCCGCGCGTGATGAAGCCGACGATCGGATCGCCCGGAAGCGGATTGCAGCATCGCGCGAACCGCACCAGGAGGTCGTCGACGCCTCGGATGCGCACGCCACCGGTCGGCGCCGGGCGCGCCGCCGTCGACTTCGGCTTCTCGGGTGGTTCCAGGAGCGCGTTCGGCGCGAGCTTGTTGAGGACCTGGTGCGCCGAGCTCTTGCCGTAGCCGATCGCCGCCATGAGGTCGTCGGGCCCGGGGAAGCCGAAGTCGGCCGCCGCGCGCTTGATTTCCTCGCCGCCGAGCAGCGCCGCCCCGTTCAGGTGGTACTTTCGCGCCTCGCGCTCGAACATCTCGCGGCCGAGCTCGATCGAGCGCGCACGCTCTTCGACCTTGAGCCACTGGTTGATCTTCGCCCGGGCCCGCGTGGACTTCACGATCTTCAACCAGTCGCGGCTCGGGTGCTGGTTGGGTGACGTCACGATCTCGACGATGTCGCCCTGCCGCAGCGTGTACCGGAGCGGGACGAGCTTCCCGTTCACCTTGGCGCCGACGCAGTGCTCGCCGACCTTCGTGTGGACCGCGTAGGCGAAGTCGAGCGGCGTCGCACCCTCGGGGAGCGCCTTCACGTCACCCTTGGGCGTGAACACGTACACCTCGTCCGGGAAGAGGTCGACCCGCACCGTGTCCATGAATTCCCGCGGGTCCTTCGTCTCCTGCTGCGTCTCGATCAGCTGGCGCAGCCACACGAGCGACTCGTCGATCTTGTCCTTGCCCTTGCCGGTCTTCCGCTCCTTGTAGAGCCAGTGGGCCGCGATGCCTTCCTCGGCGATGCGGTGCATCTCGCGCGTCCGGATCTGGATCTCCACGGGGTCGCCTTTGGGCCCGATGACCGTCGTGTGGAGTGACTGGTACATGTTGACCTTCGGCATCGCGATGAAGTCCTTGAAGCGCCCCGGCACCGGTTTCCACAGCGAGTGGATCACGCCGAGGCCGCCGTAGCAGTCGCGGACCGAACCCGTGATGACACGGACGGCCGTGAGGTCGTAGATCTCGTCGAACTCACGGCCCTGATCGTGCATCTTCTTCCAGATCGAGTAGAAGTGCTTGGGCCGGCCCCGGATCTGCGAGTCGATCCCGACCTCGGAGAGCTTGCGCTGGAGGATCGCGATCACCTGGTTGATGTCCGCCTCGCGCTCGAGGCGGCGCTTGGCGACGCGCTTCTGGAGGTCGACGTAGTCGCCCGGGTTGAGCGCGCGGAGCGCCAGGTCTTCGAGCTCGGCCTTCACCTTGGCCATGCCGAGCCGATGCGCCAGGGGCGCGTAGATATCGAGCGTCTCCTGGGCGATTTTCTTACCCTTGTCGGACGGCAGGTAGTCGAGGGTACGCATGTTGTGGAGGCGGTCCGCGAGCTTGATCATGAGCACGCGGAGGTCGCGCGCCATCGCGACGAGCATCTTGCGGAAGTTCTCGGCCTGACGCTCCTCGCGCGAGGAGAAGGCCAGCTTGCCGATCTTCGTGACGCCGTCGACCAGTTCCGCGATCTCGCCGCCGAACTCGCGCTCGAGATCGGCCTTGGTCGCGGCAGTGTCCTCCAGGACGTCGTGGAGCAGCCCGGCCGTCACGGTGGTGACGTCCATTTTGAAGTCGACGAGGAGGTTGGCGACTTCCAGCGGGTGGCTGAGGTATGGCTCGCCGGAGGCACGCTGCTGGCCCTGGTGCGAGGCCGCCGAAAACGTGTAGGCGCGGGCGAGGACCTCGAGGTCAGCGCCCGGCTGGTATTTCGGAATCTCCTCGATCAGCGTTTCCAGTTGTGTCACGGTACCAAAACCTTTGGTTAACCATGTAGTCTGGCACGCTGATCAGGCTTTTACCACCGCTTTTTTGCCTCGCCGCAGTCGTCCTTCGACGTAGTTGGTCCAGTCGACGACGAGCGCTGCAGCGATGTAGGTCGTGGAGTACGTCCCAGTGATGACTCCGACGAAGAGGACGAACGCGAAGTCCTCGAGCGTCTTGCCTCCGAAGAAGAGCAGGACGGCCGCGGAGAAGAAGGTCGTGAGCGAGGTCAGCACGGTCCGCGACAGCGTCTGGTTGACCGCGTCGTTCATCTGCTGCGCGAACGTGCGTCCCTTCGGGACGAACTTCCCCCGGTTCTCCCGGAGCCGGTCGTAGGCGACGATCGTGTCGTTGACCGAGTAGCCGATGATCGTCAGCAGCGCCGCCAGCACCGGGAGCGAGAACTCGCGATTGGTGATGGACAGGGCCCCGAGGCAGACGATCACGTCGTGGAACACCGCGACGACAGCGGCGACCCCGCCCCTCAAGTCGAACCGGAAGGCGAGATAGAGGGCGATCCAGACGAGGCCGGCGAGCACGAGGTAGACCGCCTGGAGCTGCAGCTCGCGGCCGACCTGGGGGCCGACGAATTCCACGCGACGGATCTCGAACTTGCCCAGCGCGCTGTCGCCGCCGAGCGCGGCCTGGACGCGCCGGGCGATCTCCTCCGAGCCGACCGCCACCAGCGGCAAGCGGATGATGAACTCTCGAGCGTCGCCGAACTCCTGGATGATGCTCTCCCCGAGCTGGATCGTCGCCAGGCTCGCACGGATCTTGGCGATCGCGGGCGGTTGCTCGAAGCGCACCTGAATCAGCGTGCCCCCCGTGAAATCGATGTCGTAGCGGAGCCCCCCCCTGGCGGCGAGCGTGAGCAACCCGAGCAGCGTCACGGCGATCGAGACGATATACGCCCACTTCCGCTTGCCGATGAAATCGTAGTTCGGGTTCCGGAAGAGCTCGATCATCCGGCCGCGCCACTCCGGATCATATCGAGATCGCTTCCACCTTCCGGCGGCCCATGTACACGAGATCGAAGAGGAGGCGCGTGAAGAAGTAGGCGGTGAACAGGCTCGCCCCGAGGCCGATGAACAGCGAGACGCCGAAGCCCTTGACGGAGCTGGTCCCGAACGACAGCAGGATGACCGCGGTCCCCATGACGGTGAGGTGCGTGTCGACGATCGTCCGTAGCGCACGACGGAATCCGGCCTCGACCGCGGAGCGTGGCGTCTTGCCCACACGCAGCTCCTCCCGGATCCGCTCGAAGATCAAGATGTTCGTGTCGACGGCCATCCCGACCGTCAGCGCGATCCCCGCCAGGCCGGGGAGGGTGAGCGTCGCCCGAATGGCCGCCATGCAGGCGAAGAGGATCAGGAGATTCAGGCCGAGCGCCACGTCGGCGATGAGCCCTGAGAGCCGGTAGTAGGCGAGCATGAAGATGAAAACGACGACCGCCGAGGCGGTGATGGCGATCAGTCCCTGGCGGATCGAGTCGGCGCCCAGAGACGGGCCGACCGTCCGCTCCTCGAGGATGACGACCGGGGCGGGCAAGGCGCCCGCCCGCAGCACGATGGCGAGATCGCGCGCGTCGTCCACCGTGAACTGGCCCGTGATCACCGCGCGGCCGCCCGGGATGCGCTCGTTGATGCGCGGCGCCGAATAGACCGTCCCGTCGAGGATGATCGCCAGGCGCTTGCCGACGTTCTGCTCGGTGACCTCGCCGAAGATCCGGGTGCCGGTCGACGTGAACTCGATCGCCACTTGCCAGTTGCCGAGCGAGTTCGGATCGGCCTGCACCTCGGCGCGCGTCAGCTCAGCGCCCGTGAGCAAGGTCCGCTTCAGGACCACGTACGGCACCTTGTGCTCGACCTTGGTCTGCTTGTCCACCTCTCGCCCGTAGAGGACCTCGGAGGTCTCCGGAAGCTGGCCGGCCAGCGCTTGCTCGATCGACGTCCGCTCGTCGAGTAGCTTGAACTCAAGGAGCGCGGTCTTGCCGATCAGCGCCTTCGCGCGCGCCGGGTCCTGGACCCCGGGCAGCTGGATCAGGATCTGCTGGGAGCCCTGGCGCGTGATGGTGGGCTCAGCCACCCCGAACTGATCGACCCGATTGCGGATCGTCTCGAGCCCCTGGCGGATCGCGTCGTCACGCAGCTGGTTGACGCGGCGCTCGCTCATCACGAGCGTGAAGCGGCCCGCCGCCTGGTTTTCGTCGCGGCGCTCGAACGAGCCGAACTCCGACACGACCGTCAGGGCGTCGTTCCACGACTGCGGACTGGCCAGCTCGACCTGGATCGCGGCGTTGGCCTCGCGGGCGATCCGCTTGACGCCGATCCCCTTGCGCTCGAGTGCGCCCTTGAGATCCTCGGCCGCGCGGTCGGTCTGGCTGGCGACGTGCTTGTCCGCCTCGACGCCGAGCATGAGATGAATCCCGCCCTGCAGGTCGAGCCCGAGATTGATCGCCTTCTGCGGGGGGTACAGGTACCAGACCGAGGCGGCGACGACGAGGACGACGAACGCCACCCGCACCCGGAGGTGCCTAGGCATCCTTCTCGCCCGGCGCCGCCACCACGCGGCCGATGGCGGAGCGGTCGAACTCGAGCTTCACCTGATCGGCGACCCGCAGCACGACGGTGTGCTCGCTGAGGCCCGTCACGGTGCCGTGCAGCCCGCTCGTGGTCACGACCCGGTCGCCCTTCTTGATCGACGACAGCATCCGCTCGCGATCCTGCTTCTGCTTCTGCTGCGGGCGGAGCAGGAGAAAGTAGAAGATCGCGAGCATCGACGCGATCATGATGACGGTGGGCAGCATGCTCTGGGCGCCTCCGCCCGGCGGCGACGCGGCGGCGTACGCGAGATCAGGGAAAAGCATCGAGTCCGAGGCCTCCGAGGACGTTAGTCGCCCGAAACATCAACGGATGATACTGCATAACGTGCGAAAAACCGAGCCTGGAATGGGCGGAAGACGCCCTCGACGATGGCGGAACGCATCTCGCGCACGAGCCGCAGAAAGAACGTGACGTTGTGGAGCGTCAGTAGTCGATACGCGAGCAGCTCGCCGGCCATGAACAGATGGCGGAGATAGGCGCGCGAGAAGCCGCGGCACGCGTAGCAGAGGCATTCGGCGTCGAGCGGCGCGCCGTCCCGTGCGTACCGGGCCTGCTTGAGCGTGACGGGACCGTCGGCCGTGAAGGCTTGGCCGTTGCGCGCGTTGCGCGTCGGCAGCACGCAGTCGAACATGTCCACACCGCGCGCGACCGTCTCGACGAGATCCTCGGGCTTGCCGACGCCCATGAGATAGCGTGGCTGCGTCGTCGGCAGGAGACTCGCCACGAGCGCCGTCAGATCGTACATCACCGGCTTCGGCTCCCCCACCGCCATGCCGCCGATCGCGTAGCCGTCGAAGCCGAGCTCGACCGTCGCGCGTGCCGCCTGCGTCCGGAGTCCCTCGTCGGTTCCGCCCTGCACGATCCCGAACATCGCTCGGCTCGCCGCCCCGCGCGCCGCGTGCGCCGCCTTCGACCGCGCGGCCCAGCGCAGCGTCAGCTCGAGCGAGCGGCGGGCGGCCTCGCCGGTCGCCGGGTAGGCGAGGCACTCGTCGAGCGGATGGATGATGTCGGCGCCGAGGGCGTGCTGGACCTCCACGGCGATCTCCGGCGACAGGAAGTGGGCGGAGCCGTCGACCGGGGATCGGAACTCGACACCCGCGTCGGTGATCGTCCGGAGCTTCGAGAGGCTGAAAACCTGGAAGCCGCCCGAGTCGGTGAGGATCGCGCCGTCCCAGCCCATGAAGCGATGCAGGCCGCCGAGCTCGTGGATGACGTCGTGGCCGGGCTTGAGGAAGAGATGATACGTGTTGGCGAGCACGATCTGCGCCCCGGCGGCTCGGAGATCGTCCGGCGCCAGCGCCTTCACCGAGCCCTGCGTGCCGACCGGCATGAAGTTCGGCGTCTCGACCGCACCGTGAGCGGTCGTGAGGCGGCCGGCCCGCGCGGCGCCGTCGGTGGCGACGACCTCGAACGTCACTGGATCAGCGTCGCGTCGCCGTACGAGTAGAATCGATAGCCGGCGCGGACCGCGTGGCCGTACGCCTTCAGGACGAGCTCGCGCCCGGCGAAGGCCGCGACCAGGACCAGGAGCGACGAGCGCGGCAGGTGAAAGTTGGTCAGGAGGGCGTCCACCACCCGGAACGCATAGCCCGGAATGACGTAGAGTCGCGCCGCGCCGTCGAGCGGACGCACGCGGCCGTCGGGGGCCGCGCTCTCCAGCGCCCGCGCCGTCGTCGTACCGACCGCGATGACCCGGCGGCCGTCGGCTCGCGCCCGGTTCACGGCGTCCGCCACGCTCGAGGGGACGACCACCCGCTCCGGCGGCAGGACGTGGTCCTCGAGCTTCTCTGCCTTGATCGGGCGAAACGTGCCCGCGCCGACGTGGAGCGTGAGCTCGTGGATCTCGACGCCGCGACGCCGGAGCGCGTCCAGGACGCGGGGAGTGAAATGAAGCCCGGCGGTCGGCGCGGCGATCGACCCCGGCGACCGCGCGTAGACGGTCTGGTAGCGCTCGCGGTCCTCCGCGGTCGGCGCCGCGAACCGTCGGATGTAGGGCGGGAGCGGTGGCAGGCCGTGTGCCTCCATCAACTCGTCGAGCGGACCGTCCAGCCGCTCGACGACGCGAGGACCGTCGGCGTCGACGCTGACGATGCGCAGTCGCGACGCCGGCGCCTCACCGACCATGAGCTCCACGCCGACGCGGCCACGGCGCCCCGGCCGCATCAGCGCCCGCCAGCGGCGGCGGTCGACCGGCTCGATGAACAACAGCTCGACCGAGCGCCCGCCGGCGTCCCGCGCCATGACCCGCGCCGGGATCACGCGCGAGTTGTTGACGACGAGGCAGTCCCCTGGCCGCAGCAGGTTTGGAAGCTCGGCGAACCCATGGTCCTCGAAGCCTCCGCGACTGCGATCGATCACGAGGAGCCGCGACGCGTCGCGCGACGGGACGGGCGTCTGCGCGATCAGCTCAGGCGGCAGGTCGTAGTCGAGCTCGGCCAGGTCCACGACGCTGCTAGTGTACCTCGCGCGCTCACGCCTCGGCCGTCGCCGGGCCGACGCTCGCGAGCGTCGCGAGCGTTGCGCCGCCGACGCCGGACCACGCCATACAAGGCGGCACAATCTGATTGAACATCGGGGGGAGCGGCGCCGCTCCCCCCGATTCCCCCTACCGACTTGCCGTACCTGCCGAGTCTTCGATCGTGGCGCGGCCAAGTCGGCGCTCGGAACCGGCTACACGCTGGTGAGCGCTTCACGCACCTCGCGAAGGCGGGCGAGTGAGCCGAGGACTTTCGCGTGGTCGGTCGTGAGGTGGCGGACGATGACGTCGGTGTAGCCGAGGGCCGCGAGGGCGCGAAAGCGCTCGACGACCGCGGCGACCGACCCGGCAACCAGCGCGGCCTGCGCGATGCCCCGGTACCCGGCGGCGAGGACGCCCTTCAAGACCTGGTCCGCCTCGGCGGCCGACTCCCCGACGTAGATGTCGCGACGGATGGCGACGGCGGTCGGCTTGCGTCCGTAGGCCTTGCAGCGCTCGAGGTAGTAGGCCGCCTGGTCACGCGCCTCGTCGACGGTGAGCCCCGGCGAGGCGAGCCAACCGTCGACCAGGCGGGCGGCGCGATCGATCGCCGGCCGCGCGCTGGCGCCGATCCAGTACTCCACGTTCTCGGCCGGCCGCAGCCCCACACGCGCCTCTCGGAAGACGAAGCGGCGCGACGAGCTGACGGTCTCGCCCCGCAGCAAGCGCTGGACGATCGATAGCGACTCTTCGAAGGCCGACGGACGATACCGGAGGGTCGTCCCCATGGCCACGAACTGCGCCTCGTCGTAGCCGAGGCCGCACTGGACGATGAAGCGGCCGCGCGCGACGGCCGCCAGCGTCCCGATCTGCTCCGCCACGAGCACCGGATTCCAGAGCGGCAGGAGGAACAGGCAGCCCGCAGGCGCGTCACCCCACTCGGCGAGCAGCCGCCCGAGGATCGGGACGTTCTGGTAGTAAGGCGCCGGCGTCGCGTGGTGGTCGCCGACGAAGAGAGAGTCGAGGCCCGCCCGCCGGGCGGCGGCGGCACGCTCGATCATCCAGCGCGCGCCTTCGCGCGGGTCCGTCACGGCGTGACTGCTCGTCAGCGAGATCCCGACTCTCATGACCAATGCCCCCTTTGGGACTTCCCTGGGGAATGGAATGACACTCGATCGGGCGCGGGCGGGCGCCGGCGAGAGCTTAGCCGATCTTCGAGCCGGGCGCGACGGGCTTGTCGGGGTGGAGCAGGATGACGTTGCCGGCCTCGTCGTAGGCGCCGAGCACGAGGACTTCCGACACGAACGGGCCGATCTGCTTCGGCGGAAAATTGACGACCGCGACGACCCGGCGGCCGATCAGCTCGCCGGGACGGTAGTGCGCGGTGACCTGGGCGCTCGAGCGCTTGACGCCGAGCGGACCGAAGTCGATCCAGAGCCGGTAGGCCGGTCTCCGCGCCTCGGGGAACTCCCGCGCGTCGGTGACGACGCCAACACGCATCTCTACCTTCTCGAAGTCGGGCCAGGAGATCGTCACCGCGCCTGCGGCGCGCCGAGCGAGCCGAGCGTCGTCCCCGGGTAGTAGTACTCGAGGATCTTCTCGGCCTTGTACCCCTGCTCCGCCATCCCCTTCGCACCCCACTGAGACATGCCCACGCCGTGGCCGTAGCCACGGCCGGAGAAGTGGGCGACCGCGTCATCGACCGCGACGGCGAAGAGCGTGGACTTGATGGTCTCGTACCCGACCATGCGCCGGAAGTCGTTGCCGCGCAGCCGCGCCGAGCCTCGCGTGCCGTGGATCGTGAGGGTCGACACGCGGAGCGAGGGCGTGCGTTCGATGACCTCGATGGCGGTCACGCCGCCGACGTCATTGCCGCTTCGCCGGAGGATGTCGGACAGGTCCGCGAGCCGGAGGTCGAGGGTCCAGTAGAAGTGCGGCGACGCCGACGAGAAGTCGTCGCGGATCGCCTTGAGCGCCGGCATGTTCCGCGCCGCGAACACCGTGCGTGGATCTTCGGTGTAGCCACCGCTCGCCGAGTGGTAGAACGCCGGGAACAGCTCGCCCTCCCAGAAGAGCACCTGTCCGGCCGTGTCCCGCACCGCGTCCCAGATGGGCGAGGACCCCGGGACGCGCCCCGCGTACATCTGGTGGGCGGTCGAGGCCACGAGGTGGTACGGCTTGCCCCCGTTCAACGCCCGATGGTAGGCCGCATAGGTTCGTGCCACGATCGCCTGCGCGCGCAATGTCTCGCCCGGCCATCGCTCGCTGGTCTCGCCACGCAGGACGCCGACGAGGTACTCCTCGAGGCGAAGCTCGTTGACGATCGCCAGGCCCTCGCCGTTGCGGACGACCTCGAGCCCCGCGGGGTACTCGCGTCCGTTCGTCCGGATCGGGTTGTCGCTCGTCAGGCGGAAGCCCGGCGCCGACCGCCCGTCGATCTCGACGCCCTGGCCGCTCGGCACCGCCCTGACGGCATCGGTGCGCCACGAGCGCCCCGGGCAGGCGGGGCATCCGAGCTCGCTCACCTCGATGTCGACACCGCGCAACTCCGCGAGGCGCGCGTTCTCGACGATCGCGACGCGGATCGTGTCCGTCCCGACCATCGCGGTCCCCGCGAACGCCATCAGCGCCGCCGCCGCGATGAGGCGGCTCACCGACGGCCCAGCACGTACAGGAGCAGGGTCAGCACGGCGCTCAGCAGCAGCGACGTCGCCAGCGGGAAGTAGAAGGTCCAGTTCCCGCGCTGGATGTGGATGTCGCCGGGCAGGCGGCCGATCCACGGGACGCGCCCGACGAGCACGAGCACGACGCCGGCCAGGGCGATCAAGAGCCCGAAGGCGATGAGGATCTTGCCGACATCGTTCATGACGTCATTTCGAAGAGGCCTTGCTGCCCGGGGGTGGCGGCGGGGGGCTGCTTGCCCAGGTGCCGGTACGCCTCACGGGTGACGCGTCGGCCGTTGGGCGTCCGCACGATGAAACCGATCTTCAGGAGGTAGGGCTCGACCATCTCGGACAGGGTCTCGGCCTCGTCGTTGATGGTGGCGGCGATCGCCTCGAGGCCCACCGGGCCCCCGCCGTAGTGGTCGACGATCGCACCGAGGAAACGCCGGTCGAGGCGGTCGAGGCCGCGCGCGTCCACGCCCTCGCTGTCGAGGCCGCGGCGCGCGATGTCCTCGGTCATGCTGCCGTCGCCCTTCACCTGTGCGTAGTCGCGCACCCGGCGGAGCAGGCGGTTCGCGATGCGAGGCGTGCCGCGGGCGCGGCGCGCGATCTCGGCCGCGCCGTCCGGCTCGACCCGAGAGTCCAGGATCACCGCGGAGCGGTTCACGATCCTGGCGAGCTCGCCCTCGGAGTAGAAGTCCAGATGATGGAAGATCCCGAAGCGCTCGCGCAGAGGCGCCGACAGCATGCCGGGCCGCGTGGTCGCCGCCACGAGCGTGAAGGGGTGGAGCGAATATTTGAGGGTCCGCGCGTGGAGGCCCTTGTCGATGACGAAATTGACGGCGAAATCCTCCATCGCCGGGTACAGCAGCTCCTCGACCGCCCGCGGCAGCCGATGGACCTCGTCGATGAAGAGCACGTCGTTCTCGCCGAGGTTGGTCAGGATGCCCATCAGGTCGCCGCCGCGCTCGATCGCCGGCCCCGAGGTCGTCACCAGCGTGGTGCCCATCTCGTTGGCGAGGATCCCGGCGAGCGTCGTCTTGCCGAGCCCGGGCGGACCGTACAGGAGCACGTGGTCGACGCACTCGCGCCGGAGCTTCGCCGCCTCCACCGAGACGCGCAGGCTCGCGACCGCCTGCTCCTGCCCGACGTACTCTTCGAACGTCCGGGGACGGAGCTGGCGCTCGAACTGCGCCTCTTCGGGCGCCGCGACCCGGCTGAGGATCTTGCCTTCGTCCGCCGCCGCGGTCACGCCTTCTCTCCCCGGTAGATCTCGTCGAACAGATCCTCCGGCGTCATGATCGACGGCCGGCGGCGGAACGCGTCGGTGATCAGCTGCGACGCCTCGGAAGGCCGGTGCCCGAGCTGCTTGACCATGATCTCCCACACGAGCTCGCGGAGGCCGTCGGCGTCGACGGGCACCGGCGCGGCGGCGATCGGCTCGACGGCGGCCCCGGCGCGCGCCAGGGCGAACTTCGCGACCTTGTTCTGGAGCTGCGCGACGATGTTCTTGGCCTTCTGGGGGCCGATGCCGGGTAACGCACGCAGGAACTTCTCGTCCTGCCGCGCGATCGCCGCCGCCAGCTCGCCGACCGGCAGCGCGAGCGCGCGCGCCGCGACCATCGGCCCGATGTCCTTCACGGTGATGAGCTTCTCGAAGAACTCTTTGTCGAGATCGGAGATGAAGCCGATCAGCACGGGGCGCGGCTGATCGCGGGTCGCGTGGTAGTAGATGACGAGCTCGAGCTCGCTCCCCTTCTCGCCCGGGCCGGCGGTGACGTGCTCGATCTGCCGGAGGGCGATCGGCGGCAGGAACACCTCGTAGCCGAGGCCGCCGCACTCGAGAATCACGCGGTCCTCGAGCTTGCGCCGCAGCCGTCCGGCGAGGGTCGCGATCACGCCAACCGTCCGCCCAGACGCGAGAACCCTGTGAGCGCCAGCGCCAGCGCGTCGGCGACGTGCGACGGCGTCGGAAGAGCCTCGAGCTTGAGGAGTCGTCGCACGGAGTGCTGCACCTGGTGCTTGGAGGCGGCGCCGGTGGCCGCGACGGCGCGCTTGACCTCCGCCGGAGCCAGCGCGAGGACGGCGACGTCGCACTGGCGCGCGGCCAGACAGATCACGCCGCGGGCGTGGGCCATGAGGAGCGCGGTGCGCGGGAACCGGTACTCGGTGTAGAGATCTTCGAGGACCAGCACCGTCGGCGCCCGTGTCTCGAG
Organism: Candidatus Rokuibacteriota bacterium; assembly: GCA_003220535.1. GTDB lineage: Bacteria > Methylomirabilota > Methylomirabilia > Rokubacteriales > CSP1-6 > AR31. Next base: position 75,543 of record QHSU01000075.1, read on the forward strand.
AAGCCGACGGACGGCGTCGTAGATCAGATGGATCCGCGTTTCGAGCGGCAGGTCGGCGTTCGTCGAGATGACGCCGCTGCCGAGCACGACGATCCCGCCGGACGCCGGCTCGATCAGCCCGTAGCCGGTGCCGACCAGGCCTGGATCGACGCCGAGGACCCGGAGGCTAGGCGGCCGAGATGGCCTCGAGAACCTCGTCAGGGATGTCGTAGTTAGCGTAAACGGACTGGACGTCGTCCAACTCCTCCAGCGCCTCGATCAGGCGCACCACGGCGGTCGCGTCCTTGCCCTCGACCCGCACCGTCGACTGCGGAACGAAGCTGACCTGGCCCTCGAGCACGGGTACCTTCGCCCGCTGCAGCGCGTCGCGCACCGTGTCCATTTCAGCAGGCGCGGTGATGATCTCGAAAGCTTTTTCCGCTCGACGCATGTCGGTGGCGCCGGCGTCGAGCGCCTTGGCGAGCAAGTCGTCCTCGCTGATCTTGCCGGCGTCCACCTGGATGATGCCCTGACGCTCGAACATCCACGCGACGGCGCCCGACGACCCCATGTTGCCCCCGAATTTCTCGAACACGTGCCGGATCTCGGGGCCGGTGCGATTGCGATTGTCGGTGAGGACCTGAACGAGGACGGCGACGCCGCCGGGGGCGTACCCTTCGTAGGTGATCTCCTCGTACGACTCCCCCGGGAGCTCGCCGGTACCCTTCTGGATCGCCCGCTTCATGTTCTCTTGCGGCATGTTCGCTTCCTTGGCGGACTCCATCGCGGCTTTCAGGCGCATGTTGGCCTTGGGATCGCCGCCGCCGTTCCTCGCCGCCACCGTGATCTCGCGGAGGATCTTCGAGAAGAGCTTGCCGCGCTGGACGTCTGTCTTGCCCTTCTTGCGCTTGATTTGTGACCATCGGGAATGCCCTGACATCGCCCTACCCTCTTTCGTTGAGCAGCATCGCCTTGAGTCCCTTGACGCGCTCGAGCCGCTGCGCCCGGCGGCCGACCGCCGCCTCCCATCGGCGCCGGGCGCCCGCGGTGGTCGGCGGGTACGGCGGGCAGGGCCGCGGTCGCAGGTCGGGTCCCAGGTGCACGTACGTCAGAAACGCCGTGCAGGCGTGGCGGACCTCACCCGACCACGGGATCTCGGCCAGGACCTTCACGCCGACCTCGAGCGAGGAGGTGCCGACGTGATTGAGCCCGGCCTTGAAGGTGACGACCTCGTGCGTGAGGATCGGCGAGTAGAAGTCCATCGCGTCGACGCACGCGGTCATCACGAGCCCCTTGCAGTATCGCATCGAGAGGATCCCGCCCGCCTCGTCGAGCGCCATGAGCATCTTGCCCACGAACATGGTGTTGCCGAAGAGCGCGTCCTCGGGCAGCACGCTCCGCGTGGACTCGAACCGCCAGCCCACGTCGACGTCGCTCGCGTCCAGGTCGGCGTCGGCGCTCTCGGCGAGGCGCGTCGCTCGCTTGGCGAAGCGCGCCAGTCGCTGCTCACGGCGCGCTCGTGCGGCCTCGACCAGCGCCGACTCTGCTGCGCCCCTCGCCCGGATCTTCGCCTCGACGGGGCGCGGGCGGACGTCCTCGCCGACCTTGACGAACACGAGATGCGAGTTCAGGGTCACGCGGCGCTCGCCGGTCGTCACGTCTTCCGCGAACACGCGCACGCCCACCTCGAGGGAGCTCGTGCCCACGTCTTCGACCCGCGCCCTGAGGATCGCGATCTGGCCCACCTTGACGGGGTGGAGAAAGTCGATATCGTCCATGGCGCCGAGGACCACCGTCCCGCGCGCGACGCGGGACGCGGCCAGCGTGCCGGCCTTGGTGATCCATTCCATCATCCGTCCGCCGTGGATCTGCCCTGGCCCGCCCGCGTACTCCGGGAACACCCATTCGATCATCTCGACGGTGGTCTCGGCGATCGACGGCATACGCAGAGACTACCATTGTAGCGGGTGCCGTGAGGTCGGCTCAGACCGAGGGTGGCCTGAGAGAGACGCGACGTGGCTCCGGTTTTGCGGACAACCCTTCGGGACCGGCTCCGATCTTGCGGACAACCCCTTCGGGACCGGGCGCCGGTCTGGCTCGCCGGCGCCGATCAGCGCGTGGCGCCGGGGGCTGGCGCCATGGCGGGAGAGGGCTCGAGGCTCGCCGTGTCGAGACGGTGAACGCCCGTCGGATGAAGACGCAGGCCTCGAACTTCCGGACGAGCCACGGCCCACTGCAGGCGCACGTAGATCGGAAGCCACGGGAGCTCATCCGCGAGGAGCCCCTGCGCGCGCTGGTAGAGCCGCTGGCGCTCGGTGCGGAAGAAGAGCTGGCTAGCCCGGATCAGCACGTCGTCCAGCCGCGGATTCCGATAAAAGGAGAAGTTCAGCGCCCGCGGTCCCTTCGTCGCCGATTCGCTCGTCGACAGCGGATACAAGAGGAGATGGGGATCGCCTCCGGCGACCGTGGCCTCCGCGATCGCGACGTCGTACGCTCCGGTCTGCAGGAGTGTCCGCACGGTCGCTTCGGGCTCCACCTGGACGTTCAGCGTCAGCTCGTCCGAGCCCAGGAGGAGCTGGATCGTCTCGGCGAGCTTTGGCAGGTTGAGCGGCGTCGTCTCGGCCGGCACGAGCAGCGTGGGTTTCGTATCCTTCGGCCAGCCGCTCTCGCGGATGAGCGTCTTCACCGTGGTGCGGCTCCCACCAAGAATCGGAGAGCCCTCCCTTCGCGCCCAGACGCCCGGAGGCAGGAACGACTGGAGCGGGACGGCCGCCCGGTCCAGGGCCACGCCGAGGATGGCTGGATCGAGGGCCGCTGCAACGGCTTTGCGGAGCGCCTTGCGCGAGAAAGGCTCCTTCTCGGTCTGGAACGTGAGATATCCGATGCGAAGGCCCGGGGCCGAGAGCGTCCCTTCGGTGCGCCGCGGGGGGCCTGTGGGGAACCAGATGTCGAGCGACCGTGAATCGAGCTCAGCCTCGGCCTGATCGTCCGCACTCACGTCGAGAAACACCAGCCGCTCGGACTTCGGAGGTCCACCCCAGTAGCCAGCCATCGCCTCGAGCGCCAGGCGACCGACCGAGGCGTCCACGACGCGGTAGGGGCCGGTGCCCACGAGTCGCCCCGCGCCGTCGGCAGCCGCTGAGGGCTTCGCGATCCCGAGGCCGGGATGAGCAAGCACCGTGAGCAGAGCCGCGTAGGGCTGGACGAGAACGATCTCGATCGTCCGCGCATTGGGCGCTCGGACCTCCTTCACCACCCCGGGTGTGCCGCGGAGCAGAGCCGGCCATGCCCGACCTGCGGCCTGGACGTCGGTGCGAAGCTGCCGCTCGAAGCTGGCGGCGACCTCCAGCGAGGTGAGCGGGCTTCCGTCATGGAACTTGACGCCCTCTCGCAGCGTGAAGGACCAGACGAGCCCTTCGCGTGACGCGCTCCACCGGGTGGCGAGCGCCGGCTCGATGTCGGTGGTCCCCTCGCGCCACGCCACGAGCGTGTCGAAGACCTGCCGGGCGATGAGGGGTGTCGCCCCCTCGAGCGCGGCCCCCGGGTCGAGGACGCCAGGCACTCCGGGGACCCCGATACGGAGCTCGCGGCGGGCGACCGTCGGCGCGTTCTGGCTCTGCGCCGACGAGTGCGTGAGCGGCCGTGCGACCAAGATCGTCACCAGGAGAGCCAGAACGGCAGCGACGCGGACTAACGTCGGCGCGAGCATCGTGGCTTTTATACGTGGAACCCACTATTCGTGCCACTCGTTTCGAGAGCAGAACACCGCGCGCGTCAGGTACAGAACTTGCTGATGTTCCAAGGTCGGAGGTGAGGGTAGGTGACGGAGTGGCAACGGACCCAGCAGGATGGGGAAAAACACAGAAAATTCAACATGTCAACCGGCGGTAAATTACCTGCCAACCTTGACTTTCTTTTTTCTAGCCGCCTATACTTCGAGCACACGGCAAATGCTTGTGCATGAGCGGCGCACAAGGGGTCAAGTGAGAAGGGATGGGCTATGAAGGAGTTCGACAAAAAGACTAGCCCCAGTCGTGAGGGCTTCTCCAAGTTCCTCCCCGCTTCTATGTCGGATTCGAGCACACGCCGCCGGCTCACGGAGTACGAGATCCAGGTGCAGGACCTCCAGGCCTACATCCGTTCGCTCGAGGCGGAGACCGTTCATCTCCGGAAGAAGCTCGAGGACACGCCCAAGGACTTCATGGTCCTCGAGAACAAGCTGCGCGAGGCGAATCGTCAGCTCGTGCAGGCGTTCAACCAGAACGAGAAGCTCGTGAACGCGCTCTACGAGGCGCGCGAGCAGATCACCGCGCTCAAGGAAGAGGTCGACAAGCTCTGCGCCCCGCCCTCGACCTACGGCGTCTACTTGGCCGCCAACGAGGACAACACCGTCACCATCCTCTCCCAGGGCCGCAAGGTGAAGGTCAACCTGCACCCCTCCATCAAGCCCGACACCCTC
>QHSU01000146.1 GCA_003220535.1 Candidatus Rokuibacteriota bacterium
GCGCGCCCGTTCCCATGGCGTCCGTCTGCTCTCGAAGCCCCTCACTCTCCAAGAGCTGAAGGCGGCGGTGCGGGACTCTCTCGCCCCCAACCGAGGCGCCGAATCAAGTGGTTGACCCCCTGGCGTCACGCCGATCGAGGAGGTCCTAGACCCTGAAGATTCTATGAGATCGGGTTGGTGCGGGGTCAGGCCAAAGGGCCGGTGGTGCCGGGTGATGAAGGCGGTATGCATCCCGGCCACCTTGGCACCGATGGGGTCGAAGGCGTGATTGGTGACGAAGAGGACCTCGTCCAGGGACACTCCCAGGATCTCGGCGGCCTTCGTAGAGGCCGCGACAGGAGGTTGGAAGCTGTCCGCGCCCGCTGGTGAGGCGCCGGCAACGAGGAGATTTTCCACGCAATCCGGGCCAGCACCGAGGGCGGGATGGTCAGGCCGAGCGCCTTCGCAGGGGTCCAGGGTGACGGTCCACGTTACTTCGTTCGACCGTACTTGCCAGTCAGGGTCGCCTTGCCGATCGCGTTGGCGTTGACCATGAAGCCGGCCAGCGACGCGGTCGCCCCCTTCGGGAGATCGAGCTTCTCGACCTTCAGCGCGTACAGCGTGAAGTGGTAGCGGTGAGGCTTGCCCGGCGGAGGGCACGGGCCACCCCAGCCAGGGCTGCCGAAGTCGGTGGTGATCTGCTCGGCGCCCTGCGGCAGGGTGGCGCTGTCGGCCTTGCCGGCGTCCTTCTTGAGCTCGGTGGTACTGGCCGGGATATTGACCACCAGCCAATGCCACCAGCCGGCGCCGCCGGTGGGCGCATCGGGATCGTGCACGAGAAGCGCGAAGCTCTTCGTGCCCTTGGGCGCGCCGGACCACGACAGGGCCGGCGACACGTTCTTGCCCGAGCAGCCGAAGCTGTTGAACACATGCTCCTCGGCAATCGGGGCGTTCGGCTTGATGTCGGAGCTCGTGAGCGTGAAGGGCTGGGCGAGCGCCACGCTCGCGACCGCCAGACCGGCCGTGAGTACCGCGCTTCTGACGAGCCGGGCGTGGGTCATGGTCTCCTCCCTCCATTGACCGTGGGTGGGCGTGTCCTCGCTGACCCCATCACGGTGAACGTGGACATCCGCTACTGAAGGACCGCGTCCGCCCGGGCCAGGACCGAGGGCGGGATGGTGAGGCCGAGCGCCTTCGCGGTCTTGAGTCGGGTCGAGGACTGGCGCAAAGCTCCGTAGGCTCCCCTTGGCTGTATCCGCCGTTTCCAGCTTCGTGCCCGTGTAGGTTCGCCGTAAGCTGTTTCCAACCCCCGCCACCTCAAACCCGGCGTGCCGATTTCCGGCACCGGGCTTACCTGGTCGCTTCGCGTCATGGGTTATGTGGCCTATCGGCTGGGAGCACTTTCAGGCCCGGCTCAGGTACCGCACTCGGTAGTCTGCGAACAGGCCGAGCTGGTCATAGAGCCACGCCGTACTCCACCTCTTCCAGCCGAAGCCCCGACGATTCCTCGCCCGCATCAGGTGGCGCCGCACCTTCCGCTCGACCCACTGCCTCACAAAGGCAAAGCACCGGCTCGCATGCCCGATCCGGAAGTAGTTGACCCAGCCCCGCAGCTTCGGGTTGATCTCGGCGATCAACGCCGCCACCGGCTGGGACCGGGAGCGCCGGAACACCTCCTTGAGCCCCTGCAGCAACGCCGTGCGCTTCTTCTGCTTCGGCGTGTACTGCGGCCGCCAGCGCCCCCGGAGTGACCGGAGACGCCGGAAATCAAAGCCCAGGAATCCGAAGCTCTCCCCCCGACTCAGGTCCACGATCCGACTCTTCTCCTCGTTCAGCCGTAGATCGAGTTTCGCCAACTCCTCTCGGAGTCGTTGGGGTACCGCCTCCACCAGCCAGTCCTGCCGACGGTCGTTGTTCACGAGGATCACCAGGTCGTCGGCGTAGCGCGCGTACTCGACGTACGTGTGCGTGCCGTTGGCTGTGACCGCCTTGGCCCGCTCCAGCATCGCATCGACCTCGGTGAGGTAGATGTTGCTGAGGAGGGGGGAGATCACGCTGCCCTGAGGAACCCCGCGCTTCCCCGCGGCCTTCAGCATCAGCTTCAGCAAGTGCAAGATGTCTCGGTCGTTCACCCGGCGTGCCACCTTAGCGAGCAGCCGATCGTGCCGCACGCTGTCGAAGTACGCCGCGAGATCCACGTCAATCACCCGCGTCTTGTTCCGCACGATGGCCTCGGCCACTCGGTCGACCGCCTGCTGGGCTGTCCGTTTCGGTCGATACCCATACGACCCGTCGTGAAAGTCCGCTTCGAAGATCGGCTCCAGGATGAGTTTGAGCGCCCCCTGCACCACACGGTCCCGAATTGCCGCGATCCCCAGGACGCGGACCTTCCCGCCGTCTTTCGGAATCTCGACCCGTCGGTTCCGCAGTGGCCAGTAGGTGCGTGTGACCAGTTCGGCCCGTAGCTGGGCCAGAAACGGTTCCACCCCGGCTGCCTCGATGGCCTCGAACGTCACCCCGTCGATACCCGGAGCGCCGTCATTCTCCTTGGCCATCACGTACGCCGCTCGGAGCGTCTCCAGCTTGCCCACGTGCACGTACAGGCCCCAAAACCGCCAGTCCTTCTCGGCCTTCGCCTTGACGTAGAGCCTCCGCTGCAGGTCTTGCAGACTGATGGGCGCCGTTGTCATGGCCCCCCTGCCTCCCGTGTTGGCGGAGACGCGGCACACCAGTAGGGTCCCTTCGCTCCCCGGGCATTACCCCGCTTCCTCGCTACTGCGGACCCCTCCGTCACCCTCTCGCCGTCCGCCCACTTCCCAGGGTCACTGGTTATAGCTTGGACATGACTCCACCGCTTTCGCGGTGGGACGAGGAGGGCTTCTCCAGTCGCTCGACGTGTCCTGGTCACCGTGCCGTCGCTCTCACCCCGCCGGAGTGTCCCGCCGCATCAGCCAGGTGCGACGGACCATGCCGCCTTCGCCTCTCAACCGTGAGGCTCGGCCTCCGGGGCTTAAGTATTTCGGGGCCACCTGTGCGTTCACTCTCGTTACGGCCCGGCGACTCACTCACCCTCCTTCCGAGGGCTTGGTCGGTGGGCTTCAGCGTCTCGGTTTCCCTCCACGCTGCCACCCGAGTTACGGGGCT
>QHSU01000076.1 GCA_003220535.1 Candidatus Rokuibacteriota bacterium
CGAGCTTCTCCATCCGGCTGCGCAGGGTGTTGGGATGCATCTCGAGGATCTTCGCCGCCCCCCTGGGTCCTTCGATGACCCCGTCGGCCCTCTCCAGCGCGGCCACGATGTGAGCCCGCTCGGTCTCCTCCAGGGCGGCGGCGAGCCCCGAAGCGGCGGACTTGGCGAGAGGCCGGCCGGGCTCCGCGTGGCGCTCGACGCCCGGCCCGGACCCGAGGCGGGCCGGGACGGGAAGGAGATCCCTGTCCAGCTCCAGCGCCGGACCCCGCGAGAGCACGACGGCCCGCTCGATGACGTTCTGCAGCTCCCGGATGTTGCCCGGCCACGGATAGCTCACAAGCCGGTCCATCGTCTCCGAGGCGATCGTGTCGACCCGGCGGCCGAACCGCTTGGCGAAGCGCGAGAGAAAGAACATCGCGAGCTGTGGGATGTCCGACGCCCGCTCGCGCAGCGGCGGCACCCGGAGCGGGAACACGTTCAGGCGGTAGAAGAGGTCCGCGCGGAACCGCCCGGCGCGCACGGCCTCTTCCAGATCACGGTTGGTCGCCGCGATCACCCTTACGTCCACGCGGACCGTCTGGTTGCTGCCCACCGGCTCGAACTCCTGCTCCTGGAGGACACGGAGCAGCTTGACCTGCGTCTCGAGTGGGAGCTCGCCGACTTCGTCGAGAAAGATCGTGCCGTGGTCCGCGAGCGCAAAGCGACCGATGTGCTTCTCGATGGCGCCGGTGAACGCGCCTTTCACGTGACCGAAGAGCTCGCTCTCCACCAGACCGGCCGAGATAGCGCTGGAGTTCACCTTCACGAGGGGGCGCTCGCGGCGTGGGCTTCGCTTGTGGATCGCGCGCGCGATGAGCTCCTTGCCGGTGCCGGTCTCGCCGTACACGAGCACCGTCGAGTCCGTGGGGGCCACCTGCTCGGTCTCGCGAAGCACCTCGAGGAGCGCCGGGCTCGACCCGACCATATCGTCGAAGTTGTGCTCGGAGTGGATCTCGTCTTGAAGGTACACGTTCTCGGCCTGGAGACGGCTCCTCAGCGTCTCGACTTCGGCGAGTGCCACCCGGAGGCGCTCGTCAGCCCGCAGGCGGGCCAGCTCGGCGCCCGCCCTCGCGGCGAACACGCGCAAGATCGCGAGCGCGCGGGAAGGATCCACCATCGGCTGGTCGTCCAGGATCACCAGGTGGCCGATCAGCGGTCCCGAGGGGTCCAGCACGGGAACTCCCAGGTAGCTCTCAGCGCCGAGCTCGACCAGGTCACGGTCGTCCGGAAAGAGCCGTTGCACCTCCTTCCCGTAGTGACCGACCTCGCCATCGAGAACTCTCATGCAGGGCGTGCCGGCGACGTCGTACTCGAAATTCTCTCCGAAGCCCTCGCCCTTCCAGAACGCGCGCGTGCGGACCCGGTCGTCCGTCCCCTCGACACACTCGGCGACGAAGGCGTAACGGACGCGCAGCGCCGAGGCGAGGTGCTGGACCAGCGAGTAGAAGAAGTCGCTGCCGGTCGCCGCGGCCGTTCCCTCGACGACCGCGCGGAGCGTCTCTTCGACCTCACGGCGGTGAGCGGCCTCCGCCCGAACCTCGCGGTTGAGCGTGGTGATCGCCTCGTACGCCTTCATGTTCTCGACGGCCAAACCGATCTGGTTCGCGGCCTCCTGGAGAAGGACGGCGTCGGCGTCGGAATACTGGCCGGGGATCGTGCTGGCGACGGCCAGGACACCGACGCTCCTGCCCCTGGCGACGAGCGGCACGACCACGTACGAGCGGACGCCGTCCTGGTAAGCGCGCTCTTCCATGGGATACCGCTTCTCGGTCCTCAGGTCGCGGCACACGCGGTAGCGCTGCTGCTGGAACGCCCAGCCGACGTGGCTCTCTTCCTGGGGCATCTCCATGCCGACGGTGAAGTAGGACGTCGGCAGGGATGACTCGAGGATGAAGAGGCGGAGCACGTCCTTGTCGGCGTCGTGGAGGAAGATCGCGGTGCGATCGAACGGCATGATGCGGCGCAGCGCGCCGGCGATCGCGTGGAAGAGAGCTTCCCGCGTCAGGCTCGAGATCACGGCGTTGTTGATCTCGAGCAGCGTCCGCAAACGCTGTGCGTCGGCGTCCTGTGCGGGCGACTGAGGCTTGTCCATGGCGGCCGGCCGGCTCCTGGCCGTCCATTCTACGACGGTCCGTCCGGCTACACCGGTCCCCCCGGCGGCCTGCCTAAGACGTGAGCATCTCGATGAGCCTCTGATCGGCTGCGTCCACAGAGGTCAGCCGGATGCGGATCACGCGCTCGTCGGCCTCTCGCGACACGCCGACAACCTTGCCAGAGAGACCAGGATCGTCCGGCCGAAAGTCTCCTGCACTTGCGCGCCCAGATCGAGCCCGCGATCGCCGGGGGGCGGAGATCAGCCCCTGCGCGGCGGATTTTCGGACGAGGGGTGCGGGTCGACGGTCACAACTGTGTCAGGTCTCGCTGAGGCGCGGAAGTCTCGGCCCGCGAGCTCATGCCAGGCGCGCAGCGTCTCGGCGACGGACCACGCTTGCGCGATGCACCCGCGCGGTGCAAACGGCGAATCGCCGTCGAAGATCTCGGCGACGGAGCCGAGCCCGTAGTCGCTGAGGTGATGCGCCACAGGCGAGAGGAAGGAGCATGCTGCCTCGGCGTCGCGGTACACCTTGAAGTGAGCGAGCGCGAACGGGCCGAGGAGGAACGCCCACACCGTGCCCTGGTGGTAGGCGCCGTCGCGGTGCCACTGATCGCCGCCGTAGTGGCCCTGGTACTTCGGGTGGCCTGGCGCGAGACTCCTGAGCCCGTAGGACGTCAGGAGATGGCGGGCGCAGGCGTCGACGATCTGGCGCTGGCGTTGGGGCGAGAGCGGGCTCTCGGGGAGCGAGACCGCGAAGATCTGGTTCGGCCGGAGTGCGTCATCGTTTGCGCCGGGCGAGTCGATGACGTCGTAGCAGCACCCGGCGCGCTCATTCCAGAAGCGATCGAATCCCGCTCTCACGCGCGCAGCGAGCTCGTCCCACGGCTTGGAAGGCTGCCTCAGCCGCTTTGCAAAGCCGGCCATCGAGCGGAGTGCGTTGTACCAGAGCGCGTTGATCTCGACCGCCTTGCCAGTCCGGGGCGTGACGATCCAGTCACCCACCTTCGCGTCCATCCAGGTGAGCTGGACGCCGGGCTCGCCCGACCTGAGGAGGCCGTCGGCGGAATCCTCCTTGATCCCGTACCGCGTGCCCTCACGGTGGAACCGCACGATCTCCTCGAGCACCGGGAACAGCTCTTTGAGAAGCCCGTCGTCATCCGTCGCCGCGTGATATGCCCGGATCGCCTCGAAGTACCAGAGGGTCGCGTCCACGGTGTTGTACTCGGGCGCCTCGCCGGCGTCGGGAAACCGGTTCGGCAGCATGCCGCGGTCCACGAACCTGGCGAACGTCGTGAGAATCCGACGGGCGATCTCCGCGCGTCCGGTCGCCAGCGCCAGTCCCGGCAGCGCGATCATCGTGTCGCGTCCCCAGTCGCCGAACCAGTGGTAGCCGGCGATGACGGTCATGCCGTCGGCGTCGCTGGGCGTGGGTCGTCTCACAATGAACTGGTCGCTGGCGAGCACGAGGTGCTTGATCCAGTCGGGGGCCTTCCGCGCCTCGGGCCGGGCGCGCTTCCAGGCGGCAACCAACCGCTCCTCGTGTTGCGCTCGCCGCTCCCACGCCTGCTCGCCGTCGAACGCGGGCGACGACTCAGTCGAAAGCACGAGGGTCAGCGCCTCGGCGGGCGCGAGCAAAACGGAGAACGTCCCGGCGTGGAGATGATCCTCGATCGCGTCGAGCCTGCGCTCGCGCTCACCGAGAAGGTCGAAGTCCCGGTACCAGGTATGAGCGATCCGCGCTTCCGCGCCATCGGCCAACAGCAACAGCGGCGCGGCGCCGTCGAACGCCGCCACGCGGAGCCCGTGCTCGACCGGCGCCACGTCCATCTGCCAGCCGTCGCCGCGGGTGGCCCCGTGATAGTCGCGGTAGTTCACGAGCACCTTGAGTTTGAGCGCGAGGCTGCCGCGTGCTCGCAGCACACGATAGCGGACATACGTCGTGTTGGCGCCCTGCTCCATCCAGACACGCTTCTCGATGAGCGCGTCGGCGACCGTGTAGGTCCACACCGGGGTCGTCCCCTCGAGGGTGAAGCGCTCGATCGTCCGGTACCCGTAGGGGTCGATCGCGTTCCCGGCCCAGCGGTTGGTGAAAAGCGGGAGCGCGAGACTCTCGTACTCCACGGTCTCATCCACCTTGGTGCAGAGAAGGGTGCGCCCGAGCGGCGGCTTGAGCGCGGCGACGAGGAGCCCCTGGTACCGCCGCGTCAGGGTGCCTGCCACCGTCCCCGAGGCGAACCCGCCGATCCCGTTGGTACAGAGCCACTCTCGGCGTTCGGCCGACGCCAGATCGCCGCAGATCTCTCGCCCCCAGTCGATGATCACGCGAGGCTCTCCTTCTGGTGGTCCATGCCGGAAGTCCACCCTTGAACACTCCCGTTACGCCGTTCGACACCCCGGCGCTGCGTCCCGGTTCGAGGTCAGGGCGAATCGGGTCGAATCGATGCTGGTGCGCGACGTTTCCAACTGCACAGTGACACCTTGCAGGTCTCGCTGGGCGGTTGCCATCTTCTTTTTTCAGGACTCGTGTCTCGCCGCGCGCAGCGCGGTGGAGAGAAACGCGTAGCCGGCGCGTACGGTACCGAGAAGCGTGCCAGAAACCTTCGAGCGCCCGGCGAGTCGAGGCGTATGCGACACCGGCACTTCAAGGATGCGCGCGCCGAGCACCGCGGCCTTGACCACCATCTCCACTGGCCACCCGAATGCACGGTCCTGCATGTCGAGGCGCCGCAGCAGATCGACCCTGATGGCGCGTAACGGGCCGAAGTCCGTGATTGGCACGCGCCATCGCCAGGCCACGAACTGCGCGACGAGCCGAGTGCCGGCCACCGCGTGCACGGGATGACGCCCCACCAGTTTCCGCGCGCCCAGGACCAGGTCCGCGCGGCCGGTGAGGACGGGATCCAGCACCAGCGGGATCTCCTCCGGTCGCTGACTGCCGTCCGCGTCGAGGAACACGGCGACGCCAGCGTCCAGCGGAAGCGCGGTGACGCCAGCGAAGCAGGCAGCTCCATAGCCTCGCCTCGGCTCACTCACCACGCGGGCTCCCGCATCACGCGCGACGGTGGCCGTCGCGTCGGTGGAGCCGTTGTCCACGACGATCACCTCGGCGAGGATGTCGCGCGGCGTTCGGCGAACAAGATCGCCGACGATAGCAGCCTCGTTCAGCGCGGGTACGATCAGGACCGCCTTCATCCTGCTCTGGCGCGGGCGCGCACGCTCGGGAGCCACCCGAAGGCTCCACCGAGCTTTACGGCGGCGGCGATCGCCAGCGGCGCCACTTCCACGAGCCTGGCCCACACCGGGATCGTCCACGGTTCGGACAGGAAGAAGCTATACGCGAAGCCCACGGTGCCGGTGAAGGCGATCAACGGTACGGAAGGCGTCACCGCCAAGAACGGGACGAGCCACACGACGTACCACGGAAAGACATTCGCCCCGAGCACGATGACGCCCGCCGCCATTGGCACCGCCCGCACGGCAAGGCTGCCGGCGTGCCCGCGCGACGCGATCACGACCATCCAGGCGGCGGTCGCTGCCAGCGCCAGCAGCGGCTCGTTCACGAAGGTTCGCGCGAGGCCAGGATTGAAATACTCTCCCGAGACATAGCGCCAGATCGGCGTGATCGGCCAACGGCCGAGACCGCCCGCCGCGATCGTGCCCGCGACGACGACGGTTCCGAACAGCGCGTACACCGATACGCGTCGCCGACCGGGCAGTAGCAGGAGCAGCACGGCGGGATAGAGCTTCACGAGGGTGCCGATGCCGAGCAAGGTGGCCGCGATGCCGTCCCGGCGCCGGGCGGATGCCAACGCTGCGGCGGTGACCGTCACGAGCACTAGAGCATCCAGGTGACCACTTCCCCAGATCTCGACGAGGAGCAGCGGGTTCCACGCGTAGATCGTGAGCCGGCCGAGCGGTATGTCGAGCGTCCGAAGCAGGAGGGCGAGTGTGGCGAGCGCGAGCAGCTCGGCAATGCCGAGCGCGAGTTTCATGGCGACTACGTTGTCGGGCGCGAGCCGGTACACCGCGCGAAAGAACGCCTGCGCGACAGGAGGGTATACGGTGCGCCACGTTGAATGGTTCAGCCTCGGGTAGATGTTGGTGTCGCGCAGTCCCGCGACCTCGGGGGCCACTGGGGCGTACGCGTAGGGATCGATCCCGGCACTGGAGACCCGGGCGTCCCAGACATACCGGTAGGCGTCAGTGGAGAGTGAGGGCAAGGCCGGAAGCAGGAGCATGCGACTCAGGACACCGACCGTCAGGATCACCACGACCGTGAAACGGGCGCGGAGGTGAGCGGTCACGAGTGCGCCACACGCGTAGGCCAGCCACGCGAGAGTAAAGAGCACCAGGAACGTGCGCGGCGCCAGGACGAGGTTCGACACCCGCGCTAGCCCCCAGCACGCGGTGCCCAGCGCCAGACCTGCGCCGGCCAATATGAGGGCTGTGCTCGCACGCTCGGTCGTTGGCGGCGCGCCGAGCCATCTGGCAACGTCGCGAACGGTCAGCGCGCTAAAGTAGACTCGCATCGATGGTCCGAGACCCGACAACGAGGAGGGAGGAACACGCCATGCCCTTCGAAGGCCGAGCGATCCGCTGGTTGATGATCGTCGGGACGTCGCTGGTCGGCATCGCCATCGGCGCGACCGGTCACCGTCTCGTCGCGGCGCCGCCTTCGTTCACCGAGACCCGGCTTCTCCGCACTGATCTGGCGGGAATCGACAATTACGAGCTGATCGTCTCCCGGCTGGAGACCGCCCCGGGCTGGTCGCATGGCCGGCATTATCACGCGGGCCACGAGATCGTGTACGTGCTAGAGGGCAACGGCGCGCTCGACACCGAGGGAAAGCCAGAGCAACGCCTGCAGCCGGGTACGGTATCGTACGTACCGCCGGGGCAGATTCACGCCGGGCACAACACGAGCCGGAGGGAGACGTTCAAGTTCCTTCTGATCCGGATCCATGTGAAGAACGAGCCGATCTCCATCGAGTTGAATTGACCGCCCACATGACGTCGGTGCGCGAGCATTACGAGCAGGTGTTGGCGGAGCACTACTCGCGTATGTTCGGCGACTTCGAGGCCAAGGTCGCCGAGCAGCACGCTCTGCTGGAACGTCTGGGCGTCACCGCCGAGCAGGGCGCCGCGACGGCCGTGGATCTCGGCTGCGGCTCCGGCTTCCAGTCCGTCGCCCTGGCGCGTCTCGGCTTCCAGGTGCTGGCCATCGACTTCAGTCAGCGGCTCCTCGCCGAGCTGAGCGATCGGGCGAGCGGCCTGGCGGTCGAGGCGATCACCGGTGACATCCGCGACGTCGCGAGCCTCGTACCGACGGCGGTCGGGCTGGTCGTCTGTATGGGCGACACGCTCTCGCATCTCGAGTGCGAGGCCGACCTCGCGCGCGTCTTCGAGGGGGTGGCGGCGCGACTCGCCGTTGGTGGTCGGCTCGTGCTCACGTTCCGCGATCTCAGCGGAGAGCTGTGCGACCTGGATCGCGTGATCCCGCTCTACGCCTCGGACGAGGTCGTCATGACTTGCTTCCTGGAGTACGAGCCCAGCACCGTGAAGGTGCACGATCTCATCTGGGTCCGACAGCGGGGCGGCTGGCACTTCCGCAAGGGCGTCTACCGCAAGTTGCGGCTCGCCCCCGAGGCCGTGACGATACGCCTCGAGCGAGCGGGGTTCACCGTCGAGCGGCGCCAGGCGCCTCCTGGGATGGTCGCGCTCGTCGGTGTCTCGCTGGGCCGGCGGCGTCCCTAGGCCGCGAGCCGTCCTCGTCAGCGCCGACACGGTTGGATAGCCTCGGGCCGGGGCAACACGTCTGGCCGAGCGAACACGGCGAGGTATCCGTCCGCCGGGGCCAGCGAGAGGAAGTCGACCTGACGATAGGCAACCGCGGCCAACTCACAGCGGAGCAGCACCGGCGGCGTGCCGTGCTCGCGGGTGGGCTTGTCGTTGTCGATGATGGCGATCCGGCCGCTTGGCGCCAGGGCCGCGTGCAACCGGTAGAGGAATTCGTACGGGTGCTCGATCTCGTGATACACGTGCGCCAGGATCGCGAGATCGATCGATTGCTCCGGAAGTCGCGGATCGGCCGGCGTGCCGTGCACGAGGGTCACTCCGGCGACGCCCTCGCGTGTGAGCCGGGCCGCCAGGCGATCGAGGTAGGGTTGTGCGACGTCCTCGGCGTAGATCGTCGCGCCGTGTCCGAGACGCTGCGCTAGCCGCACCGTGTAGTAGCCATCGCCGGCGCCGATGTCGGCGACCCGCATCCCAGGCGTGACGCCCAGCCGGTTCATGACTCGCTCCGCCTCGCCGTGCCGATCGCGCGCCGCCTCGGTGGAGTAGGCCGGCGAGATGATCGGCGCGACCGGACGATCGACCGGTGGGAAGCGCGCCGGTTCGGCGCTGGGACCGCCGACAGCGTAGAACGCGGCCACCCACGCCGCGACGACGACGCGAGCCGGTCGGATCCACTTCCCGCGACGGTCGGGTTCGCCGTCGCGCCTCGGCGCGTCGCGAGCGCCGTGAGCGGCGAGATCATCCACGCGGGTTCTCGCGCCGCCGCGCCGCCAGCAGCACCGCGACGACCGTCATGCTGTCGACGATCTCGCCTTCCAGCACCATCCGGAGCACCGTGTCGAACGGGAAGACGCGAACATCGATGAACTCCGTTTCGTCGGGGGTTGTGTCCGCGCGGTGAAGGCCATCGGCCAGGAATAGGTGCGCGGTCTCGTCGACCACGCTCTTGCTCGTGTGATACGTGCTCACGTGCACGAGGTGCCGTGCCCGATGGCCGGTCTCCTCGGCGAGCTCCCGCTGAGCTGCCTGCTCGAGCGTCTCACCCTCGTGTACGCCCCCGGTCGGCATCTCCCAGGTCGGACGTCCGGCGACGTAGCGATACTGCCGGACGAGCAGGACCGTGTCGGGATCGACGAACGGCAACAGGCCGACGCAGTGACCGCAGGACACCACGCCGTAGACGGTGGTACGGCCGTCGGGCAGCGCAACGAGGTCCTCGCGCACCGAGATCCACTTGTTAGAGTAGACGGGCCTCGACGACAGCGTCCGCCAGGCAGTCTCGCTCTTGCGGGTCACCGTCGCCAGCTCGCCAGGAAGCGACGAGTCTGGCACGCCGTTGCGGAGTTGCCGGCGTCGAGCGTCGTCTGCAGCCGCTCGAGGTCGTCGGGCGTGTCGACATCGAACCACGACGGCAGGCAGATGGCCCGCAAGCCCGCGGCAGCGGCGCGGCGCAGCGTGACCTCGAGCACGTCCGACGTGCTCCACGGCACGCCGTCGAAGAGCTCGCGATGCGCGAGACGCACGCCGATCAGGTAGTACCCACCATCCTCTGTCGGCCCGAGCACGACGTCAGGTCCGGGTCGACTCATGCAACGCACCGCTTGCTGCAGGAAGTCGCTGGGAAGGGTTGGCGTGTCGCTGTCCACCGCGATGGCGCCGGCGTGGCCGGCTGCGAGCAGACACGCGAGCGTTGCGTGCAGTCGTGCGCCGAGGTCGGGCCCGTGCTGCGCGACGAGGGAAAAACCCGGCGCGAGCCCGTCGAACTCGGCGCGCGCATCGTCCGGAGTGTAGGCGATCACCGGCTGTGCGTCCGCGAGCGCCCCCACCGCGGCGATCTTGTCGAGCAGAAAGCACCGGTAGAGGGCGGCGGCTTCCGGCGCGAGCAGCGGGGGGCAGAGCCGAGTCTTCACCGTTCCCGGCCGGGGAGCCTTGGCCATGATCGCGACAGCGACCTTCTTCGACGGCGACGACACGGCTCAGATGCTCCAGAGCCGCCCGCAGCCTCGGCACGGGTCGGGAGGCGTATCGCTCTCGAAGTCGGTGCGGAATCGCTGATAGCGCTCGCCATCCCAGATCGCCTCGAAGCGTTCCGTGAACGCGTTCCCCAGGATCAGCCCGCGGTAGTTCTTCGCCACCCATGGTGAGATGCAGCATGGCAGGACGTTGCCGTTGGCGGTGACGTACGCGAGCGTCCACGGACGCTGACAGCCCGCCCAGTGACGCGCACCGTCGCCGCTGCCGTGCAAGCTCGCGAGCGGAGTTGTCAGCCCCGAGGCACGCATGGCGATCCCGTGGCGCGTCGCGAGCGCATCCGCCTCGGCGAGCAGCGCCTGCTCGCGCTCTCGAAGCCTGCCGTGCAGCGCATTGGCGTCGGTGGCGAGCCCGAGCCCGTTGAAGACCAAGCGCTGCACATAGACCTCGGCCACGCCGAGATCGACGGCGAGCTGCACGAAGGCGGGGAGCTCCTCGACGTTCGCCCGCGACGCCGTGAACCAGAGCGACACCCGCGGGGTCGTCCGGCCCATCTCGCGCTGGAGCGCGACGAGACGCGCGACGTTGGTCGTCACGCGCTCGAAGCGATCGACGCCGCGGAGCTTTCGGAAGGTCGCCGCGGTCGCCGCGTCCATCGATACACGATACTCGTCGAGCCCGCTCTCGACGAGACGGATGGCGCGCGCGGCTGTTAGCCCGATGGCGTCGGAATTGAAGAGCACCGCGGCGACACGTGTCTTGAGGTACGCGACGATGTCGAAGATCTGGGCGTTGAGCAGGGGCTCCCCGATGCCGTGTAGCACGACGCGATCGAGGGCCGGGAACTGTTCGGCGATCAGCCGGACGCGCTCGAGCGTGAGGTCGGCCGGCGGCTCCAGCGTCTCGAACGTGCGGATGCACGTCTGGCATTTCGAATCGCATCGGTTGGTCGTTTCCAGGTACAGCGAGCGCGGCAACGCACCGACGACCGCAGGCCGCGATGGCTGAGCCATGGTCAGAGCCCCGAGACCACGGTCGTGCAAGCGCTGCCCACCTTCGGAAGATCCTGGCTGGCGGCACGTTCCCAGTCGAGGACGATCCGGTCACCGCGAGCGAACGGGCAGTAGGGGTCCGCCGCGTCGGCCTGCCCCGTCAGCGCGCGTCGACCCGCACAGCCGCCGCGGCACGGACAGCCCGCGCAGGCCGCGGGTGTGCGTCGCGCATCGACGAACTCGTTCGCCTCCACGATGTCCACGCCGACGCGCGCGAGATCAGCGATCGTGAGACGGCTGCCAGGCCAGTACGTGCAGGGCATGACTCGACCGTCGGGCGCGACGCGGACGGTCGACCGGCCGCAGCCCGGGCCGGAGAAATCAGCGAGCCCGAGTACACCGGCAAGCACCGGCTCGGTGGTGGCGATCAAGCGGGTGGCGGCGGCCAGACCACGGAAACCGTCCCAGAACTCCTCGTAGGTGAGCGTGAAGCGATTCGTCCTCGATGGCTGGTAAACGTTGACGCGTAGGTTCGCGCCGAAGCCAGCGGCCACGCGGGCCAGCGCAGGCAATCGAAGGTAGTTGATGGTCATCATCACGGCCGTCACAGTGACCGGCACCCCCAGGCCAGCGCAGCGCTCCAGCGCGGCGACCACCGTGCGCCAGTTGCCGGCCCCGCGGAACGCATCGTGCTCGCGCTCGGTAGGAAAGTCCAGGGACAGCTCCACACTGTGAAAGCGCGTGAGCTGCCCGTCGGCGAGTGTGTGGACGCTCAGGCCATTGGACGTGATGCTCGTCTTGATACCGCGCGCCGCGAGGTCGTCGAGAATGCCTCGGTACTCCGCGTGCAGCCCGTTCTCGCCGACGCCGAGGTTCATCGAGCCGACCGTCACGGCATCGCACACCGTGCGAACATCAGAGCGCGTGAGCCGTTCCACGACCATGTCCGAACGGTAGCAATGCGCACAACGCAGATTGCATTCGTTGGTGAGCCCAATGCCGACCGAAAACGCTTTCGTCAACGCGCCCTCCTGCCCCGCCCTCGCTATCACGCGCGCTCGGCGAAGATGTCACAAGGATGTGAAATTGTCGAGACGTCGATCGGCAACGAAGCGTGGCGCCGACGGACGATCAGGCACCCGGGCGAACCCCAGGGCTACGCGGTCGTGTCCGACTGTCTGACCAGAGACGTACTCACATGGGCACGATGACGGTCGACCGAGAACACCCGGCGCAGCGCGACCACGGCTGGCGTCAGCTCGGCGATGTCGTGCCCGAGGTCGATGACCGCGGTCACGTCCTGCTCTTCGCCTGGTGAGGCCATACGATGGTGGGCGTGTGCCGGTCAGAGTCGTAGCCGGCTCCCTTGACGATGAATCCGAATCGCTGGAGCGCCATTGCACCTGTGTCCGGCGTAGAACTCGGCCGCCCGCCCCGCATCGCGCTTCTCATGCAGATCTACCAGCGCGCCCGTCTGGTCGGACAGACGCACGTCCGGGAAGCGCTGACCTTCCTTCGGCCCGATCGTGTTGAAATCCTAGGCGGAAGCGGCATGGCCCTCCTCCCGAACGGTAACCGTACGGTCGCCAGCGCGGAGCGTGGCGTCCCAGGTGATCCGGATGGCATCCTTCACGCTCTGGTGCGCGGGACAGCCCTGGACGTGCACGGCCAGCGCACGGTCCGTCGCCTCCACGGCGTCAGGAGGCACCGCGAGGTCGTAGTGCACGTGGATTGACCGGATCCGGATCGTCTTGCCGATCCCGACGATCCGCCCCTCAACGGTGGCCTTGTAGGACTCGCGGTCGAACGCGATCTTGCGCCCTGCCAGGGCGCCTCGCAGTGTGCCGTACATTCAGCCGGCGACGGCGGCGACGATGTGATCGAGCGTCGAGGCGATCGGCGGTCCCTCCTTGGCGCCGTAGTACTCGCGCAGCGCTCCCTGGACGCCGTAGATGACGGGTTCGGCGACTTCACCGAGATAGGCGTGGCGGTAGCCGTCCTGGTACTGGGACAGCCTCCGCCTTGGCCGTCGCGTATGCCAGGTCCGGGCAGCTTGGGCAGGTCTCGCCATTGCTCGAGCAGATCGTGAAACAGTCCGAGGGGGAACGATTGTCACAGTGGTTTGCCATGCTGAGCGAGGCCTATCTGTTGACTGGGCGTTCTGAAGAGGGCCTGGCCCTTACCGAGCGTGCCCTCAAGATCGCGGACGCCAGACAACGGAGCTTCCGCGCATTGGTGCTGCAGCTCCGCGGCGAGATCGCGGCGCGTCGCGATTCCCCAGAGACCGAACGAGCCGAACATTCCTACCATGAGGCCCTCGCGCTGGCCGCGGAACTCGGCATGCGCCCGCTCCAGGCCCACTGCCACGTCGGCCTCGGCGGCCTCTGCGCGCGAAGCGGCCGGCAGGAGCAGGCTCGTGACCACCTGTCCGCTGCCGTCGACCTGTACCGCGCTATGCAGATGACCTTCTGGCTGCCTCAAGTCGAGTCGGCACTTTGTCGATGACTTACGATGCATCCGCGGGCTGGATCGGTGGCGCGTGCGGTGTGGTCGCGCCGGCAACGCACCACGGCTCCATCCGCGTTCAGTCGGAGTTGAGCACTCCCGCCGAGGTGGGCGCCGAGTAAATACTAAAAACTGGTGGGCAGGGACGGGATTGAACCGCCGACACCAGGATTTTCAGTCCTGTGCTCTACCAACTGAGCTACCTGCCCACCAGACGCGTGAGGATAGCAGACGCACGCGGAGGCGTCTACTTTCGCGCCGCCGGAGCGCGACTATTCGACGGGCGAGACGACGCCGAGGGCGCCGGACTTCTCGAAGAAGAGCGTGACGATGACGACTTCGCCGGCCTTGAGCTCGCGCGTCAGGTCCGAGAGCGCGACGCGCTCGCCGCCGGGGTGCAGGCGCACGAGGCTCGTGCCCGGCACCGAGAGCCGGGGCAGCGGCTCGCCGCTCTGGGTCAGGAGCTGCGCCCGCTTGGCGATCGGCGCCTCGACCCGCACGAGCACGTCCTCGAACATGCCCGTGTTGTTGATGTCCGCGAAGAAGAGCGCGCCGTCGCCGCTCCGGACCACGCGGCCGTGCTCGGGCAGGAGGCGGACGCCGCCGACGTCCGCGACGGTTGGATAGTAGACGCAGCCGCCGGCGAGCAGCAGCAGGATCAGACCGACCGTCCCCCGCCGGACGGCGCGGCGACCGCGCGTCATGCGGCCTTGAACGCGCCGTCGGCGACCATCGCGCGGAAAGCCCGCTCGTAGCCCTGCACGGTGCGCTCGAGATCCTCGTCGGTGTGGATCGCCGAGATCCAGCCGTGGTTCATCGACGAATCGATCCCGTGGTTCATGAGCGCGCAGCGCAAGAGGTGATAGAGGCTCGAGCGCCGCGGGCGATCCAGGCCGGCGAGGCCCGGCTTGCCCTCGAACGAGACGTGGTAGATCGACGCCTCGCCGTAGCAGGTGCCGGGGACGCCCGCGCGCTTCATCGCCTCAGTGAGGCCGCGCCGCAGCTCCTCGCCCGCCTTGTTCGCGCGCGCCTGCAGCGCCGCATCGGCGCAGAGCTCGAGCGTCGCGATCGCGGCCGCCGCGCAGAGCGGGTTGGCGTTGAACGTCCCGGCGTGCGCCACGCGCTGGCTCCGGTCCCAGTCGGGGTCGCCGCGAAACGCGAGCAGTGACATCAGCGGACGCCTGCCGCAGAGGGCGCCGCCGGGCAGGCCGCCGGCGACGATCTTGGCCAGCGTGGTGAGGTCGGGCGTGACGCCGAAGTACGCTTGGGCGCCGCCGGGCGAGTAGCGGAAGCCGGTGATCACCTCGTCGAAGATGAGCACCACACCGTGACGCGTCGTCAGCGCGCGCAACTCTTGTAAGTAACCCGGGACGGTCGGCGTCGTCCCCGCCTGGCCTCCGGCCGGCTCCAGGATGACGGCGGCGACGTCACCGCGCTCGAGTGCCACCTGCACCGCCTTGATGTCGTTCGGCGGGCAGATCACCACCTGGTCGAGCAGAGCGCCCGGGACGCCGGCGGACATCGGCACCTCGTACGGCGGGTTGACCGCCGCGACGGCGCCGTCGTGCCAGCCGTGGAAGTGACCCGTGAACTTCACGATCTTCGACCGTCCCGTGTAGGCGCGGGCGACGCGCATCGCCAGATGGGTCGCCTCGGTACCCGACATGGTGAAGCGCACCAGCTCGGCGCACGGGATCAGCCGCGTGACCAGCTCGGCCCAGCGGATTTCGAGCTCGTGGCAAGCGCCCAGGTGCGTGCCGCGGGCCATCTGCTCCTGCACGGCCTTGACCACCGCCGGATGGCAATGGCCGAGGAAGAGCGCGCCGTGGCCCATCCAGTAGTCGAGGTACTCGTTGCCGTCGACGTCCCACTTGCGCGTGCCGGCGGCGCGCTCGACGTAGGTCGGAAACGGGGCCAGATGGCGGATGTCGTGGGTGATGCCGCCCGGGATCGAGCGGCGCGCCCGCTCCGAGAGCGCGGCCGACTTCGCGTGCTTCGCGCGGTACTCGTCGTGGATCGTCATGATCGGGTTCCTCTCCTGGGCGTGCTGTCCCCCATGATACCGGAACGCGACGCCAATCCCGAACGCGACGCCAACCGAAGCAGGTCGACGACGGCCGCGTGCGTTTCGGAATCCAGACTGTCCACGGTGGGCTCACGCCGTCGGGTGATCCCGTCGCAGGCGCCGGCCGCCACGCACGCCGCGATCAGCCGGCGCTCGATCGCGGGCGTGTGCAAGAGATCGATGCCTGTCAGCCGGGCGAGCGCCGCGACGACGCCGTAGCCGCCCCAGTTCGACACGCCCGCCACGACCAGGTGGTCGACCGGCACCACGGTGGCGATGCGAGCGCGCAACCGGTCGAGCCTGGCGAGCTTCGCCCGGACCGTGCCCATGCCGATCTCGTTTCCGCCGTCTCCGATCCCGACCGTGACGGGGCCGCGCCGGGTCGCGCACACAAACAGCTCGTCGATGGGCGCGTTCCACGCGGCGACCGAGTCGCCGCGCATGTTCAGGTAGTCTCCCGCGCGGTTCCGGCCGGGGCGCTCGATCGCGACCAGGTGGGTCGGCCGCTCCGCGGCGAGCAGCCGACGGGCCCCATCAGCCTCGGGCGAATAGACGACGACATCGGACGGCTCGTCGAGCGTCTTGAGCACCGCCTCCAGGAGCGGCACGTTGGCCCCGTCGGTGACGTACGTGACGCGCGCACCGAGCCGGCGCAGCGCGCGGCCGAGCACGGCTGCGCCGGGCGGGCCGTCGGTCTCGGGCATGTCGGGCTCCACAGTGAAGCCCGTGGTGATCAGCACGCGGCGCGCGCCGCGGAGGGCCTGTGCGGCCTTGCTGGCGGCGCCGGGCGTCGAGAACGCTGCGATGTCGCGGTGGCCGGGATCGAGGGCGAGGATCTGGTCGACGAGGTCGGGGGCACGCGCCACGAGTCAGGACGCTATCACCGCCTCGCCTCGTACAGCAAGCACTGGTAGGGCGCCAGCGGCTCTGCGACTCCTGTTCCGCCGAAGCTCTCGGCGTCGCTGTCGAGCAGCACGCGCCAGGCCGGGGCCTCCAAGGTCAACGCCTGGGTCTTCGGGGTGAGGTTCGCGACGAGCTTCAGCTCGTCGCCACTCGTGGACGCGCGCGTCACGGTGAGCACGCCGGTCGCGGCGTCCCACGTCGTTCGCGCCAGCTCTTTGTCGCCGGTGCCGAGCGTCGGGTGCGTCCGGCGCAGCGTCAGCCAGCGGCGGTAGTACTCGCGCAATCCGCGGTGGCGAGGGGCCCCGGCGAGCGAGTGATTGAGCCGCGAGCTGACGAAGGTGTTGGGCGCGTTGGGATCGGAGATGGGCCCACGCCAGGCGAATCGGCTCAGCTCGTCCGCCCGGCCGCGCCGCACAGCCTCGGCGAGGTTCTTGTCGAGAAACGAGGTGAAGAACTGGAAGCGCGCCGTCTCGCCGTACTCCTCGCCCATGAAGAGCAGCGGCACCGCTGGGGTCACGAACAGGAGACCGGCCGCGACCTTCACCGCCTCGAAGGGCAAGAGCGTGCCGAGCCGGTCGCCCTGGGCGCGGTTGCCGACCTGGTCGTGGTTCTGCAGACAGATGACGAAACGGTCGCCCGGCAGGTCGGCGCTCGGCGTTCCGCGGGGCCGTCCCCAGTATTCCGAGGGCTCGCCCTGGAACGCGAACCCCTGGGTGATCGCGCGCTCGAGCAGGTGCTCGGCGCCGAAGTCGACGTAGTAGCCCGCCGTCTCCCCGGTGAGCTGGCGGTGGAGCGCGTGGTGGAAGTCGTCCGACCAGACCGCGTCGAGACCGAGCCCGCCCGCGCTCGTGGGCAGCACGAGCCGCCGGTCGTTGTCGTGCGACTCGGCGACCACGTGAACCCGTCGGCCGACCCGCGCGGCTTCGCCCCGGACTGCGTCGGCGAACTCGGTGAGGACGTGCACCGGGCTCGCGTCGTGGATCGAGTGGATCGCGTCGAGACGGAAGCCGTCGATGTGGAACTCGCTGACCCACATGCGCCCGTTCTCGATCACGTGACGGCGTGCGCCCTCGCTGCCCGTCCCGTCGTAGTTCACCGCCGGACCCCACGGGGTCGCGTAGCGGTCGGTGAAGTACGGACCGAACTCGGCCAGGTAGTTCCCCTCGGGGCCGAGGTGGTTGTACACGACGTCGAGGAACACCGACAGGCCACGGGCGTGGCACGCATCGACGAGGAGGCGCAGACCGCGCGGCCCTCCGTAGGTGGACTGCGGCGCCCAGAGGTGCACGCCGTCGTAACCCCAGTTGCGCGAGCCCGGGAACTCGGCGATGGGCATCAGCTCGAGCGCCGTCACGCCGAGGTCGACGAGCCGGGCGAGATGGGGAATGATGGCCTCGAAGGTGCCCGCGGGCGTGAAGGCCCCGACGTGAATCTCGTAGAAGACGAGCTCGCCGAGCGCATGGCCGCCGAACTCCTGGTCGGTCCAGACGAAACGGCTCGGGTCGACGACGACCGACGGGCCGTGGATACCTTCGGGCTGGAATCGCGACGCCGGGTCCGGCCGGTAGCGCGTGGCATCGAGCCGGTACTTGTAGCGGGCGCCCTCGGCCATGGCCTCGAGTGTCGCCTCGAACAGGCCGCCCTCGCGCGCGGCGAGCGGCTCGGTAGCCCGGCCGTCGACCACCACGTCCACCGCCCGGCATCGGGGCGCCCAGACCCGAAAGGTGACGGCGCCCGCAGCAAGGCTTGCGCCGAGCCCGCTCATACGGTCCAATGAAGACCCCATGACATCACCGTTCGCCCTGGTACTTCACACCCATCTTCCGATGGTGGTCAATCACGGCCGGTGGCCCCACGGCAGCGACTGGCTCTGTGAGGCGGCGTTCGAGTGCTACCTGCCGCTGCTCGAGACGGCGCATCGGTTGGTGGCCGACGGAATCTCCCCCAAATGGACGATCAATCTCTCGCCGGTGCTGACGGAGCAGCTCGCCTCGCCCGAGTTCCAGAAGGAGCTATCCTTTTATCACGATAATGTCCGGCGCGCTTGCGCCGAATCACGGGATCACTTCGCCCGCGAAGGCCAGAAGGACATCGTACGCCTGACGCACTTCTGGGAGGAGTTCTTCGAGCGGATGTGGGAGATGCACCGGCGGATCGGCGGCGACATCCCCGGGACCTTCGCCGACCTCCAGCGGGCGGGCCACGTGGAGATCATCACCTGCGCGGCGACCCATGGCTACCTGCCGCTGCTCTCGCGCGACGAGTCGATCCACTTGCAGCTCCGCACCGCCGTCGAGACCCACCGGCGGCACTTCGGCCGGGCGCCGCGTGGCATCTGGCTCCCGGAATGCGCGTATCGGCCGCGTTACGAGTGGACGCCCCCGACCGGGCGCGACAGCGGTCGCGACCGGCGCGTGCGGCCCGGTATCGAAGAGCTGCTGGCCGAGCACGGGCTCGAGTATTTCATCGCCGATGCCCACCTGGTCGCCGCGGGCCAGCCGATCTTCCTCTACCGCGACTACATCCCCCTCAAAGGAGGCCAGAACGAGCCGGTGGCGACGATCCCATCCACCGAGGCCCGGTCACCCTACGAGCCCTACCGGGTCGCCTCCCGGGGGGGCACCGGCCAGGCCGTCGCCTTCTTTCGCGATCCGCGGACCACGCTCCAGGTGTGGAGCCGCGCGCACGGCTACCCCGGCGAGTACGCGTACCTCGAGTTCCACAAGAAGCACTTCCCCGGCGGCCTCAGGTTCTGGCGGATCACCGACAATCTGGGCGACTTCGGCACCAAGGCGGTGTACGACCCCGGGCTGGCTGCCCAGAAGGTCGCCCTCCAGGCGAGCCACTTCGCCGAGCTCGTGAAGGACACGCTGGCGCACGCGAGCGTCAAGGGTCCCGCCCTCGTCTGCTCGCCGTACGACGCGGAGCTGTTCGGCCACTGGTGGTTCGAGGGGCCGCTCTGGCTCGAGCAGGCCGCGCGCGAGATGGCGCGGAAGGACGTGTCGCGGATGACGCTCGGCGAAGCGCTCCAGTCGGTGCCGCCGCGGACGACGCTCGCGCTGCCGGAGGGCTCGTGGGGCGAAGGGGGCGACCACCGCGTGTGGCTCAATCGCGACACCGAGTGGACCTGGGACCGGGTCTACAGCGCCGAGGCCGAGTGGGTCGGGCATCTGGCGCGGCTCGCCGGCGCCGACCGGCCCGAGCTCCGTCGCGTGCTCGCCCAGGCGACGCGCGAGCTGCTGCTGCTCCAGTCCTCCGACTGGCAGTTCCTGATCACGACGGGCACCGCGTCGGACTACGCGGAGCGACGGGTCGCCGAGCACTACGCGGAGTTCAAGCGACTGTGCGAGATGGCGCGGGCCCTCGAGGCGGGCGACACGCTCTCGGCCGACGCCGCGCACTCGCTGGAGCGGCTCGAGCGCGACGACTTCTGCTTCCCGAACCTCGATCCCGCCTGGGGTCTCGGGGCGCCGACGGCCAGTTGAGGGCGATGCCGCGGCGCGCGCGCCTCCTCGCGATGATCATGGCCGGCGGCCGTGGCGAGCGCCTGCAGCCCCTCACCCGAGAGCGCTCGAAGTCGGCCGTGCCCTTCGGGGGTCGTCACCGGTTGATCGACTTCGTGCTCTCGAACTTCATGAATTCGGACATGCCCTCGCTCTACGTCCTCGTGCAGTACAAGGCGCAGTCGCTGATCGAGCACCTGCGCCTGGCCTGGCGCACGAGCGGCCTGCTCCCCGACTTCTTCGTGACGGTCGTGCCGCCGCAGATGCGGGTGGGCGTCGCCTGGTACCGCGGCACGGCCGACGCCGTCCTCCAGAACCTGAACCTCATCGACGACTTCAACGCCGACGTCGTCGCCGTCTTCGGCTCCGACCACGTCTACCGGATGGACGTGAACCAGATGCTCGCCTTTCACCAGGAATCGGGCGCCGACGCGACGATCGCCGCCCGGCCCGTGCCGCTGGCAGACGCCCGCCAGTTCGGCGTGCTGGGTGTGGATCGCGCGGGGCGGGTCGTCCACTTCGAGGAAAAGCCCGCGAGCCCCGTGCCGCTGCCCGACGATCCCGAGCGCGCGCTCGTCTCGATGGGGAACTACATCTTCTCCCGCCAGCCGCTCGTCGACGCGCTCGTCGCCGACGCACGGCGCTCGACCGAGCACGACTTCGGCCGCTCGATCATCCCGGAGATGGTCCCGGCCGGGCGCATCTTCGCCTACGACTTCCAGCGGAACGAGGTGTCGGGGGTGAAGCCCTACGAAGAGCAGGACTACTGGCGCGACGTCGGCACGATCCCCGCCTACTGGGAGGCCCACATGGACCTCCTGGGCGAGTCCCCGCGCTTCGACCTCGACAACCGCCTCTGGCCGATCCGCAGCGCCCATCACGCCGGGCCGGCGGCCCGCTTCATCGGAGGCGACGTCGACAACGCGCAGGTCGGCGAGGCGTCCCTGGTCAAGCGCGCGGTCATCCGCAACTCGATCCTCGGCCGATCCGTGTGGGTCAACGAGGGCGCGGTGATCGAGGACTCGATCGTCATGGACCACACGACCGTCGGTAAGGGCGCACGACTCCGGCGCGCCATCATCGACCGGTTCAACATCGTTCCCGCCGACGCCGAGATCGGGCACGACAGTGCCGCCGATCGCCGTCACTACCACGTCGACGCTTCGGGGCTCGTGGTGGTGCCGCGGGGCGGCCGGCGCGACTTCTTGCGAGGGCTGGAGGAATTTTGAACCGCGCGATCGCCATCCACGGCCACTTCTACCAGCCACCGCGCGAGAACCCCTGGCTCGAGTCGGTGGAAGTCCAGGATTCGGCCGCGCCGTACCACGACTGGAACGAACGGGTGACCGCCGAGTGCTACGCGCCGAACACCGCCGCGCGGCGCGTCGACGAGCAGAACCGGGTCCTCGACATCGTCAACAACTTCGAGAAGATCTCGTTCAACATCGGCCCGACCCTCTTCGCCTGGCTCGAGCGTCACCGCCCCGACGTGTACGCGAAGATCGTCGAGGCCGACCGGGCGAGCGTCGCGGCCCGCGGAGGCCACGGGAACGCGATCGGGCAGGTCTACAACCACATGATCATGCCGCTGGCCACGCGCCGCGACAAGGTCACGCAGGTGCGCTGGGGCATCGACGACTTCCGCGCGCGGTTCGGGCGCGAGCCCGAAGGGCTCTGGCTGCCGGAGACCGCCGTCGACAACGAGTCGCTCGCGGTGCTGGCCGAGGAGGGCGTGAAGTTCACCATCCTGGCGCCGCATCAGGCGGCCCGAGTGCGGCCGCTCGGCACCGAGCCGTGGGCGGAGACGGCCGACGGGATCGACCCGAGCCGCGCCTATCTCTGGCGGGGCCCCCGCGGGCTCACGCTGGCGATCTTCTTCTACGAGGGGCCCATCTCGCGCGCGATCGCGTTCGAGCGGCTGCTCGACCGCGCCGAGAACCTCGTCGCGTGGCTCAACGCGGCCTTCTCCGACGAGCGCACGTGGCCGCAGCTCATCCACTGCGCTACCGACGGTGAGACCTACGGGCACCATAGCCGCTTCGGCGAGATGGCGCTGGCGGCGGCGGTCCAGCAGATCGAGGCCGAGGGGACGGTGACGCTCACGAACTACGGCGCCTTCCTGGCGGCGAACCCGCCCACCCACGAGGTCGAGATCCGCGAGCGGACCTCGTGGAGCTGCGCCCACGGCATCGAGCGTTGGCGGGCCGACTGCGGGTGCCGCACCCGCGGCGACTGGCACCAGCGCTGGCGCGCCCCGCTCCGGGAAGCCCTCGACTGGCTTCGCGACCAGATCGATCCGTTCTTCGAGGCGCGCGCCTCGGCCTACCTCAAGGACCCGTGGGCCGCCCGCGACGCCTACGTCGCCGTCGTCCTCGACCGGAGCGCCGAGCGGCTCGACACATTCTTCGCCGTCCACGCCCGCGCGCCGCTCGACGCGGCCGGGCGCGTCGAGGCGCGGCGGCTCCTCGAGCTGCAGCGCAACCGCCTCCTCATGTACACCTCGTGCGGCTGGTTCTTCGACGAGATCTCGGCGATCGAGCCCGTGCAGATCCTCCGGTACGCCGCGATGGCGCTCCAGTACCTCACCGACCTGGGCGGGAGCCGCCTCGAGGACGAGTTCATCCGGCGGCTCGGCGCGGCGCCGAGCAACGTGGCGGAGCTGCGCGACGGTGCCGAGGTCTACCGCCGCCTGGTGCGGCCGACCGTCGTCAGCCTCCCCCGTGTTGTGGTGCACTACGCGATCACCGGCTTCCTCGAGACGTACGACGCGGACGCCCGCGTCTACGCCTACCGCGTGCAGCGCCTCGACGAGGCCCGCGAGGCCTCCGACGGGACGGCCATCCGAATCGCGCACGTGCGCGTGAGCTCCGAGATCACGGGCGAGGCGCGCGACATGATGTACGCCCTGCTCCACTTCGGCGGCCACGACTTCTCCTGCGGCATCCGCGTCTGGGAAGACCGCGCGGTCTACGACGCCATGAAGGCGGATCTGCTCGACCGGTTCGCGCGGCAGAGCGTCGCCGACCTCGTCCGCGGGCTCGACGAGCACTTCCCGGGCGGGCACTCGTCGCTGAGCCATCTCTTCCTGGACGAGCGGCGGCGGATGCTAGCGGACCTCATCCGGGCCACGCTCGAGAAGCACGAGGAGACGTACCGCCGGATTTGGGAGGAGAACCGGAAGCTCGTGCACTACCTTCGCGAGGTGGACGCCCCGATTCCCGAGGCGCTCGCCCTCGTGGCGCGCCACGTGCTGGAGCAGCAGATCGCCACCGAGCTCGAGCCGCTGCCGGCGCTCGGCGCGATCCCGGATCGCGTCTTCGCCATCGCCGACGAGGCGCAGGCCCTCGGGCTGACCCTCGATCTGTCACCCCTGCGGTTCCTCATGCATCGCGCTGTCGGCCAGGCCATCGACGCGATCGCCGAGTCGCCGACGAGCGAGCGCGTCGCCCGGGCGACCGCCCTCATCGAGGGCGCGCGGCGTCTCGGCATTCGGTACGGGCACTGGGCGACCCAGAACCGCTTCTTCCAGCTCTGGCGCGAGCGGCCGGACGCGCGCGACGTCCTGCGGCCGCTCGCGACCACGCTCGGCTTCAATCTCGCCGCATGAGCCAGCCATGATCGCACGCTTGATCGACGCGCCGCGCCGGACGGTCGTCATCGAGAGCGTCGCGCCGACCGTGGACTGCGGACGCTACGCCGTCAAACGCGAGGTCGGAGCGGTCTTCGAGGTCTCGGCCGACATCTTCAAGGACGGGCACGACCTGCTGGTGGCCTATCTGAAGTACCGGCGCGCCGGCGAGCGCGCGTGGCGCGAGACGCCGATGCGCCACGTCGACAACGACCGCTGGGCGGGCGCCTTCACGCTCGAGGTGATCGGCCGCTACCACTACACGATCGAAGCGCTCGCGGAGCCCTTCCGCTCGTGGCTCGCCGACCTCGAGAAGCGCCATGCCGGCGGTCAGGACCTCGCGAGCGCCCTCGGCGAAGGCCTGGCACTGATCCGCGCCGCGGCGGAGCGGGAGCCCGCCGCCGATCGCCGCGCGCTCTCGGCGTACGCCGATCGTATCGAGCGGGCCGGGACGCCGGCGGAGGCCGTGGCCCTGGCCGGCGAGGTCGAGCTGGGCGCCCTGATGGCCCGTCACATCGATCGGTCGGAGGCGACGTGGGCCGAACGCGAGCTCGAGGTCGTCGTCGACCGCGAGCGAGCGAGGTTCGCCGCGTGGTACGAGTTCTTCCCACGCTCGGGCGTCGCCGTCGACCGCAGCGCCACCTTCAAGGAGGCCGAGGCGCAGCTCGGGCGCGCCGCGGCGATGGGCTTCGACGTCGTCTACCTGCCGCCGATCCACCCCATCGGACGGGCCCACCGCAAGGGGCGCAACAACGCCCTGGTCGCGGCGCCCGGCGACCCCGGGAGCCCGTGGGCGATCGGCAGCACGGACGGCGGGTTCACGGCCGTCCATCCGGACCTCGGCACCCTTGACGATTTCGACCGGTTCGTCGAGGCCGCGCGCCGGCTCGGGCTCGAGGTCGCGCTCGACTTCGCGATCCAGTGCTCGCCCGATCATCCCTGGGTCCACGAGCATCCGGAGTGGTTCTTCCACCGGCCCGACGGCACGATCAAGTACGCGGAGAACCCACCGAAGAAGTACCAGGACATCTATCCGCTGAACTTCCAGTGCCAGGACGCGCGGTCGCTCTGGGAGGAGATGCGGCGGATCCTCGAGTTCTGGATCGGCCACGGCGTCCACACGTTCCGCGTGGACAATCCTCACACGAAGCCCGTGAAATTCTGGGAGTGGGTGATCCGCGCCGTTCAGGACGCGCACCCCGAGGTGATCTTCCTCGCCGAGGCCTTCACCCGGCCCAAGATGATGAAGGCGCTCGGCAAGGCCGGCTTCAGCCAGTCCTACACCTACTTCACGTGGCGCAACGAGAAGCAGGAGCTGATCGATTACCTCACCGAGATCACCGCGCCGCCGGTGGCCGAGTACTTTCGCGGCAACCTCTGGCCGAACACGCCCGACATCCTCCACGAGACGCTCCAGCGCGGCGGGCGCCCGGCCTTCAAGATGCGGTTGGCACTCGCCGCCACGCTCTCCTCCCTCTACGGCATCTACGCCGGGTACGAGCTCTGCGAGAACGTGGCCCGCGAGCCGGGATCCGAGGAGTACCTGAACTCCGAGAAGTACGAGTACAAGGTGCGCGACTGGGACGCGCCCGGGAACCTCGTGGGCTACGTGACGCGGATCAACCGGATCCGCCGCGAGAACCGCGCGCTACACCTCTACCGGAACCTTCGCTTCTTCGGGTCGGACGACCCGAACGTCCTCTTCTACGCCAAGATGACGCCCGAGCGCGACAATCTCGTCTTCGTGGCCGCGAACCTCGATCCCTTCGCCACGCACGCGGGCCTGGTGGACGTGCCGATCGCCGAGCTCGGCATCGGCGAGCATCAGGCCTACCGGATGCACGAGCTGATCACCGACCGGTGGTTCGAGTGGCACGGGCCGCGCGGCTACGTGGAGCTGAACCCGGACGCCGAGCCCGCGCAGATCTTCGCCCTTCACCGCTGAGGCGACGGGCGGGTCGGCGGCGTCTGGGCCGCTGGCGGCTGGGGCGGCGTGAAGATCATGGCGACCACGCCATGACCGTCCTTGTCGAAGTAGACGAGCAGCCCTTCCTCGTAGAGGAAGAACTCCTGGTCGCCCTCCTTGCCGACGCGGGCCGGCGGACCCCAGCCGTCCAGAACGAGTTTGCGGTTGAAGATCTCGTGCTTGGGCTCGAGCCGGAACGTGCGCACGATCTCCTTGCGGTAGCCCGCGGGGGCCAGGATTCCGAAGTCGACGGTCATCCTCAGGATGCCGGCGGGCGCCTGGGCGCCCTCGTACAGCCACTGGACGGCGTCGTACCCCTCGACCTTCTGGACCGTCTCCTTCGTCGGCGCGCCGTAGCGAGCGCGGACCGCCGCCTGATTGGTCTCGCCCGGCGTGATCCGACCCCACTCCGACGCCGCGACGGGAGCCGCCAGGAGGAGCACGAGCGCCAGGACCCGAAGTGCTCGCACGGCTAGAACCCCAGCGCCGTGCCGTCGCCGCGGGGGTCCGCGCCGCCCATCAGCGTGCCGTTCTGGAGGACGATCGCCTGCGCGTGACCGCACCGCCAGAAGAATTCGGGCGCCGTCTTGACACGGTGGCCCTTGGCCTCGAGCGCGGCC
The DNA here is from genome assembly GCA_003220535.1 of Candidatus Rokuibacteriota bacterium. GTDB lineage: Bacteria > Methylomirabilota > Methylomirabilia > Rokubacteriales > CSP1-6 > AR31. The sequence continues at coordinate 26,084 of QHSU01000076.1, forward strand.
AGCACGTCGCCGGGCACGCGCGACTCCACGTGCGTCGTCTCGTCCGGGTCGCCCGGCAGGAACGCGCCGAGGAGGAAGCGCGGTCGCTCGATCGCCTCCTGGACGTCCATCCCGTAGTCGAAGAGGTTCGTCAGCACCTGCAGGTGGAACATCGCCTGGCCGTTGCCGCCCATCGTCGCGAAGCCGAGCAGGGGGCGCTCGTCCCGCGTCGCGATGCACGCCATCAGCGTGTGAAACGGCCGCTTGCGGGGCGCGAACGCCGCCGGATGCGACGGGTCGAGCGTGAAGTGGCGCCCGCGGTTCTGGAGCGCCACGCCCGTCCCGGGCGCCACCACGCCCGAGCCGAACGCGTTGAAGAGGCTCTGGATCACGCTGATCAGGTTTCCGTGCGAGTCGGCCACGACGAAGCCCGTGGTGTCGCCGCTGGGGTCGCCGAAGGCGTGGGACTGCGCCTTCGCCGGATCGAAATCGCGCCGGCGCCGCGCCGCGTACGCCTTCGAGAGCAGTCCGGCCACCGGCACGCGCGCGTGCGCCGGGTCGCCGATCCAGCGGTCGCGGTCCGCATACGCGAGCTTGGCGATCTCGACGAGCAGGTGCAGGTGCTCGACCGAATGCACCGGATGATCCAAGAGCGAAAAGCCCTCGAGCATGTTCAACCCGAGGAGCGCCGCCAGCCCCTGCGTCGGCGGGGGCGTCTCGTAGACCGTCACGCTCCGGTAGGTCGTCGTGATGGGCTCGCCCCACTCGCCTGTGTGCTGCGCGAGGTCCTCCAGCGTCAGGAACCCGTCGGTCTCCATCCGGCGCGCGATCGCCTGGGCGACTCGCCCGCGGTAGAAGACGTCGGGCCCCTCGGCCGCGAGCTCGGCGAGCGTGCGACCGAGGTCGGGCTGCGTCAAGAGCTCGCCGAATCCCGGGCCCCGGCCGTCCGGCGCGAAGACCCGCCGCCACTCGGGATCTGGATTGACGGCGACGTAGTCACGGATCGATTGGCTCAGCAGCGACGTCACCGGGAAGCCGCCGGCGGCGTAGCGAATCGCCGGCTGGAGAAGCTCGCCGAGCGGGCGCGTGCCGAACCGCTCGAGCAGCATCGCCCAGCCGCGCACGCACCCCGGCACGCTGACCGTGGGCGGGCCGACGATCGGCAGCCGCTCCAGGCGCCGCCGGCGCAGCTCATCGAGACCGGCGCGCGAGCCCGAGCGACCGCTGCCGTCGAGGAAATGGATGCGGCCCGTCGCGGCCTCGTAGTAGAGACAGAAGAGGTCGCCGCCGACGCCACAATTCTCGGGCTGCGTCACCGCGAGCACGGCGTTGACCGCGACGGCGGCATCGGCGGCGGTGCCGCCGTCCTTCAGCACGTCGATGCCGGCGAGCGCCGCGTAGGGATGCGCCGCCGCGACCATGCCCCGCTGACCGAGCGCCACGGGCCGATGCGAGTAGCCGATGGCCGGCATGCCGTCAGCCTTCCTGGAAGAGCTTGGAGATCTCGTCCTGAGCGAACACCGGCATCGGCTCCTGACGGCTCCCGCTCACCAGCGTCACGCCCTGCTCCCGCGGCACGACCTGGCCGATGAAGTGACAGTCGATGGACTCGCGCGCGAGCGCGTGGATCACGATGCCGGCGTCGGCCGGTGCCAGCGTCAAGAGCAGCGCGCCCGACGCGATCGTGCCGAGCGGGTCGAGCCCGAAGGCCTCGCAGAGCGCACGGCCCTCCGGGAGCACCATGATGCGCTCGCGGTCGATGCGTAGCCCGACGCCGGCCGCGGTGGCCAGCTCGACGAGCGCCGTGGCGATCCCGCCCTCGGTGGGATCGTGCATCGCGTGCACCGCGGCCAGCTCGCACGCGATCTCGGCCTCCGGCAGGACGCTGAGCCCGGGGGCCTTCAGGAAGCCTCTGGCCCGGCGGATGGCCGCCGGCGACACGCCGCGCGCCCGCAATTCCGCCTCCTTTTCTCGTGCAATGATGGCCGCGCCCTCCAGCGGCACCCCCTTGGTCATCACGACCGCGTCGCCCACCCGCGCGCCCCCCGTCGTGACTAGCTTGTCCTTCTCGACTTCGCCGAGCATCGTGCCGGCGACGATCGGCCGCTCGAGACCGTGCGTGATCTCGGTGTGACCGCCGACCAGGACCACCTCGAGCTCGTCGCACGCCGCGTGAAGCTCGGTGAACAGCGCGTCGACGGAGGCGTCGGTGGTGGCGCCGGCCGGCAGCAGCAAGGTCGCCAGGAACCACCGCGGGCGCGCGCCGCGGACCGCGATGTCGTTCGCGTTGACGTGCAGCGCGTACCATCCGATCTCGGCGGTCGCGAACGTGATGGGGTCGCTGGTCGCGACGAGATATCGGTCGCCCATGTCGATGACGGCGGCATCTTCACCGACGCGGGGACCGACGACGACGCGGGGATCCTTGGTGTGGTGCTTGTCGAAGATCGCCTGCAGCGTCTCGGCAGGAAGCTTGCCGATTGGCAGGGACGGCATGCCGACGGTTAGTATACACCGCATGGCGCGCCCATCGATCGCGGCGCCCGCGGTCGAGTGTGTCCCGAACGTGAGCGAGGGGCGCGATCGCGCGGTGATCGAGCGCCTGGCGGAGGCGATCCGCTCGGTCGACGGCGTGACCCTCATGAACGTGCACGCCGACGCGGACCACCACCGCGCCGTCTTCTCGTTCCTCGGCGATCCCCCGCGCGTCGAGGCGGCGGCGCTGACGTTCGCGGCGCGCGCCGTCGAGCTCATCGACATGCGGCACCAGCACGGCATTCATCCGCGCGTCGGCGCGCTGGACGTCCTGCCCTTCGTGCCGCTCGCGGGAGTCTCGATGGCAGAGACGGTCGCGCTCGCGTGTCGCGTGGGCGATGCGCTCGCGCGCCGCCACGCGATCCCCGTGTACTACTACGGCGACGCGGCCCGGCACCCGGGACGCCGCACGCCGCGGGCATTGCGTCGAGGCGAGTACGAGGGGCTCGCCGCGCGGCTCGCCGCGGCCGACGGGGCGCCCGACGCGGGCCCCGCCCGCTTCGAGCCGCGCACCGGCGCCGTGCTGGTCGGCGCCCGCGGCATCCTCGTCGCGTTCAACGTCTGGCTCACCACCGGCGACGTCGCCGTCGCGCGCGAGATCGCGCGGACCGTCCGCGAGTCGTCGGGAGGGCTCCCCGCGGTTCAAGCGATGGGCGTGCTGCTCGCGAGCCGCGGGACCGCCCAGGTCTCCATGAACCTGCTCGACTACCGGGCCACGTCCATCGCCGCCGTCTTCGACCGCGTGCGCGACGAAGCCCGCGCGCGCGGCGTCGGCGTGAGTCGCAGCGAGCTGGTCGGTGTCGCGCCGCGCGCGGCGTTCGCGGGACGGACGCCGGCATCGGTAGGGCTCGCCGGCTTCACGCTCGACCTCTACCTCGACACGTATCTGGGTCGCGAGGCGTCCGGGCCCGCGTGATGGACCCGGTCCACCGCGAGCCGCGTCAGGTCAGGAGCTTGAGGAGGTCGGCGGTCAGATCGTAGAGCTGGGCGCATCCGGTCTCGCCGCCCAGGTGAACCTGGATCCGCTGGCGCAGGCCGCCGTCGGCCGTCTCGCCGAGCAGGGCCGCGATCTTCCGCTGCGGCTCCGAGCAGATGCCCATGTACGGGAGCCGCGGCGTGACGTGCTCGGCGCGGACGATCCGGCCGGTGGCCAGATCGATCTCGTAGGTGACCTCGAAGCCGTGGACGTTGTCGTGCATCGAGTGGAAGAGCCGGAGGCGGCCGTCCAGCCGCTCCAGCCGCGCGACCTTCCGGCGCTCGAAGACGCGCCGCTGGCCCGGGCGCGGGCTGTAGAGGTCGGGCTCCATCGGCGTCGCGACAGGGCGCGAGCCGAAGAGGCTCCGTCCGGCGTCACTGTAGGTGAAGCATGAGTTCGGCAGATCGATCCACCCGGTCGTGTCGAGCTGCCAGCACGCCCATGCGTCACCACCGGCCGCGCGCTCGGCGCGCTCGCGGGGGAGCTTGGCCACCTGCCGGGCGAGCCGGGCTACTTCGACCAGCGCGCCGAGCACGAAGGCGGCGCCGGCGCCGGCGCCCGTCAGCTCGACGACCCGACGGCTCAGCCCGCCGACCAACTGCGCTCCGGCGAGCTTCTCGATGCCCGCGACGACGTCGGGGTCCAGCGCACCGTCGATCGGCCGGCAGCGCGCCTCGCGGATCAGATAGGTCGGCGAGGGCAGCGCCACGACCGACAGCTCGACCGCACGGTCGTCGTCGCGCAGCGCCACCGTGTGGGTGAACGCCTCCTCGTGGGTGTTGTCCACCCAGCCGTCCATGACGCGCTCGTAGCGGTCGCGGCCCTGGAGCAGCGCAGGCGCGATCACTTGGAAGAAAAATACTTCTCGGGTTCCGTGTCGAACTTTCGCTTGCAGCCGACGGCGCAGAAGTAGTACGTCTGGCCCCGGTACGTCGTCTGCGCCGCCGCCGTGGCGGGCTCCACGGTCATCTTGCACACAGGATCAATCGCCATCGACGGCCTCCTTCGATCGCTGACGAGCTCGGCGCTCGTCTCGAACCGCCATCGCTTGAGCCTCAGACTGTTCGTGACCACGGACACGGAGGAGAACGCCATCGCCGCACCGGCCAGGATCGGCGAGAGCAGGACACCCCAGATCGGATAGAGCACGCCCGCCGCCACCGGGATCAGCACCACGTTGTAGCCGAAGGCCCAGACGAGATTCTCCTTGACGATGCGGATCGTCCGGCGCGCGAGATCGACGGCCGCCACGACGCCGCGCAGATCGCCGCGCACGAGCGTCACGTCGGCGGCCTCGATCGCCACGTCGGTGCCGGAGCCCATCGCGATGCCGACGTCGGCTCGAGCGAGCGCGGGCGCGTCGTTGATGCCGTCGCCCACCATCGCGACACAGCGGCCCTCTCCCTGGAGCTTGGCGATCTCCCGGACCTTGTCTTCCGGCAAGACCTCGGCGAGGACGCGGTCCACCCCGGCCTGGCGGGCGACGGCCTCGGCGGTCAATCGCGTGTCGCCGGTGAGCATCGCGACCTGGAGACCCCGCTGCTTCAGCGCAGCGACCGCCGCGGCGGCCTCGGGCTTCAGCACGTCGGCGGCGGCGAGGACGCCGAGGGCGCGCCCGCCGAGGGCCAGATAGATCGCGGTCTTGCCCTCCGCGGCGAGCGCCTGCGCACGTCCGGCGAGCGCGCCGACGTCGATGCCGCGCGCCTCCATCAGCATGCGGTTGCCCAGGAGCACACGGCCGTCCGTCGCCAGCGCGTCGATCCCCTGGCCCGGCACCGTCGTGAACTCGGTGATCGGCGGCAGCGCCAGGCCGCGCTCCTTGGCGCGCGCGACGATCGCCTCGCCCAGCGGGTGCTCCGAGCCCTGCTCGGCCGCCGCCGCGAGTGCCAAGACCTCGGCCTCGGCCACCGGCGGGACGGCGACCACGTCGGTCACCACGGGGCGGCCGACGGTGAGCGTGCCGGTCTTGTCGAATACGACCGTATCGACACGGTGGAGCAGCTCGAGCGCCGCGGCGCTCTTGACGAGGATCCCGTGCTCGGCGCCGCGGCCCGTGGCGACCATGATCGCGGTCGGGGTCGCGAGCCCCAGGGCGCAGGGACACGCGATGACGAGCACGGCGACCGCGTTGGTGAGGGCGAAGAGCGCCGCCGGCTCGGGCCCGACAGCCCACCACGCGAGGAAGGTCAGCGCGGCGATCCCCAGCACGATCGGCACGAAGATCGCGGCGACGCGGTCGGCCAACCGCTGGATCGGCGCGCGCGAGCCTTGCGCCTGGGCGACGAGCTGGACGATCCGCGCCAGCGCCGTCTCGCTGCCTACGCGGGCGGCGCGGAACAGGAAGCTTCCGGTGCGATTGACGGTGCCGGCGAAGACCTTCGATTCCGGCGCCTTCTCGACCGGCAGGCTCTCGCCCGTCAGCATCGACTCGTCGATCGTCGAGGCGCCCTCCGTGACCACGCCGTCCACCGGAACGCGCTCGCCCGGCCGGATGCGGACGAAGTCGCCGACCCGAACCTCGGAAGTCGGCACGTCAGCCTCGCTCCCGTCACGGACCACCCGTGCGGTGCGTGGGGCGAGGCTCACGAGGCGCCGGATCGCATCGGACGTCCGGCCGCGCGCGCGCGTCTCGAGCCAGCGCCCCAGCACGACCAGCGTGACGACGACCGCGCTCACGTCGTAGTACATCACCGCTCCGTGGGCCGGGAACGCGTGCGGCCAGAGAGTGACCGCGACGCTGAAGAAGTACGCGGCGTTCGTGCCGACCGAGACCAGCGTCGACATGGAGGCGGTGCGATAGCGAAGGTCGTGAAGGAACCCACGGTGGAACTGCCAACCGACCCAGAACTGGACGGGCGTCGTGAGGACCAGGAGGAGCCATGTGTCCTGGAGCGCCGCCGGCACCCACGGCACGATGTGGGCCATCCCGCCCAGGAGGACCGGCGCCGACAGCACCGCCCCGACGACGAACTTGAGCTTCTGGCGTCGCTGATCGGCCTCGCGCGCGGCTCGCTCGGCGTCGACTGCGTCGGCCGGCTCCGCCTCGGAGCGCGGCTCGGCGAGCTCGTAGCCCGCCGCGGCGACGGCAGACCGCAGCGCGTCGACGCTCGTCCGCGCCGGATCGAACGCGACGGTCGCCTGCTCGGTCGCGAGGTTCACCGACGCCTGATCGACACCGGGGACCGACGTCAGCGCGCGCTCGACCTTGCCGACACACGCCGCGCAGTGCATCCCGCGCACGGGCGCCACGATCTCGGTCGCTCGCTCCGACGGTTCGCGTCGCTCGGTCATCATTTTCCTCGGAACCGCGCGAACACGTCTAGTAGCTCGTCGATCTTCTGCTGGCGCTCGCTCTTCGAGCCCGAGCGCAGCGCGTCGGCGACGCAGGATTCGATGTGCCGGCCCAGCAGGAGCTTCTCGACCTGGTCGAGGGCGCCCTGCACCGCCGAGACCTGGAGCAGGATGTCGACGCAGTACGCCTCGCTGTCGATCATCCGCTGGAGACCCTGCACCTGTCCCTCGATCCGGCGCAGCCGCCCCAGGGCCTTGGCCTTCGTCTCCTCGTTGATCATCCCTATACCCCCTAGGGGTAGTATCGTCCCGCCCCCTGCTCCAGTCAAGCCGACCACGGCGGCGGTCGTGGGTGAGGTTGCCGGACGGGCTCGCTGAGCGACCCTACGGGGACTCGGCCGCGGGGCAGGTTGCCGGACGGGGTCGACGAGACCCGTTCCCGCCGAGCGATCGCGGACGCGCCGCGCCCGGATGGAGCACAGCCGCGCCGGGCCATGCGGACGCGTACAGCGTGGTCGAGCGACTCCGCCCGGCAGCCTGACCCGCGCGGCCGGCCGCTAGCGACGTAACCGCAACGCGCGCGGGCAGACGCGGAAGGTAACCGGCGTGTCGGCGGCCGCCTCGCCGTCGACGTGCGTCGGCAGCGGCGATGCCCCACCGATACTCACCCGGAGGACGCGGCGCGTGGAGACCTTCGGGTTCGCCAGATGTCGGCCTCGGTACACCGTCGGCAGCCAACGGAGAAGCTCGGCGCGCCCGAGATCGCCGAGGACCACGAGGTCGAGGACGCCGTCGGCGGGGTCCGCGGACGGGGCGATGCGCATGCCGCCGCCGTAGTAGGCGCCGTTCGCCGCCACCGCCGCCGTGAGGCGCGCCGACGCCTCGGCCGCACCATCGGCTTGGAGCGTCGCGGGGATCGCGCGGTGGGCGGCGAGGCTCTCGACGACCGCGCGGAGGTACGGGAGCGTCCCGGTACCGCCCCGCGACACGGCGCGACGGGCGACCGCCGCGTCGAAGCCGGCGCCGGCGGCGTTCACGAAATAACGGCGCTCGCCGGCCGGCCACTCGGCCACCCCGAGGTCGAGCAGCGCGTCCACACCTCCCACGAGGCGACGCGCGGCGAGGCGCCAGTCCGCAGCGAGGCCCAGGTTCCGACACGCGTCCCGGCCGCGGCCGGTGAGGATCGCGCCAGCCGTCGCGAGCGGCGCCCCTCGCGTGTCGGTCACCCCGTTGACGACCTCGTTAAGCGTGCCGTCGCCCCCGACGGCGACGACCAGCGGCCAGCCCGCGCTGGCCGCCTGGCGCGCGAGCTCGGTGGCGTGACCCCGACAACGGGTCTCGGCGAGCTCGAACGGCAGGCCGAGGCGGCTCAGCTCGTGGGCGAGCCGGCGCCACATTCTCCCGGTTCGGCCGCCGCCGGCCGCCGGATTGACGACGATGAACGCTCGCGTCACCGCGGCATCGCGCCGGAGCGCGACCCGTTACATGTCGAACAGGGACGGTTGCTCCAGCGCCGACACGACCCGGCCACGCCGGCCACGCGCGGGGGTCTTCGTCCCCTTGCGCTTCGACCTCTTCGTCTGCGCCGGCTGAGATCGCGAGAGCTTCCAGCCCTTCTGATAGGCGATCCGGTCGCCTTGCTTGATGACCAAGAGGTCCACGAGTCGCGCGAGCGGATTGGCCAGGAGCGTGAGGTACTTCTCCCAGTAGCGGGGCGAGTGCGCGAGCGTGCGCATCTGGTCGAGCGCCAGCGACAGCGCCGTCCGATCGCCCCGCTTGGCGGCGAGCTTCAAGTCGCCGACCAGCTTGGCCTGGCTGATCCGCGAGGGCCGCGCCCGGGCCATCACTGCGGCGCGCCGCCGCGCAGCCTGACCTCGTAGCCTTCGCGGTCCGCGTGGTTCGGCTGAACGGTGATCTTGCGGTCCAGGGCGCGCGCAAGCCGCTCGAGCCCTTCCTGGCCGTCGCCCTCGAAGTACCGCGCCAGGTCGGGATGCACGCGGACCACGACCTCGCGGCCGTTCGCGTCCTCCGCACGGACCTTCCCCTGCACGGCGCGGAAGATCTCGGCGGCGAGCGTCGCGTCGGACTTCGTGATGCCGCTCCCCTTGCAGGTCGGACACACCACGGACAGGAGCGCGCGGAGGTCCTGGCGCACCCGCTTGCGCGTCATTTCCACGAGGCCCAGCTCGGAGATCTCGAGCACGTTCGTGCGCGCCTTGTCTTCGGCGAGCGCGCGCTTGAGGGCGCGGTAGACCTGCTCGCGGTGCTCGGCCGACTCCATGTCGATGAAATCGATGATGATGATGCCGCCCAGGTCGCGCAGGCGGATCTGGCGCACGACCTCGCCGACCGCCTCGAGGTTGATCTTGAGCACGGTCTGCTCGAAGTCGCGCTTGCCGACGTACTTGCCGGTGTTCACGTCGATCGAGACGAGCGCCTCGGTGTGGTCGATCACGATGTACCCGCCGGACTTGAGCCACACGCGGCGCCGCAGCGCCTTCTCGATGTCCTTCTCGAGGCCGAGCGCCTCGAAGATCGGGGCGGGCTCCTCCCAGAGCCGTACCCGGTCCCGCAGCGCCGGAACGAGGGCCTCGACGTAGCCGACGCACTTGTCGTAGACCTCGCGCGAGTCGACGACGAACTCGTCGACCTCCGGCGAGAACAGATCCCGCACGACGCGGAAGATGAGGTCGCCCTCCTCGTGCAGCACCGCGGGCGCCGCGGCCTGCTCGAAGCGGGCCTGGACTTGCGCCCACAGACGCGTCAGGAACTCGACGTCGGCGGCGAACTCCTCTTGGCTCTTGCCCTCCGCGTTCGTCCTCAGGATGAAGCCGCCGGCCGGCAGGGTGAGGGAGCGGAGGGCCGCGCGGAGCCGGTCCCGCTCGCGCTCGTCACGGATGCGACGCGACACACCGACGTGGCGCGCCTGCGGCATGTAGACGAGGTAGCGCCCGGGCAGCGAGATGAAGGACGTGATCCGGGCGCCCTTGGTCCCGAGCGATTCCTTCGAGACCTGCACCAGGACGTTCTGGTCCTTGCGGAGGAGCTCCTCGATCGGGACCGTCTCGCGACGCGGCTCGAGCTCCTCCACGTCGACGTCGGCGTCACCCTCCTCGTCGCCTCCGCTGAGCATCGCGCGCGCGAAGTCGCCGAGGTTGGTGGTGTAGTCGCCGGCATAGAGGAAGGCGTCTTTCTGCAGCCCGATGTCGACGAACGCCGCCTGCATGCCCGGCAGGACGTTCGTCACGACGCCCTTGTACACGCTCCCCACGATCGAGCGGTGACGGTGTCGCTCGAGATAGAGCTCGGTGAGGAGATTACCCTCCTGGACTCCGACGCGAGTTTCGGTGAGACCCGCATTGACGACGATCCGTTTGCGCACGGCAGCACCTCGCCGACACGGCAGCCCGCGTCATACTCCCGCGCCGTCCGTGTCTCATTGGAACTGCCGCATTCGCACCGAGAGGAGGAGGCCCAGCGTCATGAAGGAGGCGACCATCGAGGAGCCGCCGTAGCTCATCAACGGCAGCGGGATCCCGACGACGGGCAGGAGCCCGGTCACCATCCCGACGTTGATCAGGACCTGCGCCGCGATCAGCGACGTGGCGCCCAGCGCCACGAGCCGGCCTACCGGCTCGCGCGCGGACGCCGCGATGTCGAAGCCCCGCAGGAGGAGCAAGACATAGCACAGCAGCAGGATGAGACAGCCGACGAACCCCCACATCTCGGCGAATACGGCGAAGATGAAATCCGTGTGACGCTCCGGGAGAAACGCCAGCCGGCTCTGCGTCGCGCCGGCCACGCCTTTCCCCAGGAGCTGACCCGATCCAATCGCGATCTTCGCCTGGATCACGTTGTACGCGCTCCCGAGTGGATCACGGAACGGGTCCAGGAAGACGAGAATTCGTTCTCGCTGGTACTCCTTCAGCGCCAGCCAGGCCAGCGGCGCCGCGGCCACCGCCGCGAGGACCAGGCCCCCCAGGAGCTTGAGACGCATCCCGGCGCCGACGAGGAGGATCCCCAGCACGGGAACAAGCAACAGCGCGGTGCCGAGGTCGGGCTGCTTGATGATCAGCACGACCGGCACCGCGACGATCGGTAGCGTCAACACGAGCGTGAGCTTGCCCACGGGCTGCGCCCAGCGGGACGTGATCGCCCACACCATCATGAGCACGAAGCATATCTTGAAGAGCTCGGACGGCTGGATCGACAGCGGGCCGAGCACGACCCATCGCCGCGCGCCCGACACGGTCCGACCCAGCACGAACACCGCGGCCAGGCCGGCGAGGCCCAAGAGGTAGAGACCCGGCGCGACGCGCACGAGCCGGCGGTAGTCGAGGCTCGCCAGCAGGACCAGGGCGACGAGGCCGACCACGAACCACAGGATCTGCCGTACGACGACGCTGCCGCCCGCACGACCCACGTGCAGGCTTGTGAGCGTCACCGTGCTCATCACGACCAGGCCGAACGCGATCGCCAGCAGCTGCCAGTCCACGTTCTGCAGCAGGCGTCGGTCGATCCGACCCACTAGCCCGAGGTCTCCACCGCGGCGACCCTCTCGAAGAAGATCGCGTTCAGGATCTTTCGGGCGATCGGCGCCGCGACCTGGCCGCCCTTGCCGCCCCGCTCCACCATCACCACGACGACCACCTCCGGCGCCTTCATCGGCGCGAAGGCGGCGAACCACGCGTGGTCCTGGCCCTTCTCAGCCTTGGACTTGGCGATCATCTGCGCGGTGCCGGTCTTGCCGGCGATGTCCAGGCCGGGGATGCGGGCGGCCGCGCCCGTTCCGCCATCGTTCACCACCGACCAGAGGCTCTGCCGGAGGAACGCCCACACGACCGGCGACAGCTCGACGTGACCGCTGACCTGTCCCTGGTCGCTCCAGACGACACGGTCGGGTCGCTCGACCCGCTGCACGAGGCGCGGCCGCCAGAGGACGCCGCCGTTGGCGATCGCGGACATGAAGCGGGCGACCTGCATCGGCGTGACCAGCACGGTGCCCTGGCCGATCGACATGTTGACCGTCTCGCCGGCTGGCCACGTCCGCCCCGAACGGCCGCGCACGACCTGCGGCTTCGGCAGGAGGCCGCTCTTCTCTCCAGGCAGGTCGAGGGCCGTCGGCTGGCCGAACCCGAACGCGCTCGCGTAGCGCACGATCATCGCGCCACCGATCTTGAGTCCCGCCTCGTAGAAAAAGATGTTGCAGGACTGCGCGATCGCGTTGTGGAGATCGACCGTGCCGTGCCCGCCGTCCTTCCAGTCCTTGAAAGTGGACGTGCCCAGGTGAAACTCGCCGGTGCAGTGTGTCCGGTCGAGGGGCGTGAGGCTGCCTTCCTGCAGGCCGGCCGCCGCGACGATGACCTTGAACACGGAGCCGGGGGCGTACTGGCTCTGGATGGCGCGGTTCAGCAGCGGAAAGTTCGGATCCTGAACCACGCGCAGCCACGCGTCGCGCTCGATGGTCCCGGTGAAGCGATCGATCTCGAAGGCGGGCGTGGAGACCATCGCGAGCACGTCGCCGTTGCGCGGATCCATGACGACGACCGCGCCGGCGTGCCCCTCCATCGCGCGCTCCGCGGCCTCCTGGATCGCGCGATCCACCGTGGTGACCACCTGCGCGCCGGAGTGCGGCTCCGTCTGCTGCACCCGGCGCACCGGGCGCCCCATCGCGTCGACCTCGATGCGCTCGCCGCCATCCTGGCCGCGCAGGTATTCGTCCAGGAGGCGTTCGAGCCCGGTCTGCCCCACCATCTCGCCGCGCCGGTAGCGCCCCTGCTTGAGCTGCTCGTCACTGGCTTCGCGGACGTACCCCAGGAGGTGCGCGGCGAAGCGGCTCGTCGGGTAGACGCGCTGGGGCTCGACCTCGGTGATCACCCCCGGCAGCTCGAGCTTCCACTCCTCCACCTTCGCGACGTCGGCGAGCGTCAGGCCCCGGCGCACGCGGACGGGCAAGAGCGAGTCGGGCTGGACCCGCGCCACGGCGTCGAGCAGCTCCTGGTAGGGAATGTGGAGCAGCGCGGCGACGCGGCCGAGCACGACGTCGCGACTCTCGACCTCGCGGGGCAGCTCGCGGGGGATCAGCGAGAGGGTGAACGCGGGACGGTTGTCGACGAGCGGCGTGCCGTGGCGGTCGAACAGGATGCCGCGGGGCGCGGCGATCGGCCGAACGCGGATCCGGTTCTTGTCGGACGCGTCGAGGAACCGTCCGCCCTCGAGCACCTGGAGATACCAGAGCTGGCCGATCAGGACGAGGAACGCGAGGGTCACGGCCGTCGCGATCACCATCACGCGCCGGTGGCCGGGGTCGCGGCGACTCGGCAGCGAACGGCGGGGGAACGTCACGACCGCCCGCCTTCAAAGCGTCCGCGAATCGCCTGGGCCCAGGCCAGACCCAGCACGACGGCGGCGCCGATGAACCCGTTGCAGAGCGCCTGCGGGAGCACGACGTACATCATGACCTCACCGAACGGCGCTGGAAAGCGGAAGATCTGCAGCAACGCGAACCGGGCGAGCCCCTCGGCGATCGTGAGCACCACGAGCCCGGGCACCTGGACCAGCGGCTGGCTCACCCGCAGCCGGGCGCCGGCGACGCCGATCCCGAATCCGATGACGGCCTTCGTCAGCGCCTGCACGCCGATCAGCCCGCCGCCGGCTGCGTCCTGGAGGAGGCCGGTGACGAACCCCGTCAGACATCCGAACTCGGGGCCTCGCCGCAGCGACAGCAGAATGATCATGATCAGGGGAAGATCGGGCGTCACGCCCGCGACGCTGAAGAGCGGTGTGAGCGTCGCGTGAGCGACCGAGCCTCCGACGATCGTCAGCACGAGCAGCGCGCGCATCAGCCGTCCACCGGGAAGTATGCGGTGAGATCGCCCTGCGAGTCCCCGGTCACCAGCAACACCTCGTCGACCCGCGCGAAGTCGACGGCCGGCGTCAGCTCGGCGTAGTGGAAGAGCGCGGCGCCGCGATTGTCGATCGACCGGACGGTGCCGATCGGGATGCCGCGCGGGAAGAGCCCGCCCTGCCCGGCGGTCACGAGCACGTCGCCGCTCTGGATCGACGCCCCGTCGCGGGCCATGAACTTGAAGCGGAGCGTGCCGCGCGGGTCGCCCTCGACGATCCCGGGGGTGCGCGTTCTCAAGACGTGGGCGCCGACGGTGGACGCGGGGTCGGTCAGCACCTGCACGATCGACGCACCCGGCCGAACGTCGACGATGCGACCGACGAGACCGTCGGGCGAGATCACCGCGGTCAGGCGGGGCACGTGGTCGCCCCGGCCGCGATTGACGGTGAGCGACCGGATCCAGCCGCCCCACTCACGCGCGATGATCTCCCCGGACAGGGTCATGAGCGGGAGCCGCTCCTGCAAGACCAGCAGGCGGCGCAGCCGTCGATTCTCGTCGTCGGTCTCGCTCACACGCAGCGCCCGGACGCGCAGCTCTTGCACCTCGTCGCGGAGCCGCCGGTTCTCGGCGCGCACGTTCTTCCAGTCGAGGTACGTCGTCCAGAGCCCGAAGGTGGCGCGGCTCGTTTTGGCAAGCCCGGTCTGGATAGGCGTGGTCACGATGGCAAAGAGGTCCCGGGCAGCCGCGCCGTACCCGCGCGTCTGGAGCGTGAGGAGCAGCAGGCAAGCCGCCACCAGGGAGCCGAGCAGTACGAGCTTCCGAATCTTCACCTTCCGACCCCCAGAGGGACGCTGGAACCTGTTAGGCGGGGATTGCCACCTTCTTCAAGAGATCGAGCTCGTCCAGCACCTTTCCCGTCCCCAGCGCGACGCACGACAGCGGGTCGTCGCCGGGCGTCACGGGGAGGTTCGTCTCCTGACGCAACAGGTGGTCCAGGCCCCGGAGCAGCGCGCCGCCTCCGGTGATCACGATTCCCTTGTCTACGATGTCCGCTGCGAGCTCGGGCGGTGTCCGCTCGAGACACGTGCGCACCGTCTCGACGATCGTCATCACGGGCTCGCGCAGCGCTTCCCGGATTTCCTCGTCGGTGATCACGATAGTCTTCGGAATGCCGTCGATGAGGTCGCGACCTTTGACTTCCATCGTGCGGCGGTCGCCGCCCATCGGATACGCGGACCCGAGCGTCACCTTGATCTCCTCGGCTCGCCGCTCGCCGACGAGCAGGTTGTAGTGCTTGCGGATGTACTGCACGATCGCCTCGTCCATCTCGTCCCCGGCGATCCGCACCGACTTCGAGTAGACGATCCCGGAGAGCGAGATCACCGCGACTTCCGTGGTGCCGCCCCCGATGTCGACAATCATGTTGCCGCCTGGCTCCTGGATCGGCAGGCCCGCGCCGATCGCCGCCGCCATCGGCTCCTCGATCAGGTACACCTCGCGCGCTCCCGCCTGCATCGCCGAGTCGCGCACGGCGCGTTTCTCGACCTGCGTGATTCCCGAGGGCACGCCGATGACGATGCGCGGCCGCACGAGGGTGCGTCGGCGGTGCACCTTCGAGATGAAGTAGTGCAGCATCTTCTCGGTCACGTCGAAGTCAGCGATGACGCCATCCTTCAACGGGCGGATAGCGATGATGTTCCCGGGCGTGCGCCCGAGCATGGCCTTGGCTTCGTGACCGACCGCGAGCACCGAGTGGTCCGCTTGGTGGATCGCGACGATCGAGGGCTCGTTGAGCACGATCCCTTCCCCACGGACGTACACCAGTGTGTTTGCGGTCCCCAGGTCGACGGCGAGATCGTTGGAGAACATTCCGGCCAGGAGGTTGTAGAACATCACCGCTCCATCGTCTGCAATTGAACGCCCGCGTCGGGCTTTGTACAGTAGCACAGTTCGTGCCACCCAAAAATGAAAACTCCAATTTTCCAAGGCTTTAGGCCGCGGCTCGACCTCGCTGAGGGGGGCCGGAAAAAAGCGAAGGTTTTTCAGAGGGTTCCGGTAGACGGACAACACTGGCCAGTGGCCGGCCGGTCTTGTCTTATGGCTTCTTTCCAGCGGTCCCTGCGCGGTCGCGCGTTCGGATGACACTCATGTGATCGCCCAGGATGGCACCCCCGGTGACATCCAGCGTCATGGTGGATGTGTTTCCGGAAGCGTCACGCTCGCTCCGCAGACAATGCGCGCTCGCTCGGGGAATTGTCGGAAGGCGACGTCCGGGTATAGCATCGCCGGGCGCCGCGATGACGTCCGACGAATTCGAGATCTGGTTCGACAAGGGCGTGACCGACGGGCTTCCCGTCGTCCCGCCCACGCGTGAGCGCGTGGAGCGCATGCTCGCGGGCAGCGGACGACCGCGCGACGAGCTGCTCGGCACGATGCCGCCGAATTACGGCCGGCTGACCGTCGAGAAGGCGGCGATCAACGCGGTCCTGGCCGGGTGCCGGCCCGAGTACCTGCCGGTCGTCGTCGCCGCCGCCGAGGGCGCGTGCGACCCGGCGTTCAATCTCCACGGGGTGGCGACCTCGACGCACTTCGCGGCGCCGCTCATCGTCGTCAACGGACCGATCCGTACGCGCATCGGCCTCAACAGTGCCTTCGGCGTTTTCGGTCCCGGCTACCGCGCCAACGCGACCATCGGCCGAGCGCTCCGCCTCTTGATGATCAACGTCGGCGGCGCGCGGCCGGGCGAGATCTCGATGTCCACGTTCGGCCATCCCGGACGCTACACCTACTGCATCGCCGAGAACGAGGAGGCGAGCCCGTGGCCGCCCTTTCACGCGAGCCGCGGCTTTCCGGCGGAGGTCTCGACCGTCACGCTGTTCGCCGGCGAAGGGCCGCACGGAATCTCCGATCACTCGAGCCGTACGGCCCGGGAGCTCGGCGGATCGCTCGGCTGGTCGATGGCGGGCCTCTGGAACAGCAAGCACTTTCCGCTCTACTCCCACACGATGCTGGTCGTGGGGCCCGAGCACGCCCGCACCTTCGCCGATGACGGCTGGTCGAAGGAGGACCTGAAGCGCCATCTCTACGAGACGGTGCGCCGCCCGTACCGGACGTTGCTCCCGGACGCCGATCACGGTGAGGGGACGAACTTGAGGTACGGCAGCCGCGAGTCCGAGCTCGGACTCGACACGCTCGTCTCCAAGTTCCCGTCGACGGACGAGATCCACGTCGTCGTGGCCGGCGGCACCGCCGGGCGCTTCTCGGTGGCGATTCCCGGATGGCTCGGCACGAGGAACGGCTCGCGTCCCGTCACCCGCCGCGTGGAGTAATCCACACCAATAATTCAGTTGACTTGGGATCGTGAGCATGTCATCCTACCGCTCGGTTCTGGCACACACGGAGTTAGGTAACGATTGTGAGAGATCGAGACACACGCCGCGCGGGCCCAGCACGCGCGGCGTTTTTGTTTGCCTTCCAATTCCGGAAGGCAACCCCGCCACGATGGCGGGAGCACACAGGGGCTTGAAGACCCCCCTAAAGAGAGGTTCGAGGTATGGCTCAAGGACAGGTGAAGTGGTTCAACGATGCGAAGGGGTACGGGTTCATCACACAAGAAGGCGGCGAGGACGTGTTCGTCCATTACAGCGCCATCCAAGCCCAGGGTTTCAAGAGCCTTGCGGAAGGTGACCGGGTCGAGTTCGAAGTGACTCGCGGTCCGAAGGGTCTTCAGGCAGCCAACGTCAGGAAGGTCTAACAACCACCCTGTTCGCTCCCGCCCGGGCCCGGCAACGGGCCCGGGTGCTCAACGCGCAGACACCACGGAAAGGCTTCCTATTCATGGTTCAGACGTTCAGTGACCTTGCGCTCACGCCGGCGATGCGCGATGCGATCGCCCGCGCGGGCTATTCCACTCCGACTCCGATCCAGGCCCAGGTGATCGGGCCGATTCTCGAGGGACGCGACGTGATCGGATGCGCCCAGACGGGCACGGGCAAGACCGCCGCCTTCGCGATCCCGATGATCGAAATTCTGACGCGGGGGGGCGCGCGGCTCGCGCCCGCGGACTCACGGCCCACCAGGCTCAGCGCCGCCGGGCCGCGCGCGCTCGTGCTCGCGCCCACGCGCGAGCTCGCGCTCCAGATCGCAGAGACGTTCGACACGCTCGGTCGCGCCCAGGGCGTCGTGACCGTCGTGCTCATCGGGGGCGAATCGATGGGGCCACAGCTCTCCGGGCTCCAGCGGAGACCCGACGTCATCGTGGCGACCCCCGGCCGGCTCTTCGATCACGTCGAGCGACGGACGCTCGGACTCGGCACGCTCCGGATCGTCGTCCTCGACGAGGCCGACCGCATGCTCGACATGGGCTTCGCTCCTCAAGTCGAGCGCATCCTGCGCGTGACGCCGCTCGACCGGCAGACCCTCTGCTTTTCGGCGACGATGCCGACGGCGGTCGAGATGCTGGTCCGTCGCCACCTCGTCCGGCCCGTGCGCGTCGAGGTCGGTGTAATCGCCAAACCCGTCGCGAAGGTCACACAGGTCCTCTACCAGGCGCCGATCCAGCAGAAGACGCCGCTCCTTCTGAAGCTCCTCGGCGAAGAGGGCGGGCAGACGCTCGTCTTCACGCGCACGAAGCATCGCGCCGATCGCGTGGCGCGCGCCGTCGGGGCGGCCGGTCACCGGGTGACGCGCCTGCACGCGGATCGCTCCATGTCGCAGCGCCGCGAGGCTCTCGACGGCTTCCGGAGCGGGCGATATCGCGTGCTGATCGCCACCGACATCGCGGCGCGCGGAATCGACGTGCCCGCGATCGCCCACGTGGTGAACTTCGACCTGCCCCACACGGCGGAGGACTACATCCACCGGATCGGCCGCACCGCGCGCGCGGAGGCGAGCGGCCGCGCTACGAGCTTCGCCGCGCCCGAGGAGCACGAGCAGTTGCGCACGATCGAGCGGCACCTGGGACATCCGGTCCCGCGGCATTAACACTCCGGCCATGGAGGCCGGGATCACCGGAGCATGAAGCTCCGCAACAGAGAAAGAGGAAGGTCATGGCACAGGGCACCGTGAAGTGGTTCAACGACGCGAAGGGTTTCGGGTTCATCACGCAGGAGGGCGGCGAGGATGTGTTCGTTCACTTCAGCGCGATCCAAGCTTCGGGCTTCAAGAGCCTCAGCGAGGGCGATCGCGTGGAGTTCGAGGTGACGCGCGGTCCGAAGGGCCTGCAAGCCGCCAACGTTCGCAAAGCCTAGACGCAAAGACTGCCGGGGGAGTCTGAGGGGGGTCGCCCCCCTCAGCAATAAAAACTCGAAGAGGCCACCGCGCGGTGTGACCCCTTCACCCGCGAGTCCGAGTTTGAGGGGGCCGCCCCCCTCAGATAAAAAAGCCCCGACGGTGGCTGCGGCGCGGTGTGACTCGTTCACTCGCGCGTCGCGCCGCCCCGCTGGTGAGAGCGGGACCGTCGGGGCCGGTGGCGCCTGGACTCCCAGGCTGTTCCACCTGGAGCTAGCGTGGACCCTGCCTAGGAGGCAACCACCTCACAGATCACCGTAGGGTTACACATCGGCTGGATCACCTCCTATTCTCGGCAAGGCCGCCACGCGGGCCCAGTTCCCACCCACCCAGAACCGGATGCCGACTCCCGGCCCGGGGCTCGACCACGTCAGCCGCCGGCGGAATTGTCGACGGGGACGCTGCTGGAACGCTGTGACGCTCCGGTCGATTTGCCCAATCCTACACCCGGGTCCCGTGTGATCCAAAGCACAAAGTGCTGGCGGGGCTACTTGATGACGATCCGCGCGCGATTGCGCTCCCAGAGCCCGCTGCCGACGCCGTCGACCTTGCGGAGCTCTTCCGGCTTCTTGAACGGACCGTGGGCGTCGCGGTACTCGACGATCTTCTCGGCCGCGCGGCGGCCGATGCCTTCCAGCTTCATCAGCTCTTTGACGTCCGCGGTGTTGATGTTGACCGGGGCGCCGACCGGCACCTGCGTCTCGCTGGTGTGAGACGGTGGTGCGGCGAACGCCGGCCACGGGACGAGCCAGGCGAACGCGATGAGCAGGACGACGATCACGGGACGGAAACGACTCATGGGGTTCCTCCGTTCGTTGGGGTGCACGGCATACGCTCGAGCGCTCGCGAGCGAAGCCATTGAACCCGCCGTCGGCGGAACGCGTCAACGTCCAATCATTCGGACACGCGAAACGGATACGGTCAGTCGACCGAGGATTCGTGGAGCCGATCGAGGTAGGCTTGCCACTCCACGGGCACCAGCGACTTCTTCTTTGTGTTGCAGTCCTTGCAGGCGGGTACGACGTTGCCGCGCGCCGATCGGCCGCCGCGCCCGAGCGGGACCAGGTGGTCCATCGTCAACGCGCGGTGTCCGACACGACGGCGGCAGTAGTGACACACGCCGTCCGCGATGCGCCGCTTCCACCATTGACTCTGGCGCAGCTCGCGCGCTTTCGCCCGCTCGCGCCGCAGCGTGGCGGGATCGACGGGCTTGTAGAAATCACTCATGCGCGGCGAGCGCGGTGGACAGCTGCTCCCACTCGCGCATGAGCCACGTCACCTGCTCCTCCGCACGCTTGCGCTCGGCGGCGGCTTCGCGGACGCGCTCGCCGTTCGCGTAGAGGGCCGGGTCACCGAGCCGCGCGCCGAGCTCCGCGAGTCGAGCCTCGAACGCGTGAATCTGTCGCTCGACCTCCTGCAGCCGCCGCCGCAGCTCACGCACGTCCTTCGTCGCCTTCCCGGGGCGCGCGGACGATTCTCTCTTCGCCGCCCGTGATGCCTGTTCTGGGCGCGCCGGAGCCGGGGAAGCGGAGAGGCGCCGGCCGCCCCGCCTCCCCGGCTCCGGCGCACCCTCGCTGGCGGCGCGGAGTTTCGCGTCGAGGTAGTCGTCGTAGCTGCCCAGGTAGGTGACAAGCGTGCCGTTCGTGATCTCGACGATGCCGGTGGCGATGCGATTGATGAAGTAGCGATCGTGAGAGATGAACACGATGGTGCCGGGAAAGGCGGCGAGCGCCCGCTCGAGCACCTCGCGCGAGGCGAGGTCGAGGTGGTTGGTCGGCTCGTCCAGACAGAGGAACGCCGCGGGCCGCACGAGCATCTTCGCCAGCGCGACACGCGCCTTCTCGCCACCCGACAGTACCGAGATCTTCTTCTCCACCGCGTCGCCCGAGAAGAGGAACGTGCCCAGGATCGTCCGGAGCCGCGTCTGTCCGAGCTCCGGCGCCGCGCGCTCCAGCTCCTCCAGGACCGTCAGCGACGGCGTCAGCGCTTCGAGCTGGTGCTGCGCGTAGTAGTGGACGGCCACGTGGGCGCCGAGCGTGCGCTCGCCCCGATCGAAGGGAAGCACCCCCGCCACGATCCTGAGCAGCGTCGACTTGCCGGCGCCGTTGGGCCCGACGAGCGCGATGCGCGCGCCCCGCTCGACCTCGAAGTCGACGCTCGCGTAGACGACGTTGTCGCCGTAGGCCTTGTGGACGCCCGCGAGCGCCGCCACCCGCCGGCCTGTTCGCGGCGGCTGAGGAAAGGCGAAGCGGATCACGCGCGCCTCGCGCTCGACCTCGACGCGTTCCATGCGTTCGAGCATCTTGACCCGGCTCTGGACCTGCCGAGCTTTGGTCGCCTGATAGCGGAAGCGCTCGATGAACCGCTCGATCTCGGCGACGCGCTTGGCCTGGTTCCGCGCCTGCGCCTCGAGCAGCTCGCGCCGGGCCTCCCGCTGCACCAGGTACTCGTCGTAGTCGCCGGGATAGACGGCGAGGCCCGACGGCCCGAGCTCGGCGATCGACGTGACCATGCGGTTGAGGAAATAGCGGTCGTGCGACACGAGGACGACCGTGCCTTCGTAGTCGGCGAGGAACGCCTCGAGCCACTCGAGGGACTCAATGTCGAGGTGGTTGGTCGGTTCGTCGAGCAGCAGGAGCGACGGGCGCTGGAGCAAGAGCCGCGCGAGCGCGGCGCGCATCCGCCAGCCGCCCGAGAACTCGGTGAGCGGGCGCGGGAAATCCGCGGAGCGGAACCCGAGGCCGCCCAGGATCGCCTTCGCCTCGGTCTCGAGCCGGTAACCGCCGAGCGCCTCGAACCGGTGCTGGAGATCTCCGTAGCGCGCCGTCAAGGCGTCGCTCTCGGCCCCGCCCGTCGCCGCGAGCCGCCCGGCGACCCCTTCCATCTCGCGCTCGAGCCGCCAGACGTCGTCGAAGCCGGCGAGCGCCTCGACGAGGACCGAGCCCGCCGGGTGTCCAGCCGCTTCCTGCGGAAGATAGCCGACCGTGGTCTCGCGCGGCCGGGTGATGCGCCCGTCGTCCGGGTCCTCGACCCCGGCCAGGAGCCGGCAGAGCGTCGTCTTCCCCGCCCCGTTGGGCCCGACCAGACCGATGCGCTCGTGTGCCGGGATCCGCCACGACAAGTCGCGGAGGATCGGCTGTCCCGCATAGCCCTTCGCAATCCCCTCGAGCTGGATCATGCGCGCGCGGGGGCCCGGGGATAGATCGCGCTCATCCCATGCTCTGGATCTTCTCGGGGAGGATCCTGACGATGACGCGCACCTCCCCGGGCCGGCGGTGCGCGTATCGGTCCTGGCCCGTGTACTTCTTGGCCAGCGCGTCGATGTGCTCGTCGGCGCCCTTCTCCGTCATCTCGACGACCCGTCCGCGGACCTGGAGGTAGCGGTAGGGGTTGTCCGGATCCTGGATCGAGAGCGCGACCTTCGGGTTCCGCTGGAGGTTCTTGTCCTTCACCCGTCCCCGGGCGGTGTTGAAGCGCACGTGCGTGCCGTCGTAGTCCACCCAGACCGGGGTCACCTGCGGGGTGCCGTCGCGGCCGAGGGTCGCGACATGGGCGAACGCCTTTTTCGCGAACAGGTCACGATAGCTCTCGGGAATGGGCATGTGCAGTCCTCCAATCAACCCTTGGTCGTCGTCAGCTCTGCGGCGCGGGCGTCGGCCATGGCGCGCAGGGCGAACAGCATCCGGACCACGCACTGCTGGACGAGGAGCGCGTCTTGCGTGAACGGATCCGCGAGCCACTCACGGGCCCACCCTGGCTTCTCGGCCGAGAACCCGAGCGTGGGCGAGAGCGCTCCGAGCCGCAGCAGCAGGTCGTCGGGCGGCAGCCCCGAGGCGCGCAGCCGCGCCACGACGGCCGCGCGGACCGCCGCGTTCCAGATCCCCGTGAGTCCCTCGATCAGCGCGGCGTAGCACGTCAGCTCCTTCCGGTCGTCGAACTGCTTGAGCACTGCCGGGACCAGTGGATTCACGGCGGCGTCGCCCTCCTCGTCGACACCGAAGAGGGGGCCGATCACCGGATCCGTCTGCGGCTGCGAGAGGCGCTCGAGAAGCTCCACGGCCGCCGCCGCCGGCACCGCCGGCAACGTGGCCAAACGCTCGAGGAGCGGCGCGTCACCGGCCATGACTCATCCTCCCACACGCGTCGGCTCGCCGCGCATTTCGGCCCGCGCCAGGTCCTGGGCCCGTCCCGACGGCACCAGGAGCGTCGCGCCGAGCGCCGCGACACACACGGCCCCGCCGACCACGAAGACGCCGTGCAGCGCCTCGACCATCGGCAGGCCTGCGTGGAGACGCTGCGACATCACGGTGCCCATGATCGAGAGGCCCAGCGCGCCGCCGATGGACATGAAGAACTGGGTCATGGAGGTCGCGGCGCCGAGATCGCTCCGCGTCACCGCGCTCTGCACGGCGATCAGCATCGGCACGACGACCAGCCCCATCCCCACACCGGCCAGCAGCACGTCCCAGACGGCGGCGCCCGGCGTGAGCGTGACCGACCACCGCGCGAAGAGCAGGAACGCTCCGGTGAGGCAGGCCATGCCGGCCAGCACGACGCTCCGGTAGCTGATGCGCAGGACCAGCCGCGCGCTCAGGACCGATGTCACCACCCAGCCGAGGACGAACGGCGTGAGGACGAGGCCTGCGCCCGTCGCCGTGGCGCCCGTCACCGATTGGAGAAACAGCGGAACGAAGGAGAGCGCACCGAACATCGCCGTGCCGACGAGGAACCGGGTGACGACGGCGGCGACGATCATCCGACTCTTGAACAGCCGCAGCGGGACGATCGGATCGGCCGCCCGCTGCTCAATCGCGACGAACGCGACGAGCCCGATTGCGCCGAGGACCAGGAGCGCCACCACGTCGATCCGCGACCAGGACCCCGCGCGGCCGGCCTCGACGATGCCGAGCAGGAGCGCCGAGACGCCGGCCGCGAACAGCGCCACGCCGGCCCAGTCCACGACGGGGCGGCGGGCCGGGCGCGGCAGTCCGGTCAACGCCGTCGCGATCACCGCGATCGCAATCGCGCCGAACGGCAGGTTGATGTAGAACACCCAGCGCCAGGAGACGTGGTCGGTGAGCAGCCCGCCGACCCACGGGCCGATGAGCGAGGCCACGCCCCACACGCTCGAGATGTACCCCTGCATCTTCGCCCGTCGCTCGAGACCGAACAGCTCGGCGATGATGGTGTAGCCGAGGGTCATCAATGCGCCGGCACCGAGGCCCTGCACCATGCGGAACACGATCAGCTGCACCATGTCCTGCGCCGCGCCCGACAACGCCGAGCCGGCCAGGAAGATCGTGAGGCCGGCCAGATAGACCGGCCGCCGCCCGTACAGATCGGAGAAGCGGCCCCAGAGCGGCATCGTCACCGTCTGGGTGAGCAGGAATCCAGAGAAGACCCACGAGTAGATCCGGATGCCGCCGAGGTGCGTCACGACCGTTGGCATCGCGGTCGCGACCACCGTCGACTCGATCGCCGCGAGGAAGATGGACAGCATGATCCCGAAGAAGACCCACCGCTTCCGGGTTTCGTCGTTCATACAGCCATCAGTGGCCGCCGGTGCAACCGGCGCAGCGGCACAACGCGCGCAGGTCGGCATAAGGATAGAGGCTCGCGTGCCGGTCGAGCCACGTCACGCGGAGCCCCTCGTCCGTCCTCTTGATCTCTTCGGGCCACGTCATCTCGGATGCGAGCGCCTCGAGTGCGCCGCACTGGCCGCACGCGCAGTCGTGCCGGAGGCGATCGAACGGGTAGATGGACCCGTGGCCGTCGGCCCAGTCCACGCCGAGCGCGTAGCGGCCGACGAGGTGCACGTCCTTCGGGACGCCCGGATCGGGCTGGCCGAGGATCTTCAGACCGACCGTCTTCTTCACGTGCCTCCGCCGACGGTGGGGCGCTCCAGGCGCATCCCCGCCAGGAGATAGTGCACGGCGAGGTTCTGGTACTGGCCCCACGCGCACGCGCGACCGCGAACGGCCTTCTCGCTCAGCGGCCGGCCGTGGCCGTAGTAATGGTCGAAGGCCTTGCGGACGGCGAGGTCGCCGGCCGGGCAGACATCCCCGCGGCCGAGACAGCGAGCGAGAAACCAATCCGCGGTCCAGCGGCCGAGGCCGCGGAGCGCCGTGAGCCGCTCGATCACCATCGGTGACGGAGCCGCGCAGACTGCATCGAGGTCGAGGGTGCCCGCGACGACGGCACGGGCCAGGTCACGGATGTACTCGGCCTTGCGCGTCGAGTACTTGAGCGCCCGCAGCTCGCGCAGGCGCGTCGTCGCGAGCCGAGCGGCCTCGGGGAACGCCCACACGGTCTCGCGACCGACCCGCACGGGCGTCCCGTACCGGCGCACGAGACGCGCCCGGCACGCGAAGGCGAACGAGAGGTTGATCTGCTGGGCCGTAATCGACCCGACCAGCATTTCGAACGGCGCCGGCGCCAGCGTCGGGCGTAGGCCGTAGAGCGGCTCGACCAGTGACGCGAGCGGGGGATCGGCCTTCGTCATCCGGTAGAAGCCGACGAGGTCGTGATCGAGTCCGAGGATGCGGCGGACCTCCACGACCGCGGCCGCGCCGACGGCGGCGTCGACGCCCGGCACGCGGACTGTGATCCGCGTGTCGTCCACGGGGCCGCTCCACCGTACGTCGTACGGCACGAGCCGGCGGCCGAATCGCAGCACGCGCCGGAAGACGTCGCCCACGACCTGGTTCGTCGGATCCTCTCCCCACAGGTGGTAGCGCGCGAGCGTCCCGCGGGCGTCCAGCGGGCCGTCCGGAGCCAGAACGATCTTCATCGGGTGACCACGCGGCTTCCGAGTGTACCAGAGAGTTGCTCGCCCCCCGCGTGTCGACTACGCTAGGCGACCGTGGGCGTCGCGCTCCGGCGCGACGGTGAGGATCTGGGACGATGGAGCTCGTCTACCACGGCTGGTCTTGCTTCACGCTCGCCACGGCGCGCGGCCGCACGCTCGTCTTCGATCCGAACTGGACGAACCCGTTCGGTCGGCCGCACGGGGGGCCTGCCTCGTTCGCCGACGCCGATCTGTGTCTGGTGACCCACGGCCACTTCGACCACATCCAGGACGTGCCGGCGCTCATGAAGGCCTCCCGCATGGCGCTCGTCGCCTCGCCCGAGGTCTGCCGTTTCCTGCGCGAGACCCACGGGCTCCCGGCGGACCGGATGCGAGCGCTCGAGATGGACGAGGCCATCGAGTGGAACGGGCTCACCGTGACGACGTTCGAGTGGGATCACCGCATAGTCGACACCGCCACGATGTTCGCGGCGCGGCCCGAGGCGAAGGCGATGCTCTCGGGACTCTACCTCGGCAACCCCTACGACGCGCGGCGGATGGGCTTCACGATCCTCCTCGAGGACGGCCGCCGCCTGACGTACTACTGCGAAGGGTTCAACGACCAGACCCGCTTCGACCGCGTCCGCGTCGTCGCCGAGCGCGACCGGCCCGACGTCGTCGTGGCGGGCGCCCAGCTCGACTATCCCCGGCAGGTCGCGGCGGCGGCGGCGATCCTCCGCCCGCGCCGCCTCGTGCTCTTCCACCCGCACACCGACTACTTCGACTTCATCGGCCTGGCTTCGCGGTCGCCCGCCGAGTTCATCACCGCGGTGCGGGACGTCGCGCCGACGGTGGAGGTCGACGCGGTCGCGCCGGGGCACCGCCTCACGCTCTGAGCGGGACGCGGCCTCAGTGCCGGAGGTGGTAAGGAACGTCGGTGACGATGACGTTCTTGCGGAAGAGCATCGCGCCCTTGATGAGGAACGCCGTCTGGTTGTGGAGCCCGAGCTGCCACCAGCGGGCCGGGATGAACTCGGGCAGCACGATCGTGACCACGTGGTTCTCGCCCTGCCGCTGCAGGTGGTCGATATACTCGGTGAGCGGGCCGAGCAACGACCGGTAGGGCGAGGTCAGCACGATCAGCGGCACCCCCATCCCGTACTTGCCCCACTTCTCCTCGAGCCGCCGCGTGCGCTCGGGATCGGTCTCGACGAAGACGGCCTTGGCGTTGGGCGAGAGCGTCTGCGCGTACTGGATCGCCCTGATCACGCCGCGGTGGATGTCCCCGACCAGGACGAGCACCGTGTTGGTCATCGGCGGCGGCGGCGAGAAGGCGTCGAGCGAGAGCTGCCGCGCCACCTCCTCGTAGTGGCGGTGCACCAGGACGAACACGGCAACCAGCGTCGGGATCAGCAGGACGACGATCCACGCGCCGTGCGTGAACTTCGTCGCGGCGATCGTGAGCATCACCAGGCCCGTCACGAGCGCGCCGAGCGCGTTGAGCCACGCGCGCCACCACCACCCTTCCTCCCGGAGGCGGAACCAGCGCCGCACCATGCTCGCCTGCGAGAGCGTGAAGGAGAGGAAGACGCCTACCGCGTAGAGCGGGATCAGCGCGTGGGTGTCGCCCCCGAAGATGACCAGCAGCAGCGCGGCGAGCCCTCCCAGGATGAGGATCCCGTTGGAGAACACCAGCCGGTCGCCCTGCGTCGCGAACTGGCGCGGGATGAAGCGGTCGCGCGCGAGGAAAAACGACAGCCGCGGGAAGTCGGCGAAGGAGGTGTTGGCGGCCAGCAGGAGGATCAGCATCGTGACCGCCTGGATCTCGAAGTAGAGCGCGCCGCCGCCGAAGACGTGGCGCGCGAGCTGCGAGACCACCGTCTCCTCGTGGCGCGGCGTGATGCCGAAGTCGTACGCGAGGAAGGTGATGCCGAGGAAGAGCACGATCAAGATAAGGCCGAGCCACGTCAGCACGATCCGCGCGTTGTGCGCTTCGGGCGGTTTGAACGCGGGGACGCCGTCGGACACGGCCTCGACGCCGGTGAGCGCCGTGCAGCCCGAGGAGAACGCGCGGAGGAACAGGAAGAGGCCGACGCCCTCGAACCCGGGCGCGTGCCGCTGATAGGGCGCCTCGGGAAGGAAGTTCAGGATCGCGCCCAGGCCGCCGTAGAGGATCAGGAGGCCGAAGCTGCCGATGAAGAGGTACGTCGGCGCGGCAAAGAGCTTGCCCGACTCTCGGATGCCCCGGAGGTTCGCGACGGCGACGCCCACGACCGCGGCGACGCAGAGCCACGACCGGTACGAGAAGAGCGTCGGGACGGCCGAGGTCAACGCGGCGACTCCGGCCGCCACGCTCACCGCCACCGTGAGCACGTAATCGATCAGGAGCGCCGCGCCGGCGACCAGCCCGGCGGGCACACCCAGGTTGTCTTTGCTCACGATGTAGGCACCGCCGCCCTGCGGGTAGGCACGAATCGTCTGCCGGTACGAGCTGACCACGATCGCGATCAGCACCGCGATCGCGATACCGATCGGAATCGAATAGCTCAGGGCGGCCGTGCCCGCCAGGATCAACACCAGCAAGATTTCTTCGGTCGCGTACGCGACGGAGGAGAGCGCGTCGGAAGCGAAGACCGCGAGCGCCGTCGCCTTTCCGAGTCGTTCGTGACGCGACTGCGCGGTGGGGAGCGGGGTGCCGAGGAAGAGACGCTTCAGCCGACTCAGACGCACAGGGCCCATCATACGACGAGCCGCGAGGGAGCGATCCTAAAACGGCTGGGGTTGTCGGTGCTGGTCCGCGATGTTCTCGAATCGCGCGTACTGGGGAAGGAAGACGACGCGCACCGTTCCCACCGGGCCGTTCCGCTGCTTGCCGATGATGACCTCGGCGATGTTCTTCTCGTCCGGCGGCAGGTCTTCTTTGTACTGCGACGGCCGGTAGAGGAAGAGGATGACGTCGCTGTCTTGCTCGAGCGCACCCGATTCGCGAAGATCCGAGAGCTGCGGCTTGAACTCGCGCGCCTGCCGCGCTTCGACCGCGCGCGAGAGCTGCGAGAGCGCGACCACCGGGACGTTCAGCTCCTTCGCGAGCGCCTTGAGCGAACGCGAGATCTCGGAGATCTCCTGCTGCCGGCTCTCCATCGCGGCGCGGCCACGCATGAGCTGCAGGTAGTCGATGATGAGCAGGTCGAGCCCGTGCTCGGCCTTCATGCGGCGCGCCTTGGCGCGCGCCTCGAGAACCGTGAGCCCGGGGCTGTCGTCGATGAAGATCGACGCCTCGGAGAGCCGGCCCGCGGCGGCCGTCAACCGGTGCCAGTCCGACGAGGTCAGATAGCCCGTGCGCACCGCCTGCGAGTCCACCTTCGCCTCGGAGCACAGCATGCGCTGCACGATCTGCTGGGCCGACATCTCGAGGCTCAGCACGAGCACGCGCCCGCGCAGCGCGATGCCCACGTGTTGCGCGACGTTCAGCGCGAAGGCCGTGTTGTGGGTGACCACGTAGTCGTCGGTCACGTACAGCCGCGACGGATGGGTGACGGCGATGCACTGCGTCTCCGCCGCTCCGACAGGGTCGATGGCGACGAACACGGGTCGCCATTGCCGTCGAGGCGCCGGGAGGGCCCGGTGACGCTTGGCCGAGAGATGGAAGATCGTCTTGGGCTCGCCGTAGTGGATGTTGCAGACGAAGGCGGGGCGGCCGAGCTTCCGGGTACCGCGAGAGTTGTACGTCGTCCGTCGGCTCCGAACCGTGCACCATCCTCCGAGGGAGCGCACGAGATTGGCCACCTGACGGGCCAGTTGCTCGCTCGTCGAGCAGAACCGCGTGCTCCCCCAGCGCTCGACCCACCCATCCGTATCCATCAAGCCGCGCAAGAGCTCGACGCGCGCGGCGCGCGAGGCGTTCAGATAGATGTCCGGGATGAACTTCGTCTCGGCGCGCTTCCCCCAGAGACCGAGGTGTCTCAGCGCGTCCATCAGCCCATTGGTCGTCACGCCGGCGACGCCTCTGCGGTGCGCTCCCTCAGCCTGGACGATGCGCCAGTCGTAGCCCCCCGCGGCGCGCAGCGCGAATACCGGTGCGGCGCCCTCGAGGATCCGCTCCAGCATCTCGTTCTGAGCCGTCGAGAATCTGAGTGTGCTTCCCGACAGCGTTCCATCCCCGAGCAGGGCACCGAGCACGTAGGGGTCGACGGGAAGCGTCTCGGAGTGGCCGAAGTCCCCGGACGGCGCGTCGACCCACAGTCGGTGCTGGTAGCGCTTCGTCCGAAGCATCGTCGCCACGCGGTCGGTGTCGAGCACCCGAGGCTCCGGCCAGCCGCGATAGTGCACGCGCCAGAGATGCTCGCCGGTGCAGCGGGTCGAGCGACCGTCCGAGAACATCACGCGGTAGACGGGTTTGGACCCCTGGGGGAAGGTCCCGCTCACGAGCGAGCGCCGCCCGTCGACGGACGCCAGCTCGTCGCCCAGCCGCAGATCGCCCATGCGTGTCCACCCGGTCGTCGTCTTGACCTTCGCGTCCAGCGGCTGGGCCTTGCCCATACTCGGCCGGCCAGCGATGATGATGAAGTCCGAGGGTTGAAAGCCCGAGGTCTCCAGGTCGAGCTTCTCGAAGCCGGTCGCGACGCCGGTGACGTGCTCCTTCCGCTCGTAGAGGCGCTCGATGTACTCGAACGTGTTTCTGAGGATCTTGCCGATCGGCAGCGCGCTCCCCTCGAGGCGCCGCTCGGCGAGACCGAAGATCCGCCGCTCGGCGTCGTCCACCAGGGTCTGCACGTCTTCCTTGGCGTCGAATGCCTGCGCGATGATCTGGGTGGAGGTCTGGATGAGCTCGCGCAGGACCGCCAGGTCGCGGACGATCGACGTATACGAGCTGAGGTACGCGGAGATGGATCCTTGCTCGACGAGGAGGGCCAGGGCGGCCTGCCCGCCCACGAACTGGAGCTGGTCGCTGCGGCGGAGCTCCTCGGTCAGCGTCAGCACGTCGACGGGCTCGCCTCGGTCGAACAGCGCGAGCATCGCCTGGTAGATGGCGCGGTGCGCCTCGGTGTAGAAGTCCGAGGCGCGGAGGACCTCGATCACGCGCGGCAGGGTCTCCCGGCCTTCCAGGAGTACCGCGCCCAGCACCGCGCGTTCCGCGTCCAGGTTGTGCGGAGGAATCCTGGACGGGAGCTCGCCGACCATGCAGTCGACGTCCGCTATTCGCGGACGACGTTGACCCGCAGTTGCGCCGTGACGTCCTGGTGCAGCCGCATGGAGACCGAGAATTCCCCGAGCGCCTTGATCGGCTCGTCGAGCGTGATGCGCTTGCGCTCCATCGGGATGCCGCGCGTGCCGAGGAAGTCCGCGATGTCCTGCGACGTGACCGAGCCAAAGAGCTTACCCTCGTCGGAGGCCTGCCGGCGCTCCTCGTAGACGAGCGCCTCGATCTTCGCGCGCAGCGACTCGGCGTCCGCCTTCACACGGTCGGCCTTCGCCTCCTGCTGCTTCTTGATGTGATCGAGGTTCTTCAGATTGCCGGCCGTGGCGGACAGCGCGAGCTTCTTGGGGATCAGGAAGTTTCGCGCGTACCCGTCGGAGACCTCGCGGACCTCGCCACGGCGCCCGACCTTCGTGACGTCGTCCAGCAGAATGATCTTCATCGCGTCGCCTAGTCCGCCGCGAGATAGGGCAGCAGGGCGACGGTGCGCGCCCGCTTGATCGCGTGCGTCAGCTGTCGCTGGTGCCGCGCGCAACTGCCGGAGATGCGGCGCGGGATGATCTTGCCGCGCTCGCTGACGAAGCTCCTGAGCCGGCGCACGTCCTTGTAATCGACGAGATCGACCTTGTCGGCGCAGAACTTGCAGATCTTCCGCCGGCCGAACCGGCGGCGCTTGACGGGCTTCTGAGCTGTCGGCGGAATGGCTCGCTCCTTCCTCTCTTCGTCTGTCCCGGAACGTCTTGGACCCTAGAACGGGACGTCGTCGTTGCCGGAGCCGGCGTCGTCCGCGAAGGGCTCGGCTGCCGCCGGCACGGTCGCCGGCGCGGCGGCTCGGGCACGTCCCATGAACTGGACGCGCTCGGCCACGACCTCGATGACGGTGCGCTTGCCGCCGTCCTTGGCTTCCCACTCGCGCGTCTGCAGCCGTCCCTCGACGAGGATGGGACTGCCCTTGTCGAGATATTCGCCGCAACTCTCCGCCTGCTTTCCCCACACCACGACGGTGAGGAAGCAGGTCTCTTCTCGCTTTTCGCCCCCTTGCGTCGTGTAGTTGCGATTGACGGCCAGCCGCAAGTCAGCGACGGCCGTTCCGCTGGGGGTGTAGCGAAGCTCCGGGGGCTTGGTCAGATTGCCGATCAGGAACACCCTGTTGAGGCTCGCCATCAACTGACCTCCTCGAGCACGTCCTGAGTTTTCGCCGGCCGAGCCTTCTTGCGGATCGGAACCCGTGTGCTGACGAAACGTAGCACGTTCTCGTTGAGGCGCACCTGTCGCTCGAATTCCTTCACCATGGAGGGCTCGGCAGAAACCTCGAGCACCGCGTACGTGCCTTCGCGCTGCTTCTTGATGTCGTACGCGAGCCGGCGCTTTCCCCAGTTGTCGACTTTGGTGACCTCGGCGCCGAGCGTTTTGAGTTGCTCGCCGAGCTGTTCGAGCAGGGCGGCGACTTCTTCATCGGTCGGACGCGGATCGACGATCACGAGGACTTCGTACGGTCGCAGTGTTCACTCACCTCCTTTTTGGACCGAGTTGAGCGCCTAACCGTATCAAACATCCAACCACGGTGCAAGGTCAACGCCGACAAAAAGATACGGCCCGAGCCGCTCTGGACGAAACGTCCACGCGGCCCGGGCCGCCCGTCGGAAGGGGGGGCGAAGCCCCCCGAGATCAATACATATCGCCGTGAGGCATGGCGGGCGCCGCCGCCGGCTTCTCCTCCGGGATGTCGGTGATCAGCGCCTCGGTCGTCAGCAGGAGCGACGCGATCGACGCCGCGTTCTGCAGCGCCACCCGCTCGACCTTGGTGGGGTCGATGATCCCCGCCTGCACCATGTCGACGTACTCCATGGTCTCCGCGTCGTAGCCGCGGTTCGGGACCGTCTCGCTCTTCACCTTCTCCACGATCACGCTACCCTCGGCCCCGGCGTTCTCGACGATCTGGCGGATCGGCTCCTCGAGCGCCCGCTTGACGATCATGGCGCCGACCTTCTCGTCACCCTCGGCCTTCACTCGATCGACGGCCTTGGACGCGCGGAGCAGCGCGACGCCGCCGCCCGGCACGATGCCTTCCTCGACCGCCGCCCGGGTCGCGTTCAACGCGTCCTCGACCCGCGCCTTCTTCTCCTTCATCGCCGTCTCGGTGGCCGCCCCGACCTTGATCACCGCCACGCCGCCGGCCAGCTTCGCCAGCCGCTCCTGCAGCTTCTCGCGGTCGTAGTCCGAGGTCGTTTCCTCGATCTGGGCCCGGATCTGCTTGATGCGCCCCTCGATTTCCTTGGTCTTGCCGGCGCCCTCGACGATCGTCGTGTTGTCCTTGTCTACGACCACCTTCTTGGCGCGCCCGAGGTCCTCCAGCTTGATGTTCTCCAGCTTGATCCCCAGGTCCTCGGTGATGGCCTTACCGCCGGTCAGGATCGCGATGTCCTCGAGCATCGCCTTGCGACGATCGCCGAAGCCCGGCGCCTTCACCGCGGCCGTGTGCAGCGTGCCGCGCAGCTTGTTGACGACGAGCGTGGCCAGCGCCTCGCCCTCGATGTCCTCGGCAATGATGAGGAACGGCTTCCCGGACCGCGCCACCTGCTCGAGGAGCGGCAGCATGTCTTTCATCACGCTGATCTTCTTCTCGTGGATCAGCACGAGCGCGTCCTCGAGCACGACCTCCATGCGCTCGGGGTCGGTCACGAAGTAGGGCGAGAGGTAGCCGCGGTCGAACTGCATGCCCTCGACCACGTCCAGCACGGTGTCGGCCGACTTCGACTCCTCGACCGTGATGACGCCGTCTTTCCCGACCTTCTCCATCGCCTCGGCGATCAGGTTGCCGATCGTCTTGTCGTTGTTCGAGGCGATCGTCGCGACCTGGGCGATCTCCTTCTTGTCCTTGGTCGACTTGGAGAGCTTCTTCAGCTCGTCGGTCACCGCTTCCACGGCCGCCTCGATGCCACGCTTGAGCCCCATCGGGTTGGCGCCGGCGGTCACGTTGCGGAGGCCCTCACGAAAGATGGCCTGCGCCAGCACGGTCGCGGTGGTCGTGCCGTCACCCGCGATGTCCGAGGTCTTGGACGCGACTTCCTTCAGCATCTGGGCGCCCATGTCCTCGTAGGGGTCCTTCAGCTCGATCTCCTTGGCGACGGTGACGCCGTCCTTGGTGATCGTGGGGCTACCGAACTTCTTGTCGATGACGACGTTGCGGCCCTTCGGGCCCAGCGTCGCCTTCACGGCCTCGGCCATGATGTTGACGCCCTTGAGCAGTGCGCTCCGGGCCTCCTCGTCGAACTTGAGCTGCTTGGGCATGGATCGCGTTCCTCCTTACTCGAGAATGGCGAGGACGTCTTCCTCGCGCAGGATGAGGTATTCCTTGTCGTCGATCTTCACCTCGGAGCCCGAGTACTTCCCGAACAGGATCTTGTCGCCGGCCTTCACGTCGAGGGGGATCTTCTTGCCGTCGTCGCCGACCTTGCCATTGCCGACGGCGATCACCTTGCCCTCTTGCGGCTTCTCCTTCGCCGTGTCCGGGATGATGATCCCGCCCCGGCGGACCTCCTGCTCCTCGAGCCGCTCGACGAGGATGCGGTCATGCAGCGGACGAATCTTCATGGTGTCTCTGCCTCCCTCGTGCTTTGTTGGTGTTGCGCCGATCTTCTGCTTGGCGGTGGGCTTGACCATCCCAACCCCGGATCACCTGTCAGCACTCAGAACCGTCGAGTGCTAATATAGCGGCGCTGTCATGCCGGAGCAAGAGGGAAAATCCGGAATGAACATGATGTCAAAAAGCCTTTTAGTTTCAAACGTTTTGCCCGACGAGGCCCTGCGCCTCATCCCACGAGAGATTTCCGTCGACTACAACGGCACCCAGACTGCGCTCCCCAAGACCGAGCTGATGGCGCGTCTCCGGGGCAAGGACGGCCTCATCTGCCACATCATCAGCGCGATCGACGACGAGGTCCTCGCGGCGGCGCCCACCGTGAAAGTGATCGCCAATGTCGCGGTCGGCTACAACAACATCGACATCGCGGCGGCTCGCCGCCGCGGCGTGGTCGTCACCAATACACCGGACGTCCTTACCGAGACGACGGCGGATTTCGCGTGGACCCTCCTGATGGCCACCGCCCGGCGCGTCGTGGAGGCCGACCGCTTCACACGCTCGGGCCAGTGGCACCGCTGGCAGTGGGACCTCCTCTGGGGCGCGGACGTCTACGGCAAGACCCTCGGAATCATGGGGTTCGGGCGAATCGGGCGCGCCGTGGCTCGGCGCGCGCTCGGCTTCAACATGCGTGTCGTCTACCAGGACGCCGTCGCGGCGGACGCCGCCGTCGAACGCGAGCTGCGCGCGTCCCGCATGGATCTGGAGGGTGTGCTCCGCGAGGCCGACTTCGTCAGCCTCCACACTCCGCTGCTGCCGGAGACCCGTCACCTCATGAACGAGCGCAGCCTGCGTCTCATGAAGAAATCGGCGATCCTCGTGAACGCCGCGCGCGGGCCGGTCGTCGACGAAGCCGCGCTCGTCCGGGCCCTCGAGGAGGGCTGGATCGCCGGGGCGGGGCTCGACGTCTTCGAAGAGGAGCCGACGATCCATCCCGGCCTCCTCCCCATGACGAACGTCGTGCTGGCGCCGCACATCGCGAGCGCCTCCTTCGACACGCGCCTGGCCATGGCGACGCTCGCCGTTCGCAACTGCCTCGCCGTCCTCGAGGGCAAGCCTCCGCTGACCCCGGTCCCGTGACGGTAGCCTGAGAGGCCGGACCGATGGCGCTCGTCCATCTCGAGCACGTCACGAAGCGCTTCGGCGCCGACCGACGGCCGGCGACCGATCGGCTGTCCTTCACCCTCGAGAGTGGGCGGATCCTCGCCCTGCTCGGGCCCTCGGGGTGTGGACTTCCCGATCTCGTCCGGCGATGGACGAACCATCGCGGCGTCAGCTGCGCGCCAGGAGTCGCCGATCGAGCCGGGCGCGTCGGTAAGCGAATGCCTCCTGCACGCGCGAGGACACCCCGGCCCCCTCGGCGAGGCCGAGCGCGGCCTCGACGATCGTGCGCGCCGTCACGAAGTCGTGCCGATGGTGCTCATGAAACTTGGCGAGCTCCTCCCACGGGCGCGGATCGAACCCCGCGTCGCGCGCGGCCGCCTCCCAGAGCGAGCGCGCGGCGTCCCATCGGGCGAGGCGCTTTTCCCACCGCGCCAGACGCAGGCGCACCGCCTGGGCCGGCGCGCCTCCGAACCCGGCCGCGAGCGCCGCCCGGTAACACGCGAGAGCGCGCTCGACGTCCACCAGCTCCCAGAGCCGTCCGAGGCCACCGAGCTCCGGGGCGGTCAGCGACCCCTGGGCGGCCAGCGCTCCCCCGAACCAGCCGAGCAGCCCCACCAGCGAGAGGATGTCGTCGCGATTGTGGGCCAGCACGCGGCCCAGCGGCCCGGCCCGGCGCGAGCGCAGAAAATCGAAGTAGAGCGCCGGGATCAGGGCGCCGGGGATGTCGTCGTCACGCGCGACGCCGATCACTTCGCGCTCGAGCGTCGCGAGGCGGCAATCGGCGAAGCGCGACGTCCACACGCGCCGAGACGGGCGCAACAGGTCGAGGTGCGGCAGCGTGGCCGGCCAGCGCCGGCGCGCCATGATGAAGCGCGTCTCGAGCAGCGGCAGGTCGAAGCTCGCACCGTTGAAGGTCACCAGACCGCTGGCCCGTTCGAGGAGCGGCCACAACGCCGCCAGCAGCGCCGGCTCGTCGTCGAAGTCGCGCATGAAGTGCTGCACGAGAACGAGGCGGTCGTCCTCGAGCCAGGCGGCGCCGACCAGAAACGCGTAGGTGCCGGTTCCGCCGGCTAGCCCGGTCGTCTCGGCATCGAGGAAGAGGAGCCGCCGCGCATCAGCGACGGGGGTCTCCACGCGCGCCACCGCGCTCAGGAGATCGAGCGGCGCCTCGAGCGCGGCGCCGAGCGCCTGGCGGCCGTGCCGGTACGAGAGCGGGAACTCGCGACGCACCACCAGCAGCGACCCGGCGCCGGTGTCGACGAGCTCACCGCCCAGCACGTCCTCGATCGGAGTGGCGGCGGGGCGCTTGGGGCGTCGGCTCTCGATGCGCCGGATGACGCGACGGAGATCGTCGAGCGAGTGGGCGGTCACGCGACGTCAGTCGGTCAGCGCGCGCAGGAGCGCCTGCGCCGTGGCCTTGGCCCTGCGGCCGACGTCGTTCACCGGCCCCACGCACGAAGGACAGCCGACCCGGCAGGCACACGCCTCGAGCGTCTCGAGCCCGCGGCGGAGGAGATCGGGCAGGATCTCGAACACGTGCTCGGCGAGGCCGATGCCGCCCGCGTGGGAGTCGTAGAGGTAGATGGTGGGGTTGAAGTGCTCGGCGTCCATCAGCCGTCGCTTGGCCGACTCGCGGGTCGCCACGGCACCGCTCGTCGCCGGCGTCGTGTCGCCGAGCCAGGAGCCGAGGTCGCGGATGTCACAGAGGAGGAAGATCGGCGCCAGATGGTGGAGCAGGTACGTCACCGCGCGCAGGCCGTCGATCAGCTCCTCGCGCGAGGGGCCGACCCGCGCCAGGACCTCGAGGCCGACCGTGAGCCAGGCGGCCGTTGTCTGCATCTCCTGCTGCGGCAGCTCGACCTCGCCCGAGCCGACGTTCTCGAGCGTCCCCATCTTGATCTTCTTGAACCCGACGACCTTCTCCGCCACCAGCACCTCGCCCTGCTCGGCGAGATAGGCGGGCCGCGAGGCGTCGGCGAGCCGTTGGAGGATCCAGACGCCCTTGGCGCTGATCGCGTCGGTGAAGTAGTCCACCGCGACGCGCTTGACGTACGCGACCTTCTCCTCGTCCTCGCGGAAGTGGAGCTCCTGCACCTCGTACGGCTCGCTTTCCACCAGGTAGATCGCCTTGGGATAGATCGTCGCGAACGCGCTTGTCCAGTCCACCTCGGCGATGATCTGGCGCCGCTTCGTCTGCTTCTCGTCGCGCGCGGTGGTGTCGATGACGAGGAAGTTGTCGGTCGTGACGGTCCGGAGAGAGACGTGGTCCGCGGGGTAGGTCTCGGCCGCCCAGTGCCAGTGGCGCCCGGCATGGTGGAGCACGCCCTCGTCATCGAGCGCCGCCAGGAAGCGCCGGACATCGAGCTCGCCGAATCGCTCGTCGTCGACGATCGGCAGCTCGAACGCGGCACACTTGAGATGGTTCACGAGGATGAACGGGTTGTCCGGATTCACGCGCGCGTGCTCGGGCGGCGTGCCGAAGAGGTACTCGGAGTGGGTGATCATGAACTGGTCCAACGGCGCGCTCGTCGCGACGAAGACCGCGGCCGACCGGCCGCTCCGCCGACCGGCGCGCCCGGCCTGCTGCCAGAGTGACGCGATCCCGCCCGGGTAGCCGGCGAGCACCGCGACGTCGAGGTGGCCGATGTCCACGCCGAGCTCGAGGGCGTTGGTCGAGACGACGCCGAGTACCTCGCCCTCGCGCAGCCCCTTCTCGACTGCGCGCCGGCGCGTCGGCAGATAGCCGCCACGATAGCCGCGCACGATCCCGCTGTCACCCGTCTTGTCGGCCACGGCGCTCTTGATCGCGGTCAGCAACACTTCGGTGGCCAGCCGGCTCTGGGCGAAGACGATCGTCGCGATCTTCGCCTTGAGGAACCGGACCGCGAGCTTCGCCGCTTCGCCGAGATAGGGCGCGCGGATCCCGAGCTCGCGATTGACGACGGGGGGGTTGTAGCAGACGAAGACCTTGTCCCCCGTCGGAGCGCCGCTCTCCGTGATCTCCTCGACCGGCTCGCCGGTGAGTCGACGGGCCAGCTCGCCCGGGTTCGCGATCGTCGCCGAAGCCATGATGAACTGTGGCGCCGAGCCATAGTGACGGCAGATACGCCGAAGCCGGCGCAGCACATTGGCGAGATGCGAGCCGAACACGCCCCGGTACGCATGGAGCTCGTCGATCACGACGTAGCGGAGGTTCTGGAAGAGCGTCGCCCATTTGGTGTGATGCGGCAGGATCCCCGAGTGGAGCATGTCGGGATTCGTGAGGACGAGGTTCGCGCGGGCGCGGACGGCCCGCCGCGCGTCCTGGGGCGTGTCGCCGTCATAGGTGAACATCCGCATCTCCGGCAGTTGCCGCGCGAGCTCTTCGAGCTCGGCCAGCTGGTCCTGGGCGAGCGCCTTCGTGGGAAACAGATAGAGCACGCGCGCGTCCGGCTGGTGCACGAGCGCCTGGAGCGCCGGCAGGTTGTAACAGAGTGTCTTGCCGGAGGCGGTGGGCGTGACGACCACCGGGTGATGGCCCTTCTCGATCAGCTCCCACGCCCGTGCCTGGTGCGAGTAGAGCTCGGCGATCCCCCGCGCGCGCAGCGCTTCGCCGATCCGCGGGTCGAGCGAGGACGGAAACGGCACCAGGACGGGAGAACGGGCCGGGAAGTGACGGGTCGCCGTGATGCACGGCCCTGTCGACGGTGAGGTGAGCAGATCGTCGAGGATCCCGCCGAGCATCGCGCCACGACTCTAGCACGCCGGGCAGAACGCGGCGGCCTTCTACTTCAAAATCTGCGCGTACGCCTCCTCGTTGAAGCCCACGAGGAGCGTGCGCCCGACCCTGAGGGTGGGCGCCCGCAGGCCGCCGGTCGGGCCGAGGAGGAGCGTCAGCAGCTCGGCCTTCCGAGGCCGCGACGCCTTGAGGTCGACGTGGATCGCTCGCTTGCCCCTGGCGACGTAAATCTCGTCAACGTTCCGGGTCACGGCAAGCGCAGCATCGCCGACGATCGGCGATTTCCGCGTGTCGACCTGCTCGACGACCGTGATCTTCTTCTTCGCAAGGAACCCTTGCGCTTTGCCGCAGGAGTTTCAGCCCTTCCGGTGATAGCTCCAGTCGACTCGGGTCATGGCCCTTATCTGTATCACAACGGGTAGCGCCTGAAGTATCCGCAAGCGGCAGCCCACAAAACGTTTGGGCGCTTGGGGGGGCGGCCTGGCGCGTCAAACTCGGCGCCACGCAGACGCGCAAACGGGGAATCCAGGTGGCTGACGGCTATCTCGCGAACGCTAGGCGGCGCGGAACTCCTGTTCTGGTGTCAGTCCGGCGCGCTGGACGGGCGAAGGCGGAATCTTGCGACCCAGCGGATCGCCCACCTGGACCAGGAGGAGCCGCAGAGTGGCGCGTCCGGGCGCGCGCCTTGCCGTCATTTGCCGCGATTTGCCTCGGAGTGTTCTCTAAGTTCCAGCTACGTAAGGGCCTCTGCGTTGCCTGTATCATAACGGCGTGCGCCCCACATACTGGCTGCCTCCCACCCTCTGGATGGCGGTGATCCTGTGGGTCTCATCCGACGTGGGAAGCGCCGAGCACACTGGCCACTGGCTGCTGCCGCTCTTGCGCCTGCTGGCGCCCTGGACGACGCCGGCCCAGCTCGACACACTGCATGGGCTCATCCGCAAGGGCGGGCACCTCACCGAGTACGCCGTTCTGGCGGCCCTCTGGTTCCGCGCCTTCGTCCGGGGCCGGCAGATGGGTCCGCGAGCCGCCGCGTGGATCGCGTTCGGGATCAGCCTGGGCTGGGCGTTCCTGGACGAAGCTCGGCAGTCCCTGGTCCCGACGCGAACGGCGAGCGGCACCGACGTCGCAATCGACGGCGCCGGCGCGCTGCTAGCGGTTGGCCTCGCGAGTCTCGGCTGGCGTGGGGTGGCCGACCGAACGACGACGCTCTTTCTCTGGGCGGCGCTGATCGGTGGCGGCGTTCTGCTCATCGTGAACGCACTCTCCGGCGTCCCCTCTGGCGCCCTTTGGTTGACGGCCCCGGCCGCCGCCCTGGTTCTGTTCGCCCGATACCTGTATGCGCGCCTCCGCCCCCGCCGCCCCTGAGCCTCGCGCGTCCGCGCAAGGCCGGGGGCGCGGGGCGGGAGCCTGTCCCGGACCCGTGTAGTCAGCGTCAATCGGATATGAAGCGGAGGGTGTCGCCGGGGCGGATCTCGACTAGACCTTGAGGCGCGGGTCGAGCGTGTCGCGCAGTCCGTCGCCGAAGAGATTGATGCCCAGCACCGTGACGAGGATCGCGAGGCCCGGGAACGTCGCCAGCCACCACGCGGTCGAGATGTAGACTCGGCCGTCCGCGAGCATCCCGCCCCAAGTCGGCGTCGGCGGCTGGACGCCGAGACCCAGGAACGACAGCGCCGACTCGATCACGATCACGCGCGCCATGTCGAGCGTGGCGACCACGAGCCAGGGCGTGAACGCGTTCGGGAGGATATGGCGCACCAGCACGCGACCGTCGCCGCTTCCGAGCGCGTGGGCCGCCTGGACGAACTCGCGCTCGCGCAGCGACAGCACCGCGCCACGGACGACGCGGGCGTAGACGACCCAGCTCGAGACTCCGATCACCACGATGATCACGGGCAGGCTCGGTCCCAGCACGCCGATGACGGCGATGGCGAGCAGAATGAATGGGAACGCCAGCTGAATGTCGGCGAGCCGCATGAACACGTCGTCGATCCGTCCGCCGAAATACCCGGAGACGAGCCCGACGGCCATCCCGAGCAGGCCCGAGATCACGACGGCGGCGAACCCGACCATCAGCGCGGGGCGCGCACCGAAGATGATTCTGGCCAGGATGTCGCGGCCGAGGTGGTCGGTGCCGAGGAGATGGGCGCGCCCGGCGGCGTCCTGCGAGCCGGGCGGCCTCAACCGATTCGTGATCTCCTGCTCGATTGGGTCGTACGCGGCGAGCCACGGCGCGCCCAGCGCGGCGACGACCACGACCATGACGACCACCAGACCAAAGAGCGCCGTCCGCCGACGGGCGAGGCGTCGCGCGAATACCGCCCACTCGCGCCGCGCCGGACTGCGCCCGGCGGCGAGATCCAGGGTACGGGCGCTGATCGGAACGCTCATTGTAGCGATGTCCGGGAGGCCTGCCCAGACCGAGAGTGGCCTGAGAAAGGCGCGACCCGGCTCTGTTGGAGCGGGTGCCGTGAGGCCGGCGCGGTCCGAGGGTGGCCTGGGAGAGAAGCGGCCCGGCTCCGACGTCGCGAGGGCTGGGAGGTCGGCGGTAGGGACCGCGGTCTCATCGCAATCGGATCCGCGGGTCGAGGTAGGTGTAGAGCAGGTCCACGACCAGGTTGACGAGCACGAACGTGGACGAGAGGAGAAAGACCGCCGCCTGCACCACCGGGTAGTCGCGGTTGTAGATCGCCTGAACCGACAAGCGGCCGACGCCCGGCCAGGCGAAGATCGTCTCGGTGATGACCGAGCCGCCGAGCAGCGTCCCCAGCTCGATCCCGACGATGGTCACGATCGGGATCGCGGCGTTCTTGAGCGCGTGCTTCCAGACGACCGGCGGACCGCTCACGCCTTTTGCCCGCGCCGTGCGGATGTAGTCCTGGCTCAGCACCTCGAGCATGCCCGACCGCGTCAGCCGCGTGATGCGGGCGGTCGTGAAGAGCCCCAGGGTGACCGCCGGCAGGATGAGGTGCTCGAGCGTGCCCCGCCCCGAGGAGGGCAAGAGGTTGAACTGCACCGAGAACACGAGGATCAGCATGATCCCCAGCCAGAAGGTCGGCATCGACTGCCCGAGCAGGGCGACGACCGTCGAGACGTAGTCGATCACGGTGTTGCGCCGCACGGCCGAGACGATGCCGGCGGGGATCGCCAGGCAGAGCGCCACCAGCAGGGCGGCTCCCGAGAGCTCGAACGTCGCCGGCATCCGCTCGATGACCAGATTGAACGCGGGCTCGCCGTGGCGCACGGACTGCCCGAAATTCCCGCGGAGCGCGCCCACCAGGAAGCGGCCGTACTGAACGATGAACGGATCGTTGAAGCCCATCGCCTCCCGAAATTTCTGCACGTCCTCGGCGGAGGCGTCGGGCGGCAGCAGCACCAGGGCCGGATCGCCGGTGAGATAGAGGATGAAGAAGACGATGAACGAGACGCCCAGCAGGACCAGGAGCGACTGCGCCAGCCGGCGGGCCAGGAAGATCCTCATTGCGCCCGACGGAGACGGGCGACGGCCTCGATGTGCGGGGTCTGCGGAAACATGTCGACCGGCTCGACCCACTCGAGGCGGTAACCCTGCCGGACCAGATCCCCGACGTCGCGCGCGAGCGTGGAAGGATTGCACGACACGTACACGAGCCGCGCC
The DNA here is from genome assembly GCA_003220535.1 of Candidatus Rokuibacteriota bacterium. Classification (GTDB taxonomy): domain Bacteria; phylum Methylomirabilota; class Methylomirabilia; order Rokubacteriales; family CSP1-6; genus AR31. Next base: position 69,088 of record QHSU01000076.1, read on the forward strand.
GGGCCGAGCGTCGCGAGGGCTTGGAGCGCCTTGGGGTGGAAGCCCGCGCGGGGTGGATCGGCGACTACGACCTCCGCCCGGATGCCGTCGCGCATCAACGTCGGGAGGACATGGCGCACCTCGCCTGGGAGGAACGTGCAGTTCTCGATCCCGTTTTCCCGCGCGTTGCGCACGGCGTCGGCCACGGCGGCCGTCGACACCTCGATGCCGTACACCCATCGGCTGCGGCGCGCGAGCAGAAGGGTGATCGCGCCGGTCCCGGAGTAGAGGTCCATGACCGTCTCGCCGCCGTCGAGCCCACACGCCGCCTCGACCACGGCGAACAGCCGCTCGGCCTGCACCGTGTTGGTCTGGAAGAACGAGTTCGCCGACACCTGAAACGTGAGCCCGCCCAGAGATTCGCGGATGTGGTCACGCCCGAGCAGCAGGTGCTCCTCCGAGCCGACCGCGATAGAGGCCTTCTTCGCATTGACGTTCAGGACCACGCTGGCCAGTGACGGAACCCGGATGCGCAATTGTTCGGCGACCGGACTCAGCGCCGCGATGTCCGGCGCGGCGGCGACGATGTTGACCATCGCTTCGGTGGTGCGCCGGCCCTCGCGCACGGCCGCGAAGCGGAGCAGGCCCTCGCCCGAATCCTGGTCGTAGACCGAGAGCCCCCGCGCGCGCGCCTGTGCCCGCAGCTCGTCGAGTAGCGCGTTCATCGTGTCCGACTGCAAGAGGCACCGTTCGATGTCCAGGACCACGTCGTAGCGGTCCGCCTGGTGAAGACCGATCACCGGCTTCTCGCCGGTACCGCTCCGGACGACCGTGAACTCCATCTTGTTCCGGTACCCGTACGGGTCGGGCGCCGCCAGGATCGGCCGGAGCTCGAACTCGCCGAGGCCGCCGATGCGCTCGAGGCAGTCGCGCACCTGCTTTTCCTTGAAGGCGAGCTGTGCGGCGTAAGAGAGGTGCTGGAGTCGGCAGCCCCCGCAGCGGCCGAAGTAGGGGCAGGGTGCCTCGACCCGGTCGGGGGACGGGGTCTCGAGCGACTCGACGACCGCCCGACCGAACCGTGAACGGGCCTCGACGACCCGGGCGCGCACGCGGTCGCCGGGCACGGCGCCGCGCACGAAGATGACATACCCCTGAACTCGCCCGACACCCTCGCCGCCAAAAGCGAGGTCGTCGATCGTGAGATCGAGGACGTCGCCACGCCTCGGTTTTGCCATGATTCACGCCACTATATCAGGGTTCCCGACCGCTCTCGCCGCACGGTGCTGCGGGTCTCGCGACACCGTGCGTCCTGGATGTATGATACGAGCACATGGACAGTCGATCGCCGCGTGCCGTTGCCGATCTGTTGCTCGCCGCCGTCCCCGATCTCCGAGATCGTCTGCTCGAACACCGGATCCGTCGGGCGTGGACCCAGGTCGTCGGCGCCGACGCCGCGCGCCGAGCCCAGGCTCGGACCTTCGCCGACGGTTGCCTCACCGTCGCCGTGGACAACTCGCCCTGGCTTCACGAGCTCACCCTGCGTGGCGAAGAGCTGACGCGGCGCCTCAACGAGCGGTTTGGCGCCGTCCGCTCGCTGCGATTCGTCTCCGGAACGATCGAGGCCGAGCCGCCGACTCGCGCCGGCGGGAGACCGCCGGTACCACTCGACACCCAGGCGCTGCGCGAGATCGACGAGGCCGCGGCCGCCATCCCGGACCCGACTGTCGCAGCCGCGGCGCGACGCCTCCTGACGAAGGCCTGGCGCGGGCTACCCGCGATCTTCGTCGCGACGTCGCTGGCGAGCTGTGCCGCGGTTGGCGGCGCGTCGCTGGCCGGAGACGAGGATGTCCCGCGGCGCGCGTCGGCTCCCGACCCGAGCGCCGACGCGTACTACTCCTACTCCGTCGCCCAGATGCTCGTCCAGGCCGGCCGCTTCAAGGAGGCGGTCCCGCTGATGCGGAGCGCGCTCAAGCGTGATCCCAACGCGGCCGCCCTCTGGACGCAGCTCGCCCAGCTGCTCATGCGAGCGGAGAACGTGGACGAAGCCGTGAGCGCGGCCCGGCGGGCCGTGGAGCTGGCCCCGGACCAGACGGCGACGCACATGACGCTGGCCGAGCTCCTGCGCGCCCAGCGGAAGTTCCCGGAAGCCGAGGCCGAGCTCGAGCGCGCGATCGCACTCAGCCCGAGCTCCGAGGATCCGTACCTGGCGCTGGCGCGCCTCCAGGTCGAGCAGAAGGCGTACGACCGCGCTCGGGCGGTCCTGCTCCGCCTCGCCGAGCAACAGCCGCGCCTGGCCCAGGCGCAGTTCCTCCTCGGCCGCCTCGCGATCGAAACCGAGTCGTGGGACGAGGCCATCGCCCGCCTCACCGCCGCCGTCGACCTCGACCCCGACCACGATGGCGCCTGGAGCGCGCTCGGCGCCGTCTACGGCGAGGCCCTCCACAAGAGCGAAGAGGCGATCGCGGTCTACCGGCGGGCTGTCAAGGCCAATCCGGACAACCCGCAGTTCGCCGAAAAGCTCGGCGACCTCCTGATCCGGCTCGGGCGGCTTTCCGAGGCCCAGACCGAGCTGGAAGCGCTCGCCGACGCCACGCCCCAGAACTCGCGAGTGTGGATGAAGCTCGGCGCCGTGTACTACGAGCAGAAGATGTGGGACCGCGCGAGCGATGCGTTCCGACGCGTCGTGGCACTCGAGCCGTCCAACCTCCGCGCCCGCTACTTCCTCGCCACCACCTATATGGACGCCGGCCGCGACGCGGAGGCGAAGTCCGAGCTCGAGCGGATCCTGCGCGCCGACCCGCGGTCCATCGACGCGCGGGTCCAGCTCGGGTTCCTCTATGGCCGGGCCAAGCGGTACGACGAGGCGATCTCGATCCTCCGCGAGGCCGTCAACCTCGAGCCCAAGCGACCCGAGCTCTTCCTGTACCTCGGCACGGCGTACTACCGCGCCAAACAGTACGACCAGGCGGCCGAGTCCCTCCAGGAAGGTCTGGGTCTCGACGACAAGCAGAAGGATCTCCACTTCCAGCTCGGCGTCGTGTACGAGAAACAGTCCAAGTTCGACGACGCCGTGGGCGCCTTCCGGCGCGTGATCTCGCTCGATCCCAAACACGCCGAGGCGTACAACTACGTCGGCTACATGTACGCCGAGCGCGGCCAGAACCTCGACGAGGCCATCCAGCTCATCAGCAAGGCCCTCGACCTCGAGCCCGAGAACGGGTACTTCATCGACAGTCTCGGCTGGGCCTATTACCAGCAGGGGAAGTATCCGGAGGCGTTGAAGGAACTCAAACGCGCGGTCGCCAAGACCAAGGAGCCGGATCCCGTGATCTACGAGCACCTCGGCGACGCATTCGTCAAGAACGGCCTCGACGACGACGCCCTCGCTGCGTGGGAGAAGGCGCTGCAGCTCGACCCGGCCGCCGACGGGGTCAAGAAAAAGGTCGATGACCTCAAGGATCGCCAACGCGGCGTCAAGGGCGGCCCGAAGGCCTCTCAGTAGTCTCCTCCTCGTCTCGCTGCTCGTGCTGGTCGCCGCATGCGCGACCGCGCCGTCCCGGGAACCCATCGGCGACGACGCCAGTCGGGCGCTCGCGCTGCTCGCAGAGCGCGCCAGCGAGTTCACCGACCTGCGGACTCTTGCCGATGTTTCGCTGAAAAAGGGCGGCGAGCGCCAGCGTCTCCGGGGCGTCCTGCTCGTCAAGGCGCCGGGCTCGGTCCGCTTCGAAGCGCTCTCGCCGTTCGGTCCGCCGTTGCTGGTCGTCACCGTCCACGAAGGCCGGCTCACCGCGTATGACGCCGTGAAGAATGAGGCTCACGTCGGGCCGGCCACGGCCGATACGGTAGCGAAGGTTCTCGGCCTGCCTCTCGATCCCGACGATCTCGTTGCGGTGCTCGCCGGACGCGCGCCGCCGCCGCAGGACGTGAAGAGCGCAGAGCTCTTGGCCCCCGACGACGCCGGGCCGTCCCTGAATCTCGTGAGTGCCGGCGGTCGCCAGCGCATATGGCTCGACCTCGAGACGGGCACCGTCCGCCAGCGCGAGATCTTCGGGAGCCGCTTCAATGCTCTGATCAAATACCGGCGTGACGCGGGGGGGGGCCTCACAGGATTCGACCTCGAGGCGGCGCAGTCGTACATCACAGGGTCCGTCACCTACCAGAACCTCGTGGAGGGCGCGGGGGTCGACGCAGAGCGCTTCACGTTGGCGATCCCGAAAGGGGCGAAAACACAGAGCATCCGTTGAAAGGGCGCGGGGCCCATGCTATCGTTCGGTGTCTTGTCGAAGCGGTCGGGGAAGCCCCGTCGCCTCGTGCTCCGCGCTGCAGCCAAGGTGAACTTGGCGCTCGACGTGCTCGGACGGCGGGACGACGGTTATCACGAAATCGCCACGGTCATGCAGGCCGTGGATCTGTCCGACCGGCTGGTGCTCGAGGACGCGGATGTCCTGGAGCTCCGCACCACCGCTTCCGATGTTCCGACGGACGGGACCAATCTGGCGCTCAAGGCGGCGCTGACTCTGCGGGAGATGGCGGGGTCGAGCCGGGGGACGCGAATCACGCTGGAGAAGCGGATTCCCGTGGCCGCCGGCCTGGGTGGCGGCTCGACGGATGCCGCGGCGGTCCTCGTGGGACTGAACCGCTTGTGGGGACTCCGGTGGCCGAAGGCGCGACTCGCCGAGGTGGCGGTGCGACTGGGGATGGACGTGCCGTTCTTCCTCCACGGTGGCGCGGCGCTGGCCACGGGACGCGGCGAGCAGCTCGAGCCGCTGTCGAGCTGGGCGCTGGCACTCGTGCTCGTGAATCCGCGCGTCGCCGCGAGCACCGCCGAGATCTACGGTGGGGTGGTGCCCGCGATGTATTCTGACGGTGGCCGCGCCGGGCGGATGGCGGTGGCGCTGCGGAGCCGGCAGCCGAGCCGCGTGGCGGCGACTCTCGGCAACACGCTCGAGCGCGTCGCGGCGGCGCGGTACCGGGAAGTGGAGCAGATGGAAGCGGCCCTCCTGGCGGCGGGCGCTTTGGGAGCGACGATGTCGGGCAGCGGGCTGACGGTCTTCGGCGTGGCGCGCTCGTACGATCATGCGCGGCAGATCCGGGCTCGGGTCGCCCGCGCGCGCTGGGGGTGCTGGGCGGTCCGGGCCTTGCGCGGCCCCGCAATACGAGTACGGTAGAGCCAGCCGCCGAGGGTCGAGAGGACACGATGGGGCGTGGCCAAGCGGCAAGGCGCGGGACTTTGGATCCCGTATTCGGAGGTTCGAATCCTCCCGCCCCAACCACACTTTAGAGCGAGGCGCCGATGGCGTACGAACTGAAGCTGTTCTCGGGTAACGCGAACCGCCCCCTCGCCGAAGAGATCGCGCAATACCTGCACGTCCCGGTGTGCGACGCGGAGGTGACGCGCTTCTCGGACGGCGAGGTCTACGTACAAGTCAACGAGAACGTGCGCGGCGCCGACGTGTTCCTCATCCAGCCGACGTGCCCGCCGGCGAACGACACGCTCATGGAGCTCCTGATCATGGTCGACGCGATGAAGCGCGCGTCGGCTCGCCGGATCACGGCGGTCCTGCCCTACTACGGCTACGCGCGTCAGGATCGCAAGGTGCAGCCCCGCGTGCCGATCTCGGCCAAGCTGGTGGCCGACCTGCTCGAGGCGGCGGGCATCGACCGGTTGCTGGCGCTCGACCTGCACGCCGGGCAGATCCAGGGGTTCTTCAGCGTGCCGGTCGACCACCTCTTCGCCGGCCCGGTCGTGATGATCGACTACCTGCGCAAGAAGGACTTGCAGGATCCGGTCATCGTCGCCCCCGACGCCGGTGGCGTAGAGCGAGCCCGCGCGATGGCCAAGCGGTTCGACGCCGGCCTGGCCATCATCGACAAGCGGCGCGAGGGCCCCAACTCGGCGGTCGCCATGCACCTCATCGGCGACGTCAAGGGGCGCGACGCCATCGTCATCGACGACATCGTCGACACCGCCGGCACGCTCCTCCAGGCAGTGACCGCCGTGGAGCGCGAGGGCGCCCGACGCATCCTGGCCTGCGGGGTCCACGCGGTGCTGTCGGGGCCGGCGATCACGCGCATCAAGGCCTCCCCGATCGAGGAGATCGTGGTCACGAACTCGATCCCCGTGACCGAGGACAAGCGCGCCGCGGCGCGCATCACGGTGCTGACGGTCGCGCCGCTCCTGGGCGAGGCGATCCGGCGCATCCACGACGAGGAATCCGTCTCGACCCTGTTCTTGTAACTCGACTCTCAAGGAGCCTGAGCCAATGGGGATGCAACAGCTGACGATCAAGCGGCGCGAGGGGACCGGCAAGGCGTTGGCCAAGCGCCTGCGCCGCGCGGGCGCCGTGCCCGCGATCCTCTACGACGGCGTGAAGGCCGAGGCGGTCACGGTGGACCCGAAAGCGGTGCTCCGGATGATCCACGGCCACGAAGGCACGACGCAGCTGCTCACCCTCAAGTTCGACGGCGAGTCGGGCAACGGTGCCAGGCTCGCGATCATCCGCGAGCTGCAATTCGATCCCGTCACCGAGCTGCTCCTCCACGTCGATCTGCAGGAGGTATCCGTCGATCGAGCCATCACGGTGCAGGTGACCGTGCGCGCCGTGGGCGAGGCCGCGGGAGTGCGAGAGCAGAAGGGCATCCTCAACCTCGTGCTTCACGAGCTGACGATGTCGTGTCTGCCCACCGCGATCCCGGAGAGAATCGAGGCCGACGTCAGCGCGCTCATGATCGGCGACGTGTTGACGGTGGCCGAGCTCCGTGCGCCCGAGGGCGTGCGGATCCTGAACGACCCGGGCCAGGCGGTCGCGACGGTGGCCCCGCCGATGGCCGAGGAAGTGGCCGCGGTAGTGGCGCCGACGGCGGCGGCGGCGGTCACCGAGCCGGAAGTCCTCACCGAGCGCAAGCCGAAGGAAGGCGAGGAGGCGGCGGCCGACGAGGGCAAGAGGCCGAAGCGGCCCGAGAGGGCGGAGAAGTCCGAGAAGTCGGACAAGTAACGGAGCGAGAGCCGCGTGGCCCACGCCGATGGCCGGGGCATCGGCCGAGTGGTCGTCGGGCTGGGGAACCCGGGGCCGGAGTATCGGGACACCCGACACAATGTCGGCCATCGGGTCCTGGACGCCCTCGCCAAGACGGTCCGCGGGTCCTGGCGGCGCGACGGGGCGGCAGTGCTGGCACGGGGACGATGGCGGGGCGAGTCGGTGTGTCTGATCAAGCCGCTTGCGTTCATGAACGAGAGCGGGCCCGTCGTCGCCAAGACGCTCAGCCGTGTGGACGCCGGTCCCGTCGATCTGATCCTCGTCTACGACGATATCGATCTGCCGCTCGGAACCGTGCGCGTCCGGATGAAGGGCAGCCACGGCGGCCACAACGGCGTGCGGTCCGTGATTGAAGCTCTCGGTACCCAGGAGATCAAGCGCGTCAAGGTGGGCATCGGGCGTCCTGATCGGAAGAACGACATCCGCGATCACGTCCTCACGTCGTTCGAGCGCGAAGAGCTGCCCGCCGTCGACGCCGCCGTCGCCGAAGCCGCGGAAAAAGTCCTCGCCCTCCTCGCCTAGAAGTGGCCAAGGACGCCCTCGGGCCCGGAACGGTGAACTATGCCTTCATCGTCTGGGTCATCGCGCTTTCGCCTCCTCGCGATACAGCTCGAGCGCCTTCATCACCGGCGCGTCGGTGAAGCTGAAGAGCAAGGCGGGACGGTCGCCGGTGTTGACGTGTTCGTGGAAGGTCCAGGTCGGCACCGTGAACACGTCCTTCTCTTCCCAATCGAGCCGCCTGCCGCCCACCAGCGAGTAGCCGGAGCCCTCGATCACGTGGTGGTTCGCGCAGCAGACGCGGCGGTGCGCCAGCGTGTGCTCCCCGGGGCGCAAAAGCTGGATCTGGCACGCGATAGTCGGCATGGTCGGGCCGCCGGTCAGCGGGTTCGTGTAGTCGAGGACGATTGGGTTGGCGGGGCTACCGCCGCGCTCCGCAGCCAGCCGCTCCAGGGCGGCGCGAGCCTGGGACATCGGGTAGTGCCACTGCGGCGGGGGGTCAGCGCCCTCGCCGACGGCTTGCGTCTCCATGTCGTACTCCTCGTAGAACCCGCCCTCCAGCATCCGCACCAGTGGTGTATCCAGGCCATCGAGCCAGATCATCGGCGCATCGGTGTCGTTCGCATGGTCGTGCCACGTCCAGTTGGGCGTCAGCACCAGATCCCCGGGGTGCATGGGGATGCGGTGACCGTTCACGACCGTGTAGCCGCCCTTGCCCTCGATGATCAGGCGCAGCGCCGCGGCGGTGTGGCGATGAGCGCGCGCGATCTCGCCCGGCATCACGATCTGGATGTTGGCGACGAGCGTGTTGCTCGCCGACGCGCCCGGCAGCTCCGGATTGGTCAGCCGGAGCACCCGGCGTTCGGCCTGCTCCGTCCCTACGAGCTGGGCCGCGCGCATCGCCTGCGGCCGCAGGTCGCGCCAGTGCCACACGTACGGGATGGCCTTGCTCTTGGGCTCGAGACTGATGCCGCCCCCCAGCCACAAGGGCGACACGTGTTGCGACCTGAGCTGCTCGTAGTATTCGCGCAGCTCCTCCTCCGAGGATTTGATGTCCGAAAGCTTCAACATTGGGTGCCCTCCCCTTGGCCGGCGAGTCGAGCCGCGAACTACGCGGGCTCTGGCGGTTCGGCAAGTCCGGCTAGGAGCCTACCATGTGCTGAGTTTAGAGAGCGGGGCGGGATCGCCCCGGCCTGGACGAGCACCCGGGCGCGAAGCGCACCCACGCGATCGCGGCGCCATCACCTGGCTCCTTGATCGCGGAACTGACGGCCGCCAGACGTGATCCTCAACGGTCCCTCAGCCTGACGTCCTCGTAGGGGCCGCTCCAGAGGTACCGGCCGACGAGCCCCAGCGCCGGCTCGGCCACCCGGGGTCCATATCCGTGCAGGCTGACGATGTCCCAGATGGGCGCGAACATCGCCCGCTCGTGCATGAGCTGCTGGATCCTCTGCAGCGTCGACTCACGTCGCTTTCGATCGAGCTCCGCCGCCTGCTCCTGGATGAGCCCCTCGATGTCGGTGTAGCTGCCGTACGTGTAGAGACCGCCGGCCGCCACGAACGCGTCGATGCGCGTCGCCGCGTTGCCGTATGTCGCGCTCGCCACGTACACGAGCGGCCGGAGCTTCTTCTCCCGGAGCTGGGTGAAGTACGCGGCGCGCTCGAGGCTGCGAATCTTCATGCGAATCCCGACCGCCGCGAGATAGCTGGCGATGGCTTCGGTCTGATCGGCGAAGCCGGTGTCCGTCCAGAACTCTCCCTCGAAGCCCTGCGGGTACCCGGCCTCTGTCAGCAGCCGCTTGGCCTTCCGCGGGTCGTAGGGGTACGGCGGGGCCGGCCAGGCGAACTCGAAGTCGCGCGGGATGATGCTGCCTGTCATCCGCGAGAACCCGAGGGTCAGCGACTGGTTAATGGCCTGGCGGTCGATCGCGTGGTTGACGGCCAGACGCACCCGACGGTCGGCCCAGAGCGACTTCGGATCCCACTGGTCGGTGAAGAGCAGCCATTGCTCCCCGTAGAACTGGACCGGTTTCAGTGTCAGACCCGGCGTACGCCGCACGTCCTCGGCGGCGGTGCCGCGGAAGCCGTAGACGACGTCGGCTTCCCCGCGCTTGAGCATCGCCAGCCGCGTGAGCTCGTCGGGCACAGCCTTGAGCACGAGGCGCTTGACGCTCGGACTCTTCCGCCAGTACTGCTCGTATGCGTCCAGCACGAGCTCGACGCCAGGCGTGAACGAGACGAACCGGTACGGTCCGGCGCCCATCGGGGCTTTCTTGAAGCCGTCGTCGCCGACCTTCTCGACGTACTGCCGCGGGACGATCCACGCCGCGCCGGTCGCGGGCGTCGCATAAAAGATGAGGAAGTCGGGCCACGGCTGCTTGAGCAGAAAGCGTATGCGGTGCGGGTCGACGACCTGGACCTGCCGCACCCGTTCCTTCAACACCTTCGCCGAAACGCCGCGGTAGCGCTCGAAGGAGAACTTCACGTCGTCGGCCGTCAGCGGATCGCCGTTGTGGAAGCGGATGCCCTGACGCAGCACGAACTCGTACGTGAGCCCGTCCGGCGAAGCGCTCCACGACTCCGCCAGGCTCGGCGCCATGGCGTTGCCGGGCATCGGCTTCACGAGCGCATCGTGGAGCGCGTAATAAACCGCGAAGGGGATGAGGAGACCGGTCGCCTCGGCCGGATCGAACCACGCCGGCGGCAGCGACACCCCGATGGCCCACGTGACCTGGCCCGCTGGCGCCTCCGCGGGCGCCGGGGGCGCGGCGGCGATGACGGCGACGAGTAGCGCGACGAGCGCGACCGAGACCGGACCCGGCGAACACTTCATGAAGGCCTCCTCGCAACGCCCGGTGACGCTCCGATACGTCTCTGAGCGTTCGACCGCTGTCGATCGAGCCACACCAGCGGCGCAGCGAAGAGACTGAGCGCGCGAACGACCGCGAGCCCGATCAGCCGCATGGGCACCTCGGTTGAGGCTGGCTGCCGGGGAGTTTAGCCGAACGCCACGACGCGCACCAGCGCCCCGGCCCGGGACGAGCACCGGGGCGCGCTGCTACCTCAGCGGGCGACGTAGTCGGGGCCCGCGCGGGCCAGCACGCACTACTGGATCATCCTGATCCGCCCGCAGCAGGAGCGACTGCGGGATCGTCAGGCCGAGCGCCTTATACTCCTCCGGACATTCTCCTGACCAGGGGACAGAAAAGAGGAGGCAGAAGAGGGGAAGAGGCGGCCGCACATGGCGGCCAGGGGCTTGCTGACCAGAGGACCGCCGAGTGCGGAGCCCTCGGAGGCTCACGCGAAGAGTGTCC
>QHSU01000062.1 GCA_003220535.1 Candidatus Rokuibacteriota bacterium
AACGCAATCGCCAAATCCCGCTTGACCACCTGTCGCAACGTGCCTACGCTCAAGCGCATCAGAGGGGCCTCCTCGAATCGGAGAGTGATGTGGGAACATCGACTCTTTTGATCCGTGGATTCGCCCCTCTGATGCATTTCGGCCACTCGTTCGCGCCCTCAGTTATTTCGGATTGGGGCTAAGGCGCGGTCTGACCCCGGACCATAAGCGACCCGATGCTCCGATTCCTGACGCGACTGGTGCGCTGGGTCGTGGCGCTCGCGCTGATCGTGCTCGGGCTCGTGTTGTCCGTTCCCGGCGTCCCGGGCCCGGGCCTCCTGATCGTCCTCATCGGCGTGCTCGTGCTCTTGCCCGAGAGCCGCTGGCTCCGGAAGAAATTCGTCCGGCTCAAACGCCGGTACCCGAGACTCTTCCACCCGATCGAAGCGCGCCGAGTCCGGGCCCGGCGCGCGCGGCAGACTCGGCGCCGCTCCACATGGCATCACCGGTGACGACTCCGAACAGGCGGGCGTCGCGCTATCATTTCGGCTGCGGGCGCAGGGCGCCCGCGATTCGAGGCCGTGGTGAGCGACTCTGAACCAAGGAGGCAGACATGGCACTGCAGGTGCGACGGGTGATTACCGGCCACGATGCGAACGGCCGAGCCATCGTCAAGATCGACGAGGTCTCGAAGAACCTCTCCTCGGGTCGGCCGGGAGCGACGGCCTGTAACATCTGGACCACGGAGGGCTTTCCGGCCAACAACGACGGCGCCGCCGACGAGGGCCAGCGCAAGGTCAGCACCACGCTGCCGAACGGGACGATCTTCCGCGTCATCGAGTTCGCGCCCGGCCTGGCGCCGCGTAACCATCGGACGGACTCGATCGACTACATCGTCGTCATCTCCGGCGAGATCGACATGGAGCTGGACGGCTGGGTCGTCCATCTGAAGGCCGGCGACGTCATGGTGCAGCGGGGCACGATCCACAACTGGGTCAATCGCGGCACGGCGCCGTGCGTGCTGGCGGTCGTCCTCGTCGACGCCAAGCCGGTCGAGGCCGGCGGCAAGGTCTTGAACGCGGTCGGCTAGGCCATGCGCGAGCGCTTCCTCGACATCGAGACGGGAACGGCCGGATGCAGACGTTCGTGACGCATCCCGAGCAGGGCGGGCCGTTCACGGCCGTCATCATTTATATGGACATCTGGGGCGTGCGCGAAGAGCTGTTCGAGATCGCGCGCCGGGTGGGCACCGTCGGCTACTACTGCCTCGTCCCGGACTTCTACTACCGACAGGGCCGCGTACGGCACGAGTTCCGCGACGAGCAGAACCGGATGATCTCGCTGCATGCGCTCGACGAGGAGCGCCGGCAGCGGGTCATCGCGCCGGGGCGTCGCCTGAGCAATCAGATGGTCGTCGACGATACCGGCGCGATCCTGGCCTTCCTGGGGCGAGGGGAGCCCGTCCGCGCGGGCGGCGTCGGCGCGATCGGCTACTGCATGGGCGGACGCCACGTGCTGTGCGCGGCCGGCCATTTCCCGGAGCAGGTCAAGGCGTCGGCGAGCCTGCACGGCACCAGCCTCATCAGCGACGCGGCCGACTCGCCGCATCGTCTGGTGAAGCAGTTTCGAGGCGAGCTCTACTGCGGCTTCGCGGAGACCGATCCCTACGCCCCGCTGTCGATGGTGAAGGAGCTCGCGGAGCTCGTGCGACCGTGTCCGGTCGCGTATCAGCACGCCGTCCACCGGGGCGCCCAGCACGGCTACGCGTTGCCCAATCGCGACATCTTCGACGCGCACGCGGCGGCACGCGACTGGGAGATGATCTTCGCGGTGTTTCACCGGCAGATTCCCGCCTACACGTGAGTCGAGGGGGAGAGGAACGGTCTTGCGAGCCGCAGGACGTCGCGGGGCTGGGGCCCCGCCGTCCGAGGCGAGGATCTGAAATGAATTGGATCGAGGCGAACGGCGCGAGCCTGCGGTACGACCTGAGCGGGAGCGGCAACCAGACGATCGTGTTGATCCACGAGGTCGGCGGCCTCATCGAGAGCTGGGACGAGACGCTGCCCGCCTTCCAGCAGCCGTTCCGGGTCCTGCGCTACGATCAGCGGGGCTTTGGCTTGTCCGAGAAGACGCGCGTCATCACGATGGACGGCATCGTCGCCGACCTGGCGGCGTTGCTCGATGCGCTCGAGATCCCAGGACCGGTGCACCTGGCCGGATGCGCGATGGGCGCCGCCATCGCGCTCGCGTTCGCGGGACGGTCCCCGAAGCGCGTGACGCGGGTGGTGGCCGCCAGCCCGGCGACGTGGGCGAACGCGGATCCAGTCGCCAGCCAACGACGGATCCAGGACATCGAGCGCGGCGGCGTTCGGTCGGTCGAGCCGGCGAGCCTGAAGGCCTCGTACCCGGAGAGCATGCGGGTCCTCGACCGCGCCCGTTACGAGCGGTTCCGTCGGCGCTGGCTCGGCAACGACCCCGAGGCGATGGCGGCGATATTGAGGATGTCGACGAATCCCGCGTTCGACTTGAGCCAGGACCTGGCGCGGATCACCGCCCCGACGCTGGTGATCGGGTGCACCCACGACGGCATCCGGACTCCGGAGATGGTGGCCAAGGTCGCCGCGATGATCCCTGGCGCCAGATACGTCGAGGTGAGCTCGGGGCACTTCATGGTCGTGGAGACGCCGGAGCTGTTCGTCGAGCTCGCGGTGCCCTTCCTGAAAGGCGCCTGACGGCGAGGTGCCGGCATGGGCCCGGCGTCGTTCCTGACGCCGGAAGATCTGACGGTGGCGAGCCGCAACCAGGTCGGACTGCATGCGCGCACCGTCGGGTGGCTCGAGCTCGGTCGCGGCCCGAACCGCGAGCACGTGGACACGGAGGGGCGCACGGTCTCCCACGTCACCGACGAGACGACGAATCGCGCGCTCTGGCGGCACTACCTGACGGTGATGACGGAAGCCCTCTAGTCCGTCGTCGCTCCGATGCTCTCCGATGCCGAGCAGAAGGCCGCGGTCGAGTTCCTCCACAAGGAAGCGCGTCTGGCCGACGAGGCGCGCTACGCCGAGTGGTTGGCGCTCTGGACCGACGACGCCGTGTACTGGGTGCCCGCGACCACCGACCTCGGCGCCGACCCCGACACGCACCTCTCGCACATCTACGACAACCGCGGCCGCCTCGAGACCCGCATCAAGCTACTCCAGACCGGTTATCGCTACAGCCAGGAGCCCCCGTCCCTCATGCGCCGCCTGATCTCCAACATCGAGGTGCAAACGGCCGACGACGGCGAGGTCGTCGCCGAGTCGAACTTCATCCTCGCGGGGCTGGCCCGACAGGCCAAGCGCGAGATGCACTGGTGGGCCGGGCGGACGACGCATCGCCTGCGCCAGGTCGGCGGCCAGCTGAAGATGTGCCGAAGAAGGTCGTGCTGGTGAACGCGGCCGAGCCGCTGCCCAACTTGTCGTTTTTGATTTAATCGGGGGGAGCGGCGCCGCTCCCCCCGAATCCCCGAGTGCACCCCTGACCTGAGCATCCACTTCGAGGGGACCCTGGCGCTCGCCGCGTAGCGGGTTCAAGTTCCCGCCCAACAGCGTCGGTTGGGCCGACGCCCCGGTGCAGTCTCGGCCGGGGCGCTGGTGCGCATCGTGGCGTTCGGCTAGACTCCCGGCAGCCGTCCTGAAGCGAGGTGCCCTTACGACTGATCCGACGGTGATCGACTGATGGATCGGCGTACGTGGCTGGTGGGCCCCCTCGGTCTGCTGGCTGCACCGCTGGTCGCGGTGGCGCAGCCGCCGGTGAAGGTGTTTCGAATCGGCATTCTCACGGCGACCAGACCGGAGGCTTCACATCTCTGGGCGGCGTTTTTCCAAGGGCTGCGGGAGCTTGGGTACGTCGAGGGCCAGAACGTCATCATCGAAAGCCGATACTTCGGGGACAGAATCGAACAGCTTCCCGCCCTCGCGGCCGAACTGGTCCGGCTCCAAGTCGATGTGATCGTGACGGGAGCCGCACCTGAGCCTGAAGCGGCCAAGCGCGCTACGTCAACGATCCCCATCGTGACGGCGGCTCATCTGGACCCTGTCGGGAGTGGGCTCGTGGCCAGTCTCGCCAGACCGGGGGGCAACGTCACGGGGCTGTCTCAAGCGACTCCAGAGCTACGCGGCAAGCAGCTTGAGTTGCTCAAGGAGGCCGTGCCTAGACTCAGCAGCGTGGCGGTCCTCTCGAATCCGACCCTCCCATCCCTCGCGCTCGAGTTGAAAGAACTGGAGGTCGCGGCGCGGGCGCTGAAGGTGCGGCTTTACGTTGTGGAAGCGCGAGTTCCGAGCGAGCTGAAGGATGCCTTCTCGGTGGCGACGAAGGAGCGGGCCGGCGCTCTCATCGTTCTCGCTAACGCGGTGTTCATTCGCAGCCGAGTCCAGATCGTGGAGCTGGCGGCCAAGAACCGTCTTCCGCTGATGTCTCAAGCGAGGGAGTATGCGGAGGCGGGTGGCCTCATGGCCTACGGGGCAAACCTCTCCGGGTTGATGCGGCGTGCTGCGACGTTCGTGGACAAGATCTTGAAGGGTGCGAAGCCTGCCGACCTGCCCGTGGAGCAGCCGACGAAGTTCGAGTTCGTGATCAACCTGAAGACCGCGAAGGCGCTCGGCCTGACGATCCCGCAGACGTTGTTGCAGCGCGCAGATCAGGTGATCCAGTGATCATGAGCGCGGCAGTCCAGGAGGTCGCCTATGAACCGGATCCTGGTTCTCCTCACGTCACTCCTGATTCTCAGCTTCCCATCGCTAACGGCGGCGGGTCCCAAGGAGGATGTTGCTGCGGCGACGCAGGCGTGGATTGCTGCCATGACTAGCCACGATCCCGAGCGAGTTGTCGCCCTCTATGACTCTGAGGCAGTGTTGTGGGGCACCCGGTCTCCCACGTTTCGTGACAACCCCGCCACCGTTCGTGACTACTTCAAGGACCTACGCACCGCTCCGCCATCGTACAAGGTTGTCATTGATGAGCAGCGGATTCGTGTTTATGGCGACATTGCCATCAACACCGGGTCCTACACTTTTTCGGAGGTCCGCGACGATAAGCCGATCATTCGTCCTTCGCGGTTCAGCTTTGTCTACCGGAATCGCGACGGGCGCTGGCTGATCGTGGATCACCACTCGTCTGCCGTACCTGCGCCCCCTCAGTAGCGGTTCAATCAAGAGCGAGCCAGTCTCAAAGACGGATCGCAGTTCATCGCCCCCGCGCCCCGGTGCTCGTCCAGGCCGGGGCGCTGGTGCGCATCTTGGCGTTCGGCTAATCGACGCCGCGCAGACTCGGGCGGCCATGCGGGCGCTCGGCATCGGCAAGATCGTTGTCACGCCCACGGAGACGGGCTGGACGTTCGCAGGTGACGGCAACCTGGCCGGGATGGTGGGGGGTGCACTAGGGTCGCTCCGCGGCTCCCCCGATGGCCCCCCACCGGTTCGAACAAGCGGATTACGCGAGCGACCCGCGTCGGCCGAGATGGTACATTTGCGCCCTGACCGCACGTTGTTGGGTACCATTCGACGGAGAGGAGGCGATGTCATGGCGGTGACGAGCTCTCTGCAGACGCTGACGGCGGAAGAGGTGGTGGCGAGGTTGCGGGCGCTTCGGAGCCGGCAGCCGGTCAAGTTCTGGGCATTCTATTCGAGCCAGCTCGGGGGGATCGTGACCGATCCCGCGCTCATGGTCGTCCCCTTCGACGACCATATGGTGCACCGCGGGCACGGCATCTTCGACACGGCGGCGATCGAGGCGGGCAAGATCTACGACCTCGAGGCTCACCTCGATCGATTCATCCGGTCTGCTCGGACCTCGAAGCTCCAGATTCCAGCGCGGGACGAGATGCGGGACATCATCGTGCGGACGACGGGCGCCAGCGGGCGGCGAGAGGGTTCGATTCGCTACTGGGCTTCCGCGGGTCCCGGGAGTCTCGGGCTCACCCCGGCTGCCGGGGCTGAGCCGGGCTTCTTCGTGATGATCTTCGCCGGCCTCGCCTATCCCGATACCTGGTACACGCAGGGCCTGCGGGTCATGACGACGACGTACCCCATCAAGCCGCCCCTCTACGCCGTCACCAAGAGCACCAACTACCTGCCCAACGTCCTCATGCAGATGGAAGCGCTCGAGCGCGGCCTCGACAACGGTGTCTTCGTCGACGAGGCCGGGAATGTGGGCGAGAGCTCCAACATGAACGTGGCCTTCGTCGGCGCGGACGGGATCCTGAAGCACCCGAAGTTCGATCACATCCTGTCGGGCTGCACGTCGCTGCGCTTGCTGGAGCTGGCCCCCGCGCTGCAGACACGGAATCTCATCCAGGGGATCCAGGTGTGCGATATTCCCGTGGCCGAGGCTCGCGCGGCCCACGAGATGATGCTCATCGGGAGCTCGATCAAGGTGGCGCCGGTGGTCGAGTGGGACCAGAGGCCCATCGGCGACGGCAAGCCGGGCCCCGTCGCGCGCGCGCTCCGCGAGCTGCTCACCGACGACATGCGATCCGCGCGGGATCGCCTGATCGAAGTCCTTTACTGACGCTGCAGAGCGCCCGCGGCCAGCAGGCCGAGGGCGACCAGCACGACGGCGACGGCGCTCAAGGTCAGCGAGAGCTCGACGCCGATCACCGCGCCCAGAACACCGACCGTCACGCCGCTCCCCGCCCGGAGTCCGAGCATCGACGTATTGAAGAGACCGACGACGCGGCCCCGCAGATTGGGCGGCGCCAGGATCTGCACAAGCGCCTGGGCGATCGACGTGAAGGCGATGTTGAAGATGCCGGCCAGCACCAGAAGGGTCACGGCCGCCGCGTAGCCGTGCGCGAGCGGAAAGATCGCCATCACGGCGCCCCAGATCGCGGCGCAGACGATCGCGGCGCGCGCCCCGCCCTGGAGGACCGCGACGCTCTCCAGAATCACCGCGCCGATGACCGCGCCGGCGGCGTTGGCGCTGAACAGCACGCTGTACCAGACATCGGGCTCATCGGAGCCGTGGTGGTGCGCGTACTCCGGCATCTGCGCCTGGAACGCCGTGCCGACGAAGAACGACGTCGCGCCGGCCAGCACGATCATCTGGATGATCCGCGGCTCCGAGCGGACCTCGGCCAGGATGCGGCGCGCCTGCGCGAGGCTGAAGCGCGACGCCGGCCGTGGCGCGTCGCCCTGGCTCCGATGTCCCGTGTACGGCATGCGGAACAGATAGAGCGTGAGCGGCAGGTACAGGAGCACGTTGGCGAGGAGCGCCACACCCGGACCGAGTGCCAGCATGAGCGCGCCCCCGACCGCGGGGCCGACCAGCATGGAGAAATAGCGGCTGATCGCGTTGAGGCGGATCGCGCTCGCGAGATGCTCAGGGCCGACGATGTCGTGCACGATGAGCTGGATCGGCGGCGACGCGATGACACCCGCCATGCCGTGAACCATGAGGAGCGCGGCGGCGTGCCAGGCGCGCAAGGTTCCCGTCAGGAAGAGCGCGCCCCACGCGAGCGAGGCGAGCATCAATAGTCCCTGGGCGGCCTGGATGAGCCTGCGGCAGTCGAAGCGGTCGGCGAGCGCGCCGGTGTAGACCGAGAAGACCAGATACGGAACCCAGTGGCTGATGACGGCGAACCCGCCGAGGGTCGGTGAGTGGAACGACTGGAAGATGACCCAGTAGCTGGCCACGTGCTCGATGCTCTCGGCCGTCATGCCGAGCAGCGCCAGGAGGAAGTAGTTGCGATAGTCGCGGTGGTAGAGCGCTCCGAACTTCGTGATCGCGGACGATTCCGCGGCGGGCCGGCTCACGCGCGCGATCCTACCGCATTTCAGCGTCGCCAGAGGCGCTCGGAGGCGAGTCTGGCCCCCTCCGCCAGCGCCTCG
Source organism: Candidatus Rokuibacteriota bacterium (assembly GCA_003220535.1). Taxonomy (GTDB): domain Bacteria; phylum Methylomirabilota; class Methylomirabilia; order Rokubacteriales; family CSP1-6; genus AR31. The sequence goes on from QHSU01000062.1 coordinate 7,845, forward strand.
AACTTGGCCCACATGACCGATGGATGCTGCCGTTGGTACAGCGCTCCCTGGGCGAACCCGCAGTCGGCGCCCGCGATGACCCGCTCACGGCCGACCAACCGGGCGAAGTTCATGATCCGCTCCGCGATGGTTTCGGGATGCTCAACGACAGCCGTGGTGTGGGCGATGACGCCCGGAACGAGCACCTTGCCCTCGGGAAGCTTGACGTCCTCCCAGACGCGCCACTCGTACGCGTGACGGGGCGTCGCCGCTTCCACAGAGTAGGCCTGGGCCCTGACCCGCAGCAGGAGGTCCGCGATGTCGCGCAGGCCGAGGTCGTGGACGTGCGGCCCTTGCCAGCTGCCCCAACAGAGGTGGTAGCGGACGCGGTCCTCTGGAATGCCCGTCAAGGCGTGGTTGAGCGCTTCGATGTTCCGGGCTTGCTTGCGCCGGTACTCCTCCAACGGAGGCTCCGGAATCATCATGTCCCACGTCTCGCCGAGCCCGGGGTCGTCGATCTGGAGGATGAACCCCGCGTCGACGATGGCCTTGTACTCGGTCTTCAAGGCTTCGGCGATCGCGAACACGTATTCTTCTTCGGTCGCGTAGTGCTGATTCTGACCTCGGCCGACCATCCCGGGCGCGATGGCCGGCACGAAGGCTTCTTCGACGCCCACGCCTTGCAGCGCCGTCTTGAAGGTCTCGAGCTCCCGTCGGAGCAGCGCCTGGCCCTTGTACGAGATCGGACCCTGGCACACGGTCGGCCGGGTGGAGGGTGGCATCGCGCGCGGCAGGTATTCCTCGTAGTACTCACGGAACGCCCGCCACTCACGCCGGGTATCGATCCGTCGGGCCCACGAGCCCCCGGCGTTGCTCGAGGGAACGTTCGGGTCCTCGGCCGTCATCGAGACGAAGCCCGTGAGCCGCTCGTCGGTGTAGGCGAGGAAGCTCGTCTTGCCCATCTCACCGTCCGAGACGACATCGATGCCGGCTCGGGCCTGCTGGCGAACGACCTCGGTGACGGCCTCCACGACGCGCGCCGAAAGATGGACTTCGTCCACCGTCTGCCCGCCGACGCGTGCCCGGAGCAGCGCCCTGATGCTCTCCGGGCGCGGTATGCTGCCGACGTGCGTAGTCAGGATGCGGTTGGCGCTGATCTTCATCGTCAGTACCACTTCTCCTTGTCGACCACGTTGAGCAACGGCTCGTTGTTGGCGAAGCGCCGGCAGTTCTCGAGCAAGATCTCCTCCCACTTCTGGCGATAGGGCGCGCCGGAGATCGCGACGTGGGGTGTGATCAGGACGTTCGGCATCGTCCACAGCGGACTGTCCGGTGGCAGCGGCTCGGGCGCGACCACGTCGAGCCCCGCCCCCGCAAGCTGGCCGGACCGCAGGGCGGCGATCAGGTCCTCGGTCACGACGCAGCCGCCGCGCGAGATATTGATGAAGTACGAGCCGCGCTTCATCTTCGAGAAGAGTCGGGAGTCGAACATCCCCCGCGTCTCGGGAGTCTCCGGCGTGGTCACGATCACGAAGTCCGCCTCGCCTATGCGCTCGCCCAGCCGGTCGGGCGTGAACAGCTCGGCGACACCCGTCGGCGGGTTCGTCACCCGAGGGTCGGCGCCGAGAACCTTCATGCCCAGGGCCGCGCAGAGCGTGGCCGCCTCGCTGCCGGCGCCGCCGACGCCGACGATCAGCACCGTCTGGGTCGGCAGGTCGATCATCTCCGGGCCGCGTTTCCACTGCTTCTGCGGCAGGTAGTGCTCGAATCGACGGGCGAAAGCGAGCAAGAACGCCACGGCGTGCGCCGAGAGGTGCTCATTGTAGCTGCCCCGCATGTTCGTCACGACGACATCGCTCTTGACGAGGGCGTCGTAGAACCAGTCGCCACCGAGCCCGGCCCGGGCGGCGCAGATCCAGCGCAGCTTCTTCGCGCGGGCGAAGAGCTCGGGCGGCACCGTCCCGTAAGCCGCGTCGGCGTCCTCGATGTCGACGAGCGCGTCGTTGGGATCCCGGAATGCCTTGGCGGCGGCGCCGGGGACGGCCTGCCGGATCTTCTGCGGCCACGACTCGTCGACGTCCGGGGCCAGCAAGACAATCTTGAAACTCATGGCCTTGCTCCTCTGCGGATTGATTCGTTCGCGCGCAGGACCTGAGCGGCGCTATCCGCCGTCGTCCACCATGAGCACGATCTTGCCGGTCTGAGCGTCGCTCAGCATGTACTTGTGCGCGTCGGCCAGCCGTTCGAACGGGAACGTGCGGTCGAGCACGGGCTTGAGCGCGCCCTTCGCGACCGCCTCGAGCAGGTGGGCGGCGAACCGCTCGCTGCAGGCCAGCGACTCTTCGGGCGTGCGCGTGCGAAACGTGACGCCGATGATGCGCGCGCGCTTCCGCGCCACCTCGTCCAGATCACAGTCGCCGACCCGGCCCGCGTTGCGGCCGACGCTCACCAGCCGCGCCTTGAGCGCGAGCACCTGAATGTTGTCGGCCAGCATCGGGCCGCCGACGTGGTCGATGATGACGTCGACGCCGCGGCCCGACGTTGCGCGCAGCACGCCGTCCACCCACTTGCCCGCCTCGCGCGTGTCGACGACTTCGTGCGCACCGAGGGCACGCAGCGCGGCGGCCTTGGTGGGAGTCCGCGTCGTCGCCAGCACGGGATTGGCGCCGATGTAGCGCGCGATCTGGATCGCCGCCGTCCCGACGCCCGACGGCCCGGCGGTGACCATCACGGACTCGCCCGGCGCCGCGGCGGCGTTGGTCACCAGCGCGTCGTGCGCGGTGACGAAGACGTTGGGAATCGCCGCGGCCTCGGCCCACGGCATGCCGCCGGGGATCCGCATCAGGGCTCGCTGGGGCACCGCCACGTACTGCGCGTAGCTGCCGGCCGCGCGGCCCATGACGCGATCCCCCGGCTTCCAGCCGCTCACGCCATCGCCGAGCGCGGCGATCTCTCCGGCGAATTCACCGCCGGCCCGCGCCGGGCTGGCCGGGGCGTTCCCCGACCGTAGCTGCGCTCCTCGGATCAGCTCCCCGCGATTCGTGCCGGCCGCGTGAACGGCGACGATCACCTGTCCGGCGGCGGGCGACGGCGCCGGGCTCTCGCGCAGCTCGAACACTGCGCCCTCGGGGCCGGGAACGGCGAACCACGCCTTCATCGTCTGTGTCATGGTGGAAGCCTCCTTGGTCACCGTCCCTTGAGCTTCAGATCTTCGTACGGCGACAGGTAGGGATGGCCGGCGATCGTGGGCAGCTCGGCCAGCCGGGATCCGACACCGATCAGCAGCGCCGGCTCCATGATGGGCGCGAACATGGCGCGCTCGTGCATGAGCTGCTGGATCTTGTGCAGCATCGCCTCGCGCCGCTTCTTGTCCATCTCCGCGGCCTGGTCGCGGAAGAGGGCGTCGATGTCAGGGTAGCCGCCGTAGGAACGGATGCCGCCGGAGATGACGAATGCTTCGATCCGGGTCGCGGCGTTGCCGGCGGCCGCGCTGCCGACGCGGACCAGGTACTTGAACTGTTTCTCCTGATCCGCCTTGTAGAAGCCTGCGCGCTCCATCGGCCTGAGCCGCGCGCGGATGCCGATGGCCTGCAAGCCGTTGACGACGGCTTCGGCCTCGGGCGCGTACACGGCGTCGGTCGCGACCTCGACCGCGTCGAAGCCTTTCGGGTAGCCGGCCTCGGCCAGGAGCTGCTTGGCCCGCGCCGGATCATAGGCGTAGGCGGGCGGCGCCCAGAAAAACTCGAAGTCACGGGGGATCATGCTCGCCGACGTCTTGCCGTACCCCAGATACTCGGCCTCGCTGATCGCCTTGCGGTCGATGGCGAGATTGGCGGCCAGCCGCACCCGCCGGTCCGCCCACGGCGACTTCGGGTCGAACTGCTGGGTGAAGACGACCCACTCGGTGAACGTCGGGAACGTGGCCTTGAGCGTGAGGTGGCCTTGTGTGCGCTTGACCTCCTCACCGTTCGGGCCGCGGATCGAGTACGCCACGTCGGTCTCGGCGCGCTTGAGCATCGCCAGGCGCGTCGATTCGTCGGGCACCGACTTGAAGACGAGGCGCTTCACCGCCGGCGTCTTTCGCCAGTAGCCCTCGTACGCCTCGGCGACGAGCTCGATGCCAGGGTTGAAAGACACGAAGCGGTACGGCCCGGCCCCGACCGGCGCTTTCTTGAAGCCCTCCTCGCCGACGCGCTCGGTGTAACTCTTCGGAACGATCCAGGCGGCGCCGGTCGCCGGCGTCGCGTAGAACGTCATGAAGTCGGGCCACGGCTGCTTGAAGCGGAACCGCACGCGATGCGGGTCGACGACCTCGACGGCGGCCACGCGCGCCTTGAGGGTCGAGGCGCCCGCGCCCTTGTAGCGCTCGAAGGAGAACTTCACGTCCTCGGCGCCGAGGGGGTCGCCGTTGTGGAACTTGACGCCCTTGCGCAAGACGAACTCGTAGGCGAGCCCGTCCTTCGACGCCGTCCACGATTCGGCCAGGCAGGGCGCCCATGCGTTGCCCGGCATCGGCTTCGCGAGCGCGTCGTGGAGCGCATAGAGCATCATGAACGGCGTGATCACCCCGGGCGTCTCGGCGGGATCGAACCACGTCGGGGCCAGGGACACATGGACGGCGAACGTGACCTGTCCCGCGGGCGCTTCCGAGCGTCCCGCGGGCGCTTCCGAGCGCCCCTCCGGCGCGGCCGCCGCCGGCGTGACCAGGGGCCGGACCGGGGCGAGGGCGACGGCAAGCACAACCACTGACAGCAACGATGAGCGGCGAGCCTTCACCGTTTCCTCCGTTCTATCGAGGGGTTCCTCGTTGACGTGTCCGGTGATGCGATCTCGAGGCCGCAGCATACACCGGCCGGATGCCGTTTATAATCCGTTTCCATGAACGCTTCCGAGATCCTCGGTGACGCCAAGAGCATCCTGGACGACACGATTCAGCTTCGCCGGGGCATTCACCGGCACCCCGAGCTCGGCCTCACGCTGCCGCGCACCCAGGCGGCCGTGCTCGAGGCCCTCGACGGGCTCGGTCTCGACGTCCGGACCGGGCAACGCACGACGTCGGTCGTCGCGCGGCTGACCGGAGCCCGGCCGGGGCCGACGATCCTGCTGCGCGCCGACATGGACGCGCTGCCGATGCCGGAAGAGACGAATCTGCCGTTCGCGTCCGAGGTGAGCGGCGCGATGCACGCGTGTGGCCACGACGCGCACACGGCGATGCTCGTCGGCGCCGCGCGCCTCCTCGCCCGGCGGCGCGGGTCGCTCGCCGGCTCGGTGCTGTTCATGCTGCAGCCCGGCGAAGAGGGCTACCACGGCGCGCGCGTCATGATCGAGGAGGGGTTGCTCGACGGGACCGCGCCGCCGAAGGGCGCCTTTGCGTTACACGTGACGCATCGGATGACCGCCGGCGCCATCGCGGCGCGTCCGGGACCTGCCATGGCCTCCGCCGATACGCTCCAGATCGTCGTGCGGGGCAGGGGGGGACACGCCTCGGCGCCGCACGACTGCCTCGATCCGATCCCGATCGCGTGCGAGATCGTCCAGGCGTTCCAGACGCTGGTGACCCGCCGGGTCCACGTGTTCGACCCGGCGGTCGTGACGGTCGCGAAGATCGAGGCCGGGACGACCCGCAACGTGATCCCCGACACCGCGACCCTGCTCGGCACGATCCGCACCGTCTCCGAGGCGACTCGCGAGCGCGTGCTCGACGGCGTTCGCCGCGTCGCCGAGGGGGTGGCGGCCGCCCACGGCGCCGAGGTCGCCGTCGAGCTGATCCGCGGCTATCCCGTGACCGTGAACGACGCCGACTTCGCCGGCTTCGTGCTCGATACGGCGCGTGAGCTGCTCGGGCCGGAGGCGGTCCACGCCACGAGCCATCCGATCATGGCGAGCGAGGACTTCTCGTACGTGCTCCAGCGCGTGCCCGGCACCATTGCGAACCTGAGCACGCGCCCCGAGGCGGGCCCGGCGTTTCCGAATCACTCGCCCCGGATGCTCGTGAACGAGTCGGCGCTCGCAACCGGGATCGCGATGCACGTCGCAGTGGCGCTACGGTTCCTCGAGAAAGGGACGGGCGCACCGGCGGTCGCCTGAACGCGCGCTACCGTTCGGCGGCGCGGGCCGCGACCTGTATCAGCGCTCTGTATGCCCGCCCCGCGGGTGGGGGGTGTGGGGGGCCATTTCGGGGCCCCCCACCTTCATCTAAATCAGGCCGTAGAATTTCCCCGCGTTCTCGCAAGTGATCTTGTGGACGACGTCGGGCGGCAGGTGCCCGAACTGTTCTTCGATGTACTTCGACGACTCGGGCCACACGCCGTCAGTGTGCGGATAGTCCGAGGCCCACATGATCGTCTCGACGCCCATGTCGTCGATCAGCTTGGTGCCGATCCGGTCGAACTGGAACGTCGCCTTGCACTGGCGGCGCCAGTAGTCGCTCGGCTTCATGGTGAGGCCGAGGTCGCGGAAGCGGTCCTCCCACTCGAAGTCCATCCGATCGAGCGCGTACGGGATCCAGCCGATGCCGCTCTCGCCGAACGAGATCCGGAGGCTCGGGTACCGCTCGAGCACGGCGGCGCCGACGATGGCCGCGAGGATGTTGACGAGATTCATCTGGAAGGCGGACACGCCGGTGAACATCGCGGCCCGGCGGGTGAGCCCGGTCGCCTTGTCACGGGCGCCCGGCGGCATCGAGGGGAACGTGTGGAAGTGGAGCGGCAGGTTTACCTCGTTCACCGCCTGCCACAGCGGCTCCCAGACGGGGTGCCACATCGGCTCCATGTCCCAGGAGCACGAGAGCTCCAGGCCGCGCAGCCCGAGCTTTGCGACCCGGTGGACTTCCTGCACCGCGGCCTGGATGTCGCCGTACGGCAGGCACGCCAGGCCGATGTGCCGGTCCGGGTAGTGCCGGCAGAAATCGGCGAGCCAGTCGTTGTAGACGCGGAACATCTCGCGCGCGGCCTCGTGATCGCCCAGGCGCGTCGCGGCGCCGAGGATGCCGAAGATCACCTCGGCGTCCACGCCGTCGAGCTCGGCGTCCTTCACGCGCAGGTCGGGATCGATGACGCGCCGGATCCCGCGCTTGGCGTCCTCGTAGAGACCCGTCGCCGCCATCTTGTCGACCCGATAGTTCTGGCCCGGGACGAGCTTCTGGCCCGAGGGGCCGACGCCGCAGACCAGGCCGAACGACATGCCGTTCTTCGACGTCCAGTAGGGCCCGTCCGGTCCCTCCGCGACGTACGGCATCCGCTCCTTGAGCGCGGCGGACGCGTTGGACGTGAACAGGTCCGGCGGCATCCAGGGCAGGTCGATGTGGCAGTCGGCGGAGATCCGAGAATAGCGCATCGTGGCCTCCTCTCGAGGATGCCCCGATGCTAATCCCACTCCTCCCACCCCGGCAAGGACTCCTTCGGCCCGCAAAAGGCAGCGGCTCACACCCTCGGATACCCGGGCGGGTCGCGATGGTCTACACTGACCCGCGGGAGGGACGCCCGTGGCACCAGGAAAGACGGAGCTGGTCGACATGTTCGGCAAGATGGTCATGATCCGCGAGTTCGATCAGCTGGCGGTCGAGCTGCGGAAGAAGCGTCGGATTCACGGCGCGCTGCATCCCTACGTCGGCGAAGAAGCGGTGGCCGTCGGCGCGTGTTCGGCATTGCGCACGACCGACCGCATCACCAGCACCCATCGAGGCCATGGGCACTGCATCGCCAAAGGCGCCGACATCAACCGGATGATGGCCGAGCTGTTCGGCCGGGTCGACGGCTACTGCAAGGGCAAGGGCGGCTCGATGCACATCGCCGACTTCGCCGTCGGGATGCTCGGCGCAAACGGCATCGTGGCCGGCGGGATGCCGATCGCGTGCGGAGCCGCGCTGGCCGCCCAGCTGGAGGACGCCGGCGGCGTGGCCGCGTGCTTCTTCGGTGACGGCGCCACCGGCGAGGGTGAGTTTCACGAGACCCTCAACATCGCCTCGCTGTGGAAGCTGCCGCTGATCTTCATCTGCGAGAACAATCGGTACGGCGCGGGCAACGCCGTCGAATCGGTGCGGGTGGTCGCCGACATCTCGATGCACGCCCCGGCCTACGGGATGCCCGGCGTCACGGTCGACGGCAACGACGTCCTCGCCGTCCGTGACGCCACGCGGGAGGCGGTCGAGCGGGCGCGTCGCGGCGCCGGCCCGACGCTGCTCCACTGCCAGACCTTCCGCTGGCTGTTCCACGCGATGCGTGACGAGCCGCAGCCCGACACGCGGCCGGCCGAGCTGCTCGCCGCGTGGCGAAGCCGTGACCGCGATCCCGTCATGCGCTTCGAGGACTACCTGACCGGCCACGCGATCGTCACGGCGGCGGAGGTGCAGGCGATCCGCGACCGGGTGAACCGCGATCTGGCGGCGGCGGTGGACTTCGCCGAGGCGAGCCCGTATCCCGATCCCAAGGATCTGCTGGTCGACATGTTCGCCGAGTAAGGAGCGCGCGATGCGGGAGATCACTTTCGCTCGGGCCCTCGAAGAGGCGATGACCGAGGAGATGCGGCGTGATCAGCGAGTGATCGCGCTCGCTACGACCCGGGCGCCCGTGCTCGAGAACGAGTTCGGCACCCAGCGCGTTCGCCACACGCCGATCTCGGAAGCGGCCTTCACGGGGATCGGGCTGGGCGCGGCCGGCAGCGGCTTCCGCCCGGTCGTGAACTGGGGCATGGTCACGTTCTCGTTCGTCGCGATGGATCAGATCGTCAATCAGGCGAGCAAGATCCGCTACATGTTCGGCGGCCAGGCCGACTTCCCGGTGACGTATCGCTGCACGACCGGCGGAGGAGCCCAGACGGCGGCCCAGCACTCACAGAGCCCCTATTCCATGTTCATGCACCTGGCCGGGCTCAAGGTCATTCTGCCGTCGACGCCGGCGGATGCCAAAGGGCTGCTCAAGAGCGCCATCCGGGACAACAATCCGGTCGTCTTCTTCGAGTGCAGCCGCCTGGCGGCGATCACCGGGCCGGTGCCGGAGGGCGACGTCACGGTGCCGATCGGTGTCGCCGACGTGAAACGCGTCGGCAGCGACGTGACCGTGGTGGCGCTCGCCTACTATGTGCGCGAGGCGCTCGCGCTGGCGGAGGTGCTGGCGGCCGAGGGGATCTCGCTCGAGGTGATCGATCCGCGCACGCTCGTGCCGATGGATGCGGAGGCGATCCGCGCCTCCGTGCGCAGGACCGGACGGCTGGTGGTGGTCGACGAGGCGCCGGCGACCTGCTCGGCGGCGTCCGAGATCATCGCGCTCGTGACGGAAGATCCCGACACCTTCCGCGCTCTCAAGTCACCCGTGCGGCGCGTGTGCGCCGCCCCGGTGCCCGTTCCGTTCAGCCCGCCGTTGGAACAGGCCGCGCTGCCCGATCAGGCCCGGATCACGGCGGCCATTCGCCGGGTCCTGGAGGACGCTCCGGTCGCGGTCTGAATCACCCGCGTCGGCGCTTCGCCGACGCGACGTGGTCCCGTAACGCGGCAAGCCGCTCGTCCCATCGTGCGCCGAGATCGGCCATCCAGGAGACCGCGTCGGTGAGCGGTCGGGGCGAGATCTGGTAGAGCTTCTCGCGACCGCGCCGCGTGGCGGTGACGAGCCCGGCCTCGGCCAGGGCACTCAGGTGCTTGGTGACGGCCTGTCGCGTCACCGGAAGGTTCGCCGCCAGGCCGGTCGCGGTCGCCGGGCCTTGCTCGGAGAGCGTGCGGATGACCTGCCGGCGCGTGGCGTCGGCGAGCGCCGTGAAGATCGCCTCGGCGCGGTCTCGCTTCACGAGCCGATCGTCGCGAGCGCGCGCGGCGTGAAGCGCGCGCGGGGGAGCCCGAGCGCGAACGCCGGTTGCTCCACGACCCGCACCCGCGTGCCCCCGGCGACCTCGTCGAGGGTGATCTCCACCCGGGTCGAGGGAAGGGTCAGGATCTCACCGCCCGAGGTCCGCTGAAACGGCAACCACCGGAAGGCGAGCCGGCGCGCCGGCTCGACCTCCTCGACCACGACGTGCCGTTCCATGCCGTCGGGCCAGCGGAAGACGCCGTGCCCGCCGGGACGCACGTCGAGCTCCGCGGCGGCCCCGAACCAGCTGGAGACCTCATCGGACCGGGTCACCGCTGGCCAGACCTCGTCGGGCGGCGCCGGGATGGTGACTTCGCGCTCGACTCTGTCCATGCTCGCCCCCGACCCATGCGCAACTCGACAGTTGCGCATGGCCATGCTACAGTCGCAACCATGCAGTTGCACTATACCAGCCAGAGGCGCCCATGAGCCTGATTCCGTACGTCGTGGAGGAGACGCCGCGCGGCGAGCGCGCGTACGACATCTACTCGCGGCTGCTCCGGGACCGCATCATCTTCCTCGGATCGGCGATCGACGCCGCCGTCGCCAATCTCGTCACCGCGCAGCTCTTGTTCCTCGAGGCGGAGGATCCCCAGCGCGACGTCGAGCTCTACATCAACTCCCCGGGCGGCGAGACGTCCGCCGGCCTGGCGATCTACGACACCGTGCAGTACGTCCGGCCCGACGTCAGGACGCTGTGCGTCGGCCTGGCCGCGTCCGCGGCCGCCGTTCTGCTGGCGGCGGGCGCGCCGGGCAAGCGGTACGCGCTGCCCAACGCCAGGATCATGATCCACCAGCCGTGGGGCCAGATCGGCCGCGGCCACGCCGTCGACCTCGGGATCCAGGCGAAAGAATTCTTGAGGACGCGACGGCTCATGGAGGAAATCCTCGCGAAGCACACGGGCCAGGCGGTCGACCGGGTCCACCAGGACACGGACCGCGACTACTACATGGACCCGGAGGAGGCCCGGGCGTACGGGATGATCGACGGCGTCTGCGCGCACCGGTCCGTGGTGCTCAGCACGCCGCCGGTCGCCGCTATCGCTTCGGAGTCGGCACGGGAATACCCGGAATCTTCACGTTGACCGAGCCCAGGTGGTTGCGGCTGGTGAAGTAGAGGGTCTTCCAGTCGTCGCCGCCGAAGGCGATGTTGGTGGTGGCGGGCGCCCCGTGGACGATGCGGCCGAGCTTCTTGCCACGCGGATCGACGACCCAGATGCCTCCGGCGCCGCCGCAATAGACGTTGCCTTCCACGTCGACCTTCATTCCGTCGGGGACGCCGGGCTCGTCGCCCCCGAGGTCGGCGAAGACGCGGTCGGTCTGTTTCGCGAGGGTGCCGTTGGGCAGAAGGTCGAACGCCCGAATGTGCTTGCGCCGCGTGTCGTTGATGTAGAGCACCGTCTCGTCCGGGGAAAAAGCGAGGCCGTTGGGCAACACGAAGTCGCCGATGAGCAGACTCAGCGTGCCCAGATCGGGTGTGACGCGGTACACACCGGCAAAGGTCAAGTCCCACTGCTCGGGTGCCAGGGGACTGGTCCAGGGGTCGGTGAAGTAGATGCAGCCATCGGACTTGACCACCACGTCATTGGGACGGTTGAGCCGCCGCCCCTGGAAGCTGTTCGCGATCACCGTGAGGCTGCCGTCGAGCTCTTGGCGCGTGACGCGCCGGCTGTCGTGCTCGCAGGCGATCAACCGGCCCTGGAGATCTCTGGTCAATCCATTGGCCCGGTTCGTCGGCTCCTGGAACACGGACACGACCTGGTCGGGGACGTACTTCATGCGCTTGTTGTTGTGGATGTCGCTGAACAGCAGATAACGGCCTTCCTTCCACCAGAGCGGTCCTTCGGCCGGCCCCTGGGGCCCGCCGAATCCATCGGCCAGATGGCGAATCGGTTCGGACGTCGCGATGATCTTTTCCAGCTCCGGAGCGAATTGCTCGATCCCCGTATTCATGATGACCCCTTCCGCGCGCTCAGCGCTCGTGCCCGGATGCAGTCTCCTATGACTCATACCACTTCCGCTTGAGTGTCACCGTTGAACTATTGGGCCCCGCGCTGTTGGCCTCGACGTAGACCACCTGGCCCGGATGACGCAGCGGCTTGTCGGTGAGGCGGTCGCGGAGCCAGTCGCACATCGCTGCATGCAGAGGGGCGGCCCAGTTGTTCGTCCCGCTGTCGCCCCCACCGATGGATGGCATGTGGTGCTGGTCGGCGAAGACCCAGAGCTCGCCCGGCGCCTTCAACTGGTCGAACGCCCGGTACACCTCGTCGAGCGGGCCACGCGGGTCGTATTCCCCGACCGCGAGCAGCGCGGGACAGGCGATCTTGTCCATGTAGCCCTCGAGTGTCATCGCGTCCATCACGGCGTCGAGCTCCGCTTCGGTCTTCGACTGGGTGAGGTACGCGAACAACTGTTTCCAGCGGGGCGACTCCAGATCCATGAGGAAGTACTTCTCGGCGCAGGATACGGCGGGCGCCGCGATCGCTCGAATGCGCCGATCCCGTGCCGCGAACCGCAGTCCCCAGAATGACCCGAGGCTGATGCTGTAGACGCCGATCCGCTTTGCATCGATCTCGGACCGCTGGACGAGATGGTCCAACGCCGCGCTGGCCGCGTCCTCGAAGTTGTCCGCGGTCAGGCGGATGCTCCGCAGGTTGCTCTCCGCGTGCCCCGGACCGTCGAACGAGAAGACGTGCATCCCTCGCTGATGGGCCGCGTTGAAGAACGGATGCGGCCAGGCTTCCTTGAGGGTGTCGCAACCCGGGATATAGAAGACCAACGGCGCCGCGGCGCGACCGGGGCAGAGATGCAGATTGCCGGAGACGAGCGTCCCGTTCCAGGGGATGTCGATGTGCTCGATGCGGTAGGGGGCCAGCGCGATCACCTGGTCGTAACAACGGCGAACGCCCGCGTACAGATAGCGCTTTTCGTCGTTGTTCTCGAAGATGATGTGCTGGGCGCCTGCGTAGAGGACGGTGGCCTGGAAGTACAGGTCGAGCGCCGTCTCCGGGTGGCCGGCGGCCGCCTCGGCCTTCGCCAGCGCTTCCAGTCTTCGCGCCTGCAACCCGAGGTGCTTGCTGATCATGTCGTGGCTGCGCACGCTTCGCGGCAGACGACCTCGACCCTCGCCCTGGAAATGGAAGACTTTCCCGGTCTCCTGGATCAGATAGTCCAGCATCCATTGCTGACTATCCCGCGCGAGCGGCGCTCGGCCGCGAACCGTCGTCTTGGCGCGTGCCATGCGAGTGATCCTCCCCTCAGGCGACACGGTTTGTCGGCGCCCCGCAGCCTCGGCCTTGCTCGCGTCGCAGCGGGAGGATAGCCGTTTCAAGAGGTTTTTGCAGTCCGTATCGAACCGCCTTCGCCACGGCAGTCGGAGCACCGAGAAATCCTACGTCGGGCGGATCCGTCGCTACATCCTCTTCCACGGCAAGCGCCATCCCGCCGAGATGGGCGCGCCCGAGGTCACTCGCTTTCTCAGCTCCCTGGCGGTCCAGGGTCGGGTTGCCGCCTCGACCCAGAACCAAGCGCTGAGCGCGCTCCTGTTTCTCTACCGCCACGTCTTGCATCAGGACCTGCCCTGGCTCGATGACGTCGTCCGGGCCAAGCGACCGAATCGTCTTCCTATCGTCCTGACCCGCGACGAGGTACGCGCGGTCATCGCCGAGCTGGACGGCACGCCCACCCTTCTCATGGTTCTGGGCTACGCCTGCTCGAGTGCGCCCGCCTGAGAGTCCAGGACATCGACTTCGCAACGAGTCAGATCGTCGTCCGCGACGGCAAGGGCGCCAAGGATCGCGTCACTGTCCGGCCAGCAGTGGCCAAGGGGCCCCTCGCCCAGCACCTGCAGAGAGTAAAGCGGCAGTACGAGGCCGACCTGACACGCGGTGCCGGCTGGGTCGAGTTGCCCTGGGCCTTGGCCCGCAAGTATCCGAACGCCGGCCGGGAGTGGCCGTGGCAGTGGATCTTTCCGGCCACCCGCTTCTACTTCGACCGCGCCACGGGCCAGCGCCGCCGTCATCACCTGCACGAGACCGTGGTACAGCGCGCCGTGACCGAGGCCGTCCGTCGGGCACGCCTCGCTAAGCGGGCCACGCCTCATACCTTCCGCCACTCCTTCGCCACCCATCTGCTCGAAGATGGACGCGATATCCGCACGGTACAGGAGCTGTTGGGTCACAACGACGTGAGCACCACGATGATCCACACCCACGTCCTCAACCGGGGTCCGGCCGGTGTCACGAGCCCTGCCGACCGCGTCCTCGACTCCTGAGCCGGTAGGGCGACGCTCGGTGAATATTCCCGGTCGGGGTATCCCGCGACATCAGGAGTCTGCGGTCGGGCGAAGTATGCGTCGGGTTGGACACGATTTGCATTCAGCCCGATACCCTCAATCGCGCTACGCTGCGAGATGCGCAGCCTCGACGGTGCTACGCAGTTCTGGGGAATTACAAGTTAGCCGACTGGCGAATCTAGGAATGGTCGCCGCTCCAGCGATCGTACCATTCGATGGGAGGGGAGCTCAGCGATGAGAGCTTACAGACGGCACGGTGTGCTGGTTGTCCTTATCAGTGTCCTCGCTATTGCATCACCGCGGTCGAGCGTGGCCCAACAGCCAATCCAACTTGGCGCCTCGATCTCGATCACGGGACGAGACGCCATACAGGGAGGGTACGTCCATGAGGGCTACCTGCTCTGCCAGAACCACAGTCAACGGAAAGGGCGGTGTCCTCGGACGGCCGGTTCAGTTTGCAATCCGCGATGACGGTTCCGACGCGCAAGCCGCCATCCGCATCTACGAGAAGCTGATTACGGAGGACAAGGTCGACGCCATCATGGGGCCCTACGGCTCGCCGATCACGGACGCCGTCGCCGACGTGGCCGAGAAGCACCGGAAGCTTATGGTGGCGCCGACGGCCGCCACCACCGCCATATGGGGAAAGGGGCGCCGATACGTGGTCATGGTACCCTCGCCGCTGGAAGCGTCGACCGAGGGCACCATCGACCTCGCCGCTCGCAACGGGCTCAAGACGATCGCGGTGGTCGGCTCTCTCGCGCGCCCCGCGATCGCCAAGGGCGCGGTGGCGACCGCGAAGAAGAAGGGCCTCGATCTGGTCGTCCACGAGATGTTCGCGATCGGCACCACCGACTTCTCCCCCATTCTCAGCAAGGTCAAGGCTGCCAGACCCGATGTCCTGGTCGCGGGGGTTCCGCCGAGCGACGCCATTACGTTGACGCGCCAGATGCGGGAGCTCGACGTCAACGTCAAGATGTACGGCGCGACGCCGGGCGGCAGCTTGCCGGACTTCTACAAGGCACTCGGGAAGACGGCCGAGTTCGTCTACGCCGGCTCCTACTGGGAGCCGGGCCTTCCGTATCCCGGCAACCAGGAGTTCGTCGCCGTGTATCAAAGGGAGTTCAGCCGCCCGGCGTCCTTTTACTCGGCCGCGGCGTACGCGGGGTGTGAACTGCTCCTCGACGCCGTGAGGCGCGCCGGCAGCCTCGACTCCGACACGGTGCGGCAAGAAATGCTGAAGACTAAGACGAAGACCCTGTTCGGTGATTTCGCGGTCGACGAGCGCGGCTTCCAGGTCGGTCACAAGGCGGTGACGATCCAATGGCAGGGCGGCACCCCGGTGGTGGTGTGGCCCGATGAGGCGGCAACCGCGAAGCTGAGATTCCCGACCCCGCCATGGAGCGGGCGGTAGGAATTGTGGTGGGGATACGCGTCTCATCTAGGTTCATTGGTGTGGTTCCGGATGCAGGGCCACCGCTGACTCTGACAAGCTGAACGGTCGGCTAACAACCGGCTGGAGCGGGCCGCTCGCTCGCATGCGCTCGCGGCGGCCGCTGAGCCGCGGCGTTAGCCGTCATGAAAGGAGAGCGTGATGATGACTGGCATCTCTCTTCGCCGCTCACCGCTGCGGGCAACAGCGAGCGTGCTTGCGACGGTGTTGGTGTGCTCCTGCGCCCTTGCGCCAGGTGCCGATTCGTCGCTGAGTGCGGTTAAAGGAAGAATCGAAGGTGTGTATTCCCTTGAGGAGTGGCATCTTGGAGCTGAGGCTGTTCGGGCACCGCGGGTTGATGGCCGCTTTATGCTCAAAGACGGCGCGGTGATCACCATCCTCCACAACAGAGTGCAGGAAACCAGCCAAATGACCGTCGCTTCGTATGGCAGCTATTTACTTGACGCGACCCGCTTTTCCTACCGCTACGATGACACGTCAGTGTTTGTCCAGACAGGTGCCGGAATCACTGTTTCGCGCAAGCTGCCTTGGGACGGGATGCGCGCCTTTGCGGTGCTCAGTGAGGGGAGTTCTGTTCGCCTTCGGTCGGACAATGGACTACAGGAATTCCTGTTCACTCCTGAGGTGCTTACCTACTCTGAGAACGGGAAGCTGCAGCGAGTTTGGCGACGGATTGCTGAGAGAAAGTAGAGCTAGCACTTTGCGGTCGACGGCTAACCCTTCGCTACAGCCGACCTGCTACGGCTGGCTGCGCCAGCCTTCGCAGGCGGCTGAGCTCAAACGTTCGGCGACTTGACAACAGCCTGGGAGAGAGACATGGAGACCCCAGCGCTTTCCGAGCAGTTCAAGATGCTTCTCGAGCGCGGCGCGCAAGAGCTGTTCGAGGATAATCACCACCGGATGGCGTGTGCTGACTTGTTTACGTCACGACATACGATCGCGGATGATGATCTGCGGCGCTTTTTCCTCGGCCTCCAGCACGGAACCGTCACACTCGTACGCGGTGCGCGATTCAATACTCTCGACCGGCCCGTGGCGGTCGGTCGGTGGGGGCTCCTCTCACGGGAAAAGGGCGGCTGTCGATATAACGCCGAGTATCTGCCACAAATTGCTGCATACGTTGAAGCCATTCAGGAACTTGGCTATCCGAGCGAGCGGGTCTTCTTCGAACTCCCTCACGTGGCACTGAAGCTCGACCTGGCCGTGGTCGGCGATGACGGGGCGATCGTCGTCCTGGGTGAAGCCAAGCGCGCTGTCTTGATGCTGGACGCAGTCCTCGAGGAAATCCAGGACCGGTACAGCACGGTGGATCCAGGGGAAGAGGGCCGAAACGAGGCTCGCCAACTTGCTTGGCGACTGTGGCGGACACGAGCACCGTATCTGTGGTTCATAGCTCCGGCCGCGCGGCGCGCGTATCGTGTGCGTTACGCGCCGTTGGCGTTCGAGCCTCTCCCGGCGCTTCCGCGTGCAACAGACATCGGGCTTGCTCACGCCCTCGCGCGGCGTCTTCCCGTCCCAATCCTCCGCGGACGTCAATCGCCGAACCACGCAGTTCAGCAGCCGAGGCTCGCGATGCTCGCCTCGGCTGCTGACCGCGAGCGTTCGGCGGCAGAGGCCGTATCATCCCTTGAACAGCTGAACAGACAGTCTTTGGAGGGAGGAAGACAATGAACCGACGCCAATTCCTCAAGCTGGGAGCGGTCACGAGTGGTGTATTTGCGCTTGGCGGCGTGCCGCGGATCGGCGAGCGTTGGGCCTCTGCACAGAGCGTGGCCGTGCCCACGGTCGATCGGCTCGTCATGACCAACGTCGTGGATAACATCTACAATGTCTTCGCGAAAGGCGGCAAGCTCGATACCATTACGGTCCAGCGTACACCTCTCGCGCGCGTAGGCGAGGTTCCGCTACTTGCCGAACACGGCCTCGCCTATCACCTCGAGTCGCTGGGCGGCGTGGAGCGGCGTGAGGTCTTGCTCGACTTCGCCCTCACCGAGCTCAACCTCTTCCACAACTACCGCGCCCTCGGCGTGGATCCCACGCACGCCGATGCACTCATCATCAGCCACGGCCATCGCGACCACTACGGGGCGCTGCCGGACCTGGCGCGCGCCCAGCAAGGCAAGTTCAAGCCCGACTTGACGCTCTACGCTGGCGGCGAGGACACATTCTGCCACCGCGTTCAGATGATGCCGACGGGTGGTACCCTCGACGGCGGCCAGCTCGACCGGGGTCCGCTCGAGGCGCGCGGCCTCAGGATCGCGCTCGCCAAGCAACCAGCCGTCGTTGCTGGCCACGCATTCACGTCGGGGCAGATCGCCCGCACTACGGACTTCGAGCGGCCGCCGGCACCGGCGCGTCTCGTGGCCGGACCGATGGGTTCGGTGTGCTCACCGGCGCACTTCGGCGCCACCAAAGTCGAGGCCAAGCCTGGTGAGCTGGTCGCTGACACCTTCCAGGGCGAGCACGCGACGGGCTACCACGTGAAGAACCGCGGGCTCGTGGTCATCACCTCCTGCGGCCACGCCGGCGTGATCAACTCCGTGCGTCAGGTCCAGAAGGCGACGGGGATCGAGAAGGTTCACGCCATCGTGGGCGGCTTCCACCTGGCGCCGGCGCCCGATGAGATAGTGGCAAAAACGGTGGAGGCCTTCAAGGCGATCAATCCCGACTACATCATCCCGTCGCACTGCACGGGGCTCAACACGATCATCGCCGTGCACCGGGCGATGCCGCAGAAGCTCGTCATGCCCTCGACCGGTACGCGTGTAATTTTTGGGGCCTAGAGGCGCTCAACTGCTTCTGGCTCGATGCTGGTCAATCACGGGGCCGCCGAACAACAGGCTTGAGCGGTCCGGCGCGACGCCGGCCGCTCAGCCTGGGCGTTAGGCCACGTGGTAGCGACTTGATGCAGATTCGGCGCGCCGAGGCCGCTGACGAGGAAGCGCTCGCAAGTATACGGCGTCGTGCCATTCTCGCGCTGGCTGTACCAGCGATGTCGAGGGAACAGGCCGAAAGATGGGCCACGCGAGGGGCAGGAGATCGCGTGGCGCGGGCGATGCGGGAACATGACGTGTGGGTGGCCGTGGAAGGGGCCGCGATCGGCTGGGTAGAAGTGGACCGAGACCGCGTCGCGGCGCTGTATGTCTCGCCGTCTTGCTCCCGCCGCGGGGTCGGCTCGGTCCTTCTGACATTCGCCGAAACCTCCATACGGAACTCCGGCTACACGACTGCGCGTCTCGAGTCCAGCCAGAACGCTCTCGACTACTACCTTCGGAGGGGTTACCTACGATGTGGCCCGGCAGATTCTGATGGGGCATGGCCGTTGCGCAAAGATCTGGCCGCAGTTACGCCTAACCAAGGCATGGAGCCGACGCGCTAAAGCGCGCGGCTCATGCCGATCGTTAGCCCGATGGGACTGATTTCCAGCCCCTGACATGTACGACGAGATCGCGACGCTCTATCACCTCGTCTATCCAGACTGGAACGCCGCCATCGCTCAACAGGCGGCGGCACTCGACGCCATCATTCGCAAACATGTGGGTCCGCCTCCGCGGTCGATCCTCGACGTCTCATGCGGGATCGGTACTCAAGCCCTCGGTCTCGCTGCGCTCGGGCATGCGGTCACGGCTTCCGATCTATCGTCGGCGGCCGTGGAGCGCGCTCGCCGCGAAGCTGCTCAACGCAACCTGGCCATTGGCTTCACGGTCGCGGACATGCGTCGGTGCGCGGAGGTTCACGGATCAGGATTTGACGTCGTGCTCAGTGCCGACAACTCCATCCCGCACCTGCTCAGTGACGACGCGATCCGCGAGGCGTTAGGAAACTTCCACCAATGCATCCGACCCGGTGGAATCACGATCCTCAGCGTCCGCGACTACTTGACGGAGGGGAGAGCTTCGCCACAGCTGGTGCCGTACGGATTCCGCTCGGACGGTGACGACCGTTACTTCGTCGTCCAGACGCGAGACTGGGATGGCGACTTCTATGACGTGGCGATGTACTTCATCCGCGAGGGGCGCGGTTCGAAACCGGCGGCGGTGATTGCGGGCTCGTCGCGATACTACGCAGTCCCGATTGATCGGCTAGTCTCGCTGCTCGAGGAGAATTCCTTCATTGAGATCCAACGGCTCGATGGTGTTCTGTACCGGCCAGTATTGGTTGCGCGCCGTGGGACGGGCTAAAATCCGCATTCAGCTGTCGGCGCTTCGCGCCGCAGCTGATACGGAACGTTGGGCAGCCACTCGTGTGAAGCTCCTGTGGCGGAGCGGGTCAATTCGAGACCACTGTGTGAGAGGTGAACACATTGAAGCTTGACCACGTCGCAATCTGGGCGATGGACATCGAAGTGATGCGCACCTTCTACGAGAAGTACTTCGATGCGCGGTCAAACGTGAAGTATGAGAATGAATGTAAGAGGGTTCACCTCGTATTTCCTGACGTTTCCTGGAGGCGGGCGGGTGGAACTGATGCACCGGCCAGACATCCAAGGGATCCCAGATTCACAGAGGTCGCGCGAGTTCATTGGGTACGCACACCTGGGTGTGGAGCTGGGCTCCCGGGTGGCCGTCGACACCCTTACAAGACGGCTGCAGGACGACGGGTTTCCGCTTCTCGATGGGCCAAGACTGACGGGCGACGGATACTACGAGAGCATGGTCGCTGATCCCGAAGGTAACCGGATTGTTATCGCCGAATGAGTCCGCTGCTGCCCAACAACAGGCTAGAGCGGACCGGCTACGCCGCGCTCAGCCTGAACGGTTATCCAGATCTCAAATCGTGAAGCCGTTGGCGTCGGGGGTCTTGCTGTGAGCGAAGAGCGTGTGCTTTCGGGGAGCGAGTCGGCGGGTGGAGTCCAGGGAGTTCTGGTGGGTGCCGACGGGCTGCGTTCGCGTGTTGGGGTGCTCGTTGTCGCGGGGTCGAGCGGTCGTGTCGATGTTGTGAGGGCTCAGCGCTTTGCTCAGCTTGGGGCTGTTGCGCTGGCGCAGCAGTGGTTTGGAGGCTCTGGTCAGGCGAGCGGGATCTGTGAGATTCCGGTTGAGGAGTTTGTTCGCGGGGTGGATCTGCTTGTCGAGGCGGGCGCTTCCCGGGTCGTTGTTGTGGGTGTGTCGAGAGGAGCCGAGGGTGCGTTGCATCTTGCGGTGGTTGACGATCGTGTGGATGGCGTAGTGGCGTTGTCGCCGTCTTCGGTGTCGTGGGCGAATGTTGGTCCCGGTCTTGATGGGCAGATGACACCGGCGCGTTCGTCGTGGTCGTGGTGCGGGGAGCCGATTCCGTTCGTTCCGTACGATCCAGCCTGGGTTGACCCTGATCCTCCGGTGAGCTACCGGGCCCTGTATGAGTCGAGCCTGGTTGTGTTTGCCGAGCGTGTAGGTGTGGCGAGCATTCCCATCGAGCGGGCCCGGGCGGAGATTGTCGCTGTTGCTGGCGGTGATGATCAGATGTGGCCGTCCCTGCTGTTTGCGCAGCAGTTGGAGGCGCGGCGGGGTGGGGTCGGGTTCGAGTTGATTGTCGGCAAGGATGCTGGCCACCGGATCACGTTTCCGGGTGAGGCTGCTGCGCCGGACCGTGCTGCGGTCTATGCCTATGGCGGTTCGCAGGCGGCTGACGACGCGCTGGGAGGAGTCGCGTGGCGTGCGGCTCTTCGCCTTGCTCACCTCGACTGACTGCGGCGTGAGGCTCACGGCCGACTGGATAACTCGGGCTTGCACCCGACCGCTCGTTTCGCTCGCGGCGGGTGAAGCCCAGGTTATACGCACGAGGAGCTGACGGATGTCGTGTCCGTTCTGTGAACCCCCAGTTGGCCGACTCATCGTTGAGCGAAGCGAGTACTGCTTGGTGATCGACCTCCAGCACAAGGTTCTCGCTGGCTCGTGCATCATCGTGCCGAAGGAGCACCGCGCGACTCCTTTCGACCTAACCGAGTCTGAGATCATCTCCACCTTCCAGTCGCTTCGAGCGGTAAAGACGCGCTTGGACGCTGAACTCTCGCCGGATGGCTACAACGTTGGCTGGAACTGCGGCTCGACCGCCGGGCAGAAGGTCGAGCATGCTCATCTTCATGTGATCCCGAGATTTAGGGATGAGCCGTTGGCGGGCAAGGGCATTCGCTTTTGGCTCCAGCAGGATGCGAATCGACGACCCACCGGCGTATAACTCCGCGTTTGAACGGACCGCGGGCTCGCCTTCGCTCGCCGCGGCCGCTCACCGCGACCGTTGATATGACTTCCACTGTCAAGCACGACGATGGGGTCGGGACCGCGCGGGCGGTTGGCTGCTTGCTTCATGGCGGTTGCTCGAGCCACCGGAAGAGACGATGGACTCCTTGTGGACATCGAGACCGACATACAGTGTCTTGCTAAACTCGTCCATGGCTGACCTCCACGCTCGTTTGTGCCTAGAGCACCTTGCGGCTCTGGCCTCGATGAGGCTAATCCGCGTTGAGCGGCGGAGGTCAGCCTCACTTCGCGGAAGTCATACTGTCTAGGCATACGAGACAGGCATGAGCAGGGCAGAGCGTTGGCAGCTGAGTGGAAATGCGGCGGACTTCTACGAGCGGTATGTGAGGCTCCTCATGGAGCCCTGGGTGCATGGTCTCGTCGATGTGGCTGCGCTCCAGCCAGCGGAACACGTTCTCGACGTCGCCTGCGGGACGGGGTTTGTCGCACGCTTAGCCGCTGACCGTGTTGGGGCGAAGGGTCGGGTGGTTGGTATCGATCTGAATGCAAGCATGATCGAGGCCGCCCGCGCGGCATCAGGTCAGGGTGCGGCAACCACTATCGAATGGCGAACCGGCGATGCCGCGGCTTTACCATTCGAGAGCGGTATCTTCGATGTGGTCCTCTGTCAGCAAGGCGTGCAATTCTTCCCCGATCGCATCCAAGCACTGCTGGAGATGCGTCGTGTTCTCTGCCTCGGAGGTCGGCTGGCCTTCACGGTGTGGAGCGCTATCGGCGACACACCCTACCACGCGTCCCTCGCCGACGCGCTGGCGCGACACTTAAGCGCCGAGGCGGCCTCCATGGCCCGAGCGCCCTATGCGCTCCATGACGCCGTCGAGCTGCATGGCCTCGTAGCCTCGGCGGGCTTTCGAAACGTAAACGTGCGTCCAACGATCAAGACGACGACGCTGCCATTGCCGGCGGAGTTCGTCCCCGGTCATCTCGCCGCGCTTCCAATGGCACAGGAAATCGCTCGGCTATCTACAGAACGGCGCAATGCCCTCGTCGAAGAGATTACTGAAGCGCTCAGCGCCTATGTGGACCGCGGGCAGTTGATATTTCCAGCAGGTGTTCATGTCGTAACGGCGGATGCCTAACTTCACGTTCGACCGGACCGCTGGCTCGCATGCGCTCGCCGCGGCCGGTCAACGTGGGCGTTAGGCTTCGAAAAAGAGATCAGAGGGAGGTGGGGTCAATCCGAGAGCGTCGCGGGAGTAAGGGTTGGAGGCCCGGAGTCGAGATGATGGGGCTGAGATTCGCCTTCACCATCCCCCTTCTCCTCGGTGGGCTTTGCAACGCGGTGACCGCCGAGGCCCAGCAGGCGGCCAAGGTCGCTCGAGTCGGCTGGCTGGCGCGTACGGACGTCGACCCCGCCACCCGTGAGGCTTTCCTCCAAGGCCTCCGTGATCTCGGTTACGTCGAGGGCCGCAACGTCGTGATTGAATATCGAGATGCCGAGGGGAGGCTCGAGCGGCTCCCCGCTCTTGCGGCCGAACTGGTTGCGACCAAGGTTGATGTCATCGTGGCCCCAAGCACAGTCGCCGCGATAGCTGCCAAGCAAGCGACCAGCACCGTGCCGATTGTATCGGTAACCGTTCCTGTCCCGAGCACGCTCGCGGCCAGCCTCGCGCAGCCGGGCGGCAACGTCACGGGATTGGCCTTCTTCTCCCCGGAGTTGGTCGGCAAGTGTCTGGAACTGCTCACGCAGGCCGTTCCAGGGCTCAGTCGGGTCGCTGCCCTCTGGCAACCAGGTGGCCACGGCGAACGCACGGAAAAGGACATGCTGAAGAGAGTCGAAGTCGCCGCACAGGCGCTGGCGGTCCGACTTCAATTCGTTGAGGCGCGAAGCCCGGAGGACTTCGGCCGGGCCTTTTCGGAGATGACCCGGGCGCGCGCAGATGCTCTGACGGTGTTGCCCAGCAACATGTTCTTCGGTGAGCAAAGACGCCTCGTGGACCTGGCGGCAAAACGCCGCCTCCCGGCCGTGTATCCATGGAGGGAGTTTGTCGACGCCGGGGGCCTTGTGTCCTATGGACTGAACGTTGCCGATCTGCATCGGCGTGCCGCTGTTTACGTGGACAAGATTCTCAAGGGCGCCAAGCCCGCCAACCTGCCCGTCGAGCAACCGACAAAGTTCGAGCTGCTCATCAATCTGAAGACCGCCAAGGCGCTCGGCTTGACGATCCCGCAGTCGGTGCTGGCGCGGGCTGACCAGGTCATCGAGAAATGAACAATGTCCACGTGGGTGCCGACTCGAACCCTAACTTCAGCTTGCAGCGGCCGGCACCTCGCGTTGCTCGGCGCCGCCGCTGAAGCTGGCGGATTGATGTTTCGTGAAGAGATTGAGCCACAGTGCGTGAAGTACCTGCTGGAGCAGTGTCCAGACTTCAACCCGTACTGGCAGCGACACCGGCAGTGGTGGGGCGACGAACCTGCTGGGCTGATGATCGATCTGGGGCTTTTCGGGGAATATGCCGCGGACGATATTGAAAGAAACGATGGTCGCGAACTCCAGACGATCGCGGAAGCGGCCGATCGTCTGGTGCGCTGGCCAGATGAGGACGTTCAGATGGCCGCGACTGTAGGTTTCCTTGAAGGGCTTACTAATCGTTGTTTGGGCGATCCCGAGCGCTTTCCCTTTCAACGATTGGCGCCGCTGCTCAGCCCCGATGTCATAGCTGTTTGCCGAGATCTCGATGACAGTTGGGGCACACAGACGCCAGGCGTTTCATGAGGCTTGGAACAGCACCGTCACCTTGCAACCGACCGCCTAACAAGCCGTTGGAGCGGATCGGCTGCGCCGGCCGCTCAACGCCAGGTCGTTATACGTACGAGGAGCCGGCGGATGTCATGCCCGTTCTGTGAGCCACAAGTCGAGCGAGAACTCGTCGTTGATCGGAACGAACGCTGCGTGGTGATCGATCTCCATCACGAGATTCTCGCGGGCTCCTGCATCATAGTGCCGAAGGTGCACCGCGAGACCCTTTTCGATCTGACCGAGTCTGAGATCACCGCCACCTTCCAGTTGCTTCGAGCGATAAAGGCGCACCTAGACTCCAAACTAGCGCCCGATGGCTATAACGTTGGCTGGAACTGCGGCTCTGTCGCTGGTCAGAAGGTGCCGCACGCTCATCTTCATGTCATTCCGAGATTCAGGGACGAGCCGTTGGCGGGCAAGGGCATTCGCTTTTGGCTCAGGCAAGAGGCCAATCGGCGACCCGCCGCCGTATAACTCCGGCGTGCAGCCGGCGCCCGAGGTCGGGCGCGCCTGGCGCCGAGCGTTAGGTTTCAGAATGAATCACGAGGCTGAGAGGCAATCGACTGAGACGCCTGCCGAAATCTATGAGCGTCACATGGTGCCCGCCATGCTTGCTTCGTGGGTACCAGCTCTCCTCGATCTCCTAGCGCTGAAGCCGGGTGAACGCGTACTCGATGTGGCCTGCGGCACCGGAGTAGTCGCCCGACAGGCGGCGTCGCTGGTAGGCACAGGAGGACACGTGGTTGGACTCGACTTCAACGGCGATATGCTCGCGCGCGCCCGTGCCCAGGGACCAGCCATGGAGTGGCGCGAAGGCAACGCCATGGATCTGCCCTTTGCCACCCACACGTTCGATGTCGTGGTGTGTCAGCAAGGCTTACAGTTCTTCCCTGACAGCGGCACGGCTTTACGAGAGGCGCACCGCGTGCTCGTTCCAGGCGGTCGTTTCGCCGTTGCTGTATGGTGCGCCATTGAGAGCAGTCAAGGGCATCACGCCTTAACTCGAGGACTGGAGCGACACGTCGGTACCGAGGCTGCAGGGCTGATGTCCGCCGTCTTTCGTCTTGGTGATGCCCAGGCTCTCCAGACGCTTCTCGAAATCGCGGGGTTCCGTGACGTGCGCGTGCGCCGAGAGAAAAGAGTCGCGCGCTTTCCCTCGCCGGAACTCTTCGTACGGTGGGTGGTCGTCGGTTCGGTATTGGGGCGAACGGGGGTACAGGTGCGTGATCAGTCCCTGGCGGCGCTCATCCGTGAGGTCGATAGGGCGTTACAACCATACGTGGGTCGCGACGGTTTGGCGTTTCCGATGGAGGCTCATTTGGCGGTAGCTAGGACATAGGGACGACACCGTGCCCGCGCCAAGCTGATGTGGCTGGGCCGAACCGCCTTGAAACCTAACAACGCATTCCACCTGACGCTCGGGCTCGCATCCGCTCGCCCGCCCGCAGGTGAATGCGCACGTTAGCGTACCTAGACGAACTGGCTGAGCTCTATGCAACCCCGACCAAGAGAGATGAGGAAGCTGGTGGAAGCGACGATGCACGGCTTGAAGCGGATGCAGACTTTCATCACATCGCTAAGCGCCGACTCCCTTCATAGGGTGCTCGGCAACGGGTGGACGGTGGCCGCGACCTTGGCTCACGTGGCGTTCTGGGACCACTGGGTTGAGGCGCGGTGGACTCATTTTTCGCGGACGGGCTCGTTCCATGACCTTCCTGACGACATCACGGACTTGGTAAACGAAGCCGCGATAGCCGAATGGCACGCGCTCCCGCCGCCCGAAGCGGTACGGCTATGTCTCGACGCGGCAATCAGCGTGACGCGCAGGATCGAGTGCCTCTCTTCTCAGCAGATTGCCGCAGCCGTCGAGACGGGGCGGCTCGCCATGGTGGACCGAACGCTGCACTGGTATCCACACGTGGATGAGATCGATCGAGCCGCTCGTTGAATGGAGAATAGAGTGCCGATGACGTCTAACTTCAAGATTCACCCGCCGGCCTTCGGCCGCGGGTGATCCTGAGCGTTCGCCGCACGGACAGAGGGCTGACCCCTGGGTTGCCAGTGGCTGTCGACGTCGTCATACATGTCGCGGGAGCGAAACGGTGAGACTGGTACCTGCCCGAAGCAGCCTTGCGGTAAGCTCGGTCAACGCATGAGGAACTGCCGCGGGGTTCACCGGCAGGTGGCGATGCGTCTCGCTACGATCGCCGCCGCCTTTGTTCTGTTCTCGGCGCCGCTCGCGGTCGAGGCACAGCAGTCGGGGAAGGTGTACCGCGTCGGTATCTTGACGAACAAGGCCTCGGACCCGGCGGAAGCTCGTCTGTGGCAAGCCTTCCGGTCAGGCCTGCGAGAGCGCGGCTGGATCGAGGGCCAGAACATTCTGATTGAGTTCCGGACGGCCGAGGGCAACACCGCTCGGCTCCCAGAACTCGCGGCCGACTTGGTTCGGCTCAAGGTCGACCTAATCGTAGCTCGGTCCTCCATCTGGGTGCAGGCTGCGAAAAAGGCGACATCCTCGATCCCCATCGTCTTCCTCATTCATGCAGATCCTGTAGGGACCGGCCACGTCGCGAGCCTCGCCAGGCCCGGCGGCAACATTACAGGACTGGCCGCCCTGACGACCGACCTCGCCCCCAAGGAGCTCGAACTCCTTATCGCTGCCGTCCCAGTGGCCAAGCGGATCGCGGTCCTCTGGAATCCAGATACCCCCTCTCAGACCCTTTCCCTCAAGGCGGTGAGGAGGCGGGGCGTAAGCTCCGGGTGCAGGTGCAGGCCGTCGGCGTGCGGACCGCGGCAGAGTTGGAGGGCGCCTTCGCGGCCATGGCCCGAGCACGCGCACAGGCCGTTCATGTGCTCGGCGCCGCAATCTTCCTCGCTGAGAGACAGCGCGTGGCTGAGTCGGCCATCAAGCACCGGCTGCCGACGATTGTCCAATCTCAAAGGACGTCGTGGAGGCTGGTGGCCTGATGAGCTACAGCCCGAATTGGGACGATCTCTACCGGCGCGGCGCCATCTATGTCGACAAGATCCTGAAAGGTGCTCGACCGGCTGACCTACCCGTGGAGCAAGCGACGAAGTTCGAGCTGGCCATCAATCTCAAGACCGCCAGGGCGCTCGGGCTGACGATTCCGCAATCGGTGCTGGCCCGTGCCGACCAGATCATCGAATGAACGCAGCCGGGAATCATGCGATATCGGCTTGCGGCGTCGTTATACTCGGGCGTCGAACTTCGCAGTAGAGCGGACGCGCTTCGCGCGCCGCTCACCGCGGCGTTAGACCGCAGCGGCCTATTTTGAGGCTGTGGCGAATCTGGCTATACTATGGCCAGAATGCGGTACGAGGTCGTCCTCGCTCCCGAGGCGGCTAGGTCCTACCGGGCATTGCGAGCCCACCGCCGGGCCGAAGTGCGGGACGCCCTTGAACGGCACTTGCGGCACGAACCCGCCCGGGTAAGCAAGAGCCGGATCAAGCGTTTGAGGGGCCTGAGCCAACCGCAGTATCGGCTCCGGGTGGGGGAAGTGAGGGTGTTTTATGACGTCACGCGTGAAGCCGTCGAGGTCCTCGCGATCGTCACGAAGGCCGAAGCGGGCAGCTGGCTCGCCGAGCACGGGACGCCGGGTGCGCCAGGCGGCGCTGGCTGAAGTCAAAGACGATTTGTCGCGATTCCTGCGTCTGGCTGAATCCGAGGAGATTCTCATCACCCGACACGGGAAGCCGGCGGGCGTGCTGATCGGCTTCGAAAGCGAGGACGACTGGCTCGACTATCGGTTGGAGCACCATCCTGAGTTCCTGCGGCGAGTAGCGGCGGCCCGAGAAACGCTGAGGAGCGGTCGTGGTGTTCGACTCGAGGATCTGCCGTCGTAACGGGCGGTCTAACAACAGGCTAGAGCGGGCCGGCTCGACGCCGGCCGCTCAGCCTGACCGTTAGGCCCACAGCGGACAGTTCTATGGACGAATACGTTCTCGATGAGGGGCATTGGCCGGAAATGCCGGCCATGCATCGCGCTTTCCTCGAGCGCGCGATCCTGCAGTTCCGAGCTGACGAGCGCCTGGTTGGGATAGCAGCCGGCGGCTCGTTTATCAGCCGTATGCTCGACGAACACTCTGACCTCGACCTGGTCGTGGTGTCTCTCCCCGCGGTGTCGAAGCACGTACTCCGTGAGGGACCTGACTTGGCGCAGCGGCTGGGGCCGCTCCTCGCGAGTTTCCCTGGAGATCACGTGGGCGAGCCGCGGCTACTCATTTGCCTCTATGGACCGCCACTCCTCCACGTGGATCTCAAATTCATGTCTACTGAGGAACTCGCCCATCGTGTCGAGGATCCGCAGATTCTCTGGGATCGGCGCGGCGCGGTGCGGTCTGCCATGGCCGTAGCGAGAGCCGTCTACCCCCAGCCGCGGCTCCAGTGGATCGAGGACCGCTTCTGGGTGTGGGTGCACTACATTGCGGTTAAGATCGATCGCGGCGAGTTGTTCGAGGCGATCGACGGTCTTGGGTTCGTCCGCGCTCGCGTCCTAGGCCCGCTTGTCCTGGCCGAGGCAGGCGAACAGCCGAACGGCGTTCGGCGCGTCGAGCAGAGTGCGCCGAGACGTGCTGCTCCCTTGCGATCAACCTTGGCCTCACACGACCGGCAGTCTTGTTGGGACGCACTGACGGCCGCGGCTGCACTATACACAGACCTGCGCGAGCAACTTGCAGTCTCGACGCTAGTTCGCAGAACCGAGACCGAGCGAGCTGTCAGGACCTTCCTCGAAGGCCGCATCGGTCGGCGCTCGTGAGGCCTAACAACGTTGGAGCGGCCGCGGTATGGCGAAGTGGCCAGAGCGAACTGCGGCTGCGCGCCGCTCAACCGTAGCGTTCGGCGGCACCGAATAGCGGCTGGGGACTGGGCGTTTGATACGGTAGCCTGGTGAAGGTTCGTGAAGTCATTCGGATGCTGCAAGACAATGGCTGGACGCTGGTGGTTACTAGAGGCAGCCATCGTCAGTTCAAGCACCCGACCAAGCCAGGCCGTGTCACCGTCAGCGGCCAACTTGGCGACGACATGCCGAAGGGGACGTTCGCGTCCGTCAGGCGCCAGGCGGGGCTGAGAGGAGAAGGATCGTGAAAAGGCTGCGGTACCTCGTGCGCATCAACAAAGATCCGGACAGCGATTGGGGCGCCTCGGTTCCCGATTTGCCGGGATGCGTCGCCACCGGCAAGACGATCGACTCAACCCTCCGGCGCATCCAGGTGGCTATTCAACTCCATCTTCGCGGAATGCGCGCTGAGGGGTTGCATCCTCCGCGCCCACGTCAGCGAACTGTAGTGCCGGGCAGGACATCAGGACAAGTCGATTTTTACGCGACCGTGGAAGTTGCCGCCTGAGAAACCTGGTGGCCTCGCCTGTCTGCGATCCGCCGAACAACCGCATGCAGCCGACCAACCAAAGCTCGCTTCGCTCGCGTAAGGAACTCCAGGCCCGACTCGTGATCGTCGAAGGCATCATGGGATCTGGGAAGTCGACGACGGCTCAGTGCATCGCCACCCGTCTGCAAAGCGCTGGTCAGCCAACACAAGCGGTGACAGACATGACGAGACCGCACCCAGTAAGAGCTACCGACGGACTATCCCACCGGTATCAGCCGTGGCTCGACATCACACCGGCCGGTCTCGCCGTGCGAAGCCCGACCAAATGGCAGAGTTTCGTCGCCGCGCAAACGGCTGCCACAGCACATGTCCTCGATGGCCAGCTCTTCCACGGCGACTTGACCAACCTGTTCCTCATGGACGCCGGGTCGGCAGCGATCGTAAAGTACACCCAGGCTGTGGAGGAGACCGTCCGACCGCTGACGCCTCTCCTGAGTTCACTTCAATCAGAAGAATGTCGACGAGGCGATCCGCGCTATCGCGACCGAGCGCGGCCAGGAATGGGTCAAATACCAGGTGAAGCAGTGTGTGATCGCCATCGGCGGCGGCCGCTCAGAGCCTTTGCGTCAGGCGTCTGAGATGAACGAGCAGCGTGAACGAGCGAGGCGCTACAACGACGCCATCTGCCCGATACTGCTGCGTGACTGGGACCCCATAGGTGTGGCCGACATCCCTGAGGCCCACGACGAGTACAACATGTATGCGGATGGGGTAGCGGGCATCCTCATGCGAGGTGAGCCGAAGCAGAAGCTGGTCGAATACCTGTGGACTATCGAGACGGAGAATATGGGGCTTGATGGCAACCGAACGCGGGTCGAATCGGCAGCCATCCGACTGCTGCAGGTTCGTCGCGAGATCGATGGCGACGCCTGACCCAGAAGACATGGCGCAAAAGGGACCGCATACATCACCAGCTGCAGGGCTGAGTCAACTCCTTCGGGGCTCTCTGGTGACGCAGTTGATTCATGTGGCAGCCACGCTTGGCGTCGCAGACCTTCTGCGTGGTGGCCCGAAGAGTAGCCACGAACTCGCCGCGTCGCTGAGAGTCGATCCAGAGGCCATGTATAGGGTGCTGCGCGCCCTCGCGAGCCTCGGCATATTCGAGGAGACCGATCCCCGCCGGTTCGCGCTGACGGCGCTGGGCCAGCCATTGCGGAGCGACGTACCCGGCTCGCTACGGGGGTCGGCCATGTTGTATGGGGAGCGGTGGTGGTGGCAGGCGTGCGGGGAACTGCTACACAGTGTCAGGACTGGCCAGCCGGCCTTCGACCATGTACACGGCAAAGGCACTCTTCGCCTACCTCGACCACGCTGCCGACGCCGCGGCGATCTTCAATGATCACCAGACCAACATGACCAAGCAGGACGCCGCTGCGGTCGTGAGCGCGTACGACTTCAGGGAATGCGCGAGAGTCGTGGACGTGGGCGGCGGGCACGGGGCGCTGACAGCCGCCATCCTGAAGGCCTGCCCCTGGACGACCGCCGTGCTGTTCGACCGACCTGCCGTGATTGAAGGCACGAGGGAGCGTTTGCACGCGGAAGGTGTAATTGACCGCTGTACGTGTATAGCCGGCGATTTCTTTGACTCCGTGCCGGAAGGTGGCGATGCGTATGTGCTGAAGGATATTGTTCACGACTGGGATGATGACCGTGCCATGGCCATTCTGCGCAACTGCCGTCGGGTGATGGCACACACCCCGGTGACCACTACGAGAGTGCTCGTCGTCGAAAAGGTCATTCCACCGGGCAACGCGCCATTTCTCGGCAAGCTGACTGATATCACCATGTTGCTCGTCACTGGGGGCCGTGAACGCACAGCAAAAGAATATGAAGCGCTTGACCGGGGCGGGCTTGGCCCTGACGCGAATTGTCCCAACCACCTCCCCTGCAAGCGTGATCGAGGCGGTCCCCGGGTAGGCAAGGACGTGGTCACCAACGGAGAGGACGGCGAGGTTGCGCGGAGGTTGCCGGTGCGATGAATGTTCCCAGCGCAAAGGAGGAGGGAAATGGCAAATTCGATGACTGAGCGGTATCTGGATAACAACAAACAGTACGCGAGCGGGCAGGCGCTGCATAAGCCGGTCTACCCTGGAAAGCAGCCGATTCAACCGTCCAATCGCGTAGCGGTGCTGGCGTGCATGGACGCGCGTCTCGACGTGGAGGATTTACTCGGCCTACAAACGGGCGACGCCCACATCATCCGCAACGCGGGGGGCGTGGTGAGCGATGACGCGATCCGCTGCCTCGTAATCTCGCATCACCTGCTCAACACCAACGAGATCATCCTGGTCCACCACACACGCTGCGGCATGCTGGCCTTCACCGACGACCTGCTCAAGGCGGGACTGGAGGGCGACGCGACAGCCGAGAAATTGCTCGGCCAGGCAACGGGTCGCGCCTTCATGGGCTGCAAGAAGTCCTCAGCGACGCCGTCGGCGTTCCACGCCTTCCGCGGCCAGATCGAGCCGCTCGACGCGCCGCGCGATGCAAAGAGCACGGAACGTCTCGCATGGGCTGTGCGGCGAGGGATGTCCTCGATTCTGAATCATCCCTGGATCCCGACAGCCGGGTCCGATGCGGTCACGGTGCGCGGATTCGTCTACGACGTGGACACCGGGAAGCTCGAGGAAGTGAGCTATCCGGGGCCCATGGGCTCGATCGGTTGAGGCGCCGAGGCCTTGTCTGGATGCCAAGCACCGTGCTTCGCTGCGGCGCGGTGCTCGGCGTCACAATCCGACCGTCCGAGTGACGGCTCGTGGCTGTTTGCTCCGCCTTCATGCAGTGGCGGACGTTCTACCGACAATCGCCAAGAGAAAGGCGAGTCGATGCTGCATCCGGCGACCCAGGCCGTTGAGCGATACTACACGCTCTTCAACGAGAAGGATTGGTCCGGGATTGCGACCATGTTCGACCTGCCGGCGATTCTCATAGTCGGGCCAAGCAAGATCCTGTTGGAGCACCCGGGCGCGATCACGAGCCTGTATCGAGGAGTCGGAGAAAGGTGTACCCGAGAAGGGGCGGTTCGCGTTTCATGGGATCGGGGAAGTTTGCCATCTTCCAGGTTCACGAAGATCTTACCGTCGTGAAGACAGTTGTCACGCGAGAGGCCGCTGACCGTACACCGATCAAGACGTGGAACTGCTCGTACACATTGCGTCGTGTCGGCAAGGACTGGCTTTGCGGAGGTCATCCATGATCATTGCCCTGGCGTCGCCTCGTATCGCCTCAACCCTTGATGAGGGCTTAGACAAGATCAAGCGGTTCCTCGCCGAAGCTTCGGCCCAAGGCGCGGAGATCGTGTGTTTCCCGGAAGCCTATCTCCCAGGTCTGCGGGGACAGGATTTTGAAGTATTGCCCTTTGATCGGACGCAGCAGGAACGGGTACTCCAGGCCGTGGTGCTGTGGGCGCGAACGTATGCGGTGGCCACTATCCTCGGGATGGAAAGGCTCGCGGAGGCAGGCCGGCAGATTGCCGCCTTTGTCATTGACGCCCGGGGACAGATTCAGGGATACCAAACGAAGAACCAACTGGCCCCGGCGGAAGATCAGTTCTATGTGCCCGGAGATACCCGGCGACTCTTCGAGATCAATGGGGTCAAGTTGGGAGTGGCGATTTGCCATGAGGGCTGGCGCTATCCTGAGACGGTGCGATGGGCGGCAGTGCGGGGCGCCAAAATCGTCTTTCATCCCCACCACACTGGGAGTGATCAAGAAGGTGTCCGTCTGACGCAGTGGGGCGCGGCCAGCGGGCCTTACTACGAGAAGGCGATGACGATGCGCAGCATGGAGAACACGATCTACTTTGCCAGTGTCAATTATGCGTTGCGCTTCCAAGAATCGGCGACAAGTCTCATCGCCCCGTCAGGCGAGTGCCAGGCGTACTTACCTTATGGGCAGGAAGGCGTCCTGGTGCAGAGCATCAAAGTCGAGGAAGCAACCGGCTTGCTGGCCACTCGATACGCCCCCAAGCGTCATCAAGAATTGAGGTTGGAGTGAGCGCCAACACCGCATGCAGCCGACGCCGCTCGGCTGGCGCTTCGCGGCGCGGCGGAGGACCCGGGCCCATGCTGGTCACCGCAAGTAGTCACCTTGCCAGCGCTTGTAGTCCTTCTGCTTCAGGGCGATGGTCAGCAGCTCCTCCGAGGCGACGCGGTCTTTGAGGCCGGCGGGCGATCCGCCCTCGCGGAGATACTTGAGTGTGTCGTACACCGCCTTGGCCGCGGCGTAGAAGGGCTGATGCCCCTGCAGCGCGATGCGTACTCCATGCGTAGCCAGGAAATTGCGGTCAGAGAGCGCAGGGGGTGCTCCACCCAGCAGCAAGGGTAGTCGGGTGGCGCGATGCATCGCCTCGACCTCCTCGCGCTTGCTGGCCCCGGCCAGAAAGATCGCGTCGATCCCGGTCTCTTGATACGCCTTGACGCGCTTCTCCGCTTCGCCGATGCCCCCACCGCGGAGCGCGCCCGTGCGGCCGATGACGACCAGCGAGGGATCCTGGCGCGCCGCCACGGCACCCCGGAGCTTCCCCAGCATTTCTTCGACGGACACCAGGCCTTCGCCCTGCCCACCAAAGGGCGATGGCAGCACCGTGTCTTCGATGGTCAGCGCCGCGACGCCGGAGGTCTCGAGCTCTTCCACCGTGCGCATGACGTTCAGCGCATTGCCGTACCCGTGATCGGCGTCCACCATGAGCGGCAAATCACTACCGCGCGTGATGCGGCGGATCTGCTCGGCGAACTCGGTCAGCGTCAGGAGCACGAGATCCGGCGCCCCCAGGACCGTCCCCGAGGCGATCGAGCCGGCGAACATGCCGGCCTCGAACCCCAGGGATTCGGCCATGCGCGCCGACATCGCGTCGAACACCGACGCTGGGTGAATGCAGGCATCGCCTTCCAGCAACCGGCGATACTGTTTCCGGCGTTCAGAGAGCAGCATCATGGTTCCTGCCTCTCGGCGAGAGTCATGCCAGGGGAAGGGGCTCGGCGTCGGGCGCCGGAGCGACCTCGAACGCGTTCAGGATGCCGGTGACAATGCCGTAGTGGCCGATGAGACTGGTGAGCTCAACGAGCCACGGCACGCCGTACTGGCTTTGCAGCCGGTCGAACAGGGGCTGGACGACGTGGTTGGCCCGCAAGAGCTGCCGGACGTAGTCGATCACGTCTCGCTCGGCGGGCGGCAGGCGCGTGAGCTCTCCACGGTCGCGTACGGCGGTGACGGCGGCGTCGCTGGTGCCCGCTTTTCGCGCCGCGGGCGCATGCGCCGCCCAGACGTAGGGGCAGTCCTTCTCGCGCGCGGTGGCGATGATGGCCAATTCCCTCGAATCGGGCCTCACCTGTGAAGTGAAGCGCAGATAGGAGCTCACATCGAGGTGGCGCCGGCAGAACACCGGGCTATGCATCAGGATGCTGAATGGCCCGCGCACGCTGCCGCGACCTTCTGCCACCGCGTCGAAGATGGCCCGGTGCTCCTCCGCGACCTGGTCGCGCCGCGTGATGGGCGTGATTCTGGGCGTGGCAAGCGGAGCGCGGACCTTCGCCGCCCTCGCAACGGGCCTGGGATCCGCGGGCAGCGCCTCGGCCGGAGCACCGGGCGTGACCTCGAAGGCGTTCAAGATGCCGGCAAGCGCGCCGTAGCGGCCGATCCATCCCGTCAGCTCCACCATCCATCTGGCATCGTGAGCGTTCAGGAGCTGATCGAACACCTCGCTCTCGACGCGATTGCTCTGGAGCAACTGCCGCACGTAGAGAACGACGGCTCGCTCGGGATCGGGCAGCCTGGCGACTGGCCGGCGGTCGCGGACTGCATCGAGGGTCTCAGCCGCCAGGCCGGCCTTCCGGGCCAGGGGCACGTGGGCGTTCCAGATGTAGCCGCAGTCCTTTTCCCGCGCCGTCGCGCAGACGGCAAGCTCGGCGTGCTGCGGCTCGACGATGCTGTCCCTGTGGAGGTACTCGCTGATCTCGTTCCAGGGTCTGGCCAGGCCGGGGCTGTGCAGCACGACGGTGGAGGGACCGCTGATCCGGCCGCGGAGAGCCGCCAGCTGGTCGAAGAGAGCATGA
This sequence comes from Candidatus Rokuibacteriota bacterium, assembly GCA_003220535.1. Lineage (GTDB taxonomy): Bacteria > Methylomirabilota > Methylomirabilia > Rokubacteriales > CSP1-6 > AR31. The sequence continues at coordinate 43,845 of QHSU01000062.1, forward strand.
TGCTCGGGGACGACGTCTTCCTTGTTGACGATCAGCTTTACCCGCGCCATTGGAATTGGCCTTTCCTACGCTCGCTTGCCGCTGTCGAGAATGCCCACCCGCTTGCCCGGCTCCGCCCGACACTAGCATCGCGGCCGGGCGAGGGCCAGCCGAGCGCGCGGGGCCGTCGCCTGCCTTGACGGGGCCCTACGCTTCGGCGACCATACGCCGGGCCGATGCCCGGGCCCCATCTCCCTCCGAGACCCGAGGATTTCGCTGGGTGCTCGCCACCCGACCGCTGTACGTTGACTCTACCCAGGCGTGACCCGACACACCGTCACCACTGTCGAGGATCGGCTGCGCATCAGCGCCCTCACGCTCCTCTGTCCACCCGTGTTCTATATACGCCGCCGGAAGTGGGGCGCGGTGATACTCACGGGCTACCTCTGGGCGGTGGGCCTGCTCTGCGCCGTTATCGCCGTGATCGAGCCCTCACCCGGCATCTTCCCTCTGCTCTTCTTCGGGCTCTTCTTCTGGCTCCTCTGTTTCGGCGGCATCGCATCGACCAGGTCGCGCGAGAAGAATCCCCGGCCCGTATCCAGGCGGAGGCGAGCCTTCACCCGTGTCTTCGGAGTGGTGCTCCTCACCCCCGTCGTCATCGTTGCGGTGAGTTTTTCAGTCATGTTCGTGAAAGCCAGCAACCGGAGCGAAGCGTTCTGTGCCGAGATCGTTGTCGGTGCGCCGGTCGAAGGATTGGAGGCAAGGGCCCATGAGCTGGGCCTCAGGGTCATCTCGCATCCGGCCGAGGGTGCACAGCCAGGGCAAATCGTCGCATTCGGGCTCGCGCCGTATTGGCCTCGCTGCGTCGTGGAGCACGTCAACGGCAAGGTTGTCGGCAAGCGAGCCTTCTCGACCGCGTTCATACCCCTTCCGGAGGCCGGATCTCACCACGTCCAGTTATAAGCCTCGATGAGACCGTTCGTCACCGTGCGCACCCGCTCGTGCTCGGTCGCCCGGTTGATCCGGCGGGCGACCACGCCGGTGTATTGGTCGACGAGCCCCTTGTAGGCCTCGACGACGCCGTTTTGCTGCTGATAGAGGGTCCGAATCGGGGTGCTGAGACGAGCGGACGAACAATTCGACGGTGAGGCGCCGGAGTTCGCTATCTGAGCTGTGACGTTGTCGCGCGGCACAGTTTGGGATCCCACCCGAGGAGATAGCACCGGGTACATCTGCCCGCCGTAGACGTGTCGTCAACGCGGCCGTGGCCGTACAATGACGCCAATCGCACCGCCGGAGGGTTCGATGGACGCCACGACCGAATTCCTGAGCGACTATGCGTGCAGGCTCACCTATGAAGATCTGTCCCCGGAGGCGGTGCACCAGGTGAAGCGAACGCTGATCGACACCCTGGGATGCGGAGCCGGCGCGTTCGACAGCGAGCCGGCCTCGATCGCGCGGCGCCTGGCCTCTCGAGTGCAGGGAGACCCGCCGGCGCGGATTCTGGGGACTGCGCAGAAGACGTCGACGGACCTCGCCGCCTTCGCGAATACCGTGCTGGTTCGCTACCTGGACTGCAACGACACCTACGCCGCGCGGGGGACGGGCCATCCGAGCGACATGATCCCCGCCGTGCTGGCAGTGGCGGATGGCCACCGGGCGGACGGTCGGGCGGCGATCACGGCGATCGTCGTCGCCTACGAGGCGTTTTGCCGGCTGGCGGACACCGTCCCCCTGAAGGGGTGGGACCAGGGAATGTTCGTCGCCATCGGCGCGGCCTGCGGCGCTGGAAAGATCCTGGGGCTGGACCGGGTGGAAGTGGGGAACGCGATCTCCATTGCGATCACGTCGGGCGTGCCGCTGGGAGTCACGCGGATCGGCGAGCTGTCGATGTGGAAGGGCTGCGCGACGGCGGCCGCGGTCCGCACGGGGGTGTTCTCGGCCTGGCTCGCGGCGGAGGGCATGACGGGACCGGGCGCCGCCTTCGAAGGACGCGACGGGCTCTGGCAGCACCTCGGCGTCGAGGCACCGAAGTGGGCGCGATTCGGGGGCCGAGGCGAGCCGTTTCGGATCACGGGAACGAGCTTCAAGGCCTACCCATCGGTGATCCACACGCAGGGGCCCATCGGCCTCGTGCTGCAGCTACGGCAGCAGGTCGCCCCTGATCAGATCGAGTCGGTCCGCGTGGCGACGTACGGAGAGGCGGTGCGGCGGACGGCGGCGGAGGCGGAGAAGTGGGATCCCGCGACGCGGGAGACGGCGGACCACAGCATCCCGTACCTGGTGGCGGCCGCGCTTGCCGACGGCGGGGTCACGCCGGCGACCTTCGCGCCGACTCGGATCCAGGATCCCGCGCTGCGGCCACTGATCAAGAAGCTCGAGGTGGTCGAGGAGCCGGAGTTCACCCGCCGCTACCCGGCCGAGTCGTGCACGCGGATCGAGGTGACGACCACCGACGGGCGCCGCGTGACGACGGAGACGAGCCACCCGAAGGGGCACAACCGGAACCCGCTGACGGACGGAGAGGTCGAGGAGAAGTTCCGAGGCCTGGCGTCCGGGGCGCTCCGGGCCAAGGGATGCGATCGAGTGCTGGCTGCGGTAAGAGACCTGGACAAGGCCCCGACCCTCGACGGGCTGTTCGAGAGCCTCGTCATCTCTCGCTCGGCTAGCGGGGCTTGAGGCGAACCTCTTCCAGCGGCGCCGACCACGGGTACGGATCGATCAGCATCAACGCGGCCTCGGCCACGCGCGGCTGATGCCGCTCGGCCAGATTAGACGCGCTGATCGGCGCTCACCGTCCACGATTCGGCCAGGCTCGGCGCCATGAGATGGCCTGGCATCGGCTTCACGAGCGCATCGTGAAGCGCGTGGAGGATCCAGAACGGTGTGAGAAAGCCCGCCGTCGTCTCACCGGGATCGAACCAGGCCGGCGCCAGCGTCTACGTACAACGCCCAGCGCATTTCGCCTTCCGGCTTCGCCGGGGACGCTGGCTTTGGCTGAGCCGCGGCATCTCCGACGAGACCGACGACGAGCACTGCGGCGATCAGGAATCGAGTCATGGCCTGTGCTCTCCGTTCGCGATCGGTCAGGACACGACGTCGCCCCAGACGACATAGCGCCGGTGGGTACGCCGCTCCCGCCCCTCGTCGACCATCCGCTGCGCTTGGGCCGCCACGAGGTCGAGCAGTGGATCGCTGCCGACGTTCACGAGACCGTGCGCCGCGAGCAGCGTCGCGATCTCCTCTCGCGAACGTCCTCCGAGGAAGGGGAGCTGGTCGCCGACCGCCGCGTACTCCTCGCTCGCGCGGGCGCTTCCCGCCGGCGCCGCCAGGACGCCGGCGTCGAACTGGCCGTCCACGACGACGAGGCGCCCTCCCCCTCGCAGGACGCGAATCCACTCGTCGATCGCCGCCTCCGGGTGCGGGAGCGTCCAGAGCAGATGACGGCTGATGGCGAGGTCGAAGCTGCCGGGCCCGAACGGGAGCTGCTCGGCGTCGGCCTCCTCGAAGCGGACCGAGACCGAGTGCTCGGTCGCCTTGCGCCTCGCCTCGGCGATCATCGCGGGAGCGAAGTCGACGCCGGTGACGCGATGACCGTGGGCCGCGAGCTCGAAGGTGAGGAAGCCCGTGCCGCAGCCGGCGTCGAGGACGTCGAGCTTGCCTCGGCCCGAGAGGACGAGATCGAGGATGCGGTCCCACGCGGCGCGCTCGGCGGGCGTGCGGATGCTGTGGCCGAAGTCCGCGTCGAAGCCCGGCGCCCGCCGATTCCAGTGCGCGGCTACCTGTTGCTTGACGACGTCAGTCTGGCCGGACTGACGGCGGGCGCCCACGGGCTACACCTTCTCGATCACTTCGATCTGCACACCATCGGGGGCCTCCAGGAAACAGACGCGCCGCCCGCTGGTGGGCTTCAGCTCCTCGAGCACGCGTCCACCGTTGGCCTGGAACCGGGCCAGCGTCCCCGGATAGTCGTCCGTGTCGACGGCGATGTGCTCGATGCCGTAGTGCTGCTCGCGGCTCTGCGTGTCGATGAGGCCGGTGATGTTGAGCTGCAGCCCGTGCAGGTTCACGCGGTACCCGCGGCCGCCGACCTCGCCGATCAGCGTCGCGCCGAGGTTGTCCACGTAGAACTGCATCGTCTGCTTGGGATCCCGCGACTTCAGATGCACGTGATGGGTGCCAAAGGCCATGAGCGCTCCTAGTGGGATCCCGCCGTCGCCGGCGCTTGGGCGAAGATCTCTTTGATCGCGTCCCGGATCTTGTGGATCTCTTTGAGCGCGGGCAGGAAGTCGACGGCGCCGGGCTCCTTCCGGTCGTAGAGCTTCTTGCCGTCGAGGTACACTTCGAACCGGCCGCTGTCGGACGGGGTAAGCGTGATCGCCGTTTCGCGATAGTTGATCGAGGACAGCTCAGCCGCCACACTGACGGCTACGGGCAGGTACCCTCAGACGACGCAGTAGACGATCTCGACGTGAACTTTGCCTTCGGCCATATGGCCCTCCTTGGAGATGATGTCCACGCATGGTAACCGGATCATGAGCCTCCGGCAACGGCGTTGCAGCAGCGCGGAGATCGGCATCGGCGCCGACGGAAACGGCCGGACCTGGCCGGCCGGCGAGGTGCTCCTCGCGTCCGTCACCAGGCCGCACGCCACGCACCACCTGCTCTCCCTCCCGCAGGCAGTCCTCGGGGGCGAAAGGCTGACGGGTTTCCTCGGGCAGGTGGCTCCCTTCGGTTGCCCCGCACCGCCGTCGCTGATCCGCGCGTATAGCCTGCCGGATGCCCCGTACCCGTCGGTCCTCCTCAAGGAGCACGAGGACGCCCCGGCGGGCACGGGCGACGCGTACCGCCGCTTCGTTCTCGGTCCCCGGCACCGCTGGCTGGCAGCTCTCGAAGAGACTGGCCCGGGTCTGTGTCCGGTCCTGGCATGGCAGGCGGGGCCGGCGCGGCGACTTCTCGCTGGCGACGAATGGGCCGGCGCGGTGGCTGATGCGGGCATCGCGTTGCCGGGTTTGGCCGATGGCTACCTGGGGCGCGGATTGCTGCTGCTGGCCCACCCAAATCTCGCGGACTCGTGGCAGACCGTGATGTCCCTGGGCGGCCCCACCAAGGCCCGCAAGATCACCGGGCGCGAGTTTCCGGTCTGGGTGGATCTACCGGCTCACGAGCCATCGCTGCTGGCGAGTCCGCTGCTGGCGCGAGTCGAGCGGTTGCTCGCGAACACGTGACCGGCTGCTCAAAAAGGTCCAGATGCGAGGCGGCGCCCGACGGCTGCACGCGAGGCGTACTCGCTGTACGTTGAGCGTGCAGCCGAGGGCGCCAACGAAGCAGGTGGACCTTTTTCAGCAGCCGGCTAGGAAAGCCCCACGATCGCGGCCAGCGCTTCCACCTGCTCGGCGTGGCGGCACACGGGGTTGAGCAAAAGGTGGTTCGCCCCCATGCCGACCAGCTCGTGCAGCCGCTCGCGGACCTGCTCCGGCGTGCCGTGCACACCCGAGGCATCGGTCCCGGCGGGGTTGTGATACACGACACTGAACCAGCGATGGAGCTCGGCCCGAGCGACGTCGGGGCGTTCGTGCACCGACAGAAACACGCGCTTCGAGATGGGAAAGGCCGCCGGATCGCGCCGGGCCTCCTCGAGATTTTCCCGCATCGAGGGGACCGACCGTGCGAACTCGGCGCTGCTCGAGCCGCCGGAGCCCATCCACCCGTCGGCGATGGTCGCAGCGCGACGGAGTGCGTCGGGGTGTCCGCCGCCCAGCCAGATCGGCGGGTGCGGCTTTGTCACCGGCTTGGGGGCCATGGTGCCGCCTTCGAGCTGAAAAATGCTGCCCCGGTAATTGACCTTCGGCTCGGTCCACAACGCTTTGATCAGCTCGACGCCCTCCAGGAACCGGCGCACGCGGCGCTCTCGAGGTATCCGGAACTGGGCGTAGTGGTGGTCTCGGCCCAATCCGAGGCCGAGGATCGCGCGGCCATTGCTCACATAGTCCAGCGTGGCGACCTTGTGCGCGACATGGATGGGATTGTGGATGGGGAGGACGAGCACGGCCACACCGAGGCGGATCGACGTCGTGACCGCGGCCGCGTAGGTCAACACCACCACCGGGTCGAAGCAGAAGACGTGGTCGAGCGTATTTTCAGTTACCCACAGGTCGCGGAATCCGAGGGCGTCGGCGCGCTGGGCGACCTGGCGCACCGCCAGCATGTCCACCGGGTCGGGGGAGCGGTGGGGCAGCGCCATGCCGAAGGAAATCGTGTCTTTCAAGGCCATGCTGGTCGATGCTCCTATCGGCAATACGGCAGCACGTCTCGGGCGAACCGCGTCATGGAGTCTTTCACCATCGAGTGCGCCATGAGCCCGCCTTGATTGAAATAGCAGATGAACTCGTCCATCTGATATTCACGCCGCAAGGCCTGGACCCGCTGCACGCAATAGTCTGGATCGCCGAAGACCGCCATCTCGCGGTCGACGTCCTCGTACTTCACGCGCTCCATCCTGGCCAGCACCTGCCGGAAGGCCTCGAAGCTCTTGATGTCCGCGTCGCCGAGCGGTCGAAGCCGCTCGCCGGCCTCACGCAAAAAGTGCAGCAGGCTCGCCTCGCATTCCTGGCGCGCCTGCGCCCGGCTCCCCGTGACGTGCACGGGAAACGCCAGAGCGGCGTCACCGCGGGTGCCGGCTGGGAGCGCGCCGCGATACACCGCCAGGCCTTCCTTCAGCTTGTCCGGGGGATTGATGAGCGGCGTGGCGAAGATGGGCAACCGGCGGCGCGCGGCGAGCGGGAAGGTGTCGGGGCTATTCGCGGCGATCCGGACCGGTGGATGCGGGGCCTGCACCGGCTTCGGAACCACCGTCAGGTCCCGTGCCTGAAAGTATTTTCCCTGGACGGAGAACTGCTTCTGCGTCCACGCCTGGAGGATGAAATCGAGCGCTTCCTCGAAGCGTTCGCGGCTCTCTTCCTGGGGGATGTCGTAACCCGCGTAGTGGATCGGGGCCGTGCCGCGCCCCACTCCGAACTCCAGGCGGCCGTTGCTGAGGATGTCGGCGACGGCGGCTTCTTCGGCGATCTTCACCGGGTTGTGCAGCGGCAGGAGCGTGACCGCCGTCCCCAGGCGGATCCGGGCGGTCCGTTGCGCGGCGGCGGCCAGCACCATGAGCGGATCGGCGAGAATCGAGAAGGCGCGGCTGAAGTGGAGCTCGCCGAGCCAGACCGTATCGAAACCCAGGGCATCGCCGAGCTCGATCTGCGCGATCAGGTCCTGGTACCTCTGGTACTCGGAATCCGCGCCGGCACACGGCAACTGGTCGAAGAAGCCGAAACGCATACCCCCTCCTCAGGTCGTAGTGGTACCGCAGGCCCCGGTACTATACGCCCGTGCGGCTCTCGGGTTTCTTCAGCGTCAGCTGGACGAGCGTGTCGGCGCGGGCCTGGCGGTCGAGATCGCGGCAGGTCGCGATGATCGCTTCGAACTGCGCTGCCGGGATCGGAATGCCCGGGATGACGCCGCGGATGCGGCGCGTCTCTTCGTCGAAGTTCCAGATGAACTCGCGCCCGGTGGACTGCTTCGTGTAGCTCCTGCCGTCCCTGGTGTAGATCGTGATCCGCGGGCCGAAGAGCGTCATCCGGTGCGACGGGACGATCGTCACGCGCTTCATCAGGTCCAGCACCTCGGGCGGGTCGCCGGCGCCGGCCGGATCGACCTGTGCCTTCAGCACAGGGAAGCCGCGTGTCACGACGCCATACGCGGTGTAGTACGGCGTGCTGCCCGGCTTCGCCTCCCCATCTTCGCGCCGGCTCGGAAACGCCGGGCTCGGATACTGCGTCTCGAGCCAGTTCACTACGGCCTCGACGCGCTCGACGTTTTCGGGTCGGATGTCGTGCTCTTCGCAGAGCTTCGCGGTGACGTCGATGTGGGCGATGTTGTAGCCGGCGGTCGAGTAGATGCGGTAGAGCGTCTCGAGGAACATCCAGTCACTTCCCAGCGCTCGGGTGATCTTGTCCAGGCTGGTCCGCGTGTCGCCGACGAAGCTGTAGGTGAGCTCGCCTCGGTTGTTGCCCGCGTAGGCGTGGTAGAAGCCGGCCTCGCCTTCGAGCACGGTCTCGCCGCCGACGTGCCCTTGCCTGGCCAGCGCGACCGCCAGCATGGCGTTGCGCACCGCGCCCCCCTCGCGCAAAGGGCGGCCGCCGCTCCGTGCCCCTTCGAGATTGCCAGCCGCCAGGCTCGCACAGAGCGCGATCGTGCTGTTCACCTGGTCCTCGGTGAGGCGCATCATCTTCGCGGCGGCGACGGCGGGGCCGAAGATGCCGAACACCACGCCGGCGTGGAAGCCACGCGCCATCACGGTCGGAATGAAGTCGGCCGCCAGCCGCTCCATGACCTCGTAGCCCGCGGCGACGCCGGTGATGAAGTCCCGTCCGGAGACGGCCGCGGCTTCCGCCGCCGCGAAGGCGCCCGGGATGATGCTCGTGCCCGGGTGAGTCAGCATGCGGAAGGTGTCCCACTTGCCGCCGGCCATCGCCATCTCGGCGTTGGCGAAGGCGGCGCCGCCCTTCGTGACCCGGGCGCCGTTCACCATGATGGTGGCGCCCTCGCGCACCCCGGCTTCCTCTTCGGTGACGAGCTTCACCGCCTGCTGTCCGCCGGGGGTCTGAGCGCCGAGGAGCACCGACGCGAGGCTGTGCAGCGTGACTCCCTTGGCGCGATCGACCACGTCGGCCGGGAGATCCTCGTAACGGAGACCCACGACCCACTGCGCGAGCTGCCGGCTGAGCGATGCCATACGTTTTAGTCTCCGCCTCCTTCGGTCCGAGCCGGCGCTCCGGGCGCCGGAATCTCACGCCGCATGATGCTATGCTCCGGCAGGACCACGCGCCAGGAGGATCATCGAGCATGGCGACGACCGAGTCCAGCGTCGCGAGCCTCAAGCAGCACATCGGGAGACGTCTGGTGTCGACCGACGTCGTGCACCCCGGTCCCGCCAACCTGCTGCGGCTGACGCTCGGACGGGCGGACCCGGCACTCGAGGTCGGCGATCCGTTGCCCCCGGGCTGGCACCACCTCTATTTCCTGCCGCGCTTCGGTCCCGAGGAGCTACGACCGGACGGCAGCCCAAGCGACACGGGCGTGGTGCCGCCGATGCCGCTGCCGCGACGGATGTTCGCGGGCCAGCACACGCGCTTCCACCGGCCCATTCGCATCGGCGACAGCATACGCCGCGAGACGGAGCTGACGGACATCACCCCGAAGGCCGGCGGCACCGGCACGCTGGTCTTCACCACCGTCGTCGATCGAATCCTTTCGCCCGAAGGGCTGGCCCTCGAAGAGGAGCGCCGCGGCGTGTTCCGGGAAGAGGTGAAGGCGGGAGCGCAGAACGCGGTGCCGCGGCGGGAGGACGCGCCGACCGGCGTGGCCTGGCGACGCCGCATCGTCCCCGACGCGGTGTTGCTCTTCCGGTTCTCGGCGTTGACCTTCAACAGCCATCGCATCCACTACGACCGCGCCTGGGCGATGGAGGTCGAGGGATATCCGGGGCTCGTCGTGCACGGTGCGCTCACCGCGACGCTCTTGATCGACTTCGCTCGCGATGAAAATCCTGGGCGCGCGTTTCGGACCTTCACCGTGCAGGCCCGCGCCCCGCTGTTCGACACCGCGCCGTTCGAGCTGCGTGGTCGCCCAACCGCGGATGGCGCGTGCGAGCTGTGGGCCGTGACGCCCGAGGGCACCGTGGCGATGAGCGGCCGCGCGGAGTTCTAGGCGCCGTGATGACTCGCTCGAGCGCCGGCTTTGCCGGCGCCACGATCCAAGTGCTGGACGCTAAGGGCGACCGGTGGGGGGTATCGGGGGGAGCGGCGCTCGCTCCCCCCGAGGCTCAATTACTCGCGGGACTTAGCTGATAGAGCTGCATGCGAGCCTTGATCTGCTCGTCCCAGCCCCTGGCGCGGATATCGATCATCAGCCCGTCCGGGCCCTTGTACTTTCGGTTGACCTTGCTACTGCCGGGGCACTCGGTGCAGCTGGCGGCCTCGAGCGTGGCCGAGGCCTCCTCGAGGTCCTCCACGTAGAAGCCGATGTGATGGATGCCCTTGACGGTGGACGGCCCTTCTCCCAGGTTGGGGGTGTCCTCGCCGCCGTACTTGAGGATGGCGAAATAGATGTAGCCGTCGCTCAGCCAGACGCCTTCCGCGCCGGTATCGGCGGGCACTCGACGGAGCTCCGTCAGACCGAAGACGTTCTTGTAGAACTCGGCCGTCTTCACCGGATCGTCGGTCGACAACGCGATGTGTTTGATCCGTGCCATCGCCCTTTCCTTTCCTTCACAGACGCGCCTCGGCCCGCGGGGCCCCAGCTCCGCGACGGCCTGCGGCGCGCCCGGCGCTGCCAAAAGGTTCGCGTCCGTAGTCTGTCGTCTGGACCCAAGGTTCTCGCACACCCGGCGTGGGTCGTCAAGCACTCGAGAGCGCGGGCTCGTCGCCGCTCACGCGGAACGAATATGCTCACGCCTCGCGATAGAAGGTGAGGATCAGCCCGAAGAGGCAGAAGGCCGGACCCCAGACATGGCCGGGCCCGACGCCGTCGGCGGGAGGCAAGCGTAGCTCGAGCCAGCGGGCCCAGCCGGCAACGAGGCTGACCAGACCGAGGGGAAGGTGCGTGACTTCCATGAGGAACGCGGATTTGGCGTTGCTCACCTCGTGGCTGTGGGAGATGAGGAAGACGCCGCTCGCGATGGCGGCGACGGGAAACAGATAGCGCAAGACGGAGTCCGGGCGCCGGCCGCTACGCACCCGCCATTCGGCGATCGCGAAGGCGCTCGTGAGGACCAACACGATCCGATGCTGCAGGACCTCCGGGCTCCGCATCTGTTCCCAGAAGCCGACGACTCCGGTCTGCCAGCCTTCCGGGTCCAGGCTCCAGGCGATGAAGCCGGCCAGCGCGATGAGGAGCAGTGGCCAGTGGCGCGCCCACCGTGCGCGGCCGGTCCGCTCGAGCGTGGCGAGCACGCCCATCGCGACGATGAACAGCCCCGACACGTTGTGACCGAACTCGGACCACGCGATCTCCGCGGCTGAGCGTGGCGCATCGGGATCTCCCAGGCCGGAAGTCGCCACTAGCTCGGCCGGAGTCGGCGTGTCCAGCCGGGGCCAGCGAGGCGTGAAGACATGACGGACTTCCTCGGGCGAAGCGCGCGCGACGCCGGCGTCCACGCCGGGCGGGGCCGAGGCGATGGAGGCGGCGAGGAAGACCGTCACGAGCGCGAGACCGGCTTCCACCTCGAGGCGCCTGCGGACGACGATCGCGTCCGCGGGCGCTGACGCTCGCTGGCTGCGGAGCGCCAGATGGTTGAGCGCGCCCATCGCGAGCAGCGCCAGGAAGAGCGTGATCTTCGCGAGGACCATCGCACCGTACGAGGTGCCGATCGCCACGCGTGGCGTGGCGACGTACTCGAGCGCGAGCGCGATTCCCGTCAGAGCGATGGCGCCCGCAGCCACCGCGGCGAGCCCCGAGAAGGGGCGGAGCCAGCCGATGCCGGCCTGCGCATCGTGTCTTACGGTGAGCGCTGCCGCGCAGACCAGGCCGCCGACCCAGACACCGGCGGCCGCCTGGTGAAGGGCGCCGACCCCGAGGAGCCAGCCAAAATCCTCACGGCCCGTCGCGTGGCCGACCAGGGCGCCCGAGGCGGCCAGCAAGGCGCCCGCGACGAGCAGCACCCACCCCCCGCGCGCGCTCGGCGCCCGGCGCAGCGCGAGCGCCGCGCCGGCGACGGCGAGCGCAATCACGAGGCGCGCCACGCCCGCCAGGCCGACCGTCGAGCCGAGCAAGGCGCCGATCGGCCAGCCTGCGTCGTCCGCGAAAGCTCGAGCGAGCGTGGCGAGAATGCCGGCCTGCGCGGCGGCGGCGAGCGCGGCCCCGGCCGCAGCGATCGCCAGCGTCGAGCGGAGCCGGTGGGGAACGTGCGGCTCGCGCGCGCGGGCGAGAACGACGAGCGCGAAGGCCGCGCCACCGAGCGCCAGCGCCTGACCCACGAGCCCCGCCGCGCGCAGCCACAACAGGACGAAGGAGACCACGACGACGCCACACTAACACGTGAGTGTCTCGGGCGGATTTTCTCTGTAGACTGTAAATATTCTGCCCGGTTGTTGAGTCACATCAAAGATCCTCCGGGAGTGGTTCCGCCCGCAGCGCGAGGGAAGGGCGAGAATCCGAACCCGGTGGCAGACAAGGAGTCGGCCATGCGGACCCGATGGATCATCGAAGCTCTCGTCACGTTGGCCATGGTCGTGAGCGGCCCGGGAACGATCCGGGCCGACGACCCGCCGCCCTCCCAAGGGCAACCCAGCGAGATCACGCCCGCCCGTGTGAGCTACACCTACGGCGAGGTGTCGTTCTGGCGGCCCGGCGCTCAGGAGTGGGCAGAGGCCAAGGTCAATACGCCCCTGGCGCCCGGCGACGTGCTCTACACCGGTCAGGGCGGCAACGTCGAGGTGCAATTCGGGCCACGGGCCTTCGTGCGCGCCGGCAACGGGACCCAGCTCGGCCTGGACAACCAGGAGCCCGACTTCGTGCAGTTTCGCGTGACGTCCGGCCATGCTGCGCTCGACGTGCGCGAGATCGCGCCCGGCAACACGGTGGAGATCGATACTCCGAACGCGGCGTTCACCATCGAGAGCAAGGGCTACTACCACGTCGATCTGTCCGAGGACACGACGACGTTCCGGACCCATCGCGGGGGCAGCGCCACCATGACGGGCGCGGCGGGATCAGCCACCCCCGTCCCGGCCAACCAGCAGATCGTGATCACGGGCACCGACACGCCGAACGTGGCGACGGGCACGGCGCCGCCGCTCACCGCGTGGGACCGCTGGAACTACGAGCGCACAGCCTACCTGCTCCAGCCCGCCAACACGCAGTACGTCTCGGCCTCGATGTACGGAACGGAGACGCTCGCCCAGCACGGCACCTGGCGCACGGTGGAGTCGTACGGTCCCGTGTGGGTGCCCGCGAGCGTGCCTCCGGGATGGGTGCCCTACAGCACCGGGCGGTGGATCTGGGATCCGCGCTTCGGCTGGACCTGGCTCGACGACGCGCCATGGGGCTGGGCGCCGTACCACTACGGCCGCTGGGTCTTCGCCGGGAGTTACTGGGCGTGGGCGCCCGGCCCGGTCGTCGTCCGGCCCGTGTACGCGCCCGCCCTCGTCGTGTTCCTCGGCGGCCCCGTCAGAGTGACGGTGGGCGTCCGTCCTCTCCACTGGGCGCCGCTCGGCTGGGGCGAGCCAGTCATCCCGTGGTGGGGTCGTCCGGGCTTCGTCGGCGTGGCCTGGTGGGGCGGCTGGGGTGGTCCCCGCGTCGTGAACAACGTCGTCGTCAACCGCACCACCACCGTCAACGTGACCAACATCACCGTGTACAAGAACGTGCACGTGCACAACGCGGTCGTGGCTGTGCCCGAAGAGCGCTTCGGCCACGGGCACGTCCAGCCCACGCGGATCGACGACGCGCGTGTGCGAGAGCTCACCCCGGTCCGGGGCGCGCTCGAGGTCAAGCCCGTCGCGGCCAGCGTGATGCCGGCCGGCGGCTCGGGCGTGAAGCCCCCGGCGGCCATCCACGAGCGCACCGTCGTGGCAACGCGTGCGCCGCGGGACTTCACGCCGACGCTCCGCGCGCAGGGGCTTGGCGCGGACCGCGAGGCCACGCCCTCGGCGGCACCGCGACTGGTGCCCGCGCCGAAGCCCACGCGAGAGCGCGCGAGCGTCGCCACGCCGTCGGCGGAAGGTCCAAGCTCCGGCCAGAGAACCCGCTCGGGTGAGTCACCGAATGCCCGTCGCGCGGATCCGAGCCCTCGTCCGGGCACGACTCCGGACGCCGGAGTCGGCGCGCCTCGGCCCGGTCCTCACGGGCCCGAAGAGAAAGCGCGAGCGCGCGAAGACAAGAGAGAGCGGGCCGCCGTGCAGCCGGAGCCGAAGCAGGGCAAGCGGCCAGGCGAGGAAACCGAGCGCGTCCCGCGCCAGGCGCCGCCGCCGCCGCCACCGCACGACCCCGCGGCGTCACGCCAAGCGGCGCCGCGTCCTCAAGCTGCGCCGGACCAGCGCGGGCGACGGGAGGCTCCGCCAGAGCCGCGCGCCAAGGCCCCCGGTGAGCCTCGCGGCCGTGGCGAGCGTCCCGACGAGGGCCAGCCCTCGCAGCGCCCCAACGAGCGCCCGGATCGGGGGGACCGGCGGTCGGATCGCTAGCCGCCACCCGTCCGCGGTGGGCCGCACGTCGCGCCGCGGACGGGATATCTCAGGGCTTCTTGAAGGCTCCGTCGCGGTCGAGCTGCATCAGCGCCTGCACACCGGTGCTGAACGTCGGCCCGCCGCCCGGCACCGCAGCCGACTGGATCGCTTCCAGCAGTTCGCGCTTGGTCGCACCGTGCTGAACGGCCCGACGCATGTGGGCGACGACGCCCTCCTCTCGCCCGCGAAAGGCCAGGATCCCGATGATGACCATCTCGCGATGCTTGATCGACAGCTCCTTGCCTTCGCCGACCGACAACGCGCTCAACGGCCCTCGGGCGCGGACGTACTCCGGGTCTTCGCGCGCCACCCAGTCCCAGAACGGATAGCCGTAGGGACTGGCGGTCTGCCCATCGACCTTGTCGCTCATCGTGGCCTCCTCGAGTCGTGCGAGATTCGCCAGAAGGTATCACATTGCGGGCGTGCGGATTCCTGCATACCCTGGCCTTGATGTCCTCTGCACCTTCGCCGACTGCGCCGGTGCTCGGCGGCGCGGCTCGGTCCTGGATCGATCGCAACATTCTGGCGCTCGGGCGTGAGATGCGGCTCTCGTATCTTCCGCCGCTCATGGTCTACGTCGCGGCGGGCATCTCTGGGCTCACGGGCATCGTCGGCACGTTCTTCGTCAAGGAGCGGCTGGGGCTGTCGGCCGAGTTTCTCGCCGCGCTCGGCTTCTGGGCGGTGCTGCCGTGGAGTCTCAAGGTGCCGCTCGGACACGTCGTCGATCTGATCTGGCGCTGGAAGGCCGCGCTGGTGTTCGTGGGTGCCGGCGTGATCACAGCGAGCCTCGGCATCATGGTCGGCCTGCTCGGCTACACCGAGTCGATGCGCGCGCTCTGGAGCGTCGAAGCCTGGTTCGTGCTGGCCACGCTGCTCTCGCCCGTCGGCTACGTCGTGCAAGACGTCGTCGCGGACGCGATGACCGTCGAGGCGGTGCCGCGCTTCGACGCCGAGGGCCGGCCGATCGGGATGGCCGAGCGCAAATCCATGAACACGACCGTGCAGACGCTCGGCCGCGTCGCGATCATCGGGGGCAGCGTCCTCGTCTCGCTGGCGAACGTGTACCTGCTGCACGGCGCCGGCGAGCTGCCCGAGGCCGAGAAGGCGCTCGCGTATCTGCGCGTCTACGAGCTGGCGCTCGTCATTCCCGTCGTCTCGGTCTTCGGCGTCGTCTTCGGGCTGGCCCTCAACTGGCGCGCCGCGCGCCGCCTCATGGCGAAGGGTTTCGCGCGGGGTGACGTCCGCCGGATGCTGAACCCGCACGGCGAGCGGCCTCCGATCAATTGGTGGATCCTCGGCGGCGGCTTCGCGTTCGCGATCGTCTCGCTCGGCGTCGGGGTCGGCCAGGTCACCGGCGGTCAGGAGATCATCTTCGCCGCGTCGATGGCGATCGTCCTGTTCCTGATGTGGCGACTCACCAGCGAGCTGGAGCCGGAGGCGCGCCACGTGCTGGTGGGGACGGCGATCGTGTCCTTCGTCTTCCGTGCCGTCCCCGGACCGGGCGCCGGCTCGACCTGGTGGATGATCGATCATCTGGGCTTCGATCAACAGTTCCTGGCGACGCTGTCGCTGATCGGGAGCGCGCTCACCCTGGCCGGACTGTTCATCTTTCGCCGCTTCATGGCCGAACGGTCGATCGCCTACATCGTCGGCTTCCTCACCATCGCGAGCACCGTCATCGGGCTGCCGATCGTCGGTATGTACTACGGGCTGCACGAATGGACGGCGGCGCATACCGGCGGGATCGTCGATGCGCGCATGATCGCGCTCATCGACACGGCGCTCGAGTCGCCGCTCGGCCAGGTCTCGATGGTGCCGATCCTGGCGTGGATCGCGAATTCGGCGCCCGACCGATTGAAGGCGACGTTCTTCGCGGTCATGGGATCGTTCGTGAACCTGGCGCTGACCGCCGCACAGCTCGGCACCAAGTACCTGAACCAGATCTTCACCGTCACGCGCGAAGTGAGGGATCCGACCGGTGCGATCGCGGCGCCGGCGGACTACAGCGAGCTCGGGATGCTCCTGGTGGTGGCGACCGTGCTCGGCTTCGTGCTGCCGATGCTGGCGATCTTGTTCGTCAAGTCGAGCCGGTTCCGCAGCGCCTGAGGCCGGCCGCATCTCTTGCGCGATTACGTGGGACCCGGCCTCCGGATTGTTCGAGCGGCTCGAGGGGCCGGACGGGTCACGACGAGCTGGACATCTCGCAACTGAGACTCATCGCCATCAGCGTCGGTGTCAGATCCAGCCAGAACCGGGATTCTGGATAAAGGAGTAGTCCCACACGGATACCCGGTACTGGGCCGCCGACGGGAGGGGGGCGATCTCGAAATATGCCCGCTGGAATCCGTTCACACCGCCGGGTATCCACCCGATCCGCTGCCCCACGACGGCTCCGGACGAGTCGAGCGCCTGCGCAAGAAGGCGCACCGGCTCGGCGGCCTCTCCGTGTAGGCTAGTGACGTAGCCACGGATCCGACGGGCCCCGCCTTGCTCGGGCTCAACTGTCCAGTCGATCACGAAATGGCGTTCCCAGCCGGCCATCAGGGTGGTGGTGGTGGTTGATCCGGATGGGGTCAGGTAACCGCTGGCCGTCCCACAAGCCGTCACGGTGACGGCGATCAGTATGAGTCGTGCCAAGGCGAGAAATGACTTGGGCCGCGCAGTCATGTCAAACACCCCCGAGTTGTAACGTAGCACGTGCATCGAAGGTTCCGAGGCGACGCAGCTTTCGGCGCCGCGCGACCGGCTCGTAGCCGCGCTCGCTACCGCGGTGGCAGCACGATCATGGTGAGGTCGGTCTCGGCGACCTTGACCGAAAGGCGCCACGGCGCCGCGCCGACCTGATCCAGCGCGAAGTAGAGCACCGTGTTGCCCTGCACCCGGGTATCCCCGCCCATGGGAATGTTGACGCCGACGCCGGTGCCCACGCCGACCCCGCCTCGACTGCCGATGCTAGCGCCACCGACGCCGATCCCGATCCCGGTGCTGCTGCCGCTGCCCGCGGGAGGATGCTCGATGGTCTGCGGTCGGACACTTCTGTCCGCCATGACGATCTGGGCGTTCTCGAGCCGATAGCCCCCGGTATCGATCTCCACGCGAAGCCGGTCGGCCAGCACGAGGTAGTCCGCGGAGATGGTGCGACCCGACGGCGGGAACTCCGGCTTGTAGGGAAGGGAAGCGGTCGAGCATCCGCTCAGAGCGGCCAGCAGCGCGCACAGCGCGAGCGTGGACCTCATGGAATCACTCCTGTTCCAAGTGTAGTTGACGCGGGCCCTGCTGTGCCACCACCTGGAGCCATCCGGCGCCATATCGCGCCGCCTTGAGGCGCCCGACTCCGTGAGCGCGCTCGAGCTCGGTGAGATCGCGCGGTCGTAACGTCGCGATGTCGCGCAGCGTGCGATCGCTGGCGACGATGAAGGGAGCCACGCCCTCCGCTCGCGCCACGGCCAGTCGGTGGCGGCGGAGCGCCTCGAAGAGCGCCAGCGCCGACGCGTCCAGCTCCGCCGGCGCGCGGCTCGCCACCCGGCCCGGCGCGGCGACCCGCTCGGGCGCTCGATCGGGCGCCGGCTCGGTCCGCCGCCGGCCGACCGCGTCGGCGCGCTCGCGTCCAGACGAGGGCGGCAGGAGCAGGCGCGCCGGGCGCTCGCCCTTCATCACGGCGCGGCCGTCTTCGGTCAGCGTGACGACGGGACGATCGACGCCGGCGAAGCTCACCCAGCCGGCCGACACGCAGCGGCGGAGCAGCGCGACCAGCCACGGCGCCGGCTGATCGCGGAGGTTGCCGAACGTCTGAAACTTCGTGAGCCCCGCGCGCTCGAGTCGCTCGTCGGCGTCGCCGTGGACGAGCTTGGCGGCGAGCTGGAGCCCGAACCGACCATGCACGCGCGCCACACCCGACAGGGCCTTCCGCACGATCAGCGCCGCGCCTTCCGGGTCTCCCGTCTCCGGTTCCTCGCCCAGGGCGAGACACACGTCGCAGCGGCCGCAGCCTGCGAGCGTCTCCGCCTCGTCGCCGAAATAGCGCAGGATCGCGTCGTGGCGGCAGCTGCCGCCCTCGGCCCACCGAATCAGCTCGAGGAACATGCTCCACTTGTGCTCGACCACTGCGGGATCCGATGTCGCGTCCCCGGCGCCCCGCTCGAGCAAGGCCCGCCGCAGCGGCAAGTCACGGGCGCTGACGAGCAGGAGGCCGAGCGCGGGCGCCCCGTCGCGACCGGCACGGCCGACCTCCTGGTAGTACGCCTCGATCGACCCGGGCGGGCCGAGGTGGATCACCGCGCGCACGTCCGGGCGGTCGATCCCCATGCCGAAGGCGTTCGTCGCCACCACGGCCTCGAGCCGGCCCTCCGCGAAGTCGCGCTGCACCGCATCGCGCGTCTTCCCGTCGAGGCCGGCGTGGTACGAGCGAGCGCGCCAGCCGCGCGTGGCCAGTCGCTCGCTCTCTGCGTCGGCCTGCTTGCGCGTGGGCGCGTACACGATGGCGGTCCCACGACCGCGCCCAGGGCCCGCGAGCGCCTCCGCGAGGGCGCCGTCCACCAGACGCTCCCGCTCACGGCGGCCGGCGATCTCCGCGGCGCGCAGCGCCAGATTGGGGCGCGCGAAGCCCCGGACGATCTGCGGTGTCTCGGGCGCCAGGCCGAGCCGGGCCAGGATCTCATCGCGCACGATCGGTGTCGCCGTCGCCGTGCACGCCAGCACGCGCGCGCGCGGCAGGTCGGCGAGCAGTGTCCCGATCTCCAGGTATTCCGGGCGGAAGTCGTGGCCCCACTCGCTGATGCAGTGCGCTTCGTCGATGGCGACCAGTGGGCAATCGAGCCCGCCGATCAGACCGCGAAACCCAGGGAACGCGAGCCGCTCCGGCGCGACGTAGACGAGGGCAAATTCGCGCCTCGCCACCCGCGCCATGCGGCGCCGCATCTCCACCGCGTCGAGGGTCGACGCGAGATACGTCGCCCGCACGCCGCGGGCTTCGAGCGCCTGGACCTGATCGGTCATCAGCGCCACGAGCGGCGACACGACCAGGGTCGTGCCGGTCAGGATGGTCGCCGGAAGCTGATAGCTGAGGCTCTTGCCACCGCCGGTCGGCGCCACGAGCAGCAAGCGCCCGTGGGCGAGCAGCGTCTCGATGGCCTCGCGCTGGCCGGGACGAAATGCGGCGTAGCCCAGTCGTTCCAGGGCGGCGTCGAGATCGCTCACGCTTTGTGATATAGCAGACACCACTCGTCACCAACAATGCGTCCATGGAAATACCCATCAAGTTCGGGGGGTACCAGGAGCCGGCGTCCATCCACAACCGCGCCGCGGCGCACTTCGGCGAGCTGCTCGAGCAGAAGCTCGGCGACCGCGTCACCTTCGAGCTGATCGGCAGCATCTTGAAGCTCGGTCGCCCGTCGGGCGATCTCGTGCCGATGGTCGAGCGCGGGGAGCTGTCGTTCTGCTACATGTCCACCGTGCGATTTTCCCGGACGGCGCCGGAGCTGCAGCTCCTCGAGCTGCCCTTCGTCGTCGAGGACCGGCGCACGGCGTTCAGGGCGCTGGATGGCGAGTACGGCGAGACGGCCAGGCGCCACGTCGAGGAGCGAACGGCCTGCCGCCTCCTGGGATACTGGGACAACGGCTTCCGCCACCTCTCCAACCGGGTGCGACCCATCCGCACACCCGAGGACTGCCGCGGCATCCGCATCCGCACCCAGATGAGCGACCTGCACGGGGAAGTCTTTCGGGCGCTCGGCTTCGAGCCGATCGCCTCCGACGTCAAGGAGTTCGTGGAGCAGATCGGCGGCGATCGTTTCCAGGCCCAGGACAATCCCCTGACCAACATCTACAACTTCGGTGTCCATCGGTATCATCGCTACATCACGCTCAGCGGGCATTTCTGGGGCGCGTCCGCCATCGTGTGCAACGCCGCGCACTACCGGAGCTGGCCCACAGAAGTGCAGTCGACCGTGGACGCGGCGGCCCGCGAGGCCACCGCGTACCAGCGTCAGTTGGCGGCGGCTGAGGACGCCGAGATCATGGCGAAGCTCGACCCGGCCAAGAACGACGTGATCCGACTCACCGACGGAGAGCGTGCCGCGTTCATGCGAGCGGTGCAGCCGGTGCTGGAGAAGTACCGCAGACAGCTCGATCCGAAGCTCTTCGCCTTCCTGGAATCGTGACGGCGCGACAGCTCCGTCACGTGGCGGGGATGCCGGTGATCAGAAGAGCGTCGAGTCGCCGTTGGCCCTCACGATGAAGTGCTTGTTGGCCGCCGGCATGTCCACTTCGATCGGCTTCGGGTAGAGCGCCGTGCAGCCGAAGAGCAGGAGGACGACACCCAGTGTTGCGAATCGAAGCGCCGCCATATTGTCCTCCTGCCACCCGAGAGGTGGCGGGGAGAATACGAGCAGCGGCGTCCCCTTGTCAAGGGCGAGTTGCGTGTCGAAGGCTACTCATCGCCGTTCGCGAATAGCGGAAGCGCGGCGAGCGGCTTCCGAAAAGGCGAACGGCGCGGGCCGAGCCCGCGCCGTTGTCGACAGGGGGCGGACCTGGGAGCTAGTCGCCGATTCCCTGGACTTCGTTGAGCCGGTCAGGAGAGGACTTGTAGTTGAGGTTCAGCTGCTGCTTCTGGAAGTACGCCTTGCCGCCATCGAAGGTCACATCGGTGGCCGGGTACTGAGGCACGGTCGAAACGCTCTGACCCTGGATACCCGAGGCCGAACCAGCGACCTGAGCGTCGGCCTGAGCCGACGGGCAGGGGCCGAAGTTGGTGCCCTCTGCGCCGTACGAGCCGGCGCACCACGCCCCCACGGGCGCCTGCGCGAAGGCCATCGCCGGGATAGCGAACGCAACCACAGCAAACACAGTTACGACTCCCGTCCACTTCATCGCACTCTCCAATTGTTGGAATTCACTGCACTGACTTCGGCCCATCCAAATTACTGGAAACGCATGACCCGATTAAAGCAACAACGGTGCCAAGCCCCAGTGACGATCCGAACGTCGTTGCGATGTGCACTTAGAGAACGGCGTGGGGGCGCGCCGGCGAAGTGTTGGGTCGGGGCTGCCGGAAATTGTTCCCTATCGGTGCCGCTCTGACAGGGACGCACGCGCATCCACTCAAGTCGCGCGGTTCGACGAGACAAATTCGGCAACGATTGGTGCCTCGGCACCTCCGACTCCGCGTCGCCACCAACGCGCGTAGCACGCGCGTGAACCCCGCGCCGCACGCACATGACGCCGGCCGTCGAGAAATTGCGGAACGCGCGCGCAGTGAATTCGGAAAGGCGCGAGTCTGTCCAGCGCGCCGTCGCTCATGGACAGCTCCTTGACACAGCGCCCCGGCTGGAGCAGCCTCGCGTGAGGCCCTTCGACGGAGGCACGAGACCATGACGACGCATGCGATCGAGCCGCGGATGGAGCTGGAGCAGAACCTTCACATGTACCGCCAGATGGCGAAGATCCGCGCCTTCGAGGAGCAGGTGCACGAGCTCTACAAGAGCGCGAAGATGCCGGGGCTGGCCCACCTCTACGTCGGCGAGGAGGGCGTGGCGGTCGGCGTGTGCGAGGCGCTGCGCCGCGACGACTTCATCACGAGCACGCATCGCGGCCACGGCCACTGCCTGGCCAAGGGCGCGTCGGTCAACCGGATGTTCGCCGAGCTCCTCGGCAAGGAGCCGGGCTACTGCCGCGGCAAGGGCGGCTCGATGCACATCGCCGATCCCGAGACGGGTAACCTCGGCGCCAACGCCATCGTGGGTGGGTCGGCCGGTATCGCGACGGGCGCCGCACTCTCGGCGAAGATGCGCGGTAGCGGCCAGGTCGCGGTGTGCTTCTTCGGCGATGGCGCGCTCGGTCAGGGCCTCCTCTACGAGACGATGAACATGGCGGCGCTCTGGAAGCTGCCCGTGATCTATCTCTGCGAGAACAACCTGTACGGTGAGTACACGCCCTGCAGCGAGACGATCGCTGGCGACATCCTGGCGCGTCCCCGGGCGCTCGGCATCCACGCCGAGAGCGTCGACGGCCAGGACGTCCAGGCGGTCCACGCGACGATGCGCCGCCTCGTCGAGCGCGCGCGCCGCGGCGAGGGGCCGGCGTTCCTCGAGTGCAAGACGTACCGGTACTACGGCCACCACGTCGGCGACGTGAACCGCGAATATCGCACGCGGGAAGAAGAGAAGGAGTGGATGAGCGAGCACGATCCGCTCCAGACCCTGGCCTCCCGGCTCACGGCGCAAGGGCTCGCCGATGGAAGCGTCTTCGAGCGCATCCAGACCGACGTCAAGGCCGAGATCGACACCGGCGTGCAGTACGCGTTGTCCGCGCCGTATCCGGACGCGCGCCAGGTCGACGAGGACGTCTATGCGTGATGTGAGCGGCGGAGCGCCATCGCTCGCATGAGCCTGAGCCCCGACGAGTTCCGCGAGCACCTGGTGCTGGCGTCGGCCACCGCCGGGCTCACGCTCCCCGAGCTGGTCCTGCCTACCGCGCACCACGTCGTGCTGCGCGGGATGCGCTTCCACTACCTCGACTGGGGCACGCGCGGTCAACCCCCGATGCTGTTCCTGCACGGGGGCGGGCTCAACGTCCACACCTGGGATCTCGTCTGCGCCGCCCTCCGGCTCGAGCGCCACTGCCTCGCCCTCGACCAGCGGGGCCACGGCGACAGCGAGTGGTCGCCCGAGATGGACTATGCGACCGAGAGCCACGTCGCCGACCTCGACGCCTTCATCGACTGCCTCGGCTTCGATCGATTCGTCCTCGTCGGCATGTCGCTGGGCGGCGCCAATGCCCTGGCCTGGGCCGGCGGCCACAGCCAGCGCCTCGCGGGGCTCGTCCTCGTCGACGTGGGGCCAGAGGTCCGCCAGGCCGGTGTGCGGAAGATCGCCGCCTTTACCTCGGAGGCCACGCCGCTCGACTCGGTCGAGGACTTCGTCACCCGGGCCCTGGCCTTCAACCCGCGCCGCGACGCCGTCCTCCTGCGCCGGAGCCTGCTCCACAATCTGCGCCGCATGCCCGACGGCAAGTGGATGTGGAAGTACGATCAGCGTCATCGAGGCCGCGGCGCCGACCCCGCGGCCACCGAGCGGCGCCGCCAGCTCCTGTGGTCGGCGGTGGCCAAGGTCGTCTGTCCAACCCTCGTGGTGCGCGGCGCCGAGAGCGACGTGTTCCACGACGAGGACGCCGAGCGGCTGACCCGCGCCCTGCCCAACGGCCGCTGGGTGAAGGTGGCGGGCGCCGGTCACACCGTGCAGGGCGACAACCCGGCCGGGCTGCTCGCGGTGCTGCGCGAGTTCCTGGACGAGGTGACGGCGGAGCCCCGCCGGGTCTAGAATCGCGACAAACGCGAGAGGGAGGCCGCTCCAATGCCGGTGATCACCCGCCAGATCGGTGTTTGCTTCGCCGCCGAAGTGGACGGCATCGACATGACCGGGCCGCTGTCCGCGGACGAGGTGGCGGCGATCCACGCCGGCATGGACAAGTACGCCGTGCTGGTCTTCCATGACCAGGCGATCACCGACGAGCAGCAGCTCGCCTTCACCCGCAGCCTGGGAGAGATCGAGCACGCGATCGGCACGAGCCTGCGCGCGCCGGACGAGTACCGCCGGCCGACCACCTTCGCCGACGTGTCCAATCTCGACCAGAACCACAAGGTGTTCGCCCGCGATGACCGGCGGCGGCTGTTCGCCCTCGGCAACCGGCTCTGGCATTCGGACAGCTCGTTCAAGGTGATCCCCGCGAAGTACTCGCTGCTCCACGCCCGCAGCGTGCCGTCGAAGGGCGGCAACACCGAGTTCGCGTACATGCGCGCCGCGTACGATGCCCTCGACGACGAGACCAAGGCCGAGGCCGAGGACCTGATCTGCGAGCACTCGCAGATCTTCTCGCGGCAGCAGCTGGGCTTCACCGACTTCACCGACGACGAGCGTGCGCGCTTCAAGCCGGTTCGCCAGCGCCTGGTGCGCGTTCATCCGGGGACCGGCCGCAAGTCGCTCTACCTGTCCTCGCACGCGGGCACCATCCTCGGCTGGCCGGTACCGGAGGCGCGGTTCTTCCTGCGCGACCTGGTTGAGCACGCGACCCAGCGGCAGTTCGTCTACGCGCACACGTGGCGCGTGGGCGACCTCGTCATGTGGGACAACCGTCAGACGATGCACCGTGCCCGGCCCTTCCCGGCGCACGAGCCGCGCGACATGCGTCGAACCACGCTCGCCGGCGACGGGCCGACCGTGGCTCAGGCCGCCGCCTGAGCAGGCCTTCTCTCTGACCGTCGGGTATCTTCCGTCCGAGAGGGGGTGAGCTTGTGGCGAAAGGCAAGAGCATGCGCAAGGAGAAGAAGAAGCCGAAAAAGAAGAAGAAGTAACATCGGATGTCCCGCCCGCTCCTGCTCAGCTGTGAGGCGGTCAGCAAGGCCTACGGGACCCGGTCGCTCTTCGACGATCTGTCGTTCGGATTGTTCGAAGGCGACCAGGCCGGCCTCGTCGGCCCCAATGGCTCCGGCAAGTCCACCCTCCTCAAGATCCTCGCCGGCGACACGACGCCCGACCGTGGCTCGCGCTCGCTCCGCGGCGGCGTCCGCGTCGGCTACGTGGCGCAGGACCCCGTCTTCCCGGTCGGTCGCACGGTCGACGACGTCGTGAGGGCGGCGCTGGCCGACGTCGACGAAGAGGAGCGGCCCGGCCGGATCGCGCAGGCCCTCGGCCGGGCCGGGTTCTCGGACGGGCGTGCGGACGTCGACACGCTGTCGGGGGGCTGGAAGAAGCGGCTCGCCATTGCGCGCGAGCTGGCCGCCGCGCCCGACATCCTCTTGATGGACGAGCCCACCAATCATCTCGACGTGGAAGGCATTCTCTGGCTGGAGGACGTTCTGACCGAGCGCGCGCGGGCGTTCCTCGTGGTGAGCCACGATCGTTACTTCCTGGAGCACGTCGCCACGCGCATGCTCGAGCTGAACCGCGTCTATCCCACCGGCCTGTTCGAGACCGAGGGGCGCTACAGCGAGTTCCTGGCACGCCGCGACGACTTCCTGCGGGGGCAGGCGGCCTATCAGGAGTCTCTGGCCAACACCGTGCGGCGCGAGATCGAGTGGCTCCGGCGCGGCGCCAAGGCGCGGTCGAGCAAGGCGAAGGGGCGCATCAAGGAGGCGGGCCGGCTCATCGATGAGCTGGAGGACAACCGGGCCCGTGGTGTCACGGCCAGGGCGGGGATCGACTTCACGTCCTCGCAGCGCCGGACGCGGCGGCTGCTGGTTGCGCGCGGCCTGACGAAGTCGCTCGGCGGGCGGCGCCTCGTCAGCGACCTCGAGCTTGTCATCACGCCCGGCACGCGCGTCGGCTTGATCGGCCCCAATGGCAGCGGCAAGACGACGCTCCTCAACCTGCTCGCGGGCGCGCTGCCGCCCGACGGCGGCGAGATCGAGCGCGCGGACGGCCTGCGCATCGTGCGCTTCGAGCAGGAGCGCGGCGGACTCGTGCCCACGCAGAGCCTGCGACGCGCGCTGGCCCCCGACGGCGACGCCGTCACGTGGCAGGGCCGCAGCGTCCACGTCGCCTCGTGGGCCAAGCGCTTCCTGTTCCGGCCCGAGCAGCTCGAGCTGCCCGTTGGACGTCTGTCGGGCGGCGAGCAGGCCCGCGTCCACATCGCGCGCCTGATGCGTGAGCCGGCCGACCTGCTCATCCTCGACGAGCCCACCAACGACCTCGACATCCCGACGCTCGAAGTGCTCGAGGACAGCCTCGCGGAATTCGATGGCGGACTCGTCCTCGTGACCCACGACCGCTTCATGCTCGAGCGCGTGTCCACGGTCATCCTCGCCCTCGACGGCGTTGGCGGCACGGCGACGTTCGCCGACTACGCGCAGTGGGAAGCGGCTCGAAGCGCCGGCGCACCGGCGCCGCGCAAGGCGCCGGAACGCGTCTCCGAGTCGTCGCGCCCGCGGGCGAAGCGTCTTGGCTATCGCGAGCAGCGCGAGTGGGACGGCATGGAGCAGGCGATCCTCGACGCCGAGCGCGCCGTCGAGGCGTGCCACCGCGAGGCCGACGACCCGGCGATCGCCTCCGACCCGACGGCGCTGCAGCAGCGGTACGCCGCGCTGGAAGCCGCGCAGGCGGAAGTGGACCGGCTCTACGCGCGCTGGGCGGAGCTGGAGTCCAAGCAGGCCTGACGCGGGGACCAGCTCGGACGTTATGCTAGAGTGACCGGGTGTGGCCGTCACGTGCCGGCGTGTTTCGACGGGCTCTCCTTCCCGGCGCCCTTGCTCTCGCCCTCGCGATGCCGCACGCGGGATTCGCGGAGGAGCCGGCTACCTCCCCGGTGCTGTCCTGGGAGACGGGCGAAGGCAAGAGCTACCTCATCCCTGCTCTCGAGGTTCCGGCCTTCGTCCTCGGACTCCACCTGTTCGACCGGTTCTTGAGCGATACCAATGACTACGACAGCGACTTGCACTCGATCCGGAAGAACCTGACCAGCGCGACAGTCATCGACCATGACCCGTTCAGCACCAACCAGATCGGACATCCTTACCAGGGAAGCATCTACTACGGATTCGCGCGATCGGCCGGCCTCAACTACTGGCAGTCGCTGGCGTACACCGCCGCCGGAAGCTACCTTTGGGAGACTTTCGCGGAGAAAACGCCGCCCTCCCTCAACGATCACATCGCGAGCGGCATCGCCGGGTCGTTCGTGGGCGAGGCGCTGTTCCGGATGGCCAGCCTGCTGCTCGAGGGCGGCGGCGAGACGCCGGGCTTCTGGCGCGAGCTCGGCGCCGCGGCGATCTCGCCGCCGACCGGCTTCAACCGGCTGGTCTTCGGCGACCGGTTCGACGCGGTCTTTCCGAGCCGCAATCCCGAGGTCTTCATCCGCCTGCGACTCGGCGCCGCGCTCACGACCGAAGTCGACACCGGAGGCCTCACGCACGCCTTCAAGAACCACGAAGGGAGTCTCGACTATTCCATCATCTACGGACTCCCCGGGAAACCCGGCTACCAATACACGCGCCCCTTCGACTATTTCCAGTTCGAGATCACCGCGGTGCCGAACGCGGATCCGATCTCGAACCTCATCGAAAACGCCGCGGTTCGAGGCCTGCTCCTGGGCACGAAGTACGAGCTCGGTGACGACTTTCGGGGGATCTGGGGCCTCTTCGGAGTCTTCGACTACCTCTCGCCTCAGATCTTTCGTGTCTCGACGACGGCGCTCTCTCTCGGCACCGTCAATCAGTGGTGGCTCACACGAAGAATCGCGCTCCAGGGCACGGTCCTCGGCGGCGTCGGATTCGGCGCGGCCGGGACCGTCGGCGACCAGGCGGAGCGCGACTACCACTACGGGGTCATTCCGCAGGTGCTCGTCGGCCTCCGCGGGATCTTCGGCGAGCGCCTCATGGTCGACGCGACAGGGCGCCAGTACTACGTGGCCGGGAAGGGTGCCGGAGGCGGGATCAGCACGAGCGACATCGGCGGGGAGATCATCAGCCGCCTGAATCTGGGGTTCACGGTGCGCGTCTACGGCCCCCACGGTATCGGAGTCCAGTATCTGATCTCGACGCGCGACACGAGCGTTCCAGGCCAGGGCGACCGGCACCAGAGGGTGGAGACCGTCAACCTCACGTACAACTTCCTGGGCCACACGCGATTCGGCGCCGTCGAATGGCGTCCCGAGGAAGTCGCCGGCCGCTGATCCGCCGGCGCCGTCACCTGGCGCCCTCCTCCGCGGCGTGTGCGGCAGCGCGCTCGGTCGTCGGCGCCGTTGCCGCCGTCGATGGCTCCATCCGTATGCGGCGCATCAGCGGAAGGACCAGCGGAACCGTCGTGAACATCACCGCCAGGAGCCAGAAATCGTCCGCGTAGGCCAGGAGTTGGGCCTGCGCCACCGTTTCGCGATAGAGCATCGCCACCGCCTGGCGCTCGGCGGTGAAGCTATCACTGCCCCGCGCCATGAAGTGGCTCGCCCATGACGTCAGGCGCTCGCGCGTCGCCGGATCCCACGCGGTGACGTGGCTCACGAGCGTGGTCTGGTGGAACTGGCTCCGCTGGGCCAGCAGCGTCGTGACCACCGCGATCCCCACGCTGCCGCCGACGTTGCGCAGCATCCCGTAGATCGCGGTGGCGTTGACGAGCTTGTCGCGCCGGACCGTGGCCAGCGTGAGAGTGGAGAGCGGCACGAAGATGAAGCCGACCGCGAACCCCTGGATGAAGCGCGGCAGCGCCAGGGCCCAGTAGTCCATTCCGAGCGTCAGCGAGGTCATCATGTAGAGGCTGGCGGCGTTGAGCAGACATCCGAATCCCAGCATCACTCGCTGGTCCAGGCGCGTCACCAGCCCCGAGGCGAAGAGCGAGAAGATGTTGCCCAGACCGCCGGGCGCCAGCACCAAGCCCGAGGTCCACGCGTCGTAGCCGAGAAGCTTCTGCGTGAAGACGGCGACCAGCAGCATGCCCGAGAACGTGCCGAAGCCGATGAGCGCGCTGAGCGACGCGCCGGTGGCGAAGTTGCGGTCGGTGAACACGGCGAGGTCCAGAATCGGATCGCCGGTCATCAGCTCGCGGATCAGGAAGCTGGCGAGCGCGACGACGGCGACGATCGTCAGTGCGACGATCGTCGCCGAGGCGAACCAATCTTCCCGCTCGCCCCGGTCCAGGACGAGCTGAAGGCACCCGAAGCCCGCGATCATCAGCGCCAGGCCCCACCAGTCGATGTGCGCAGCGCGGCGCAGGTACGGCGGGTCGAAAAGGAAGACGCTGGCCAGAAAAAAGCCGAGGATGCCCACGGGCAGGTTGATGTAAAAGATCCAGCGCCACGACCACTGGTCGGCCAGGTACCCGCCGACGGTCGGCCCCAGGATCGGCCCGAGGATGAAGCCGACTCCCCATACCGCCATCGCGAGGCCTCGCTGATGGAAGGGGAAAATCTCCCAGAGGATGGCCTGCGAGAGCGGAATGATCGGCCCGCCGCCGAGACCCTGGAAGATGCGGGCCACGATCAGCGTGGTGAGGTCGGGGGCGGCGCCCGAGACGAACGAGCTGACCACGAACAGCGTGGCGCAGATCAGGAAGAACCGCTTGCGCCCGAACAGCCCGGCCAGCCAACCGGTGGCTGGGATGATCACGGCGTTGGCCGCGAGGTAGGAGGTGATCACCCACGACACCTCGTCCAGCCCGGCCGAGAGCGATCCCTGCAGGTGCGGGAGGATGACGTTGGTGACGCTGGTGTCGAGGATCTGCATGAAGGCCACCACCATGACCGTGAAGGTGATGGCCCACTTCTGAGCGGGGGAAATCAGGGCTTCAGGTGCTGGCGGCGTCATTGGCTCCAGCTGTGGCGATTAGGAACGATTCGAGACGCTTTCGCGCTCAGTCCAGTCGATACGCGCGCCGCGCCGTGCCGCTGAACATCGCCAGCTTCTCCTCGGCCGATGCGCCCGCGGCGACTCGCTTGAACGCATTCCAGAGCGCGGCGTATCCGATGCCCATCTTCTCCACGGGGAAGTTGCTCTCGAACATACAGCGGGTCGGCCCGAAGCGCTCGATGCAGAACTCGAGGTACGGTCGCCAGTGGGCGGCCAGCTCGGCCGATGACGGCGGCGCCGGCAGCGCCCCGTAGTCGTAGGCGGCTAGCCGCATCATCATGCCACCGAGCTTCATGACCACGTTCGGGCATCGAGCCAGCTCCGTGATCCCCCTTTTCCACGACGCGAACACCTCGTCCCGCCGGTCGCCATATGGCCCGTAGCCGAGCGGCCCGCCCACGTGGCCCACGATGATGTTCGCCTCCGGGAAGGCCCGCGCCAGGTCGATGGCGTCGGCGAGCTGCGGATGGAACACCCAGGCGTCGAGGGACAGGCCGAGCGCGGTCAGGCGCGCCAAGCCCGCGCGGAAATCTGGCTGCTTCAGCAGGTGCGGTGCCGAGGCCGCGGCGCTGTTGCCGATGACCGGGCTCGCGTCCCACGCCGCGGAGTGGCGCACGCCGCGGAACCTGCCCCCGCCGGCGCGGAGGTGCGCCTCCAGCACCGGCTCGACCCGGTCGCCCAGCGTGAGATCGGCGAAGCCCACGATGCCGGTGGCGACGCGCGTCGGGCCGTAGAGGCCGCTGTCGCTCATCGCCGCGATGCCGGCGACGAACTCGGTCTCGCCCGCCGGCTTGAGCTCGACCGGGCCGGCGGCGCGGTACATCGCGCGGCACTCCACGAACACCGTGGCGACGATGTGGCCGGTGCGGAGATCGGCCAGGAGCTCGTCCAGCAAGTAACGATGATCCGGCCGCTGCCAGAGGTGATGGTGGGTGTCGATGATCGGCAGCTCGGGCTCGAGGATCGGCTCGGGCGGCGCCTTGGCCAGCCTCGCCTCGTCCGGCGGACGGATTCTTCCAAACCGTGTCGGTTGCCTGGACACGCCGCGGGATCATAGCACCAACCAAGCGTGTATGATGCGTTCGCAGCGAAGCGAGGTGATCGTGATCCACGTCTACGCGCTCTGCACCGGCTACATCGAGCTCGACCGCGCCAGCATGGTGTCCGACCTGAAGCCGGGCCAGCCCTGGACCGTCCCGGTGACGAGCTTCCTGGTCGACCATCCGCGCGGTCGGCTCCTGTTCGACACCGGCGTGCACTGCCAGGCCCGTGTGGATCCGCTGGGCCGCCTCGGGCCCGAGCGGATCAAGCGCCTCGCCGTCAAGTCGCAGGTCGGCGACGACGTGGTGCCCCAGCTCGCGCGGCTCGGTCTCGCGCCGGACGACGTGCGCTACGTGGCCAACTCGCACCTGCACTTCGACCACTGCGGCGGCAACGAGTTCTTTCCGCGGGCGACGTTCTTCGTGCAGCGCCCCGAGCTCGAGGCGGCGCGGCGCCCGGGCTTCGTCCCGAGCTATAGCCCGAGCCCCATCGACTTCGACCACCCGCTCGACTACCGGATGATCGAGGGCGAGCACGACGTCTTCGGCGACGGCTCGGTCGTGCTGCTGCCGACGTACGGACATACGCCGGGGCACCAATCGCTCCAGGTGCGCGCGGGAAAGAACGCGCAGATCGTCTGCGCGTCCGACGCCTGCTACACCCGCGAGAACATGGACCGCGACGTGCTGCCGAACATCCTCTGGAACCCGTCGGTCATGCGCGAGTCGCTGGCAGCGCTGCGCAAGCTGCGCGACCAGGGCGGCGCCGCGATGTTCTACGGGCACGATCCGGCGCAGTGGGAGACGACGCCGCGCGCGCCGGCGCCGGTGATCTGACACCGTCACTCCCGTCACGTCCGACCCTGGAGGTGATCCGACTGGGAGGTGGACACAGCGGCTTTGATGGCGGCCCTGCAGGTGAGAAGCAGCGGGGCGCGCCTCGGCGAGACAGTCACGCCGGGCGTCGCTTCCGCGTTATCCTGTCACCGAATGCGATTCGGACTCTTCTACCAGGCGCCGGAAGCGACCGGACAGACGCATGCCGACCGGTACGCCGAGATGTTCGACTTGATCGCGCTCGGCGACTCGCTGGGCTTCGACGTGGCCTGGCTGGCCGAGCTTCACTTCGGCGGGGCGTTCTCGTTGCTGGCGAGCCCGCTCATGGCGGTGCCGGTGATCGCCCAGCGCACCCGGCGCATTCGCATCGGGACCGCCGTCACGCTGCTGCCTTTGCACCATCCACTGAGCTCGGCCGAGCTGGCCGCGACCGCCGACCTTCTCTCGGGCGGGCGCCTCGAGTTCGGCGTCGGCCGGGGCTCGATCCCGAGCCAGTTCCACGGATTTCGCGTGTCCGTGTCGGAGAACCGCGCGCGCTTCGACGAGGCGCTCGAGATCATTCGCCTGGCGTGGACGCGGGAGCGCTTCAGCTATCGCGGCACGTTCTACCAGGTCGAAGACGTCGCGGTGGTGCCGAAGCCGCTGCAACGGCCCCACCCGCCGATCCGGGTCGCCGTTCACACGGCGGAGAGCTTCGCCCACATCGGCGCCCTCGGGCTCCCCATCTATTCAGGGACGACGACCACGCCCATCCCGCAGCTGCGCGAGTATATGGCACTCTACCGCGCGCATCTCGCCGCGGCCGGCCACCCGTGGCAGAGCGATCAGATGGCGCTGATGCTGCCGGTGCACGTGGGGATCACGCCCGGCGTCGCGCGCGACGCCATGCGGCCCGGCGTGCTCAAGTACTACCAGAACCTCCGGACCATCTTCGCCCAGCTGCCCGAGTCGTACGGCGACCACCTGCCGCGCCTGCGGATGATCGAAGAGACCGTGGCCAATCTGCCGTTCGAGAAATTCTGCCGCGATCAGGGCGTGTTCGGCGACGCCTCGGAAGTGGTCGACCGCCTGCAGGCCGCGCGCGACGAGTTCGGGCTCTCGCAGATCATCTGCTGGTTCGATCAAGGATCGATGCTGCCGCGGGGCGAGGTCGAGCGCGCGATGGGACGGTTCGCCGACGAGGTCATGCCGAAGCTCGCGTGAGCTGAGCTGCGTGCCAGAGCGGCCGAGCACCAAGGAGGACAGCATGGCGAAGAGCATCGTCACCCCCGCGCGGTTCGCCAGCGGCATGACGTTCGACGAGTACGTGAAGTACGCCGGCAGCCCCGAGAACCTCGCCCGCGAAGCCTGGGGCGGCTATTTCCCCGACGGCGGGTCGATCCCCACGCCGCGCAAGGACAACAGCGCGGTGTTCCGCGAGCGCTACGCGCGGACGCGGCTCGGCGACCAGCAGGTGGCCGCGATCAAGTGGCTCGCCGCGCACCCAACGGGCCCGCAAAGATCCTGATGATCTCCGAGGACTGGTCGTCCGATTGCCGGCGCGACGTGCCCGCGATGGCGCGGCTGGCCGAGGCCGGCGGGCTGGAGCTCCGGATCTTCAATCGCGACGGCAGGAAGATCCTCGGCACGCGCCGGCCAGATCCGGCCGTCTACCCCGACGGCAACCACGACCTCATGCTGGAGTTCCTGAACGCGAAGAACGGCGGCGAGTGGGCGTCGTTGCCGGTCGCGGTCTTCTACTCGAACGACTTCCAGGAGCTTCATCGCTACATCGAGTACGCGGCCATCTATCACAAAGACCTCATCCGCGGACACCAGCAAGCGGCGCGAGCCGGTGAGACCGAGACGCAGACGAAGGAGCGCGGCCAGCGCGAGTTCGTCGCCATGCAAGCCTCGCCGTTCTTCGACGTCTGGGCGTCCGCCGGGGTCGATGAGGTCCTCAGCGCCCTCTACGAGAAGCTGACCGTGAAGCGGTAGGCAACCGCCGCTCGCACCACACACGCCGTGTATCCTTCCAGGGACTTTTCGGCGCCGGCGCGGATGGGGTATAGGCTCGTTGATGAGACGAGCGGGGCGCGAGCGGGGAGGACAGCGCTGGAGGTCGAAGTAGTGGGCGCAAGACGGTTGTTCACACGCGAGGAGTATTACCGGATGGCCGAGGTGGGCATCCTCAAGCCGACGGATCGGGTCGAGCTGATCCGAGGCGAGATCGTCGAGATGTCGCCCGTCGGCCGGCGTCACAAGGCCTTCGTCGACAACTTGAACCAGCTCTTGACCGTGCGCATCGCCGGCCGAGCCATCGTGTCGGTCCAGAACCCCGTTGTGCTCGCCGACGACACCGAGCCTGAGCCCGATTTCAAGATCCTGCGCCGCCGCTCGCTGCCGTACAAAGAGCTCGAGGCGCACGGGGAAGATGCGCTGCTGATCATCGAGGTGGCGGAGAACTCGCTGTCCTACGACCGATCGACCAAGCTCAGGCTCTATGCCGAGGCCGGCATCCCCGAGTACTGGGTGGTCGACTGTGCGACCGAAAGCATCGAGGTTCACCGCTCGCCCGACGCCGGCGGCTACCGTGACGCGACCCGCCTGACGGGTTCCGCATCCGCCAGTCTTCTCGCGTTCCCCGACGTCAGGGTGACGCTGGCAGAGATCTTCGCCTGAGGCGATGACTCGAGCACCGCTCACGCTCCGGCGCTGGACGCGGACCGAATACGACCGACTGGTGGACCTGGGGGTGTTCCAGCGAGATCCTGTCGAGCTCATCGGTGGGCAGCTCGTCGTCGCCGAGCCTCAGGGTGCCTATCATGCCGCGGCTGTTACCCGTGTCGACTACGCGCTGCGAGCGGCCCTTCCCGGGGGATGGATCGTGAGAGTCCAGGCGCCGGTCTCGCTCGACGACGACTCCGAGCCCGAGCCCGATCTCGTCGTTGTCCCGGGCCGGCCCGGCGACTATCACGACGGTCACCCGGCGCATCCAGCGCTGGCCGTCGAGGTCGCCGAATCGAGCCTCGAGTTCGACCGGCAGCACAAGGGCAGCCTCTACGCACGCGCGGGAATTCAGGACTACTGGATCGTGAATCTCACCGGCCGCGTCCTCGAGGTTTGTCGCGATCCGGCTCCGGACCCGGCGGCAGCCTACGGGTGGCGGTATCGATCGGTCGCCTCGCTGACGCCGCCAGCCGTCGTGATGCCCCTCGCGTTCACGTCCAGCCGGATTGCCGTGGCCGACCTCTTACCATTGCAGCCGCCATCCCTCGCTTGACTCCACGACCAGGCTGCCGCACCCTCGCGTGAGGCCGGAGGCCGTGGAGGGAGAGGATCATGAGTGAACGAGAGCTGACGTACGGCGAAGCGGTCAAGGAAGCGATCGCGGAGGAGATGCGGCGCGACCCGCGCGTGTTCCTCATCGGGGAAGACGTGGCGGAGGCCGGCCATCCGTTCAAGACGCTGACCGGGCTGGTGCAGGAGTTCGGGACCGATCGCATCATCGACACGCCTATCTCCGAGCCCGGCTACGCCGGCATCGGCGTCGGCGCCGCGATGACGGGCATGCGGCCGGTCGTCGACGTGATGTTCGGCGACTTCATCACGCTCACCATGGACCAGATGGTGAACCAGGCCGCCAAGGCGCACTACATGTCGGGCGGCAAGATCAAGGTGCCGATCGTCTTTCGGACGACGCTCGGCGCGACGCGCCGGTCGGCCGCCCAGCACTCGCAGTCGCTCCATGCGTGGGTGAGCCACATCCCCGGCCTGAAGGTCGCGCTGCCATCCGGCCCGTACGAGGCCAAGGGGCTCATGAAGACGGCCATCCGCGACGACAGCCCGGTGGTCATCTTCGAGGACAAGATGATGTACCGGGTCAAGGGCCCGGTGCCCGCCGAGGACTACACGATTCCGTTCGGCGTGGCCGAGGTGAAGCGCGCCGGCACCGACATCACGATCGTCGCCACCAGCAGCATGGTCGGGGTCGCCCTCGGTGCCGCCAAGCTGCTCGAGGAAGCCGGGATCAGCGCCGAGGTGATCGACCCGCGCACGACCTGGCCGCTCGACAAGCAGGCGCTGATCGAGTCCGCGAAGAAGACCTCGCGGGCCATGGTGGTGGACGAGGGCTACGAGCGCTATGGCGTCACCGCCGAGATCGCGTCGGTCATCGCGGAGGGCGCGTTCTATCACCTCGACGCGCCGGTCAAGCGCATCGGGGCCATGGACGTGCCGGTGCCGTTTTCGCCAGTGCTCGAGGATCTCACCGTGCCTTCGGAGAAGTCGGTCGCCGAGGCGGCGAAGGCGCTCTGCCGGAAGGCGTGAACGGATGCCGGCCATGCGCATCGACGTCGATCTCGCGAGCGACACCGTCACGCGGCCCACCGCCGACATGCGCCGCTTCATGTGCGAGGCCGAGGTGGGCGACGAGCAGAAGCTCGAGGACCCGACCGTCAACCAGCTCTGCGAGATGGTGGCCGAGCTCCTGGGAAAAGAAGCCGCGGTGTTCCTACCGTCCGGCACGATGTGCAACCAGATCGCGCTGCGCGTGCACACGAGGCCCGGGGAAGAGGTCATCGCTCACCACACGGCCCATCCCATCAACTTCGAGGCCGGCGGGCCCGGCGCCCTCGCCGGGGTCAACATGCGAACCATCGACGGCCCGCGCGGCCAGTTCGACGCCGCCGCGGTCGAAGCGGCGGTGCGTCCGAGTTCTCGCTATGCTCCCCGGACTCGACTCCTCTGGGTGGAGCAGACGAGCAACCTCGGGGGCGGTTCGGTGTGGTCGCTCGCACGGATCGAGGCGGTGACGGCGGTGGCGCGTCGCCACGGCCTCGCGACTCACCTCGACGGCGCGCGGCTCATGAACGCGGTCGTTGCGCGCAGCGTCTCGGCCCGAGACTACGCGGCGTTCTTCGACTCGGTGTGGATCGACTTCACGAAGGGCCTCGGCGCTCCGGTCGGCGCCGCGCTGGCGGGCTCCCGCGGGTTCATCGACGAGGCGTGGCGATGCAAGCAGCAGATGGGAGGCGCGATGCGCCAGGCTGGCATCATCGCCGCCGGTGGTGTCTACGCGCTTCGCCACCACGTCAAGCGCCTGGCCGAGGACCACACCAACGCCCGGCGACTCGCCGAGGGCCTGGCCGGCCTGCCGGGTGTGAAGCTCGACCCCTCGAACATCGAGACCAACATCGTGTTCTTCGAGCTGGCCGGCCAGTTGACGGCGCCGGTCGCCGTCGAGCGCCTGCTTGCCCGCGGCGTGCGCATGGGTGCGCTCGGTTCGCGCACGATTCGCGCCGTGACCCACCTGGACGTCGACGCCAACGGGATCGAGCGGGCTCTGGCCGTCGCCCGCGAGGTCTTCGCGAGCTGACGATGCCGACCAATATCATCATGCCGGCGCTGGAGCTGGCGCAGGAGACCGGCAAGGTCCTGCGCTGGCTCAAGTCCCCCGGTGACACCGTGCAGAAGGGCGAGCCGATCGTTGAGATCGAGACCGACAAAGTCACCGTCGAGATCGAGGCGCCGGCGGCCGGCGTGTTGCGGGACGTGAGCGCGCAGGCAGGGGACGTGGTGCCGGTCGGGCGGACGATCGCGACCGTCTTCGCTGCGGGTGAGGCGGGAGCCGGCGCTTCGCCACCCGCGGTCATGCCGGCGGCGAGCGCGGCTGCGACGGGTGCCGTGCCGACGCCGCCCGTGGTAATCAACGCGGCGGCTAGAGAGTCGACTGGAACGGTGAAGGCGTCGCCGCTCGCCCGGAAGATCGCCGAGCAGCACGGCGTCGACCTCGCGCGCGTGAAGACGGCCAGTGGACGCATCGAGAAGGCCGACGTCCTCGCCTACGTCGAGAGCCGGCACGGCGCGTCAGCCGGGAACGGGACGGAAGCGCGGCTGGTGGCGGCATCGCCGAAAGCGCGCCGACTCGCCGCCGAGCGTGGTCTCGACATCAGCGCGCTCCACGGCTCGGGCCCGGGCGGCGCCGTCCTGGTGGCGGATGTTCCGACCGCGGGCCGCCCCGCCGCGGCGACTCCTTCCGCGACTCGCGTGGAAGCGGTCGGTGTCGGCACCGTCTGGCGAATCATGGCCGAGCGCATGACGACGAGCTGGACTACCGCGCCGCATTTCTATCTCGTTCGCGAGGTCAACGTGAGCCGCCTGGTCTCCTGGCTGGACAAGGCGCGTAAGCAGACCGGCGCCCACATCACCTACTCGGATTTGCTGGTGAAGCTCGTCGCGGCGGCGCTCGTGCAGCATCCGCGTGTGAACGCCTCGTGGAAGGACGGCACGATCGCGCAGAACGCCGACATCAATATCGGCCTGGCCGTGGCGATCGACGATGGCCTCGTCGTTCCTGTCATCCACCGCGCCGACACCCTGCGCCTGGCGGAGCTCGCCGCGCGCCGCGAGGACGTGGTGAGCCGCGCCCAGGCCGGCAAGCTGCGGCCGGCCGACATCCAGGGTGGTGGGTTCACGATCAGCAACCTGGGCATGTACGGCGTCGACGCCTTCAACGCGATCGTCAATCCGCCGCAGGCCGCGATTCTCGCCGTCGGCCGCATCGCGGACCGGGTCGTCGCCCTCAACGGCCAGCCGGCCGTCCAGCCGACGATGATGCTGACGCTATCATGCGATCACCGGGCGCTCGATGGTGCCCGCGGGGCACAGTTCCTCGGCGCGCTCGCCGAGCTGATCGAGGAACCGCTAGCGCTGATCGTCTGAGTACCCGCCCCGGCCTATCTCGGGGGCCGAGCGCGGCGTCGAACTAGCCCAGCACGCCCTGCGCTCGGAGCTTTTCTACCTCGTCCATCGACACGCCCAGCACCTCGGCCAGCACCTCCGCGGTGTGCTCCCCCGCGAGCGGCGGAGGCGACGTCGGCGCTTCCGAAGCGGACAGATGTACCGGACAGCCTGGCAGCCGGATGCGCCCGCGCGTGGCGTGCTCGATCGTGTGGATCTGGCCGCGGGCGTTCAGGGTCGTCCAGGATCTCGCCCGTGTCGAGCGTCGCTCGAGATTTTCCCAAGCCGGTGTACACTCTCTCGCGGACGAACGGTGAGCAGCGATCTCTGCTTCTTGATGGCGACGGAGCTGACGCGGCGTATCCGCGCGCTCGACGTCTCGGTCACCGAAGTCGTCCAGGCGCACCTCGCACAGATCGAGCGCGTCAATCCGAAGGTCAACGCGATCGTCACGCTCACCGCCGAGCGCGCGCTGGCCGACGCGCGCGCGAAGGACGCGGCGCTCGCGCGCGACCCGACCACCGTCGGACCGCTGTTCGGCCTGCCCGTCGCGCACAAGGACCTCGTCCCCACGCGGGGTATCCGGACGACCTTCGGGTCGCCGATCTACCGCGACCACGTTCCCGACCAGGACGCGCTCTTCGTCCAGCGCCTGCGGGCGGCCGGCGCCGTCACCATCGGCAAGACCAACACTCCCGAGTTCGGCGCCGGCTCGCAGACTTTCAATGAGGTCTTCGGCCGCACGCTCAACCCGTACGACCTGACGAAGACCTGCGGCGGCTCCAGCGGCGGCGCCGCCGTCGCGCTGGCGTGCGGCATGGTGCCGATCGCCGACGGCAGCGACACCGGCGGCTCTCTCCGCAATCCCGCCAGCTTCTGCAACGTGGTCGGCCTGCGTGGCGCGCCTGGCCGCGTGCCGCCGTGGCCGGCGGACAACGCCTGGGCGACCTTGCACGTGCCCGGGCCCATGGCGCGCACGGTCGCGGACGTGGCCCTGATGCTGGCCGTGATGGCCGGCCCCGACCCGCGCTCACCGATCGCCATCAGCGAGCCCGGCGACCGATTCCGCGCGCCCCTCGATCGCGGCTTCAAGGGCGTCCGCATCGCGTGGAGCCGCGACCTCGGCGGCCTGCCGGTAGATCGGCGCGTGACCGCGGTGCTGGACCGGCAGCGCGCTACGTTCGAAGCCCTCGGCTGCGACGTCGAGGACGGGCAGCCCGACTTCGGCGAGGCGCGGCAGGTCTTCCAGGTGCTACGGGCACTGACCTTCGCGACCCGCTATGGACCGCTGCTCGCTCAGCACCGCCACCAGATGAAGGACACCGTCGTCTGGAATATCGAGGAGGGGCTCAAGCTCACGGCGCGGGAGATCGGCGAGGCGGAGGTGGCGCGCACGCGGCTCTATCACCGGGTGCGCGAGTTCATGGAGCGCCACGAGTTCCTGCTGGCCCCCGCGGCCCAGGTCCCGCCCTTCGACGTCTCGCAGCCGTACGTCACCGAGATCAACGGCGCTCCCTTGCCGACGTACATCGATTGGATGCGGGTCTGCTCGGACATCACGGTGACGGGGCTGCCGGCCATCTCGGTGCCGGCCGGCTTCACGGACGAGGGCCTGCCGGTGGGCCTGCAGATCGTTGGGCGTCACCGCGACGAGTGGGGCGTGCTCCAGCTCGCGCACGCCTTCGAGCAAGCGACCGGGTTCTACCGGCGGCGCCCGCCCCTCTCAGGCTGCTGAAAAAGGCCCATCTGCTTCGTTGGCGCCCTCGGCCGCACGCTCAACGTACAGCGAGTACGCCTCGCGTGCGGCCGTCGGGCGCCGCCTCGCAGCTGGGTCTTTTTAAGCAGCCTGCGCGTTGTCACGCGTAGCCAGGGGGCGGCACGAACGCCTGGAACTCGCGCTCGAGCAGCCGCGCGAACCCGAGGCACGTGAGGTCGCCGTATTGCGGTCCGACGATCTGCACGCCGACCGGAAGGCCCGCCGGCGTGAACCCGCAGGGAGCGGCGGTCGACGGCAGATAAGACGCGCCGGTATAGCCAGCCCAGAACAGGTGGTCGGTGACGGGCACCCGCTTGCCGTTGACCATCAGCGTGCGCTCGTAGCGCTCGCCTTTCTGGTCGTGCGGGAACGCGGCGGTGCCGGCGACGGGGCAGAGCAGCAGGTCGTACCTCGTGAAGAACTCGGCCCAGGCCAGGCGCATGCGGTGGCGCGCCTCGTTCGCGGCGAGCCAGTCGCGATGCGACAGGACGGCCGCACGCGTCGCCCGCGCGTAGTAGCTCTCGTCGTCGGGCGAGAGCGTTCGGGCGATCCCCGCGTTCTTCTCGAAGTCCGCGTCGCTCTGGCGGTCGGACGTGGCGGCGCGCAGGAGCCGGACGTAGACGCTGAACGCCTCGCCGGTGTCGATTGTCGGGCGCGCGCGATCGTCGACCTTCGCCTTCTGCCGTGCCAGGAAGTCGGCCAGTGCCTGAAGCCGATCTTGCACCTCGCGGTCCACGGCAATCTCCGGCGCGTCGAGCATCAGCGCCACTTTGAAATCACGCAGGCGCTTCTGCCGCGGGGGCCGCAGCCGCAGCTGCCATCCTGCAACCTCGATCTCGTCCGGCCCAGCCATGGCCGACAGCGCGACCGCGAGATCGTCGGCGCTGCGGGCCAGCGGTCCCACGACGTCGATGTCGACCGGCGCCGTCTGCCAGGGGAGCGCCTGGCCGGCGCGCGGCACGAGGCCCCACGTCGGCTTGTGGCCGTAGACCCCGCAGAAGTGCGCCGGGTTTCGGATCGAAGACCCGATGTCGCTGCCGGCCTCCAGCCCGGTGAGCCCGGCCGCGAGCGCCGCGGCCGAGCCGCCGGAGGATCCGCCGGGGGCGCGCCGGACGTCCCACGGATTGTTCGTCGTTCCGTAGATCGCGTTGTAGCTCTGCCAGTCGGCGAGATAGAGCGGCACGTTCGTCTTGCCGAAGAGCACGACGCCGGCGCCGAGCAAGCGGTCGACGGCGACCGCGTTCTTCCGGGCGATGTTGTTCTTGGACGCCGGGACGCCCCACGTCGTCGGCAGGCCCGCGACGTCGTACGACTCCTTGATGGTCATGGGCACGCCGTGCAGCGGGCCCCACGCGTCGCGCCTGGACAGCGCGCGATCGGCCGCTCGCGCTCGCGTGCGCGCTCGGTCGAAATCGCGGACGACGACGGTGTTCAGGGCGCCGTCGTACTTCTCGACGCGCGCCAGATAGAGATCGAGCAGCTCGAGACAGCCGATCTTCTTCCTTCTGATGTCGGCGGCGAGCTGCTTTGCGGAGCGGAACGGGATGTCGAGCATCGTCGGGACCCCCCCGGCACGGACACAAGGACTCCGGCCGAGATAGAAGTATACTTCCACGCACCATGACCGAATCGACACCGCCGCATCCGGTTCTGGAGGAGTACTACTCGACCGCCGCTAACCGGCAGTCGTTCGTCGGCGAGCTGTTCGACGGCGCGGCGAGCTACTACAACCGCATCGGTCAGATGCTGGACCTGGGCTCGGGCCCCTGGTATCGCCGCCAGGCCCTCCAGCGCGCCGGCCTGCGGCCCGGGATGTGGCTCCTCGACGTCGCGACCGGCACCGGTCTGGTCGCACACGGTGGCGCGGCGATCCTCGGCGACTCCGGTCGAGTGATCGGCGTCGATCCGAGCCGCGGCATGCTGCGCGAGGCGCGAAAGACGCTCGCCGGGCCGCTCGTGCAGGGGAGAGCCGAGGCGCTGCCATTCTGCTCCGACAGCTTCGACATGCTCAGCATGGGCTTCGCCTTGCGCCACGTGGCCGACCTCGAGGTGGCGTTCCATGAGTACCGGCGTGTCTTGAAGGCGGGTGGGCGCCTTCTCCTCCTCGAGGTGTCCCGCCCGCCGTCGCGGGTGTCTCGCTGGCTGATGCAAGCCCACTTCCAGCACGTCCTGCCCTTGATGACCCGAATCAGCACCAGAAGCGAGCCGGCCCAGCTCCTCATGAAGTACTACTGGGATACCATCGACAGGTGTGTTCCGCCGGAAACGATTCTCGACGCCCTGCGGCGCAACGGCTTCGTCGAGGTTGAACGGCGCGTGTTTTTCGGATTCCTCAGCGAGTACGTCGCGGCGAAACCGCCGCGGTAGCGCCCGTCACGGGCGTGACGTTCCCCTCGACCTTCAGCGGATGGCGAGCTCCGCTGGGTCGACGCCGCGCAACCCGTAGCGGCTCAAGAGGCGGAGCAGGCCACGACTATAGCGCGACGTCGTCGCCGCCCCGCTGGCCAGCAACCCGACGTGGCGCGCAATGTGTTCCTGCATCGTCCTCTTGACGAAGCCTGGGTTTTTCGGCATCCAGCCGCGCCCGGCCTGGATCAACGCCGCCAGCCGTCCATCGTAGAGATAGGCCACCAGCTCGAACCAGGCCGACAGCATCGCGCGCTGGAGGTCGACGTACGAGGCCAGCGCCGAGTCCAGCTCGGCCGGCGACGGGATCGCACGTCGTCCAAGCCAGGGGGCCAGGGCCGCCGCGAGCAGCTCGGCCGAGCGCAGCGCGAGGAACACTCCGGGCGAGAGCATCGGATCGATGAAGCCGAAGGCGTCTCCCACCATGACCCAGCCGCGACCGTGGCCGCGCTCGGAGATCATCTGGTAGTTGGCGTAGGTCGCCACGCCCGTCACCCGCTTTCCATCGCCGACGATCGAGGAGAGCCAGGGGTCGGTGGCGATGGCGCGCTCGAGCCGCTCTTCCGGCGTGCGCCCGAGGCGAGCCGCGTCGTCCTGGCCCAGCACGATACCGATCGAGAGCCGTTCCTGGAGCGGGATGCACCAGCTCCATCCCGCCTCGCCGCGCGCGATGAGCACCTGGCCCGGCGCGTCGTCCCAGCGGAAGCCCTCGAAGTGGGCGAAGTGCGCGACATCCTTCCGAGGCCCGAGGCGAGCGGGAATCGCGAGCACTCGGGCGGCGTGGCGACCCCGTCCGGTGGCGTCGACGATGAGATGGGGCGGGCGGCCGTCCAGGGCCGGTGCCGCGGCCAGCGTCTCGGGAGCGAGCGCTAGCTCCCCGCGCGATTCATCCGCAGTGGTCGGTTGCAGCCGGGCTCGAGTAGCCACGTGCCGTACTCCGGAGGCGATAGCCTTGGCGAGCAACGCGTCGTCGAAGCGCGGGCGCGGGACGTTGTAGGCGTACGGGAAAACGGCGGGGGCGAAGCGATTGAACGTGACGCTGACCCGGTCGGTGGGCGACCAGACGAAGGACACGCCGGGCTTGACGCGGCTGAAGGACGCCGTCTCCTCCTCGATGCCGAGCGTTTTCAGGATGGGGACCACGGCGGGAACGAGCGATTCACCGACGAGCAGGTCCGGACGCCGGCCGTCGTCGAAGAGCGTGACGTCGCCCCCGTGACGGGCGAGCAGGATGGCCAGAGCGGATCCCGAGGGCCCGGCCCCGATGATCGCGACCCGCAGGGGCCCCAGCGTGTCGGCGTCGGAATTCATGGTGTGGCGGTCCATCCCATCCCGTCGCGAACCAGCTCGATGATCCGCGCCACCTCGGCCTCGCTCACGACGCCTTCGATCCACGAGACGACGAGGTTGCTCCGACTTCCGCAGCGGTTGAAGAATACCCCGATCCCAGGCCGGGGAGGAACGACGGGAACGTGATAGGCGTTCACGACGCGACGCCCGAAACATTCCTCGAGAGCTCGCGGCCAGTCCGCAAGGTCCGCACAATTGAAGGAGAACAGCTCTCCGCCCGCCGTCCACGGCAGCACGCGCAGCATCCTCGAGAGCGGGCGGTAGTGGAGGAACTCCAGGGCGACCGCGTTGGCCTCGATCTGTCCGTCGCGAACAGCATCGGCCATTTGACGGCGCAGGGCTCGAGCCAGTCCGGGCACGTCGCCCGTGTCGGACGGCTGGAATCGCGCGAAGTGAAAGGCGAGCTGGTTCCCGAAGGTTGCTCCGAGATCCCCCTTGGGTCGCAGGTCCACGGAAATCGGAAGCAGGCAGGGAACGTCCGAGAGACCCCGTCTATGCCAGAGCTCGGTCAACGCTTTGCCGACAAGGGCCACGCGCCAGGAGATCTCGCGCGTGGCGCGCTGGTCGGCCGAGTCCGGTCCGACGAAGCTCTCCTGCCTGAAGCAGGCTCGTCCCGGCGGCATCGGCGCCGCCCCCGGCGAGACCGGCGGTACGGGAGCGA
Organism: Candidatus Rokuibacteriota bacterium; assembly: GCA_003220535.1. Lineage (GTDB taxonomy): Bacteria > Methylomirabilota > Methylomirabilia > Rokubacteriales > CSP1-6 > AR31. The sequence goes on from QHSU01000062.1 coordinate 88,186, forward strand.
GAGTCCGCAAGTATTTCAGGCTTGCCCCGGCAATGCGACCGCGCTCGATGAGCGTCCGCGAGTCCCGATCGGGCACGAACGCCGGAGGGACACCGTCCCAGGGCGCCTCGCCCCCGTGCCGGTCGAGGTGGTTCAGGTGTGTCAGGAGATTTTCTCCACCCCGCGCGTCCATGAGGGGATGGAACCACGTCAGCACCAGGAAAGTCGTCGGCCTCGACTTCTCCGCCTCGCCGTCGACGAGGAGCATGCGGAGCGGTGCCTCGTGTCGGGGCTCGATCCTCGTGTTGAGCTCCGTCACCAGCTCGCGCGCGAGCTGCTGCCTCGTGGTGACCGCCGCTCGCCGCACCGGCGGACAGGTGAGTGTCTGGCGTGCGCCGGCGGCCCAGTGAAGCTTGCCCCACGGAAACCGCCGCAGCCGCGCCGCCGGCCATGGGCACACATCCAGGAATCGATCGAAGGCGCGCGTGATCCGCTCGGAGGCGATGGGACCATCGCACTCGACCACGAGGAGGGTGTTGTGGCTGAGCCCGACGCCCTTCCAGCGCGGGTGCCTCGCCATCAGGACGAGGTCGGCACCGCGCAAGGAGAGCCGGCGCACGCCTCGACGCCGAGCGGTTGCTCGAGATTCTCCCAAGAGATCTCCTTATCGGGCAGGACTGTGACTCCGGCTCCAAGGCCTGTCAAGCGAGCCCGCTCGACGGAGGCAGCGCCGTGCGGACTCGTGTTGGTCGCAATTTCGTCGCCATTTCACAACCGTAACGTCATGCTCGGCACGACACGAGTGTGGTACTTCGATCCTCGTCAAATTCAGACGAGGAGGAGGCCACCACACTATGAAGCGAGCGTTCGTCATCGCCGCCGTCCTCTGCTGTGCGCTCATCGCCAACCAGAGCTACGCCCAGCCAGGAGACCACGACGACACCGATAGCGACGACGGCCATGGCAAGCTCACACTCGCCGTCTTCGGCGACTGGCCCTACAGCCTCGGTCTGGTGGCTGCGGCGCCGCTCCTGATCAACTCGATCAACTCGGACCCCGATGTGCGCCTGGTGGAGTGGCTGCGACTGATGATCGATCCCCACTCGCCCGGGGTTTTCACCTGGGAAAACGTCGTCTATTGCGACGACACCACCTGTCCTGACTAGAGTTTCTGCGCGTGCCGTCGGCCGGCATCGGCGCCCTCCAGGCGATCGCCCCATCGCTGGAGGCGCCGGTACCATACGAGCTTGTCCATGAAGCGGGGATAGGCTGCGTTGCGGCCGCTCGGGTTCGGCACCACGAAGACGGTAGCACCGCAAACCCGCTCCGGCTTTGCCCCGGGCCCGCTGCTCGAGGAGGGACCGAAGAACTGTCGGTACGCGGTGCTGCCCACGAACGCGACGACCGCAGGGCGAATCGTCGCAATGGTTCGGGCCAGTCGCTTGCGGCCGCGCGCGTAATCCGCTGCGGTGAGCTCCGCGGCTGCGCGCGTGGCTCGCTCCGCGATGTTGGTGAGCGCGAGTCCATACTCAGGTAGGCGAACGTCGTCCACGAACGTCATCGGCCGGGGTACGAAGCCGGCGGCGTGCAGCAGCCGGTAGAACGGATTGCCCGGCCCCGCGAAGTGATGGCCGACCCGGGCTGAGGTCAGGCTCGGGTTGATCCCGACGAAGAGGATACGGGGCTTCGGGCAGAGGCGCGCAGGGAGCCGCATCACTCTATGAGGTGCGCGCCGCAGGCCGTCTATCAACTGTCGTTGGCATCGTTCGTAGTAGGCTAGCATCTCGGAAGTTCTCGCTTCGGGCCTCGGGTCGAGCTCGAAGCTATAGGAGCTGCGCGATGGGCGACGTGGGCCTCATGGGCATGCACGTGCCGGGCATGTCGTGGCGGGAGACGCGCGACGCCGCCGTCCTGGCCGAAGAGCTCGGCTACAGCTGCGTCACGATGGGGGAGTCGTGGGGCGAGGACGCGCTGACCTCGCTGGCGCAGCTGGCGGCGGTGACCTCGCGCATCCGCATCGGCACGAGCATCGTGCCGGTCTTCGCGCGCTCGCCGGCCAACCTGGCCATGACGGCACTGAACATGGACCGTATGACCCAGGGACGCTTCTTTCTCGGCCTGGGCACGAGCGGCCGGCTCGTGATCGAGGACTTCCACGGCGAGAAGTTCGCCAAGCCGCTGACGCGCATGCGCGAGTACATCGACATCATCCGCAAGGCCGCGCGCGGCGATCGGCTCGACCACGACGGCGAGTTTTTCCACACCAAGCGCTTCCAGCTGCGGTTCACGCCGTACCGGACGAGCCTGCCCATCTACATCGCCGCGCTGAGCCCGCCGAGCCTTCGGCTCACCGGCGAGCTGGCCGACGGCTGGCTGCCGATCTTCCTGGCGCCCTCGCGGATGGCGGCGGCGGTGGTCGAGCTGAAAGCCGGCGCCGAAGCCGCCGGCCGGACGCTGCGCGACATCGCCATCTCGCCGCAGGTGTCGATCTACGTCACGGACGATATCAAGGCCGCCCGCGACCGCGAGCGTCCGCACATCGCCTTCTACATCGGCGGCATGGGCGTGTTCTATCACGCCTACATGCACCGCATCGGCTTCGGCGACGAGGCCGATCGCGTGCGCGAGGCGTTCCAGGCGCGCGAGCGCGACCGGGCGGCGAAGCTGGTCACCGACGAGATGGTCGATGCCGTGACCATCCTCGGCACGCCGAAGCACTGCCGCGATCAGATGCAGCGCTTCTTCGACGCCGGCGTGCAGGAAGTCCGACTGGTCTTCAACGAGCCGGACAAAGACGCGTACCTCGAGGCGCTGCGGTCGGTCGCTCCGCGAGGCTAGGCCAGAAGGTTCTTGCTCCTCAGCGCCTTGATCACGACGTCCACGTAGCGTGTGATCTCCTTGTTGATGTCGCCGGGCGCCCGGGTCTCCGCCGTGCCACTCCACACCAGCAGGTTCCTCGCCATGTCGTACAGACTGGTCTCCGAGATGTAGACGTCGTACTGGTAGACCATCGGGGGCTCGTAGTACCCGAGCCAGGCGACGGAGTATCCAGGATAGAAACCGAAACCCGGGGCGGGAGCCGGCTGGTAGAAGCCCGGGCTCACCTGGGTCTTTCTCTCGACCCGGACCACCCGCGTAACGATGGCAGCGTCGGCGTTCGCCTGCTTCACCGCCGCCTGTAAGCGAGTTTCGTCGACCGGTCCGTCCTCGGGGATGTAGCGATAGCTGGGAACGGCGTCCACGCCCGCCGCCTTGAGCTTGGCGGCGAATTCGTCCTCGAAGGTGCGGCGAAGACTCGGCTGCTTGCTGACCCCGATCACCAGGATCCGGCTGAAGCGAGGCGAGGCGTAGTCCGGGTGACTCCACTGGTTGACGATCCGGGTCGTCGAGCCGCAGCCGGTCGAGCCGAGTATGAGCGCCACGACAAGCACGAAGAGCCGGAGTGGCGAGAGCGGCATGACCGATCTTCCCTTGGAGACAGAGTACCTCCGACGGAGTCTTTGACAAGACCCGAGCACGGGATTCCCCTGGCCGCTGGTGGTGATGCTACATTGACTCATCGTCGCGAGCCGTCGCCGCGAGGTGGCCAATGAAATTCGGCCTGTACAGCTCGATCGCCAATCCCCCACGGGGCGAGCATCTCGATCGCTGCATCGACGAAGTCATCGCCGAAGCCCAGCTCGCGGAAGCCAGCGGCTTCGACTCGTGCTTTTTCGGCGAGCACCACCAGGACCACGACGGATTCCTGCCCTCGCCCCTCATCGTCGCCACCGCCGTGGCCGCGCGCACTCGGGACCTCCGCGTCGGCACCTCGGTCATTCTGTTGCCGCTCCACCATCCGGTGCACGTGGCCGAGGACGTGATCACGCTCGACCTCGTGTCGAAAGGGCGCGTCATCCTCGGCGTCGGCATCGGCTATCAGCCCGCCGACTTCCGCGCCTTCGCCGTGCCGATGGAGCACCGCACGGCGCTCTTCGAGGAGAGTGTCGAGATCCTGCGCCTGTGCTGGGCGGGCGAGCCGTTTTCGTTCCGCGGCAAGCACTACACGCTCGACGACGTGCAGATTCGTCCGCAGCCGTACCAGGCGCCGGGGCCGCCACTGTGGTTCGGCGCCAGCGTTCCGGCGGCCGCACGCCGGGCCGGTCGTCTCGCCGATGGCTTCGTGGGCACGCCCAGCACCAGCATGGAGAACGCCACGGAGCTGGCCGACATATATAAGGACGCGGCCCGACAGGCCGGGCGGGAGCCCGAGGTCATTCAGATGCGCGATGCGTGGGTCGCAACAACGCGGGCCGAAGCCGACGCGGTGTACGGCCCGCACGTCATGGCGGCGTATCGATACTACTGGGAGCACCGACTGGCCGAGTTCCGCACCCTGTCGGCCGACACCAAGTTCACGCTGGAGAATCTCGCGCCCGATCGTCTGATCCTCGGCGACTCCGAGACGTGCGTGCGGGAATTCCAGCGCTGGCAGAAGGCCACGGGCGCCAGCACGTTCCTTCTTCGCCTCCGCCACGCCCACTCGGGCGGGCCGTCGCACGAGAAGATCATGGACGCGATCAGGCTGTTCGGCGAGCGGGTGCTGCCCTACTGCCGGAGCTGAATCGAGTCGGACTGCGCCATGATCGTTTTTGAGAATCGCGGCGCGGTGTCGGCGGTCTGACGGACGTTGTGACTCGCTGTCTCCGTCGTGCAGGCGGGGAGAGAACGCGCCCGCCCGAACTCCCCAGAATCCCTGATCACCGTCGATGACGTCGCCGTGGCACGCCGGCTGCTCTCCTTCCCGCTCACGAAGGGGAGGGAGGCATGGAGAGTCGGTCATCACGTCGGGCCTTCCTGCTGGGGATGCTCGCCTTCGGCCTGCCCGTTTCCGCGGGTGCCGAGGGGTTCCCAGGCGGTCTCCGTGAGGCATTTGGGCCACGCTTCGGCGCCCGGCCGAGCCTGCGCGACCTCAGACACCGCCGGCGGCGCGGCGCGGGCGCGACCCACGATCTTCGCCACTGGAACGAGCTCGCCATCGACGCCAGTGGCCTCGACCACACCCCGGCCCCGTCAGGCGACAGCCGTGTCTTCGGAGAGCAACTGGGGCCCGGGCGCTCGAGTCGGGCCATGGCCATCGTCCACATCGCGGTCTTCGACGCCATGAACGCGATCGTCGGTGGCTACCAGAGCTACACCGGCCTTCGCCGCGCACCCGACGAGACCTCGGTAGAGGCGGCCATCGCGCTGGCCGCGCACGACACGCTGGTCGCGCTCTTCCCGTCACAGAAGGCCGATCTCGACGAGGCGCTCGTCGACGATCTCGGCACCATGCGTGACGGGCGCGCCAAGGCCAACGGCGTCAAGGTCGGACAGCTGGCAGCGGCTCGCATCCTCGCGCGCCGCGCCAACGATGGGTCGAAGCATCCCGAGCCCCGCGTCGGCATCGACTTCATCACGAGCGACGAGCCAGGGAAGTGGCGCCAGGACCCGATCAGCCGGAACCCGCTCGCGCTGGGCGCCCACTGGGGCGAGGTCACGCCGTTCGTCCTGCGATCGGGAGATCAGTTCCGAGTTTCACCGCCGCCCGCCCTCGACAGTCCGGAGTACGCCGTCGCCTTCAACGAGGTGAAGGCGCTCGGCGGCGACGGGTCGACCACCCCAACGACGCGAAGCGAGGACCAGACCCTCGCGGGGATCTTCTGGGCCTACGACGGCACCCCGAGCCTCTGCGCGCCGCCGCGCCTCTACAACCAGATCACGATGCTCATCGCCGAGCAGCGCGGGACGCACGGGATCGAGCTCGCGCGCCTCCTGGCGCTCGTGAACGTCGCGATGGCCGACGCCGGGGTCGCGATCTGGGAGTCGAAGTACCACTACCAGTTCTGGCGCCCGGTCACCGGCATTCGCGAGGCCGCCGGCGATCTGGAGACCGCGAAGGATGCGAACTACTCGCCACTCGGTGCGCCCGCCAGCAACCTCATCGGGCCGAACTTCACGCCGCCCTTTCCGGCATTCCCTTCCGGGCACGCCGGGTTCGGAGGCGCACTCTTCCAGATCTTGAGGGACTTCTACGGGACCGACCGCATCGCCTTCACGTTCGTGTCTGACGAGTTCAACGGCGAGACGCTCGACAACGAGGGGCACGTGCGTCCACTCGTGCCGCGCAGCTTCTCGTCGCTCTCCCAGGCCGAGGAAGAAAACGGCCAGAGCCGCATCTACCTCGGGATTCACTGGGCCTTCGACAAGACGGAGGCTATCGCCCAGGGCCGGCGGGTGGGCGACTTCGTGTTCAGGAAGGCGTTCGTGCGTCAGCAACGCTAGGACCCGGACGCCGACCTGAAGTGAGATAATCGCGCCCGGATCGCGCCCCATCCACCTAGAGGAGGCGATCATGGCGACGCCCACCACAGCCGAGCTTCGCGCCGACGTTCACAGCGTCGAACCCATCCCGGAGGCAGACAAGGACTCGACCGGGCCGCAGCAGATGTGGATCTGGGCCGGGGCCAACATCGCGCCGATCAACTGGGCCCTGGGTGCCTTGGGCATCGTCCTGAAGCTCGGACTGTGGGAGACCATCGCGGTCATCGTCCTGGGCAACCTGGTGGGCTGCGCGATCTTCGCCGCCTTCACCGTGATGGGCCACAAGACCGGCGTCAATCAGATGGTGCTCTGCCGCTCGGCGTTCGGCCGGCGAGGGGCGTACCTGCCGAGCGCCTTGATGTTCCTGATGACGCTGGGCTGGATCGGCGTGAACACGTACTTCCCCGTCAAGATCGCGGTCGCCATCCTCGCCCAGTTTGGGATCGGCGACACGTGGTCGACGAATCTGATCGTCGTCACCGTCGTGATGGTGCTCCAGGTGCTGATCGGCCTCTACGGTTTCTATGCGATCCGCACCTTCGAGAAGTACACGGTCCCCGTCACCGCCGTCATCATGCTCCTGATGAGCGTCCTGGCCTGGACTCGGCCGGGCGTGGTCAACTGGGGGCTCACCAGCACGCTTCCGCCGGGCGCCCACCTGGCGATGATCACGTTGCTCGTGACCGCGATCGGCGTGGGGTGGGGAATCTCGTGGGTCACGTGGGCCTCGGACTATTCCCGCTTCGTCCCGCGCACCGTGTCCTCGACCGCCGTCTTCTGGTACAGCTACGTGGGGATGTTCGTCCCCACCGTGTGGCTCGCCATTCTCGGCGCGACCCTCGCCAGCGTGACGCTGGACACCGATCCGGCCAAGATGGTCAGCGCTGTGTTCGGCGGTATCACGAGCCTGCTCGTGCTCCTGATGGTGCTGCACGGCCCGATCGCCACGAATATCCTGAACGTCTACTCGGCGGCCCTCGCGGCGCTCAGCATGGGCGTCCGCATCTCGCGGACGGCGATGGCCTTGATCGCCGGTATCGTCGGCTATCTGGTCACGATCTACTTCGTCTTCCAGCCCTCGTTCGCCAAGGCCTTCGACAACTGGATGATCAGTCTTCTGTTGTGGATGAGTCCGTTCGCCGGCGTCGTCCTGGCCGACTTCTTTGTCAGGCGCCGAGGCCGGATCGACGTCGACGAGCTCTATCGGGAGCCGGCGCGCAGCGCGTACGGCGACATCAACTGGGGCGGAGTCGTGGCGTTCGTCGTCGGCCTGATCGCCGGGTGGTTGGTCGAAGACGGTCTCGTTCCGGCGCTGCAAGGGCCGATTTCCACCGGGTTGCTCGGCGGCGCGGACCTGAGCTGGCTGGTCGGGATCGTCGTCGCGGGCGGTGTATACCTGGCGCTCGGTCGGCGCGCCGTGGCCGCGCCGGTGCCGCGCCCGGCCGGTCGCGCACGCGGATAAGCGTCGGGCCGCCGGGGTCCGCGGCTTCCCCGGTATTTTCTAGCCGCCCGACCGAGCCTGCGCGGCTCTGACCCTGGTTCCGATCGGGTGGTCGGGATGATTTGCCTGCACGAGCATGTCGGCTTCGTCGTGTATCGCCCAGGCTGACGAGACGCCGATCATCCCGCCGCTGCCGGAGGAGCTTAACTTCATTCCGTAGCGAGTGATGACCCGGATCCCGTTCGGGCTCTGCTCGGGGGCGCGGCTCTCGGGGCGCGGAGCCGCGACAGGCCCGCCGGGCGGCGCCCTTTGACAACGCCGGCGCGCGGGGTTACGGTGCCCACGCTTTCCTTCAACGCGGAGGTGCGAGATGGCGCACGGCACGTTCAAGGTCCTCGACAGCGACATCCACATCATCGAGCCGCCCGATCTGTGGCCGCGGTACATCGACCCAGCCTTCCGGGAGCAAGCGCCACACGGGCTCACGGAGGACGCCGGCGACTTGCGTCTGGCCCTTGCCGGCAAGGGCTGGGGCCGGGTGGCCATCGACGCGGACCGGAGCCGGCGCCGGCAGGGGCGTAACTACGCGCTGAACCAGGAGCGCTGGCGGCCGTTCGCGGAGCGGGGATGGACGTCGAAGGTCCAGCTCGAGGCGATGGACATCGAGGGCATCGACGTCGCCGTGGTCTATCCCTCGCGCGGTCTCTTCGCCCTGACGGTCCCGGACATGGAGCCGCGGCTCGCCGCCGCTATGGCGCGCGCGTACAACGACTGGCTCTACGAGTTCTGCCAGGAGAACCCTGAGCGCCTGCTCGGCGCTGGCATGATCTCTCCATTCGACGTCAACGACGCGGTCGCCGAGGCCACGCGCTGTGTGCGGGAGCTCGGTTTCCGGGGAGTGTTCCTGCGGCCGAACGAGGTGAACGGACGGAACTGGCACGATGCGTACTACGAGCCGCTCTGGGCCACGCTTGATGAGCTGGAGGTTCCGCTGGGGTTCCACGAGGGGTCGGGCTCGCAGCTCCGGCAGGTAGGCGAGCAGTTCGGCGCCAACACGATGCTGAAGCACATCTACTCCCACCCGGTCGAGCAGATGCTGGCCGTCGGCGCCTTCTGCGCGGGCGGAATCCTGGAGCGCCATCCACGACTGCGCGTGGCCTTCCTCGAGGGCAACTGCAGCTGGGTGCCCTTCCTGCTCTGGCGCATGGACGAGCACTGGGAGTGGCTCGGCGACATCTACGCGCGCGACCTCACGATGGCCCCCAGCGAGTACTTCAAGCGCCAGTGCTTCGTGTCGGTCGAGTGCGACGAGGAGCCGGTGAAGCACGTCATCGACGCCATCGGCGACGACCGGATCGTCTTCTCGACCGATTTTCCGCACGGCGACTCGAAGTTCCCGCGCGCGGTGGAGTCGTTCCTGCGCCTGCCGATCTCCGAGCAGAGCAAGCGCAAGATCCTCTGGGACAACTGCGCCGCGTACTACGGGCTGCCCGCCTGACGCTCAAACCGAGGAGGGTGGGATGTCGGTTCTGGTGATCGGCGGCACTGGCTTCATCGGTCCGCGGCTCATGCGGCGATTGATCGAGCGCCGCGAGACCGTGGTGTGCATGGACCTGAACACGACGCCCGCGTCGCCGTATGCGACTCTGCCGGGCCAGGCGACGGTGATCCGCGGGGACGTCACGCGGTTCGGCGACGTGATGCGCGCCGTGATCGAGGTGAAGCCGGACCGGCTCATCAATCTGGCCTACGGGCTCGGGGCGGGTGAGGGGAACCCGCATCAGGTCATGCGCCTGGACGTCCTCGGGATGGACAACTGCTTCGAGGCCGCGCGGCTGGGCGGCGTCAAGCGCGTGGTCTACGCGAGCTCGATCGCGGTGAGCGGGCAGCAGAGCCACTTCGGCGACCGGCAGGTGACCGAGGACGACGCGACCTACGGCACGAGCCAGTACGCCGTCCACAAGATCTTCAACGAGTTCCAGGCGAAGAAGTACATCAAGAACTACGCGATGTCGATCACGGGCGTGCGCCCCGCCAACGTCACCGGCCCGGACAAAGTCCGCGGCTCGACGGATCACGTGACGCTCATGGTCGACGCCGCCCGGGGCAAGCCCGTGCAGCTTCCGCGCAAGGGTTTCATGCGGCTCTTGATCCACGTCGAGGACATCGCCGAGGTCTTCGCCCGTGTGCTGCTGGCCGACACGCCCCGCCACGACCTCTACAACTCGGGCGGGATCCCGGTGAGCCTGGGCGAGCTCGCGGACATCGTGCGCGAGTTTCTCCCGGACGCGCAGATCACCTTCGAGAAGGACGGCGGCCGCGACGAGTCCGGCAACTACCTGGTGGACAACAGCCGCCTCTGCAAGGAGTTCGGGATCGAGTATCCACCGCTGCGCACGCGCGTGCTCGAGATCATCAACGACGTGCGGCGTGAGGCAGGGCTCCCATTGATCGCTCTGCGGTAGTGCGCGCTGCAGGCCGTCGCGGGGCTGGGGCCCCGCCGGCCGAGGCGCGGCTATCGATAGGAGGTGCGCAATGACGACGCTCAGGCTCATCTCGGCCGATTCGCACATCATCGAACCGCCGGACCTGTACACGAGCCGGATCGAGCCCCGGTTCAAGGAGCGGGCACCGCGGATGGAGCGGGTGGAAACCCCCACGGGTCGCAAGTACGACGCGTGGTTCATCGACGGCCAGCAGGTCGGCACCCTCGGCGCGGTGATGCAGGCGGGGCAACGCTTCGAGGACCCGTCCCAGATCGACTTCCTGGGCATGTGGGAAGACGTCCGGCTCGGCGCCTACGATCCGCAGGCGATGATCAAAGAGAACGAGATGGACGGTGTCTGGGGCGCCTGCCTGCAGCCGAGCCAGGGCCTGTTCTGGTACCGCATCCCGGACAGCGGCCTGCTCTCCGCCATTTGCCGCGTCTACAACGACTGGATCGCTGACTTCTGCAAGCCCTATCCCGATCGCCTCAAGGGCATCGCCATGCTCAACGTGGACGACGTCGAGGACGCGTCGCAGGAGCTGGAACGCTGCGCGAGGCTCGGGCTGGTCGGCGCGTTCATCCCCGTCTCGCCCCTGGCCGAGCGGCCGTACCGCCACCCGATCTACGACCGCCTCTGGTGGACGGCGCAAGACGTCGGGCTCCCGCTGCTCCTGCACATCGGAACGCCGCGCGGCGGCATCCCGGGCTGCGAGTTCACCATGAACCTCGCTGAGCTCACCGGGGCCGGTCGTTCCACCACGGACTACTGGGTGCGCTACTCGCTGTCGGCGATGATCTTCGCCGGCGTCTTCGATCGGTGCCCGCGGCTGAAGGTGGGCTCCGTCGAGCACGAGGCGGCGTGGATTCCTCACTGGCTGAAGCAAATGGACTTCACGTATCGCGAGCGTCCGGTATTCACGCGGGGGTGGAAGTCGAAGGAGGGGTTCCTGCCGAGCGACTACTGGCGGCGCAACATGTTCGTGGAGTTCATGGAGGACGACCTCGGTATCCAGCTGCGTGACACCATCGGCGTCGACAACATGCTCTGGGGGAGCGACTTCCCGCATGCCGAGTCGACCTGGCCGAAGTCGCGGGAATTTCTGGATCGCATCTTCGCCGGGACGCCCGAGGCGGACCTGCGCAAGATCACGTCCGAGAACGCCGCGCGGCTGTTCGGCTTCAAGCTGAACTGAGCCCCGCCGTCGGGATCCCCGCGGCGTGCTGGACGGGTTCGTGGCGGTGACCAGGGTGGCCGAGCTGCCGCCCGGCGTGATGAAGTGGGTGGTTGTCGATCGTCAGCGAGTGCTCATCGCGAACGTCGACGGCGCCTTCTTCGCGCTCCGGGATTCCTGCGGCCACGCCGGGTCGTCGTTCTCGGAGGGGACGCTGATGGGCTACGTCCTCGAGTGCCCATTGCACTACGCGTGTTACGACGTGCGCAGCGGCAAGCTCCTGAGCGGGCCCGCCGCGGCGGACGTGCCCACCTACCAGGTGCGAGTCGAAGGCGACACCGTGTACGTGAAGCCGTAGTGCGCGCCGCAGGCCGTCGCGGGGCTGGGGCCCCGCCGGCCGAGGCGCGGCGATCGATCACGGAAACGGCGGCGCCAGGGGAAACCCCGACGCCGCGCTCGTGTCCGACCTAGCTGCGGCGCGTCGCCTCCCGCATCCCGGACGCGGTCGTCAGCGTCTCGCGGACGCGCCGTCCCGTGTCCATGGCGGCCGCCTGCAGGCGATCGATCGACTGCACGACGACCTTCGCATTCGCTCCCATCAACGAGAGCGCGCGCTGGGTGGTGTCGACGGTCTCCATGAACGCCTTCTGGTACACGTGCAGCGGGTCGACCAGCGCCTTGGGCCACAGCGTGTGCCAGCGCAGGGCCGCCGCGTGCGACTCCTGGAGCGCGTCGATGGCCGCGATCTGCAGCTCGGCTGCGAGCCTCGCGTTCTCTTTGGCGGCGCCGATCGACAGCTCGGTCAGGTCCCCGATCACCCGCTGGGTGGCGCCGATCGCCGCGTCACTGGCGAGCATCGACGGCTCGAAGCCCCGCATCGTCCGTTCCTGTGTCGTGGTGTCCATTACCCTCTCCTTTGTTGGTTCGGCCCGTCACGCAACGTCTCGAGTCCAGTCGCCCGGCAGCTCACGGGGCTCGCCGTCGAGGGGCTCGCCGTCGATGTCGATGAAGACGATCGGCTCCGCGCCGGCCGCGCGTTGCACCCAGATCGCGGAGGCCACGGCACCCGTCTGGCTGTTGAGCCCCTGCCAGACGCCGCCCGTCGGGGGACGATCACGCCGGCTCCGCGTCACTTCGCGCTTGTATTCGGCGAACCCCTCGTGCGCGAGCGCCTCGACGATATCGAGGGGCTGCGCCGCCCAGGCCTGCTCATTCACTGACCAATTCATCTTGCCGTGCTGGCGAAGCTCATTCAGGTGTTGGAGATTTCCCACGGTGCCCCTCATCGCGCGCCTCCTTCCGGCTCCCCGCTCCAGATGCCGGCGCTTTCTCTTACAAATGCCGGCTGCCGCACCTGTCAAATACCGCCTGTTCAGTTACCCCGTTGTGACAACTCGATCACCAGGTCGTGAACTTCTACTGGCGCACCGCTCGCCCTTCGCGATCGGCAGCAATAGACTTGCCAGTCGAACGGAGCGAGACGACGCCGTGCGCAAGTGCGCGAGGACAAGGACGCTCGCCGTGCGGGTTCGGTCGAGCAACCGCGTGACTTTAGGCACCCCTGCCGGTTAAACGGTCACGCGCCCGCCGTCCCTGCTCAAGCAAGACGCAGGAAGATCAGCGTGTTGGGGGGTGTGGCCGGCCAGCGCGGCCGTGAGACATTCCGCCACACTGGAGAAATTTCCTCGGTGCTCTAAACCTTGACAGGCTCCGAGAGCACCAATACCCTGACCTCGACAATCGATGAGGCAGGCACCGTGAATCACGCACAGCTTCGAGATCCTTCGCAGTTCGGCTTGCCCGCGTTCCGTCTCCCCGGCCGCGGCGTCTTCTGATCGTCTAAACGCTCCCCGTCGCGCGGCATTTTTGGGCGCTCGCTGAGCCGCCACGTCCGATTCACCCGGTGATTGCGACGGCTCGTTGCCGAATGCGTCCGTCTGCAGCGAATTCAAGTCGTGTGCGCCGCAGGTCGTCGCGGGGCTGGGGCCCCGCCGGCCGAGGCTCGACTATACAGGAGGAGCGGGAATGCCCGCACACCACGGAACGAGAGGCTCGGAGTTGACCTCGTGAAGGCCGCGATCCAGCCGATGCGAGCGCGCTGGCGTCGTTCGCGTGACGATTTCGACCGCGCGCCGGCCCGTCCGGACGCCAGTCGCGCCCGGGACATCGTGGGCGCCTCCGCGCCGATGCGCGAGGTATTCGACACGGTCGCGCGCGTGGCCCGCACCCGGAGCACCGTGCTGATTCAGGGGGAGACCGGGACCGGGAAGGAGCTGATCGCGCGGGCCATCCATACGGCGAGCCCGCGAGCCGATCGCCCATTCGTGCCCGTCGACTGCAGCGCTCTGGCCGAAGGCGTGCTGGAATCCGAGCTCTTCGGGCACGTGAAGGGCGCCTTCACCGGAGCGGTGATCGACAAGCGCGGGCTCTTCGAGACGGCGCACGCCGGCACCTGCTTCCTCGACGAGATCGGCGAGATCAGCGCGTGCGTCCAGGCGAAGCTCCTCAGGGTCCTCCAGGAGCACGAGGTCAAGCGTGTGGGAGGCACCGGGAGCTTCGGGGTGGACGTGCGGGTCATCGCCGCCACCAACCGCGATCTCGGGGCGCTGGTCGCGAGCGGGAAGTTCCGGGAGGATCTCTTCTATCGTCTGAGCGTGGTGACGCTCCACGTACCGCCGCTGCGGGAGCGACGCGAGGACATCCCGATCCTCGCCATGCACTTTCTCAGGCGGTATGCCGCCGAGAACGCCAAGCCCGTGTCCGACATCGCTCCCGAGACCATGGCACTGCTGGTCGCGTACGACTGGCCCGGGAATGTCCGCGAGCTGGAGCACGCCATCGAGCGCGCGATCGCGATGACGACGAACTCGGTGCTCCGCCCCGAGGATCTGCCGCCGAAGTGCGTCGAGACGGCGGGCGCGTCGGGTGGGGCGACCGTGGCGTCGTCCCTGAGCCTGCGCGGGGTCGTCACGCGTCACGTCCATCGGGTCCTGCGCGAGGCGCGGTGGAACAAGAAGCTGGCCGCCCAGCTCCTGGGGATTCACCGGCGCACGCTCTACCGGCTGACGAAGCGGTACGGGATCAGCTTGAGCGAGCGTGAGCGGCGCGAGTGACGGTGCCGCCGCCCCAGATTTGACCGCGCGACGGGCACGCCGGTCGACCCGGGATGCCCGTCGCGCGACTCCTGCCTGAACCCGTGCCTGCCTACGCCGTCGGACGCGCTACGAAGCCGTAGCGCGCGTTGGTGCGCGCTCCGCCGGCGGCGAGGTACTCCGCCTTGATCGCGGCGATCTTGTCGGTGGTGATGCCATGCTGGGCGAGCTTCGGCCGCAGGCCATAGAGGCGCGCGGAGTTGCCGGCGAAGATGGCGCGCTTTACGGGGCCGTCGGCCGGCCCGAGCGGTTTGAAGCCGTGCTTCTTCTGCATGTCCTCGGGAATCTCGAGCCGCCGCAGCGCCTCGATCTGCCACTGGGGCGAGCCGTACCAGAGTGAGTCGGTGCCCCAGATGACGTGGTCGGCGCCGAGCCCCTTGACGAGCGTGCCGATGAAGGCCGCGGCGAAGCGCGGGTTCGCGACGGCGCACGTCGCGAAGGCGGTGCCTACCTCGCCGTAGACGTTCTTCACGCCGTGTTTGCTCGGGATCTCGGCGAGGTCGGTCGCCCATTTGATGCGCCCGGTCTGCTCGAACTCGGCGAGCACCGCGTCAGGCTTCTCCAGGAAGGGCCGCAGGGCGCCGTGGTACATGATGAAGTTGAGCTTCGGCCAGTCTTTGGCCGCCTTGCCCACGTCCTTGACCGTCGCGTACTCCCAGACGCCGGGCCAGGACGTCTCGTAGTCAGCCGGCAGCAACCCCTTGTGGATGCAGACGGTCGTGATGTTGGCCTTCACGGCCTTCTCGTAAAAGGGATACATCAGCTTGTCGTCGTCGAGCCACCAGTACGACTGCAGCTTGGACGGGAACAGCGGATCGCCGATCGTGTAGCCCTTCCAGCTGTCGGGCTTGAGGGTCGCGATCGCGCGATCCACTTCCTCCATCCATCCCTGCTTCTTCGGCGTGAACACGGCGTGGCCCAGGAGACGGCGAGAACCGGAGAACTTGTTGATGGACATGCGGGCGGCGGCGATCTGGTCGTTGGTCAAGAGGTCCCAGCTGGGGTCGTCGAACGGCGCGCCCGAGAGCAGCGCCACCTTGGTGTCGCTGTCGACGAAGATCTCCTTGATGTAGTTCTCGAACTTGTACCGGGCCAGGTTGTTTTCGCCCCACAGCTTCGGGTTCCAGTTCTCTTTGGCGTACTTGGCCAGATCGAGCAGGCCCTCCTGCTTGAAGTCGTCGCGGACGAAGTGTGTCTGGGCGTCAACGATGAACTGTCCGGAGAGCGCCTGCGCGCGCATGTCGGCGACGCCCGGTGTGGCCGCTTCCGCCCGGCTCACGTCGAACACGGGACCGAAGACGTCGTTCATCGCGAGGAAGGCGGCGGCCATGCCGGCGCTGGAGGCCAGGAACTGACGGCGGTTCATCCCATGCCTGGGAGCCAGGTCGCTGGCGAGCTCTTTCACCCGCGCCTCCACGCGGCGCTGCTCCCGGGTCTGGGGCAGGGGGTTGTACTCGCCATTCGACACGATCTGGGTGGGCACCGGGCTTCGGTAGGCCAGGACCTCGGCCGGTGCCGTGCGCTTCAGCTCGTCGTCACTGAGGTAGTGCGGCATCGCTCTCCTCCTGCTGGTTCGACGCGCCCCTGGTTCCGCACCATTGCGTCGTCCAGAGCCGGGAGCCCCCGGGCGCGGCGGTGACGCAAGGAGCACTAACGCCGTTCAGGTCGGTGAGTCAAGGCGCGACGCGCTCTCGGGGTCGCCCCGACTCCGCGCCCGGCGCTCGGTTGACAGAGCATGGGGATCAGGTGAACCTGATTCCGATCACCCGTTGAATCGAACAGACCATGTCGATGCCGAGACGTCTCGCGCTACTGCCAGGCCTGCTCGTGCTCGTCGCTGCGAGTGCGCTGGGCGCCGGCGCCGCCGACGACCCGCTCGCGCGTGGACTGGTCGCGATTCACAGCATGGCGGGCTGCTACCTGGTCGACTACAGCTACGTCGAGATCGAAAGCCTCCAGCCGGGCTACGCCCGAGACGCGCGCGTCTACGACGTCAACCGGGACAAGTCCGTGAAGGAGTGGATCACCGCCGAGGTGCTGTCGCCGCGCCGTGTGCGGCTCCAGCGCATTCTGTTCTTCACCGACCTCCGCGGCACGGTCCGGGACGGCAGCGAGATCAAGCACCAGACGGAGGACTGGGAGTACGACGCGCCGTTCCTCTACGAGTTCGTCGCGCCCCGGACCTGGCAGGTGCGAGACCTGAAGCCGACGCCGGGGCTCTGGACGCGGCGGGTCACGAACCTCGACGACGGGTTGCGCTACCAGTGCGCGGCGCGCTGGATGGGCGACACGGCCTATCCCGAGTGGTCGTGCTCGAACTATGCGCCCATTCCCGGCCGCGAGACCCGCGACATGCGCCGCGTCGACTACGACGCGCTCGAGCGGACCACGCGCATCATCGCGTACGGCCAGAGCTGGCTCGAGCGTCAGGACAACGTCAAGACCATCCACCGTGACGGAGTGCGCACGCGGCTGGCCCGGGAAGTCGGGAAAAACTGGTCGGTGCGGCTTCCGGAGTCCGAGTGCGAGGCCGCTCGGGCGTTCGCCCGGCCGCGTCAGGCGTTCTGGCGTGTGTTGCGGGAGGTGTGGGACGAGGTCCTGACCGGCGCCGCCCCTTTCATCGAGAAGGCGCCGGCCGGCCAACCGCCACGCTTCGTGAAGATGAACGAGGTCGAGGAGGACTACGTCGGCCGCGATCTCTCCGATCCGGCGCTCAGCCGGCCGGCCCGCGACCGCATCCTGAAGGTCATCGAGGCGTATCGCGGGCCGTAGCCGACGACGCGCGCCACGTAATCGTCGGCGAGGTGTCATCTCGGTGTAGCGCTGGGAACGCATACTTGGCCGGTCAGGCCGTGCGGCGCGTCCTCGTCGCTTCGATCATCCTGACCGTGCTCGTGGCGGCGCCCCCGGTCGCCGCGGAGGCGCCGACCGTCGTCGTGGAGGAGAAGATTGGTCGCGCCAGCCGGAGGGCAAGACCGCGATCTCGGACGGCTGGACGGGTCACAACGGGGGAAGCCCGAAGTACGAGTTCACGGTGGTCGCCGAGGGGGCATGAGGTTGCCGAGCTGCAGATCGCAGAAGCGGCGCAGGTACTCGTCGTGGTTGCCGGGGATCAGCGTCACACTCGCCCCGGCGCGCGCCTTGGACAGCACCTTGCGGACGACGTCGGTGTGGATCTGCGGCCAGTGCGGCGTGTGTCGGAGCTGCCAGAAGTCGATGATGTCGCCGACCCGGTAGAGGTAGTCGCACTGGTGGCGATATCACGATGTCGACCGGGCAGCCGAAATGTCACGGCCCTGTGATGGAGTGAGAACGGAGCGTGCCGCGGGGCCTCGCGGGGGAGGCCTGGGTCGTGCGCCGGTTCTATCCCAGGTGAGCGACGCGGGGCGCCACCTGCTCGGTCAAGAGTCGCAGGCTTTCGTGATCCCAGCCGGCGTCGTCCGAGTCGGTGGTGATCGCCAGCAGCGTGCCGAAGCCGCCGCTTTCGTCGTACAGCTGATGGATCTTGTCCGCGCACTCGCGGGGATCGCCGACGATCCAGACGTTCTCCATCAAGTAGTCGACGGTGACGGCCTCGTCGGGCATCGATGACTCGAGCTTGGTCGACGCCATCTGGATGGTGCCCAGTCGGTTGGGGCGCTGGTGCCGGATGTAGTTCCGCCCGAGCACGGCCCGCGCCCGTTCGCGCGCCATCGCCCCCGTCGGCGCGACGAGGATGTCGCGCGCGATGCGCCACTGGCTCCGCTTCGCCGGCCGTCCGGCGCTCTGGGCGCCGTCTTCGACCAGTCGCCAGTGCGCGCTGAGATACGGGCGGGACAGGAGCGAGCTCGACATGGGGATCCAGCCACGCTCGCCCGCCATCCGCATCGAATGGGAGTTGGGCGTGCTGGCCGCCACGGCGATGGGCGGATGCGGCTGCTGATACGGCTTCATGTAGTAGCCGCGATCTTTCCGCGGGTCGAACACGGGAGTGTCGATGTCGAAGAATGCGCCGTGATACGTGAACGGTCCTTCGGACGCCCAGAGCTTGAGCACGACGTCCAGCACTTCGGCCGAGCGCGCCCGCACGGCCGTGGGGTTCGTGTGGTCCAGACCCAGCAGCGCGAGATCGGTGGGGATACCACCCCCACCGATCCCCCACTGAAAACGGCCGCGCGCCATGTGGTCGAGCATGGCGACGCGGTGCGCCAGGTACACGGGGTTGTGCAGAGCCAGGAGCGTCACGCCGGTTCCGAGCCGCACGTTCCTGGTCAGCGCCAGAGCCTTGGCGATGAGCAAATCGGGGGCCGGTGCGTTTTCCCATCGCTCCGTCAGATGCTCACCCACCCAGGCTTCACGAAAGCCGAGCTGATCGGCCAGGACGATCTGATCGATGTCCCGGTCGTAGGCGTCGGCAAACGCGCGATCGGGCGGATGCAGCGGCATCATGAACAGACCAAAGTGCATACGAGACGCGCTCGGCCTTACCGGATCTGCTTGTGCACGAACTCGATGATCATGTCGATCGCGCGATTGGACGGCGGCGAGCCCGCCTTGCGCATGATGAAGCCCTGTCCCTCACCGTCGAACAGCTCGAGATCGACGACGCCGCCCGCCTTGCGGTAGGCCGCGACGAAACGATCGAGATGGGGTCGGGGATGCGCCTGGTCCTCGGTGCCTTGCAGGTAGAGCACGGGCGGCAGCTGAACCTTTTCGCCGCGCTCGAGTGCCTGCGCCGGGGCGCCTTCGGCCATCGCGTCCTCGGTCCCCCAGTACGCGTCGTGGCACGGCAGCACTTCGTCCACCAGCGCCGGATACGGCTGACCCTTGGCCTTGAGCTCCTTCGCGTAGCGGTACCGGCCGAGCGGGTCGATGACGGGCGAGGTCATGATCACGCAGCGCACGGTGGCGTCGACGGCGGGCGTCGCCGCCAACGGCAGCGCGCCGTAGCGCGAGTCGAATGGCCGCATGCCCAGCAGCATCGCCTGGTGGCCACCACTCGAATTGCCCATCGAGCCCACCATGTCAGGGCGGCTCCTGAGCTCAGCGGCTCGCGCCTTGAGCCAGCGAATCGCGTAGTGGATGTCCTGGAACGAGGCGGGATATGGCGCCACCGGCGGCTGCCGCCAGTCGAGGGCGGCCACGATCACCCCGCTCTTGGCCAGCGGCTCGTGCATCACCTTGTCGCCGAGACGATCGGAGCGACACCAGGCACCGCCGTGGAGCTCGACCACGATGGGAAACGGCCCGGCGCCTTGCGGCCGGTAGAGGCGCGCGAGCTGCGGCGTGCCGGCATGACGGATGTACTCGACGTCCTCGACCTTGATCTCGTAGCTCATGATGGCCTCCTCGCAGGATTCGGACGCGGGCCGATCTGGGCCGACCCGTCGCTCTCGGCGGCAAACGTCCCTCAGCTCGGGCCCGGAGTCAAGAGCCGGGCGACGTCGGCCATGTCGGCCGCCTGCTCCAGGCCGCCGATCGCGTCGATGATGGCCGCCGCCGGCTGTGCGCCCAGGACCGAGGCCGTGTAGCGCCGGAACTTCTCGCAGACTTCGTCCCACGTGAACGGGTTGGACGGCGAGCCCTTGTGGGGGCGCGTGCGCAACGTGTGGCGCTGGCCCGCCCACTCGATGAGGATCTCGGCCGGCCAGACGCCTGGCGTGTCGTCATGCCCCGCCTCCAGCGGCTCGAGCTCGATCCGGCGGGCCAGGTCACGCACGACCGGGTCGGACACGGCGTCATCGTTGTAGACGAGCGGATTCGACATGTCGCGGGTCAGCACCACCGCCGTCGTGAACGGGAGGCTGTACTGCCCGCCCAGAACGTCCTGGGGCGCACGCGCCGCGTGGCGCTCTTCCATGATCTGCGGCGCACCACGAATCACCACGCGGGTGATCTTCCCGGGAACGAGTGGATGCTCACGCTTGAAACGCTGGATCGCCTCGACCACGGCCTGGTGCGTGACGTGGGTCGCGTAGGACTTCAGTGACGGCGGCTCGATGACCCAGTCGGTCCCGAGACCTTCGAGGAGCTTCTCCATCCGGGGCGGCGTCGAGAAGGCGTTGAAGTAACCGGAGCGACCCTCGAGGACCGTCGCCGGGCCGCGCACGCCCTGCCGCGCGAGCAATGCGCTCTCCAGCCCCAGCTGGCCGGCGCGCCCGAGGTGCAGCCGCTTCGTGTCGCCGCCGCTCCACGCGAACTCGAGAAGGCCGGCGCTCGACGAGCCCGCGATGCCGAGCGCGCTGGCCAGCCGCTCCTCGTCGAAGCCGTAGAGCTTGCCCACGGCGGCGGCCGCGCCGAACGGCCCCTGCGTGCCCGGGTTGTGGAACCCCCGCACCGTCTCCAGGCCGACGGCCGTGCGCGCGATCCGGGCGGACACCTCGAAGCCCACGGCCAGTGCGGTGAGGAACGCGGCGCCGTCGAACCGCTCCCGCTGACACACCGCCAGCGCCGCCGGCAACACGGTGCCGCTCGCGTGCGACCCGGTGAGCGGCTCGCACTCGAACGCGCCGATGAGCACCCCGTTGGCGAGCGCGGCCCGGGAGACGTCCGTCCGCCAATCCTGGTGAATGACGGACGCCTCGGGCGTGCCACCGAGCGCCCGGACCACCGCCACGATTCGCTGAGCCCATGGCTGCCCGGCCCCCACGAAGCCGGCGCCGATCGTGTCGACGACGGTGATCTTGAGGTTGTCGACCAGGCCGCGCGGCAGATCGGTGAATTTCGTCTGCGCCACGAATCGGGCCAGCGCGCGCGTCTCGTTCATGCCCGTCGCGACCGACGGATTCTCCGCGGTCCTGAAGGCGCCCGGCTACAGCAGGCCGTAGAGCTTCCCGGCGTTCGTGCAGACGATCTTGCGCTGCACCGCCGGGCTGACCGACCCGAGGTCCTCGGCGATCCACTTCTGCGAGTCGGGCCAGATCCCGTCGGGGTGCGGATAGTCCGAGCCCCACATGATGTTGTCCTCGCCGATGAGCGGGATCATGGTGGCCACCGACGGCTCATGCTGGTACGTCGAGTAGCCCTGACGGCGCCAGAGCTCGCTGGGCTTCGCCGAGAGGTTGAGCTGGTAGTAGCGGTCGTCGTACTCCTCGTCCATCCGATCGAGGACGTAGGGAAGCCAGCCCACCCCGGCCTCACCGAGCACGAACTTGAACCCCGGGAATCGGTCGAGCGCGCCCGAGAACACGATGCTGGCCAGGAACTCGGCGGCGGCGATCTGGAACATCGTCGTGCGCGTGGCGCGATAGCGTAAGTTGTACTCCTTCGCCATCGCCTCGTCCGCCGGCTCTCGCACGGGGTAGCCGACCGTGTGGAAGGAGATCGGGATCCGGCAATCCTGCGCCGCTTCCCACAGGGGGTCCCAGGCGCCGTGCCAGATGGGATAGACGGCGGTGCCCACGGCGAAGTCGGCGCCCCGGAGGCCCAGGCCGGCCACCCGGCGCAGCTCTGCCGCGGCCGCCTGCGGGTCGTGATTGGGAAGACACGCCAGGCCGACGAAGCGCCCCGGGTCGGTCTTGCAGAAATCGCCCGCCCACGTGTTGTAGATTTCGTAGACGACCTGCATCAGCTCCGGGTCGCGGAGGCGCTGGCCGATGCCGAGGATGCCGTACATCACCTCGGCGTCGACCCCGTCGAGCACCTGGTCCTTGCGGCGCAACGCGGGGGTGGTGGGGTGCGGGCCGCCTTCGTAGAAGCCGACCTCGAACATCTTCTCGACGTGCTTCGAGAAGCCGCGCTGCACGCGGTCAAAGCCGAAGCCGAGGCCACCGAAGACACCGAGCTCCTTGTCTTCCGCGTACCAGCGGGGCCCGTCCGTGCTCTCGCGCACCTGAGGAACCTGGTCGCGCCACTTCGCGGGCGCGTTCCTGGTCCAGAGATCGCCGGGCATCCAGGTCATGTCGATGTGACAGTCGGCGGAAATGATGCGGTAGTCCATCAGCTTGACCTCAGTTTAGAGTCGCGCCTCGGTGGGGCTCTTCGGATGGCTCGCCTCGGGCCTGGGGGCCCCAGCCCCCGGGCGGCCCTGCGGCTCGCACTACGGCGCCGCGACGACCTGCAGCGCGCACCACCATAGTCTAGAGCGAGCGTTCACCGCTGGGTCCACCCAACGCGCGGAGTATACCGGACTTCCTGTCCCGCGCCGCTGCGAACGTGGCGCCATGTGCTTGGTATCCTGTCTCCGTCATGACCAGCTTCGGCATCGGTGCGTCGGTCAAGCGCCGTGAGGATCTCCGGCTGCTGGCCGGGCGGGGCCGCTACGCCGAAGACTGCGATGCGCCGGGCCAGGCCCACGCCGCGTTCGTGCGCTCGCCGTACGCGCACGCCGACGTGATCGCGATCGACGTCGAGCGCGCGTCGGCGATCACGGGCGTCCTCGGCATTTTCACCGGACGCGACCTCATCGCCGACGGCGTCGGCGCGATCCCGACGCTGATCGCCGAGCGCGGCGGTGGAATCCGGAGCCGCGACGGGTCGCCGTTCGCGGAGCCGCTCTGGTATCCGCTCGCGACCGACCGCGTGCGTCACGTCGGCGAGCCAGTCGCGATCGCGGTCGCGGCCACGCCGGCGGAGGCGCGGGACGCCGCCGAGGCCGTGGCCGTGCGGTACGCGGAGCGGCCGGTGGTCGTCGACGCCGTCGCCGCCCTCGTCGACGGCGCGCCGCGGCTCCACGCGGGAATCGCGGGCAATCGCGCCTACGACTGGGAGTGCGGCGATTCCGAGGCCACCGCGCGCGCCCTCGCCACGGCCGCCCACGTCACGCGGCTCACGCTCGTCGACAACCGGCTCGTCACCTGCTTCATGGAGCCGCGGGCGGCGCTCGCCGAGTGGGACGCGGGCGCCGGGCGCTACACGTTGCACGCCGGGCTTCAGAGCGTGCACCAGCTGGCGACCAACCTCGCGCGCGTCCTGGGCGTCGCGGCGGGCCGGGTCCGCTGCGTGACCGGCGACGTCGGCGGCGGCTTCGGCTCGAAGATCCAGCTCTACGCCGAGTACGTCGCGCTCGCGTGGGCGGCGCGGCGCGTCGGCCGTCCGGTCAAGTGGGTCTCGAGCCGGTCCGAAGGCTTCGTCAGCGATGCCCAGTCGCGTGACCACGTGCTCGTGGGCGAGCTCGGGCTGGCGGCGACGGGTCACGTCACCGCGCTGCGCGTGCGCTCGACGTCGAACCTCGGCGCCTACGTCGCGCCGACGATCCCGATCTCGACGCTCTCCAACATGGAGCGGATGGTCTCCGGGCTCTACGCGATCCCGGCGATTCATCTGAGGGTCGAGGGGGCCTTCACCAACACCGTGCCGATCAACGTCTATCGCGGTGTGGGGCGCATCGAGTGCGTCTACACGGTGGAGCGGCTGATCGATCGCGCCGCGCGCGAGACCGGGCGCGACCCGGCGGCGCTCCGGCGCGCCAACATGGTCCGGGCGTTCCCGTATCGAACCGCGACCGGCGCGGTCTACGATTCGGGCGACTACGTCGCCCGGCTCGACGAGGCGATCGAGCGGGCCGACGCCACCGGATTCGCCGCGCGGCGTGCGGAGGCCGCGCGGCGTGGCCAGCTGCGCGGCCTGGGCCTGGGGCCGTACACCGAGGGCACCGGCGGGGTCCCGCAAGAGTTCGCCGAGGTGCGCGTGCTGCCCGAAGGCATCGTCGAGGTGCCGGTCGGCAGCAACTCACAGGGCCAGGGCCACGAGACCGTCTTCGCCCAGGTCGTCGCCGACCGGCTCGGCGTCCCGTTCGAGGCGGTCCGCATCGTCGCCGGCGACACCGACCGGGTGGCGAAGGGCGTGGGCACGTTCGCGTCCCGCTCGATGGTCAAGGCGGGCGGCGCCGCGGTCGAGGCCTCGGACGCCGTCGTCGCCGTGGGCACGACGATGGCGGCGCATCTGCTCGAGGCCGCCGCGACGGACATCGAGTACCGCGAGGGCGCGTTTCGTGTCGTCGGCACCGACCGGGCGATCGGGATCTTCGAGGTCGCGCGCGCCGCCGCCGCGGGCAAGCTGCCGGCGGCCCTCGGCACCACGCTCGGCGCCGCCAGGATGCACGAGAACCCGGCGTTCGCGTTCGCCAACGGCTGCGAGGTGTGCGAGCTCGAGGTCGACCCCGAGACGGGTGCCGTCGAGATCGTCGCGTTGACCATGGTCGACGACTCCGGCCGCTCGGTGAACCCGATGATCGTGCACGGCCAGATGCACGGTGCGGTGGCCCAGGGCATCGGTCAGGCGTTGACCGAGCGATGCGTCTACGACCCGGCGAGCGGACAGCTGCTGTCCGGCTCGTTCCTGGACTACGCGATTCCGCGCGCCGACGACCTTCCCGCGATCTCCGTCACCAGCCGCGACGTGCCGAGCCCGACGAACCCGCTCGGCGTCAAGGGCGCGGGCGAAGGCGGCACCGTCGGCGCGCCGGGCGCCGTCATCCACGCGATCCTGGATGCGCTCGCGCCACTCGGGGTGACGCACATCGACATGCCGGCCACGCCCGAGCGCGTGTGGCAGGCGATCCAGAGCGCGTCATGGAGGTAGCACGATGGGCAGCGTGAGTGTTCGCTACATCGTCGATGACGTCGACACGGCGATCCGGTTCTACACCGAGCGCCTCGGCTTCGCGGTCACCATGCATCCCGGGCCCGGGTTCGCGCTCGTCTCCCGCGGCGATCTCCGTCTCTTGCTCAGCGCGCCGGGTGGCGGGGGAGGTGCCGGGCGCGACATGCCTGACGGTCGACGTCCCGAACCCGGCGGATGGAACCGGATTCAGATCGAGGTGGACGACCTCGCTCGGATGGTCGCGACGCTGAAGCAGGCCGGAACGAGGTTCCGCAACGACATCGTCACCGGCAACGGTGGCAAGCAGATCCTCCTCGAGGATCCGGCCGGCAATCCGATCGAGCTGTTCGAGCCCGCTCGCCGCTGATCAGACGCCGGTGCCGAACCCGCCGGCGGTGCGGACGGTCGCCGCCTCGCCCATGTGTCCCGCGGAATGAAACAGGGCGATGCCGCTCAGCACCGCCGCGCGCGGCCGGCCGGGGAACGCCTTCGCCAGCTGCTCGGTCCGGGCGCCGAAGGCCCCACCGGCCGCGGCGCGCTGGACGGCCTCGGACGCCACGGCGCCTTCCCAGTCCTGGGGCTTGAATCCACCGACGACGTCGCGCGTCCGGAGGCCGACCGCGTCGCGGTACTCGCGGAGGGCGCCGAGATCGATCTCCCGCGTCAGCTCGGTGACCTCAGGGCTCGTCATGCCGATGCCGAAATCGCGACGGGTGATGCCGAGCCGCTTCATCCGCGCATCGTCGAAGACCTGAGAGCCTCCGGTCAGCACCTGATTGACGATGATGTCCTCGGCCCGGGCGATGTGCCACATCAGCCACGCCAGCGAATTGAGGTCCTCGCGCGGGCGAACGCGCATCTGCTCGTCGGTCAGACCGGCGAAGGCGCGCTCGGCGGCCGACATCTTGTTGCCGCCCACGGCCGCCGAGTGCATCGCGGCGTGCTGGTCGAGAAACAGGTCACGAACGTCCATGTCGTCCTCCCGTGTCGGCCCTACAGCACCGAGCGGACGAGACCACCGTCGACGAGGATCGTGGTCCCGGTGATGTAGCTCGACTTGCCCGAGGCCAGGAACGCGACCAGATGGGCCAGCTCTTTCGGCTCACCGATGCGTCCCACCGCGGTCTCGGCCGCGCGCTGCGCCAGCGCCTCGTCGACGGAGATGCCGAGCTCCTTGGCGCGACTCGTCACGTTGGAGAGCATGCGCTCGCTCAGGATCGAGCCCGGGCACACGTTGTTGACCAGGATGCCGTCGCGCCCGACTTCGTCGGCCAGGCTCTTGGCGAACGCCACCACGCCCATGCGGGTGGCGCCGGAGAGCGCGAGATTGGGAATGGGCTGGTAGACGGTGCTGGCCAGGATGTTGATGATGCGCCCCGCCCGTTGCCGCTTCAGATGGGGTAGCGCCTCCCGGGACATCCGCGCGAAGAACAGGAGCGACCGCTGCACCGCCGTCGCCCACTGCTCTTCCGTCGCGGCCTGGGCGCGGGCGAGGGGAGGACCGCCGGAGTTGTTGACCATGATGTCGAGGCGGCCGAACCGGTCGACGGTGGCCGCGATGAGGTCGCGGATGGTCTCGTGTCGATCCAGATCGCCGGCGAACGCGAGCACGTCGCGACCGGTCGCGTCACGGATCTCCTTCGCTGCCTTGTCCAGATCGGGCTGCGACCGGCTGCAGAGGGCGACCTTGACGCCCTCCTGCGCCAGCACGTCCGCGCACGCCCGCCCCAGGCCCTTGCTCGCGCCTCCGACGATCGCCACCTTGTCTTTCAGCTCGAGGTCCATGGGAGTGTGTTATCCGGGCAAACGCAGCGCTTGTCAACCCGAGCCGCCTTGACGCCATGTGCTACATGTAGCACAATCGGGCCATGCGCACAGCCGGCGTCCGTGAGGCCCGCCAGAACCTGTCGGCGCTGCTCGAGGAGGTCAAGAAGGGCCGAGAGGTCGTGATCACGGAGCGTGGGCGCCCCGTGGCGAAGCTGGTGCCGCCGGATCGTCCGCGCGGGAGCGGCGTTCCCAATCTCGCGGGCTTCCGCCGGACGATGCCGGTCTTCGACCCGCCGCTGTCCACGACGATCGCAGAGGAACGCGAGGATCGCCTTTAGACGAGGCGCTCGGGCGCGGCTTCGCGAGCAGCGCGCCGCCTATCGGTTGGCGCTACCCGGCCCGCTCTACTGCGACACCAGCGCTCTGCTCAAGCTCTATCTGCCCGAGCCCGGCAGTGACGCATTCAACCGCATGGTGGAGGGACGAGACGACCTGCTCGTGTCCGATCTGGCGGTGACCGAGGTCGTCTCCGCGCTGGCGCGTCGCCTGCGTCAAGACGCGATCACGCGAGAGACCGCGCGCCGCGTGCAGCACGCGATCGCTGGACGTCTCGACGGCGGTGCGTACGGGCGCATCGAGCTGACCCGCGACGTGCACCGCCGTGCAGAGCACTTCCTGTTGAGCCTGACGAAGATCCAGCTCCGCGCCGCCGACGCGCTGCACCTGGCACTGGCGACGTCGGCTCGAGCGGCGTCGGTGGCGTCGTTCGACGTGCGGCTGGGAGCCGCTGCCCGGGCGATCGGTCTCGCGGTCCACCCGGTGTGAGGCGCCGCCCCGGAATCACTCACCGCGCTTCCACGCGCTGCGGCTCCGATGCCGGCGCCGTCGCCAGCCGCGCCCGCTGCCACAGGCTCGCGCGCCACCTGATTCCGATGAGCACGGTGAACACCAGGCCGATCGCGCAGTAGGCGCTGAGGGTCAACCGGTAGCCCACGAGCTCGATGAGGGCGCCGGAGGCCATCAGCCCCACGGGCATGCCGTAGATCGCGAGCGTCCGCACGCCCATCACTCGTCCGCGAAACCTCGTGTCCGAGGCCGCGAGCAGGCTGGCGGTCATCGAGATCATCGCCACGCTCTGGACGAAGCCGGCGAGCAGGAGCGTGAGCAGCCCGATGCCCATGGCTTGCACGTGCCCGAAGCCGAGCAGCAGGGCGTACCAGAGCATGGTGTGCACGAGCGTGGCGCGGTCCTGGCGGCGGGGCCCGCCCGTCACCACCATGGTGATCGAAGCCAAGAGGGCACCGAACGAGAAGCTGGCGACGAGCCAGCCCAGGCCCGTCGCGTCGACCATGTAGATGCGCTTGGCGACATAGGGCAAGAGGCCGCTCGACAGGGGGTACGCGGTCAGGTTGATCAGAAACGCCAACCACATCAGGGCGAGGAGCTTCGGCGTCGTCAGGACGTAGACGAGGCCGTCCTTCAAGTCGCGCCAGTTCGAGGTCGGCAGCGTGGAGGCTCCGCGCGGCGTCGCGCCGGGGTCGGGCACTGGACGCCGGCGCGACACCCCGAAGGTCAACGCGAGGCTCGCGACGTAGAAGCTCGTGACGAAGACGTAGGCATAGCCGATGCCGAGGGCGGTGGAGAGTCCCGCGCCGACCAGCGCCCCGGCCACACGCGCGGAATCTGCATTGGCGCGCGACATGCCAACGGCTCCCATCACGTGATCCGGTGGGATCGTCTCGCCGATGAGCGCGTTCCGCATCACGAGGTCGTTGGGGCGAACGATGCCGACGAGCGCCGCGACGATGAACACCCACACCGGCGTGAGCATCCCGGCCAGGGCAAGGACCATGAGGAGCGCGGCGAGTATGGAGCAGATCGCGCGCAGCGCACACAGCATGGCCCGGCCGCCAAGCCGGTCCCCGAGCACTCCGAACATCGGCGCGAAGAGCGTGCCGAGCAGCTGCAGCGAGCCGAAGGCGGTGAGCAGCAGCACCGAACCGGTCTGCACCATCACGTACCAGCCGAGGATGAGCGTCTCCATCTCGAACGCCCACGACGTCAAGAGATCGGCGGGCCACTGGAAGCGGAAGCTGCGGACGCGGAAGGCGGGGAGGATCAGGGCCGGGGCGCAGTCAGCCGGCCAGCGACTCGATCGCCCTCACCTCGTCGGCGGAGAGCGAGAGATCGCGGCTCGTCAGGTCCTGCTTCATGTGCTCAGCGCTGGAGGTGCCGGTCAGCGGCAGCATGCCGACCGCGTGCGCGAAGCGGAACACGACCTGGGCCGTCGTCGCCTTCTCGCGCGCGGCAATGCCGGCGACCAGGCGATGGCGTAGCACCTCCGGGTTGGCGGTGAGCAGGGAGAAGCCTTGGTAGACGATCCGTCGCTCGACGCAGAGCGCTCGAACATCGCGGTCCCACCCGAAGCGAGCGAAGCAGCGGTTCTGCACGAACGCGGGCGCTTCGGCGCCGGTGGCCGCCATCTCCTCGAGGTGCTGCAAGGAGACGTTGCTCACGCCGAGGAGCCGCGCGCGGCCGGCGTCCCGCTCCTTCGCCATCGCGGCCCAGACCTCGGCGTCGTCGTCGGTCCAGCCGTAGCCGGACGCGGGCCCGTGGAGCACGTAGCTGTCGACGTGGTCGGTCCCGAGGTGCTCGAGCGAGCTGGCCATCGACTGGGCGACCTGCGTAGAAAGGTCGGCCGCCGGGTCGTAGGGTAGCCGGTGGTCCTGGCCGCCCTGGTAGGTGAACTTCGTTTGCAAGAACAGCTCGGCGCGCGTGACGATGCCGGCGCGATACGCAGCGGCGAGGCCTTGACCGACTCCGGCCTCGAAGTAGTGCCGCCGTTGATTCGCGGTGTCGATGCCCCGGAAGCCCATCCGGAGCGCCAGCTCGGTGAGGGCCGGAGTGCGGTCTTCCTTCCAGGCGGTGCCGTAGAGGAAATCGGGGATAGGGGTCGCGCTCATGGCTCAGTCTACCTGATAGCGTCGGATCGCCGGCTCATCGAGCTCGAGACCGAGACCGGGCCCTGGCGGCGCGACCAGCTCGCCCTTCTCGAGCCGGGGCATCGACCGGAGGATGCCCGCCGATCGGGGCACGTATTCCACCAGGTGGCCGTTCGGAATCGCCGACAGCAAGTGCACCTGGATCTCGGGAACGACGTGACCACACACGGCAATGCGATGCGCATGCGCCATCGCCGCGATCTTCCGCCACGGCGTGACGCCGCCGACCCTGGCCAGGTCGAGAATGACCACGTCGACGGCGCGCGCCTCCAGGAGCATCCGGAAGGCGTCCAGGTGATACAGGTGCTCGCCGGCCGCGATGGGAACTTCGAGCTGGCGCCGGAGCTCGGCGAGCCCGGCGACGTCGAGATGGCGGACGGGATCTTCGAGCCACGCGATGCCCGCGTCTTGAAGGACTCGGCCCGTGCGTCGCGCTCGCGTGAGCGACCAGCTCTCGGTCGCGTCGACCATGATGCGAACGTCCGGCCCGACGGCTTCGCGCACCGCGCGGACGCGGAGGGCCTCTAGCTCCGGCGTCGCCTCTTTGCCGAGCCGTAGCTTCACCGCGTCGAATCCGCTTTCGACGTGGCGCCTCGCCGAGGCCGCGAGCTCATCGGGCGACAGGCTGTACCAGAGGCCGTCGCTCGCATACGTCGGGAGTCGATCGCGATATCCGCCGAGGAGCCGATGCAGGGGCTGGCCGAGGGTCTTGCCGGCGGCATCCCACAGCGCGATGTCGAGCGGGCACAGGGCGCAGTGGAGCAGTCCGCCGGGGCCCACCCAGTCGCCGCGTCGCGCGAGTCGATCCCACGCCGCCTCCGGCTCCAGGACGTTCATGCCGATCAGGTACTCGCCGAGCTCACGCGCGGCATGGCCGATCGTCGTCATCAGATCCGGGCGGGGGTAGACCACGTAGCCGACCCCTTCGACGCCATCGGACGTCGTGATGCGGGCGACCACGTGCCAGTTCGCATCGACCGTGCGACCGCCCGCCACGTAGGGGAGGTCGACGGGGACCCGCAACACGTTGACGACCACCTGCGTGATCTTCACCAGGCGTCTCCTTTCGGGTCGGGGTCTCCCGCTTCGACGACGTGGCTCCCGGCCCTCCAATACACCGAAGCGCCCCGTTGGGCAACGGGTGCTCGCCTTTACTTCTCGACGAAATCGGCTACGATGCACCCCGCTGACGGCGACGGACCGTCGCGAGCGAGACGTTCTCGACCCAGGAGGCCGGCATGATTCTCGAGCGCTTCAAGGTTCCCGCGAAAGACCAGGTCCTCGTCTCGGAAGCAGGGTTGCGGCGGACGGTGACGGAGATCTTCGAGAAGCTGGGCCTGAGCCCGGACGATGCCGCGGAGGGCGCGGACGTGCTGACGATGACGGACCTCCGCGGCGTCGAGACGCATGGCGTGTCGAACATGCTGCGCGCCTACGTTCGCGACTACAAGGCCGGCAAGCTGAATCCCCGCCCCGGCTGGCGGGTGGTGCGTGAGGCGCCCGCCACGGCGGTGATCGACGCCGAGCGGCGGCTCGGCATCATGGTCGGACCGAAGGCGATGCGGCTGGCGATGGAGAAAGCCCGGACCGCCGGCGTCGGTGTCGTGACCGTGTTCAACAGCGGGCACTTCGGCGCGATCGGCCACTACGCGATGCAGGCCGTTCTCGAGGGCATGGTGGGCGTCTGCTTCACCGGCGCCGGGCTGAGTGTGGTTCCCACGTTCGCGTCGAAGCCGCTCCTGGGCACCAACCCGATCGCGCTCGCGGCCCCCGCGCG
The DNA here is from genome assembly GCA_003220535.1 of Candidatus Rokuibacteriota bacterium. Classification (GTDB taxonomy): domain Bacteria; phylum Methylomirabilota; class Methylomirabilia; order Rokubacteriales; family CSP1-6; genus AR31. The sequence goes on from QHSU01000062.1 coordinate 119,827, forward strand.
CCACGAGGCGCCGATGCTCTTCGACGCCGCGACGTCGGCGATCGCGGGCAACAAGATCCGGCTGGCCATCCGAGTCGCGTCGCCTCTCTTGCCCGGCTGGGTCACGGACAAGGACGGCATCCCGATCATGGAGGAGAAGCCCGTCTTCGACCGCGACGAGTACTACCAGGCGCCGCTCGGCGGCACGCGCGAGCAAGGCTCCCACAAGGGCTACGGGTTCGCCCTCATGGCCGAGGTCCTGTCCACGATGCTGTCCGGTGCCTTGCCCACGATGCTGGCCCCCGGCAGCGGATCCAAGAATCAATTCGCGGCATACAACATCGAGGCCTTCACCGACGTCGAGCAGTTCAAGGACACGATGGACCAGATGCTCAAGACCCTCAGAACGGCGACACCGGCGCCGGGACAGGAGCGTGTCCTCTACCCAGGACTGTCGGAGGCCGAGGAGATCCAGCACCGCCGGGCCAGTGGCATCCCGCTGCACAAAGAGGTGCTCCAGTGGTTTGGCCAATGCACCAGCGAGATGGGCCTGGCGCCGCTGGCCACGCTGCGCTGAACGCGGCACCGCCGATCATTCCGTCGCGCCGCGCTGTCGGAGCAGATCGGCGATCTGCGGCTGCTCGCAGTACTCGGCCCAGCCGAGGGCCGTCGCGTGGTACTTGTCGTCGCGGATGTTGGGATCGGCGCCGGCGTCCAGGAGCAGTCGCGTGAGCTCGATCACGCCGTGCTCCACGGTGATGTGCAGGGCGGTGTGATTGCAGTCCCAGAGCACGCGCTTGGCGTTCACATCGACGCCGCGCTCGATGAGCCACCGCACGCCCTCGACGTTCTTCTTGGCGACCAGCACGTGCAGCGCGATGGTGTCGCGGCCGTCGGGACCGATCCGCGCGGGCTCGTCCCGTAGCATGCGCCCCGCGAGGTCGTATCGCTCGAGGCTGACGGCCGCGAGCAGATCGAGCGTCGCTCCGGCCCGCTCGAGCAGCGCGATGAGACTCGGATCGGCATTGTCCCCCGCGGTGAGGGTCAGCGGCGTCGCTCCGGTTTCGTCGGTCGCGTTGATATCGGCGCCGAGCTCGATCAGCACACGCACCATATCAGGGCGATTCACCGCCGCGGCATGGTGTAGCGGCGTGCGGTAGTGCTCGTTACGGCTCATCCGCGCCGCCAGCGCTGAAGGATCGTCCTGGACGAAGCGGCGCACGTCGTCGCCGCGGTCGAGTGCGATGGCGGACCAGATGTTCAGCTTCGCGCCCACGCTCAGCAGGTACCCGGCGACGTCCTCGCGCACGCGGCCGAGACAGGTCGCCCACCCGAGCACGTTGACGTGATGGTCGTCGCCTTCGCCGATCACGTCGGAGCCGGCCTCGACGAGCATCCTGACGACCTGAAGATCGGCGGCCCCGGCCGCGCAGTGCAGCGCGTAGACATTGTCGCCGTAGTCGCGGATACCCACGTCGGCGCCGCACGCCAGGAGCAAACGCACGCACCCGAGCCGGTCGCTCGCCGCCGCCTTGTGCAGCGCGGTCTGGCTCGCGAGGTCGACGCCGCGCGCGTCGATCAAGTCGGGATGCGCATCGAGCAGGCGATGAAGGTCGTCGTCCCGCCCATCGGCCGCCGCGGCCTGAATCGCCTTGACGGCCTGCTTCACCTCGTCGGGCCGCTCGTCGCGCTCCTGGCATTCACGCATGAGCAGCTCGACGTGCGTGTGGCCAAGGGCTTTGGCGACTTGATGGATCGTGCGGCCGGTCTTGTCGGTCGTGCCGGGGTGGAAGCCGCCGTCGAGCGCTCGACGGACGGTGCTCAGATCGCCGTCGCGGGCGGCCGTGAAGACCCGGTCGCGGTCGCGGTCATCGACAGCGGCTTTGAGCTGCCGCCAGCTCGCAAACCCGTACTCGCGCGCGATGAGCAGCTGGGCGTCGGCCAGCTTGAGCGCGGCGTCGCGGGTTCGCATCTCCCGGAGGCGCTGCTTGGCTTCGTTCCTGAGATGCTCGAGATTGGCACGGGCGGGGAGCTGCCGCGATGCGTTCATGATGCGCCTTCCTTCCCTGTCTCAGGGCAGAGCCCTGCGAGTTGTGCCCGGTGTCCGCGAAACGCGGGCAAGGAAGTCAGGCTATGTCGGCCAGAAACCACGGAGCGGGCTGAGCCCTTCACGCGGACCGTCGGCCCCTCGGTCGGGCCAGCCCGAAGAGTATCGCGCCGCCTCGCCTCGTGCAACGCGAGATATCGGGCCACGCCGGGTGGACGTGCGGATGTATGGGGATCGACGCGACGCCGACACCATACATCGTGTCGCGCTCCGCGAGCGCCCGGATGTATCGGGAATTGACCCGGCGTGGTGTCGCGAGAGATCCTCGCGCTCATGATGACGATCGAGGAGCTCGAAGCGTTCTTTACCGAGGGCTGGAACCGTCACGACGTCGACTTTCTGATGACCTTCATGTCCGACGACTGCGTCTTCGAAAGCACCGCCGGCGCCGAGGCCTGCGGCACGCGCTATGCCGGGCGCGAGCGCGTCCGCGAGGCGTTCGGCGGGGTCTTCACACGCTTCGCGGACGCCCGGTTCCGCGACGCGCGCCACTTCGTGGCCGGCGACCGCGGCGTGTCGGAGTGGGTCTTCACGGGCACGACGGCCGATGGCCAGAAGGTCGAGGCGAACGGCTGCGACATCTTCACGTTCCGAGACGGCAGGATCGCCGTCAAGAGCTCGTACTTCAAGAACCGCACGGCGTGAGCCCCCGCGTCACGGCCGCTAGATGTCGACGACCGTGCCGTCGTCAGCCGTCTCCTCGGGCACGGCGCCGATGTGGGCGAGCATCTCGGGACCCATGTGGGTGAGGATCACGCGTTTCGCGCCGATCCGGGCCAGGCTCGCCTTCAGGGTCGCGTAGTCGAGGTGGTACTTGACCCGCCGTTCGAAAAACAATGCCTCGGCGATCAAGAGGTCGGCGCCGCGGCCGACCGCCAGCAGACTCTCGGTCCATTCGGTGTCGCCCGTGTAGGCGAGCACTCTGTCGTCGCACGTGAAGCGAAGCGCAAAGGGCGGCGCGCCACAGACGTGCTTGACCAGGTACGGGGTGACCGTGACGCCGTTGATCGCGGTACTCTGGTCGGCGCTGATCTCGCGAATCTCCGTTTTGAATTTCCGCTCGACCGTCGAGGAGCCGGGGAAGAGGACTTCCATGGCTTGCGTGAGGCGCTCGCGGAAGCCCGGCGGTCCGACCAGCGTGAGCGGCGCCGTGCGCCGGCTGTAGAATTGCGCATCGAGGATGAGGAAGGGCACTCCGCCGAAGTGATCGCCATGCAGATGAGAAATGAAGACCGTGCCGATGCGGTTCGGATCGACGCCGAATCGCCGCATCGCGATCATGCTCGACGCGCCACAGTCGACGAGAAACGTGCTCGCGGCGGTCTCGACGAGCACGCACGTGTTGAACCGCCCGCCACTGCCGAAGGCATCACCGCTGCCGAGGAATTGCAGTCTCATGGACGGCCCCCTTACTCTTGAGACGATACCTGGAGGCGTTCGATGACGCTCCGACTCGGTATAGCCTTCGCCGGCTTGCTCGTGCTAGTGTCCTGCGCCATGGCCACCGAAATCTCGCCCGCCGTCCGGACCGAGCTGACACCGACAGGCAAGCTCCGGGTCGGACTCAACCATGGCAATTTCCTGCTCGTCACGCCCGGCTCGTCCGCGACGGATCCCCGCGGCGTGGCGCCCGATGTGGCGAGAGAGCTCGGCCGACGCCTGAGCGTGCCGGTGGAGTTCATCCGCTTCGACTCCGCCGGCAAACTGGGCGACGGGGTGAAGACCGGCGCCTGGGACGTGGCGTTTCTCGGGGCCGAGCCGCAGCGCGCGGCTGACATCGCGTTCACCGCCGCCTACCTGGAGATCCCGTCGACGTACCTCGTGCCCGCCGGATCGCCGATCCGATCGGTCGCCGAGGTGGATCGGGAGGGCGTGCGCATCGCGGTGGCCGAGCAGAGCGCCTACGGTCTTTACCTGAGTCGTACCGTGAAACACGCACGGTTGGTGCTCACCCAGGGCGTCGACGCCTCGTTCGACGCGTTCGTCGCCCAGAAGCTGGAAGCGCTGGCGGGGCTCAAGCCGCGGCTCCTCACCGACGTCCAGAAGATTCCCGGCGCACGGCTGCTCGACGGGCAGTTCACGGCGGTCCAGCAGGCGATCGGCACACCGAAGAGCCGCGAGGCTGGCGCCCAGTACCTGCGCGCGTTCGTCGAGGACGTGAAGGCCTCGGGCCTGGTGGCCGAGGCGATCACCAAGAACGGCGCCCAGGGCGTCTCGGTCGCCCCGCCCGCGCCCAGGTAGAGAGGCCATGAAGGTCTCGTTCTTCGAAACCGTGCGTTACCAGCCACCGCAGCCGCTGCCGTCGGAATGGCCCGTGCCGTCCGGGGACTACGACCGCGACGCCGGCGCCCGGGCCTATCAGGGCATGATCGAGCGGCTCCAGTACGTCGAGGAGCTCGGCTTCGACTGGGTGAGCGTTTCCGAGCACCACTACTCGCCGCGGATCTTGACACCGTCCCCGATCGTCTCGGCCGCATTCCTCGCCGCGCACCTGAAGAAGATCAAGATCGCGCTGCTCGGCCCGATCGTCCCGCAGAGCAATCCGGTGCGCGTGGCCGAGGAGGTCGCGATGCTCGACACCATGGCTCGGGGACGCCTGGTGGTCGGCCTGCTGCGGGGAACGTCGAATGAATCGCTGACCTACGACCTCAACCCGGCGGAGTCTCGAGAGCGAACCGACGAGGGCATGGAGCTCATCCTCAAGGCGTGGACGGAACCGCAGCCGTTCGGCTGGCAGGGCCGCCACTTCCGGTATCGCACCATTTCCATCTGGCCGCGCCCGCTGCAGCAGCCCTATCCGACGACCTATGCGCTGGGAACGAGTCGCGAGGCCGGCGAGTTCGCCGCGCGCCACCACCTCGGCTGCGGCGTCTCCTACGGGTCGTTCGAGAGCGTGGGCAAAGCCACCCGGTATTACCGCGAGCAGTGCACGCAATACGGCTGGGAGCCGTCGCCGGACCAGATCATCTATCGCGCGAACATGCTGCTGGCCGATACCGACGAGGAAGCCCAGGCGGAGCTGCGAAAGCTGCCGGCACAGGCGCCGTTCTCGATGCGGCCGGGCGTTCGCGAGGCCATGATGACGCTGGACTCCCGCAACATCGCGGGCGAAGCGCGCGCGCCGATCGTGAGCGGTGCGTTGCCCACGACGTTCATCGGGAGCCCCGACACCGTCGTCGAGCAGATCCGGCGCTGCCGTGAGGTCGTCGGAGCGGGCGTGATCGACCTGTCCCTGCATCCGCCGGGGTCGACAGATCTGGAGCCGCTCATGCGCTCCCTCGAGCTCTTCGGCAAGAAAGTGCTCCCGCGCATCCGCGACATCTGATGAGGTAAAAGGGACCCGAGCGTGGCGCAGACTGCCTTCCGCGAAGAGTACGTCGACGCCGACGGCTTCCGGATCCGGTTCATGGAAGCCGGCCAGGGCGCTCCGCTCGTGCACCTGCATGGCGCCGGTGGATTACGCGTCACGCCCGCGCACGAGTTCTTGTCTCGCCACTTCCGGGTCGTCGCCTTCGAGATGCCCGGGTTCGGTCAGTCGCCCCCGAACGACCGGACGCAAAGCATGCCCGAGCTCGCCTCGACCATGGCCCGAGCGGTCGACAAGCTCGGGCTCGACGCCTTCAACCTCATGGGCACGTCGTTCGGAGGCAAGACGGCGCTGTGGCTGGCGGTCCAGGCGCCCCAGCGTGTGCAAGCACTCGTGCTGGAGGCGCCCGCGGCGATCCGTCAGCAAGGCGCCGAATCGCCCTCCGGATCTGCCGAAGAGATCGCGCGGCGCCTCTACGCTCACCCGGAGCGGCTGGCCTCGATCCCGCCGATCGACCCGGCCGTCCGGGCGAAGACGCAGCCACTGGTCCAGCGGTTGCGCGGGCCCGATCGCGACGCGGATCTCGAAAAATGGCTGCCCGAGCTTCCCACGCCGACCCTCGTCCTGTTCGGCACCCTCGACCGCGTCATCGCGCCGGCGATGGGGCGCGTCTACAAGGACCTGATACCCAACTGCCATCTCGTGTTCGTCTACGACGCGGCGCATGCGATCAGCACCGATCGGCCCGAGGCGTTCGCCGAGGTGGTGGTCGACTTCCTCGAGCGTCACGAGGCGTTCGTCATCAGCCGCGCGGAGACGGTGATCCACCCCTGAGATCCGCCTCACGAACTGTAGAGTGAGGATACATATGGCTCGCTGCTCGACACTGGTGTCGGCGGTGGTGCTAGTCCTGATCATCGCGCTCGCGCCGCCCGTATCCGCACAGGGTGCCCCCGCCTCGCAGATTTCCTTCGCCGTCACCGTCACGCTCGCGCCGACATGGTTCGATCCCGCCGAGACGCCGGGGGTCATCACCCCGTTCCTCATGCTTTACGCGCTCCACGACGCGCTCGTGAAGCCGATGCCGGGGAATCCGTGGGCGCCGGGCCTGGCCGAGTCGTGGACGGCGTCGAAAGATGGGCTCACGTACGAGTTCGTGCTCCGCAAAGGCGTGCGGTTCCACAATGGTGATCCGCTGAGCGCCGAGGACGTGAAGTTCTCGTTCGACCGCTACAAGGGCGGAGGCGCCACCACGCTGAAGGCGCGCGTGGCGGCGGTCGAGATCGTCGACCCGCAGCGCATCCGGTTCCGGATGAAGCAGCCGTGGCCCGACTTCATGACGTTCTACGCGACGCCGGCCACCAGCGCCGCCTGGATCGTGCCGAAGAAGTACGTGGAGCGCGTCGGTGACGACGGCTTCAAGAAGGCGCCCGTCGGCGCGGGGCCATACCGCTTCGTGTCGTTCAATCCTGGGGTCGAGCTGGTCGTCGAGGCGTACGACGGCTACTGGCGGAAGACGCCGGGGGTGAAGCGTCTCGTCTTCAAGTCGGTGCCCGACGAGGCGACGCGCATGGTGATGGTCAAGCGCGGCGAGACGGATATCGCGTACGGGCTCAGAGGGCCGGACGCCGAAGAGGTGAGGCGAACGCCCGGCCTCGCGCTCAAAGTGGTGCTGCCGACGGTCAGCCAGTGGCTTGTCTTCACCCAGCAGTGGGATCCGAAGTCGCCGTGGGCCGACCAGCGCGTCCGGCTCGCGGCGAACCTCGCCATCGATCGCAAGGCCTTCAGCGACGCCGAGTACCTCGGGTACGGCCGGCCGGCGCCCAGCATCATTCCCCGCGACTTCGAGTACTACTGGGCGCCGCCCGCGTATCCCTACGATCCGGCGCGGGCGAAGCGCCTCCTGGCCGAGGCGGGCTATCCGAAAGGCTTCGACGCGGTCGAGCTCGGCACCGACGTCGTGTTCGCGCCCGAGGCCGAGGCCGTCATCAACGGGCTCGGGACCATCGGCATCCGCGCGCGGCTGCGCCCGATGGAGCGGGCGAGCTTCTACAAGGCGGACCAGGAGAAGCAGTTCAAGCACTTGGTGCGTGTCGGCAGCGGCGCCGCCGGCAACGCCGCGACGCGGATCGAGGCCTTCGTGATCTCCGGCGGAATCCGGTCCTACGGTGGCTACCCGGACATCGACGCGCTCTTCCGCGACCAGGCCGCCGAGATGGACAGCAAGCGACGCGAGGCGCTGCTGCACAAGATCCAGCAGCTCATGTACGAGCGCGCGATGTTCGCGCCGATCGTCGAGCAGGCGGGGCTGATTGGCGTCGGACCTCGGTTGGCGGAGGTCCCCACCATCACGGGCTACCCGTTCGTCTCACCGTACGAGGACCTCAAGCTGAAGTGAGACGGTAGACACGGGCCGCCGTGTCGTGGAAGAGCTTGGCCTTCTCGGCCGCCGAGTAGCCCGACGTCAAGCGCTTGAACGAGTTCCACAGCACCGTGTAGCTGCAGCTCGCCTTGTCCACGGGGAAGTTCGACTCGAACATGCAGCGATCGACGCCGAACTGTTCGATGGTGAACTCGTAGTAGTGCCGGGTCGCGTCGGCGAGCTCCTGGCTGCTCGGCGGGCGGGGCCGCTCGTGCCAGCCGAAGCCGTTGACCTCCATGTTGATCCCGCCGAGCTTGGCCACGACGTTGGGGCAGGTGGTGAGCTCGCTGATGGACTTTCGCCACTCGGCGTACACGTCCTTGGCTCGGCCGGCATACGAGCCGATGCCGAGTGGCCCGCCGAAATGGTTGAGGATGATCGTGGTGGCGGGAAACGCGCGCGCCAGCGCGGTGACGTCAGGGATCTGGCGGTGGTAGCACCAGGCTTCGAACGTCAGCTTGCGCGGCGCCAGATGGGCGAACCCCGCCCGGAAATCGTCACGCAGCAGGAGACCTTTGCCGGGCTTGGTGCGGTGACTCGGCACGGACTCATCCGCGTCCCAGGCGGCGCCCAGTCGGATGCCGCGGAGTCGGCCGCCGCCGGCGGTGATCTGCGCGTCGAGCACGGCGGCGACGGCGTCACCCAGACGCAGGCTGGCCGTGCCGACGATCCCGGCGGCGATGCGCGTCTTGCCGTAGAGGCCGGAGGCGCTCATCGCGGCGATGCCGTTCACGAACTCGGTCTCGCCGACCGGGCGCAGGGCTTCCGGCCCGTCCTTCTTGAACATGGCCCCGCACTCGATGAACACGGTGGAGACGACGTTGTGGCCGGCGCCGACGTCGGCCACGATCTCGTCGAGCAGGTAACGCGGGGCCACCCGGGCGGGCTGGAGGTCCCAGAGGTGGTGATGTGGGTCACAGATCGGCAGGTCGGGGTCGAGCGGGTCTTCGACCGTCAACGCGAGCCAGTCGTGGTTCGTCGATCGTGCCGTCATGGGGTCTCTCCCTTCATTCATGCCGAGTATAATCGTTGACGCGCGTGTGGGTTGAAACGCGCAGGAGGAAGACGATGGCGCTGCAGACGTCGCAGGAGCGGATTCGACCGGTGACGGGAACGCACGTGGTCCGCGTGCAGCACGAGGGCATCGTGACCGCCGACCCCGAGCGGTCGAAGGATTTTTACTGCAGCGTCCTGGGGTTCCAGGTGCTGCCGCGCCCGGCGTTCAAGTCGGGCGGCTACTGGCTCGGCACGCCGGGCATCTTTCCCCAGATCCACATCATCCAGTCGGAGCTGGTGCCGCCGGGGTCGGGCGCCCCGATCAGCCCCCTCGCCCGTCACACCTGCTTCGAGGTGGCCGACTACGACGCGATGAAGGCCACGCTCGAGCGCCTTGGGATCAAGTACGTCGAGAACACGCAGCCGGGCGGGCGCGTCCAGATGCTGTGCAACGATCCCGACGGCAACACGCTGGAGTTTCAGCCGACGACCGCCTGATCGCGCACGTGGCGTCCGTTCATCGCGCCTTCGGTGACTGAATCCAGCGGACGATGAGGTCCGCCAGCTCCCGCTCGCGGCTCTGAAAACCGTGGCGAGCGCCCTGGACGACGGCGCCGGTGAACGAGCGGGCGCCCGACGCGTGACGCGCGAAGGCGTCGATCACCTCCTGCGCGGGGCGGTCGAGAAACTCGTCGCGACTCCCGACGATCGCCGCAATCGGCAATCGCACGGACCGGAGCGCCGTCCACCGGGCACCCGGCCGATAGTACGGGAACACGTCCTCGTCTTCGCCGGGCCGGTACAGGCTGATGTAGCGCCGGGCGCTCCAGTAGCCCCAGGCCCGCGGCACGAGGCCCTGGGGATCCCGCCGGACGATCCGCTCGGCGGCGGCAACGCGGCGCCGAAGCTCGCGCCAGCCGAGTCGCTTCGCCTCGGCCGCCACGTCGGAGATCGGACCGAGCAGGATGATCCCGCTGACGCGCCGGTCGCGGGCGCGGGCCGCGTAGTGAAGCACCTTGTTGGCGCCGGTGGAGTGCCCGGCCAGCATGACGCGGCGGTATCCACGCTGTCGCGCGAACGTCACCATCGCCCGGATGTCCTCGACGCTCTGTCCGAATCGCTCGAAGGCCGCGCCGGCCAGCCGCTTGCCCCGGCCGGCGACGACATCGTGGCCGCGGTTGTTGAGCTTGAAGTACCCGATGCCGGCGGTATTGAGCCGCCTCGACAGCTCCCGGATCAACGGCTGCGCTGAGGAAAACACGGACCCGAGGCCGTGCACCCAGATGAGCGCCGTGTGCCGCCGGCGCCTCGGCTCGGCGACGACCCCGTCGAGAAACACGCCGTCGCGAGTCTCCACGCGCACGAGCGACACGGCGACACCAGCCGGGCTGGTCATGACCGGATACTAGTCTATAGTCACGGCCGGATGCGCAGAGCCGGTCGAGAGCAACGCCCCGCGCCCCGGATGGGGGGTCCGCAGTATAATCCGGCCAACGTTCTGGTGGGCACCGTGTAGCGCAGCGTTCAGCGAGGAGGGCGACCCATGCTGACCCACGAAGAAAACGAGCTCATCACCCGCATTGGTGCCGGAACGCCGATGGGGACCACCATGCGCCGGTACTGGATCCCGGCCCTGCTCGCGTGGGAGCTGCCGGAGCCCGATTGCCCGCCCGTGCGCGTCAAGCTCCTCGGCGAGGACCTGATCGCCTTTCGTGACACCGAGGGCCGGGTCGGCCTGCTCGACGAGTTCTGCCCGCATCGACGCGCCTCGCTGTTCTTCGGCCGCAACGAGGAATGTGGCCTGCGGTGCGTCTACCACGGCTGGAAGTTCGACGTCAGCGGCCGGTGCGTGGATATGATGAACGAGCCGGAAGAGCTCAGCTTCAAGAGCAAGATCCGCCAGACATCCTACCCGACGGTCGAGCTGGGTGGCCTCATCTGGGCCTACATGGGACCGCCGGACCTCCAGCCGCCGCTGCCCAAGTTCGCCTGGACGCAGTCGCCGGCGACGCACCGGCACGTGTCGAAGGTGATCGAGGAGTGCAACTGGCTCCAGGCGCTGGAGGGCGGCATCGACACCTCGCACGCACCGATCCTGCACCGGCTCATCACGACCAATACCAAGCGGGGGGGCATCAATCCCAAGAACCCGTTCGTTCGCGGGAAAGCGCCCACGCTCGTCGTCGACCTGACGGACTGGGGCTACCAGTACGCCGGCCTCCGTCCGCTCGACGAGGCTGACATGCACATCCGCACCTACCACTTCGTGATGCCGTTCCATCAGATCCGCCCCTACCAGACGAGCAAGGGCTTCGCCGCGGTTGCGGGCCACATCTGGGTGCCGATGGATGACGGGAATACGATGGTCTACAACTGGCATCACAGCACCACCGAGGAGGTGCTCGACGACGACGATCGGCTCGAGCGTCGTTCGGGAAACGGTCCGGACCACGTCGACCAGACGACCTTCCGCTCGAGGGCCAATCGGGGAAACAACTACCTCCTCGATCGGCGTGTGCAGAAGACGGAGACGTTCACCGGGATCGACGGCATCAATACCCAGGACCGGGGCATCCAGGAAAGCATGGGGCGTGTCGTCGATCGCAGCAAAGAGCACCTCGGGCCGGCCGACAAGGCCATCATCCAGGCCCGTCGCCTGCTCCTCGGCGCCGTCAAGGCGGTGCAGGCCGGCGGCACCCCGCGTGGCATCAAGCCGAGCTACTACACGCTCCGGGCGTCGGAGGGCGTGCTGCCGCGCGACGCCGACTGGCGGGAGGTCCTGACTCCCGAGATGGCCACGGCCGAGATCTTACAGACGGTGTAGTGCGTCGAGTCTCGGGCTTCGGCGACGAGGCGGGTGAGGTGCTCGTTCGACGCTCTTCTCGACGCGATCTTCGCCTGACGCGGCCAGCGCGTGGCGCGCGCTGAGGCACATGTGGAGCTGATCACCGTCGCCTCTTCGGGCAACGTCATGATGACCAACGCGGCCGTGTCTCCGACGGGGAGACTCTTCGGCAATTTCCCGCGCTGGACCGAGGTGCCCACCCCGTCGGTCGGCGAGGCCACGCCGGACGGCAACTTCAGGCCGTTCCCGGGCGGGGCCTGGAACGAGTGGCGGCCGGGCTTGCCACCCCAGGAACGCTTCGTTTGTACGCATGGCCTCTACGCCGACCGCGGCAACAACCTGTGGGTCATCGACGACGCGACGCCGCACCACAGGACCATGGTCGAGGGCGGCGCGAAGCTGGTGCAGATCGACCTCGCGACGAACCGCGTGGGCCGCATCTATGCCTTGGGCCACGACCTGGCGCCGCCTGGATCGGCGTTGAGCCACATGCGGGTCGACGCGCGCTTCCTCTACGTCACCGACTCCGGCTTCGGCGTCATCGTCGTGATCGACCGTGAGACCGGCCGGGGCCACCGGGTGCTGGAGGGCGAGCGTTGCTCGCGCGCCGATCCCACGATCACGCCGATGGTGCACGGCAAGCCACTCGTCCACGCAGACGGCAAGGTGCCGGTGATTCATCTCTCGCATCTCGAGTTGAGCCCGGACGGAAGGTGGATGTACTTCACGCCGCTCTTCGGCCCGAGGCTCTGGCGAGTGGAGACGAAGTATTTGCAAGAGCCGCGGCTGAGCAACCGGGAGATCACCGCCCACGTCGAGGAGGTGGTGCGGATTCCACCCGTGACGGGCATCACCGCCGACCGCACGGGCACGCTGTATTTCTCCGCGCTCACCGAGGACGGAATCCTCCGGATGGGGCCGGACCGCAAGCTCCAGACGGTGATCCGCGACGATCGCATCAGCGGCCCCAACGAGGGCAGCATCGGACCGGATGGGTTCTACTATTTCCCCAACTCTCAGGCGCCGCGCGTGAATCGTCCGTACGAGGTGTTCAAGATCAAGCTGCCGTGAGGCCCCCATGTCATTCCTGAGCTCGCGCACCCGCGCGGCCCGCGAAGGCTTCGGTCAGCCGGTCCTGCGCAAGGAAGACGCACGACTGCTCGTCGGCGCGGGCTGCTACAGCGACGACGTCAACCTCGCGGGCCAGGCCTACGCGTGCTTCGTGCGATCACCGCACGCCCACGCGCGCATCCGGCGCATCGAGACGGCCGCGGCGCTCGCCACGCCCGGCGTGATCGCGGCGCTCACCGGCATGGACGCCGCCGCCGATGGCGTGAAGCCGCTCACGCATAGCCCGATCCCGATGAATCCCCACGAGCACATCATCCGGACGCACGACGTCGTCTTCGTCGCCCCACATCCGCCGATGCCCCTCGACGGCGCGCGCTTCGTGGGCGAGGTGGTGGCGATGGTCGTTGCCGACACGCCCGCCGCGGCACGTGATGGCGCAGAGCGTGTCGTCGTCGACTGGGCGCCGCTGCCCGCGGTGACGGCCAGCCGGACTGCCGCCGGCCCGAATGCGCCGCGGCTCTATGACGGAGCCGCGTCGAACGTGTGCGTGGATTCCGAGGTCGGCGATTCCGCGGCCGTGGACCGTGCGTTCTCGCAGGCCGCTCACGTGGTGCGGTTCGAGACGTGGGTGCAGCGCGTCACCGGAGTGCCGATGGAGCCGCGGGCGGCGATCGGCGTCTGGGAGCCCTCGAGCGGCCGCTACACCGTCTACGCGGGCGCCGGAGGCTTGGGACGGACGCGGACCGGCGTGGCCGGCGCCCTCGGTGTCCCGGAGAGCGCGGTGCGCGTGATGGCGCGCGAAGTGGGCGGAAACTTCGGGACCCGTAACAGCTGCTATCCCGAGTTCGCGCTCGTCGCCTGGGCGGCGCGCCGTCTTGGGCGGCCTGTGAAGTGGACGGCGGATCGCCGGGAGGCGTTCCTGGCCGACTATCAGGGCCGCGATCTCGTGTCGCACGCCGAGCTGGCGCTCGACGCCGGGGGCGCGTTCCTCGCGTTCCGCACGGTCAACACCAGCAACGTCGGCGCGCACGTCGTCTCGTTCCATCCGCTCAACAAGGGCATGGCGATCGCGACCACGGTCTACCGAATTCCGGCGGTGGCACTGCGCGGGCGCGCGGTCCTCACGAACACCTCGCCGACCACGCCGTACCGCAGCGCGGGCCGCCCCGAGGTCATGTTCGTGATGGAGCGGCTGATCGATCTGGCGGCGCGGCGCCACGGGTTCGACCGCGTCGAGCTGCGACGAAAGAACCTCGTGCCCGCGAGCGCCATGCCGTACCGCAACGGCGTCGGCGTGCTGTACGACAGCGGCGACTACCGGGCGGCGCTCGACCGAGCGGTCACCCTCGCCGACTGGGCGGGGTTCGAGGCCCGCCGCGCCGAGGCGCGCCGGCGCGGACGTCATCGCGGGATCGGCGTGGCGAACTACCTCGAGCTCAATACCGGGGATCCTCGCGAGCGCGCGCACATCACGGTGCACCCCGAAGGGCGGATCGACCTGGTGCTGGGGACGCTCTCGTCCGGACAGGGCCACGCGACGAGCTTCGCGCAGCTGCTGGTCGAATGGTTCGGCGTGGAGCTTTCCGAGGTGCAGCTGATCACCGGCGATACCGACACGACGGTGGTCGGCGGCGGAGCCCATTCTGCGCGTGCTCTGCGGCTCGCCGCGGTCGTGATGGCGAAGGCGTCGGATCAAATCGTCGAGAAGGGCCGACGGATCGCCGCGTGGCTCCTGGAAGCCGCCTCCGCCGACATCGAATTCGCCGCGCGCCGGTTCCACGTGAAGGGGACCGACCGCTCGGTCGATCTGTTCGAGGCGGCCGCCGCCGCGCGCCGAGCCGACGCGCCGGAGGAGTGTCGAGGACCGCTCGACGGAATGAGCGACGAGACCATGCCCGTGCCGTCCTTTCCCTACGGCTGCGCTGTGTGCGAGGTCGAAATCGATCCCGAGACCGGCGGGGTCGAGGTCGTGCGCTACACCACCGTGGACGACTGCGGCCGCGCCGTGAACCCGATGATCCTGCATGGCCAGACACACGGCGGCATCGCCCAGGGCGTGGGCCAGGCGCTCTGGGAGTCCTGCGTGTACGACGCGGAGACCGGGCAGCTCGTGTCGGCGTCGCTGATGGACTATGCACTGCCCCGCGCGGCCATGCTGCCGCCCTTCACGACGGAAATCAGCGAGGTGCCCTCGACGTCCCATCCGCTCGGCTTGCGCGGCGGCGGCGAAGGCGGCACCACCCCGGCGCTCGGCGCCGTGGTCAACGCGATCTGCGACGCCCTGGCCGAGCTGGGCGTCGAGCACATCGAGATGCCGGCGACCTCCGAGCGCGTCTGGCAGGCGATCCGCGCCGCCCGCCCGCGGGGAGCGGTGGTATCCTAGCGCCGTCCAACTACCCTGAGTGAGGTGTGTGATGCTCTACGAGCTGCGTCGCTACGATGTCGCCGCCAGCAAGCTCCCCGCTCTCGTCGACCGCTTCGGCAGCTTCACGGTGCACAAGTGGAAGGAGTACGGCTTCCGCTTGATCGGCTTCTGGACGCCCATCGTGAGCGAGAAGAGCAACCAGGTGCTGTACATCTGGGGCTGGGAGAGCTACGAGGAGCGCACTAAGAAGAACGCCGCCTGGCGCGCCGATCCCGAGCGGGCCAAGAAGTGGGCGGAGACCGAGAAAGACGGGCCGCTGGTGAACCGTGTGTACAACCAGCTCATGGAGCCGACGTCGTATTCGCAGCTCGACCGTGGCGAGCCCTACGGACCGGACGCGGCGACCCGCAGCCCGTACCTCTTCGAGCTCCGTGAATATCAGGCGATGCCGGGGAAGATCACCAACATCACGGACCGGTTCGGTGGCTTCACGTGCGGCGCGTTCAAGAAGCACGGCTTCCGCCAGGTCGGCTACTGGCTCAATCGCATGGGCGGCAACGACCACCAGCTCATTTACTTGCTGGCCTGGGAGAGCCTGGACGAGCGAGTCGCCAAGTTCGACACGTTCGCCAAGGACCCCGAACGGGCCCGCGTGTTCGCCGAGAGCGAGAAGAATGGCCCCATCGTGCAGCAGGTGGCCAACACGATCCTGCGCCCGACCGCCTTCTCGCCGATGAAGTGACGGGTGATCGTCACGCGGCTGCGGCCGGGGCCCTGACTCAGTCCACGATCGCTTGATAGACGAGCTGCCGGAAGAGCGTGCGATGGTAGACGCGCAGCGCCCCGGCCGATTGCACCATGAAGACGGCTGCCAGGTGCTCCTTGGGGTCGACCCAGAAGGACGTTCCGGCATACCCTCCCCAGTTGAAATCGCCGGCCGATCCCGGCACCGGGGCGATGCCATCTGAAGGCCGCACGGCGAAGCCGAGGCCGAACGTGTAGGTCGACGCGCCCAGGACCGCCCCACCGGGCGTCGTCGCGAGTGGCAGGCGCGATCCCAGATGGTCGGCGGTCATGAGCTTGACGGTGGTGCGGCTGAGCACGCGCTGGCCGTCGAGAACGCCGCCGTTCGCCAGCATCTGGGCGAAGCGCAGATAGTCGCCCGCGGTGGCCAGGCCGCCCGCGCCGCCGGAATCGTTCTCCGGCTGCTTCGCCACGTCGATCAGCTTGATCGCGGTGCCCGCGATCGGATCCTTGTCGAAGGGCTCGGCCACGCGCCCGAGCTTCGCCGCCGCGACCCAGAACGCGGTGTCGGTCATACGGAGCGGCTTGTACACGCGCTCGCTCAGAAAGTCGCCCAGACGGGTGCGCGACGCCGCCTCGACGACGCGTCCCAGCGCGTCGGAGGCGAGGCTGTATTCCCAGGTCGTGCCGGGCTGATAGAGCAGCGGAATCCTGGCGAGGCGCTCGACCTGCTCGGCGCCGGTCATGTCACGGATGTCGAAATCGATGACGCCGGGCTTGAACAGCCCGGCCTGGGCCAGCGCGTCCTTGACGGCGGCGTTCTGCGTCAGCTCGCCGTAGGCGAGGCCGGCGGTGTGGCGCAGGAGATCGTGCACCGTCATGGCCCGTTGGACGGCGACGTCACCGCCGCTGGTCGAGACTTTCATGTCCTTGAACGCCGGAAGCCATTTGGAAACCGGATCAGTGAGCTGGAGGGCGCCGTCCTCGACCAGAATCATGGCGGCGACCGAGACCATGGGCTTGGTCATCGAGTAGATGCGGAAGATGGTGTCGGTCCGCATCGGATCGGCGCCCTTGGGGTCGCGCACGCCGAGCGCGCTCGCATAGACCAGCTTGCCCTTGCGCGCGATCAGCATCACCGCTCCCGGCACCTTCTTGTCGTCGATCTCCTTCTTGAAGGCGGCCGTGAGCCGCGCCAGGCGCGCCGCAGACATCCCGACGCTTTCCGGCGCCGCGGCAGCAATCGCGGGAGCGCCGCCTGCGGTGGACGCGGCGCGCTGGGCGTCGGCCACGTTCGGCGCGAACAGGGCGACGATCGCGACGATGACAACGGGCATAAGCCTCGATTGGGAATGTTGCACACTCGACATCATGGGCGTTCCTCCGAAGAGTGTTCGAACACGCGTCTGTCACGGGCAAGTCAGCGGATGTCGTCACCCCAGCGGTACTCGCGTGTCAGCTCGTCCAGGCGGGCCTTGAGACCGGCGTCGAGGCCCTTGTCGAGGGCGGCGAGCACGTCGTCGAGCTGCTCGGGTCGGCTGGCGCCGACGATCGGCGCCGTGACGACCGGATTCTCCAGCACCCAGGCGACGGCCAGCTGGGCCATCGACATTCCCGCCTCGGCGGCGAGCGGGCGAAGGGCCTCCACGGTCTCGAGCTCGCGCTCGTGCCAGTATCGCTCCCGATAGCGCGCGCCGGCCGTCGGGTGCGTGAAGCGCGTGCCCGGCATCGGGCCCGCCTCGCGCCGGTGCTTGCCGGAGAGGAGGCCGCCGGCGATCGGGTTGTACGCGATCACCCCCAGCCCCTCGTCGGCGCAGAGCGGGAAGAGCTCGCGCTCGAACTGGCGGAAGAGGAGGTTGTAGCGGGGCTGCACGCAGTCGAAGCGCGCCAGCCCGAGGTGCTCGCTTCGACCCAACGCACGCGCCACCTGATACGCGAAGTAGTTCGAGCAGCCGACGTAGCGCGCCTTGCCGGCGCGGACCACATCATCGAGCGCGCGCAGGCTCTCCTCGATCGGTGTCGCCGGATCGGGGTGGTGGAGCTGGTAGAGGTCCACGTAGTCGGTGCGGAGGCGGCGCAGCGAGCCCTCGATCGCGTCGAGGATGTGCTTGCGCGAGAGCCCCTGGTCCCATGGCCGGGCGCTCATCGCGCCGAAGCACTTGGTGGCGACCACGAAGTCCTGGCGGCGCCCGGCGAGCCAGCGACCGAGGATCTCTCCCGTACGCCCCACGGTGTCGAGGTTGCCCCCGATGGGGTACACGTCCGAGGTGTCGAGGAAGGTAACGCCACCGGCCGCGGCGCGATCGAGAATGGCCACCGAGCTGGCCTCGTCGCACTGCAGGCCGAAGGTCATGGTGCCGAGGCAGAGCTGCGAGACGGGCAGCCCCGTGCGGCCGAGACGAACGTGTCGCATCGCAGCCTCCTGGCTGGAATGTCCCGCTCGGCACGATACCACCGAGTGCTGATTCGACGACGGTTGTCGCGTGCCGCGCCATACGGCACACTCTGAGGCCATGCCCAGCCACCCGCGCCGCAAGTCGACGACGTCCCGCGGCGCGGCCCGGCGGCTCGGACGCACTCCGGTCGATCGGTTACGCGCGATCTGCCTGGCGCTGCCCGAGACCACCGAGAAGGTGGCGTGGGGCGAGCCCACGTGGCGCGTGCGAGGAAAGCTCTTCGCCCAGCTCGACGATCACCATCATGGCGCGGACCACCTCGCGGTGTGGCTGCCCGCGCCGCTCGGGGAGCAAGAGGCGATGATCTTCACGGATCCCGCGCAGTTCTTCCGGCCACCCTACGTGGGACAGCGAGGCTGGGTCGGCGTGCGGATCGACCGGCGTCTCGACTGGACGCTGCTGGCGACTCTGGTCGCACAAGCGTATCGGCAGGTGGCGCCGCCGCGGCTGCGCGACGCGGTCAGCGCGATGCCGCAGGGCGCGCCCAGGAGAAGGAGAGGCTGATGCGAGTGATCGACATGGAGTGCAGCATCCCGAAGCGCTCGTCCGGTGATGGCGAGACTCCGGCGGCGAGAGCGCCGGCCAACCCTGCTTCGCGGCGCTCGGAAGCGCCGGAGCGGCGCTCGGAAGCGCCGGAGCAGCGATCTGAGCCGCCCGTGCGCCCGGCCGGCTATGGCATGGCCAACTATGAGCGCATCTTCCGCTCGCGTCAGGCCGGCGGCGACACGCGCCCCAGCACTGAGCTGTCGGCGTACGTGGAGCTTCTCGCGCGCGTGGGGATCGTGCGCGCGCTGCCCTTCGGGACCTCCAACGACGAGGTGGCCGAGCTGCTGCGCGACTATCCGGACCGCTTCATCGGCCTGGCGCGCATCAGCGGGCTTCACGGAATGCGCGGCGTCCGCGAGCTGGAGCGTCGGGTGCGCGAGCAGAAATTCCACGCTCTCGGGGTCTCGGCCCTCGTGGACGGCATTCCCGCCAGCGATCGGCGCTACTACCCGCTCTATGCCAAGGCGGTCGAGCTCGACATTCCCGTGCGCATCTACTCTTCCATGAACTACGCGACCGACCGGCCGTACGACCTCGGCCATCCCCGGCACCTCGACCAGGTGGCGATCGACTTCCCGGAGCTGACGATCATCGGCGGGCTCGGGGGCTGGCCGTGGGTGAACGAGATGGTCGCGCTCGTGCGGCGCCATCCGAAGCTCCACCTCGACACCTCGGCCCACCGCGCCAAGTACCTCGGCCAGCGTGGCTCGGGCTGGGAGATGCTGATGCAGTTCGGCAACACCCTCATTCAGGACAAGGTCCTGGTGGGGCTCTCGGCGGGCCTCGTCGGGCAGCCGCACGAGACGCTGATCCAGGAGTACTTGGCGCTGCCGCTCAAGGACGCCGTCAAGGAAAAGTGGCTGTACCGGAACGCCGCGAGGGTGTTCGGGCTCGAGTAGGCGCCGAGCCGGCGCTACGCGGACGGGCCCGGGCGTCGATCGGCAGCGTCGGTCGGGATCTCGGCCGAGGATTCGAACGCGTTGTGCGCGCGCACGAGGCTGACGACCAGCCCGACGAGGGCCGCGATGAGGAACACGACCTTCAGCGTGGCCACCGCCGTCGGCAGGAGAAAGCTGACCTCGCCCGCGTCGCCCGACCCGCGCAAGACTGTCCAGAGGCCGACGTTCTCGATCTCGTCGAGAGCGGCGGCAATCGTGCCGAGCGCGATGAGCCGGACCGACCGCACGCGCCGGGGGTACTCCGGCTGAATGCGCCACAGCGTGACGGCCAGGAGTAGCGCGAAGACGCCATAGGCCGCGGCGAAGACGAAATCGATCCGCTGCGCGCGCCGAGCGGTCTCGAGGAGGCCCGCCTTTTGCCACGCCTGGATGATGTCGCTCGCCCGATGGGTCTCGAAGCCGACGCTCGCGAGAAGGTCGTTGACCGAGCGCTGGCCAGGCCGGATGGCGTCCAGGATCGGGTACCAGCCTGAAAACTGCAGGTCGACCAGCTTGAATCCGGTCTTCTCGGCGAGCGGCGCCGCGACGCCGCTCAGCACGTGACCGGACGCCAGCGTGCCGACGAGCGCGATCAGCGTCCACGCCGCCAGCCACTGCGGGTTGCGATCGAGCGCGCGGAAGAGCTTGAGCATCGCGTCAGCCGCGGCCGGGGCAGCCGCTCGTGAGGAAGCGCATGAGCCGCGCGGACTCCCACCCGAGCGTGTCGGAGACCGCGCGGTTCTGCGATGCCGGAGGGGGCCAGGCACTCACCAGGCGCTGCATTTGAACGGAGCTGAGCTGCCAGGATAGGGGTGGGCTCGGCTGGTCCGCGTCCGGCTCGAACACGAAGCTCTCGACACACACCGGCAACCCCTGGCCGTCGAACCACTTGTTCCACACGTCGGTGAATCGACCGACGTCGATGTCGTCGCGTTCGGCCGCGGCGCCCGCGCGGATCGCGCCGAGGCCGATGACGGGCCCCAGCAGCGCCGCCACCGATCCGGGCGCCGGCTGCGCGTACA
Organism: Candidatus Rokuibacteriota bacterium; assembly: GCA_003220535.1. Lineage (GTDB taxonomy): Bacteria > Methylomirabilota > Methylomirabilia > Rokubacteriales > CSP1-6 > AR31. Next base: position 140,625 of record QHSU01000062.1, read on the forward strand.
CGGGCTTCTCTCGGCGAAAGGCCCGCAGCTCGATGATCGCGACGCGGGTGAAGCCGAGGCGCTTCTCGGCCTTGGCGATCATGACCGGCGTGAGCCAGTCGAGGGCCGACGTGACGCCGAAGTTGTCGTAGTACCCGCCGTCGATGAGGTGGTGCCACAGCCGCCGGCGCTCGATCTCGGGCGTCTTCCGGGTTTCCTTGTCCTGGTCGGCCAGGGTCGATCGCGCGGCTGGACTGACGAACGAGAAGGTCGCCGACAGCCGCGCGGCGGTCCACAGGCTCATGTCGAGCCCGGGATCCCCCAGGTACTCCGACAGCGTCGCCGCTCGGGGCTTGGGGCGGGCCAGCAAGGCCTGACCCGTCGGCGAGCCCGGTGCGGCCGGCCCCGGGACGGGTATGGTGACCTCGGTGAAATCGATCGGAGTCACCATGACCCGCCGCCCCGACTCCATGACGGTCGCGCCGAAGATGAAGCCCGGGATCTCGCCCGATCTGATCCTCGACTGCAACGACGCCAGGGTGGGGGGATCCTTGTGGGCGCCGCGACGCACCATCGCGCCACGGGTCGAGCCCTCGGCGGTGCGCGTCCAGGCGCGCTCGAGCAGCTCGCCGCGATCCCGCCCGGGGGCGAGCGTCGACAGGCCGCCGGTCAGCAAGCTCGGCACGTCGCGATACGCCAGCCCATAGGCCACGGCATCGAGGCTCGAGGCCCCCGATTTCTTACGGATGGTGTCCAGCGACGAGGCCGGCGGCGGCCGAAGGAGCCCGTCGAGGAAAAACGCCCCGCCGACCGAGCCGCCCGAGATCGTGCTCAGCAGCCGGATCTCGCGCCGGAGATCCGGGCGCTCCTGGATGAGGCGCTCGAGTCCGAGCGTCGTCCACACCGCCGCCGAGATTCCGCCGCCGGCGGACGCGATCACGACGAGATTGGCGCCACCGCCTTCCACCACCGCGACAGGCGACAGCCCGCTGGCCGAGCCCTCGCGCCGAACGTGGTACGTGTGGTCGATGCTGAAGACGTTGTAGCCGAGGAGCACGACGACGATGACAGCGAGCAGAGGCGACACGCGCAAGCGAGCGAGGTGGAACTCGAGCCCACCGAAGACCCAGACGAAGAGCATGAGACTGACCCACAGATGGACCACCGGGGCCGCGCGCAGAAGGCCATCCTCGGGCCGGAACAGAAACGCGAACGCCAGCCACAGGACGACGAGCAGCACCGCAACGGTGATCGCGAAGAAGTGGGCCGGGTAGAGCAGCCTGGTCGCCGGGTCGAGGAGGTAGTGCAATCTGAGCCAGGCGGCGAGCGCGGACAGCTGCCGCTGCAGCCACCGCATCGCGGTGGTGAGACGCGTCAACTGCGTCAGCACACCCCACACGCGCAGGGCGACGGGATCCCGCATGGGCGGATCCGTCGGATCCAGCAGCGCGGCGGGCGTGCACAGTCCCAGCATGACGATGTAAGCGGTGACGAGACCGGCGCCCGCGGCGCCCAGGGCGGTCAGGAGGACGGCACCGCCCGCCACGACCCGGTCGACCTCATAGCGCACGGCATAGCGGACCACCACGACGAGGCCGGGTACGGCGAGCGCTGCGTAATACACGAGCTGTGGCGGGGTGACCGGAACCGAGAAGAGGAGCTCCGCCCAGTCGGGGATCTGGCCGCTGGGCGCCGCCTTCAGCGATTCGAATCGGCGATACCCCCCGGCCGTGGAGCTCCAGCGCTGCGTCACGCCGTTCACGATCAGGCCGGTCGTGAGCATCACGCTCCACGCCGCGGCGAGGAGGAACAGCGACGCCCAGAACACGCCGCCCGGCGACAGCTCCACGAAGAGGCTGCCCGTCATCGAGTGCAGCGCCACGCCTTCGATGCCGGACAGGGGCAGCACGACGATCGCCGCGCTGAAGACGAGGCTGTACTTCAACAAGCTGACCAGACGCCCGAGCTGCTGCAGGAGTCCCAACCGCGCGGCCGGCACCGTGGGTGCCGCGGCCGGCACCGTGGGTGCCGCGGCCGGCACCGTGGTCGCGACTGTGTGCGCGGCGGCCACGAGGGGTTACTTGTCGCTGAGGATGATGCGCAGGCCCGTCTTGTCGCCCAGGACGATCACCTTGGCGTTGGGGCTCTTCGAGAGCTCGTGCGCGACCTCGATGGCCTCCACTTCAGGAGCTCGGGGCTGATGCCGCGGGCGACGATCGACTGGAAGTCCGCGATGCCCTGGGCCTCCATGCGCTTGCGCTCGGCTTCTTGACGCTCGCGATCGAGCACGAACCGCATGCGTTGAGCTTGCTGCTCGGCCTGGAGCTTCTCATGGATGGCGGTCGTGAGAAGGGGCGGCAGCTGGACCGCGCGGAGCAAGACCTGCTCCGCCTCGATCCCGCGTGGCGCGAGGGTGGCGTGGATGTGCTTGAACATGTTCTGGGCGACCACCTCGCGCGAGGCCGAGTAGAGGAACTTCGCCTCGTACTCCGCGGTGACGTCGCGGATGATGGAGCGAAGCTGGGGATCGATGACCACGCCCTCGAAGCGGCTGCCGACCGTCTTGTACACGCGGGCGGCCGCCTCGGGGCGCAGCCGGAACAGCAACGAGACATCGAGGTTCACGACGAGCCCCTCGGACGTGGGCACCGCGGCCGTCTCCTTGAGCTCCCGCGTCTGCACGCTGAACTTGAGGACGTCCCGGGCACGATGAGATTGATGCCGGGCGAGAGGATGCGATCGGAAACGCGACCGAAGAAGTCTTGCACGCCGACATGCCCGGCCGGGACGACGGTCGTCGACAAGTAGACGACCAGGAGCACGAGCAAGACGAGGAACCCGACGCGGAAGCCCCCGAACGCGGCGAAGAGCCATCGCATTGCTCTGTCCTCCTGGTCGGGCGGAACCGCGAGGCGTCCTGATTCACCCAGATCGATCATAGACCGAGGGCGCACCGGCGACCAAGAAAGGGCCTCTCGACGGTCGACCCCGCGGCGGGCGTGTTATCGTGAGGCCTCGCGGGAGGACGCCATGGACCGGACGCTGATCGCCAACACCTCGATTCTCGATCAGAACAAGGACGCGCTGCTGCTGATCATGAAGGACGGCTGGTTGCACAAGACTCCGTGAACGCGTCGTGAAGCGGAGCACGGACCGGATCCTCACCACGCACACCGGTAGTCTTCCACGGTCCAAGGACCTGCTCGGCCTGGTGCGAGAGCGGGAAGAACGCCGCCTGAACACCGAGGTCGCCCTCCACGACCGGACGCGCTCGGCCGTATTCGACGTCGTGAGGAAGCAGGTCGAGACCGGGCTGTCGGTCATCAACGATGGCGAGCAGGGCAGGGCCGACTACACGATCTACGTCAAAGACCGTCTGAGCGGGTTCGCCGGCGAGAGCTCGTCCTGGCCCAACCCCGACGCCGAGGAGTTCCCGGAGTGGACCGAGATGGCGCGGCAGTTCGCTCCGCCATTTCAGAAGCGGCCGGCATGCACCGGCCCCGTCGAGTGGAAGGACTGGCCGGCGGTCGAGCGCGACATCCAGAACCTCAAGGACGCCGCCGTGGCCGCCGGGACGGAGGAGGTCTTCATGACCGCACCGTCCCCGGGCCAGATCGGGCGGTTCCTCCGAACCGCTACTACCCGAGCGACGAGAAGTACCTCGTGACACTGGCCGACGTGATGAAGCGGGAATACCAGGCGATCGTGCGCGCCGGGTTCATCCTCCAGCTGGACTGTCCGGACCTCGCCCTCGGCCGGCACACCCAGTTCGCTCACCTGACCCTGGGAGAGTTCCGCAGGGTGTGCGAGATGCACGTGGAGGTCCTCAACGACGCCGTCGCCGACATCCCACCAGACCGGATGCGCATGCACATCTGCTGGGCCAGCACCGGAGGTCCGCACCATCGGGACGTGCCGCTCCGGGACATCGTCGACGTGGTGGTCAAGGGTCGCCCAGACGGGCTCGTGGTGGCCGGAGCCAACCCGCGCCACGAGCACGAGTGGAAGGTCTGGAAGGACGTCCCGCTGCCGGCGGGCAAGACGCTCGTCGCCGGCGTGATCGACTCAACCACCAACTTCATCGAGCACCCGGAGCTGGTGGCGGAGAGGATCGCGCGGTATGCCAGCGTGGTCGGACGGGAAAGCGTCATCGCGGGCGTCGACTGCGGCTTCGGGACCTTCGCCGGGAGAGTCCAGGTCGACACCAACATCGTCTGGCACAAGCTCCGCGCGCTCGTCGAAGGAGCGCGCCTCGCTTCCGAGGCGCTATGGTGAGTTGCCCTTCGACGGTGATGCCGGCCCGGGCCCGAGCAGGATCATGGCGGCGGCGAGCGCTTGAAGCGCCGCGCAGGCTCCGAGCGCCGGCTCGTAGGTGCCGGTCCAATCGCGCATGACGCCGACGAGCGACGGCCCGAAGGCGAACGTGAACTGATTGATCCCGACCACGAGGGCCACGAGCGCGCCGAAGCGCTCGCGCGGCCACTCGACGGCCAGAATGAGCCCGGGCAGCGTCGTCAGGTTCCCGACGCCCAGGCCGAACAGCGCGCAGCCCGCGTAGACGACGCCCACCGACGGCGCCCACGCCAGCAGCGTCACGCCGATGATCTGGACGACGAGCGTCGCACTCGCCACCAGGCGCCGGTTCAGGCGATCGACGACGAGACCCGTCGCCAGCCGTCCGATCAGCGCCGCCGCGGTGGTCGCGCTCACGGCCCGCGCGGCGCCGCCCACTCCGAGCGCCGGCGTCACGAGCGGCACCAGATGCGTGAGCACCCCGACCTGTGCCGCGAGACCGAGCGCGAACGGCGCGGACACGCTCCAGAAGCGCCACGTCTGTAGCGCATCCGTTCGCCAGCGTCGTCCGCTGCCCGCCGACGGTCCAGCGAGGCCGGGGCGAGGGGGACCGCCGTCGGGCCCGAGACCGAGCGTCTCGGGCCCTCGCCGCATGACACTCGCCGCGATGACGAGCAGCACCGCCAGGGCAACGAGCGCGGCGATGGCAAGCGCCTGCGCGAAGCCGACGAGGCCGATGAGCGGAATCAGCGTGGGCGCGACGATGACCCCGCCGAGCGTGGCTCCGTTGAAGGCGATGCTGACCGCGAGGCCACGGCGCCGCTCCCACCAGGGGGCGAGGATGATGTTGATCGCGGCGCCGCTCATCGCGCCCCAGCCGACGGACATCAGGAGGAAGGTCGGATAGAGCTGCCACGGCTGTGTGACGATACCGAGTGCCGCGACGCCGCCGGCCATGGCGAGGCTTCCCCCGGCCACGACGATGCGAGGCCCGAAGCGCTCGTACAGGCCGCCGATCCACGCAGTCAGCAGCGCGCCCGCGACGTAGTACACCGTGACCGGCGCCGACACGGCGGAGGCCGACCATCCGTGCAGCCGCTGGAGCGTCGCGACGTAGACGGTGAGCCCGTAGAACCCGAGCCCGAAACTGCAGAGCGCCATGACGAACGTCGCGCCCACGACGTTCCAGCCGTAGAAGTATCGAGTGCGCATGCTCGCGCATGACGCTAGCGACGGCGCTGGTCGGTGTCTCGCCGTTTTCGGACGTGATCGTCGCCAGGCGTCGCGAGCGCCAGCTCGCGTGATAGGCTGACGCCATCGTGAGCGCAGGTCTCGCCCTCGACCGGCGCACGTGCGACCGCGCGCGGATTGCGCGCGACCCGCGGTTCGACGGGTCGTTCTTCACGGGGGTGTTGACCACCCGGATCTACTGCCGCCCCACGTGTCCGGTGAAGCCCGCGAAGTCGCGCAACGTCGTCTTCTTCCCCACCGCGGCCGCCGCCGAGCGCGCTGGGTTCCGCCCCTGCTTGCGGTGTCGACCGGAGACGGCGCCCGGCACGCCGGCGTGGCACGGCGCCGCGGCGACGGTCTCCCGCGCCCTCAGGCTCATCGATCGCGGATTCCTCGACGACGGCCGGCGCGTCGAAGACCTCGCGGAGAGGCTCGGGATGACGGCCCGCCACTTGCGACGACTGTTCTTGCGCCACGCGGGCGCGCCGCCGACCGCGGTCGCGACGACCCGCCGCGTGCAGCGTGCGAAAGCCCTGGTCGACGACACCGCGATGCCGATGTCCGCGATCGCGTTCGCCGCGGGGTTCGCCAGCATCCGACGGTTCAACGCCGCGTTTCGCACCGTCTATCGAAGGTCGCCCACGGCCGTTCGTCGAGCGAGGCGTCGACGTGGGTGTGCGTCGGCGTCGTCAGGACGTCTGTGATCGCCGGGTGCCGAGCGCGCTCAGGCCACGTCGCGCTGGCGCGCGGCGTTGTAGTTGGCGTCGTACCACCAATCGAGGTATGCCGCGTAGGTGATGGGCGGGTAGCGCGGCGGATCGCCCGAGCCCTGGCAGGTGGCCAGACACGCGATCACGGTGTCGAGATGCGGCCCCATGAAGTAGGGGATCGCGTAGCGGGGAGGGCCCACCGGGGGAAGCGCGCGATGCGGTGTGGACTTGAACCGGTGGTTCGTCCACCGCTGCATCATGTCGCCCGAGTTCACCGCGAAGGAGCCGGGCACGTAGGGCACGTCCACCCACGTTGCGTCCGGCATCCGCACCTGGAGCCCGGGCACCTCGCTCTGGGCGAGGAAGGTCATGAAGTTCGCGTCCGTGTGGGGAGCGATGCCGAACTGGTTCTGCTCGGCGGCGACCGGCGGGTAGTGGGTGAGGCGGAAGCTGAACTGGCTCTCGGCAAAGGCGCTGTCGAAGGTGTCCCGCGACAGATCGAGCGCCGTCGCGCAGAGCGGCAAGAGCTTGCGGCCCAGCGCGTCCACAGCGTCGGTGTAGGCCAGCACGGTTTCCCGAAAGCCCGGTAGCCTTTCCGGCCACTGGTTGGGTCCGGCGAAGCGCCGGCCCGCGCGCATGAGCGGGTCGTCGGGCCCGCGCTCGCGCTTGACGAAGAACGCCTCGTTCAGGTCTGGCTTGTCGTTGGCGTTCACGTCCGACGTCCACACCGCGTAGCGCCCGAGCATCATGTAGCCGTTGTTGTGCTCGTTCATGCGTAGGGCGAGCTTGACGTCCATGGGCTGGGCGTGGAACCGTCGGGCTTCGGCGAACGCTTGGTCGATCAGCACCTGCGGAATACCGTGGTTCACGATGACAAAGAAACCGATGTCCCGGAGGGCTCGGCCCAACTCCGCGGCCGTCGCCGTGAACGCGCGTCTCTGGCCCCCAAGGAACGGGCCGAGGTCGATTACCGGAATCGTGTCTTCCACGCCTCGATGAGATAGCACCGGAAGCCGACACCGGTCAACTGCGAAGGCGTAGATTGAGGTATGATCACGCGAGTGTTTGCCCGCAGCCTGACCGTCAGCGCCGTCGCTCTCACCCTCGCGCTGAGCGGCTGCTCGGACGGCAGCATGGCCGGCGCGCAGGAGAAAAAGAACAATCCTCCAGCCACGGCACCGCGGGAGGTACAGGTGACACCGGCCGCCGAGCGGACGGTCGCCAGGACGGTGTCGGGAACCGGAACCCTGGCCGCTGACGAGCAGGTCGTGCTCGGCACCAAAGTCGCCGGGCGGCTCGCCGAGATCACCGTCGACCTCGGCACACGCGTGAAGCGGGGCCAGATGATCGGCAAGCTGGATCAGAGCGACTTCAAGCTGCGCGTGGACCAGGCCGAGGCCGCGCTCCAGCAGGCGCGCGTCCGGCTGGGACTCTCGCCCACCGGCTCCGACGAGCGTATCGATCCGGAGAAGACAGCGATCGTGCGCCAGGCTCGGGCGATGCTGGACGACGCGCGGCTCATCCGCGATCGCAGCGTGAAGCTCATGGAGATGGAGCTGATCGCTCGCCAGCAGCTCGACTCCGTCGAGGCCGGCCTGCAGGTGGCCGAGGGGCGTTACCAGGATGCCCTGGAGGAGGTCCGCAATCGGCAAGCCGTCATCGCGCAGCGGCGCTCCGAGCTCGACCTGGCCCGCCAGCAGCTCGCCGACACCGCGATCCTCTCGCCACTCGACGCCGCGGTGAGCCTCAAGCAGGCGTCGGTCGGCGAGTACCTGACCGCGGGCGCGCCGATCGCGACGCTGGTGCGCATGCATCCGCTGCGACTGCGCGTGCCCGTCCCCGAGCGCGAGGGCGCCGGCGTACGGGCAGGGCACGCGGTGACGCTGACCGTCGAGGGCGACCCGACCGTCTATCGAGGTCGCGTGGTCCGCCTATCGCCGATCGTGCAGGAGCAGAACCGTACGCTGCTGGTGGAAGCCGAGGTACCGAATGAGAAGGGATTCCTGCGGCCGGGCTCCTTCGCGCGCGTCGAGATCATGACCGAGGTGAGCCAGCCAGTCGTGACCGTCCCGGCCAGCTCCGTCATCGTCTTCGCCGGTGTCGAGAAAGTGCTAGTGGTCCGCCAGGGCAAGACGGCGGAGGTTCGGGTCACGACCGGTCGTCGCTTCGGCGAGGACGTCGAGATCGTGGACGGCCTCAAGCGTGGTGAGGTCGTGGTGGCCCGCCCGGGCAACCTCACCGGCGGCCAGCCCGTCAAGGTCACCCCCTAGGCCGCCATGCAAAAGCTCGCCGAGGTCTGCATCAAACGTCCGGTGTTCGCGACCATGCTGGTCATGGCCTTCGTGGTCGTCGGCGCCGCCAGCTGGTTCCGGCTGGGCGTCGACCGCTTCCCGGCTGTGGACCTGCCCACCGTCAACGTGCGCGTCGAGCTGCCGGGCGCCTCCAGCGAGGAGGTCGAGACCCAGGTCGCGCAGAAGCTCGAGGAGCAGATCAACACGATCCAGGGGATCCAGGAGCTGCGCTCGATCTCCGGGCCCGGCACCGTGATCGTCATCGTCACGTTCAACCTGAACCGCCAGATCGACGTGGCCGCCCAGGACGTGCGCGACAAGGTGGCCATCGCCATTCGCAACCTGCCACGCGAGATCTTGCCGCCGGTCGTCTCGAAGTTCGACAACGACCAGGCGCCGGTGGTCACCATCGCGCTCTCCGGCGAGCGCTCGCTCCGGGAGCTGACCGAGGTCGCCGACAAGATCGTCCGTCCCCAGCTCGAGCGCTCGTCTGGCGTCGGCGAGGTTCGGATCGTCGGCGGTCTGGCCCGTGCCGTCAACGTGTGGGTCGACCCCGATCGGCTGGCCGCCTACCAGATCCCGATCACCAACGTGCGCGATGCGGTCGTGCGCCAGAACGCCGACCTACCGGGCGGCAACGTGACAGCCGGGCTCAACGAGGCGTCGCTGCGGACGATGGGGCGCATCGCCGAGCCGCGAGCCTTCAACGACCTCGTGGTGGCAACCCTCAACGGCGTGCCGGTGCGCGTGCGCGACATCGGGTACGCGGAGGACGGGACCAAGGAGCAGCGGTCGGCCGCCCGCCTCAACGGTGTACCCACCGTCATCATGGAGGTGCGCCGGCAGTCGGGCGAGAACACAGTGGCGGTGATCGAGGGCGTGAAGGCGAAGCTGGTGCGCCTGCGCGATCAGGTCCCGGCCGACGTCAAGCTGGAGGTGATCCGCGACCAGTCGCGCTACATCTACGCGGCCCTCCACGAGATCAACCTGCACCTGGTGCTCGGCTCCATCCTGGCCTCGCTGGTGGTGCTGGCGTTCATGCGCTCGTGGCGCTCGACGTTCATCGCCGCGGTGGCCATCCCGACCTCGGTCATCTCGGCGTTCGGGATGATGTGGGCGCTGAACTTCACCTTGAACAGCGTGACGATGCTGGCCCTGGTGCTCATGGTCGGCATCGTCATCGACGACGCCATCGTCGTCCTCGAGAACGTGTTCCGCTTCGTCGAGGAAAAGAAGATGCGGCCGTTCGAGGCCGCCCGCGAGGCGACCGCCGACATCGGGCTGGCCGTCATGGCCACCACGTTCTCGCTGGTCGTCATCTTCGTGCCGGTCTCGTTCATGTCTTCCATATCCGGACGGTTCCTCTACCAGTTCGGCCTCACCGCCGCGGTGTCGGTGCTGGTCAGCCTGCTCGTGTCGTTCTCGCTGACCCCGATGATGTGCGCGCGTCTCCTGCGTGCGGAGGATGCGGCAAGCGGTCACGCCGCCGAGGGCGCGCACGCCGGCTCGCGCGGCGGCTTCTACGCCTGGCTCGACCGCGGCTACACCTGGAGCCTGGCGCTGGCGATGCGACACCGCTGGGTCATCGTCGTCATCAGCGCGATCACCCTGGCCGCCGCGGTGCCGATCTACCGACAGGTCAAGCAGGAGTACATCCCGAGCGACGTCGACGAATCGGAGTTCGAGGTGCTCGTCTTCGGTCCGGAGCACATGAGCCTGGCCGCGATGGACGAGGCGATGCAGGCGCTGGCCAAGGAGGCGCGCGAAACGAAGGGCGTGGCGCTGACCTTGGCGTCGGGCGGCGGAAACTTCCTGAGCAAGGTGAACCAGGGCTACATGTACGTGCGCACGGTGTCCCACGAGGAGCGCACGCTGACGCCCGGGCGTCTCTGGAAGGGACTGATCCACGGCCGGCCCCTGGACGCGTTCCGGGGCAACTACACACAGCGCGAGGTGATGGTGGCTCTCCGGCAGCGCTTCCGGAAGTTCACCGACATGCGCACGCAGGTGCGCAACATCGCCGGCTTCAATATCGGCGGCGGCACTTTCGACGTCGATCTGGCGCTGCGCGGGCCCGAGCTGGAGAAGCTCGCCGAGTACGGCGAGGCCCTCAAGCTGAAGGCCCGCGAGCTGGGCGGGGTCGTGGACGTGGACACCACGCTCCGGCTCGACAAGCCGGAGCTCCGCGTCGCGATCGACCGCCAGCGGGCGGCCGACCTGCGCGTGGATACCTCGCAGATCGCCACCGCGCTCCGCCTCATGGTGGGCGGCGACGACCAGGTCTCGCGCTTCCACGATCCGGTCGTCAATGACGACTATGACGTGCAGATCCGCCTAATGCCCCAGTTCCGTGGCAACCTGGGCACGATCTCGCGCCTGTACGTCTCCCGCGACACGACGTCGACCAACCCGGCGACCGGAGCGCCGGCCCAGGTCAACCTGGCGCCGGGCGGCGGCCTCGTACGGCTCGACAACGTCGTGAAGATCGAGCGGACGGCCACCGCCTCGCGCATCGACCGCACCGATCGGCAGCGCGAGACCCGGCTGCGGGCCGGCATCGCACCGGGCTACGGTCAGGCCGACCGGATCGAGGCGCTGAAGAGGGCCGTGGCCGGCATGAGCATGCCGTCCGCGTACCAGACGTTCGTCACCGGTAAGGCGAAGGAGATGGAGAAGACCTTCACCGAGTTCCTGTGGGTCTTCCTTCTCTCCGTCGTCTTCATGTACATGATCCTGGCTTCGCAGTTCGAGAGCCTGATCCATCCGCTGACGATCTTGCTGTCCTTGCCGCTCTCGGTCCCGTTCGCGCTGTTCTCGCTCTGGTACACGGGCAACACACTGAATCTGTATTCCGCCCTCGGTATCCTCGTCCTGTTCGGCGTCGTGAAGAAGAACGCGATCTTGCAGATCGACCATATGAACAGCCTGCGCGCCCACGGCATGGACCGGGCGGCCGCCATCATGCAGGGCAACCGCGACCGGCTCCGGCCGATCTTGATGACGACGCTGGCCCTGGTGGCGGGCATGCTTCCGTTGTGGGTGGGCACCGGACCGGGCTCCGAGGAGCGACGTGCCATCGCCGTCGTCGTCATCGGCGGCCAGACGCTCTGCTTGCTGCTGACCTTGCTGGTGACGCCGGTCGCCTACTCGCTCTTCGAGGACGCGGCCCATGCGTTCCGGCTGTCCACGCCCTCGCTGGCGCCGTGGCGACGCCTGGCCCGACAGGGTGAGCGCCGCGCCTGGCGCCACCGGTTGCGTCGCGCGTGGCGTCGCACGCCCGTCGGCGAAATCTCCGGCGGAACGAGCGGCGACGACTGACCGCGCGAGAGGCTCGGCTCGGCGCCTTTCCAGATCGCAAGATTCTCCAAGACCGGCTCGCCGCGCGCGCCTAGGCTCTCCCCGGGAGGACACGCACATGGCTTCCATCCGCAAGGAGATCCTTGTCGAGGCCCGCCCGGAGAACGTCTGGGCGGCGGTTCGCGACATCGGCGCGCTGCACAAGCGTCTCGTGCCGGGCTTCGTCGTCGACACACGCCTCGAAGCCGACGCTCGCATCGTCACCTTCGGCAACGGCATGGTGGTCCGCGAGCTGATCGTCGACCTCGACGACGAAGCTCGCCGGCTCGCCTGGTCCGCCCGCGGGGGGCGGCTCACGCACCACAACGCGTCGGTGCAGGTCTTCGCCGAGGGCGCGGGACGCACCCGGCTCGTCTGGACCGCCGACCTGCTGCCCAACGAGCTCGCCGGCGACATTCGCGCGATGATCGAGCAGGCGGCGGCGATCATGAAGCCGACGCTGGAGGGCGGAACCCGGGAGGGTTGAGGCATGCCGCATCCTCTGGTCACGCAGCTCCGGTTCACGCGGAGCGAATGGATCCGCGGGCTCAAGGCCGTGACGGCCGAGGAGGCGGCACGGCGCTTCGGCCCGATCAATCCGATCGCGTGGATGATCGGCCACCTGGCGTGGCAGGAGCAGCTCTATTGGCTCGAGCGGGCGCAGGGCATCACGCGGGTTCCCGAGGTGAAGCGATTCGAATTACGGCAAGCCGCTCGCCGTGCCGCCGCTCGACGAGGCGTGGGCGTGGTGGCGCGCCGTGACCGCCGCCGCCGACCCGTACCTGGACAGCCTGGCCGGCGCCAGGCTGACGCGGCGCTGGCCGCGCGAGTCATCGCGGGAGACGCCGGGGACCAAGCTCCACCGCACGACCTACCACTACTGGTTCCACCTGAGCGAGTCGCAGGCCGTGCGACAGATGCTCGGGCACGTGAAGCTGCCAGACTTCGTCGGCGGCTTCGGGGAATCTCAGTACCGGCCGGAGACGTCCTCTCGGGACTCGCGAGGGTCCGGGAACGCCGCTACAGCGTCCCGACGACCTCGGCCGGCCATGCGCGGGCGTCGACTCGCGCGTGCCATTCCTTGATCTTGCCGTCCCGGTCGATCACCACGCCGACGCGCTGCGCACCCTTTTGGGGATCGACGTTGGCGCCGTAGGCGGTGCCGATCGTCCGTTCGGTGTCACAGATGAGCGAAAAGTTGAAGCTGTACTTTTCGGCGAACTTCTTGTTCTCGGCCGGGGTGTCGAACGACACGCCCAGGATCACGGCACCCTTCCGATCATAGTCGGCCTTCAGGTCGCGGAACCCGCAACCCTCGGCCGTTCAGCCCGGAGTGTCGGCTTTGGGGAAGAACCAGAGCACCACCGGCTTGCCCTTGAAGTCCGAGAGCTTCACGGTCTTCCCGGTGTGATCGCGGCCGGTGAAGTCGGGCGCTGCGTCGCCTGGATTGAGCATTGAGCCCTCTCTGTCTCTTCAGTCCGTGACGGACACGGTAGCGGCGCGCCAGACCCGTCGCGCGCCTTTGTCGATATTGAGCGCGACGATCGACGCGCTGACGAGGAACACGCATGCCACCGCGTACGCGGCGCCGTAGCCGCCCGTCGCCTCGAACAGCACCCCCGCGAGCGCCGAGCCGATGGCGGAGCCCGTCTGGTGGACGAGGAAGATCAGGCCAAAGACCGAGCTGACCGAGAAGCGTCCATAGATGTCGGCCGTCAGCGCCGACGTCATCGAACCCGTCCCCGCCATCGTGATCCCGCCCAGGACGGCGACCGTGAGGATCGCGCTCGGGTTGTCGCGGATGAGGAAGAAGCCGGCGAAGATGAAGACCCGGCCGGCATAGATCGCGGCGAGCACGGGCCGGCGGCCCAAGCGGTCGGACAGCGCGCCGAGCATCACCGTGAACCCGATGCTCGAGCCGCCCAGCACGCCCAGGGCCCACGACGCGAACATCGGCGAGTAGCCGTGATCGGTGAGCATCGGGATCCCGTGCGCCGAGAGCAGGCTCATCGAGAAGCCACAGGTGAAGAACGAACCCGCGAGCTGCCAGAACGCCAGCGTCTGTAGCGCCTCGCCGGCGGTGACCCGCTCGACCGGCGCCGCGCCGGTGCCGGCCTTCACGGCGGCGCCGTCGGCCGTGAGCCCGATCGACTCCGGCGAGTCGCGAACCACCCACAGGCATAGCGGCAAGACGAGGGCCAGGAAGCCGCCCGCGATCATCACGTACGTGAGACGCCACCCCGAGGTGAGGATGAGCCAGGTCACGACCGGAACGAGCAGGCTCATTCCGGTCATCGACGCGCTGCCGAGCACGGAGAGCGCCGTGCCGCGGCGCTTGCTGAACCAGCGCGCGACCACGCCGGAGGCGATCACGGGCCCGGTGCCGGCGAGCCCGAGCGGCACCAGCACTCCATAGACGGCGGCGAACTGCCAGACATTGTGCACCATCGCGGTCAGCACCAGCGAGATCGCCAGCAGCACGGTCCCCACCGTGGTGACGACGCGCACGCTGAAGCGGTCGAGCGCCAGGCCCGCGATCGGCATGAAGACGCCGTAGAGGAAGAGGCTCAGCGCGATCACGATGGAGAAGCTCGCGCGGTCGAGTCCGAGGTCGGCGACGATCGGCTTGAGGAACGGCCCGACCGCGTGGCGGACGCCCGTCGACATGAACGTCATGACGGCGAACGCCGCGACCACCCACCAGCCATAGAAGATCGATCGGTTGGTCATGACGTGTGCACTATATCCCAGCCCGGCGCGCGCCGCGCCCTGGCTTCGGACGACGGACGTGGCAGTGCGCACCGCAGGCCGTCGCGGGGCTGGGGCCCCGCCGGCCGAGGCGCGGCTCTAAATGATGGACGGACGGGACCGACGGGGTGATCCTGAATCGAGGGCAGGGGCCCCAGCACGAGGAGCGACGAAATGAAACGACCTCGCATCGTGATCGTTGGTGCTTCCCTGGCGGGGGCCACGGCGGCGGCAACCCTGCGCGACGACGGCTTTGACGGCGAGATCCACTTGATCGGTGCCGAGAGCCAGCCGCCGTACAACCGCCCGCCTTTGTCGAAGGGCTATCTCCGCCGACAGGAACGCTTCGAGGATCAGCTGGTCAAGCCGGTCGGCTACTACGCCGAGCAGCACATCGAGCTCAAGCTGCGGGCACGGGCGACGACTATCGACGCCAGGCAGAAGGTCGTGGAGCTGGAGGGCGGCGAGCGGCTCTCCTACGACCAGCTGCTCGTGACTACCGGCGGGCGCAACCGAGCGCTGTCGGTGCCCGGCGCGAACCTGGAAGGCGTCTTCCAGCTCCGTACCGTCGAGGATTGTGATCGCATTCGAGCCGCCTCCCAGCGGGGACGCCGCGCGGTCCTGATGGGGTTCGGATTCATCGGCTCCGAGGTTGCCGCCTCACTGCGCCAGCTCGGGATCGAGGTGGCCGCGGTCGAGGGTTCGCGTGTGCCCCTGGCCCGCGTGCTCGGCGAAGAGGTCGGGCAGGTGCTCGCGGACATCCATCGCGAGAAGGGTGTGGACCTGATCTCGGAAGACTTCGTGACCGCGTTCGAAGGCGCCGGCCGTGTCGAACGCGTGCGCACGAGGAAGGGACGAGCGCTCGAGTGCGACATGGTGGTGGCCGGGATCGGGATCGTGCCCAACACGGAGCTGCTGGCGTCGGCCGGCGCCCAGGTCGACAACGGCGTCCTCGTGGACGAACACTGTCGGACGTCCCTGGCCGACGTGTTCGCGGCAGGAGACGTGACGAATCACTTGCATCCGATCTTCGGCCGCTTGCGCGTGGAGCACTGGAACAACGGATACCAGCAGGGGCGAGCCGCGGTCCGATCACTGCTGGGCGGAGCGCAGCCCTACGACTACGTTCATTCCTTCTGGTCGGATCAGTACGAGCACTCCATCGAATACGTGGGATTCGCGGCCAGCTGGGACCGCCTCGTGTTCCGTGGCCGGATCGAGAGCCGCAAGTTCCTGGGTTTCTACCTCAAGGATGGGACCGTCCAGGCGGTGGTCGGCCTCAACCGCGGCGGCGATCCGGAGGACCCGAAAGCAGATGGCGAGCTGAAGGCGGCCGTGGGCTTGATCCGTCGCCGCGCGCGTGTCGATGCCGCGAAGCTGGTCGACGAGGACGCCGATCTGCGCACGCTGGTGGTCAGCGGAGAGAGAAGAACTCCAGCATCAGGCGATTGACCTCTGGAGCGTTCTCGTACGCCGACCAGTGGCCGGCCCGAGGAATCCGGTGCACGTCGAGTGCTCCGACGGCCGTGCGGATCTCGCCGATCAGGAGATCCGCGGGCCGGAAGGGAGAGTCGTCGCGCTCGCCCCAGAGCAGCCGGATCCGACCGGTGAGCCCGGCCAGATCGCCCAGGAGCGTCCCGCCGCCGCTCACCTTGCGGCTGTTGAAGCGCGTTCGACGAACACCGTCGGCCTGGATGTCCACGGCCTCCTCGGTGACGCTGGTCGGATCGCTGAGCATGTTGACGAGCAGGTTGTGGCGGCAGATCTCGCGGAAGAGCTTCTCGTCGTCCCCGGCCTCCTTGTAGCTCCGGGTCGGACGCTCGCCGAAGCGGCGGGTGGGGAAGCCGCCGGGCGAGATCAGACACAGGTGCGTCACTCTGGGGGCGAGCCGCCGGGCGAGGTTCGCGGCGATGGCCCCACCGAACGAGAACCCGGCGAATCGCAGCGGGCCGTCGCCCGGGAACATCTCGAGGAACAGACCGTGCACGAGGTCGAGGTATGCGGTGCCGGTCATCTCGCGCGCGACGGTCGCCGAGGCGCCGTACGATGGGTGGTCGAGCGCATGCACGGTGAAGCGTTCGGCGAGGGGCTCGATGTTCCGGGTCCAGTGCTTCCACGATCCCATGCCCCCGTGGAAGAGGACGACGTCCGGTCCGCCGCCGCTCCGGTGGACCGTCATCCCGGGGGCCTGGTCGACGCGCAGGTGGTGGTCTTCGGCGCGCAGCTACTGGCTCCGCTCGAGGAGCTCGATCCGGACGTTGTCGGGAGCCCGGACGAACGCGATCTTGACGCCCGGGCGAATGGTGCGCGGCTCCATCATGAAGCTGGCGCCTCGCCGCTTGAGCTCGGCCACCGCGTCGTCCATGCTGTCCACGCGCAGCCCGAAATGGTCCAGACCCGTGTAGGGCTCCGTCGGAGCGGACGGGATCGCGGCATCCGGCGACACCGGCGCGATGAAGATCGTCAGCCCGTTCAGATCGAGATCGGTCCGCGGCTTGCCGTCCGACTGGATCGATTCCACGATCTTGGCGTCGAACATCTGCTGGTAGTACTCGGCCGTCTTCTTCACGTCCCGACTGCGCAGGTGCATGTGGTCGTAGCGGTAGGTGGGTGGCATCGCTGATCTCCTCTGTCCGGCGTCTTCGCCGACGGGTAGGATCAGGTTCCCGGGCGGCCAAAGTCAAGCCGGGACTGCCGCGCGCGTGCGCAACACGCCGTCTGTGAGCTAGCGTTGACCGACGGTGACCATCTCTGAGATGACGAGCCGCTCTGCCGCGGGCGCCTTCCTGCTCGTGGGCGCGCACGCCGTCGAGGTCTCGGTACTCGTTGCCGCGTTGACGCTCTACCGGCGTGGAGACCGCGGCCTGCGAGCCTTCCTGGCGGCCCCCGTGGGATGGGCGTGCCTCGTCGCGCTGCTCGTGCTGGTGGTCTCGGTACCCCTCCTCGTCTACCTCGCCCGCTTGCTTCCGCCTCCCAGAATGAGACGGCTGACCGCGCTCGTCGTCCTCAATCTCTTTTCGGTGACGCTCGCTTTTGGCGTCGCCGAGGCGATCGTCCGTGTCCTGGCCACCCCCGCCATCCAGGGACCGGTGTTCGCCGGGACGGTGTTGCTTCCCTACCGCTGGGAAGACGCCACCGCCCGTGGTCGAGCCACGCTGGAAAGAGCGGCGATCGAACAGTCCTATCTCGTTCACGACGGCGACCTGGGCTGGACGATCGGACCGAATCGCGCGAGTAAGGACTACAACCGGCAGGCCGTCGAGCAGTATCTGGCCCGGGTCGGACGCGCGTCACGGCGACGGGCACCGGCCGACGCCGACGGCCGCATCTACGTGAGCAGCGCGGAAGGGCTACGGAGCCCGCGGCCCGGCATGTCGTTCGCCGCCCTGCCGGCGAAGCGGCGCATCGCCGTCGTCGGGGATTCGTTCACGTTCGGGCTCGAGGTTCGCTACGAAGAGACGTGGGCGCATCAGCTCGAGCAGGCACTCGGCTCCGAGGTGCAGGTCCTGAACTTCGGCGTGGACGGGTATGGCGTCGACCAGGCCTACCTGAGATATCGACGAGACGTTCTGGCGTGGCATCCCGAGATCGTCATCCTGGGCATGATCGACGACGACCTGCGCCGCACGATGTGTGTCTACGGCTTTCTGTGCTTTTCCGGGTTCGGGATACCGTTCTCGAAGCCGCGCCTCGTGCTCACCGACCACGGCCTGGCCCCGTTGAACCTGCCGCTGCCGGCGCCGGACTCGCTCTTCGCGAAGCGCTCGATCGCGGATCTGCCCTTCATCGAGTTCGATGTGGCCTTCGATCCTAGAGCGTGGCAGTGGCGGTTCTATCACCACTCGTATGCGATTCGCTTTGCGCTGTCCCGCTACCATCCCTGGACGATGGCCAGACCGCCGGTGACTCGAGAGGTCATGAAATCCCTCAACGCCGAGGTCGTTCGGGCGTTCGTGAAGCTCGCGCGTGAGCATGGCTCCACTCCGATCGTGGCGTTCTTTCCCTCGAATCCCGACCCGGCATGGGCGGCGAGCCGAGCGCCGAACGTCGCGGACGAAGTCCTGGCCGCGAAGGGGATCCGCTACTTCGACCTGACTGGTTGCGTCGAGGCGGTGCCTGCGCCCGATCGATTCGTGGCGCTTCACTACTCGGCTCGCACGAACGCCGCCGTCGCCCGATGCCTGCGGGACGCGATCGCCGCTGGATTCGAGAGCTCCGACGAGGGCGGCGGCCGCCGTTGACGCCGAGGGCCTCGTAGCCCTGCGCCTCCAGAGACCTGGTGAGGTGCACGCCGTCCTCCGTCCACAGCGCGGCGATCCCGCGACGGCGGCGATGAGGGTCGGGTTCGTTCCAGACCGAGGAGGCCGGGACCTCCTCGAGCAGCTCGTCGAGCACGGTGGCGGGCGCGCCGCCGAGCGTCGGGGCGCGCCCGCCGACGATTACATCGCGTTCAACGCGTCGTAGACGCCACGCTCGAACTGCCCGTAGAGCTTCACCGCGCGCTGGTCGGCGAAGGGGAGGATCTGCGTCATGATGAGCCCGGTGACGCGCTTGGTCGGGTCGAGCCAGTAGTAGGTGTTGAAGATGCCGCCCCAGCTCACCGTGCCGGCGCTCCGGCCGTTCGGCCCGGGCTGCATGTTGAGCATGTAGCCCAGTCCCCATCGAATCTGGGCGCCGGGGAAGAAATCGACGTCGTTCGACCGGGCAGGATTCTCGGTCTTCATGATGCCGGCCGGAATGTCGCCGGTATGGTTCCTGGCCATCAGCGCCACCGTCTCCCCTCGCAGCAGCCGCGCGCCGTTGAAGCTTCCCCCGTGCAGCAGCATCTGCAAGAACGTGAGGTAGTCGCGAGCGGTCGAATAGAGCGGGCCGCCGCCCGACCAGAACTCGGGGGTGAAGGGCGTCTCCAGCGGCTGTGGCACGAGCGTGCCATCAGCCTGACGCTGATGCACGCGGGCCTGGCGCGAGCGCTGCTCGTCCGAGGTGACGTACCCGCTGTCCTTCATGCCGAGCGGCGCAAAAATCTTGTCGCGAAAATACGCGTCGAGCGACTGGCCGCTGGTCGCCTCGACGAGGCGCCCCACCCAGTCGACGTTGACGCCGTATTCCCATTTGTCGCCCGGGTCGAACACGAGCGGCAGGCGGATCGACGCGACCTTGCCGGTGGCGGTCGAGGGGATCCCCGAGGCCTTGACGTAGCGCACGGTGTTCGGGTCCCAGACCTCGTAGCTGAACCCGGCCGTGTGCGTCAGCAAATGGCGTAGCGTGATTGGCCGCTTCGCGGGCCGAAGCTTCGGCGTGCCGGCGGCGTCGAAGCCTTCCAGAACCTGGGGCGCGCCCAGTGCCGGGTCGATGTTGGGCACGGGCTCTTCGAGCTTGAGCTTGCCCTGCTCGACCAGCTGCATCGCCGCGACGGACGTGATCGCCTTGGTCATCGAGGCGATCCGGAAGACGGTGTCGAGCGTCATGGCCGGGCCCTTGTCGAGGGCGCGCACGCCGAACGCGCCTTCGTAGAGCAGGCCCCGGTCGGTCGCCGCCATCGCGACGACGCCGGGCACCTCCTTGGCGTCGACCGCCTGCCGGAGTACGGCGTCGATGCGACCGCGTTGCGCGGCGCCCGCCTGCGCGTGGGCTCGGCGAGAGACCGCTATGGTCCCGACGCCGACCGTCGTGGCGACGGCGACGGCCCCCTTCAAGAGATCCCGGCGGCTGTGCGTCATCGACGTCATGGCTGCCTCCCCCGTGGACTGGTGTGACTGTGGTGCCGGGCAGGATGGCGCGTCGAAGAGACCAAAGTCAAGACGCGGATCGCCAAATCGCGAGGATTGCAATGCAGCACCGGTTCTGTTGGAGTAGTGGCCCCTGAGGGCAACTCGGCGAAGGGGAACGGGAGGAGCCGACATGGCGAAGGGCACGTTGATCGCGGCGATGAGCATGGCGCAGGCCGCCGAGGACGAGTTCAATGACTGGTACGACACCGAGCACTTGCCGGAGCGCCAGCGTGTGCCGGGCTTCCTCGTGTGCCAGCGCTGGATCGGAGCGTTGGACCGGACGGTGTCGGTGGCGACGTACGACCTCGACGACGTCAAGGTGATGAAGAGCCCGGCCTATCTGGCGATCGGCGGCGAGAACCTGTCGCCGTGGTCCAAGCGCGTCACCAGCCGGGTCGAGCGCCTGCTGCGGTTCGAAGGCGATCAGATCCTGCCGGGCGACCAGCTCCCGCCCGCCAATGCCGGTGGGCTCCTGCTGAACGCGATGAACGTCGCGCCCGAATTCGAGGCCGAGTTCAACGAGTGGTACGACAAGGAGCACATCCCGGCGCTCAGCGCCGTCCCGGGCGTCCTGTGCGCCCGCCGCTTCCGCGGCACCAGCGGTAACCGCAAATACGTGGCGCTCTACCATCTCGCTTCGCCCGAGGTGCAGGAGTCGGCCGAGTGGAAGCAGGCACGGCAGAGCGACTGGACGAGCCGGCTGCAGCCGCATTTCCGCGATCACCTCCGCCTCGTCTGCCGTCGCTACGTTCGCGGCGGCTAGCCCATGAAGCGGCAAGGCACTCTCAACCTAGGAAGGAGCCCATCATGCCGCGTGTCACTCCGATCACCGGCCGGTCCGACGTGCCCGCCGAGCACGCCAGCGTCGTCGACGCCGTGGTGAAGGTCTTCGGCGGCGTACGGGGACCGTTCAGCATGCTGCTTCACAGTCCCAAGCTGGCCGAGCGCATGCTCGGCCTGGTCACCTTCTTCCGCGACGAGAGCGTCACCGAGCCGAAGCTCCGTTCGGTCGCCATCCTGACCGCCGTGCGCGAGCGCGAGGCGGCGTACGTCTGGGCGGCCCAGGTCGCGGCGGCCCGGCGCAACGGCGTGGCCGAGGAGGTCATCGATCTCATCCGGGCGAAGGGCGACCCGGGCAAGCTGCCGGCCGAAGAGCGCGAGATCGTGACCTACGTTCGGCAGCTCATGCGCACCAACCGCATCGACCAGGCGGCCTTCGATGCCCTCAAGAAGCGCTACAGCGCGCAGTGGCTGGTCGAGCTGACGGCGGCCGCGAACTACTTCGGGCTCCTGTCGGGCGTCGTCAACGCGTTCGAGGTCGCCGCCCCACCCGACGGCGACAAGATGCCGGTCTAGCGCACACACGGAAATCGAGGCGCGTCCCGGGTTGCCCGGGGCGCGCCGAGCGTTGGGGTCTGGGGGCCATGTCGGGCCCCCAGTAAGGAGAATCGATCGATGGACTTCGGCGCGGCGATCTTTTTCACGGACTACTCGATGGGACCGGCCGAGCTCGGCCGAGCGCTGGAAGAGCGCGGGTTCGGCTCGCTCTGGGCGCCGGAGCACTCACACATCCCGCTGTCGCGCCGCTCCCCGTTTCCGCAGGGCGGTGATCTACCGAAGAAGTACTACGACGTGATGGACCCCTTCGTGACGCTCGCCGCCGCCGCCGCGGCCACCACGCGGCTGCAGGTCGCCACCGGGGTATGCCTGGTGGTGCAGCGCGATCCGATCCAGACCGCCAAGCAGGTCGCGAGCCTCGATCAGATCTCCGGCGGGCGGTTTCTCTTCGGGATCGGCGCCGGCTGGAACGCCGAGGAGATGGCCGACCACGGGACGGACTTCAAGGTGCGCTTCCGGGTGATGCGTGAGCGCGTCGAGGCGATGAAGGCGATCTGGACGAAGTCGAAGCCGGAATACAACGGCGAGTTCGTGAAGTTTCCGCCAATGATGACCTGGCCGAAGCCCCTGCAGAAGCCCCATCCCCCGGTGATCGTGGGCGGCGCCTTCCCCTACGGAGCGCGACGTGCGATCGCCTTCGGCGATGGATGGATGCCGCACGCTCGCCGGCCCGAATACGGCGACGTGCTCGGTCTGCTGCCGGATTTCCGCAAGCTGGTCGCCGAGGCCGGGCGTGATGCGGCGACGCTCCCGATCACGATCTTCGGCGTGCCGGAAGACGGCGAGCTCATCAAGCGCTATCGCGATGCCGGCGTCGCTCGCCTGGTGTTCAACCTGTCGCCGGCGAAGGCCGACGAGGCGCTACCGGTGCTCGACCGCTGTGCGGCGCTGATGCGTCGGGCGTAGCCCGGGACCGTCACGACCGGCCGCGTCGCGTGAGCTGCTCGCGCTCGGCAGGTTTCCACGGCAGCGACTTCTCCTGTGCCGCCCGCGCGCACCAACCCGGGTCGAAGTCGCAGGCGCGGAGGAAGGCCTGCTTGGCGGCCTCGAGCCGGCCGGCGCGGAGCGCGACGGTGCCGACCGCATAGGATCGGGCTCCGCACGGCCCAGGCTCGGGGCGCCGGCAGCGACGCTCGTCGAGCACGCGGGCGGCGCGCTCCTCCCAGGGCGTCGGCAGCGCGGTCGCCGCGCGCTCCGACGACTCGAGGAGCTGGGTGACGATCTTCTCGCACGCCAGGTCGTTGCCGAGACGGCAGGGCCGGAGCCGCGCGTCGTCGCCGAAGAACCAGATCGCGCCGAGCGTGAGCGAGGCTGCCAGGCCGGTGAGCGGCACCAGATCGATCGCTCCGAATCTGGACGCGCGGGGCGCGCGCCGCACCAGCAGGAAGAGCAGGGCTATCGCGGCCGCGGTGATGGCGAGGCCCAGCAAGTAGAAGTGCATCACCAGGCCTTCGTCCGTACGCGACGATCCGGACGTGCTATAGCCGGCCACGACGCCGCCGCCGATGCCGAGCAGCGTCGCGCCGAGTCCGGCGCGCGCGACGAGGCTGGCGGCGCGCGACCGTCCCCACACGCCCACCCCGATGGCGACGAGCAAGATGCCGAGGGCGACGAACGGCGGCTCGCGCTCGAAAGCCGCGCCGCCGCTCGCGACGTACGCCAGGGAGCCCGCGCCGGTCAGGACCAGGATCGCGCCGACGATGATGCGCATTCGCGTGATTATCGCTTACAGTTGATCGACATGTGTCCCCGGGGCTCGATGGTGCGCGCGGTCAGCGTCGCCGTCGCGCTGTCGCTCACCGGCTGCTCGGACAGCCCGCCGCCCGTCACCGCCGAGAAGGTCCTCGACGTGCCGGGTCTCCAAGCGGTCGTGAACGCCGTCGCCCTCAGCCCGGACGGCAGCGTCGTGGCGGTCGGCGATCTCGACGGCGACCTCGTCACGCGCGAGGTGCCGTCCGGCGCCGAGCGCTGGAAGGTGCGCGTGCACGCGCGCGGCGCCGCTCGCCGCATCGACGGGCTGGTCTTCTCCCAGGACGGCTCGCTGCTGGCCTCGACCGGACACGATGCGCGCACGGTCGAGCTGTGGCAAGTGTTGACGGGACGCCAGGCCGCCGTGCTCGACATCCGCGATAGCCGCGCAGCCGCGTTCCATCCGACCGAGCGCACGCTCGTCGTCGGAGGGGCGGCGACGGTCCACGTGGTCGACGTGGATCGTGGGGAGATCGCCCGCACGCTCGCGAACGCGCACGGGGGAGACGGCGTCTACGGGGTGGCGTTCTCCTCGGCCGGGCAGGTGCTGGCCACGGTTTCGGACCAGGGCTCCCTCAAGCTCTGGAGCTGGCCAGCGCTCTCGCTGCGAGCGTCGGTGTCGATGTCGAAATCGCTCGAGCCGATGGCGCCCGTCTCGCTCGCCCTGGGGCGCCAGGGGACGCGCGCCGCCGCGAACGGCATCCTCGGCACGGTGCACATCGTGGACGTCGCGAAGGAACGTGAGGAGCGGACGTTCGCCAACACGCCGGAGGCGCCCGGCCACGGCATGCACGCCGAGATGCGCCGGTCGCTGGCGTTCACCCAGGACGGCGCCTGGCTCTTCGCGCCCGACCTGCACGACCGGGGCCTGCGCATCTTGCACGTGGCGAGCGGCAAGGCGTACCCGGTCTTCCGGGGCGACGGACCGTTCTACAAGGCGATGTCGATCGCGGTTCCGGCGAGCATGGTGGCGCTGCTTCGCCCCGGCGACGACCAGGGCCGAGGGCCGTACGGCCTCGAGGTCTGGCGATTGACCTACCGGGCGCCGTAGCGCCCGGTCGAGCTCATCGGTCCGGCGGCGTACCCCGCGGTTCGAGGGCGGCGCTGAAGCCCACCGGTGTCACGACGTCAGCAGCCGCTCGTGGAGCGCGCTCAGGATTTCGGCGATCCCGGCGCGCGCCCACACGTCGAAGAAGGGGGAGTCGAGCAGCGTCGCGATGTCGCGGCCGCCGCGCGCCTTCGCCTGCTCCTCCGTCTCGCCGGCACGCGCTGCGCGCAGGTGACCGATCACGCGGTCTTTGTGGTAGACGGCGGGATACTCGACGTAGCGGTACAGCTCGACGAAGTCCTTCGTGAAGAACACGGCGACGGGAATCGTGGCGAACTTCTGGCCCTTCTTCTCGTTCGCGTATTCCAGGACGAGATCGGTGTTGCCGCCCGCCGCGGGATCGGGCAGCCCCTTGAGCAGCATCGCGTCCGCGTCGCGGGTGAAGATTCGTAGCTCGAGGCCCCCGGCCTCGGCCAGGCGCGCCAGGTACGGCACGTCGCGCCGACAGTCGGACGACCAGTCCTCTGAGATCACCAGCACCTTCGCGGGCCCGCGCGGCTGCGCGGCCAGCCACCGGATGGCCGCCGTCTGCTCGTCGCTGAGCTGCGCCTTCGCGTGGCGTTCGCGGAGGAAGCCGCTCCAGTCGACGCGCGGGCGGACCAGGCTGAACCGCCGGACGTCGAACCCCTCGCGGCCGAGGTTCTCGGGCGAGCCGGTGAACTTCACGTAGTCGCCGAAGGTCATCCCTTTGGCGAAGCGCTCGGGCGTCACGACAGCCTCAGCAGGGACTCGAGGTTGCGCCAGAGGATCTTCTCCTTCTCGTCCTGGCTGAGCGTCGTGAGCCCTTGCACCCAGGTGACCGGCGAGGGATGCCACGGCACGAAGGGCCAGTCGCTGCCGAGCACCACGTGGTCGACGCCGACTTCGTCGAGCAGGAAGCGGAGCGCCTTCTCGCTGCCGACCACCGTGTCGTAGTAGAGGCGTCGCTGGTAACCGCTCGGCGGTTGCTGGATGCTGCGACGCTCGACGGGGGTGCCCTGCCAGCCCCGGTCCAGGCGCCCCATCGCGAAGCAGGCCGGGCCGCCGCCGTGCGCGATGCACACCTTGAGATCGGGACAGGCGTCGAGGACGCCGCCGAAGATCAGGACCGCGACCACGATCGCGTCCTCGACGATGACGCCGAGGCTGTTGAAGAGCCCGTAGCGGGTCGTGCGCTGCATCATGAAATTGTGCTGCGGCTGCGGGTGGAAGAAGAGCACCGCCCCCAGCGCCTCGGCCGCCTTGAACAGCGGCAGGAATTTCGGCTCGTCCCAGTTCTCGCCGTTCACCACCGTGTCGAGCTCGGCGCCTTTCAGACCGAGGACGGTCGCCGCGCGCTCGAGCTCGTCGATCGCCGCCTTCACGTCCTGCACGGGCAGGGTGGCGAGTCCCGCGAACCGCCGAGGCCACTGCCGCGCCATCGCGGCGATCTCGTCGTTGACGTCGCGCGCCAGCGCCCGCCCCTGCGCCGAGTCGAGGTGGTAACCGAAGAACGGTGTGTGGATGGAGACCACCTGCACGTCCACGCCCTGCGCGTCCATGTCTTTGAGCCGTTCTTCCGGCGTGAAGCGCACCTTGGGCGAGGTGAAGCTCGTGCGCTTGCCGCCGCCCACCATGGAGCCGACGCCGTCGCCCACTTCGTGACGGAAGCCGTACCAGTCTCTGTGGGCGTCTGCGGCCTGCCACAGGGATCGCGGCACGAGATGCGCGTGGATGTCGATGGTTCTCATGGAGGCGTCCTCCCGGAAGGCTGGCCCGGCTACCTCTTGAAGAGGTTGTCGAAGCCGCGGCGGATGTCGCCGGGCCGCGTCGAGTCGGGCGAGGCGTCCCGCTCGACCGTCACTCGGAGCGAGAACATGGGGCACTCGTTGCGCGCGTTCTTGTCGGCCAGGCGCTCCGCGATGGGCTGCGCGCACTCGAAGCGCCGGCTCGTGTCGAAGTGGGTGCATTGCCGGCAGGCATGGATGGCGGCCCGGCAGTTCGGGCACTGCTCGAGCGACGCCGTCGCGATCGGCAGGACGGCGCCGCACGCCCCGCAACGGGAGACGGTGTGTTTGGCGAGCATCGCGCCGGTCCGTGGAGCGTCGGCGGCCGGTGGCTCTCGTCGACGCGGCTCGGCGTCCTGAGGTCGATAGCCTTGCTGACGGTACTTTCGATCGGCCATGCTTGAGATAAGATCGCAGGACTGTGTTCATCAGGTCAAGCGAAGGCTCACGCTGAGCTCCACCACCGCGGCCCCGGCGCTGCTCGAGCGGGAGGCGCCCCTGGAGGCCCTGACGATGGGGCTCCGCGAGGCGGCGACCGGCGACGGCCGCATCGCGCTGGTCTACGGCGAGGCGGGGATCGGCAAGACGTCGCTGCTCGTTGCAACATCTCCGCGAGCGCTCACCGTCCCTCGTCGTCCTCGAAGACCCGCACTGGGCCGACGAGGCGACGCTCGACCTGGTCAGGAGGCCCGCCGGCTGGCCAGCCGACACGGACTGGCGCGCCAGGATGGGGAGGCGGCGCGCCCCCAATAGGGAGGGTTTCCCGATGCGGCGCCGAGCCCTCGCGTGTAGTCTGGCGGCATCACCGGAGCAGCCGAGCCGGAATGCTCGCGCCGCCGAAAGGAGATCCCACAATGCCACGCTACATGGTCGAGCGCACGTTTCCCGATGGTCTTGCCCTCCCCGCCAACGAGACAGGTGCGCAGGCCTGTCTCACCGTGATCGGCGTCAACGCCGAAGACAACGTGACGTGGGTGCATTCGTACGTCACCCCGGACAAGAAGAAGACCTTCTGCATCTACGACGCGCCCAACCCCGAAGCGATCCGACGCGTGGCCACGCGCAACAAGCTGCCGGTCGACCGGATCACGGAGGTCAGGGTGCTCGACCCGTACTTCCACCGGTAGTCGGCCGGGCGCGTGGGCCCTCGCATACCTCGTGGTCGTGGCCGGGCTGAGCCGACCACGGCTGGGAATACATTCGCGCGGCCGAGCTGTTCGACACGAAACTCGATATGGAGCGGGTGGCAGGCTTCCGGCCGCACGCGGCGTAGGCGGGCGCTCGGTCCGGTTCCTCGGCAGAGTCGCGCCCTGGCCGGCGGGGCCCAGCCCCGCGCCGGCCTGCGGCGCGCCCCGCGCCGGTCCTTACGCTGACACAATGCGTCGCGCCATGGGACACTCCAGAGGAGCGGAGAGTCCGGAGAACATGAACGGCAAGCGCGACACGAGCCCACCGGCTGATCGTTTGATGATCGCCCGGGCCCTGCGCGAGATGGCCACGCTCCTCGAGGTCACCGGGCGAGAGCCCTTCCGGGCTCGCGCGTATACGCGGGGCGCCGAGGCTCTGGAGCGCCTCGACGCCGACCTGGGTCGGCTGGTTGAAGAACGCCGACTCACCGAGCTGGCAGGAATCGGACCGGGCCTGGCCGCGATGATCTCGGAGCTCCACCGGACCGGCCGCTCGCAAGCCCTCGAGGAGCAACGCCAGCGCGCGCCGGCGGTCGCGCTCGAGCTTCGGCGCATTCCTCGCCTCGGGCTCACGAAGATCGCCGCGCTGCACGACGCGCTCGGCGTCCAGACGATCGAGGACCTCGAGGCCGCCTGCGAAGCGGGCCGGGTGCGCACGGTCAAGGGTATCGGCGAGAAGACCGAGCGCCGGATTCTCGAGGATATCCGTCGGCTGCGCGAGCCCGAAGCCCGTCGGGTGCTCCTGCCGGAGGCGCTCAGCGCGGCCGAAGCCATGCGCGCGCACCTGAGCGGGGCGGCCGGCGTGCAGGCCGTCGAGATCGCTGGAGAGCTCCGCCGCTGGATGGAATCCGTCGACGCGCTGTCGCTGGTGGTCGCCTCGGATCGCCCGTCGGACACGGTGAGAGAGGCGCGCCGGGCGCCACTGCTTGCCGAAGTGACGCCGCGCGACACCACGGGGTTCAATGGGCGCCTGGCGACCGGCCTTCCGATACGCGTGAGCGTCGTCCCGCGCGATGCCTACGCCGCCACGCTGCTGCGGGCCACGGGCTCTGCAGCGCACGTGCGACATCTGGAACGCATGGCTCGCGGACGCGGCCTGCGCCTCAGCGCCGAGAATGAGGCGCAGATCTACCATCACCTGGGGCTGCCGTTGATCCCGCCGGAGCTTCGTGACGACGAGGGCGAGCTGGAGGCGGCGATGACGGGGACGCTACCCCGCGACCTCGTGACCGCAGCGGACATCCGCGGCCTCGTCCATTGTCACACCGTGTACAGCGACGGCCGGCACACCGTCGAGCAGATGGCGCGAGCCGCCGATGCGCTGGGAATGGAGTACTTGACCATCACCGACCACTCGCCGTCGGCCGCCTACGCGGGAGGTCTCCCCGTCGATCGCCTCAAGGCCCAGTGGGAGGAGATCGCCCGGGTCCAGGAGAGCGTGACCGTACGGCTCCTGCGAGGAACGGAGTCGGATATCCTGGCCGACGGCGGCCTCGACTATCCGGACGACATCCTCGAGCAGCTCGACGTGGTCATCGCCAGCATCCACCGTCGCCATCGCATGGATGCGGACCAGATGACGCAGCGCCTCGTCCGGGCCATGGCGCTTCCGTGCTTCAAGATCTGGGGCCACGCGCTCGGGCGTCTCGTCCTCTCGCGGCCACCGATCGAGTGTCGCGTCGAAGAAGTCCTCGACACCATCGCGTCCAGCCGCGCGGCCGTGGAGATCAATGGCGACCCGAGACGGCTCGACCTGCCGCCTCGGTGGCTCCGGGCGGCTCGAGAGCGCGGCATTCGCTTCGTCGTATCGACCGACGCCCACTCGGTAGCCGAGATCGCCAATGTCCGGTACGGTGTGGCCATGGCCCGAAGAGGCTGGGTTCGGCGAGACGAGGTGCTCAACACGCTGCCCGCGGAGGCGTTCGCCCGGGCGGTGGCGCCGGCAGTCAGAGCGTGAGTCGGATCTTCCTGCTCTCGCCGGCGCATTGTGGCGGAGAGCGTGCGCGACTCGTCCTCAACGATGGGGCCGCGTTCGACATCGCCCGGCGGGTTCGCGCCGGTCCCGGCGCTCCACTGGGTGAGGTCTTCTCGTTCCTGAGCGGGCTCTACTTTCGCGGCAAGCTGTCGTACGCGCGCGCGTTCGCGCGGCCACCGGACGGACGCGTGGGCGTGTATGTCATCACGCCGACCGAAGGCCTGCGGCCCGCCGACGAGCCGGTCGATCTCGAGCGACTCCGGCAATTCGCCAGCGTCGACATCGAAGGCGATGATCCGCGCTACCGCAAGCCGCTCGACCGCGACGCGCGCCGCCTGGCCGGGCGAATCGGAGAGGACGGCGAGGTGATCTTGCTCGGCAGCATCGCCACCGGCAAGTACGTAGACCCCCTGCTGGCGGCGCTCGGCGAGCGGCTGAGGTTTCCCGTGGACTTCGTCGGCCGCGGTGACATGAGCCGCGGAGGGCTGCTGCTCCGGTGCGTGCGGGCGGGCACGGAGCTCACCTACGTGGGCGTCCGAGACGTGGTACGCCGTGGGCCCCGCCCGCCCCGGCTGGCGCCGGTCCAGGCCGTGCGAGCCGCAGGCCGTCGCGGGGCTGGGGCGGCGCCGTCCGAGGCGAGCTTATGAAGCTTATAAAGGGATGACCCCGGCCGCCAGGCGGCTCCGCGCGGCGCTGACGACGGGCCGCGTGATCCCGACGGACGCGGACACCGTCGAGATGCGCGACGGGCAACGCTCCTTCCACCTGACCAACCTGAGAAAGCCGTTCTGGCCGGAACTCGCCATCACGAAGGGCGACCTCCTCCAATACTACGTCGAGGTGGCGCCCGTGCTCCTGCCGCACCTGCACGACCGCGCCATGGTGATGAAGCGCTATCCCAACGGTGCCGCCGGCCCCTTCTTCTTCATGAAGCGAGCACCCTCGCCCCGCCCCGACTGGATCGAGACCTGCTCCATCGAGCACGGGTCGGGTAGCGTGATCGACTTCCCGATCGTTCAGGACCTAGCCGCGTTGCTCTGGCTGGTGAATCTCGGCTGCATCGATCTGAATCCCTGGTACGCGCGCTGCGACGACACGGACCGGCCCGACTATCTGCACTTCGACCTCGACCCGGTGAAGGGCTCCACATTCACGCAGATGAGGGAGGCCGCTCTCGCGCTGAAGGAGACCCTCGACACCCTGAAGATGCCGAGCTATCCGAAAACCACCGGCTCGCGGGGCATCCACATCTACGTGCCCATCGTGCGCGGGCCCACTCAGAAAGAGGTGTGGTCGGTCGCAAAGGCGATCGCGGTGTCGCTGGCCGCAGCGCATCCACGACTGCTCACGGCCGAGTATCGCGTGGCTCGACGGCCCGCCGAGCGCGTGCTTGTGGACTACAACCAGAACGCTTGGGGCCGCACGCTGGCGTCGGTCTACTCGGTGCGACCGCAGCCGGCGGCCACCGTGTCCACACCGGTCGAGTGGACGGAGATCGAGCGCGGGCTGCGCCTCGAGGATTTTCGCATCGACAACGTGCCGGCGCGCGTGGCCCGGCTCGGCGATCTCTTCGCGCCCGTTCTGGCCCGCCAGCGCCGCTTCCGCCTCGACCGCCTCGCATAAGCTAGCCGCTGGCACCGCCGTTTCACCTATGACGATGGTGAGTGGCCGATACCGTCGATGGCGAGCAGCGCCCCCGCGGCGTGATCCGGGGGCGCTGCCGTTCAGCTTCCTATCCCGACGGGCTCCGGCCTTGCCGGTCGCCTCAGAGCATCGCCTTGCGCGCCTTTTTTGCCCGGGCGGCGCCGATCGCCGTCTTCACCTCCTTTTCTTCCTCGGGCGGCGGGAGCACCGAGGGCAAGCCGAGCGACCCGATCCAGAGCTCGCGGCACCAGCCGGTCGAGTGGTAGAGATGCTCGTCCTCCTGCTCCTCCACCTGTTCATACGCCGCTTTGAGCGCCTCGCGCTCCGTCCCCTTGGCGTTGTCGGCGACCTGATGGATCAACTCCCAGTTGAGATGATCTTTCGTTTCGGCTTCAACGACGCATTCGCACGCCACGATCTGCGCGGCCCCCGGCTGGTCGGCGTCGAGGGCCATCTCCATGGCCTTGACGAGCGCTTCTCCGATGTGGCGCACGACCAGGCGACCGGGCGTCTCGATGTCCGGATCGAGGCCGAGCTTCTCCATCGTCTCGAGAACGATCTGCTCATGGGTACGGGTCTGCTCGAGGTACTCTTCCCATTCCCTCTTGAGGTCGGCATTGGCTACGCACTTGAGCGCCGTCTCATAAACCTCGATGCCGCCCTTCTCCGTCTCCAGCGCCTGGTACAGCAATTCGGCGATTTGTTCTTTTCTCATCGTGCTCCTCCCGGATCGGCGGTTGCCGACCCGATCGCCTGGCGTAGGCAAGGGCCGTGCCGTCGCGGAGCTCGCGCGCCCCGACCCAGCTCGGCGCCATCGCGATCGGGCGTCCAGCCCGCGCGCCGAGCGGCGTTTGACGGCTGTCGGCGACACCGCGAGCAGGCGAGGGAAGCGTCGTCGCGGCGCGAGGCGCCCACGCGGTTCGGCAAAGTTACTCGGTAATCGTTACTCGTGGTTCACCGGCGCTCTCCAATGGTCGGCCGGCGCCCGTTGACAATCCCGCGCTGGCCAGCGCAGCATACCGGTCGCCGGACCATCCCGCGGGAGACCCTCGCCGCGCTGGAGGCGCTCCGCAACTAGCTGTTCGGTCCGACATCTCGACCTAGTCATCGCCCGGCTCGTCCGGCAGGAGGAACGCGAGATGGGTGCGCGCGGTCAACGGTGCCTCGGCGCGCTGCGCGTGCTGATCGGATTGCTGCTGATCGCGGCGCTGCTGGTCGGCTACTTCTGGGTCGCGCTGGCCTGGAGCTACTCGACCGGCGAGCGCGCCGGATGGGTCCAGAAGTTCTCCCGCAAGGGCTGGATCTGCAAGACCTGGGAAGGTGAGATGGCGACGGTGTCGATGCCCGGTTCGACCACCGAGAAGTTCTTCTTCACGGTATGGAACGACGCCGTGGCGGAGCAGATCAACAAGGTGACGGGCCGGCGCGTCAACTTGCACTACGAGCAGAAGGTGGGACTGCCGACGAGCTGCTTCGGCGAAACGCGATACTTCGTCACGCGAGTGACGCTGGTGGAGGAGATTCCGCTGGCCCCGGGCATCGTGGTGCCGACTCCGCCCACCCCCGCTCCGCCGCCGAAGTAAGAGGGCCCCGCCTCATGGACCGCGTGCGCCTGGCGATCGTCGGCTGCGGCAACATCTCCCAGCTCAACGCGCCCGGGTATCTGCAGCATCCACGGTGCGACGTGGTGGTGCTGTGCGACACCGAGCCCGAGCGCGCGAAGCGGCGCGCGCGGGAATGGGGCATTTCGCCCCGCGTGTACTCGGACCTGACCCAGGTGCTGGACGACGGGGCGGTCGACGCCGTGGAGCTGCTCACGCCCACCTGGCTGCATGCCGACCAGATCGTCGCGGCGCTCCAGGCGGGGAAGCACGTCTCCTGTCAGAAGCCGCTGGCGATCTCCATCGCCGAAGCCGACCGCATCGCCGACACCGTGGCGCGCGCGCGGACGACCTTCCGCGTCACCGAGAACTTCCTCTACTACCCGCCGATCGTGAAGGCGAAAGAGCTGCTCGACGCCGGCGCCATCGGCGAGCCCTCGCTGGTGCGAATCCACACCACGCGCACCCAGCACATCACGGGGCAGGCGATGGAGCTCGATCCGGACGCGATGGTGTGGCGCCGCGATCCCGGGCGGAACCCGGGCGGCGTGCTCTACGACGACGGCGTGCACAAGTACGCCACCGCCTCCTACTGGATCGGCGAGATCGGCGACGTCTCGGCCATCGTGACCCGGGGTGCGGAGTTCACGATGGAAACGCCGGCAGTGGCCACGTGGCGCTTCAAGGGGCGCGATTGCCTGGGCATCATCGACTACACGTACGCCCCCGAGATGATCATCCGCGGCCGCTACTACCGGGTCGACGAGTTCTTCGAGATCCACGGCAGCCGCGGCATCATCTGGGTCACCCGATGCAGTGGCGAGATGCTCGACCTGCCGGCGGTGATGGTGATCCGGGGCACGGAGACCGTCAGCTATCAGGTGCCGACCGACTGGCGCTTCGGCTTCGACGGGGCGGCCGTGGACTTCGTCGACGGCCTGCTCGCCGGACGCCAGCCGGCCCAGGACATCCACGAAGCGAAGCGAATGCTCCAGGTGCCGCTGGCGATCTACGAAGCCGCGCGCACCGGACGAATGGTGGCGCCGGAGTCGGTATGAGCACACGGACCCGCATCCTCTGCCTCGTCGTTCTCGCGGTCGTGCTGGTCGCGCCTTCCGGCTACGGGGCCGATATCGATCGCACCGCGGTGGACTTCAAGACGCCAGCCGAGATCAAATGGGTCAGGAACGCGGCCGGCACGAACGAGTCGGCCGTGCTGTTCGGAGACCCGAGCAAGGCGGGCCCGTACGTCATGCGCGTCAAGTGGTTCCCCGGGAACATGAGCCGACCTCACTTCCATCCGAACGACCGCTTCTTCGTGGTCCTGTCCGGCACCTGGTGGATGGGAACCGGCGAGAAATTCGACCCGGAGAGCACGGTGCCGGCGCCCGCGGGGAGCTACGTCATCCACTACGCCGGCAAAGTCCACTACGACGGCGCCAAGGACGAAGAGACCATCATCCAGGTGTGGGGCATGGGGCCGGCGACAGCTACGCCGGCCGAGAAGCGCTGACCCATCTGGGAGGGCGTGGGGGCCCACGACATGGGCCCCAGCGCTCGGAGACGCCCCAGCGAAGCCGGGGCGCCCCTCGATATTCAGCCGCGTCCGCGCAGGCGAGGCCCGATCGGTTTCAGCACGCGGATGCTCGGCGCACCGGCGAGTCGGTCCGCGATCGCCGGCGGCACGACCGCGATCCCACGCCGTTGCACACTGCGATCCAGGCCGACGGCCTCCATCCACTTCACCGGCACGCGGTCGGGCACCGCCGAGCCACCGTCGGCTTCCACCACCAGGAGCCGCGCGTCCACAGGCACGTCCGGCGTGTGGTCCACGCCGCGGAACACGTTGCGATGCCAGTTGGCCATCTTCGCCTGCCACTCGCCCGTGTTGCTCGGTCCCGCTCTGGCGCGATAGCTCGGCCCGGTGAAGATGTCCGGCGAATCGACCTCGTGGAGCGCCACGAACGGCGAGTCCGCGGCATGGATCGCCTCGAAGCGCTGACTTGCCTGGAACCCCGGGATCGAGAGGAGCTTGTGCTGGTGGGCGACGTACCAGGTGTCCCACTCGGCGCGCCGCGCGGTATCGAACAGGGCCATCTCCACCATGTTAGATCATCGGACCTCCACGGGCTTCATCGACTCTGGATCCACCCCCACGATCTCGTTGAACCGGCCGAAGCCGATGTAGAGCGTCGCGTGCGCGACCAGCTCGACGATCTCGGCTTCCGAGAAGTGGCGGCGCACCTCCGACCAGAGCGCGTCGTCGAACCTTGCGATGGTCGACCGCGAGCTTCTCGGCGAACCGGATCGCGGCCCGCTCACGCGGGCTCAGGAGGTCCGAGCTCTCGTCGTCGATCGCCGCGATCTTCGCTTCGGTTGCCCCCGCATGCCGGGCCCCGGCATAGCGTACGGTGAGTCAGTAGCGGCAGGCGTTGAGGGCGGCGATCTTCAGCCGCACCAGCTCGCGGAGCGCGGGGTCGATGGTACCCTCGCGCGCGAGGGCGGCACGGAAGGCGGCGAGCGCCTTCACCACGCCGGGGTTTCTCGCGTACGTGCGCGTGCTCGCCGAGGTCCCGGACTGGCGCTCGGCCTCCTCGCAGAGGTGTCGGATCTCGTCGTCGACCTCGTGGATTCCCAGCGGCTCGATCCTCGCCATCGTGGCCTCCCTCGGTCTACGGAAGATCGATGATCTCGACCCAGTTCGGGTTCTTCCCCATCGGGTATTCCTTCAGCTTGATGAGCTTGCCGCTGGCCGGGTCGATCGCGTAGCTCGACAGGCCGTGCGAGAGCTGGCCCACCGCCAGCAGGTAGCGGCCAGACGAGTCGATGTTGAAACCGCGCGGCTGCTTCTCGGTCGGCACACTTCCGATCGACGTCAGCGTGCCCTTCGCCCCATCGACCCTGAAGCCGGCCAGCGTGCTCGACGTGCGCTCCGAGGCGTAGAGGAACTTGCCGTCGGGCGTGATGTGCAGGTCGGCGGCCGACGGCTTGCCCTGGAAGTCGGGCGGCAGCGCGCTGACGGTCTGCTTCTGCGTGAGATCTCCCTTGGCGGCGTCGTAGTCGAAGACGTAGACCGCGCCGTCGAGCTCGCCGACGACGTAGGCGAGCTTGCCGCCCGGATGAAAGACGAAGTGGCGCGGACCGGCCTTCGCCTTCACCTCGGCCGCCGGCGATGTGGTCGGCGCCAGCTTGCCGGTCGCCGCGTCGAATGTGAACTGATTGACGCGATCGTTCCCCAGCGTGGGCACCAGGACGTGGCGGTTCGCCGCATCGGCGAGGATCGAGTGCGCGTTGGGATAGTTCGGCAGTACCTGTTGCGGCGGCTGGACGGTTCCGGGCGGCCCGATCGGGTTCACGGTGACCTTGTGGCCCGGATACGACGCGCCGAGAAGAAAGCGGCCCGTACGGTCGGTGGCGATGTAGGCCATGCTGTCGGCGAGCGGACCGCTGCCGACGTGCTTGAGCTTGCCGCTCGCCGGGTCGATGGCGAAGCCGGCCGCGACCTTCGGCTCGCCGCGCGTCCCCAGGTAGAGGAAGCGGCGATCGGGGCTGACCGCGATCGGCGTCGAGATGCCCGGCTTCTCGATGCCGGGAATCGGCATCTTTTCCACGACCGTGAGGTCGCCGTTCTGCCGATCGAGCTGGAGGACGTAGATCTCGTTGCTCTCGGCGTTGCCGACGTAGACGAACGTGGCGGCGCGTGCCGGCGAGGCCATCAGCAGCGCCCCCGAGACCGCGGCGACCGTGGCCAGCAGAGCTCCGAGCGCGAGACGACGTCTTTCACGCATGCTCTCCTCCTGAACGTCACGCCGGCAACCAGGCGGCGGTGCGGATCTCGCCGAACTCGCGGGCGATCTTGCGCCAGGACTCGCCGGCATCCTCGCTGACGTAGACCTCGCCGAACAGACTCCATGCCACGATCCGCCCGGGGTCGGCGGGATGCGTGGCCAGGCCCCACATCGTCGCGTTGGGCCGGACGGGCAAGGGCAGGCTCCGCCAGGTTTGCCCGCCATCGCTCGAGCGGAGCACGCCGCCGGTCTCACCGGTCGTGGTCTCGCCGCAGCCGGCGAAGAGGACTCGGGGATCGTCGGGCTTCACGGCGATGCCGCGGGCGTAGGGCAGGGGCCACTTCGTCTTCACCCCGATCGGTGTCCACGCCTCTCCGCGATCGGCGCTCCAGAAGATCTCGCCGTTCGTGCTCACGAACACGCGTTGGGGGCTGGTTCGCGCGATGACCATGTCGTGGACGTCGAGATCGCTGAGCCCGCGGACCACCTTCGCCCAGGTGTCGCCGCCGTCGAGGCTGCGGAAGACGCCGTCGATCTCGACGCCGGCCCACACGATACGTCGGTCGTCGGGGTCGACGAGCACGCGGGTCACGAACGGCTTGCCGATGGAGCATTCGGTCGCGACGGCGAGATCGAGCCGCTCCCAGTGCGCGCCCCCGTCACGCGAGCGATAGACGCCGGCCGGCCGCGTCCCGGCGAAGAGCGTACGGGGATCGGCCGGATCGGTGGCCAGCGACCAGATCGTCGGCAGGTCGCCGGCGACGCCAACGCGCGCCCAGGAGGCGCCGCCGTCGTGGCTCGCGAACAGGCCGGTGTCCCCGGCGGCTAAAAGGCCGCGAGGCTCGCCGGGGAGGACCGCCAGCGCCTGGACCCTGCTGTTCAGCGGAAACGGGGCGCGATGACGAACCCACGACTTGCCCGCGTCCGGGCTATGCCACACGCCCCAGCCCGCCGTCCCGAGGATGACGTTGTAGTCCATGCCGTACACCAGTACACGAAGGAGCCCATCATGAGCAATCCCGTTCCGCCGGCCGTGTGGTCGCCGAGTGTCTTGACCCGGACGCCTCGTCCGCGCGATCCTCCCGTTCGCAGGCGAACCTTGGGGACCACCTACGACGTCATTGGAAAGGAGCGACCAATGTCACGGTTGTCCTATGCCACCGCAGGCGCCGCTCTGGCTGCCGCGTGCCTGGGCGCGGCGGCCTACGCGCAGCAAGCGTCGCAGCCACCCTTCGCGACCACCAAGGTCGACGGCACCGACAACGTCTACGTTTTCCGCTATGGAAACCACCAATCGATGTTCGTGGTCACGTCGGCCGGCGTGATCGCGACCGACCCGATCGGCTACGGGCGCCCGCAAGCGGTGGTCACCTACGTCGACGAGATCAAGAAGGTCACGAGCCAGCCGATCAAGTACGTGATCTACAGCCACCACCACTTCGACCATATCGCCGGCGGCAAGCCGTTCAAGGAGGCCGGCGCGACCTTCATCGCGCACAAGAAAGCCCAGGAGCGCCTCGCCGCGCTCAAGGATCCGCACACGGTGCTCGCCGACGAGACGATGGGCGACAAGCGGACGATCAAGCTCGGCGACACCACGCTCGAGCTGACGTTCGTCGGTCTCAACCACTCCGACAGCTCCATCGTGATGCGGCTACCGAAGGAAAAGGTGCTGTTCGCCGTCGACTTCATCCCGGTGGGATCCGTGCCGGGCCGCGCCATGATCGACTCCTACCCGATCCAGTGGGAGGATTCGATGAAGAAGGTGCTGGCGATGGACTGGGACAAGCTGATCCCCGGCCATCCCGGCGCCCCGGGCGGCCGACTCGGCACCAAGCAGGACGCGCAGAACATCCTCACGTTCCTGCAGGACGCGTCGGCCGCGGTGAAGGCCGAGGCGCAAGCCGGCAAGTGCTGGGATCCGGTCGAGAAGGAGATGAAGCTCCCGAAGTACGAGAGCTGGCCCGGCTACGAGCAGAACCTGCCGTTCGTTCTGCGGCGCTATTGTGCGCTCTGGGGGCGCGGCACCTGAGGCGCGCTACCCGGTCGAGGAGGTCGCCTTGCAGTAGCGGGCGACCTCCTCGTGGGTGGCGAACCAGACCCCGGGCACACCTTTCATGTACCGGATCAGCTCTTCGAGGATCGCGATCCGCGAACGGTGCCCGATGATGTGCGGGTGCATCGTGAGCACGAACAACCCACCCTCGGCGAGCGCCCCCTCGAACTCCGCGCGAAAGATCTCCAGCACCGCAGAAGGCGCGGTGTAGGGCCGGATGGCGGTGGCACGGTTCATGTTGAGATAGGGCGCGTCGTCCTTGATCCACTCGACGGGCAGCTCGACGATCCCGGTGGGCACACCGTCGTCGAGCAGCTCGTAGGGCTCGTCGTCGGCCATGAGCGACGAGTCGTAGAGCAGGCCCAGCTCACGGATGAGCGGCAGCGTGGTCGCGCTGAAGTCCCAGGACGGGACCCGCACGCCGACCGGCGGCCGGCCGGCGATCTTCGCCAGCGTATCGAAGGCCCGCCGCATGAGATCGCGCTCGACCACTTCTGTCAGCTCGCTGGTGCCCTCGTGGATCCAGCCGTGCATGGCCACCTCGTGGCCCTCGGCCACCACGCGGCGCTGCTCGTCGGGATGGAGCTGGGCGACCACGCCGGGGACGAAGAACGAGGCGCGGAGCCCGTGGCGGCGTAGCAACTCGAGAATTCGCGGCACGCCGACGCGGGCGCCGTACTCGCCCTGGGCCAGCCGGCCAGGAGACGTCGAGCCTTCGCGGAGCGTGCTCGTCTCGTGATCGGAGTCGAACGACAGGGCCACGCACACCCGGGTGCCGTCCTTCCAGCGGGCTGGCTTCAGCGAGCGGCCGGCTCGCACCTTGTTGACGGCGCTACGCCAGCGCTGCTCGTCCCACGCCCACGCCGGATCGCCGGCCCCGTTGCCGGTTGCCGGGAGCGGCGCTGGCGCACGCTTGTTCACGATGGCAGAGGCTGACGACCGACGACGCATGACATCCTCCTGTCTGGCGGTGCTCCGCGGACCATAGCGCGGGCACGCGTCCGACGCAACGCGCCCGCCGAGCCCCTCGCCGCGGCCCTCCGGCTGTCGGCCGCGCGCACTCGTCGCCCAGCGGCTATGATGTGCGCGCCGCAGGCCGTCGCGGGGCTGGGGCCCCGCCGGCCGAGGCGCGACGAGAGATAGTCGATGGACAGATGACAGCGTCGAGCGGAACGGCCGACGACGGAGGACACGTCATGCGCACGCAACGGCGGCTCGTCCTGTTCCTGGGATTTACACTGCTGTTTGCCGTACCCGGAGCAGCGCAGCCCGCGCGGGACGTGGTGGTGGTCGGCATGGAGGCCGAGCCGCCCGGGCTCGACCCGGGCCAGGCGCTCGGGCTGCACACGCTGCGGGTGACCTACCAGATCTTCGAAACGCTGGTCACGACACCCGACGACAGCACCGACGTGATTCCCGGGTTGGCCGAGTCGTGGCAGGTGTCGCCCGATGGGCTCGCGTGGACCTTCAAGCTTCGACGCGGAGTGCGGTTCCACGACGGCACGCCGCTCGACGCCGACGCCGTCAAATTCACCTTCGACCGCGTCATCGACGCCGGCCACCCGCACGCCAAGAGCGGCAAGTGGTCGTTCGTCGTGGGGTATCTGTCCAGCGTGAAGTCGGTCGACGTCGTGGATCCGCTCACCGTGCGGCTGAACCTCAAGTATCCGACGGCATCGCTTCTGGCCCTGCTCGCGCTGCCGAATTGTGCGATC
>QHSU01000077.1 GCA_003220535.1 Candidatus Rokuibacteriota bacterium
ATAGTCGAGGACGTCGTGCATCCACCCCATGTTCCACTTGAACCCGAAGCCGAGCCCGCCGAGGTACGTCGGACGCGAGACCATCGGCCACGAGGTCGACTCCTCCGCGGCGACGATCACGCCGGGATGAGCGCCGTGCACGATCTCGTTCATGCGGCGGAAGAACGCGACGGCGCCGAGGTTCTCGCGCCCGCCGAACTGGTTCGGCACCCACTCGCCCGGCTTGCGCGAGTAGTCGAGGTAGAGCGCGGAAGCGACGGCGTCGACCCGGAGACCGTCGGCGTGATAGCAGTCGAGCCAGATGAGCGCGCTGTCGAGCAGGAAGTTCGCGACCTCGTTGCGTCCGTAGTTGAAGATGAGCGTGCCCCAGTCGGGATGCTCGCGCTGCCGCGGGTCGGCGTGCTCGTAGAGGTGGGTGCCATCGAAGTAGACAAGCCCGTGCGGATCGCGCGGGAAGTGCGCC
Source organism: Candidatus Rokuibacteriota bacterium (assembly GCA_003220535.1). Taxonomy (GTDB): domain Bacteria; phylum Methylomirabilota; class Methylomirabilia; order Rokubacteriales; family CSP1-6; genus AR31. The sequence goes on from QHSU01000077.1 coordinate 464, forward strand.
GGCACCCAGTCGAGGATGACCCCGACGCCGCGACGGTGGAGATGGTCGACGAAGGCCATGAACTCCCGCGGGCCGCCGTAGCGGCGAGAGGGGGCGAAGTAGCCGATGGTCTGATAGCCCCACGAGCCGAAGAACGGATGCTCCATCACGGGCAGGAGCTCGACGTGGGTGAAGCCCATCTCGCCGACGTAGTCCGCGAGCTGGTCGGCCAGCTCGCGGTAGTCGAGGAAGCGGTCGCCCTCCTCGGGCACGCGGCGCCACGAGCCGAGATGCACTTCGTAGATCGAGAGGGGCTCGTGGAGGGGGTGGCGCCGGGCGCGCGCGGCGAGCCAGGCCTCGTCGCCCCACCGGAAGTCGTCGAGGCTGGCCACGACCGACGCCGTACGCGGCGTCTCCGCTTCGAAGGCGAGCGCGTACGGGTCGGACTTCAGCGCGAGCGGCTGCACGGAATGCCCGCGGATCTCGAACTTGTAGCGCTCGCCCTCGCCCAGCCCCGGCACGAAGATCTCCCAGATGCCGTTGGCGGGATGAAGACGCATCGGATGGCTTCGGCCGTCCCAGTCGTTGAAGTCGCCCACGACGCTCACGCGCCGCGCGCTCGGCGCCCACACCGCGAAGGCGACGCCGGTCACACCGTCGAGCACGGCCGGATGCGCGCCGAGCTTCTCGTGGGCGCGATAGTGGGTACCCTCGGCCAGGAGGTGACGGTCGAAGTCGCTCAGCAGCGACGGGAAGCGGTACGGGTCCTCGATCTCGGTGATGCGGCCGTCGCGCGTCACCTCGAGCCGGTAGGCGAACGGGTCGCGCCGGTCGGGCAGCACCGTTTCGAAGAAACCCACGGGGTGCAGCCGCTCCATCGCGGTCGGTGGCGCGTCGGCGGGCAGGACGCGAACGGCGGCCGCGCCGGGCACGATCGCGCGCACGGCCACCGCCGCGCCGTCCGGTGTCTGCACGCGGTGCGGACCGAGCACGGCGAAGGGGTCACTGTGCTCGCCTTCCACGACCGCGCGGATCGCGTGCGGGTCGAGCGTCATGCGTGACAGGGAGCGGCCGACGCGGTGTCCACGCTGTTGATTCTACGAGGCGGGACGGCGCGATGCACGAGAAGCCAGCTGCGCGTCGTCAGGACATCAAATCACTCTTCAGACCTTCGTTCGTCCTCTGTGGCCGCGGCGCTGCCGGCCCGGCGAGGACTGGATCGACACGTTCGAGCAGAGCCAGCGTCGTCTCGTGCGGCACGCTCAGCCGGAGCGATGTCATCACGACCTCCGGGCTCACGCCGAGGCGAAGGCGGGTCACGTGCTCCTGCAACAGGAGCTTCGTGCGCGCCAGGGTGTGCGCCAGCTTCGAGAGGCTCTTGATTTCCGCGTCGAGTGCCGCCAGGAACCGCTCCCGTTGCGCAGTCACGCTTGACCTCCAGGAGAGCCGCCATGGCCGGCCGATGTGGGGTCTGCTCCGCTCTCCTGGCCGGGCGGTGAGGGCAGTAGCGAGACTCTGCAGGGACGTCGGGAAGTTGTCAAGGGGCAAGCTTGACCATGGTGGGGTGGGGGGCTAACGTTGGGATACTGTTCCGACCTTCACCGGCCTAAGCTGTAGGAGCCTGCGATGAAGTGTCCCTGGTGCCAGCGTGAGAACCCTGTTGGCGCACAGTTCTGCGGCCAATGTGGTGCGCAGCTCGAAGGGCGGTGCGTCGCCTGCCAAGCGCCCAACCCTCCTGCAAATAGGTTTTGCCATAAGTGCGGCCAACCGTTGGCGACTGCCGCCGGGTCCGCTTCAGCTCCCACGGCGGTTGTCACGCACGGCGATCCGTCGGTCGCGCGTTCCGGGGACGGGGCCGAGGCCCGTGGGTCTGGTGTCCGGCGTCGACTAGAAGCGGACGAGAGGCCGGATCAGGATCGAGAGCCGGATGACGTCGGATCTTCGGGATCCGGTGCGAAGCCCAAGCGTCTGTGCATTGTTTCCCGCGATCGGCTCGTGTCTGGCGAGCTCCTCCAAGCCCTCCAGCTGTCGTTGGACCCGGACGACGAGCTCGAGATCATCCCGGACCGGCGACGAGCCGACCCGTCGATGGGGGCGGAACCCGACGCGGCGGAGCAGCCGTCCGTCGATCGCCGACGCGATCCACACCTCGACAGCCGGTTGAAGAAGAACGGCTTCGCCATTGTGCCAGCCCTCGCCGCTGGCCCGAGGGCGCAGAGGACCCCACTTTCTCTCCTTCTCCCGGAGATGCCGATCGCGCGCGTCTCCCCCGAGGACCTGGAAGACGAGGAGCGGCTCGAGAGGGTCCGCAACTTCAAGCGGGAACGGGCCGGACGGCTCGCCACGTTGTTGATCCTCGCCGGGCTCACCGGCGCGGTGGTGGTCCTGGTGGCCTTGTCGCCGGCGGTGAAGATCCTTGTGAGCCGGGTTCGCCCGGAGGCGCCACTGCCAAAAAGCCCCGCGCCAACTCGTCAGGACAAAGAGAGTCCCACGGTGGCGGATGCTCCATCAGTCACCGCGGATCCCGCGATCGCTCCGCCTTCGGGACTCCCCGAGGCTTTTTCACCGGGGCGCGCCGAGAATCCTCCGTCGGACGCCGTTCGCAAGTCACCTGCGACCGGGGTCCCGGAGCCGACGCAATCCGCGCCCGCGCGCACCGCAACCGGGCGAGCGGAAGAGGCGAGCGCCTCAGCCAGAGTGGCGCCCAATCCGCGCGCGCCCTCGCCGCCCAGACCGATCGCGAGCGTCCCGACCAGCCCTGTCGCCATCGCCTCAACGCCAGACTCGGCGGGCAGGATCAGGGCACCGGAGTTTCCGGGCTTGCCACGTGTGGAAGTGGTGCGTAGTGCGGCCGCCGTAACGGGTCAAGGTGAGGCATATACGGTGCGGATCTCTGACACGGCCGGCCAACCCCTCGCCGGCGCGGAGGTCTTCCTCGTCATCAGCAGGGCGGACGGCTCTGTGCTCGATATCCTGCTGGACCCTGGTCCCGAGCCCGGGACCTACCGCGGAACGGGGCTGCCCGGCCGTTCCGCCCTTGTCGATCTCCGGGTCCGCGTGATCACGAGCGACAAACGAGTTGAGATCCCCTTGGCGCCGTAGGCCTAAGGCTTCACGGGGACTTCGACACGCTTGTCACCCGTATTCACGCGCACCCGAAGGTCAACTGGAGTTGACTGGCTGGTCGGCACCGTTCCACGGTAGGTTCCAGGCTCCGGGAGGGCGCCCATCGGAATGTTCGCCACGGTGCCGTCCGCCATATGCGCGATGAGCACGACCTCAGCGCCCTCCATGGGGTGGCCGGCAGGGTCCAGGAGCCGCACGGCGTAAGACTCGCCCCACCCTAGCGATTTCGGCTCGCGGACGAGCTCCACGCGAGGCGAACCCGCGAAACGGGGGGGTGTGGCCTTCGGCGTCACCGCCTCAGAGGGTGGCGCGCTGGCGACCTGTTTGGACGGTGTAGTCGCGCTCGGACTCGGTCGGACCGTGGTGCTAGGTCTGGGTCGGCCACTGCCGCCCTGGTCCGTTGCCGCTTTCGGCGGGCCAGTGGTCTCTTTGGGGGTCGTGATAGCGTCGCGTGGGGGAGTACTGGTCCTTTTGGGTGAGGTGCTGGTCTCTCTGGACGTGGTGCCGCTCATTTTAGGGAGAGTGCTCGTCTCACGCGGCGTGACGATCAGCCTATCGGCGTCGCGCGGTGACACCCTATCGGCGTCGCGCGGTGACACCGATTTCGTGCTCGCCGGATCGCGGGCCGCGGGTGGCTCGCTAGGCGGGATGTTCGGCGGAGGAATCTCGGTGCGCGCTGGCTGAGTCTCGGCAACCGCGGGCTTTTCGGTGACGGCCGGCAATTGCGCCAGGGTGGAAGCCTCATTGGTCTGGACAGGCGGCTGGCCCGGGTTGCCCGAGGGCAGTGACGACCAATGGGGGACCCGACTCATGAGACTCTTCCCCAAATCCTGCCCCGCCGGTGACAACGCGAACGCGGCCAGTGTCACGCCGATCAGTACCGTAAGAAGCTTCGGGATCAGCCGGCGTGACCGCCGGCGAGTGAAGCTGCGGACGTTTTCGAGCCGCTCCCCTTCCTCGTCATCCGAGAGGCGTTCGATCACCGTCTCGGGAAGGAACAGAGAGAGCGGGGCCCTGTCCTCTCTTGAGTCGCCGGACGCTGGGACAATGGCGAACCCATTGGCCTTGAGCGCGAGGTCGACCTGAAGTTGACGGCGGCGGTCCTCTTTCAGATCGGGCTTCCCCGAAGACCCACCGTGACGCCTGTCCATGATGATCTTGAGCGGGTCGTGCGGGCGAAGCGACGTCTGGAGAGCCGCGACGAAAGCTCCGCTCTGGAGCCGATCGCGGGAGACTATGCACAGGCGTGTAGGCTGATCTGCCACCAGGTTCTCCTCACCTCAAGCAATGCAGGTGCCTGACCGAGCTTTAGAGATCGTAAGCCCGATGTGCTTCCCTGAAAAGAAGAAATCCAACACCAGGCTGTGTCCGCCGACGTGAGAAATGGCGAGAAGTTACACGCCGAGTAACTTCTACATCGAAGAGCGATTCCAAGACCCGAGTCTGCCGGGGACGCGCGGCATTGTCAGGCGGCGAGCCTCGACACCGTCACCCCGCGAGACACCGACACTGTCAGCCAGCGAGACACCGAGGATGCGCCGGCTATGCGGCGCGAGCCCCACGTTGAACTCGCCAAGAATGGCAAGAAACAAACCAGGCGATTCGACACCGACCCAGGCCGCCGTCTCGGGCAGCCGTGCCGGAGCGACGCCCAGCAGGCTGCCCAGCACATACACCGGCAATCGGAAGGCGAAATCGACTACCCGGGCGGGGTCGTGGGCGGGGTCGAGCTCATCGGCGAGCCGTGCCGCCCAGCGTCGGGCTTCCTCTCCGACCGAGCGTTCGATGTCGGCGGTCACGGCCGACACGGCCGGCTTGATCGCCGCATGCTTTGCGCCGTCGGTCATCCGAACGAGGCGTCCGAAGACCGAGCCGAATCCGCCCTCGGGCGGCGAGATCCGCGTAGTAGGGATAGGGATTCGGGTCCGTCACCGCGGCCACCGCGGCGATGGGATTCATCTCGCTCACGAGGTGAACAGCGCCTGCCAGGTGGCGACCCGGCGGCCGTGCCACGTCGGTCCCTCGCGGACGAACGTCCACTCCGGGTTCTTGGCGACATCGCGCAGACTCGCGCAGACCCGATGGAAGGTCGGGACGTCGGCGTCGGCGCACTCGAAGTACGTGACGAAGTCGTAGCGCCCCTCGGGTGCCGGCTCGGTCGGGTGCTTGTAGGTACGCCGGAGTAGACAGGGGATGCCCGCCGCGGCCGCGAGCGCGTGTCCCTCGCTCGTCATGCGGCCGGCGTCGTCGTACCGGGACAGGAAGTAGGTATGGCGCTCCATCCAGTCCTTCGCCCACCACGCGGCCGTCTTGCTCATGGGAACGAGGAAGGCGTTCGGCATGACGGCCCCGGGCTGCTGCGTGACCGCGTGCGCATAGGCGAAGTTGTTCATCGCCGCGCCCGTGTACACCTTCGGCCGGACGACGCCGCTCAGCACGCGGACGCGGGCCACCGGGCCGAGAACACGTGTCGCCTCGGCGCAGAAGTCGCGCACGGGCTCGGCCTTCGGCGAGGCGACGTGCACGACCGCGTCGGCGTGGAGCAGGTCGTCGTCGGCGATGTCGGCGGGCGTCGCGCCGATCCGACGGAGGAAGGCGATCGATTCGGACGGTACCGCCGGTCGCGCCCCGAACTCATTCTCCAGACCGAGCTTCTCCGCGACCGCGGGAATGCCGACGGCGGCGAGGGCCCGGGCGTCGGCGCCGTTCGCGAGCCGCAGGCAGACGTACGCTCCGTGCCGGATGATCTCACCCGCGAGGACCGAGTTGTCGAGCATGGCGTTCCCTCCTTGATATTTAGTCGCGCCTCGGCCGGCTGGGGCTTTCGGATAGCTCGCCTCGGGCCTGGGGGCCCCAGCCCCTTGGCGGCCCTGCGGCTCGCACGACGGCCCCGCGACGGCCTGCGGCGCGCACTACGCCGGCAACGTAGCGGCCGCTCGACGATGTGTCCAATGCATAGAACGTGGGATGGTCATCGGCTATGCTGATCGCCGTGGAGATCGACCAGGTCGCGGCCTTCGTCGCGATCGTTCGCGGCGGCGGGTTCACGCGCGCAGGCTCGATCCTGCACCTGTCGCAACCGGCGGTCAGCCGGCGCGTCGAGCTCCTCGAGCGCGAGCTGGGCGCGCCGCTGTTCGAGCGCATCCGCAGCGGCGTGGTGCTCACCGAGCCCGGCCGGACGTTCCTGCCCCACGCCGAGGCGCTGCTGGCCTCGATGCGCGACGGCATCGACGCCGTCCGCGCGCTCGCCCAGGCCGATCGGGGCGCCATCACCCTGGCGTTGGTGGGCACGCTGGCGAGCACGACGCTAACCGGCTGCCTGCGGCGTTTCCACGACGCGTATCCGCGCGTCGAGCTGCGGCTGCGCACCGCGCTCAGCGAGGAGATCAGCGGGCTCGTGCGCCGCGGCGACGCGACGCTCGGACTCCGCTACGGCCGCGACCCACATCCCGAGATCTTCTCGGTGCCGATCTACGACGAGCCCATGGTGGTGATGTGCGCGCCGCGACACCGGCTCGCGCGCCGCCGGAGCGTGCCGGCGCGCGCGCTGGCGAGGGAGCCCTGGGTCGCGTTTCCGCCGCGCAGCGGCGCGTTCTACGAGCCATGCCCCTGGTCGCTGCAACATCGGCTCGCGGCGAGCGGCTTGACCCCCGCGGAGATCATTCCGATCGATAGCCTCACGGCGCAGAAGCGGATGGTGGAAGCGGGATTCGGACTGGCGCTGCTGCCGGAGAGCAGCGTCGACGAGGAGCTGCGGGCCGGCACCTTGCGGGTCATGCACATTCCGGCGATGCGCGTCACCATCCCGGTCGTGCTCATCCATCGCCGGCGCAGGATCTCGGCGCTGCCGCCCGCACGCTCATCGCCGACCTTGCGGCGTGGCCGAAGCGCGACACGGCGCACCGAGGCCCGGCGCACACCGGTCCAGCCAGACGACACAGCCGATCGCCCGCGGCAAAGCGCCCGCAGCCCGTGTCGTAGGGCGAACCCGCCGAGACTCTTGACGCGAGCCACTCGAGAGCGCGATCCTCCTGTTCGCAGTGGACTGACTGCTGAGTAACCATCACGCCAGCAGGGAGGAGCGCTATGACGACGAATCGCACGTCCTACGTGTATGTGGGCCTGGCGGGTGAGACCGCCCCGGGCCGGCCCGTCAAATCCGGCCTCTATCGCATGGCCGTGGGCGACGACCGGTGGGAGCTCGTGATTCGCGGTCTGCCCGAGGCGCCCGCCATCCGCGCTATTGCCACGCACCCCGAGCACGCCGGCACCGTGTATGTCGGGACGCAGCACGGTCCCTACCGGAGCACGGACCACGGGGAGCACTGGGAACGGCTCAACATCTCGGATCACGGCTTGCCGGTCTGGTCCTTGTTGTTCGACCCTCGCGACTCCGAGGCGCTGTACGCGGGTTACGAGAACTGTGAGATCTTTCGGAGCAAGGACGGCGGCGAGCGCTGGCAGCAGCTCCCGGTGACCGTCCGCTTCCCGGAGGTCACCGTGGCCCCCGGCGCCAACCCGGCCAAACGCGTCCTGGAGCTGGCCGTCAATCCAGCCAATCCCACCGAGGTCTACGGCGCCATCGAAGTCGGGGGTGTCATCCGTAGCCTCGACGGCGGCGAGCACTGGGAGAACATGAGCCACGGGCAGTACGTGAACGATGACACCGTGGATATGCACGGTGTGCTGGTCGGGCGCTGGCGTCCGGGGATGGTCTTCGCCGTCGGCCGCGCTGGTCTGTTCAGCAGCACGGACCGGGGCGAGCACTGGGCCAGCGCCCGGCTCGAGCCGCTGAATCCCAAGGGCCAAACCTACTGCCGTGATATCCGCGAGGTCCCCGGTGATCCGAAGACCATCTGGGTGGCCGCCGGTTCGAATTTCCAGAGCGACGTCGGCGTCCTGTTCCGCAGCAAGGACGGTGGCTCGAGCTGGACTCGAGTGGACATGGGCGTCAAGCCAAAGACCACGATGTTCAGCATCGCCTTCGACGAGCGCCAGCCCAAGCGCATGTACTGTGCGACCAGCGGTGGTGAGGTGTTCACCAGCGAGGATGGCGGTGAGAGCTGGGCCGAACGTCCCTTGCCCGAAGGGGCCACGCAGGTCTACGCCATGGCATGCGCCTAGCGTAGGCCCTCACTCGAACGGGCGCCCATACCGCTCGAGATGCGCCACCTCCCGCAGCGGCTTGCGCTGCTTCTTGCCTCGTCCGACGGCGCGAGCAGGGTAGCCGAACGGAAGGATCGCCAACACATCGAGGCTGGCCGGAATGTCGAGGACGGTCTTGACCTTCTCGAGCCCCCCGAAGCCCACCCAGTTCGAGCCCACGCCATCAGCCCACGCCGTGAGGAACATGGACTGGATCGCGCGGCTCGCGTCAGAGACGGCGAACCGAGTCTTCTCGGTGGCCACGACGATCGCCAGCGGCGCTTGGGCGACGTACGGCCCGCTCGATGCCAAGGCCCCGAGCCGACGCAGCGTCTCGCCGTCGCGGATCACGATGAAGTGCCACGGCTGCCCGTTCATCGCGCTGCCCGTGAGGCGTCCCGCCTCGACGATCCGTCGAACCACGGCGTCTGGCAGCGGCTTGTCCTGGTAGCTGCGCACGGCGAGGAGCGTGCGAACGGCCTCGAAGACGTCCATCGATGCCTGCGGTTCCGATGCGCGGTTCGTCATGTTGCGGCGCCTCCCGGACGAAATATCGTCCTCACACAGTGTGCCAGCAGCCGCCAGGCGGAGCGCGAACCGCAACGGCCACCCGAGATTCGCCCTTTTACACGGCTCCCTCATCGGCTAGAATCCGCGGACCGACAGACGAAGCCAGAGGCTTCGCGCGATCCTCCGCGACGTCGGGCACTCCGCGGAGGACGATCTCTCGCTTCTCGGCACGATCGAGATCCTCGGCCACGTGCTCTCGGTCTCCGACTATCTCGCGATCACGATGCCGCCGCGGGGCCATGGCTCACGGGTGCCTGTAGGATCGACGGGCGGGTACGCCCCTCGCCTTCGCGTGAGGCGATGGCACCCTATGGCGTTGTACCCAACCTCGATCGGGCGCGAGGAATCTCACCATGCAGGACAGGATGAGGCAGCGGAGCGGCAGCAGTCCGACGAACGAAACCGCGACGAGCTTCGGCTCCGGACTGCGCTGGTGGCGTGAGCGTCGAGGATTCTCGCAGCTCGACCTGGCCGGCGCGGCGGAGACGACGCAGCGCCACCTGAGCTTCCTCGAGTCCGGACGGGCTGGTCCGAGTCGCGAGATGATTCTACGGCTCGCGGGAGTACTCGACCTTCCGCTTCGCCAGCAAAACGCCCTCCTGCTCGCGGCCGGCTTTGCGCCGGCCTGGGGAGAAAGCGACCTCTCGGCGCCGGAGATCGCCCAGGTGAACAACGCGCTCGACTACATGCTCACGCAGCAGGAGCCCTATCCCGCCTTCGTGGTCGATCGGCGCTGGACGCTCCTCCGGGCCAACACCGGGGCCGTCCGCTTCACCGAATTCCTCCTCGGGCCCACTCCCGCAAGCGCGGCAGCGGCGGAGCCGGTGAATCTTGCCGTCGCCCTCGTCTCCCCCGACGTGCTTCGTCCTTTCATCGTGAACTGGGAGGAGGTGGCGCTGTATTTCCTCCGCGGTGTCCAGGCGGACGCGATCGCCGATGGCACCCGGGCGACGGCAGATCTTCTGAAACGGCTGCTCGCGTTTCCCGAGCTTCCGGGGCTCTCGCGAGTGCTACCGCTGGTCGAGCCGCGGGCGCCGGTCCTCGTCATTCATTTTCGGAAGGGCGAGACGTCGCTTCGTCTCTTCACGACGATCGCGACCCTGGGCACGCCGCAGGACGTGACGCTTCAGGAGATCCGCGTGGAGTGCTTCTTTCCGATGGATGATTCAACCGCCCAGGTCTTCCGCGACTGGGCCTCCGGCGCGCTCTCCGTTTGCCCTTAGTAAGCGGGTTGGGCTTTGAGCGCGAGGAGCGCGACGACCCCGCCCAGTTTCTCCAGAGTGACCGGTTTCTCGATGTGGTACTGGAAGCCGGCGCGCAAGATACTCGCCCGGTGCTCGGGACCGGTGAACCCGGTGAGGGCGGCCGCAGGCGTCGCGCCGCCGCGCTCGGGAGGTAGGGCGCGAACCTGACCGATGAGCCAGTAGCCGCCTTTGTCGGGCATCGCCAGGTCGCTCACGAGGACATCTGGGCGTTCGCGCTCCAGGGCCTCGAGCGCCTCGACGGCCGAGCCGACAGCCGTCACGGCGGCTCCGTAGTGTTCGAGCATCAGGGCTACCGTGCCGCGGACGAGCTTGCAGTCGTCGACCACCAGGACATGCACGCCGCCGAGGTAGACATCATCGTGTGGGGGGGGTGACCCTCATGCGAGTCGCCTCTCAAGCCTGGGCGACCGCCCATCTGACAGCGCATGGTGCACCGCTTCCACGACCTCGCGGATGCTGTAAGGCTCTCCGAAGACGATCTCGATCACGCCTGAAGCTCCCACTGCCGCGTCCAGCGCCTTCTTGTCGGTGGTGGTGAGAATCCAGGTCCTCTTCCTCAGGACGTCGGTTTGCTGCAGGAGCCGAAGGAAGTTCCAGTGCCTCTCGAAGGGGCGGGGAAGGTCGTACACGATGACCCACGGGTCATGCGCTTCCAGGAAGGCCACGAGATCCAGCGTGCCGTCCTGGATCTCGGCCAAGAGCGCCGTGGCGCTCGGCAAACCCTCGCGATCGAGAGCCGCGCGGAGGCCATCGATGACCTCCGCGCGGGAGTTGAAGATCGCCACGGGCGTCCGCGTCGTCGGACGGGACATGTCGACCGTACCCTTCTCGCTGAGTCTGGGGCGCAGTCTCAGGGCCCGAGCCGTGGCAGCCAGGCCTGCCAGGGCGAGTTAGAACGATCCAGCGACTACAGGAGCGGCCTGCGGGGAGCCGTCCGGGAAGCGGGCGGTGCACCTCACTGCACCTCGCGACGTGCGGTCGCAACGTTCAAGCCGGCGCGCCGTTCGAGGATCCCGCCCCGGAGGCACGTCCCCAACTTGTAACTAGGCACAGGGTGGACCCCAGATAGGCAGGGTGTCAACATATATAAATTCTATCAAGAATACTAATAGTGAGGCTGCGTCGAGCCTCTCTCCGCACTCGCCTCGTAGAGGCGTTCCTGCGAGCGGAGCCGAGACTCGGCTTTCCCCCGGATACGCACGGAGCGGCCGTCGGGGAGGATGCACCGCGCCTTCACGGTGTCGGCGAGCTGGATCTCGAGGATCTCGCGGATCTGGGTCTGGAGGCGAGGATCCAGCACCGGGAACGCGATCTCGACGCGGCGGTCGAGGTTGCGGGGCATCCAGTCCGCGGAGGCGAGCAGGTATTCCGCGTCCTCACCGTTCTCGAAGTAGAAGATCCGCGCGTGCTCGAGGTAGCGGTCGACGATGGAGATGACGCGGATCCTCGACGAGAGCCCAGGCACCCCGGGCCGCAGGCAACAGATGCCGCGCACGATCAGGTCGATCCGCACGCCTGCTTCGCTGGCGTTGTACAGCTCCTCGATCAGGCGGCGATCCACGAGGCCGTTCATCTTGGCGATGATCCGCGCCGGCCGCCCGGCCCGGGCATGGTCTGCCTCGCGGCGGATGCGGGCGACGAGCCCGTCGCGCAAGTCGGCGGGCGCGAGCAGGAGGTGGTGGAAGCCGCGTGGGCGCGTGTAACCGGTGAGGAAATTGAACAGCTCGGTGAGGTCCTCGCCGAACGACTCGCGGCTGGTGAAGAGCCCGAGGTCGCCGTAGACGCCGCCCGTCCGCACGTTGTAGTTACCGGTAGCGAGGTGGCAATAGCGCCGCAGGCCGTCGGGCTCCTGCCGGACGACGAGGCAGGCCTTGCAGTGGGTCTTGAGGCCCGCGCGGCCGTAGACCACGTGGGCGCCCACCTCCTCGAGGGTCCGGGCCCAGCGGATGTTCGCCTCCTCATCGAAGCGCGCCTGCAGCTCGACGAGGACGGTGACCTCCTTGCCGTTCTCGACGGCCGTACGCAACGCGTGCGCGATGGGCGAGGCCGGGCTCACCCGGTAGAGCGTCATCTTGATGGCGAGCACCTTGGGATCGACGGCGGCCTCGCGCACGAAGCGGGTGACCGCGTCGAAGGCGTGGTAGGGATGATGCACGAGAACGTCCCCCGCGCGGATCGCGGACCAGATGTCGAAGGCGCTCTCGAACGCCGGGACCGGCTGCGGCGGCAGCGGACGGTCCTTGAGCCGGGGGAGGTCGAGGGCCGCATAGAGCTGGAACAGATCCGAGAAGGCCGTGAAGCCTTCGCCCTCGTACAGGTCCTCGGGCGAGAGCTCCAGCTCGTTGAGCAGCGTGCCCAGAATTTCGGGCCGCAGGTCCGCGTCGTACTGGAGCCGCACCGCGGTGCCCAGGCGGCGCTCGCGCACGCCCTCTTCGATGCTGGCGAGGAGATCCGCGGGGCCACCCCGCGTGTGTAGATCTGCGTCGCGCGTGACCCGGATGGCATGGCTCGACAGGACGTCGTAGCCGTTGTAGATGCTCGGCAAGTGCTGACGAATCACGTCCTCGAGCAGCATGAAGACGTGCTTGCCGGTCGGATCGGGCAGCGCGACGAAGCGTGGTAACACCTGACTCGGGATGTGGATCACGGAGAGCGAGCTCACCAGCAGCGCCGAAGGCGTCGACGGCCGGATGGAGACCACGAGGCACGGCGATCGGTTGCCGAGGTAGGGGAAGGGATGGCCGGGGTCGACGGCCAGCGGCGTCAGCACCGGCAGCAGCGTGCGGCGGAAGTATTTCTCGAGGAAGCGCTCTTGCTCGTCGCTGGTCTCCTTGGGACGGAGCAGGACGATCCCCTCGGCGGCGAGCAGCGGCTGGATCTCGCCGAGAAAGCAGTGATGCTGGGCGTCCACCAGCTCGCGGACGAGCGCAGCCACAGCCTCTGCCGTCTCCGCGGGCGTGAGCCCGTCTGGCCCCGCCGTCTGATCACCCGCGTGGATCCGGCGCTTCAGCGCCGCCACGCGCACCATGAAAAACTCGTCCAGGTTCGAGCTGAAGATGGCGAGGAACTTCACCCGCTCGAGCAGAGGCACGCTCGGATCCTGCGCCTCCTCGAGCACGCGCCGATTGAACTCGAGCCACGACAGCTCGCGGTTGACGAACGCGTCCGAGTTCACTCAGCCGCTCCCGCGATAGGTCTCACGCATGAGGATGGCGTCACGAATCCCCCGCGTGCAGACCGCGAGCGTCAGATAGCCGCCGAAGACCATGACCTCCTCGATGACGATGGCCCCGGCCAGGATGATGTCGACGCGCTCAGCCTTGAGGCTGAGGATCCTCCGGCGCTTTCGTTGGGAGAGACCTTCGAGGCGCTCACGGACAGCCGTGACGTCGGACTGGTGGAGCCGCAGCCCGTGGCGGCGCGTGCGGTCGCTATGGGCGCGGCGGTGGATGCCGGCCAGTGCGCGAACCGTGCCACCGAGGCCCACCACGATCTCGCCACGCGCGGCGGGGGGCAGGCCGACCATGAGCTGCGTGCGGATCTCGCTGCGGAGCGCTCGAAGCTCGCGCGGCGTGGGCGGATCGTGGCGAACAAAACGGCGCGTGGTCCGGACGGAGCCGAGCGACAGGCTCGCCATCGAGACGACCTGGCGGCGCCGGACCCGGCTGAGCTGGAGGCTGGCGCCGCCGAGGTCTACGACGAGGCCGTTGTTGAACGATAAGCTCTCGAGGGCGGCGTCCACGCCGAGCCGCGCCTCGTCTCGCGCGCTCAGGACCTCCACGTCGATGCCTTCGTCGCGCCGAAGCGGGTCGAGCAACCGCTCGCGGTTCTCGGCGTCCCGCACGGCCGACGTCGCCACCGCGACGATGCGCGGACCTCGGCCATTCGGAGAGTACCGCGCGAAAAAGCGGTGGACGGTCCGGAGTGTCTCGTCGATCGCCTCGCGTGGCAGCGTGCCGGGCGCGCCGCCGCCTAGCCGCGTGGGCACTCGCTCCTCGGCGAGCACGCGGTAACCCCTGTGGGGGATGACTCGGGCGAGCAGCAGGCGAACGGCCGTCGAGCCCAGATCGACGACTGCGACCAGTTCGGCCGGCTCAGCCCTGCTGGAGCGCAACGCCGGCCGTGCTGGTCATACGTCTCGCCCATCCGCGACAGGCGGTGGGCCGGTGCCAGGTGCAGTGATCTCGGCAGGGCCGGCGAGGCTCCTGAGGATTCGCGGCTTGAGGAACCAGCGGAGCCGCCCGGGGGCTGCGGGACCGTCGGGAAGGTCGACCAGAGCCGCGCCGCCCGTCTCGAATGCGAACTGCTCGCCCTGGCCGGCGCCGAGCAGGCGCGCGAGCAGGGCTCCGAGGAGCGGCTCGTGGCCGACGAGCGCGATTCTGGCGCGGGGCGGATGACCCGTCAGCGCAGCAAGGATTCCGTCGACGCTCGAGCGAGCCAGTGCTGGCTCGATCGTGGGCGCGATGTGCTCGAAGGCGCGCGCGGCGATCTCGGCAGTCACCCGGGCGCGCGGAAGCGGGCTCGTCAGCAACAGGTCTGGCCGACGCGTGACCCGGGCGAGCCCTCGAGCGGCCACGCGGAACTTGGCCTTGCCGTCGGGAGTGAGAGGACGTTCGGCGTCGGGAACGCCGGGCGTTCCTCTGGGCACCGCGGCGGCGTGGCGAATGAGCAGGAGCTTCATCGCTCAGCGAATGTTTTTTGCGGTGACAGGGAGCCCGTGAGAGCCGTCCCCGCAGCCTGGTCCCACCGCGTGGGCGCCTCACGGTCACAGCGATTCGCGTAGGCGCGCGCGGCATGGTTCGCATCGTCGAACTCGACGATGACCTCGACGTAGGGATTGAAGTCGGGTCCGGACCGCCGGACCCGGAGCTTGGCGCCCTCGGGCTCGGCGCCGACCGTGTGACGCAGGAGGTCGATGAAGCGTCGGCACTGCCAAAACGCCCGCCCGACATAGTCGATCTCGCTCGCAGCGGCCGGCGCTTCGCCAGCGGGAACAGTTCCCAAAGCTATGAGGTTGAGGGCCATCTCTTTCAAGCGCTCCTGTATGGGATGGGTCGCGTCAGAGCCTTAGCCTTGAACGATCGGGGAGCAAGACCGAGCTGTACATCGCCAACGGACAACCCGCGAGGCTCCGGGCCTGAGTTGAGGGTCCGCTCGATCCGCCTCTCCTCCATCCTGAAGGGCTGTCCCCGGGCATCGTGGGGAGAGTACTGAGAAGGACTCTGGGTCTATGTTCGGGCATCGCGCGCGTTCCAGAACTTGCGCTGGGCGACGACGAGACTGGCCGCCCCGATGAACGCGACGGCGCTCGTTGCGAAGATGCCCTCGTCCGAAGAACCTCCGAGGGCCTGGAGGATCCAGGTCGCGAGCGTGCTCCCGGCGAGCGCGAGCGCGAAATCCTGGATCACTCCGTGACCGCCGTCTTTCATCACGATCCCGGCTAGCCAACCGCCAAAGAGACCTACCACAACTGCCGTCAGCAACATTTCGAGGGTCATGGCCTCATCCTCCGCCACGCATGAGATCCTGCTTGACTCGGCGCGCACATAGTACTATAAATTATATTAGAAATATAAATTATTACTCAGAAGCGGCAGGAGAGAGCATGAGCATGATGCTCGAGAACAAGACGAGGCTCCTCCTCGTTCTCTCGCAGGATGTGCTGGATCAGGCACGGGTTATCGCGGGTAAGGCGACGACCGCGCTCAAGCTGCCGGTGAGCCTCCAGATCGTCCTCCGTGCGCTCATCTGGGTGGGGCTGAAGCGAGAAAGCCACCCGGCTCTTCTCGTCAACATCGAGAGCCAGGCCAGGGCCGTTCGCCAGCAGCGGAGCGGAGCGCGTCGCGTAGGCGGAGGCGGGCCGCCGCCGTCTGGAAACCTGCAGGAGCTGAGCGGCAAACGGGCGACCTCCAAACGCTAGATCGGTGTTTGGAAAGGACGATCACGGTGCTTGACGAGAAGCGGTTTGCGGTCGCGGCGCCGGCGATAATCGTCGAGGCCTCCTCGTGCGCCCACGGCTCGTCGCTCGCGTCCCTGGCGCTCGAGGGCAAGACCTACACCGTCACGCCGGCGGCGGTCGACGTGTACGCGGGCGTCATCGCCGGTGAGATGACGGACATGCAAGTTGTGCAGCGGGTGGAGAAGAGCTCCGGCCCCACCGTCTCCCCGCCGCGGCTGGTGGGAACGCTCAGGCTCCGGAGTAGCTCGCAGACGCACAGCGTCCGCCTGGTGGTCGCAAAGATCCAGTACCTCGACGGCCACGGGCGTCCCATGAAGCTCGAGGGTTCTCTGACCCAGGAGGCTTTCAGGCTCACCCGGTACGGCAGCGAATGGCTCGACCCCGGGCAGGAGACGATCCACGCGGTCGACGTCGCGTTCCCCGCCGAGGCGCTCACCGCCAGGAAGCTCACGCGACTCCGCCTCGAGATCGGCTACGTCTCCTCTCCTTACCGGGAAGAGATGTTCAACTTCGTCGTGTCGATCCGGAGCCAGTAAGGAGCGAGGTACACCGATGTTGAAATGGATAGGCGTGACAGCCTTGGTTATAGCGATGGCGGTGATGACCCTCGGGTGCGTTCGGGGGCTCGTGGCGCCGACAGCAACCGTCGAGACCCAGACCGAGCCGGCGAAGCCGGTGTCGGTGCCGGCGGGGATCATTTCGAGCGAGGTCACGGTTCTCTGGCGCGACATCGGCATCTACCGCACCAGTGGGCCGCTGCGGCTGGCCGGCCCGAGGTACGAGATGACCTCATACGAAACGAACGCCGCGTGCGAGGCCGCGCAGCAGGCGGCGATGGCCAAAGAGGCGCTCTCGCGGATGGGGCCTACGGCGGAGCAGTTGTCGGACGGAATCAAGACCTGGGACGCGGACCGGCAGCACTACACGACCTTCCGCTACGTCTGCCGGCTCGCTGGCGCTGGCCCGACGTCCCTCCGGTAGACCCCGCCGGAGGAAGTCCTCGTCACTCGCGGTCGAATAACGAAGGAGGTGCGCTTCATGTTTGAGCACATCGTGCAAATGGGTCCAATGCTCGTTCTCGCCGGCCTCATGGCCGGGTGGGTGGCTGAGGCCGCCTCACGCGCGGGCGGCTATGGGTTCATTCTCGATATGGTTCTCGGTCTCATCGGGAGTGTGGTCGGGGGAGCGATCGTCTGGGTCTTGATCTCCCGCGACATGGGGATGGTGGCGACGTTGCTGATCGGATGCTGCGGCGCAGCGCTCGCGATCGTCGCTCATCGGCGGCTATGGCGCTCGGCGCTACTCGGAGCGTGAGGCGGAGGAACAACCCGCCTCGACCAACCGAACCCTATCCCCGGTCGTGACGAACGGTCGGCCCGTGCGGCTGCCTCTGCCGGTCTCCGGCACACTGTGCCACAATGCGTTCAGGTTCGGCCCCCACGAAACGTAGCGTCGGAGAACAGGCGATGGACGAAGAACCCTCGATCAGACGCCGGCTCGCCGCCATTCTTGCTGCCGACATCGCCGGCTACAGCCGACTCATGGGCGAGGACGAGACCGCGACGGTCCGCGACCTCAAGGGCCATCAAGCGGTGATCCTTCCGCTCGTCGGCCGCTACGGCGGCCGCATCATCGACACCGCCGGCGACGGCATCCTCGCCGAGTTCCCCAGCGTGATCGGTGCCGCCGAGTGCGCGATCGAGATCCAGACCATCATGGCGAAGCGCAACGAGGAGGTTCCCGAGCATCGTCGCATGCTGTTCCGCATCGGCATCAATCTCGGAGACGTGATCCACGACGAGAACCGGATCTACGGTGACGGCATCAACGTCGCGGCGCGGCTCGAGGGGATCGCGGAGCCCGGCGGCATCTGCATCTCCCGGCAGGTGTTCGACCAGGTGAACCGCGCAGTCAAGGCTGATTTCCAGGCGCTCGGCCCGCGTAGCTTCAAGAACATCGCGCAGCCGGTGGACGTGTTCACGGTCGCGCCCTCGGATCCTGGAGCCCGACCCGGTGCGCCGGCCGCCAGTACGGTCGACCTGAAGCAGGAGATCCGCTTCTGTACCGCCCGCGACGGTGTCCAGCTCGCCTACTCGATGGTCGGCCAGGGCCCGCCGCTGATGAAGACCGGAAATTGGATGACCCATCTGGAATACGATCTCGAAAGCCCGATCTGGCGACATCTCTATCGCGAGCTGGCGAAGGCCCGCACCCTGATCCGGTACGACGCCCGCGGTAACGGACTGTCGGATCGGACCGTCGACGACATCTCGTTCGACGCCTTCGTCGGCGATCTGGAGGCGGTGGTCGAGGCCACGAAGGTCGGGCGGTTCGCGCTGTTCGGCATCTCCCAGGGCTGTGCCGTCGCGATCGCCTATGCCGTGCGGCATCCGGAGCGCGTGACGCACCTCGTCCTCTACGGGGGCTATGCCGAGGGCCGTGCCAAGCGCGCCCGCAGCGCGGCCGAGAAGGACGAGAATGCCGCCATGCTGACACTGATGCGGCTGGGCTGGGGCAAGGAGAACCCGGCGTTCCGCCAGCTGTTCACCTCGCAGTTCATGCCTGGTGCCAGCAAAGAGCAGGCGGACTGGTTCAACGAGTTGCAGCGCGTCACGGTGTCGCCGGAGGCAGCCGTGCGAATCATCGAGGCGACCAACGAGACTGACGTCACCGCGCTGCTCCAACGGGTGAACGTACCGACTCTCGTGATGCACGCGCGCGACGACGCCCGCGTCCCGT
Organism: Candidatus Rokuibacteriota bacterium; assembly: GCA_003220535.1. GTDB lineage: Bacteria > Methylomirabilota > Methylomirabilia > Rokubacteriales > CSP1-6 > AR31. Next base: position 19,247 of record QHSU01000077.1, read on the forward strand.
TCGAAGCCGGTCGCCGAATGGCCGCCGGCATTCCGGGGGCGCGCTTCGTGACCCTGCATGGACGCAACCACCTGTTCCTCGAGACCGAGCCGGCCTTCGGCCAGTTCCTGGAGCAGACGCGGTCTTTCCTGGCGAGCTAGCACCTCGTCGGCCGCGGGCCTCGACGCCCTCGCGGGGTCCGCCCACGGCGTCGACCACGCCGAGCCGCGTTCAGTTCGCCGGCGTCGCCGGCGGATCCTTGAAGAAGCTACCCGTGAAGACGACCGAGTTGGGAAAGACGACCACGCGTCCCGACGGTTGGAGCGGGTCGCCGACCAGCTCTTGCAGCTTGATTCGTACGAAGCCGATCTCGGTGACCTCGCCATGCACGTACCCGAAGGGACCTTGCAGGCTCACCCGGTCTCCCACACGAATCCCGTTCGGCGCGACCATCGTGAAGTAGCCGGCGACGGCCAGGATGACGTTCTGCAGCGCAAAGGCGATCCCGGCCGCGGCGAAGCCGAGGGCGGTGACCAGCGCCGCCATTTCGCTGGTGAAATGAAAGATCACCACGAGCGCGATCGCGACCGTGACGACGACGCTGCGAACGGTCAGGAGCAAACGCCGGCGCCCGACGTCGGTCACATACCGGATCACCGCTACACGCCACAGCACGCCGCCGACGAAGACGATGGCGAGCGCGACCACGACCCCGAGGAGGTCGATGGCCAGGCCCTGGAGCGCCTGGCGGGACTCACGGTCGACCACCTCATTCCAACCTTTGAGATCGGTGGCGTACCGGCGGGCGAGCGCAGACTCCTCGCGCAGCGGCAGCACGACGGCCGCCAGAAGCTTGCGTCGCTCGAGCAAGCCCCGAAACTCGCGCTGACTCTCCTGCAACGACGTCGCGGAGTCGGTGGGATCCTTCGCAAGCGCTCCCAACCGGGCGACGATCGGCCTGACGCTTGCCCTGGCGGCGGTGACGTCATCGTCCACGCGGCGCACCAGCTCGTTGGTCGCGTTCTCCAGCTCCTCGAGGTGGTTGCGGCTCCTCTGCAAGGCGAGCAGACGTTGGACCATCGCCCACGTGCCCGACGCGGCTCCTTGGGATGGCGCTGCCGGGCCCGACAGCGCCGTCGGTGAACGCAGCTCGGGCACGGCCTCCTGGAGCGCCTCGATCTGATGCTCGAGATCATCGTCGGAGCCTGCGCGGGACGCATCGAGCTCTCGGAGCTGAGTGCGAAACTCGAGGCGGGCTCGGGCGAGCTCCAGTCGGTTGTGCGCGGCCACGGATGCCCGTTCCAGGGCCGGCCGTTGCCCGGGCGTGGCCGCGCGAAGGCGGACCCGCAGCCGCTCGACCTCTTGCTCGTCCTGGCGGACGGCGGCTTCGAGCTTCGTCCGCTCCTCAGCACGACCTCCTTCCACGCTCGACGAGGCGCCGTTCTCCCGGCCGAGCAGCGCGGCCTGCGCGCGCGCGGCGTCGAATGCGCGCCCGAGAAGACGCACGGCGGTTTGCTCGTCGGTGCGTTCGAACACACCGGCGCCGTCGACGGATCGCATGACGATCCGGGCCTGGCGATACCAGGCCATCGCCCGGTTCAGCGACACCATCACCTGCTCTGGCGAGCGGGGGAAGGCAGCGCTCGGCGTCGACCGCGGGGCCGGCGTCGCCTTCGGCTGCGCGTCGTCGGCGTTCGCGCCGGGCGGAGCGATCGCTCCGCCTATCGCCCCGAGGGCGAAGAGCGCGACCAACAGTCGGCCCGACGGCGTCCGCGTCGTCAGCATCTCCCCGCAGCTTACGACGTCAGTCCGGGTTGGCGCCACCGACCGTCGCGTTCGATTCGTCGGCCGCCGCGGCCGGTATCGCCGAAGGTTCACCCTCGGCCGAGGCGGGGATCGAGGGCGTCGCGCAAGCCGTCGCCGAGCAGATTGAAGCCGAGCACCGAGAGCATGATGGCGACGCCCGGGAAGCAGAAGACCCACCAGGCACCGCTCGTGAAGTACTTGTACGAATCGGCGAGCATCGCGCCCCACTCGGGCGTCGGCGGCTGGGCCCCGAGTCCGAGGAAGCCCAGCGCGGCCGCTTCCAGAATGGCGAAGGCGATGGAGAGCGTGGTTTGCACGATCAAGGGTGGCAGGCTGTTGGGCACGATGTGGCCCAAGAGGACGCGCTGGCCGCTGCAGCCGAGGCCCTGTGCCGCCAGCACGAACTCCTGCTCGCGCAGGGCCAACACGGCCCCGCGGCTCAGACGCGCGTAGGCGGGGATGGACACCAGGCTGATGGCGAACAGCGAGTTGCGCAGGCCGGGACCGATCATGGCCACGATCGCGATGGCCAGCAGCGTGGCCGGAAACGCCAGCACGATGTCCATGCAGAACATCACGACCAGGTCGACCTGCCGTCGAAAATAGCCGGCCAGAAACCCGAGCGCCGAGCCGATCACGGTCGCCACCGCGACGGCGCTCACCGCGAGGCCCAGCGACACCCGGGTCGCGTGGAGAACACGGACGAGGATGTCGCGGCCGAGGCTGTCGGTGCCGAACGGGTGAGCGGCCGTCGGAGGCTTGAGGCGCAGCGTGAGGTCGGCGTCTGTCCTGGCGTCGTAGACATGGACGGCGGGCGTGACGAGCGCGATGAGCACGAAGGCGACGGCCATGACGAGCCCGGCCCGAGCCGCCGGGCTCGCCACGAGCCGGCGCCAGGCGGCGGCGGCCGGGCTCCGGCCTCGGCCCGTCACCATCACTCCGCGACCCACGGGGGCTTGGGAGATCGCCATCACTCGTACTTGATTCGCGGATCGACCGCGGCGTACAGGACGTCGGTCAGGAGGTTGACACCCACGACGATGACCGCGATGAAGAGGCTCACGCCCTGCACGATCGCGTAGTCCCGGGATTCGATGGACTCGTAGACCCAGAGACCGATGCCCGGCCACGAGAAGATCGTCTCGGTGAGGATGGCGCCGGCGAGCAGGTGACCGACCTGCAGCCCGATCACCGTCAATACCGGGAGCAGGGCGTTCCGGAGCGCGTGCCGCACGATCACCGCGGACCGCGACAGCCCCTTCGCCTCGGCGGTGCGAATGTATTCGCGCGACAGCACCTCCAGCATGCTGGCGCGCGTCATCCTGGCGATGATGGCCAGCGGAATGGTCGCCAGCGCCAGCGCGGGGAGGACGAGGTGGCGGAGCGCGTCGACCAGCGCCGACCAATCTCGTTGCAGCGCGGCGTCGAGCACGACGAAGTTCGTCCAGGGGACCAACGTGGTCCCGCTCTCGAGGCGGAAGCCTGTCGGCAGGACGCGGAGCTGCACGCCGAAGAACCACGCCAGCACGAGCCCGAGCCAGAAGATCGGCATGGATACTCCGGTGAGCGCGCCGAGGCGGGCGAGACTGTCCACCAGCGAGTTCCGCCATACCGCCGAGGCGACCCCGATGGGGATACCGAACGCGATGGCCACGACGATCGCCGAGATCGCCAGCTCGACCGTAGCGGGGAAGCGCCGGAGCAGGTCCGTGGCGACGGGATCGCCGCGGACTATCGACACGCCGAGATCGCCTTGGAGCACCTTGCCGACATACAGCACGTACTGCTGCCAGATCGGGCGATCGAGCCCGAGGCGGACACGGACCTCCGCGACCTTCTCGGGTGTCGCCCGCTCGCCGAGCATCGTCAGCGCCGGGTCGCCCGGAATGAGATGGACGAAGCTGAAGACGAGGAGGGACACGCCGAGGAGCACGGGGACGACCGTGAGGCTGCGCCGGATGGCGTACCGCCTCACCGCTCTCTCCTCCTCGGCGCGCTCCGCGCGATCGGCGCGCTCCGCGCTACTGGAGCTCGACCGTGTTGAAGTACTCCGACCCCGTCGGGTGCGGCACGTAGCCTTTCACGCGCTTCGCGAACGCCAGGGGCGGTTGGTTGTTGGCGATGAAGAGCCGCCCCACGTCATCATGGAGCATCTGCTCGGCCTGCCGGTAGAGCTTGGCCCGCTCGGCCTGATTCGTGAGCCTCTGGGCGCGCAGGAGGACGTCCCCCAGCGCCTTGTTCGCGTAGAACCCCTCGCGCGCGACGCCGGGCTGGCAGAAGAAATAGCAGAGGAAATTGTCGGGATCGCCGTTGTCCCCTGTCCAGCCGAGCATGTAGAGGGGCATCTGCCCGTTCTTCCGCTTGTCCAGGTACACCGCCCACTCGGTCGTCTGCAGCTGGGTCTTGATCCCGACCTTGGCCAGGTCCGCGGCCATCGCTTCGGCGATCTCCTTCGGGTTCGGGAAATACGGGCGCGAGCGTGACATGTACCAGAAGATCAGCGGCTCCTTCTTGCCGTCCTCCCACGTGATCTCCGACAGGCCTTGCCGCAACCCGGCTTCTCGGAGAAGCGCCTGCGCCTGGCTCGGACTGTATTCGAAGTCCTTGAGCTCCCGGTGGTAGCCCCAGAGCGCGGGAGGCTGGAACTGCGTGGCCACCAGCCCGGTGCCTCCGTAGAGCGCGCCGACGATCGCTCGCTTGTTGATCGCGAGGGCGAAGGCCTGACGCACCCGCTTGTCCTGAAACTCCTTCACCTTGTAGTTGAAGGCGATGTAGCCCGTCGTGTTCGTCGGGCGCAGGAGGATCTGGAGGTTCGCATCGCCCTTGACCACCGCGACGTCATCCGGATTGAGTCCCTCCATGGCGTGAATCTCGCCGGCCTTGAGCGCGCCCAGCCGCTGCGAGTTGTCCTTGATGTTGCGCACGACGACGCGCTTGACCCTGGGCTTGGGACCCCAGTAGACGCTGTTCGCCTCGAGCAGGACCTCCTGATTGGGCTTCCACTCCACGAACCGGTAGGCCCCGGTGCCCACCGGGTGCTTGCCGAACTCGGTGCCCCAGCGCTCCACCGCCTTGGGGCTGGCGATATCGAAGACGAACATCGCGAGATTGGCGAGGAAAGGCGCCTGGGCTTCTTTGAGGGTGATGCGCACGGTGTGCGAGCCGGCGGCCTCCACCACGCTGACGATCGATTTGTCGTCGAAGCCGCCGAACTGCGCCTCCCAGTACTCGAAGGTCTGGCCCGCCTTGACCTGGTTGTCGTGCTGGGGGTGACTCGCTTTCCACCACCGTTCGAAGTTCCAGACGACCGCGGCGGCGTCGAGCGGCGTGCCGTCGTGGAACTTCACGCCTCGGCGGAGCTGGAACGTCCACACGCGGCCGTCGCGGGAGACCTCCCACTTCTCAGCCAGCGCGGGCTCGACCTCGGTGGTGGCGCCCTTGTATCTCACGAGGCCATCGAAGACCTGCCGGGTGATGCGCGAGGAGATCCCGTCGGTGATGACCGCGGGATCGAACTGGACCGGCTCACCTTGAGCTCCGAAGACGAATGTCTGAGCCGACGCCGGAGCCGCGACACTCAGCAGGGCCACCGCGACGAGGGACGTGACCTTGGCAAGGCGCATGGGATGAACCTCCTTGAGACAGGGACAGCGTTCGAATGCCGCTCAGGACGGGTCATTATCGCACTGAGGGCGCGACGGTGAGAGCAGGAAACCCGGCGGGACGGATGCCGTGACCGGTCCCGGCGCGAGCCTAGCGCGGATTGAAGGGCGAGTACTCGAGAAACCGCCAGCCGAGCGGCCCCTGTCCCGCGATCTCCACGACCTCGTCGATCCCGACCTCGGTCGCGCGGTGGGCGCCCTTCAGCTCGGCATAGTCCTCCGGCGTCCAGAGAATGCGCGCCCGCCCGGTCAGCTGGAGCGTCGTGCCCGTGTCGAAGTCCACGAATAGCAACCCCACGCGAGCATCCGCCACGATGTTTCCGAGCGTCTGGAACATGTTGTTCCCGGCGTAATCGGGAATGCGCAGCCTCCGCTCGTCCATGACCTGCACGAAGCCCGGCTGGCCTCCGCGATGTGACGTGTCGGCCCCGGCTCCGCCGTGAACGCTCGCGATGAAGAGCGTATCGGCGCTCTCGATGGCGAGCTGCTGGTTCGAGGTGAGCGCGTCGCTCCGCCGGGCGACGCCGGCCCGAGGGTGTTCCGTGTCGACCTGCGGGGCCCGCGCCTGGATATATTTCGGGCAATTGCCGAAGACCTCGTCGGTCTGGATCTCGATCGCGTCCGGATGCGCGTGGGTCACGCGCCCATTGATGCGGAGGCGACGGCGCCGCTCGGGATCGAACACGAGGACGCCGAGGGCGTGGTCTCGCGCGAGCCCTCCGCCGAGCGGGTCGGCGCCGGGTAAACCGGCCGCCAGGCGAAGCGTCCGGGGGCTCGGCGCCGTGATGAAACCAGGTTTGCCGGTGACGAGGGACGCCCACACGCGGCCCGCCTCGTCGACTCCAGCGAGGATCGCGATGCGCTGGGCCTCGAGAAAAGACTCGGCACCGGGTGGGATCGCGCGAGAAATACCACGCCCGAGATTTCGAGCCTCGGCATCGACACCGGCCCGCGCCTGCACCGCCAGCTCGCCCTCGTGGAAGGCGCCCACGCTGGTTTGGACGGTGATGGCTCCGGGCGAGATTCCGCAGGGTCTTCGGTCAAGACGGCCGGAGGTCGCTCCGAAAACGGTAGTATGGTGGGCGAGCCATGACCCTGCGCGAGCGGATCGGCGTCGATCTCGGCGGGCGCCGCCGTCTGGAGGACGGCCTCGCATGGGCGGGCGCCCATGGCGTCCACTACGTCGATGCATGCCTGGAGGGCGCGCCCGACCATCCCAACGCGCCCGCCACGTGGACGGCCGAGCGCGTGGCGTCCCTGCGAGTCACTTGCGAGCGGCATCGGATCCACCTCGGCCTGCACTCCGCCTCCGCCGTCAACGTCGCGGAGACCTCACCGCTCCTGGCCGATGCCGCCGAGCGCTATCTCGAGACCTACATCGACCTCGCGGGGCGTCTCGGGGCGGAGTGGATCGTCGTCCACGGAGGCTACCACTTCACCGGAGACTACGTGGCGCGGCGCGCGGCGAGCCTCGCCCGCCTCCAGCGCGCCGCCGCCCACGCCGAGCGATCAGGCGCCCGCCTGCTCCTGGAGAACCTCAACCGGGAGCCCGAGCACGCCGAGATCCGCTACCTCGCTCACAACCTCGAGGAGTGCCGCGAGTATTTCGGGGGCATCCGGTCGCCGAGCCTCGGCTGGGCGTTCACGGTCAACCATGCGCATCTCGTGCCCGAAGGTATCGACGGCTTCCTCGACGCTATGGATCTCGGGCGGTGTGGCGAGGTGCGCGTGGCCGACAGCCACGGGCGATGGGAGGAGCACCTCCGCCCCGGCGAGGGCACGATCGACTTCCGGCGGATGTTCGAGCGTATCGAGGGCGGCGGCTATCGCGGCCACTACATGATGGCCTTCGGCACGCTCGACGACATGTTGGCCGGGCGCGAGACCCTGGTGCGCGCCGCCGGCGGCTGATCACGGGCGGGACCGATGAGCGACGACGACGCTCGCCGATACCTCGAGAACTGGCAAGACGAAGTCGACAGCGCGTCGGAATACCGCGCGATGGCGGCGAGCGAAGAGGATCCCCGGCTCGCCAAGGTCTACGCCAACCTGGCTGCGATGGAGGAAGGCCACATCGCGTTCTGGGAGGAGCGACTGCGGAAAGCCGGGGCGCCGGTCCCGCCTCGGCGGCCGTCCTGGCGCAGCCGAGTGCTCGCGGGAATCGCGCGGCGACTCGGTCCGGACCTGGTTCTCGCCACTATCGCGGCGAAGGAGGAAGTGGACCAGAACGCGTACGTGAAGCAGCCCGAGACCGCTGGCACGCGGATGCCAGCCCACGAGCGGTGGCACGCGAAGGTGCTCCAACAGCTCGTGGCCACCCAGCCGCGCGGTCTGCAGGGAAGCTTCCTCGGTCGACTGGAAGGCCGGCATCGATCGGTCGGCGGAAACGCGCTGCGGGCGGCGGTGCTGGGCGCCAACGATGGGCTGTGCTCGAATCTGAGCCTGGTCATGGGAGTGGCCGGCGCCTCGGTCGACAGCCACGGCATTCTCGTCACTGGCCTGGCGGGCCTGCTGGCGGGAGCCGGCTCGATGGCGCTCGGCGAGTGGGTGTCGGTGACGAGCTCACGGGAGCTGGCGGAACGCGAGATCCGAATCGAAGCGAGCGAGCTCCGCGAAGATCCCAAGGGCGAAGGCGAGGAGCTTAAGCTGATCTACGAGGCCAAGGGGTTGAGCCCGAGCGAGGCCGAGACCATGGCCAGGCGCCTGCTCGCCGATCGATCGACCGCCATCGATGCCCTGGCTCGCGAGGAGCTCGGCATCGACCCGAAAGGGCTCGGCGGCTCGGCGTGGGAAGCGGCGGTCACCTCGTTCGTCCTGTTCGCGATCGGCGCGACCGTGCCGATCCTCCCGTTTCTGGCCCAGCGTGGGACCCTCGCGGTCGCGTCGAGCGCGGTCGTAAGTGCGCTGGGGCTGTTCGCGATCGGTGCGGCGATCACGGTGTTCACGGGGGTCTCGGTGTGGCGCTCGGGCGGCCGTCAGCTATTGCTGGGTCTCGCGGCGGCCGGACTCACGTTCGGCGTCGGCAGGCTGATCGGCATCGCGATCACCCCCTGACGGGCCCGAGGCGCGCCCACAGACGATCGAAGCGAGGTGAGCGATGCCGTACGCTCCGATCAACGTCCTCGAAAAGTTCGCCAAGTTCAGCGAGCACTGGTCACCGAAGATCGTCGCGCAGATCAACGACTACCAGTTCAAGCTGGTCAGGATTCAAGGGGAGTTCGTGTGGCACGCCCACGCCGACACGGACGAGGTCTTCTTCGTTCTGGACGGCGAGATGACGATTCACCTCCGCGAGGGAGAGGTCGTCCCTGCGTTCAGGCGAGATGTTCGTCGTTCCGAGCGGTGTGGACCAGAGGGGACGCTGATCCGCCATCACCGAGGGGCTACCGAGTAGATCCTCTGTCAGAGCGAGCGCGATCGGGCCTGACGCCCGAACGAAACAAGCGAGGTCGGGCCCAACGCCCGGATGGATCGGCGATCGCGGCGGTGCCGCGCGCGAGATCGCCGGCCGCTCGCCGCCAGATCGTCCGGGTCTACCCGCCGCCGATTCCACAACGGAACGCGGCGTTCCGCGATGAAACACTCTGATCGTGTCTGCGGAGCCGTTTCGACGACCCTGCCAGCATGGTCACAGTTGGTCATTTCTTTGCATACTCGCTGGCCAGGTGACGAATGGACCTGAGTGAATACGTTCTGATCGAAGGCGCCGCCAGGGATCGTCTGGCCGATCTTCTGCAGGCCGCCGCGCCGCGACAGGTGAAAGCACCGACGCCGACGCTCGCGACGATGCTCTACGTGGCGTCCGCGCTTCGGGCTCGGCCACGTGACATCGATCGCTACATCGACTACTTCGGTGATCGTGTGCTGCACCAACGATAGCCGAGCGAGGGCGAGCGATTGATCTGGCCGCCTGAGCAGCCCACGCTGCGGCGGCGGCCGGCCACCCTGAGCGTGCTGTAGCACTCCGAGCGGAGCGCTCCTCCATCGATGGAGACGAGCGACTCCGCTATCCGCGTTCGACGATGACCGTGGGGCGGTTTTCACGTCGCGTCGCATCCGGTGTCTCAGGGGATGGTCGGGAGGAAAGCGGCGGCGAATGCGTCGCCCGATTCCACGCAGATGTCACTCCGGGCAATCGCGCGGCAACCCGGCGGGCGTAGCGTGACGAGACCGAAACGGTCCGGAGGGGAGTCGAGGATGTCCGAGGCGCTGGGTACGCAGGTGGATGTCGACGCTGGACTCGTGGAGGCGTTGCGACGGGACGATCCGGGCGCCGCCGAGCAGCTCGTCGAGCGCTACGGCGAGCGGGTCTATCGGCTGGCCGTGCGGATCACCGGCACGAGCGACGACGCCGAAGCAGCCGCCCAGGACGCGTTGTCGAGGGCCGCTCGCACGATCGACACGTTCAAGGGTGAATCGGCCTTCGGCTCCTGGATCGACCGGATCGCCGCCGGCGCAGCCTACCAGAAGCTGCGGACGCGGCGGCCGAAGACCGGAGAGATCGCCCTCGACGAGGTGCTGCCCGCGTTCGACGGTGACGGCCGCCACTTCGAGCCGATGGACGACTGGTCGGGTCGGGTCGACGAGCGGGGAGTGCAGGGTGAGCTGCGCCGGGTCCTGACCGACGCGATCGACGCGCTGCCGCCGGACTATCGGACGGCGCTGGTCCTCCACGACGTCGAAGGCCTGTCGAGCCCCGATATCTCCCAGGCGCTCGGCATCGGCCTGGCGGCGGTCAAGCTGCGCGTGCACCGCTCGCGGCTCTTCGTGCGCAAGCACCTGTCCGAGCATCTCGAGCCCGCGTAGTGGTCTGAGCACGTCCTCACCGACGCCACGGGTGGCGCGCCGTGCTATCTTGACGGCGGAGTCCCACGAATGCGGTGCCCTCACTGCCGGCACGAGACACGCGAACGCGCGCGCTTCTGCGGGGCGTGCGGGGCCTCGCTCGAGAGCAGCATCGCCTGCCCGCGCTGCGCGGCCCTGAACCCGCGGGGCCAGAAGTTTTGCGATACCTGCGGCGAGTCGCTCTCGCCGGGCGTCGGCGCGCCCGCGACGCCGCGCGAGGCGCGCGCCTACACCCCGCGGCACCTCGCCGAGAAGATCCTCACCACCCGCGGCGCCCTCGAAGGGGAGCGCAAGCAGGTGAGCGTGCTCTTCGCCGACCTGGTCGATTCCATGCGACTCGCCGAGGGCCTCGACCCCGAGGACTGGCATCGCATGCTCGATCGCGTCTTCGAGATCCTCGCCGCGGGTGTTCACCGATTCGAGGGCACGATCAACCAGTTCACGGGTGACGGCGTGATGGCGCTGTTCGGGGCTCCCGTCGCCCACGAGGACCACGCCCGGCGTGCCTGCCACGCCGCCCTCTCGGCGATGGACGAGCTTCGCAGCTACGCGAGCACGCTCCGCGCCGATGGGCTCGAGCTCTGTGTCCGAATGGGCATCAACTCGGGCGAGGTGGTGGTCGGCAAGATCGGGGACGACCTCCGCATGGATTACACCGCCCAGGGACACTGCGTGGGCCTCGCGGCGCGCATGGAGCAATTGGCCGCTCCGGACACGGTGCTTGTCACCGAGACCACGGCTCGGCTGGTCGAGGGGTTCTTCGCTCTCGCGGACGTCGGCGTTCGGCCGATGAAAGGGGTGAGCGCTCCGATCCGGGCCTTCGAGCTGCGCGGGATCGGGCCTTCACGCACACGGCTCGACGCCTCGGGTCTGCGCGGTCTCTCCCGCCTGATCGGACGGGACACGGAGCTCACCTGGCTCGACGGTATCCTCTCGCGCTCGATCGAGTCGAACGGGCAAGTCGTCGGCGTGGTCGGTGAGGCCGGCGTCGGCAAGAGCCGGCTGTGCCTCGAGTTCATCCGGCGCTGTCGCGCCCGTGAGGTGGCGGTGTACGAAGTCCATTGCCCGGCCCATGGCGCGACGGTTCCGTGGCTCGCCGTCCGCGACCTCCTGCGCAGCTACCTCGGGCTCGCCCACGGCGACGGGGTCGAGGCGATTCGGCGGAGCGTCGCGGACCAGCTCCGCGCTCTCGACGCGGGTTTCGCGGACGCGGTTCCTCTGGTCCTCGACGTCCTCGGCGTCAGCGATGCCGTCACCCCGGGCCAGTCCGCGGCGGGGATCGCCGGCCAGCTCGCGACCTTCGTGCGACGCTTCGTTCGCCTGCAGGGCATGCGCCAGCCAGGGCTGGTGCTTCTCGACGACGCGCATTGGATGGATCCCGCGAGCGGCGAGCTGATTCGAGAGATCGCGGGGACGGTGCGCGGGACGCGGACGCTGCTGCTCGCGAACTTTCGACCCGAGTACCGACCGGCGTGGATCGGAGGATCCCACTACCATCAGCTCGTGCTCTCTCCCCTTGGCGACGAAGCCATCCGCGAGCTGCTGCAAGACCTTCTTGGATCGGACAGCTCGCTCGGCGAGCTCTCCGCTCGTATTCTCGAGCGCACCGGCGGGAACCCGTTCTTCACCGAAGAGGTGGTGCAGGCGTTGGCGGCGTCCGGGAGCCTCATCGGGGAGCGCGGCGCGTATCGTTTGACGGCGCCGATCGATGCGCTCGCGCTTCCCGCGACCGTGCAGGCACTCCTCGCCGCCCGCATCGATCGACTCGGCGAACCCGCGAAGCACCTCCTGGAAGCCGCGGCGGTCATTGGCAAGCAGTTCGACGAGCCGCTCCTCCGAGAGGTCAGCGGCCTCGTCGACACTCATGATCTCGACGCGGCTCTCGGCACGCTCCAGGAGGAGGAGTTCGTCCGCCTGGTCACGTTCGCCCCGCTCCCGGAGTATGCGTTCAAGCATCCGCTGATGCGCGACGTGGCGTACCGGGCGCAGCTCGGCGAGCGCCGTGCCCGGCTGCACGCCGCGGTGGCCACAGCCCTGGAGAAGCTGCGGGCGGATCGGCTCGGCGAATACGCGTCACTCATCGCGCACCACTGGGAAGCGTCGGGAATGCGATTCGAGGCTGCTCGCTGGACGCGCCGTGCCGCGCTGAAGGTCGCGAACATCAAGGTCAAGCGCCAGGGCCGGCGGCTACCCCCCTAGCCGCCGCCGGCGGCTGATCGTCGTGGGGGGCTGCCGTCACGAGGGCGGGCGGCCACCATTCACGCATCTCCCAGGCCCCTGAGCACATCGAAAGCGTGCACGACCATGGGCCTTGCTGAGAGCCTCCAGCTGCTCGAGCGGTACAGCGTCGTGATTCTCCCGGCGCTGGTCATCGCCGAGCAGGTCGGGGTTCCCCTGCCGGCGGTGCCGGCCCTCCTCGCAGTCGGCGCGCTCGCGGCGAGCGGACGCGCCAGCATCCCGCTCGTGCTGGGCGCGATCGCGGTGGTCGCCCTCACGGTGGACCTCGGCTGGTACGAGCTCGGCCGGCGCCGTGGCGTGGGCGTGCTGGCGCGTCTCTGTCGTCTGTCCCTCGAGCCAGACTGGTGCGTGCGGCGGACCGAGAACGTCTTCGCCCGCTATGGGGTCCGCGGCATGCTCATCGCGAAGTTCGTTCCCGGCCTGACGACGGTCATGCCGCCGCTGGCCGGCATCTTCGCGGTGGGGCGCCTGCGATTCGCCGTCTACGAGCTCGTCGGGGTGCTGCTCTGGGCGGGTATCTGGATGGGACTGGGCTACGCCTTCACCGACGCGATCTCGCTGATCGTGGCCCGTCTCGAGCGAATCGAACGCACGCTGGGTCTCGTCGTCGTGACCGGAGTGATCGGCTACATCCTGGTGAAGTACCTGCGCCGGCGGCACGTTCTCCGCGCGCTTCGGATCGCCCGCATCTCGGCGGAAGCGCTCAAGCAACGGCTCGACGCGGGCGAGGACGTCACGATCATCGACCTCAGGACGCGGCTCGATGTGGCGGCCACGCCGTACGCGATCCCGGGGAGCCGCTGGATGGCGACCAACGAGATCGACGAGCACCAATCGGAGTTTCTCCGATCTCGAGAGCTGGTGCTCTACTGCTCCTGACCCAACGAAGCCACGAGCGCCCGGGTGGCGCTCCAGCTCAGGCGTCGGGGGATCGCGCGAGTGCATCCGCTGCAGGGTGGCCTGGCCGGCTGGATGGCCCTGGACTTCCCCGTTCAGGAGCTCCAGCTACCCGAGACCCGGGAGCCCACGAGCCGACAAACGGCCGGGACCACTCGTCGGTAGAGCCGGCGATGCGAGGCGCTAGATCGCGCCGGCGGCGATGTTGACGGTCAGGGCGAGCAGTGCGGCGTTGAACAGGAAGGACACGACACCGTGGGCGGCCACCGTGCGGCGGATCTGCTTGCTGGTGACCGCCACGTCGGAGACCTGCGACGTCATCCCGATGACGAACGAGAAGTAGACGAAGTCCCAGTAATCCGGGTGCGCGTCGCCGCCCGGAAACGCCATGCCGCCGCCGGCGGCCTCGTCGTAGAACTCGTGAGCGTAGTGCAGCGCGAAGATCATGTGGATGAACGCCCAGGACAGCACGATGGTCAGCGTGGCCAGCACGAGATGGCTCGGCGGTCGGGACGCGCCGACGGCGGACGTGCCGAGCTCGGCGAAGATGGCGCCGACGCTCGCCAGCGCCGCGGCCACGGTGAGCCCCAGCATCGCGAGCTGTCCCTCGTCCTGCAGCGCGGCGCGCCGGCGGATGCGGCGGACGTCGGCGCCCACCATCATGTGGAACGCGAGCGCCAGATAGAGCGCGACGGCGACGTCCCAGCCGACGAGCAGGCGAGTCGCGAGCCTCCAGTCCGTCACGAAGACCGCCGCCACGGTCACGACGACACCGACGCCTCCCGAAGCGAAGAGTCGGGGCCGGGCCCCCACGATGCGCACCAGGAACGGCCGACGGCGAGTGCTGGGACTCACGGAAACCGGCGCACCATCGCGCACATCGCGCCGACGTACGCTTTCGTGGTCGGATCACGCAGCTCGAAGACCGTCCGTCCGTACAACGCGCCCAGGCCGTCGGCGCTCTTCACGTAGCCGATCCGGTAGCCGGGCCGTCCGCGGAACTCGGCGCCGTGGATCTTGACGCTGGCCCCGGCCACGTTCACGCGACGGACGGTCCAGAACTCGTGCTCCGCCTCGGTCCCGTGATGCTCCGTCTCGACCGGGCGCACGGTCAACGTCGCCAACTCGATCCTGATGTCCGTGCGTTCGAGCGGCAGGGGACGCGGCTCGCCGATGCTCATCTGGACGTCCGCGATGCAGTAGAACCATTCGACGCGCGGCGGTGCATCCTCCGGACCGGAGCTCGGGATCTGTTGAAAGCAACGCACGCCGGCGACTGCGACCGGCGCGCCGGCGAGGTGGCCGTCGCCGGCGCAGAGCGCCCTTCGATCGCCGGCGTGATTCGTCGGGATCTCCCCTTTTTTTTGGGCGTTGCCGCCCTCGAGCGGTCCTCGGCCTGCAGCATGGCGTCGAGGGCATCCAGTCGAGCCACCCAGATGGCCCGTTGGGCCTCGATCCAGGTCGCCGCTTTGTCGAGTGGGTCCGGATTGAAGGACAGGAGATGCTCCCGTCCCGCGACGCGGCGTCGCACCAGCCGGGCGCGCTCGAGCATGCGGATATGCTTCGAGACGGCGTTGAGCGACATGGCGAAGGGTTGCGCGAGCTCGGTGACCCGCGCTTCGCCCCCGGACAGGCGCAGCAGGATGGCTCGTCGCGTCGGGTCGGCGAGCGCCACCAGCGTCTGGTCGATGTTGGACGGCGTCGCCCCCGGGGTCATCGCTAAACCTAATGGTTGAATATAGAACGAGGGGATGTCACGCGTCAAATTCTTCGTGAGATCTGATACCTTGTCCCCACCGAGGCAGGCGCACCGAGAGGAGGCCATCATGGTCAAGATCAAGCACATCGCCATCCGAACGCCGGATCCCGAGAAGACCGCCGCTTTCTACAAGGATGTGTTCGGCCTGAAGGAGGTGGGCCAGGCCAGGACGGGCTACTACCTCTCCGATGGCCACATCAATCTGGCGATTCTCAAGGCCCGGGAGCAGGGGACGGAAGAGAGTCCCCGCGACGCCTCCGGGTACGCCGGCGTCCATCACTTCGGCTTCATGGTAGACGACGTGGACGAGACCCGCCGGAAGCTGGAAGCGGCGGGGGCTCGGGCCATGCCGAGCCCGGCGGACGTGCGTCAGGCCGCCGCCTCCGGCGCGCGCTCCTACTACGAGGTCAAGTTCCGGGGGCCGGACAATCAAGAGATCGACATCAGCGAGACCGGCTGGATCGAGGGGTAGGCGGTGTGCGCCGCAGGCCGGCGCGGGGCGTAGTGCGAGCCGCAGGGCCGCCCGGGGGCTGGGGTCCCCAGGCCCGAGGCGAGCTACCCGAAAAGCCCCGCCGGCCGAGGCGCGCCTACAAATTGAGGAGAGCCCGCGATGACGACCACCGTCCACGAGGCGGCTGCCGCTGCGGCGGAATACGACGTTCCGATTCCATATATGCAGCGGACGCGCGACTACTACGTCGCGCTCGGCTACGGTACGCCGTATCGCTGGGCTCACTTCGTCGACGTTCCGTTCGCGCCCTTGCGGATACCCCTCAGCCGGGCGCGGGTGGCGTTGATCACGACGGCGGCCCCGTACCAGCCCGAGGCCGGTGACCAGGGGCCTGGCGCGCCCTACAACGCCGGGGCCAAGTTCTACTCCGTGTACTCGAACTCGACCGAGCGCCCGCCCGATCTCCGGATCTCGCACGTCGGCTACGATCGCAAACACACGTCGGCTGAGGACATCAACACCTACTTCCCGCTGGCCCGCCTGAAGGACGCGGAGGCGGCGGGACGGATCGGGGCGCTGGCCCCGCGCTTCCTCGGCGCGCCGACGAACCGGAGCCACCGGACGACCATCGAGACCGACGTCCCCGAGCTCCTGCGCCGCTGCCGCGAGGACAGCGTCGAAGCCGCCGTGCTCGTCCCCAGCTGACCCGTGTGCCACCAGACCGTGAGTCTGGCCGCCCGGCACCTCGAGGAGCATGGGATCCCGACCGTGATCATGGGTTGCGCGAAGGACATCGTCGAGCACTGCGGTGTGCCGCGCTTCCTGTTCAGCGATTTCCCGCTCGGCAACTCCGCCGGCCGGCCGTTCGACGCCGGGTCCCAGGTGCAGACCCTCGAGCTCGCGCTCCGCGTCCTCGAGCAGGCACCGGCCGCGCGGACCACCGTGCAGTCGCCGCTCCGGTGGAGCGCGGACGCATCCTGGAAGCGCGACTACCTCGACCTCACGAAGCTCTCCCCGGAATCGATCGCCGAGCGGCGGAAGGAGTTCGACGTGGTGAAGACCGTCGCGCGGGCCAAGCGCGAGGCGTCATGACCAAGCCGTTCGCGGGCGTCCGCATCCTCGATTTCACCCGCTACCTGGCGGGGCCGTACGGGACCTACCAGCTGGCCCTCCTCGGCGCCGACGTCCTGAAGATCGAGTCGCGCGAGGGCGACGAGACGCGCATGCAGCTCGCCGACCGGACGTGGGCGGAGCGGAAGATGGCGCCGTCGTTTCTGTCGGTCAACGGCAACAAGCGCAGCATCACGCTCGACCTCCGGCGCCCGGAGGCGGTGGAGGTTGTCAAGCGCCTGGTAGTCGGCGCCGACGTCGTCTGGGAGAACTTCCGCGGGGGCGTCATGGACCGGCTGGGGCTCGGCTACGCGGCGCTCTCGGCCGTGAATCCACGGCTCATCTACTGCTCGGTCTCGGGCTTCGGCCAGACCGGGCCCGAGCGGACGACGGCCGCCTTCGACGGCAAGCTGCAGGCGATGTCGGGGATCATGTCGATCACGGGCGAGGCCGCCAACGGCCCGACGCGCGCGGGGTTCGCGATCTGCGACACGATCGGGGGCGTGACGGCGGCGCTGGCCGTCGCGAGCGCGCTCTATCAACGGACCCACACCGGGCGCGGGCAGCTCGTGGACGTCGCGATGCTGGACGCGGCGCTCGCCTTTCTGCCCGGACCGGTCTCCGAGTACACCGTCGCGGGCATCGAGCAGCGTCAGATCGGCAACGGCTCGGTGAGCCGGAAGCCCACCGCGAGCCGGTTCCGGGCCCGCGACGGCTACCTCGTGCTGGCGGTGCTGACCGAGAAGCAGTTCGCGAGCCTCATGAAAGCGCTCGGGCACCCCGACGCGCTCGACGATCCCCGGTTCAAGGACTGGCCCGCCCGCACCGCGAACGAGCCGGCGCTGCGCGCGATCATCGAGACCGCGCTGGCGACCGACACGCCCAAGAATTGGGAGGCGAGGCTGACGGCCGCCGACGTGCCGTGCGGCGCCATCTGGAAGATCGACGAGATCGTCCGCCACCCGCAGCTCGAGCACCGCGACGTGCTGCAAACGATCGACACGCGCTACGGACCGATGCGGCTCGTCGGCGCCGGGTTCCGGCTCGAGCACGGCAGCCCGGGGCTCGACCGTGAGCCGCCGACGCTCGGCGAGCATACCGACGAGATCCTGAAGGAGGCCGGCTACGGGACGGAAGAGATCGAGCGGCTGCGGCGCGACGCCGTGATCTGATGGTGGCCGAAGCCGACATTCCTCCTAGTGACGCGCCTGCGCGATGACCTCCGAGAGCCTGTCAGGGTCGATCGGCTTGACCAGGTAGGAATCGAACCCGGCTCGAAGCGCGCGGTCCGGGTCCGTCGGTGCGCTGAGGCCGGTGAGCGCGACGAGGAACACTCCATCGCCCCCGGGCTGGCCGCGGATGGTTTGACCCACCTCGCAGCCGTCGATGTCGGGAAGCAGGATGTCGACGAAGGCGATGTCGGGGCGTCTCGCCCGTGTCTCCTCGAGCGCCTGTTTGCCGTTGCTCGACGTCCTCACGCGATGACCGCTCTGCTCGAGGGCAATGCGAAGCACATCGCAGGCGTCCGGGTTGTTTTCGACGATGAGGATCGACCGCGCGGCCGATGACGGCGTCGGACCGGAGGACGGGACCTCCTCGTCGCGGTGGAGGGGAAGACGAATCACGAACTCGCTTCCCTGCCCGACGCCCGGGCTGCTCGCGGCGACGCTTCCCCCGTGCTTGACGACCAGCTCACGGACGACCGAGAGTCCGAGCCCGAGACCCGGACGAGCCTGGCCGGTGGCTCCGCCGGCCCGGGAGAAGACCTCGAAGATCCGCGGGAGGAACTCCGGTTCGATACCCGTGCCGGAGTCGCGCACGCGCACCACGGCGTGGTCGTCTTCGGCCGCCACCGAGATGTCGATCGTTCCGCCGCTCGGCGTGTATTTGGCGGCGTTGTCGAGGAGATTGGCGAGCACCTGCTGCAGCCGGTCGGCGTCGCCGATCACGGTCACCGGCCCTGGATCGCTGCGCAGCGAGATCGTCGGGCCCATCGTCTTGCTCGCCGTTTGCAACACCTCGAGCGAGTCGCGGGCCAGATCGCGCAGGTCGAGGCGCTGTCGCTGGAGCATCAGCCGGCCGAACCGCACTCCTGACACATCGAGGAGGTCGCTGAGCAGCCGGGCCAGGTGTTTCGACTGGCGACTCAGGATCTGGAGGAGATGGGCACGGCTCGATTCGTCCACCCGTTCCAGGGCATCGAGTCCGCTGGTCACCGCGGAGAGCGGGTTCCGCAGCTCGTGGGCGAGCATGGCGAGAAACTCGTCGCGGTGACGCTGCTCGGCCTCGAGCTCCTTAAAGAGTCGCGCGGTGTCGAGCGCCAGCGCCGTGCGCAAGCCGATGTCCTTCAAGGCGCCCAGGTCGGCCTGACTGTAACGGCGCGCGGACGGGCCGAGGCCGAAGGTCAACGCGCCGTGCGTCTGTCGATGGGATCTGATGGGCACGACCACCACCGAGGTAAGGCCGATCGTTTCCCAGAGGTCCTGACTCTCCCCCGAGCCCGCCCAGTGCTCCAACCAGGGCGCCGAGACCTCGGTCATCAGCATCGCGTCGCCCGTCCGGATCACCCGGGCGATCGGATGATCGCTCGACGGATCGGGCGGCCGCCGGGCGCGGAGCCGCTCGGCTCCGGCGGCGTCTGCGCACGCCATCGCCATCTGCTCCAGCGTGTGACCGGCCAGCAGGTCGGTGAGAAAGACATCGGCTACGGCTGGAACGACCAGGCCGGTGACCTTGGATAACGCGGCCGGATAGTCGAGCGTCGCAGCCAGCACGCTGCTGACCGCGGCCTGGATTTCCACGCGAAGTCGGGCGGCTTCGGCCGCGGCCCGCGCATCCTGCTCACTCTCCAGCATCCGGTTGGTGAAATCCTGGGCCGTGGCCAGCTCCTCGGCGCGCTGCCGGGCGGTGATGTCCCGCATGAACCACCGGAGATCGGACGCATGGCCTTCGTGGCCGACGAAGGCGGTGACCGTCAAGCCCGCGGTGAAGGAGGGCCCCTGACGCGGTCGCATGCGCACCGGCCATTCGCCCTGGCTGCGGCTGTGCGCGTTGTTCACGCGCCAGCGGAAGATTCGGAGATCGACCTCGTCGATGAACAGCGCGAGCGGCTTGCGGACGAGGAAGCGGAGGGGGACTCCGAGCAGTTGGGCCGCAGCGCGGTTGGCCTGGAGGATGATGCCGGTATCGTCGGTGACGATGTATCCGTCCGGACCGTCCTCCAGGACTTGACGCGCAGCGGTGAGATGGAGCTCGGCGCGCGCGGTCTCGGTGCGGGCGTCGTCACGCTCGGCCCGAAGGGTCGCCGCCTCGGCGGTCACGCCCTCGACCGCCCGCTCCAGCTCCCCCTGCTCGGCGGCCAGCGCTCCCCACCGCTGCGCGGCGACCAGCCCGCGCAAACGTTCGATGCTGACGCGCAGCGCTTCAGCGTGTTCCGAGCGCGGTGGCGATGTCACGACCTCCCCCCGCGGTGTGGTCAGGAAGACGAGATCGCTTCCTCTTCCATCAACAGGATAGCACCGAGCACGTCACCCTTCCCGCCGATCAGCGGCGTGCAGCGAATCTGGCAGCGGATCGACTTGCCGCGGCGATTCAAGCAGTCGAGGGTGAGCTCGGCCCGCCCCGTCTCGCCGGCGAGCACCGCGCGGACCGGCTGCAGGAGCTTCTCCACCGGCAGCCCGATGTCGAGGTTCATGAAATGGCGGCCCCGCACCTCGTCGGACCGGAGGCCCCACATGTCCTCGGCGCGATGGTTCCACGCGAGCACCTGAAGCTTCGGGTCGACGACGACGACACCCACCTCCAGCCCCGTCAGGATCGAGCCGAGGAAGGCGTTGGCGGTGTTGAGCTCGTCGCTCCGCATGCGCAGCTCGGTATTGGTGGTCTCCAGCTCTTCGTTGGTCGACTGGAGCTCCTCGTTCATCGTCTCCAGCTCTTCGTTGGTCGACTGGAGCTCCTCGTTGGTCGTCTCGAGCTCTTCGTTGGTCGACTGGAGCTCCTCGTAGGCGGTCTCGAGGTCGTGCTTGGAGCGCGCGAGCTCTTCCTGGAGGCGGCGATAGCGGCTCACGTCCATGAAGGTGATCTGAACGCCGAGCGTTTTCCGGGAGGCGTCGACGAGCGGCACCACGTCGAGGTCGAGGTAACGGGCGTCACCGGAGTCGCTCGGCCAGGGGACGTCCTTGCGTGACACCGTGCGGTGTTGCGCCGTCGCGTCCTGGATCAGTGAGCGCAGCTCGACCGGACGAAACGACATCTCGAGATCCTGCAGCGGCTTACCGACGTCCGGCGGCGTGAGGTGGAAGAGCGTGCGCGCACGGCTGTTCGCGAAGCCCAGGGTACCATCCGCACGGACCACGACGCGAGCGACCGGGTCGGTCTCGAGCGCAAGAACCTCGAGGCGATCATCATGCGGCATGCTGGCGCTGTCCTCCTCGCGCTCGGGCAGTCGCGACACGTCCCGGAGGCTCGAGCTCGTCGCCTTGGTGAAGACCCGCCACTTGAGCTCGATCGGCGTGAACAGCTCGCCGTGCGTGAGCAAGAGCTCGGCCCGACCCATGAAGAGAACACCGCCGTCGCGCATGGCGAAATGGAAGCGATTCAGGACCCTGGCCTGCGTCTCGCGGGTGAAGTACATGAGCGTGTTCCGGCACACCAGGAGATTGACTCGCGAGATCGGCGCGTCCTGGACGAGGTCGTGCCGGCCGAAGATGATCGAGCGACGGACGTCCTTGTTGAAGAGATACCGATCGTCGACGCGCTCGAAGTATCGCGAGCGCAGCTCCGGGGGGACGTCCTCGACCTGTTGGGCCGTGTAGGTCGCGTGGCGCGCCTGGATCAGCGCGTCCTCGTCGACGTCGGAGGCATAGATCTTCACCCGTCGACGGAACGGCTCGACGCCGAGCTGCTCGGCCAGGATCATGGCGAGGGTGTACGCCTCCTCCCCGGAGGCGCAGCCGGTGCTCCAGACCCGGATGGTGCTGTCCGGGCGCCCACCGGTGAGGACGCGCGGGACGACCTGCGTCGCCAGGAACTCCCAGGCCTCGGGATCCCGGAAGAAGCTCGTGACGTTGATGAGGATGGTGTTGAACAGGAGCTGGAACTCCTCGGGATGCGCCTCGAGATAGCTCCGGTACTGCTCGTACGACGAGCTGCTCACGGCCTGCAGGCGCTTCTGGATGCGGCGCACGAGGCTCGAGGGCTTGTAGGCGCTGAAGTCGAAGCCGCGGGTGGCCTTCAGGTAGTCGAGGAGCGCCTCGACGCGCTCGTCATCCGAGCTCATCGACCTCTCCCGTCTCCACCAGGGTGACCAGGGCCGAGGGGATCTCGCCAAGCGAGAGGATGAAATCGACGCTGCCGGTCTGGATGGCGGCGTTGGGCATCCCGAAGAACTCCGACGAGGACTCGTCCTGGGCGAGCACCGTGCCGCCCATCTTCTTGATGGCCTGGACACCCATGGAGCCGTCGCTGCCCGTCCCGGTGAGGACGACGGCGATGGCCCGAGCCTTGAAGCTCGCCGCGACCGACTCGAACAGGAGGTCGGCGGAGGGCCGGACGAAGTGAACGAGCTCGGACTGGGTCAGCGACAGCGAGCCGTCGGGATTGACGAGCAGGTGCTTGTTGGGCGGGGCGATGAACACCGTGCCCGGCTGCAGCTTGTCACCTTCTTGCGCCTGTTTGACGGAGAGCGCGCTCCGTCGGCTGAGAATATCGGCCATGAGGCTCCGGTGGCGGGGATCCAGGTGCTGGACAATGACGATGGCAGGGGGAAAGTTGGATGGGAGCGCCGCGAGCACCAGACTCAACGCCTTGAGGCCGCCCGCGGACGTGGCGATGGCGACCACCTCGAAGTTCGGCCGACCCGGCGTGGGCACGCTGATCACTTTCTCTCCGGCTGTGCCGGAGGCCGCACGATACCACGGGTTTTCGACGACGGGAAACGAGCTAGCGGCCCACCAGCCCGGGCATCGCGAACTGTGTTTGATCGAGCTCCGCCACGAGCGCACGCGCGTGCGCCGGCGTGAGCGCGACCAGTGGGGGACGCACGGTCGCCCAGCCCGCGTCGCGGCCGTGGTGGGCGATGGCGGCCTTGAGGGCCGGGATCATCGGGAACTTCTGGAAGACGCCGCGAATCACGTCAAGGCGCGTCTGCTGGGCATCGGCGCCGGCGGCCCGCCAGGTGTCGTAGAGGCGCGCGATCGGTGCCGGATGCACGTTGGCGGTGGCGCTGATGCAGCCGGCGCCGCCGTGCCGCATGTTCTGGAGCAGGAAGGTCTCGGAGCCAGCGAAGACGTCGAAGCCGCTCTTCGCGAACGCGTCGAGGAACGCCTGCGTGTTGCTCCAGTCGCCCCCGCTGTCCTTCATGCCGGCGATCTGAGTCGGATACGCCGCGAGCAGGCGCTCGACGAGGCCCGTCGTGATGGGCACGTGCGCCACCGGCGGGATGTGGTAGAGGTACACGCGCAGGCGCGCCTCACCCACACGCTCGATCACCTCGGCGAAGCTCCGGAAGAGCCCGTCGTCGCTCACGCCCTTGTAGTAGAAGGGCGGCAGCATCAGCACGCCGCCGCAGCCCAGCTTCATCGCGTGCGCCGTCAGCCGCACGGAGTCGGGTAGGGCACAGCAGCCGGTGCCCGGCATCATCCGCGCGGGATCGAGCCCTGCCGCCACCAGCCGATCGAGCAGCTCGATCTTCTCCTCGACCGAGAGCGAGTTCGCCTCCGAGTTCGTTCCGAAGACGGCGAGGCCCACGTTCTGGGACAGGAGCCAGCGGCAGTGGCGCACGAAACGCTCTGGATCGGGTACGAGGTCCGCCCCGAAGGGGGTGACGACCGGAGAGAGCACGCCCGCGATACGCGGAGTCTCGGTCACGTTGTGGCCTCCTGTCGGCGGCGGCGGCACGCGCCGCCGCCCTCTGTCCGACAGGATACAGGATTGCGGGGACGCGAACTCATTTGCGCGAGGCCCCGGCGCCAGAGTACGCTCCTGCCACCAAGGCCCACCTTGATGAGACTCCACGGATCACCAGGCGCGGCCGTCATCGCCGGCGCGGGCCTCCTGCTGACACTCACCGCCCTGCTGGCCGCGCCGAACGCTCCCGAGGAGACGCCGTCCTTCCGGCTCCACGTGGATGTGCCGGACCCGCTCCTGCTCGCGAGCGCGGTCGCATTCGCGCTCGCCGTGGTCATCGTCCTGGCGATCGCGTTCTCCCGCGATCGCCGACGGCAGGAGGCCGAGCTGGTCGCGCGCGACCAGGAGCCGTCGCGCCTTCCCTGGTGGCTTCAGGCGCTCGTCCGCGTGTTGGCTCTCCTGCCGCTGCTCGCGACCCTCGTCATCTTCTTGGTCGGATGGCAGTACATCGAGAGCTCCTGGCTCGCCTGGACCCGCTTCATCCTGTCGCCGCGCGCCGACCCTGGCGCGCCGGCGGCAGAGCTCCCGGTGGTCTCGCTTCCCTGGGTCGGATGGCTCCTCGGGGGGCTGACCTTGCTGATCGGACTGGCGACTCTGGGCGTGGCCCTGCTGCTGCTCTTCGCCGAGCGCCTGGCCGACTGGTGGGACCGACGGAATCGCCCCCTGGCGACGGGGCAGCTCACCGAAGCGGTCGACGAGAGCCTCGATGACCTCGCCGGCGAGCCCGACCCGCGCGCGGCGATCATCAAGTGCTACCGCCGATTCGAACGAGTCGCGGCGCGCGCTAGGGTGCCGCGCGCGCCCTGGCAGACGCCCGAGGAGTTCATGCGTGAGACGCTCAGGCGCCTGGTCCTTCCGCGCAGCCCGGTGGATCGGCTGACGCGGCTGTTCGAGCTCGCGCGGTTCAGTCGTCACCCGCTCGAGTCGCCCGAGCGAGACCTCGCGCGCGCCTGCCTCGAGGAGATCCGGGCCGCGCTCGAGCACGAGGACGCACCGCTTGGCGTCGCGTGAGTCGATCCGGTGGGCCGGCCTCGCCGGCGCCCTGGCGCTCCTCGCCGCTCTCGTCGCCGCGGTCGTTCTGATCGAGGTTCTGGTCGCGCCGTCCTTGCGGCAGCCGGCCACGCGCGTCGTCGGCGCCGTCGTCCTGCTCCTGGCCGTCTTCCGCATCCGGGCGGTCGTCCGAGCGTCCATCGAGCGTCCGACGGCGTGGGGCGTCGACGACGCCGGTCACCCGCGCGCTCCCGACCCGCGCTTGTCACGGTTCCACGACGAGATCACGTTCAGCACGAGGAGCCACTCGTACTTCGAGCACATGCTCTGGCCGCGGCTCGTCGCCCTCGCGCGTGGGGGAACCGGCCCGTCGGGAGGACTCGAGAAGCCTCCGGGTCGCCGGCTCGGCCGCGGCCCGTCGCTCGAAGCGCTCGCCCGACTCGTCGCCTCGCTGGAGCGACACCAGTGAAGATCGACCGCGTCACCGAACGGAGCCAGGAGATCCTGGGCGCTCTCGCGCGCGTGATCGTCGGCAAGGGCGACGTGCTGGAGCGTATCCTCGCCGGGATCCTGGCCAACGGCCACGTCCTGATCGAGGACTATCCGGGGCTCGCCAAGACGCTGATCGCGCGGCTGTTCGCGCAAGCGCTGGACCTGTCGTTCAAGCGCCTGCAGTGCACGCCCGATCTCCTCCCCGCCGACGTCACCGGGAGCTTCCTGTTCGACCAGCGGGAGGCGCGCTTCGAGTTCCGGCCCGGACCGGTCTTCACGCACCTCTTGCTGGCCGACGAGATCAACCGGGCGACGCCGAAGACGCAGGCCGCGCTGCTCGAGGCGATGCAGGAGGCCCAGGTGACCGTGGAAGGGGAATCCTTCAGGCTCGAGCCGCCGTTCCTGGTCATTGCGACGCAGAACCCGATCGAGATGGAGGGCACGTATCCGCTCCCGGAGGCGCAGCTCGACCGGTTCTTGATCCGGGTCGCGGTCGGCTACCCGAGCGCGGACGAAGAGCGGCAGATCCTCGAGCGACGGCGCCAGCGACGCCAGGACGAGACGGAGGTGTCCGCGGTCGTCTCCCGCGCAGAAGTCCTGGCGATGCAAGGAGCGCTCGAAGACGTGTTCGTGGCGGACGTCGTCACGCAATACGTGGTGGACCTGGTCCAGGCGACCCGTGTCGACCACCGCGTGGCCCTGGGCGCCTCGCCGCGGGGTGCCTTGGCGCTGCTGAAGCTGGCGCGGGCCAGCGCCGTGCTGCGCGGGCGCGACTTCGTCACGCCCGACGACGTGAAGGCCATGGCGGGCCCCGCCCTCGCGCATCGCCTCATCCTCCAGCCCGAGCTCTGGGTGACGAAGCTGTCCCCCGCCCAGGTGGTAAGCGATCTTCTGACGCAGGTGCCCGCGCCGAAGACCGAGGCCTGATGACCCCGCTGGCGCTCTCGGTCGTGACGATCGGCGGGTGGGGACTCGTCCTCGGGGTCCTCTCGGGCCGGGTCGAGCTGGTCGTCGTCGTGCTCCCGCTGCTGGTCGGGCTTCTCCGCGTCGTACGGACCAGTCCACGACCTGACTGGTCGGTCGCGCACGCGGTCTCGTCGAACCGGGTCTTCGAGGGCGAGCGGGTCACGGTGACCGTGACCGTGAGCGCCGCGCAGGCGGTGCCGCTGCTGGAGCTATTCGAGCCGCTGCCGCCGGCGCTCCGGCTCGTGACCGGTCACACCCGCGGCTTCTTCACTCTGGCCCGGGGCCAAGAAGTCCACTGGAAGTACGAGGTCGAGTGCCTGCGGCGGGGCCGTGTGACTCTCGGGACCGTGCACGCGAGGCTCTGGGACCGATCGGGGCTTCGTACCGGCGAGACATCTCTCCGTGTCCCCTGGCAGCTGCGCGTCTACCCGCGAGTGCGTCCCCTCCGGCGCCTGCCCAGACCGCGGCGGACGCAGATTTCCGTGGGCAACTACGTGGCCGCGCGCGTCGGCGAGGGGCTCGAGCCCGGCGATATCAGAGCGTTCGTCCCCGGCGACCGGGTTCGGCACGTGAACTGGCGGGCCTCGCTCCGGTTGCGGCGTCTCTTCGTCACGCAGTACCACCAGGAGCGCAACGCCGACGTGGTCCTGATGCTCGACACGCTGACCGAGGCCGGCGCGCCCCCGGCCACGACGCTCGACGTCTCGATCCGGGCGGCCGCGGCGCTGGCGACGGCGTACCTGGCTCGGAAGGATCGGGTGGGCCTCATCGAGTACTGCGGGCCGTTCCGCTGGATTCGGCCGGACTCCGGGCGCGCGCACCACGAGCGGCTGCTCGAAGCCCTGCTCCGGGCCGATGTGATGTTCAGCTACGTGTCCCAGGAAGTGGCCCTCGTGCCGCGACGCGTGCTGCCACCCCAGGCGCTGGTCATCGCGATCAGCCCGCTCCTCGACGTGCGTTTCGAGAAGGCCGTGGTCGATCTCGCGGCCCGTGGCTTCGATCTCGTGGTCCTGAGCCCGTCGCCGATCCCGCTCGTCCGCCGGGCGAGCCGGCCCACGCCCAGCGTCGACCTCGCGTGCCGGCTGTGGTTGCTCGAGCGGCGCGCTCGAGCCGACACCCTGCGCCGCCTCGGGATCACCGTCGTCGAGTGGGACCCCGCGGAACCCCTGGAGGCCGCGCTGGGCGCGCTCAGCCGACCGCGACGGCGCGGCATGGTGCGCTGACGATGCAGCACCTCTCGGTGGTCCTCGCCCTGGCCCTCGTCGGCTACCCGCTCCTGATCGCGCCCTCGACCGCGATCATGGTGATCGGCGCCGTGGCGCTCGCCCTCTGCTGCCTCGGCATCCTGTTCTCCACGCCGGTGCTCGTCGCCGGCGTGGTGCTGGCGCTCGGCGAATACGCGCTCGCCCTCTGGCTCTGGGCCGGGCCGCTCCGTCTTACCGGCGCCGTGCTCCTCGGTGTCGGCCTGGTCGTGTTGCTCGAGACCGGCGACAACGCGCGACGAGCCCGGCATGCGGCGCGCGGCCCCGGGGTGGTCACCTCTCAGCTCCGGTACTGGGCCGTGCTCGGCGCGCTCTCGGGGATGGGCGCGCTGGTCCTGACCAGCGTCGCGAGGGCGGCGAGTGGATCGGTGCGTCTGCCGTGGGTGCCGGCGATCGCCGCCGCCGGTGCCGGTGTGGCGCTCATCGCCATCGCGATCGGTCTTGCTGGCGGTCGGTCGCTCGCGCGCGACTGAGCGCTGCCGCTCCTCAGTCTATTTGTCGCGCCGTGCCTTTTTGGGGGACTCCCCGTCTCGCGATTCAGGGATTGCCCGGATTGTTGGCTCTGAGCCATGCACGTATTAGTTGTTCGGATGGCCCCCCCTCATCTGGGCCGGGCATCCGAAGTCAAGAGCGGATGTTGAGATCCTCTCTTTGAGGAGGCACCCGTGAGCATTGTGACAGAGTCCGATCCCACGAGCTACAGTCCGTTCTTCGACGGAAGCCCGCAGATGCGCGCCATCGGGACGGTCATCGACAATATCGCCGACACGGATGCGACGGTCTTCATCCGTGGTGAAAGCGGCGTCGGGAAGGACCTCGTCGCCAGAGCCATTCATGCCGCCTCGTCGCGCCGTCGGGGTGCGTTCGTCAAGGTCAACTGCGCCGCGATCCCGCAAGGCTTGCTCGAGTCCGAGCTCTTCGGGCACGAGAAGGGCGCCTTCACCGGCGCGCACCGGCGCAAGCTCGGGCAGTTCGAGTGTGCGAACCGGGGCACGATCTACCTGGACGAGATCGCGGAACTGCCGCTGGCCCTCCAGGCTAAGCTCCTCCACGTGCTGCAAGACTTCCAGTTCTCGCGCGTGGGGGGCCACGAGCTGCTCGAGGTCGACACACGGGTGATCGCCGCGACGAATCGCGACCTCGAGGAGGCGATGGCGCGTGGCGAGTTCCGGGAGGACCTCTACTATCGCCTCAACGTGGTCGAGATCAAGGTGCCCCCGCTCCGGGAGCGCCGCGAAGAGATTCCGGAACTGGCCTCGCGGTTCCTCGCTCGGTTCAACATGCAGTACGGGCGGCAGAAGCAGCTCATGCCCGAGACGCTGGCGCGGCTCACGGAATACTCGTGGCTGGGTAACGTGCGCGAGCTGGAAAACGTGATTCGCCGGCTGGTGGTGCTGGCGGATGGCGAGCAGGCGATCGAGGCCCTGGTGACCCGCGGTCGCAACGGGCACAACGGGCACAACGGGAACAATGGGAACAACGGGAACAACGGGAACAACGGCCGCAATGGCCACAGCTCGGTGCCGCGACTCACCTTCGCCGAGGGCGGCCTCAGGGAGGTTGGACGCCGCGGGGCGCGAGAGGCCGAGCGCAAAGCGCTCCTGGAAGTGCTGGAGCGCGTGAGCTGGAACCGAGCCGAGGCCGCGCGGATTCTCAAGGTCAGCTACAAGACGCTGCTGACGAAGATCTCTGACTGCGGCCTGACGCCGCCTCTTCGTCGCTGACAGGGCGCGACGCACCGCGAGCCGCCGACGACGGGTCGTTGCCGCGCCCCGGCCGGGCGCGTCCTCCGGCGAGGATGAGAAGCGACGAGGCTAGTTGCTTCCCGACGGCAGGACCCGGCCCGTACGCCTGAGCCAGCGGAACAGCCGTCGGCGGACGATGAGGTAAGGCCGGTTGGCCACCCGGTGCGCTCTGATGAGAAGGCTCCGCCGGCGGACTCTGGCCAGCTCCTCCGGCGTCATCGAGTTCCGGTCGAACCGCCGCTTGTGCTTGAGCACGTGGTACAGGTCCTCGCGCTGGAGCCGCCCGAGCCACCACCGCGCGAGCGTGTGATTGCCTCGCCCGCCTCCCCAGGCGATCTGAAAGTCGATCAGGTACGGGTGGCCGTCGTCGCCGACGAGGACGTTCTCCGGCTTGTTCGAGTCGACGTACGCCACGCCGTGGCCGTGCACCTCTCGCATCGCCGTCTCGAGCCGCGGCCAGAACCCGACGGGCACCGGACGCTCGCGGGACAGGGGATGGCCGGGCACGAAAGCGCGCAGGTAGGCGGTGTCACCGACGAGGCCGAGGAGCGCAGGCACACACGGAAGGCCCGCCAGCCGTCGATAGAAGCCGACTTCACGCCGGCACTGCCAGCGGCCAAGCCAGCGAAGCGGCGCGCCCGCGAATCGCGCCGTGCGATAGGCCTTGAGCACGGCCCGGTCGCCACCGGCGTCCTCGTAGAAGCCGGTGGCCGCCCAGAAGTCGTGCTTGGCCGTCGCCACCCGGCGCAGCCTCCGACCGGAGACCTCGAGGAGCTCGGGCAAGTCCTCCCGTCCCAAGGCTCGCATCCAGTAGGCGAGCCGGCCTGGGTCGGTCGTCTGCGTCAAGAGGGCCTCAGGTGGATGACGTCGTAGGCGACGACGGGACGATGGAAGCCCTTGAGTTGAAGCGGGCCGACGTCCTTGACGTCCACGAGATCGGCGATGGCGGCGTAGATGCGCTGGCTGATGAGGATCTGATCGTGGGATGCTTCGGCGCAGAGACGCGAGGCGAGGTTGGTGACGCTGCCGATGGCGGCGTAGTCGCGCCGGCCTTCGAAGCCGATCGCGCCGATCGTCGCATAGCCCTTCGCGATTCCCATGCTGAGGTCCAGGTCGTAGCCGCGCCGGCGCCATTCGGCGCTGAGCACCCGGATCCTGGCCCGCATGGCCTCCGCCATGCGGACGGCGCGCTCCTCGGGATTCGTGACCGGCACCGGGTCGTTGAAGAAGATCATCATGCCGTCGCCCGTGAAGCGCTCGAGCGTACCCTCGTGCTCCAGGATGAGGCGTCCCATCTCGGCGTGGTAGGCACCGAGGACGTCCGACACCTCCTCGGGCTCGGCCGTCTCCGCGAAGGCGGTGAAGCCGCGCAGATCGAGGAACACGACACAGATCTCACGCCGGTGCGGTCGGAGCGGGTCGGCCGCGCCGCCGGTGACGATGGCGTCCGCGAGCTGCGGCGAGAAGAACCGCTTGAGCCGGCTCACCCGCTCGAGCTCCGCCACCTGCTCGGCGACCCGGGCCTCGAGCGTGGCGTTCCAACGGGCGATCTCCAGGGCCTGCGCGGCGACCGTGTCGTGCAGAGACTTGATCCGGAGCATCGAGCGAACCCGCGCCGATAGGGCGGCGTGGTCCACCGGCTTGGTGAGGTACTCGTCGGCGCCCGCCTCGAGCCCGGCGATGACGTCCTTCGCGTCCGTCATCGCGGTCACGAGGATGATCGGCGTGAACGAGGGGTCTTGAAGCTTCTTCAGGCGGCGGCAGACCTCGATGCCGTCGACCTTTGGCATCATGACGTCCAGCAAGATCAGATCGGGCTCGGCAGCGCGCGCGACCGCGAGCGCCTCCTCACCGTCGCGGGCGGTCACGACGTCGTAGCCGTCGGCGGTCAGACGCGTGCTCAAGATTCGGACGTTGGCGATGTTGTCGTCGGCGATCAGGACGCGCGGCGGGGTCCTCACCGGGGCTCCTAGCGCGTGACGGCGATCTTCTTCGAGCTCTCCCAGGCTGCCGAATGCGTGGGCTCGGCGATCGCCCGCAGCATGCCGCCCTCGTCGAGCGCGATGGTGAAGACGGCCTTCGGGTAGGAGAAGACCGGGTGCAAGTAGATGCGCGCGATCTCGGCGCTGTCCTTGTAGAGCGCGATGTAGCGGACGAAGTGCTCCCCGAGCGAAGGGTGGGTGGATCCGGCGCCCACCGTCACCGTGACCTCGAACCACTGTCCCCGCTTCACCGAGTCCGGCGCCTCGATCTTGGGGGTGTGCTTGTCATCGTACGACCGGCGGACCTCACGGTATTCCGGTGTGAATTGCTCGGCCTGGCCCTGCGCGCCCACCCGCGCCGTCCCCGGGGCCAGCACCAGGGCCGCCACGGCGACGACGGCCAACGTCTTTCCGTATCTCATCGCTCGTCTCTCCTCTCCCCCAACTTTCTGATTAGCTCGCCTCGGCCGGCGGGGCCTCAGCCCCGCGACGTCTTGCAGCTCGCCAAGCCACTGATTAGCTCGCCTCGGCCGGCGGGGCCCCAGCCCCGCGACGTCCTGCAGCTCGCCAGGCGACCGTCAGTTCTCCGGGAGGAACTTGTGGATCAGCGCCATCAGGTCGCGCGGGCTGTACGGCTTGGCCAGGTAGGCCGAGGCGCCCGCGTCCATCGCGCGCCGGTCGTCGCCGCTCAGGGCGAACGACGTCACGACCACGAGCGGAATGTGCGCCGTGCGCGGGTCGGCACGCAGCAGCCGAGTCGCGTCGAGCCCCGACAGCTTCGGCAGCTGGACGTCCATGAGGATGAGATCGGGCAGCTCGCGCTGGGCCACCGCGAGCCCCTCCTCGCCATCCGAGGCCTCCAGCAGCCGATACGACGTCCGGCTCAAGAGCTGCCTCACGATCTTCCGATTGTACTCGTTGTCCTCGATGTGGAGCACGGTCCGGTCACTCATGCACGTCCTCCGTCCGTGTGCAGGGGCACGGTGAAGAAGAAGGTCGAACCCTTGCCGAGCTCGCTTTCCACCCCGATGCGTCCCCCGTGCAGCTCGACGAGCCGCTTCGTGATGCTGAGCCCGAGGCCGGTGCCGCCGTATTCCTTTGTGATCGTGGTGTCGACCTGCCGAAACTCGGCGAAGATGTTCTCGACCTCGTCCTTGGGAATGCCGATGCCGGTGTCGCTGACGCGATACCAGAGCCACTCGCCCTCGAGGCGCACGTCGATGTCGACCCGTCCCTGGTGCGTGAACTTGAGGGCGTTCCCGGCGAGGTTCAGGAGGCACTGCATGAGCCGCCGGCCGTCGCCCCAGGCCGCCGGGATGTCGGGCGGCACCCGCGCGGTGAACCCCAGGCCCTTCTCGAGGGCCAGCGACTTCAGGGACGCGTGGACGACGTCGACGATCTCCTGCACCGAGTACTCGGCGACGCCGAGCTCGAGTCGTCCCGCCTCGATCTTGGACAGGTCGAGCACGTCGTTGATGAGGCGCAGCAGGTGGCGGCCGTTCGTCTGGATGTCGACGAGCGGCTCCCGCAGCGTCGGCGGCACCTCGCCGTACAGCTCGTCGAGCATGATTTCGGTGAAGCCGAGGATTGCGTTGAGCGGCGTGCGGAGCTCGTGGCTCATGTTCGCGAGGAACTCCGACTTGGCGCGACTGGCCTGCGCCAGGCGGTCGTTGAGGCTGCGAAGCGCCTCCGCCGCCACCCGGTGCTCGTCGTCGAGCCGCCGGAGCTCGTGGCTCATCCAGTTCATGTGCTCGGCGAGGGCGCCGAACTCGTCGCGGTTCGGCACGACGAGCGTGCCCCCGAACCGCCCCTCGGCCACCTCGCTCAGGAAGCCGTGCGCCTCGCGCACCGGCAGGATGAACGACCACGAGATCACGAAGCCTGCCAGCAGCGCGATCGCGACGGAGACGACCGCGAAGCCGGCCACCATCCGCACCGACTGACGGTTCGCGGCGGCGATACTGCTCCGGAGGCTGGCCATCCGCGTCTCCTCGGCGGCGACGAGCGCGCCCACCAGCGCCTCGATCCTCTGGTAGGTCGGCTCCTGGCGGGTCCGCATCGCCGTCATCGCATCGGCGAGTCGCCGGTCGCGGACGGCGTTGGCGATGTCGGCGACGGTCGCCATCGCGTCCTCCTGCGCCCCGCGAATGGACTGGATGAGCGCGCGCTCCTCACGCGGCGCCGCCGTCTCGAGACGAGCGAGCGTGTCGTTGAACCGGTTGTTCTCGCGCAGGATGAGGCTCACGCCATCCTCACCCTGAGTGAGCAGCGCCATCGAGGTGAAATGCATCTGCATCGCGAGCGCGTGCTCGATCTGCCGCGACCAGCCGACGCGCTCGTGGGCCTCGTCGAGGAGGTTCGTCTGGCGCGCGGTCTCGGCGACGGTTCGGAAGCTCACCGCGCAGACCACGAGGAAGAGAAGGGTGATGAGGAGGAAGCCGGCGAGGAGCTTGACGTGGACCGACGCGCGGACCCGCGCCACGGCCCGCACGAGGGCCCCCAGCGGCGAGGCGAGCAACGCCACCACGGGCGGCGGCATTCGCTCGGCGTGGGACGCGCGGCGCATCGTGGCCCTCCCGCGCGGCTAGCGGGCGGCCATCTCCAGCGTGATCGGCGTCGGGTCCTGGTCGCCCACCACAATGTCTTTCGAGCTCGTGCCGAGCCGCTCCTGCCACACCCGCACCGTGTAGCGTCCGGGCGCGAGCCCCCGCAGCGTGAACTGGCCCTCGGGGTCGGTGAGCGCATAGAAGGGATGCTCCGCCACGACGACCCAGCCGCGCATCCACGAGTGGAGATCGCACGTCACGCGGATGATCTCCGGGTGGGAGAACGAGATGGCGATCGTGCGCCCCTTCGGCTGCGTCCGGTTGAAGGGCGGGTTGGCGCTCGGCGTGCTGTGCAGGTTGTGGAGGAGCCGATCGCTGTTCAAGAAGTCGATCCGCCCGCCGGCCGGCACGATGACGACGCGGGGAGCGAACGAACAATCCTTTTGGTCCATGGTCGTCGTGGACGGCAGGGCCTCGCCGGCCGACCCCGCCGGCGCCTTGTCGAGCCAGACGACGGCATTGCGGATCCTCCCCTGCGGCGAGACCAGAAGATCCTCGGGGCTCTTTTCCTTACCGCAGACGTACTGGTCGATCGTCACGGCGAGCTTTCGGAGCTCGGGCGTCGCCCCCTTCAGCACGACCGTCCCCTTGATCGACCCGCCCAGCGCAACGCCGGGCGTCGCCAGCCCGGCCACCAGGGCCACGATAGCTACGGCGAACAGGACCGCTCGCATAGGCGTCGTTTTCCCTCTTCCGCGTCCCGATCAGGCTGCGAGTGCCAACGTTAACTGCCCGAACACGATACCACGCAAGGCGAAAAGGGACTCATCGCCGCGGCCGCAGCTCAGCTCACGCCAGGCGGCAGGATCTCCTTCTCGCCGAGATATTCGCGGCGGTAGAGATCGGTGATCGAGGCCCAGCGCAGCCGGCACGCCTGCTGCGCCACCTCGAGCGCGCGCGCCTTGGCCGCATCGCTGTCGAGATACTTGGCGCAGAGCTCGGCCTGACGCCGGCTGTGCTCGACGTCCGCCGCGGCGTGCTCGGTGAAGAACTCGATCGCGGGCGAGCCCGCCGGATAACCGTAGTGTCTGGCGAAGGCCGGTAGCACGACCTCGGTGTTGAGGGCGGGCTGCTGGCCCTCCTGCGTGCTCTGCATCGCCAGCACGACGCCGATCGGCTCCTGCGCCGCGGTCTGATAATAATGGAGCGCGCGTGCCCACCAGGCCGGCGTGAGCTCGATGACGCGTACCTCGGCCTCCGAGAGGCCCACGGCCCGGCAGAAGCGGAAGATGAGCTCGGCGTGGTCGTGCGGCACGTGACCCGCGCGCGGGATCGCCTTGAAGCCTTCCTCCTCGGAGATGTTCTCGGCGATGGCCTTGCGCACGTCATCGTGGGCGATCGTGCGCGCGTAGAGGATACCGAAGCTCGCCAGGCCGTGCTGCACGAACTTCCAGTGCATCGCCTTGTAGACGCCCATCGCGCGGAGCGGCAACTTGCCCTCGGCGAAGGCCCCGAAGAAGGGATGACGCTTGGTGTGCCAGCGCTCGCGGATCGCGAGGATGTCGTCGATGATCATGGCCGGTTCACCTACGCTTCCTCGACGAGAGCGAACCGGGCGTCGGCCGCGCGGCACTCGGCCTCCGGCAGCCCGAGCTCCCGCCGCACGATGTTGGCGCCACGCACGATCGACACCATCTTGCCGTATGCGCCCTCCGCGGGTTCGAGGGAAGAGTACTATACCGCACTCGCGTGGTTTCGCCTTGACCGAGGGTGCGATCCCGCGGTATCCAGCGAAGCGAGGAGGACACGAGGACCTATGGTGAGCCGACGAGTCGCCAGATCCTACCAGGCGCGGTACAGCCTCGGCGCCAACAAGGCGAGCATGTACGACCTGACGGACGCGATCGACGTCCACGCCCACGCGCGCGGCCACGACGAAGAGGAGCCGCTGCACGCCGCGCAGGAGGGGAGCCGGGTGGGCATGAAAGCGATCCTGTTCAAGAGCATCTCGCCGGGCCGGCCCTGGGAGGTCGCGCGACAGGTCCAGGAGGACGTCGATCGCTGGGCCGAGCGGGAAGGGTTGCGGCCGGTGAAATGCCTCTCGGCCTGGGTCGTCGGGATTCCGTTGAAGCCCATCGACTTCGCCGAGATCAAGGCGGCTGTCGAGGGCGGCATCCTCGGGTTGTGGATGCCGCCGGTGACTTCCGCCTGGAGCATCTATCGTCTGGGCGGTCGCGGCGTCTGGTTCGACAAGGCCCGGCGCTACGACGACCCGGTGGCGCCCGTCGCCTGGGAGCAGGCGCTCAAGACCGGGATGTACGTGCTGGACGATCACGGCCGGCTGCTCCCGTCCATCCGCGACACCGTGCGGCTCTGCGCGGATCACGGCGTGGCGCTGTCGTTCGGCCACCTCTCGCCCCAGGAAATGGACGCGATGGCCGAAGAGGTCGGTGCCATCGGCTACCGGCGCGCGTTCATCGACCATCCGTTCAGCGAGGTGTTCGAGTTCGACGTCCCCAAGATGAAGCGCTGGGCGGACGCCGGCGTCCGCTTCGCGCTCACGTGGGACGAGCTCTCGCCGCTGCTCGGCGTGGACACGCAGGACATGGTTGCGGCGATTCGCGCCGTCGGGCCCGAGCACTTCATGCTGTCCAGCGACGCAGGCATCCCGCTGCTGCCGCAGACGGTCGAAGCCTACCGTTTGCTCGCGGCGATGCTGCGGGCCTACGGGATGACCGAACTCGAGATGCGCCAGCTGATGACCGGCAGCGCCAAGGAGCTCCTGAGCCTGGCCGCCTGAAGCCGTCGCTCGTTACTGGCGTCGCGGGGTGGCGTCGCCGCTGGGACTGCGGCGAGCCTTCTTCAGCTCCGCTTCTCGGCGCCGCCGCGCGAGCCGTCGGAGTCTCTGAACGGCGTTTCTCGTTTTCGAGTGCGTAGCCATGAGACCTCACCCCCCCTCGTCGAAACGGGTGCGCTCTCGGCCCCGACCCATTGCGGGCGCGAGCGCCTGATAGTACCGGGTGTGGCGGGCGGCGCCAAGGAGCTCTCTCACCTCATCGCCGCCAGGCGTGCCAGGAGGGCGGCGAGGCTGGGATCGTCGGCGCCCTTCGGCTTGATGCGCGTGAACTCGTCGCGCTCCTTCTTGCGCCAGAGCGGCGGCTTGGTGGCGTCGATCGCCATCTTGCCCCCGACCCGCATCACCGTCACCTCGGAGCGGTCCACGTTCGGCGCCGAGATGTCGAGCGGGTGGATGCGCTCGTGCGGGATCACGATGACGTCCCGCTCCGGGTTCACCCGGGTCGAGATCGCCCAGAAGACCTCGCGCGGGTCGTAGATGTCGACGTCTTCGTCGACGGCGATCGCGATCTTCGGATGGAGGTACGGGCTCGACAGGACTCCGAGCAGCACGTCCCGCGCCTGGCCGTCCCAGCGTGGCGTCATCTGGACGAAGACCGTGAACATCGTCACCCACGGCGGGATGAAGACGTCGTGGATCTCGGTCCGACCGTGGATCTCGCTCAGGCGACGAAAGAGGCTCGCCTCCATCGGCACCGAGACGAGCGGCTGGTGGTCGGTGAAGACGGTCGCCTGCATGTGGCGATAGATCGCGTCGCGGCGCCGGGTGATCGCGGTGACCTCGAAGACCGGTGCCGGCCCTTCGGCGCCCTTGCTGTAGCCGGTGAACTCGCCGAACGGCCCTTCCGGCTCGCGTACGCCCGGCGGCACGACGCCCTCGATGACGATCTCGGCCTGCGCGGGGACCTCGAGGTCGATCGTCTCGCACTTCACGAGCTCGAGCGTCTCGCCGAGGACCCCCGCGCCCATCTCGAGCTCGTCGTACCCCTCGTGCCGTCCGCTGAAGTTGGCGAGGATCTCGTACCCGGGATGCAGCCCGATCGCGAACGCCATCGGCGCGGGGAGGCCCCGCTCCTGGTACTTCATCAGGTGCGCCCAGTTGTGGCGCGCCGCCATCCAGAAGCCCATCTTGCGCGGTCCGCGGACGAGCGCGCGGATGATGGCTTCGTTCCGCACGCCGGTGTCGGGATCCTTGGTGATCGTGATGCCCGAGCCGAGATAGCGCCCGGCGTCGCCCTCGGAGTGGATCGGGATCGGGAGCTTCGTGATGTCGGCGTCGGCGCCGAGGAGCTTCACTTCCTTGCAGGGGCCGTCGGCGACGATCTTCGAGCTCCCGGGCACGCGCGTGAACATGCGGTCGGAGAGCTCGCGCACGACGTTCTGCGGCGTGGTCCCGAGCGCCTTGGCCTGGCGCGCGCGGTCCTTCACCAGGATGTCGCAGAGCTTCCAGCCCGGGAAGCCCTTGAGGCGATTCAGCACGATCGGCCGGGGCGCCGCCGAACAGAGCGCGCCGGCCTGGGTGATCGGATCGACCTCGTCGTCGACGCGGATCAGGTCGTCGCCGAGTGCGGCGAGAAAATCTCTCAGATTGAGTGCCATCGTCGTCTCCTCTGCGGCACTACTTCGCCTTCTCCGGGCTGCCGGCCGCCTGCAAGGTCACGTCGTCGCCGACGATCAGGAATATTACCTCGCCGTTCGAGGCCTTGTACCGCCAGGTCTCCAGGGGCCCGAGCTTGGTGATGTCGTCGGGCTTGCCGAGCACCCTCTCGAGCTCGGCGCGCTTGGATACGTCGCGCGCCTTCGAGACGATCTCTTCCTTCGTCCCTCGGCCACACGCCACCAGGCCGAGCATGACCAACCCGCCCACGAGCACTCTCGCCGTGGTCCCCGTCATCAAATCACCTCATCCATTCTTAGCTGCGCCTTGGCCGGCGGGGCTTTTCGGGTAGCTCGCCTCGGGCCCGGCGGCCCCAGCCACCGGGCGGCCCTGCGGCTCGCACGACGCCCCGCGACGGACCTGCCGCGCACGCCACCGCTCGTCGCGGTCCGCGCGCCGAACTCTCCGACAGACTACCGGATTTCGCCCTTGACCGAGGGGTGATCCCGGGTATTAGTGGGGGACGGTTCGGGGTCGAATTCTCAGGGGGTGTGACCATGGCTGGTCCCGCTAGGCCGAAATCCTCGAAGCGGACCGAGGCG
This sequence comes from Candidatus Rokuibacteriota bacterium, assembly GCA_003220535.1. GTDB lineage: Bacteria > Methylomirabilota > Methylomirabilia > Rokubacteriales > CSP1-6 > AR31. Next base: position 57,938 of record QHSU01000077.1, read on the forward strand.
GCGCCGCCCGCCGCCGGGAAGGCGCCGACGCTCCCGTACACCGGCAAGGAGTTCCTGGAGAGTCTCGACGACGGCCGGGAGGTCTGGATCTACGGCGAGCGCGTGAAGAACATCACCGCCCACCCGGCGTTTCAAAACTGCGCCCGGATGCTCGCGCGGCTGTACGACGCGCTGCACGACGACCACAAGCGCGGCCAGCACGTGCTCACCGAGCCCACCGAGTGGGGCGGGTTCACGCACCGCTACTTCCGCGCGCCGACGACCGTGGAAGAGCAGGTCGCGGGGCGCGACGCGATCGCGGCGTGGGCGCGACTGACCTACGGCTGGCTCGGGCGCTCGCCCGACTACAAGGCCGCGTTCCTGGGTACGCTCGGGGCGAACGCGGAGTTCTACGCCCCGTACCAGGACAACGCCCGGCGCTGGTATCGGTATTCCCAGGAGCGCGTGCCGTTCATCAACCACGCGATCATCCACCCGCCGGTCGACCGCAACATCGCACCCGGGGCGCCCGGCGGTCCCACCGATATCTACGCGCGCGTCACCAGGGAAACCGACGCCGGCATCTATGTTTCGGGGGCGAAGGTCGTGGCGACGGGCTCGGCGCTGACCCACTTCACGTTCGTCGCCCACCACGGGCTCATCCCGGTGCAGGGGAAGAACTTCGCGATCGTCTTCATGGTGCCGACGAACGCCAAGGGCGTGAAGCTCATCTGCCGGGTCTCCAACGAGCTGCGGGCCGCCGTGCTCGGGAGCCCGTTCGACTATCCGCTGTCGAGCCGACTCGACGAGAACGACGCGATCTTCGTGATGGACGACGTGTTCGTGCCGTGGGAAGACGTGTTCGTCCACGCCGACGTCGAGAAGGCGAATAACTTCTTCCCGCGTACCGGCTTCCTCCCGCGCGCCCTCATCCACGGCTGCACGCGCCTGGCGGTCAAGCTCGACTTCATCACCGGTCTCATGATCAAGGCGACCGAGATCACCGGGTCGCGGTCGTTCCGGGGCGTGGAGGCGAACATCGGCGAGGTCATCGCCTGGCGCAACATGATCTGGGGGCTGTCGGACGCGATGGCGAAGACGGCGGATCCGTGGACCGGCGGCTGCGTCCTGCCGGGCATGGAGCCGGCCGCCGCCTACCAGGTGCTGGCGCCCGAGGCGTACGTCCAGATCAAGAACCTCATCGAGAAGACGGTGGCGAGCGGTCTCATCTACCTGAACTCGCACGCACGGGACTTCAAGACCGCGGACCTCCGCAAGTACCTCGACCTCTACCTGCGGGGCTCGGGCGGGGTCGACGCGGTCGAGCGGGTCAAGCTCATGAAGCTCCTGTGGGACGCGATCGGCACCGAGTTTGGCGGCCGCCACGAGCTGTACGAGATCAACTATTCCGGCAGCCACGAGGAGATCCGGCGCTACGCGTTGTTCGGCGCGCTGGCCTCCGGCCAGTACGATCGCTGGAAGCAGTTCGCCGAGACGTGTATGGCGGAGTACGATCTCGACGGGTGGAAGACGAAGGACCTGGTCAACAGCGGTGGGCTCAGCGCGCCGCGCTGATGCCGCGCGCGTTCGCCGACCGCGTGTTCCGCCGGGCGCTCGGCCGCTTCGCCACAGGGGTGATCGTGCTGACGGCGGGCCCGCGCCGCGCGCCGCACGCGATGACCGCGAACGCGTTCATGTCGGGCTCGCTGCAACCGCCGCTCGTGGTCGTGTCGGTGGGACGCACGGCGCGCATGCACGAGCGGCTGGCGGGTGCCCGGCGGTTTGGCATCAGCATCCTGGATCAGGGGCAGGAGCCGGCCAGCCGCCACTTCGCCGGCCAGGCCGTCGCGGGCTTCGCGCCGGCCTTCGAAACGCTCGCCGGCGTCCCGGTGCTGGCCCAGGCCGCGGTGGTCATCGCCGCTCGGATCAAGCATCGCTACGACTGCGGCGACCATACGCTGTTCGTGGGTGAAGTCGAGGAGCTGATCGTCAACGACGCGGCGCCCCCGCTGCTCTACTACGAAGGTCGTTACCGGATGCTCCAGGCCTTCCACGAGCCGCGAGGCCGGATCCCCGAGCCCTATCCGTCTTTCTTCTGAGCTGGAGCCGGGACGATCGTGGCGGAACCGTTCGCCGAGCCGGACGTGGCAGAGTACGATCTCGGCGGTCGAAGGTGCAGGACCTGGTGGACAACGGAGAGAGAGGGGACCGATGAATCGACTGCACGTGAGAACGCTCGTGGGCTGGGCCCTCATCAGCGCCGTGATCGTGCTCGTCGGCGCCGGCGGGTTCGACGCCCGGGCGGCCGACCCGATCAAGATCGGGCTCGGCATGGCGCTGACCGGCGGGCTGTCCGCGAACGGCAAGCCGGCGCTGATGGCCATCCAGATCTGGAAGGACGACGTCAACAAGAAGGGCGGCCTCCTCGGCCGGCCCGTGGAGCTGATCTACTACGACGACCAGACGAACCCCGCCACCGTGCCCGGCATCTACACGAAGCTCCTCGAAGTGGACAAGGTGAACTTCGTCGTCTCCGGCTACGGGACGAACCTGATCGCACCGCTCATGCCCATCGCGATGGAGCGCAAGCTCACGATCATGGGGATCCTCGGGCTGGCCAACAACGAGAAGTACAAGTATCCGAACTACTTCCAGATCCAGCCGTCGGGCCCGGACCCGGAGGCCAACTGGGCGACGGGCTTCTTCGAGATCGCGGCCAAGCAGAATCCCAAGCCGCAGACCATCGCGCTGGTGGGCGCCGACGCCGAGTACCCGCGCCACGCGATCGCCGGGGCCCGTGAGCTCGTCAAGAAGTTCGGGTTCAAGAACGTGTACGACAAGTCCTATCCGCCGAGCACCGTCGACTACACGCCGATCGCCCGGGCCATCAAGGCCGTGAACCCCGACATCGTGTTCGTGGCGTCGTACCCGCCGGACTCGGTGGGGATGGTTCGCGCGGCGCAGGAAATCGGCCTGCAGCCCAAGATCTTCGGCGGCGGGATGGTCGGCCTGCAGTTCACCACTGTCATGACGAGCCTCGGGCCCATGCTCAACGGAATCGTCAACTACGACTTCTGGGCGCCCGAGAAGACCATGATGTTCCCGGGCATCCAGGAGTTCTTCGCGGAGTACCAGAAGCGCGCCAAGGAGGCGGGCGTCGATCCGCTCGGCTACTACCTTCCGCCCTACGCGTACTCCGCCGTCCAGATCCTGGGGCTGGCCATCGAAGGCAGCAAGAGCCTCGATCAGCAGAAGGTCGCCGACTACATCCGCGCCAACGAGTTCAGCACCATCGTCGGCAAGGTGAGGTTCGGACCGAACGGCGAGTGGGCGAAGTCGCGCGTCCTCCAGGTCCAATACCAGGGGATCAAGGGGACCGACGTCGAGCAGTTCAGGGTCCCGGGGAAGAAGATCGTCCTCTACCCCGACGAGTTCAAGTCGGGCAACGTCATCTACCCTTACTCCGCGGCGCAAAAATAGCGCGGGTGTTCCGCACGGCGTGAGGGCCGCGCCCTGACGGGGCGCGCGCCCTCGTTCTGTGTGGCCGGGCGCCGAACATGTTCTCCTGGGATCTGCTGGCGAACGCGGTAGTCGCGGGAATACTGCTCGGGGGCTTCTACGCCGCCGTCAGCCTGGGCGTGTCCCTCACCTTCGGGCTGCTCGATGTGGTCAATATCGCCCAGCCGGCCTTCGTGATCCTCGGCGCGTACGCGGCCTACGTCATGAACAGTTCCTTCGGCCTCGACCCGATCCTCACCGGCCTCCTCTTCACGCCGTTCTTCTACGTGCTGGGGGCCGTGGTCTACCGCATCTACTACGCGAGCTTCGAGCGACGCGGCGACGAATCGCTGCGGGGACTCGTGTTCTTCTTCGGCCTGCTCTTCATCATCGAGGTGAGCCTGAGCCTCACGTATGGCGTGGACTACCGGCTCGTCGAGGCGGCGTACATCGGCAAGTCGATCGACCTCGGCGGCGTCGGGATCGCGTTCCGGCTGCTGGTGCCGTGCCTGGTCGGCCTGGCGATGACGCTGGCGCTCTACCTGTTCCTGTCGCGGACGTTCTACGGCCGAGCTGTCATGGGGGTGTCGCAAGATCGGGTCGCGCTCCGACTCATGGGGGCGAATCCGGTGCGAATCAAGACCATCGCCTTCGGGATCGGCATCGCGGCGGCCAGCCTCTCCGGTGCCTTGCTCATCACGATCGCGCCGGTCGTGCCGTCCACCGACCGCGACTATATCGGCCGCGTCTTCGCCATCACCGTCCTGGGCGGTCTGGGCAGCATCGGCGGTACTCTGGCGGCCTCGATCATCCTTGGAGTGGCCGAGAGCCTGATGGCCACGTTCTTCGGGCCCTCGTGGTCGCTCGCGGTCTCGTTCGGGATCCTCCTGCTGGCGCTCGCCGTGCGGCCCGCCGGGCTTTTCGGGAGATAGCGGTGAAGACGGGGGGCGCCCTCGTGGTCGCGGTCGCCGTCATCGGCGGCGGCATCCTCCTGGCCGGCCTCCGCGTGAACCCGTACCTCTATTTCGCCGGCTACGTCGTCCTGCAGTACGTCGTCATCGCCACGGCCTGGAACATCCTCGGCGGCTACGCCGGCTACGTGAACTTCGGCACGCCGGCCTTCTTCGCCCTGGGCGCCTATACCGCCATCTTCCTGATCGAGGCCTTCAAGGCGCCGCTGCCTGTGCTGATCCTCGCCGGAGGCCTGGTCTCCGCGCTGCTGGGGCTCGGCATCGGCTATCTCACGCTCCGGTTGAAGGGCGTCTTCTTCTCGATCGCGACGCTCGCGCTCTCCGTCGTGCTGCAGACGCTGATCATCAACTGGGACTACGTCGGAGGCGCCAAGGGGTTCACGCTGATCCGCCCGAGCGCCCCGTTCTTCGGGAACTGGGGCACGCTGCTCTTCACCGTGATGGTCGGGCTGGCGGTGGTGGCGGTCCTCGTCGCGCGGTCGATCGAGCGCTCCTGGATCGGTCGCGGGCTGGCCGCGCTCCGGGACAACGAGGAGGCGGCCGAGTGCATGGGTGTGCCCACGCTCCGGCTGAAACTCTTCGCGACGACGATCAGCGGCTTCTTCCTGGGCGTCGCGGGCGCGCCCTTTCCCTACTACGTGACGTACGTGGAGCCGTCGTCGGCCTTCAACCTCGACTACGCCGTCAACGCGCTGGCCATGCCCATGATCGGGGGCACGACGACGTGGATCGGGCCCGTGATCGGCGCCGTCCTGCTCGGCACCGCGCAGCAGGTCGCGACCGTCACCATCTCCTCGGAGATGAATCTGCTGGTCGTCGGCGTGGTGCTCGTGCTGTTCGTCGTGCTGGCGCCCGAGGGGATCACAGGCCTGGCGCGGCGGCTCCGAGGACGGTGAGGTCGGCGACATGGCGACCACGCTGCTCGAGGTCGACGGCCTCACCAGGCGCTTCGGCGGCTTCCTGGCACTCGATCGTGTCACGCTCCACGTCAAGGCCGGCGAGCGGTTCGGTCTGATCGGCCCGAACGGCTCCGGCAAGACCACGCTCATCAACTGCGTGTCGGGGGCCCTGGCGACGGACGGCGGCCGGATCCTCTTCGAGGGGCGCGACATCACGACGATGCCGGCGCATCAGCGGACCAGGCTCGGCATCGTGCGGAGCTTCCAGATCCCGAAGCCTTTCACCAGCATGACCGTGCTCGAGAACCTCGGCATTCCGCTGGAATACGCGGCCCCTGCGAGATCCCACGGTACCTCCGCCACCGCGGAGGCCACCGATATTCTGCGGGTCATCGGCCTCGAGGCGAAGGCGCACCTGCGGCCGGCGGGGCTCACGCAGATCGAGATGCGGAAGCTGGAGCTCGCTCGGGCGATGGCCGCCCGGCCGAAGCTCCTGATCTCGGACGAGGCCATGGCGGGGCTTTCGAGCGCCGAGGTCGACGACATCCTCGCGATCCTCTTCCGCCTGAACGAGCAGGGGATCACCATCATCATGATCGAGCACATCATGCGGGCCGTGATGCGCTTCTCGGAGCGCGTGGTCGTGCTCGACGCGGGCAATCGCATCGCCGAGGGCACGTCGGAGGAGATCGTCCGGAATCCCGCGGTGGAGAAGGCCTACCTTGGCGAGTAGGCTCGTCGTCCGCGACGTGGAGGCGGGCTACGGCGCCGTGCGAGTCCTCCACGGCGTGTCCATCGAGGTGCGCGAGGGCGAGACGGTGGTCCTGCTCGGCACCAACGGCAACGGCAAGAGCACGCTTATCAAGTGCATCATGGGCATGGTCGCGCCCGACGCGGGCGAGATCTCCCTCGAGACCGACGGCGCGCGGATCGACCTCACGAAGCGGTCGACGGAAGAGATCGTGGATCTGGGCATCGCGTTGGTGCCGGAGGGCCGCCGGCTCTTTCCCAAGCTCACGGTCGAGGAGAATCTCCTGCTCGGCGCCTACCGTGCCGGCGCCCGCGCGGACATCGACCGCAACCTGCCCTTCTGCTTCGAGGCCTTTCCCCTCCTCCGCGAGCGGCGACGGCAGCTCGCGGGCAGCATGAGCGGTGGCGAGCAGCAGATGCTCGCGATCGCCCGTGCCCTCATGTCCTCGCCCCGGATCCTGTTGGTGGACGAGCCGTCGGTGGGGCTGGCGCCGATTCTGGTCAACCGCGTCATCGGCAAGATCCGCGAGCTGAAGGAGCGCCGTCACCTGACCGTCCTGATGGCCGAGCAGAACTTCAATCAGGCGACCAAGATCGCCGACCGCGGATACATCATCGTCCACGGCAAGATCGAATTCGAGGGCCGCAGCACGCAGGAGCTCCGGGAAAACGAGCTGGTGAAGAAGTACTACCTCGGCGTCTAATTTAGTCGGCACGACGGGAACCGCGGACAGCCCACGCGTGGTCCGCCGGACTTCAGCACGCGCCGTCCTGGCTCGGGCGCGAGAAGGACCTCACCGGCATCGGATACTCCTTCCAGCGTCAAGCGCCAGGCCAGGAACGGGTGGGAGAGACGTCTTCTCAGTCCCGAATCAGGTCACCGGGCGAAGAAATCGCGACGTCCTCGTCCCCGGCCTCCGCGCGCTGATCTTGTTCTCGCGGGCTGGACGGGGTGCACGGAAGCGCTGAGACTGAGAGCTACGCCGCGACTACCTTGCGGTGAATCTCGTTGGTCAGCTCCTTGATCGCCAGACTCAGCTCCTGCGTCAGCCGAGTGAGCGTCGTGTTCTGGGCCAACAGCTCAAGTATCTGCGCGGATTGTCTCGCCGCTAATTCCTCTCGCGCGATGCTCGCCGCGGCGAGCGCCTCGCGGTGCTGCGCGTCGGCATCGGCATGCGCCTTGTCACGGTCGGCTTGGCGAGTCTGGGCGAGCAAGATTAAGGGCGCAGCGTACGCCGCCTGCAAGCTGAACGCGAGGTTGAGCAGAATGAAGGGATACACGTCGAAATGAGTGAAGCCGACCACGTTGATGGCGATCCAGGCGGCGACGACCATCGTCTGCGTCACCAGGAAGGTTGGAGTTCCGAAGAAGCGGGCGAAGCTCTCGGCTTTGCGCCCGAACCAGCCGTCGCCGAAGACCGGGGAGAGGTGTACGTGCGGCTCGTGAAATCGGAAGTGATGGCGTTCGGCTGTGCTGACAGTGGACGCTCGCATTCGCTGACCCTCCTCGCGTCCATCGTAACTCCAGCAAGCCAGCTGGGTTGTGCCGGCGTTAGGTGCTGACACGGAGCAGGAGGGAGACGCCGATCCTCATGGAAGTCACGTTGGCGGTCCAGGCGGCGATCAGCAGCGGGAGCAGGTCCGCCCGCGCGAACGTCAGCGCCACGTAGTGGGCGGCAGGGCCGGCCGGAGATCGACAAATCCTGGGCGGTGGATTCGCCGTCGAGCGCGTCGGTCGCGAGCGGGCCGAAGTTACGGGCCGAAAGTCACTTCCAGGCGCACGGTCGGGAAGCCGACAGAGAGCTCGGTCGGCCGGACGAGGCTGAGTGTCCTGAAGTCATCAGTCAGTTAGCTCGCTCTCACGTTCCCAGTCGCGTCCAGCTGGAGCCCATGCTGGCGGGCCGCCTCGAGGACCTTCGGCGACCAGGTGACGTGGCCAGAGTCCGACCCGCCGAGGATGGCGAGCAGGAACGCCTCTTCGGTCCCGGCGTTCCGGAAGCCGCGCATGACACCCGGCGGCACTGAGATCACGTCCCACTGCTCGAGGATCACTTCGTGCTCCCCCTCGTCGCCCCAGTACACGCCCCAGCGCCCGGTGAGCGGCATGAAGACCTCGATCGTGGGGTGATCGTGGAGCCCGACGCGATTGCCGGGCACCTTCTTGACCAGCGTGAGGTTGAAGTCGCGCGCGTCGGTGATCGCCGGATCGAGCGTCGGATCTTCGGTCACGCCGCGGCCGATCACATTGTAGATGAGGCGCTCGTACCCGGGAATGGCGGTGTCGACGAAGCCTCGTTTGGTCGGGGTCAGCCCCTTGAAGCGCGCCACACGGGTCCGCTCCATCTCCGCGACCGAGATCTGCATGCCCATCGTGTCCTCCGTCGAGCGTGACGCTCCAGCGCACGTGAGTCCGCGGTCGCGCGAGCGATCCGCGGACGAGGAATGGCGGGACTCTACGGCCCCTACCCGGGCGAGTCAAGGCGCGCAGTCGGGCCGAGGCCGGCGCCGCCCGGCAGACCGTCGCCGCCTGTTGTATGGTCATGGGCATGAGCCCGTCCGCCGGCGCGCGCTTCCGCGCGGCGGTCGCCGCCGAGCGGCCGCTGCAGATCGTCGGCTGCATCTACGCCTACGCCGCGCGGATGGCGGAGCGCGTCGGCTTCAAGGCCATCTATCTGTCGGGCGGCGGCGTCGCCGCGGGCTCCCTCGGACTGCCCGATCTCGGGATCACGACGCTGGACGACGTTCTCACGGACGTACGTCGCATCACCGGCGTCACCGCGCTGCCGCTGCTCGTCGACGCCGACACGGGATTCGGGAGCGCGTTCAACGTCGCGCGCACGGTGCGATCGCTGATCGCATCCGGGGCGGGCGCCATGCACATCGAGGATCAGGTGCAGGCCAAGCGCTGCGGGCACCGGCCCGGCAAGGCTATCGTCACCCGGGCGGAGATGGTCGACCGCGTGAAGGCGGCGGTCGACGCGAGGACCGACCCCGAGTTCGTGATCATGGCGCGGACCGACGCCCTCGCAGCCGAGGGCCTCGAGGCGGCGCTCGACCGCGTCGCGGCCTGCGTGGAGGCCGGCGCCGACATGATCTTTCCGGAGGCGGTCTCCGATCTCGCCGTCTACCGGCGATTCGTGGAAGCGGTGCCCGTCCCGATCCTCGCCAACATCACCGAGTTCGGCGTGACGCCGCTCTACACCGTGGACGAGCTCGGGGGCGCCGGGGTGCGCCTCGTGCTCTACCCCCTCTCGGCGTTCCGTGCGATGAACGCCGCGGCGCTGGCGGTCTTCGAGACCGTGCGCCGGGAGAGGACGCAGAAGCGCGTCGTGTCGGCGATGCAGACGCGCGCGGAGCTCTACGACTTCCTCGATTACCACGCCTACGAGCGGAAGCTCGACGAGCTCTTCTCCCGAGAGAAAGAAGACTGATCCGGGACGCGGCAGGCGCGGGTCGACGCGGACAGCCGGTCGACGAGTAGCGCCGTCGGGCGGCTTCCGTGCCGAGGGCCCTCCGGACGTCTTGCCTCCCAGGCGCGCCGTGTCAGACGAGACCGCGACGGAGCGCGGTGGCGACGATCTCCGTACGCGAGCCCACGTCCAGCACTGCGCGGATCTTCTCGAGGTGATCCTTGACCGTGTGAGGGCTCAGGTGGACGCGTCCGGCGATCTGCTTGTCGGTCAATCCTTCCGAGAGGTGCCTGAGGATCGCCAGGTCCGTGTCGGAGAGGGCCCTCACGCGGCGCGGGCCGCCCGGTTGCGCGGCGGGCGCCTCGCCGGACGCGGTGACCGTGGAGATGACCTGGCCCGTCACCTTCGGATCGAGGACCGAGCCTCCGCGATACACGGATCGGATCATCTTCTTCAGCTCGGAAAGCTGCACGTCCTTGATCACGTAGCCCTTGGCGCCGGCCATCAGGCTGCGCAGCACGAAGCCGTCCTGGAGATAGTTGGTGAGCATGATGACCGCGGTGCGGGGGACGACCTCGAGGATCCGGCGGCACACCTCCGGACCGTCGGCGCCCTCGAGCCGCACGTCGAGCAGGACCACATCGGGCTTGCAGTCGGCGACGATCCGCAGGGCTTCCTCGCCTGTCCGCGCCTCGCCGACCACAGCCATGTCGGGCTCGAGCTCCAGGGACAGGCGGAGGCCATGGCGCACGACCTCGTGATCATCGACCACGACGATGCGGATCTTGGGCACGGCGACACCTCACTTTCCGTCGAGACGGAGGGGAAATGCTCCCCGGATGACGACTCCGGCGCCTGGACGCCCGACGATCTCGAGCCGACCGCCCACGGCCTCGATCCGCTCGCGCATCTGCCGCAACCCGAAGTGACCCCGCTGGGCGCTGGCGACTTCGGTGGCGCCGGCGGACAGGCCCACACCGTCGTCGACGACTTCGATCGACACGAGGTCGCCGCCGATCTCGATGTGGACGGCCGCACGTCTGGCGCGAGCGTGCTTCGCGATGTTGACGAGCGCCTCCTGCAGCGTCTTCTGGAGGACGTCCCGGGCTGCCGGCGACAGGCGCGCCGGGTCACCATGAAGGGTGAGCTGGACCATCGTCCCGGTGAGCTCGCGGAAATCGTGCACGAGCCGCTCGAGCCGATTCGCGAAGGTCGTTTCCGCCAGCCCTTCCGGCGAGAGGTGCCCGATGAGCTGACGGATCTGAGCCATCATCAGCCCGGTGTCGCGGTGGATGTCCTCGAGCTTCGGGTAGAGCGGCGACGTCGCGCTGATCCGATGCAGGCACCAGTCGAGCTTGAGGCCGACCGAGAAGGCCAGCTGACTGAGCGTGTCGTGCAGCTCGTTCGCGATGCGGACCCGCTCGCGTACGCGGACCGCCTCGGCCACCTGGGCGTGCAGGCGGGCGTGCTTGAGCGCCACCGCGGCGTGATCGGCCGCGGCCCGGAACACCTCGATCTCTTCCCGCTCGAACACCCGCCGCGCCCGGTCGCCGACCGAGAGGATACCGATCGGGGTGTCGTCGTGGAAGAGCGGGATCGCGAGCATCGCCCGGATCGGCACCGCACCGGTCTCGAGCCCGCGATCGGGCGCCGTCGACGACATTGCGGGGTCCGAGAGGAAGTCGGACGTCGCCACTAGGCGCCGGTCGAGCATCGCCTGCGTTTCGACGGGACCGAGCTCCGGCCCGGCCACATCGGCGGCGGCCTCGAACCCGTCCGCGCGCGCGACGGCGACGAGCCGGAAGCCGCTCCCGGTCAACTCGAAGAGCGTGGCGCGGGCACAGCCGAGGAGCAGCAGCAGCGTGTCGACGATCTCGCGGCCGAGCGTGGAGACGTCGAAGGACCGGGACGTCGCGTGGGCCATGAGGGCCAGAGCCTCCGCGGTCCGGCGTCGCTGCCGACTCTCGGTCACGAGGCGGGCGGTCTCGATGGCGAGGGCCGCCTGGTCCGCAAAGATCTGGGCGAGCCGTAGTTCCATCAGCGTCCAGGGCCCGTGACCTCGGCGGACTTCGAGCACCCCGACCGCTCGCTCACCGCCGAACAGCGGGAGGGCGAGGACCGGATCGCCGTCGGACGCGCTCGCCACCCGCCGCTCCCGGAGGGCGCGACCCGCGGCGTCGTCGCCGACAGGATGCGCCGCAATCTCTCCGACGGGGCTTGCGGCGAGCCGCTGAAGATCCGGGCCCGCGGCGGACTCGATGCCGTAGAGGCTGCACCCGACCGCGCCGAGCAGCCGTCGCAGGCCGTCCACAATGTGCTGTGAGACCTCCTGGAGATGCTGCGCCACCTCCCGGCCGTCGAGGGGGCGCGACATGAGGCGGCCGAGCGCCACGAGCTCTTCCTCGACCACGCCCCGCGGCTCGACCTCATCGCGGCTGGCGGCGACCGGCTTCATCGACCTGACGTTTGTTCCATCGGATGTGATGTCTGATGGCGGTAACGCGTGTCTCATCGAGTCTAGGCAGCCCACGGAACGTGTGTCAACGCGACGGCGCGCCCGAACACGCGCCGTCCTCTCGAGGTTCAGTTCGTCGTGGGGCGCATGGCCGTGCCGGCCGCGGACCGCCGAGGCGCTCCGCAGCCGGCGATCACGACGGATCAGACGTTGGGCGGCGCCGCGCTGACGTCGGCAAGCGCCGAGTCGCGCTCTTGCTCCATGGCGAGATCTCCGAGCGTGAGAATACCGACCGGGCGTCCTTTCTTCATGACGGGCAGCCGGCGGATGGCATTCTCCCGCATCAGGCGGACCGCGGTTCTGACCTCGTCATCGGGCGACACGGTCGTCAACTCGCGGCTGCAGACGTCCGCCAGGGCGGTCGAGCGCGGGTCCCGGCCGTCCGCGATCCCGCGCACGACGATGTCGCGATCGGTGACTATGCCGCAGACCTCTTCGCCCTCGAGCACGACCACGTCTCCGATCCCTGCAGCACGCATCTTCTGAGCTGCGTCGAAGAGCGAAGCGCTGGCAGGCATCGTGATGGGGTCGGGCGTCATCACCTCTCGAATCGTCCTGTGCTTGGCCATAGCCTTCCTCCTTTGGGTCTGAGCCCTGGCTCCCTCGCCGGCGCTAGGTCTCCTCCTCTTCTTCTTCGGTCTCCGCAGTGAGGATCAGCTCGACCTCTCCCTCGGCCGTCTCCACACAGTCGACCTGGACGCCATCGAGGGCGCTCTGGGCTACGGGATCGACGAGCAGGACCGTCGTCCCCTTGTGCTCCACCACCTGATCGTCATCGCGGGCATGGTCGGCGACCAGCATCCACTGCCCGGTCGGGGCGGCGGCGACTCGCAACCCGATCTCCGCCTCGTCGATGTTCGCAGCCTGCTTCTGCTCGAGAAGCTTCTGTTTCGCGCGCTCGCTCACTGCCACCATCGCTCATCCTCCCACCTGTGGAGTTTCCAGTGTTGTTCCGAAGTTCACGGTCGCGCCTCGCGCACGATGGCCTACGACCTCATGGTCAGCGCACCGCCGGTCCCCGTCGACCTCGGAGTGGGGGATTCGAGGACCCAGGTTCGGGGGAAGGGGTATGCCGCGGCCCGTTCTCTCCGTCACGACCGACGACGACTCGCGCCTCTGAAAGGAAAGTCGCCGACCTGATCAGAAACTGATCAGACCTTCCCCGAGCCAGTCACGCCCGGAAAGGGGAGTTTTACCGGAATTTCAGCAGGTTCCACCGGTCGAGGCCCTGGCATCCAGCATGCTAGTCGTTATCTCGCATGGAGATCCCGAGCGCAGCAACGGGAGATGCCAGGTCCCTCGAGGTCGACGGCGCGACCGCATCGGACCGTGGCGCGCAGATGGTCGAGGACCTTCTCCAGCTCGGTATCGCGATCAGCAGCGAAGGCGAGCTCTCGCCCGTCCTCGAGCGCATCGTGACGCAGGCGCGTCGGTTCACCGGGGCCGAGGCCGCGACGCTCTTCCTTCGTGAGGGCACCCATCTCCGGTTCGCCGTGGTCCAGAACGAAGGGACCACGCGCCGCCTCGGCGACTATGAGATGCAGCAGCGCCTGGAGGTCGAGCGGCTGCCGCTGGACGCCCCGAGCCTCGCCGGGTACGTGGCGACCTCGGGCGAGCTCCTGAACGTGCCGGAGGCCTACGACATCGCCCAGGACGCTCCGTACGCGTTCAACGGGCGGGTGGACGTGGCCACGGGCTATCGGACTCGCTCGGTACTCGTGGTCCCGCTGCGGGACGCCGCGCACCGAGTCCTCGGCGTGCTTCAGCTGATCAACGCCGTCGGCGCCGACGGGGGCGTGATCCCGTTTCATCCGCGACTCGAAGACGTGGCGCGCGCGTTCGCCGCCTACGCCGCGATCGCCGTCCGCAGCGCACGCCTCGAGGAGCTCTCGTTCAAGGATCCGCTCACGGACGGCTACAACCGGCGCTACCTCATGCTGCGGCTCTACGAAGAGGTGAGCCGCGCCGCCCGCTACCAGCAGCCGCTGTCGCTCATCCTGCTCGACCTCGACGGCTTCAAGGCCATCAACGACCAATGGGGCCACGGCGCCGGTGACGAGGTGCTCAAGCAGGTCGTGCAGCTCCTGGCGAGCCAATCGCGACGCGACTCCGTCGTGGCCCGGTACGGCGGTGACGAGTTCATCGCCCTCCTCCCGAGCACGACCAAGGCGGCGGCGATCGTGTACGCCGAGCGCATGCGCGCCCTCATCGAGCGCTATCCATTTACGTATGGGCCGCTGACGGCGAGCTTCGGCGTCGCCGGCTTCCCCGACGACCCCGGCAGCGTCGCCGACCTGATCAAGAGCGCCGACCACGCCCTGTATGAGGCCAAGCGCCAGGGGCGGAACCTCGTCGGAGGGCTTTGAGGTGATGCGATGAGCGCCCCCGTGGCCCACTATATCCCCAAGCCACTCGATCTGGTGCGGCTCGAGCACCAGATCTCGCTCGCCATCTCGCAGCAGAGCCCTGAGGTGACCCCATGATGGCTGCCAAGACTCCGCGCATGACGAAAACCGTGCTGGTCGTCGACGACGATGCCGCCATCGTCCGGATGCTGAAGGACGCGATCGGGTTGTTCCGGCACGAGCACGCCTACACGGTCGTGACGGCCGGCGACGGCGCCGACGGCCTCGCGGCGCTCCAGCGCGATCCGTTCGACCTCGTGTTGCTCGACATGTTCATGCCGCGGATGACCGGTCTCGAACTCCTCGCGCACATGCGCCGCCTCAGGATCGAGACGCCCGTCCTCATGCTGACGGGCAACGACGACACGCGGAGCGCGGCCGACGCGCTCGCGTGCGGTATCTTCGCGTACGTCCCCAAGCCGTTCGACCTCCAGCACCTCGAGCACCTGGTCTCGCTCGCCCTCTCGCCGCGGTCGACCGCCGCGGTCGCCTGAGCCGGCTTCGCGGCCGCCCGCCCTCCAGCCTCCTACGCACCCCAGGCAAGTCGCCCGCGGTTGACCACGAGGGGCGTCATCGCGTAGATGTGGGTGTCATGAGCGATCCGGTCACGGTTTCGGTCCTCACGCATCGCCTCGAGGCGATCGTCCAGGAGATGGGCGAGGCGATGCTGCGCACGGCGTACTCGCAGATCCTGAACTCGAGCCGCGACTTCTCCACGGCGCTGTGCGACGCGCACGCGCGGCTCTGCGCCCAGGCCGAGCACGTGCCGATCCACGTGGGCGCGATTCCGTGGGCGGTCGAATCCGTCCGCGACGCCTTCAAGGGTCGGATCCGACCGGGCGACGTCTATCTGCTGAACGACCCCTATCACGGCAACAACCATCTCCCGGACCTGACCGCGTTCGTGCCAGTGTTCGTCGAGGACGAGGTCGCCTTCTGGTCCGTCAACCGCGCCCACCAGAGCGACATCGGCGGCTCGACCCACGGCGCCTACAATCCGGCCGCCACCGAGATCTGGCAGGAAGGCCTGCGGATCACGCCGCTCAAGCTCTACGAGGCCGGCGAGCTGCGCGACGACGTGCTCCGCATGATCGCGACGAACGTACGCCACCCGCACGACTTCATGGGCGACCTCCGGGCGATGATCGGCTCGGCGCGCGTCGGCGAGCGGCGCCTGCTCGCGTTGATCGCCGACTACGGCGCCGCGACGGTCCGGCAGGCCGTCGACGAGATCCTGGACGGCGCCGAGCGACAGGCCCGGCGCTGCGTGGCGACCTGGCGAGACGGGGTGTATCGCGGCGAGACGATCCTGGACGACGACGGCCACGGGTTCACCGATATCTGGATCCGCGCGACGGTGACCAAGAAGGGCGAGGCGCTCACGGTGGACCTCAGCGACTCGCATCCCCAGGTCTCGGGCTTCATCAACTCGTCGTTCCCGAACACGATGTCGGCGGTTCACATGGCCTTCGCCTATCTGATCGATCCGCGGACACCGAAGAACTCGGGGACGTTCCGGCCGGTGCGGGTGATCGCCAAGCAGGGCACGATCGTGTGGCCCTACCCGCCGGCGCCCGTGACGCTCGCCACGAATCACTGTGCCCAGGAGATCGCCGAGGCGATGATCCGGGCGCTGGCGCCGGCCTGTCCGGGGCGCGCGCTCGCGGGGTGGGGCCGCCGCTTCCGCATCGCGATCAAGGGGGTGAACCCACGGACCCGGAAGCCGTTCATCTGGCACATGTTCCACGCGCGCCCCGGCGGCGGAGCGACGGCCGCCGGCGACGGCTGGGAGACCGCGGGCGAGGGACAGGCGGCCGGAGGGATCAAGTTCGGTAGCGTCGAGGTGGCGGAGGCGCGCTTCCCGCTGACCTTCGAGCACCATGAATTCCGGACCGATTCTGCGGGCGACGGGATGCACCGCGGCGGCGTCGGCGCCGTGCTGCGCCTGCGTGTGAATATCGAGGAGCCGGCGGTCGCGAACACGGCGGGTGACGGCGTGCGCCACGCCCCGTATGGGCTTCTCGGCGGCAAAGACGGTCTGCCACACCGCTACCGGCTCCAGTCGCGCGGTCGCCCGAACCGGGTGTTGAAGACCAAGGAAGTCGGGATTCCCGTCCGGAAGGGTGACGTGTTCCTGGTCGAATCATCCGGTGGCGGCGGCTACGGGCCTCCGTCGAAGCGGTCCCGGCAGGCGCGAGCGCTCGATCGCGAGAACGGCTTCGTTCGTGATCGGGGGGAGCGACGTCGCTCCCCGCGGTGACCCTCGGCGTTGAGTCGGGGGAGAAACCGGCGCGCGAGTCTGGTTGAACATCGGGGGGAGCGAGCACCGCTCCCCGCGATAGCCCCCACCAGTCACCTGCGTCCATCTGATGGGCACCGCCAGAGCCGGCGCTCGAACGCGGCTGCTCCGAACCACCCGGCCTGCGGTCGTGTTGCGAGAGAGCTCGGGGCGGTAGGATGGGCGCCCTGCAGACGCTGCCCGAGCCTGATCAGCGCCAGACCGAGCGCGACACGGAAGGGCGGTCGCGGTTGCAGCGACTCGACCAGACGCTCGCGCGTTGCCGCCGCTCGCACCTCGCTCAGACGCTCCTTCGCCCAATACTCGATCAAGTAGATGTTCAGATCCATGACACGGACTCTCCTCAGTTCGTAATCGCGCCTCGGCCGACGGGGCCCCAGCCGTTCGACGGCCTGCGGCGCGCGCCACTCGTCGGGCGCGCCGCGACCGCAGCGCGCTCAACGCGCGGGACTGGTTGTTCTTGCGGGCTCAGCACGATCTCGAACCGGCCCGGCTTCGCGCGGTCGGCCGCGTCGAAGGCGGCGTACGCGGTCTCGATCACCTGCTTCACCGTGTCGGGGCTGTCGAACGGCACGGGGATCGTCAGCTGCCAGTGACCCCAGAGCCGTCGGCGCACCACCGGCGAGACGATCGCGCCCAGCTCGGTGTGGATCGCATCGGTAACCGCGATCTGGCGCGCGACCTCCGCGAGCCGGGTGCGCTGGCGCCACGTGGAGAGCTGCAGCAGTGCCAGGACCAGCGCCACCGGGAGCAGTACGACGCACGCGGTGAGGGCGCTCAGCACAGGAGCCTCAATCGGTTCTGACGACCGAGCCGGGATTGTTCGAGCCGAAGGCGGCGCTCGGCGACATCGGGGGCCGAGTCGCCGCTCGTCGGACTCACGAGGCGGACCCATTCGATGCGCAACATCGCGATCACCTTGATCTTGAGTGCTTCGAGCCGTGCCAGCATGTCGGCCTCCTTCTGCTCTCTGTAACACCGCAGCGAGGCCGGCGTGAAAACGCGGCGAGCGAGGCTAGGCCGACAGCGGGTGCAGATCCGGGCGGCAGGCCGTGCAGGGCGCCAGGCCGGCCGACTCGGCGCGCTCGCGCGAAGCGAAGAGGGTGAGATTGGCCAGTGTCCGCGAGGCGAGCGAGCCGCACGTCGGCAGGCAGTACTCGACCTCGTCGTGATCGCGCACGTACATCGTGTCGCGCGCGACATGGAAGTCACGGCGCGCGCGCAGGATCGGCACGCCCTCGACGCCGAGCAGCTGCTGCTTGAGGGGAAGCTTGTCACCCGCGTAGCCGGTCAGCGAGCCGGAGCTCCCGATGACGCGGTGGCAAGGCACCACGATCGGCAGCGGGTTCCAGCGCAGGGCCTGCGCGACCGCGCGCACCGCGGAGCGGTTGCCGACGTGGGTCGCGATCCCGGCGTACGACGTGACGGCGCCGTAGGGGATCGCGGCCGTGGCCTGTAGCACCGCGCGATGAAAGTCGCTGCGCGCCAGGCGCAGGTCGAGCGGCCACTCCAGGCGCACGCGGTCTCCCCGCAGGTACTCGAGCAACTCGCGGTAGAGCGCTTCGATCTCGGCGCCGTCCTCCTGGGTCTCGACCCCGGCGATCCGACTCAGGCGAGAGGCCCCGAGGTCGGCCCGCTCGTCCAGATACTCCACGAGCGAGACCCCGTGCTCCGACCGCGCGATGAGGATGTGGCCAAGCGGCGAAGGGAATACCCGGTACGACACCAGCCGCGACCTCAGATCGGCGAGCCGCGCCTCGAGCCCCTCGCGGGCGCGGGCCACGCTGTCCGCCGCCGCCGGCGCGCGCCGGAGCGCTCCCACCACGCCGTCGATCTCGCGATAGCGCCCGAACTCGACACGGCAGGCAGCGCACGCGCCGATGTGGTGCTCGACACGACGCGCGGCGCCGGGCTCGGCGTCCCCCGTCGCCGCGGCGACGAGATCGGATTCGATCTCCAGACAGACTTGCGGCTTGCGTTTAATCACGGTTGCTCCATGTTCGTAGGGCTCGTCACGGACGGCGGGGTCCCGGCCCCGCGACGTCCTGTGGGAGGGGGGAGATGGGGAGAGGGGACATGCGGAGAGGGGACATGCGGAGAGGGCGGGGATTCCCTCCGCTCGACTCCCCCGGTGTCTCGCGCGACGGGCGGAAGCTCGTGACCGTTGAGGCTCAGCCGGATCTTGCGGAGCGCCTGGAACACGTGGGCCCGCGCGCTCTCCGCCGAGCAGTCGAGGCTTCGCCCGATCGCCTCGTACTCGAGGTCGTGGATCTTGCGCATGATGAACGCGAGCCGTTGTTTGAGTGGAAGCCCGCGGACGGTGGCCTCGATGAGTGTCCTGGCCTCGCTGAACACCGCCTCGTCCTCGGGTCCTTCGGGGTCAGCCTCGCGTCGCGCTGTGGACACCGCCTGGTGGGCGACACGCCGGCGCTTCTCGGAGCGGAAGTGATTCCGGCTCAGGTTCGTCGCGATCGCGAAGAGCCACGCCCGGACGTTCGCGTCGGGGCCGAGCGTGCGGTAGGCGCGATAGGCCCGCAGGAACGTCTCCTGGGAGAGGTCCTCGGCTTCACTCGCGCGTGAGGTGACGCGCCGGAGATACCGGAAGATCTCCGCGTGGTGTGCGCCGACGATCGTCTCGAACGGCTGCGCGCCCATCATATGTAAGGACACCGGACCGGCCAGGATGTGAAACGGCTGGTCGGGCTCAGCACATGATAAGGTATGCCGCGACAGGAGCGTCTTGATGCCCTTTTCATGTCAGCGGAGACACCGCGGCTTGGTCCAGGCGGCGCCGCTGGACTGGACGAGCGCCACGATGGACCGGGGCCGTATGGCGCCGGCCGTGGAGTTCGTCGAGGTGTTCGAACGGGCGGGCATCGCCGACGTGCTGTCGAGCTTCGACGACGTGGCCGCCCGGCTCGCGCGGGGCGAGACGCCGTAAGCGGCCGCCCGATGGCCGAGACCGCCGACGTCGTCGTGGTCGGAGGCGGCGTCAACGGCGCGAGCATCGCCTACGCGCTGGCCGCGCGCGGCACGCGCGCCGTGCTCTGCGAGAAGGCGGCGCTCGCCAGCGGCGCTTCCGGCCGT
>QHSU01000097.1 GCA_003220535.1 Candidatus Rokuibacteriota bacterium
CGCATGTGGCCGCTGCGCAACGTCGGCTCGCTGACCGATGAGTACTCCCTCACCGCCGACCAGGACAACGTGTGGCTCACCGGCGGCACCGAGGCGGACGTGATCGCCGAGGCGCACCTGGACCCGGACTCGATCTTCGCCGGGGTGCAGCGGTTCGCTCAGGAGCGTCCGAAGCGCCTGAGCCGGCAGCGCGCACTGCTGAACGCGCTGGGATGAACCTGCTGAACCTGCTGATCTCACCTCTGCGGCGCGCGCCCTTCACCTCGTCGGGGTAGTCGAGGCCGTCCATCGCCCGGAGAGCCAGCGACCGGCGCATATCTATTCTGCGATGGGAGGCCGAAGAATGAGCATCGCGGGAGAGCTGGCGCGGTTTCTGGCGAGCACGAACGTCACCGACCTGCCGCCGCTCGCGCTGGAGCGCGCTCGAATGGTGATCGCCAGCACGATCGCCAGCGCGGCGATGGGCGCGGACATCGTTTCCTCGCGAATCATCCGCGAGCTTGCCAAGGAGCGCGGAGGCTCGGAGCAGGCCACCCTCTGGTTCGACGGAGGACGCCGACTGCCCATCGCGGACGCGGCGCGGGTCAACGCCGTGATGAGCGACGCCGCCGCTTCGGACGATAGCGACCTGCGCAGCATCGCGCACATCGGCACGATCGTCTCGACGAGCTCGATCGCCATGGCGGAGCAGACCGCCGCGGACGGCCGCGACGTGCTCGCAGCAATGGTGTACGGCTACGAGATCGCGGGGCGCATCGACGAAGCGCTCACCCCGGGACGCAGCGAGCGCGGCTTCCACGGCTCGATCGCCACGATTTTCGGCGGCGCGGTCGCGGCCGGCACGCTCCTCAAGCTGACGCAGGGACAGATGACGCAGGCGATCGCGCTCGCTGCGACCTCGATCGGAGGCCTGATGGTGGCCGCCAACACCAGCGTGGCGCGCGAGTATCACGCGGGACTCTCGGCGATGCTCGGCATCCATGCGGCACTCGCCGCGCGCAAGGGGCTGATGGCCGAGGAAAACGTGCTGGAGATGCCGCGCGGCTTTTTCTCCGCTTACGGCGGAGATCACCTGGAGGACGTGACGAAAGATCTCGGCCAGGCGTGGGACATCACCACGGACATGGCGATCAAGCTAGTGCCCGGTGGTCATCCGCACCACGCCGCGGCGGAGGCCGCCGCCAATGCCGCGATCGCCGGAGACGTCGACCCGGCGGACGTGGCCGACATCAGGCTCTCATCGGCGAAGTACCGCACACTGCCCGGACCCAGGCATCCGACCGACCTGATCGGCGTGGCGCACAGCCCCGCCTACTTCATCGCGGCCGCGGTGGCGGACCGGGACTACGGCTGGATCCACGTCTCGCCCGTGAAGGTTGCCGACCCGGTGATTCGACAGCTCATCGACAAGGTCACCGTGGACCCGAACCCGCCACCGTACCCGGACCGCTTCCCGCACCACCACGGCGCGACGGTCACGATCACGCTCGAGGACGGCCGACAGTTCTCTGCTCACGTGGACTTTCCGCGCGGGTCCGCCCCCCGCGGAATCGAATGGGCCGACGTTGACGCAAAGTACCGGAGGCTGGTGCCGCTGTCCGGGCTGGCCCCGGAAAAGGTCGAGGCCAGCCTCAGGGTGGTGCACGAGTTCGAAACGGTCAAGACCATGTCTGAACTCACTCGCCTGCTGAGCTGAGAAACCCCATCCCCGCCATCGACCACCGGCCCGGCGAAGTGGTACATCGGCGCCCTGGAAGGCGAGGTCCGGTACGGCGAGCTGGTGGCGACGGAGTTCGCCGCTCTCTGGAAGGCGTGAACCGAGCGTTTGGCGGAGGCGCTCGGCGTCAGCCGGGTGGCTCGGGCGAGACCTCGACGCGGGCGTCGTAGGCGGACTGGCCTGCGGTGAAGGGAAAAAGCTCGCACGCCTCGTCGGGGATAGACGGCGCCCCGCTGGTGAGGTTGTTGACGCCGCGCCAGCCGTCGCGCATCCACACTGTGCCGGCGGGGACCTTGTCGGTCACCCGCGCCCGAGCCTCGAGCGCTCCGCGCTCGTTGTGGATGCGAATCGCCGCGCCGTCGGCCACACCGCGCGCGGCGGCGTCGACGGGCGAGATCCACAGCACGGGCTCGGCGTCGGCCCTGGCCAGCGACGGCAGCGCGCGCCCGTGGTCGTAGAAGCCGTGGAAGTGCGTGAGGGTGCGTCCCTGTCGGAACGCTAGCGGATAGGGCGACGACGGCAGGGGCTCGTACACCGGCAGCGCCGGTAGCCCGTGGCGCTTCGCTCGCTCGGAGACGAACTCGACCTTCCCCGACGGCGTGTCGAACGCGAGGGTCGGATAGGCGACGTGCGAGACGTTCTGCGGATGGATGCCCCCGGCGCCGCGGATCTGGGCGACGGTCGCGTGGCCGGTGGCGGGGTGATCGAGGACGGCGTCGATCATTCCCTCATCGGACGCCCACGGGAAGAAGTCGTCGAGGTCGAGCCGCCGTGCCAGCTCGCGCAGCACCCACGACGCCGAGCGCGCCTCGCCGGGCGGCTCGAGGGCCTGCGGCATCAGGTAGAGGTGGGTGTTCGTGGCCTTCATGCCCACTTCCTCCAGCCATGACGTGGCGGGCAGGAGCACGTCGGCGCACTCGCGCGCGGTGTCGCTCATGAACAGATCGTGCGCCGCCACCAGGTCACAGCGGCGCAGCCCGGCCACTACCTGGTTTGCGTCGGCGAACGACGAGACCATGTTCGTGCCCCACAGGAGCATCACGCGGATGCGTCCCGCGACGAGCGCTTCCGTGATTCGGGGCATCTGGTCGATGACGTAGTCGCCGGGCGGCCGCCGGCCGTTGGCCGCGATGCTGGCCAGCCCGTGTCCGTGCGAGGTCGAGCCGTGGCGTGGGCCGAACCCGCCTCCGGACACGCCGAGGTTGCCGGTGAGCGCGGGTAAGCACGCGACGGCGCGCCCCGCCTGCCAGCCGTTGGCGCCCTTGTACATGGAGCTACCGCCGATCACGATCATGGCCGGACGCGTGGTCGCGTAGCGGCGCGCGAGGGCCTCGATGCGCGCAGCGGTAATGCCGGTGATCGCCTCCGCCCACGCCGGCGAGTGCGCCCGCACGTGGGTCGCCAGTTCGTCGAAGCCGAGCGCGTGCCGCTCGACGAACGCGCGGTCGTGCAGACCCTCGCGTACGATCACGTGCATCATCGCCAGAGCCAGCGCCGCGTCCGTTCCCGGGCGGAGCACGAAGACCTCATCGGACTGGGCGGCCGCCTCGGTCTCGCGCACGTCGACGGTGACGACGTGGGCGCCGCGCCGGCGGGCCGCGGCCACGTGGCGCGCGGTGTTCGGCTGGCTCGCCAGGTTGGCGCCCCAGAGGACGATGAGATTGGCGTGGGCCCCCATGTCCTCCTTGGTGCTCGTCTCCAGCGCGCCGGTGAGGCCGAGACCGAAGCCGCCCAGTCCCCAGCAGATCATCTGCGAGCCCCACGTCTGGCAGCCGTAGAGATTGGCGAAGCGACGGACGAGGTTGCCGGTGAGCCGCATGCCGTAGTTGTTGGCGGCGACGCCGTGGCCCGTCCACGTCGCCACCGCGAGCCGGCCGGCCTCGCGCATCCGCTCGGCGATCCGGTCGAGTACCTCGGCCCAGCTGGCGCGCCGCCAGTCGCCGCCGCGCCTGTTACGGACCATGGGATGGAGCAGCCTCTCCGGGTTGCCGATGATCTCCCTCGACGCCTGGCCTCGGACGCAGAGGAACCCCTGGCTGTCGGGATTGTCCGGATCGCCCTTGACGGACAGCACGCGGCCGTCCTCGATCTCGACGAGCATCCCGCAGAGCGTGGGGTGGCAGTTCATCGGACACATCGTGCGCACCACCGTGCTCATCGGGTCCTCCGGTCAGCGTGGATCGACGGCGCAACGCTCATCGTGTCAGTCTAGCCGGGATTCCCGATTGGGCGCCATCGACGGTTGATCACCTGACGCCTTGCGGCGCCTCTACCGCTCCGCGCCAGGTCCGTCGCTGAAGAGTGACGGAACGAACGTATGTGGATCCGCCGGCTCGGTGAGGAGCGCTTGCTGTCGCGGGGTGAGCGGGACATCGGGTGGCGGAAGGACCCGCGCCCGCGACCATGCCATCTGGGAGACGCAATACTTGTAGAGCAGAGTCCGGCGCTCGTGGTCGGCTCTCCACGGGGCTGTTCCGTGCATCACCGCCTCGGAGAACAGGACGACCGACCCCGCCGGTACGTCCGGAATCGCCACGCAGGAGGCCTTTTCCGGGGCCTCGTGGATCTGGCGCGGCAGCTTGAAGTGACTCTTGTGACTCCCGGGAATGCACCAGAATCCCCCAGATGCCGGTCCAGCATCGGCAAGACTCCAGGCCACGACCGTGAACCCCTCGTAGATGCCGTTAGGAGCAAAGTGAAAGCGCTCTCCTGGCTTCGTGAAGGAGTTGCGCGCCGAAGCCCCGTAGTCCGCGTGCATGGCCCCCATGGTCTGCCCCTTGAGCATGCGGATGCCGTAGAGACGGTCCAGCCGAAAGCAGTCCCCGAGGCGAAGGCGAAGAATTGGCAAGATCGCCTCATGATCCAGCAGGCGACAGAACGGTTCCCCCCAGTTGAGGAAGCCATGATCCGGTCCGTGCAGGCCGGCGGCGGAGCCAAAGCGGATGCGTTCGCGAGGGCTGGGGAGCCGCTGCGCGTCGATCAATCGATTCAGCTCGGCCACCTCCGCCGCCCCCAGGACGTTGTGGATCACCAGATACCCTTGAAGATCGAAAAGGTACTGTTGCAGCTCTTGGTCCGAAGCGTCCACGGTCACACCCTCCCCTGTCTTTGCTGTCACCGCCGCATCCACACTCCGTACCGGTCCGTCCGAAAGCCCGACTGATTTTATCCGGGCGTCAACGCTAACATGTCTGCGCCGGCGCCCGCGCACCTCGGTGATCAGGCTCGCGATCGGGCGGCTGTTTGGTCCGCGCGGTCTGCCGAGGAGAAGGAGAGGGACCGAAAGAGGTCAGCGGCGGCTCCGTCCGCCTGCTACTCTGCCGGCGCGAGGCGACCGGGCTTCGCGGCGGCCCGAGGGTCAGGGTCGAAACCATCAGGGAGGAGACGCGATGAGTGAGCCGAGATTCACGACGCTGACGCCGGAGACGATGACCGCGGATCAAAAGCGCGTGGCCGAGGCGATCCAGTCCGGCCCACGCGGCGCGGGCCTCCGCGGTCCCTTCAATGCGCTTCTGCGAAGCCCCGAGCTCTGCGATCTCGTCCAGCGCCTCGGCGCCTTCGTGCGGTTCGGGACTTCCATCCCCCAGCGACTGAACGAGATGGCGATCATCATGGCCGGTCGGAAGTGGGCCGCGCAGTATGAGTTCTACGCGCATCGCCGGCTCGCCCTCGAAGCGGGATTGAGCCCGGCCATCGCCGATGCCATCGCGGCGAACCAGCGCCCGGCGAGCATGGCAAAGGACGAGGAGACCGTTTACGACTTCGTCTCGGAACTGCTGGCGACGGGCAGCATCTCGGACCCGACGTTCCAGCGCGTCAACGACACCTTCGGCGAGCGCGGCGTCGTCGATCTCGTCGGCGCCGTCGGCTACTACAGCCCGGTGTCGATGACGCTGAACGTCGCGCAGGTGCCACTGCCCGCCGGAGTCACGCCGCCCCTGAAATAGGGCGGGGAACTCAGGGCCAAGCAGTCGAAGAACTCGACCAGGCGATCCACACTTGCGCCCAGCAGCTCGGGCGTGCGCCCGAGCCGCATCTGACCGAACAGCTCCGCTGTGAGATCCGTGGCGCTGCGACCCGCGATGGCGATCGTTGCCGGTCGGATCACCCCCGGAATGCTCGGCGACGATCGTCCGGACCAGCTCGAGATCGGCGCCGAGGATCTGGTTGATGGCCAGGTGCACCGCGGGGTCCCTACGGTAGGCCGCGAGTACTGCCACCGCGAGCGCCGTGTCGATGGCGGTAGAGACGCCTCCGGCCGGCCCGACATGGAAGGCATCGATCCAGTGCGCGAGCGCGGCGCGGAGCGCGCCGATCGCGGCGTCGAGCGCCCGGCCCTTCCGCGGGTCGGTCGTCCTCTGCCGCAGCGCCACCAGCCCGTCGTGCGCCACCTGCAAGAGCGGCTCGGGCCCGAGTTGGGCGATGACGAACGGGCTCAGGCTCGCCACGCTCGCGAAGATCGGCAGGATCGTATCGGGCAGCACGATCGGCGGCGGGTCAGGCAGGGTCCTGTCGACGAGAACGCCGCCCTCGCCGTGCAGGACGCGGAGCGTCACGAGGAGCGGCGGCGTGGTGGGGTTCTGGGGCGTGATCGGCGCCGTCGCGACAGGGCGGTTCAGCCCTTCACCTGCCGCAGCGCCGGCAGCAGCTCGTCGCTCATGAGCCTCATGCTGGCCAGCGCGTAGGCCAGCGGCATGCCGAGCCAGTGCGTGCGGAAGAAGAGGAAGTTCGCGCCGACCGCTTCCCAGCACGGACGGAGCTGCTCGTAGCATTCCTCCGGGCTGCCCAGCACGAAGCGGTCGCGCAGGAGCTCCTCGAACGGCTGGCGGAAGGTGTCACCGTCGGGCAGCACCGCGTCCTGGCCCCACGACGCGTACGCGCGGTACTTCGCGCCGAGATATGGTCCCGCCAGCTCCAGCGCCGTCCGCCGGTCCTTCGCGCAGTAGATCTCCTTGATGAGCGGCCGCACGCGCGGCAGCGGCTTTCCCAGTCGCGCGAGCTCCTCGCGGTACAAACCCATCTGGCGGGTGATACTGGCCATGGTCGCGTGCGGGTTCACGAACCACGTGTCGCCGAGGCGAGCTGCCCGGCGCACCGCGGCGTCGTTGTTGGCCGCGAACCAGATCGGTGGGTGAGGCTTCTGGACGGGTCGGCATGTCAGCGTCACGTTCGCGAGCGTGCAGACGTCGGTCTCGACGCTGACCTTGTCCTCGGTCCAGAGGCGCTTGACGATCTCCAGGCACTCCTCGAACCGCCGCAGGCGCTGGCCCTTCGGCACCTTGAACGCATCGAACTCGACCTCGCGATAGCCCAGCCCCACGCCGAAGACGAAGTTGCCGCGCCAGATGACGTCGAGCGAGGCGATGCACTCGGCCACCTCGACCGGGTTGTGAAGATTGATGAGCAGCACGCCGGCGACGCCGGTCATCTCTCCCGCCTCGGCCGCCAGGCGCCCGAGGAAGGGAATGAGCTGGAGCTGGCTCATGCCTTCACTCAGGTAGTGCTGGCCGGTGCCGACCGCGTCCCAGCCGCGATCGCGCGCCAGGCGCGTCATCGCGAACTGCTCGTCGAGCGCAGAGACCATG
The DNA here is from genome assembly GCA_003220535.1 of Candidatus Rokuibacteriota bacterium. Taxonomy (GTDB): domain Bacteria; phylum Methylomirabilota; class Methylomirabilia; order Rokubacteriales; family CSP1-6; genus AR31. The sequence goes on from QHSU01000097.1 coordinate 7,303, forward strand.
TCGGTGCCGAGCGGGTTCTGGTTGGTGACGAAGATGCCGACCTTCATCGCCCTCTCCCCTGGCACGCGGCTCAGGCCCGCCGGTCGCCGCCGGCAGGCCGCCGCATGGCGTCGCGCGACGGATAGATGACGCTCTCGGCGTGGCGGTACATCCATTCCACGGCGTCGGGCGCCAGGAAGTGGACCTCGGAGGTCAGCGTGTTCAGGCGGTGATACGCCTCCGACACCGTCCGGCCGAGCGTGGTCACGCCGTGGTTCTCCATGACCAGGCGTTCGTGTGCTCGATGAAGTCCTTGATCGGCCCCACGTCCTGCTCCACGTCGAGGTGCGAGGGCACGAGGTACGGCGGTTTGGCCATGACGTACGGGAACTCGAGCGAGAGCACCCGCAGCTCCTTGGCGGCGCCGGAGGCGAACAGCGCGATGGTCTCGTCGTGATGGACGTGGATGAGCTTCGCGTAGCGAAGCAGCAACTGGGCGACAGCCTGGTCGACCGGTATCGGTGTCATCAGTATCGTCCGCCGAGCTTGCGATGGTCCCAGCTGACCACCTTCTCCGGGACGATCTTGAGCACCACGCGCTTCGGCGCGCTGGCCAGCGCCCCCGGCTGCACCGGCGACGCATTCGCTTGCGCCCCCGCCCGCGCCGAGAACGCCGCCTTCACGCTGGCTTCGTCCTCGAGGATCTCGCAACGCCCTCGGATCATCACGCCCCGCAGCTCCGCGTACTCGTCGCCGGCCTCGATCATCAACGCCACCTTGGGATTGCGACGGATGTTGACGACCTTCTGCGCCTTCCCGTACGAGGTCATATAGAACGCGCCGTCCCGCGCGAAGTAGTTCATGGCCACGACATGGGGGAAACCGTCCTTGTCGATGGTGGCCAGAGCGGCTTTCTTGCGTTCCCGGAAGAACGCGGCCTGCTCGTGGGGGCTCAGTCGGATCTGCTGCCGTCGGCTAGTCGCCATTCGTGCCCGCCTCTCTCACGTGCGCAGGTGTGTCGCCAGGAAGCGCCTGGCCTCGTCGAAGCTCTGCCTCGCCACATCCTCGGCGTAGCCGGGGTGGGTGCGCACGGCGAAGCCGTGGCGGGCGCCGTCGTAGAACGTGAACGTGCAGACCTTGCCAAGGGCCCGCATCCGCGCCTCCATCCGACGCATGTCCGCAATGGGCGCCTGCTCGTCCTCCGTACCGTGCAGGACCAGCATGGGGACGCTCACACCCTCGGCGAGATCGTACGGCTCGGCGCCGCGCTGAGCGCGCGCCGGCCGGAAGGCGAAGCCGTGGAAGACGACGATCACGCGGATCTCCGCGTGCGCTCGGGCCGCCATGAGCGCGTGCACCCCACCGCGGCAGAATCCGAAGACTGCCAGCCTCTTGAGATCGGCCTGGCCGACCGATCCCAGGAAGGTCATCGCTCCCAGCAGATCGGCGTACACGGGCCCGTCCGTCGGGTCGGCCCCGCGAACCTTCCAGCCGTGTACCAGGGCGACGTAGCCCCACTCCGCGAGTCCGCGGGCAATCTCCGTGTACCCGTCGTCCGGTCCGGCCACGCCGCGGAGGATCAACACGACCGGATGGGGCCCGTGGCGTTCGGGGGTGGCCAGGTACGATGGAACGCTCGTCTCCCCGTCCCCGCTCGTGAACGTCACCGACTCCAGCCGCACGGTCACGACCGACCTCCCGTCCGCGTGATGCACAGGCCGATCCGAAACCTTCGGCGATTCTCCGGCTGGGAAGTGGCACGTGGCATCGACCGAGTCTATCAATGCCCGGATCGCTGGGCGACCCGCGTCGACCTGGGCCGGCAGTGCGCGTTCCTGGAGGTTCGAGAGCAGCAGCAGGCCGGCGACTCAGGTCCACTACCGGACGACCTGGCCGTGCGAGTAGAATCCCTTCGGTCCCAGGCAATCCCAAGGGGTCCACGCACGAAGATCGAGGAGGACACGACATGCACTGGATCGTCACGCTGATCGTGGGCGCCGTCGTGGGCTGGCTGGCCAGCATCCTCATGAAGACGAACGCGCAGATGGGCGCCATAGCCAACATCGTGGTCGGCATCATCGGTTCGAGCCTGGGGTTCTGGCTGGCCGGCGTACTTGGACTGTCCACAGGCGGCCCCATCGTGGGCTGGGTTGTGGCGGTGCTGGGGGCCGCCCTGCTGATCTTCATCCTGAAGGCGGTCGGAATCTTCACGTAACCCGTAGTTGGTTTGCCCGATCGAAAGCGCCAACGAGTAGCTCGCCTGGCCGCTCGTGACCGAATTCCCGCAGCGCCGCGTGAGCGCGCGGAGCGTGGTCGCCGCGCTCGCATTGCTCGCGGGCCCCCGCCTCACCGCCTGCTCGAGCCCGCCGCCCGCGCCGCCGCGGCAGCCGGTCGGGGTCGAGACGAGCGTCTCGACCGGCTACTACCCGGTGCGCGGTACGACGACGGCGGCGATCTTCGCGGCCATCGACGCCAACGGCCTCGTCGAGACGAGCGGTCAGCGCGCGGTGGGCGTGACGTCCGCGGAATGGAAGCTGACCTCGGGCGACGTGGACGTCCGCGCCGTGCCCTGCGTCTTTCCGTCGCTGACGGTCATGCTCCACCTCGTAGTCAAGCTGCCGCGACACGAGACGCCAGACGACCTGCCGGCCGACCTCCGGGACCGCTGGGAGCGCTTCGTCGCCCGAGTCGCCGCCCACGAGCAGCGTCACGTCGACATCTACCTGGAGGGCGCGAAGGCGATGAAGGCGCGCCTGGAGGCGACGCGCACGGCCGTGTCCTGCGCGGATCTCGAGAAGGCGATCGACGCCGAGTGGCGGGCCCAGCAGGCGGACATCGAGCGCGCGCAGGCGGAGTTCCACGCCGTGGACGAGACCACGGCCCGGAGCGAGCGCGAGGTGGCGCAGGCCCGGCTCGACGACACCCGCGGGCGGCTCGAGCCCGTGAACGCGGAGATCCGCCGCCTCGACACCGAGCTCGCCGATCTTCGGCGTCAGGTCGACGCCGGGCGCTCGGACCTCGTCGCGCAGCACAACGGCCTCGCCGGGCGGCGCCGCGCGCTCGCGGAGGAGTACAACCGGCTGGTCGCGGACGCCAATGGCCTGATCGATGCCCTCAACTGGGCGCGCTGGTGAATGTGAGGCCCGGCCGGCCGCTGCGCCTTTCACGTTGCCTCTGCCGACGGCGCCAGCTATTCTCCGGACCTCCGCCCCGATCTAGATAAAGATGAACCCGCTTGGCATGGAGGAGCGTCCCGATGGCGATCATCGATTCCCAAGTCCACGTCTACGAGGCGAACACCCCGAAACGGCCCTGGCACACTGTCCCGAATTGGCCCGACCACGTCACCGGTGACGAAATGGTGGCGGCGATGGACAGGGTCGGCGTCGACGGCGCGATCTTCATCTCCGCCTTTTCCATGTACCGCTACGACGCGAGCTATGCCGTGGAGGTGCAACGGGCTCATCCCGGCCGGTTCGCCCTCGTCAAGCCGGTCGATCCGGATAATCCGGCGGTGGCCGATGTCATTGCCGACTGGAAGAAGACGCCGGGCGCCGTCGGCATCCGGATCATGATGACGAAAGAGGCCGGGCGCGATCCGAATGACCCGGGTCTCGACCGGATCCTGCGC
>QHSU01000098.1 GCA_003220535.1 Candidatus Rokuibacteriota bacterium
GGCGGCTACATCTCCGCGTTCTTGACCGGGGCGGACAAGGCCTTCCCCGTCGACGTCATTCGGTTCCGGCGGACTGAGCAGATGAGCAGACTCCGAACCCTCTACCGCCGTCAGCTGCCCTTCATCGGGGCGACCTGGGCCTTGCACCTCGTCACGGCGTTGTAAGCGGGTCGCACCGCGCGCGGGATCCTCGCGGTGCGCCGCGGCCGTCTGCCGGCCCATGTCGCTCTGGCCCGCCCGTCGAACCCTGCGCAGACGGCTCGTGTCCCGCCTGCGTTGCAGGCACCGTCACTAGCTCGTGCCGCCGCCATAGAGATGGAGAGGTCCAGAATCCCGCGTCGAATGTTACTGAGCGAGCACTGATGAGGCTACGCGACCAGCGGCTCATCATAGGCGAGGAGTACGAGGCCAAGCGCCGCCAGATCCTTGATCGGCTGTAGCTGGAGAGCGGACGCGAGATGCATTGATCGTGCGCTCGTTGTCGTTGTAGGGATCGGCGACGGTTGGTCGTATCGTGATAACTCGCCACGCGCTCACGCCCTGAGTTTGTCCTGAAGCCCTTCGACGTCGAGGAGGTGCGGCGCCTCGTGCATTTCGGCGAGGTAGTCGTCGAAAGGACGCGGCGCCAGGTCGTCGCTTATCCGCGCACCCGGGAGATCTACCTGGGCGAGTGACGGCGCGCGTTACTGGATCTTCACGATCGCCGCGACCGACGGCACCCCGCTCGTGTCGACGATGAAGACCATGTAGTCACCGGGCGGCGCGAGATTGGCGTTCGCCGGCGCCTCCACGGCGAGGACATTCCCGGTCGCCTGAAATGAAAGGCTCAAGTAACGCTGATCGACGTTGAAGTGGTGGGTGACCGAGCCCATGCGCAGCAGACAAACCAGCGCGATCCGTGCGGCGTCCGGCGTGGTCACGGAGAATATCGACCCGTACGAGATGGCGGTCGGTGCCGCCGTGATGACAGGCCGCGTCCCCTTGAACAGATAGGGAGGCGAGTAGATCTCGGCGTTCAGCTTGTCGTCGGCGTCGCCGCCGCCGAACCGGCCACCTCCGGCGACCACCACGCGGCCGTCAGGCAGGAGAAGTGCCGTGGAGTGGTAGAGACGCGGCACTGTCATCGCCGCCATCGTCGTCCAGGTCTCCGTGGTCGGCGACCAGAGTTCGGCGGCGAACACGGCTTGGCTCTGATCGAAGGGATCCGTGACCTGGCCGCCTCCGACGGCAAGGACGGTGCCGTCCGGCAGGAGCGTCAGATTGTGGTAAGCCCGCGGGAAGGCCATCGGCGGCGTCTGCCGCCACGCCGGCTGCGATTGGGTCATGTCGAGTACGTACGTGGTCGCGGCCGATGCCACAAAGGGCGGATCGGACGTCGCCGAGGTACCGGACTTGACGACTCTGCCGGGGACGTACAGGGCCGAGCTCTGCCCGTCGAGCACCGTCGGGTCGACGGTGGTCCACGTCAGCGTATTCAGGTTGAGAACGAACGTCGCCATGGCCGCCTCAAAAGACCCGGTCGCGAGGATGCGTCCGTCCGGCAACACGTAGAGATGCGGATACTCCGGGAAGGAGATGGCCGCCGCCGGGAACTGGGACCACGTGTTCGAGACGGGGTCGTAGATCTCAGGAACGTCCGCGGTGCAGCCTTCGCAGGTGGTATCGCCGGCCATCACCAGGGCGCGGCCGTCCGGCAGCACGACCGCTGTCGGATACCAGCGAGGATACGCCATGGATGGAAGCGAGAGCCAGGTCCGCGTCACCGGGTTGAACATGTTGGCGTCGCGGAGACCGATGAAGGTTTCGAGGTGGCCGCCGGCGACCAGCACCCGTCCGTCGGCAAGCCGGCACTGGCCGGCGCAGAAGATGTTGGAGGGCGGCGGGACGGACGTGAAGGTGTTCGTCGCGGGATTCCAGACGAAGGACGCCCCGCCCTCATTCGCGCCGTCCCACGTCAGGGTCTGACCGTTCGGAAGCAGCACGGCGTGGACCGCGACGAGCGGCCAGGTCGAAGGTGCGGACCATTGGTCGATCTGCGCTGGGGTGCCTCCGCCACTATTGGACACCGTCACGCCGACGGCAGCCGATGTCGTGGTGTTGCCACTGAAGTCGCGTGCGACGGCGGTGAGCGAATGGACTTCGTCCGTGGCACCCGCGGTATCCCACTCCACGAAGTAGGGCGACGTCCCGACTTCGGTGCCGAGGTTGACGCCGTCGAGATTGAACTGGACGGCAGCGACGTCGACGTCGTCAGAGGCCGACGCGGCGACCGTGACTGTGCCGCTGACCGTCGCGCCACTTGCGGGAGCGGTGATGGCGACCGTCGGCGGGCCGGTGTCGGGAGGCAGCGGTGTCGAGCTGAACGCGACGAGTTGCATGACCCAGGACCCGCTGGCGCTGAGCGGAGCGCTGGCGCTGTACGACCCGGGGGCCGCGACGATGCGATCCTGGACGATGTCGCCGTCGGGGTTGGTGATCATCCGAGAGGTGAAGCCGGCGCCGGCGTCGGTCGTGGAGGTGGCGACATCGTTGGCGGCGACCAGGAGGACATTGGAGACGGTGGTCGTGAGCGTACCAGTACTGGACGTTGTGCTCGAGCCGGTGGCGCCGGTAGCGGCGTGCAAAGGACTGACGGCATCGAGGCCGCGGTACTCGAGGATGCGGATATCGGGAAAGGCCGCCGCGGTGGAGAAGCGGACGGTGACGGTGTTGTCGCCAGCGAGGATGTTCTTGGCGAAGTAGATGACGTGAGAGATCTGGCCGGCGCGAAGGGTGGGGGGGAGAGCGGGGGCGTAGGCGTTGCCAGCGGAGTCGGTGACAGAGGAGACGGTGGCGGTGGTGTCGCTCCAGCCGATCGCGACGACGTTGAGGGTCCCGGCGGCCTGGGCGGCGGAGAAGGTGACGGGGACGGTGGCCGTCGGGGACTCGGGCACAGCGTAGTTGCCCTGCACGAAGGCGATCGGGGCGGGCTGAGCTGCGGCAGGACTCGCGCCTGCGGCGACGAACGTCAAGATCACGGCGCATATCACGCGACTCAAAGTCTGCAGGCTCACACGTCATGACCTCATCGTCTACTGGTCCCCGATCTTGCGATCGGCGATTGGGAGGACTCGGCGCGGCGATTCACGTTCCGGACCCTGATCCACCCGCCCCGCCCCAACACGTGCGCGTCAGGTCATCTTCGACGCCGCCGTCCCGATCGCCGCAGCGACGGTGCTCCTCATAGAGGCCCGGAAAGGGTCGCCGCTATTGGTCGTCGTGATGCAACGACTGCCGCATGGCCTCCCGGAGTGCGGCGAGCGCAGCTTCGGCCTCTTGCGTCAACACGTCCGCAGCACCGGCCAGTTGGTAGCTTTGCTTCACCAGGCTTCGCGCCGCCTCACGCGCCGCCTGCGCCCTGCGTCGGACTTCTGAGGGGAGCATCGCGCAGGCGTAGAGATGCGTGCGGACGGAGTCGGTCAGGTCCCGACGACACCGAGGGCAGCGGTAGCGAAGGAAGCCGAGAACATCCAAGGCCAGGTCGGACAGGTTGAAATCAGCGGCACATGCGATGCACTTTCCCATCAGATGGTCGCGACAGTAGGTGAAGAGCAGCAGGCGCTCTTCGGCGCTCAAGATCCGAGGCTGTTGACAATCGAGATGGGACAGACGGTCGGGGCCGAACAGGATGGTGTCTCCCCGCGAGTCCGGGAGCATTGCGGGCACACCCGCGCTTGCTGTTCCATCCGTCACGCCTCGACGCGAGGAACGATAGCATGCCGGATTCGCGGTAAAGACCTATTATTCCCGAGGAAATCACCTGAAAAACGTACTGGTGTCCGTGTCGTTCGGCAAGCACGCACGGTGGAGTCTCGCCCGTGGAACGAAGTCGGGCGATGCCTCCCACGCTGCCCGCTGCACCGCGTGCCATGGCGTGCGCTCCCACCCCGAGCCCGTGGCGTTCGTGGGCGAAGGCTCCATCCCGGTCGTGTAGGGTATGGAGGGAGCGGTCATACAAGGGGCGCGGGAGCTCGGCGAAGCCGAGGGCTGCACAGAGCCATCTCACGCAGCACGCGGAACGGGCCGAGCAGGATCAGACAGCCACGTCTCGTTCGTGGCCTTCCCACCGGAAGATTCGGGGATTTGCCTGCTTGTGCGGTGGTCGCTTCACGTGCGATGCCGTAATACACGGGCTAAAGATGAGTCAGCACTGGCGCTACGCGCAACCCACCGATCCCTCACCGGTCGACGTGTCTGCCTTCCGCCTCTCCGGTCGCGGAGTCTTCTGACCAGTCAGCAGGTTGTCGCGACGTTGTCAGGGGGCTTCCATTTTTGAGCCTGGAATCGAGCGGAGGCGAATGTGGCAGACTTGCTCTTCATCGTGTCGCGGACCGAGCCAAAGCGATACACGTATCTCAAGTATGTATACGCCGACCAGAGTAGGGACGTGGTCCTCGACCGTCGCGAGGGCGAGCGGCGGCGAGGCAAGAGGCCGCTGCTGACCGAGAGGCGCCACGTGGAGCGACGCCATCGCGACATCACGCGGGAGCTTCAATCATCGGGCTGGGCGCTGGTGAGCCGCCGGTGAAGTAATGGTCGAGGATTGCGCCTTCATGCCCACTGAAGGGTCATCCCGCTCCTCGTGAGCCGCTGCTCTCTCCGGGACTCCCCGTCGTGCGATTCAGGGATTGGCCGGATTGTTCGCTCGGGGTCTCGTCCGTATTAGTCGTTCGGTTGGTCGCGTCACGTCAGCCGAGCATCCGTGCTCGAGGACACACGCGGCTGCTGAGATCCTCTTCTTGGGGAAGGCACTCGTGAGCATCTTGCAGGAGTCCGATCCCACAAGCTACAGTCCGTTCGTCGACGGAAGCCCTCAGATGCGCGCCATCGGGACGGTCATCGAGAGTATCTCCGATACAGATGCGACGGTCTTGATCCGCGGTGAAAGCGGCGTCGGCAAGGACCTGGTGGCTAGAGCCGTGCATGCTGCCTCGTCGCGCCGGCGTGGTCCGTTCATCAAGGTCAACTGTGCCGCCATCCCGCAGGAGCTGCTCGAGTCCGAGCTTTTCGGCCACGAGAAGGGCGCCTTCACGGACGCGCACCGGCGCAAGCCCGGGCAATTCGAGTACGCGAACAAGGGTACGATCTTCCTGGACGAGATCGCCGAGCTGCCGCTGGCTCTGCAGGCCAAGCTCCTCCACGCGCTGCAAGATTTTCGCTTCTCCCGCGTCGGGGGCCACGAACTGCTCGAGATCGACACTCGGGTGATCGCCGCGACCAATCGTGACCTCGAAGAGGCGATGACGCGCGGGGAGTTCCGGGAGGACCTCTACTACCGCCTCAACGTGGTGGAGATCAAGGTGCCGCCGCTGCGGGAGCGGCGGGAGGAGATTCCGGCGCTGGCAACGCTGTTCCTGGCCCGGTTCAACGCGCAGTACGGGCGACAGAAGCAGCTTCTGCCCGAAACAATGGCACGGCTCACGGAATACACGTGGTCGGGCAACGTCCGCGAGCTGGAGAACGTGATGCGCCGACTGGTCGTGCTGGCGGATGGCGAGCAGGCGATCGAGGCTTTGGTGATCCGCGGTCGCAACGGGCATTGCTCGGCTCCGCGCCCTCCGTTCCTGGAGGGCCTGCGGGAGATTGGACGCCGCGGCGCGCGAGAGGCCCAGCGCAAGACACTAGCGGAAGTGCTCGAGCGCGTGACCTGGAATCGCGCCGAGGCCGCGCGCATTCTCAAGGTCAGCTACAAGACGCTGCTCACGAAGATCGCCGAGTGCGGCTTGACGCCGCCTCGCCATCGTTGAGGCACGCACGACTGTACGTCACGCTCGTCGGCGAGTGCTCCATCTCGCCCATGTAGAAGGTCGCTCGCCAGCCTTGCTCGTCGGTAGCGCTGAAGCTGGAGGTCGTTGGTTCGTAACTGACCACACTCTCCCGGAGGGACGTCCATCAGGTGCAGGAAATCCTCATGGGGTCACCGTTAAGGAATTGCCGGTAGCGAGGCGTGTGAACCCATTCGCCGCGAACAGCCGGAGCTCATAGGTTCCAGGCGTCACGCTTTCGGGGATCGGCAAGGCGCATGAGCCAGAAGCCTGGGCGACCGCCGGCGTGTGAGAGCAGCTCACGTAAATCCACGCCAGATACGCGCCGTCGGCGGTGCCCACGGTATAGAGGCCGATCCAATCCGTCGGCGTCGGCGCCGCGATCCCGTTCCAGGTGGCCGTGACCGATCCCCCGGCGGGCACGGAGGTTGGCGTCGCGCTCAACGTGACCGATGATGACGCCGTAACGGTGAAAGTCCCGCTGGGGGCGAGGCGTGTGAACCCATTCGCCGCGAACAGCCGGAGCTCATAGGTTCCAGGCGTCACGCTTTCGGGGATCGGCAAGGCGCATGAGCCAGAAGCCTGGGCGACCGCCGGCGTGTGAGAGCAGCTCACGTAAATCCAGGCCAGATACGCGCCGTCGGCGGTGCCCACGGTATAGAGGCCGATCCAATCCGTCGGCGTCGGTGCCGCGATCCCGCTCCAACTCGCCGTCACCGTGTCACCTGCGGCGACGCTGGTCGGGCTGACGGCGAGGACCGGCGTCGGCGCTGAGAGCGCCCTGATCTTGTAGATCACGCCGGTGCCCACGCCCTCGAGGAAGCCCGTCGACGACAGGTCCGCGATGAACAGCGAATCGTCGGTTGCCACGAGTCCGTCGGGATGCCCGATGCCCGGCTCGGTGCTCGAGATGAAGTGGAAGTGCTGCCCGGTCCCGAGGTCCAGGTACACGAGAGCGTTCTCCTCGTTGTCGGCCTCGGCGCCGTCGAATTTGCCGTGGAAGCCGACAAAGATGCCGTTGTTCACGGCGGCCGGGAAATAGCGAGGCGCCACCGCGATCTGCACCGGCCCCTCGCTCTCGGCACCATTCGGCGACGGGATGGGCTGGAAGGTCGCGAGCGGCTGGATGCCGGCGCCGCCGATGACACTGCCGGTCCGATACTGGGTGTAGTTCTCCGGGAACCCGAAGTCTTCCACCGTACCGATGGCGCTGGCCGCGATCATGTTCATCTCGTCAGCGCTGAGGGGCTCGTCGGGGTCGGTGAGGCCATCGATACCGTTGTCCGCGAAATAGAAGTCCCCGGACACGGGATGGAATGCCATCCCGGCGACGTTGCGCAGTCCCGAGGCAATCCGCGTGAGCCCCGCGACCGCCACCCCGTTTCCCGTATCCGTCACTGTGACCTTGTAGATCGATGCGCCCTCGAGGGTGCCGCTGGTAAGTCCGGCAAGCGGCACAGTCGCGGCACTCTGCGTGTTGTTCCCGTCGGAGCCCACGTTGAAGAACAGATCCCAGGACCCCGCCTGCGCCGGGGTCGGGCGGACAGCGAGACCGTAGGTCGTGTGCTCCCAGTTCGGAGGGAAGGTGAAGGTGAGGGCACCGATGAAACCGAACGGATCGGCGGGCGTCGCCCCCATCCTGAGGACGGAGATCCGCTCCTGGCCGAATGCGGAGCTGGTCACGAAGACGAGATTGCCAGCGACCCCGAGTCCGGTGAGCACGCCCGGGAGGCCGTTGAACGCGACGAAGCTCGAGTCGGCGACGCCGTCGCCGTCGGTGTCGACCAGGCAGATCAGTTCGCCTACCGAGTTGAAGAAGCTGGGGTTGTTCTGGTCGACAGGTCTACTGGTCGCGACCAGCAGTGATCCGTCGGACAGGACCTGCATGCCGTACGGAAAGTTCAAGCCGGTCGCGAATGTGGTAATCCGGAAATCGGCGGGGTTGACGCCCGGGCCGCCGATGTTCAGAGCGTGGGCTGCGTCCGGGGTCGCCGTCCCGAGAGCGAGGCCGAGGGCCGCGGTCGCCAGGGCACGCGCGACAACGGCCACACCGTGCATACGCAGCGGATCTTACCAGGATGCGTGCCGAAGGGGACCGCGGATTCGTCAGTCCATTAGACAGGTCCGCGGTTTTGCGCCCTTGAGGATCTTGTCCAACGCCGAAAGCACCTGGGAACACGACAAGAGCGTCCACGTGCGCCTTGAGCAATTGTAGGAGCTTACCGGCTAGCTCAGGACCCATGAGGGAAAGCCCGTAACGTTTTACCCGGGGGAGCCGCGCGTGGCCGCGCTGCGCACGTCCAGAAGCCGTCGCCGCCGCCTCGGATCGGCTGGCTGTCCGCAGGATCGGAGCCCGACCCATTCCTGGGGGGTCTTCCGATCACTCCGACCGATCGATTTGCAAGATTGAGAATTACTCCGAAGTGCGACGTCAACACCAAAACGCTCGACTGTCGGATGTGATTCAACACGTGACTCGCCAATCTCAACCCGAGTGTGCTGAGCGGCCCCACATATCCGGTCGACTTGCTCGATTCTCCCGATATTCAAACCTCGGTACTGATGCGGTAGTACTTGGCATCACCTCTGCACCTGGTCCGCACGCTACTCCATCAAGTGGACAAGGATCGAAGAGCGCCCGTAACCGACTCGGAGAACGCGACTGAGGTACTTCTGCCTCCCCGATACCGTGGACAGCGCGAGCCGAAGGGGAAGTGAACGGAGGCGAACATGGCGGACGTCCAATACAAGGGCTGGAGGATCGAGGCGCAGTCGTTCAAGTCGGACGGCGGACGCTGGCGACCCAAAGCGCTGGTGAGCATCGATGAGGGCGGTAGTCTCCGTATGCCCCACGTACCTGCGCCGCTCGACGTGATGTGCGACACGGCGGCGGAGGCCAACGCCTACGCGGTTCAGATGGCGAAGAAGTGGATCGACGACAAGGGCGCGGCGCACATCCTTCGTTGGGTGTAGCGTCGGCCGCCTGGGCGCTGGTGAAGGTACCGCACCTCCGCCGGGGAACCCAGTCCGCCGGCCCTCGACATCAAGCTCGTCTAACGGCGGAACGCTTTGATCACGCCGCGCGCGCCGTCGATGCCGATCGGGCGACGAGAATCGGCAGGTCGACACCGGCGCCGCGGAACGCCGCGAGCTGTTCGCGGCAGCGCGTCAGCGGCCCGGTCAGACACACGGCATCGAGAATCCGGTCGCTGAGCGACAGCCCTCTCACGCCTTTCTCCATCTGATCGGCCTCGGGGCCGAAGCCGCTCGCGCGGAACAGCCGCTGGAAGAACGGGAAGGTCGTGTACAGGCCGAGATTCGCGCGGGCCGCTTCGCGCTTACCAAGAACAACTAAAGGCCGAAAACGACCGGCGCGGGCTGAGCCCGCGCCGTCAAGCTCTCTCCGATACGACAGCGCTCCTAGTCGCCTGACTGGATGTCGTCGGTCCGGTCGGCAAAGCGCGTGTAGCCGAGGTTCAGCGGCTCTTTGTTGAAGAACGCCCTTCCGTCTTCGAAGGCGACCTGGCTGGCCGGGTACTGAGGCTCGGTCGGCCCGCGCTGTGCCTGGATGCCTGAGGCCGGTCCGGCGACCTGCGCTCCGCTCTGAACTGTCGGGCATGGGCCGAAGTTGGTGCCCTCTGCGCCGTACGAACCGCCGCACCAGGCCCCGATGGGGACCGCCTGGGAGAAGGTCATCGTCGGGATGATCAACGCGACCACTACCAACACCGATACAACCCACGTCCGACTCATGTCGCACTCTCCGTTTGTTGGGTTCACTCCACCGAAGAGGTTTCAAACAGACGATAAAGCGTGCCTGGTCGCCCTGACGATCCGGCAAACACCTGAATTTAGCGTCAGGGAATTCGTCGAGTCGTCCGCCGTCATGGCGCTGTTTTATGTCGCCGCTACCCCTAGTTGCCCGGTCATCGGGAGAACTGGCCGTACTATGCGCGTCCTAAGGACTCGTGTTGCGACGGGCGAAGCGAGAGACAACCGACGGGCTTAGTCACTCTTTCATTACACCCCGGTTAGGTGGCGTGAGAAAGTTCCGTTCGTGGATAGTGCATCTGCTACTCGGACGAATGTCGGCATTTCAAGACGGTGCGGATCCGGAAGATGGAGCCCCATGGCACGCCGCCTCACGCTCGTTCTCTACATTCTGCTGATTCTCCTGGCAGTGCATGGTGTTGTGGCAAACTTGGCGAGCGGGGAGCCGCTGGGCTTTCTAGCAGTGGCTCCGGGTATCGCGCACGTGACCTTTCAGGTGAGCTCGGGGGACGCTGAGCCATTTTCAGGCTATGCCTTCAAGATTGATCTCGATGTGGCAGAACTCCGTCTAGTCCCGGCTGGAGGCCCCTCGTCGCGACGCACGGTGGAGCAGATTGTCGCGCACTATCCAGCGGTCGTCGCCATCAATGCCAGCTTCTTCGACAAGGAGGGCCGGGCGATGGGGCTCGCTGTTGACGAGGGACAATTCATAGCCGGTGGCAAGCGGAAAAGCTGGGGCGCCCTCGTGGTCGACGAAAAGAAGGCGCGAATCATGGTGGGCGCTGAAATAAGCGACCATCTTGCGCATCGCCTCATTGTCCAGGGCATTCCCCGTCTCGTCGTCGCGGGAAAAGTCCCGGGGCTCAAGCCTCAGCTCGCCGAGCGGACCGCGGTGTGCGCCGAGGGGGGTGTCGTCATCCTCGTCGTGTCGACGAAGGCCGAGACCACAGCCTTCGCGCGCTTCCTCGCCGACCCGTCCGAGAAGGGTGGGCTCGGATGCGTAGATGCACTCAACCTCGACGGGGGTCCGTCGACACAGCTCGTGGTGAAGCTTCCCGCACTGACGCTGTCGCTGCCTGGCGGATGGGGAGTCCCGAACGCGCTGGTCGTCACTCCCGGGAAGAGGTAGCCGAAGCGGAACCTGTCAGCAAGAATGAGAGTGTGCCGTGCAAGGCCAGTCAACGCAGCCGGTGCAAATCCGGTCCAAGGAGGTGTCGGTCCACCTTGGGAGCTACCCGGGAGGCGGTGAGGGCGACCGAGCCGTCGAAGCCCTGGGGACAGAGATCCGCCTTGGGCGGGTCAGCGAACGTACGGGCCGCA
>QHSU01000151.1 GCA_003220535.1 Candidatus Rokuibacteriota bacterium
GGCGCCGGGCCTCGACCCGTCGAAGGCGCTCGCGGGCGCGAAGATGCTGCTCGACAGCGGCGTCGACATCGTGAACGTCGCGGACGCGCCGCGCGCGATGGCGCGCATGTCGAACATCGCGTTCTGCTCGCTGCTGCTGGAGCGCTACGGCATCCAGCCGATCCTCCACGTGTGCGGCCGCGACCGGAACCTGCTTGCGCAGATGGCGCACCTCCTCGGCGCGCACGCAATCGGCATCCGGAACCTGGTGATCATCACCGGCGACCCGCCGAAGGTCGGCGACTACCCGGAGGCGACCGCGGTCTACGACCTCGACGCGATCGGGCTCCTGCAGATGGCGTCGAACATGAACCGTGGCGTGGATCCCGCCGGCAAGCCGTTGCCCGGCGGCAAGACGTCGTTCCTCCTCGCGACGGGCCTCGAGCCGGGCGCGGCGGATCTCGACAAGGAGCTCGCCCGCCTCCAGAAGAAGAGAGAGGCCGGCGCCGAGCTCATCATGACGCAGCCGATCTTCCAGACGGACCTGCTCGAGACGGTGCTGCGGCGCATCGAGCACCTGGAGATGCCCGTGCTGGTCGGCGTGCTCCCGCTGGTGAGCTACAAGAATGCCGAGTTCCTCCACAACGAAGTCCCCGGCATGCAGATCCCCGAAGTGATCCGCGAGCGGATGCGCAAGACGCCTGGCGGCGAGGCCGCGCGCAAGGAAGGCGTGAAGATCGCGCGCGAGATGCTGTTCGCGGTGCGCGAGCGCGTCCAGGGCGCGTATCTGATGCCGCCGCTCGGCCGTTACGAGCTGGCGCTGGAGGTGCTGGACGGCCTGAAGCGCTAATAGCGTCGAGCACGTCGCCCGAGCGGAGCGCTCGCACGACCCATCAGCGGCGGAGCGGGTAGCTCCCCGTGTACCCTTCTGGACCTCGCCGTTCACCACGGCAGTGGATCCCCTCGGCCAGCTCCCGCATCCGCCAGCCGTTGTTCGGGAAGTCGTGCACCACGTCTTCCGTGATCGGCTGCACGGCATCGGGATCGAAGACGACGAGGTCCGCCGTCATCCCCGGCGTGCGCAACTCCTCGACCTCAACATCCTCGGATTCAAACCTCAGGCGGGGGTTCAGCCGCTGGGGGGTTGCGTCGGCGGATTGTGTACTATCGACGCGTCTCGCTCGTCCAGGAGGTGAGGACATGCCCATACGTCGAGGAGAGGAGTATCTGGAGAGCCTCAGGGACGGGCGCCGCCTGTGGCTGATGGGCCAGCGGGTGGAGGACGTCACCACCCACCCCGCGCTGGCCGGCTGCGCTCGCAGCGTGGCCGCGATCTACGACCTGCAGCACGACGTGGCACACCACGAGTTGCTGACCATGCCATCGCCGAGCACGGGCAAGCCGGTGAGTCGGGCCTACCTGCTGCCCCGATCGGTAGACGATCTGGCAAGCCAGCAGCGTATGTACGAATGTCTCGTACGCCGGGCGGGCGGCGTCGCTGCCCGCTTACCCCAGCATTTGGCGACGGTTGCGCTCGGCCTCTACGATGTGCGGGACCTCCTGGGCCGAGAGGACCCCGCCTTTGCCGATCACGTGGCCCAGTTTTTCGAGTACTGCCGCGAGAATGACCGCAGTATCGCGACCGTTTTCAGCGATCCCTTACATCACCGCAATCACCCGGTGTCCAGGCAGGAGCCCTTGCGGGTCACGGCACGGCGTCCCGACGGTATCGTCGTGCGGGGAGCCAAAGGCGTAGGGACGCAAGCCCCCTATGCCAACGAGCTTTTCTGCATGACGCCACCGCGGCCCGATCTCACGCCTGAGCAGAGTGTGTACTTTGCAGCGCCGGTGAACGCTAAGGGCATCCACGTCATCTGCCGCGAGCCGCTGGCGTCCTCCAACCCGGCGGACCATCCGGTCAGCCCATCCTGGGATGAGATGGACTCCATCGTGGTGTTCGACGACGTGTTCATCCCGTGGGAACGGGTCTTCTATCTGCGGCGCTCCGCGGCCATAGATCTCGCCTTCGAGGCGCAACTGTTTCAGGGCGCCGTCGGTCTTGGTCCCTGGTACGTGCTGGTGCGCATGGCCGTCAAGGCTGAGGTGCTGCTGGGCATCTGCGCGGCCATTGCCGACTCCCTGGGCAGTACCACACAGCCGTCGGTCCAGACGGCCTTGGCCGATGCCATGGTCTATCTCGAGACCCTGCGGGCGTTCATCCAGGCCGCCGAGGCGAATCCGGTGCGCTCACCGTCCGGGCTGGCCATGCCGAACCCAACGATGTCACTGGCGGCGCGGACCTTCGCGATCGAGCACTATCCGTCCGTGCTGCAGCACATCCGAGAGCTCTGCGGCCCAGGCCTCCTGATGGCTCCGGGCCAGGCCGATCTGCACAATCCCGACATCGGCCCCCACCTGCACCGCTATTTTGTTGCCCACGACGAGGGGGCACCGGAGCGCTTTCGTCTGCTCAAGCTGGCCTGGGAGTACGCCTGTGACTCCTTCGGCTCCCGCCAGCTCCTCTTCGAGATGTACAACGTGGGCAGTCTCGCCACCAACAAGCAGCGGCTCGCGAGCACCTACGATACGAGCTCTTGCGTCGCCCTGGCCAGGGAGCTCGCCGGCGTTACCGGGCCGGCCGCTCGCAGTGGTGGCCAGGCGGCATAGCGGTGGAGACCGATACCCGGGTAAGAACGTCGCCGGAGCCCAGCACCAGGGAAAAGCAGGCGATGCTCCATTTGAGCAACGTCTCGCACGCCGTCAATCACTTCCAGAACCAGATGATGACCATGCTGTACCCCTACATCATGGCCGACATGGGGCTGACCTACACGGCCGTGGGTGTCCTCTCGGCCATCTGTTCGATGCTCAGCAGCATCTGCCAGGGTGCCTACGGGTTCCTAACGCCGTCCTTCTCCCGCTGTAAGCTGCTCGGTTTTGGCAATCTCGGCATCGCGCTCGGGACGTTGATGAGTGGCCTGGCCGGCTCTTACCCCATGCTGATCGTGGCCCGTGGT
>QHSU01000148.1 GCA_003220535.1 Candidatus Rokuibacteriota bacterium
GCCGTACAGCCCCGACACGGGATATTTCTACGTGTCCGGCACAGTGCGCACCAGCGCTTATGTGCGGAGCGGCAAACGGGAGTTCGTGCAGGGGAAGAGCTATGGCCGCGGGAGTCAGGTGACGCCGGTTGGCTCACCCATGAGTGGTACTTTCACAGCGATCGACAGCACGACAAACAAAATCGTCTGGCAGCACAAGACGCCGTACCGCCTCGGGGGAGGGGCGACCGTAACGGCCGGTGGGCTCGTCTTTCGGGGCGAGCCGGATGGCAATTTCCTCGCGCTCGATGCCAAGACGGGTCAGGAGCTATGGCGGTTCCAGACCGGCTTTGGGGCTGACGCCCCGCCCGTTGTTTATGAGGTAGACGGCGAGCAGTACGTCGCCATCGCTACTGGTGGCAACAGACTGCAGGGCAGTGCATACGGTGACGCGGTGTGGGCCTTTTCCTTGAAGGGACAATTGACCGCCCTCTGGCCGCCTCCTCCACCATCGACCATTGGTGGGCCCTCCGGGTTGCCACAACGTTGGCCGGCGGTCCTGATGGCATCGAAACCAATCGAGACAGGCGTCGTCACGATCAAGATCGGCGACAACAACGAGGAATTCAATTACTCGCCAGCCCGCATCCGGATCAAGGCGGGAACCACAATAACCTTTACGAATGTCGGCAAGCTCAATCACGACGCCACCGCATTCGCGAAGCGCGAGTGGGATACAGGCGATCTGGCCACCGGAGAGTCCAAGGCCATCACCTTCACGCAGCCGGGCGTCTACTACTATATCTGTACGCCCCACCCCTGGATGTACGGGGAGGTCATTGTGGAATAGTGCGAGGCCCCGGTGGCGTGCGCTTTGGGAGTGCAGCGGTCAAAGGGGGCCCCGGACAAATGCCAATTGAAGTCATTCGTGTGAATCTCGCCGACCATCCTGCCGTGAGGGCCTGGCGCAGGCTTGGAGGGGGTCAAGCCGAACCCGATAGCATCGAAATCTTGAAAGAGGTTTTGCGCGACAAGCGGTGCGACGTAGACGCGTTCCCATCGGAGGGGGCAAGCGGCTACAGCGTCCTGGAACTGCCCCACCGGCGTTCGGCGGTCTACCGACTGGTCGGTGCCGGACCCGGGGGCAGCGCAGTAGTCGCGAAGCGATGCTACCAGAAGCAGAGTGAGTCAGCGGCGACCGAACACATAATTTACGAAAGGGTTCTTCCTCGATTGTCCATTAGCGCTCTTCGCTATTACGGCTTAGTAGACGACGACACCGATTGCCGCTGGCTGTTCTTGGAAGATGCTGGCGATGCGAGCTATGCATCAGGGGTCGAAGAGCATCGCGCGCTTGCAGGACGCTGGCTCGGCGCCATGAACACATCTGCCCAGCACCTTGCCGTCGGGGAAGCCCTCCCCGACCGAGGTGCGGCTTTTTATCTCGAAGGACTGCGTCGGGCGCGTGCCATGATCACCAAAATCCTTGGCCATCCAGCAGCTCGTGCTGACGACCGGTGGCGGACCCTCGAAGCGATTGTCGGCCACTGCGATCGCCTGGAAACGCTTTGGCCTCCTATCGAGCGGTTCTGTGAGCGCCTACCGCGGACTCTCGTCCATGGCGATCTCGTGTCGAAAAACGTACGTATTCGAGCCGAGCAGACCGGACAGAGCCTCCTGGTCATGGATTGGGAAACCGCAGGTTGGGGGATTCCGGCCGCCGATCTCGCGCAATTCCCACTTGAGCGAAGTCAGTACATCTCATTGAGCCTCGATCTTGAGGCGTATTGGACGGTCGTGCAGCCTTGGTGGCCGAGCGTCGGCTTACCGGACCTGCGACGACTGGCCGAGTTGGGGAAAGCCTTCCGATTAATCGTCGCCCTTGCATGGACGAACGGAGGTTTCAATGCGCACACGGTGGAGTGGTACATGACCGATATGAGCTGGTATGAGCGTGCACTGCGTGATTGGTTGCGAACGGCAAATTGCCAGGCCTACTGAACGGACCCGGAGAGGTGTCAATGCGCAATTCGACGCAGATCGGCCAGTATGGGATCGAATACGTTGAAAGGCTCGGCGATCAATGGCGCCTGGTTGGCGCGGTGGAAGCCGACCAGGACGAGGTCCGGGTGGAGATCGGAGTCGTCTTCTCTTGAGGCGTCAGACCCCCAGGTACATCGGGATTTTCTTCGGGCTCTACCCGGCGCGCAAGGCGTCACGCCTGGACCCGATCGAAGCGCTCCGCTACGAGTAGCTGTTCGGCGAGAGGCGGTCGAGAGTATGTTCTACCTGTGAAGTCTCACGGTGGCGAGGCGGGTGATCGGCGGACGACCCTCGAGACATGTGTGTGGTCGATGCAAGGTGTCGTAGTGCAGCTCACGCGCTGGACCCGAATGCCCCGGCGCCGAAATCACACCAGTGTTTCGCCACTAAGAGAAGGCGTCTCCTTCGGCGCCACCTCGGCGCGCGCGGGGCGAGCATCCCCTCGGCCCGCTACCGTCGTCCGGCGGCCCGATCTAACTGCGCCAGGGCAATGCGATAGTCGGCCAGGGCCTGGGCCTCGGTGTTCTGCGCCTGGGTGAGGGCGAGCTGGGCGTCGGTCAGCTCCAGGATCGTCCCGACCCCCACGTCGAAGCGTCCTTGCGCGAGGCGGAAGTTCTCCTGGGCCGAGGTGATCAGCACCCGGGCCGCCTGGATCCGCTCCTGGGCCGCCTCGACGGCGATCTCCGCCTGCTCGAGGTTCTGAATGAGCGTCAGCTCGGCCGCCTTGACCCGAGCGCTCGCGGCGCCGAGGTTCGCCTTGGCTTCGTCGTATGCCGCGATCAGATTCCCGCCGTCGAAAATGTTCCAGGTGAACGCGAGACCGAGGGACCAGGTCGGGTTGAGCTCGAGCTGTGCGCCTCCGTAGGAGCCCGTTCCGCTGATGTTGGGCAGGAAGTTTCGCGAGGCCACCCGGACGTTCGCTTCGGCGACGCC
>QHSU01000149.1 GCA_003220535.1 Candidatus Rokuibacteriota bacterium
AGCTGGGCTACGTCGAAGGCCAGAACATCGCGATCGAGCATCGGGCTGCCGAGTGGAAGTATGAGCGCCTGCCTGGGCTCGCCGCCGAGCTCGTTCGCCTGAAGGTGGACGTCATCGTCGCCGCATCCCCGCCCGCTACTGAAGCAGCCAAGCAGGCGACCAGGACGATCCCTATTGTCTTCACCGTCTCAGGCGACCCTGTTGCCGAGGGCTTCGTCGCCAGCCTTGCCCGGCCCGGCGGCAACCTCACCGGGCTAGCCACCATTTCCCCGGAGTTGGTGGGAAAGCAGCTGGAGATGCTCAAAGCGGTCGCCCCGAAGGTCTCCCGGGTGGCTGTTCTCCAGAACCCCGACCAACCAAGCCACTCCAGCGCGGTGCGACAGGCGGAGGACCCTGCCCGGGCCCTCGGGGTGCAGCTTCAAGTCTTGAAAGCGCGCACCCCTTCCGAGATCGAGGCGGCGTTCGCGGCGATGAGCAGCCAGCGCGCGGGCGGCGTCCTCGTCCTGCGAGACGCGGTGTTCCGTGCGCAGCGAGCCCAGATCGTGGCTCTCGCCGCCAAGAGTCGGCTCCCGGCAGTGTACGGGCTCAGGGAGGAGGCGGAGGCGGGCGGTCTCATGGCTTATGGAGCGAGCGTCCCCCAGATGTTCCGGCGCGCCGCCACGTACGTGGACAAGATCCTCAAGGGCACGAAACCCGCCGATCTCCCCGTTGAGCAACCCACGAAGTTCGAGCTCGTCATCAATATGAAGACTGCGAAGACTCTCGGCCTGACGATCCCGCAGTCAATCCTCGCGCGAGCGGACGAGATCATCCAGTGATGAACCGGCGCACGTTCCTGTGCGGGCTGACGCTGGGGACGCTTGTCACGCCGCTCGCCGTCGAGGCGTAGTCGACGGAAAAGATGTACAGGGTCGGTCTTCTCTGGCATGGTCCAGAACCTTCGACCTCTCCTTTCTTCGAAGTCTTTCGGCAGAGCCTAGTCGACTCCGGTTACGTCGAAGGCGCGAACCTCTCCTTCTTACACCGATGGTCGGAAGGTCACCTTGAACGCCTCCGTGACCTCGCGAACGACCTGGTCCGTCTCAAGGTCGATGTTCTTTTCGCGTCGCACCCGCGGGCGATTCGCGCCGTGGCAGAGGCGACGATGACAATCCCCATCGTCGTCCTCTCGGCGGGCGATCTCGTCGATGCCGGTCTAGTCTCCAGCCTTGCCCGGCCCGGCGGAAACATCACGGGAGTGAGTGGACGTGTCGAGGAACTGAACGAGAAACTGCTCGAATTGCTCAAGGAAAGCATGCCCAGCGCCTCCAGGGTTGCTGTCCTAGGCGGTGCGATCGCGGTCGGGCTCCACCGCAAGGGAATGGAGATTGCGGCCCGCTCCCTCGGAGTCCGGCTTGCATTCGTGGAGGTGACGAGTCTGAAGGACCTCGACGCTGCATTCGAGACGGCAGCTAAGGCCCGCGCCGAGGGCCTCGTACTGCTTGCAACTCCGCTTTTCGCCTTCAATGAGATGCAGGTCGCCAAGCTCGCACTGCAACGTCGACTCCCCGCGATCTTTTGGCGGAGCGGGTTTCCGGAGGCCGGAGGGCTCATGGCCTACGGGCCAGACCGTGCTTACATGTGGCGGCGCGGGGGTGCTTTGCTGGGGCGTGTCCTCAAGGGCGCGAGACCCGCGGACCTGCCCGTCGAGCAAGCCGACCGCTTTCGACTCGTCATCAACCTGAAGACGGCAAAGGCGCTCGGTCTGACGATCCCGCCGTCGGTGCTGGGGCGGGCGGACCTGGTGATCCAATGATCTCGCGGCGCGCGGTTCTTGCCCTCGGCGCCGGCTTGCTCGTCACCCCGGGCCCCGCGGGCGCTCAGACGCCGAAGAAGACGGCGCGCGTCGGATTACTGTCGCCCGGAGACCCCAAGACGCGTGCGTCGGCCGTCGATGCTGTCAGGAAGGCGCTGCGCGGGCAGGGCTGGGTCGAAGGTGACAATCTGGTGATCGAGTACCGGTACGGCGGCGAAGACTATGAGCGTCTGCGTGCTCTAGCCAAGGAGCTCGTGCGCCTTAAGGTCGACGTGATCCTCGCCGCGTCCGCTCCGTCGGCCCAGGCCGCGAAGGAGGCGACGGCCACCACCCCCATCGTGTTCGTCACGGGCAACGACCCGGTGCGCGCGGGCTTCGTGGCAAGCTTTGCGCGGCCCGGAGGCAATATGACCGGCCAAGCTGGGCTTGGGCCCGAGCTCGATCGCAAGCGCATCGAGCTGCTCAAGACAATGGTCCCCACCCTGTCGGCGGCGGCACTCCTGGTGAACCCGACCAACCCGATGACCGCACAACGGCTGCCGGGGTTCAAGGCGACGGCCCAGGAGCTAAAGATCGACGTGCGAACGGTGGGCGCGTCCGACGGCAAGCAACTAGACGCCGCGCTGCGAGAGATCGGCCGCGCCGGGACGGCCGGCTTGATCGTCCTCGAGGACCCGACCTTAATCGCTTACCGCAAGCGCATCATCGACTTCGTGGCCCAGCATCGGGTCCCAACGATGTATACCTCGTACGGATGGGCGGAACAGGGCGGCCTCATGGAATATACGCCGGACACACGCGAACTGTACTCACGGGCCGCGATCTACGTCGATCGCATCCTGCGGGGAGCCAAGCCAGGCGACCTGCCAGTTGAGCAGCCGACGAAGTTCGAGCTGGTGATCAACCTCAAGACCGC
>QHSU01000152.1 GCA_003220535.1 Candidatus Rokuibacteriota bacterium
GAGACCGGCACGGGTCCTCAAATCGTGGCCGGCGGCGAAGGCATGCTGCGTATCCAGGCACACCCTCACCCGATCGCTCCCGGACTCGCGGATGATTGTGCCCAGCTCGGCGAATTTCGAGCCGATCGCTCCGCCCATGCCCGCAGCATTCTCGAGGATCATCCACGCGTCGTCCGGAGTATTGTCGACCACCTTGCGCACGTAGTCGACCACCTGGCTCAACTTGGCGTCGTAGCCGGCGCCCATATGGCTCCCGATGTGAAAGATCACCCCTTTCGCGCCAATCAGGCTGGCCGCTTTCATATCGCCGACAAGCGCGTCGTGAGAGCGGGCGAGCAGCGCATCGTCCGACGACGCCAGATTGACGAGATACAACCCGTGGATGAACGCAGGCTCGATGCCGGTCTCTTCGACCCTCTTCTTGTACGCCTCGACCTCTGCTTCGGTGTACTTCTTGCGTTTCCAGGCGTAAGGCGCGCCGGAGAAGATCTGGATCGTCTCCGCGCCCATCGCCAGTGCATTTTCGACCGCGTTCTGCACGCCTCCGCCGC
Source organism: Candidatus Rokuibacteriota bacterium (assembly GCA_003220535.1). GTDB lineage: Bacteria > Methylomirabilota > Methylomirabilia > Rokubacteriales > CSP1-6 > AR31. The sequence continues at coordinate 552 of QHSU01000152.1, forward strand.
TACGGACGTGGGCGCCGATCTTGGGGAGGGCGGGCGTCATTTCGGGGCGTAGTATAGCAGGCGCTCTCGCTGAACCATTCGCTTTTCCTCCGACTCGCTGGCTACAGCCGTTCCGCCGCCTGCTTGAGCTCCGCCCGAAAGTCCGGATGCGCGACGGCGATGAGCTCCTGCGCCCGTTGCCGGTGGTTCTTGCCCCACAGCCGCGCGATCCCGTACTCCGTCACTACCGTATCCGCGAAGAAGCGCGGGACCGTAATCATTGACCCCGCCTCGTGCTGAGATACGACCCGCGAGACGGCTCCGTCCAGCGCCGTCGACGGCACCAGCGTGATCCCGCGACCGCCCCGCGACAGCGCCGCGCCGATCTGGAACTCCGGCTGGCCGCCCGTCCCGTTGATCATGCGCGACCCGAATACGCTCTCCGCGTTTATCTGGCCGGTCAGATCCACCGAAAGCGCGTTGTTCATCGCGTAGAAGTTGTCGTTCTGAGCGATCGTCCGTACGTCGAGTACGTACTCCGGGTCCCGTACTTCGAACTTCGGGTTGTTCGTGACGATCTTCAGGTCCTCGATGTCCGACCCGGACCAAGCCGACGCGATCGCCACGTTCGGGTGCAGTGTCTTGCGCGCGCCGTTTATCACGCCGCACTCGACAAGGCGAGGGATTCCCGGCGCCGACATCTCTGTGTGCAGGCCAAGGTCATGCTTGCCGTCGAACGCGCCCGCCCGCGCGAGGTACATGCTCGGCTCGCCGGCGCCTATCTGGATCGTCGCTCCGTCCGGCACCAGGTCGCCCACGTACCCGGCGATCGTCGTCGCGTCCTCTGGCGGCTGGGCCAGCCCGAGCAGGCGCCGCACCTGCGCGGCGGGCAGCCGCGTCATCACGGGCCCGACGACGATCAGCCGGTCGAGGTCTTCGCCCAGCTCGTCGACGATTCCCATGTACGCCTCGCGCGCGGAGTCGTTCTCAACGCGGCGCAGCCACGCCTCGACCAACCCGCGTGTTATCTGCACCGGCGGGATCTCCACGAACCGGTCGATTTCGGTGACGTGGATTGTGTTATCGCCACAGACGGGCCTGAGGCCGGCGTCGACCTCCGCGATAACTGTCCTCGCCCGCCGCGCGTGCGAGCGCTTATTCCAGTTGTGGGCTCCGAAGGAAACGTATCCGTCGTCGTCCGGATGCGTCACTGAAACGAGAAACACGTCGACCGGTCGGCTCTCCGGCCGCTTCTCGTCGATATCCTTGAAGTTCAGCGAGAACAGGTTCGGGAGATACGTGGCGCGTCCCTCGTCCACCGCCGGGCGGGCGAAATCGCCGATGAACAACTCGAACTCGACCCGGAACGTCTCTTCGTGGCCCGCCCGGAACCAGCCGGGATCGGTCAGAGGCGCGCCGACGCGGAGATCGATGGAAACGCCGTTTTCCGTGCAGTGACGAAAGAGCGCGCCCGGTAGTACACGCGGCCCCGCGATCGGAATCATTACGAGATTACCTGCCTCCACGAGCTTGATAGCGTCCTCGGCCGAGGCGAGCCGCCGCTTGTATTCTTCCCGCCAGTCCATGAGAGTCGCGGCCCATTATGCTCAGTGCGGCCAGCTCTGCCAAGTGATAAAGCTCGTTAAGGCGCTGGACGCGTATCCCTTGCAGGGATAAAATGTTGTGCGCGATACGCCCCGACAGAGGCCCCGATGCCCGACCGCATTCAGCAAGAGATAGAAGAGCTACTCGCCCGGCTGGAGACGTTCCCGCCCAAGCGCCCCCTCTCGTCGCGGATCAAGTACGGCATCAGCGGGTTCTTCCACAGTGTCGGGAACGCCCTCTCGAGTCTCCCAGTCCCCCACCTGACCGCCGGTCATCTTCTGCTAATCGCCATTGCGATGATCGTGATCGCCTTTATGATCGGCGGCAGTTCCGACCTGATCCGATGGGTGATAATCGGCGGCTTCGTTCTCTTCATTGCGGCTTTCGTGCTTTCGCTGCGGCGGCAATCGCGGCCGCAGGAGAAGCTCTGGCGCGGAAAGCCGATCGACCTCAATGGCCCCGGCGTCGGCGAGCGGCTCCGCTCGTGGTGGCGGCGGCGGAGCCGGCGATAAGCCATCCTTTAGCACCCATCTCTCATCGCTCCGCAGCTCTCCCGGCGCTAGTCGTTTTCTCCGCCATCCTCCTCGCCTCCTGCGGCGGTAGCGACAACGCCACGCCCGCGCCGACCGCGACGCAATCCCCCGCGACGAGCACGCCGGCACCGAGCACGGTGACGCCTACCCCGGGACTCGGCAGCCCGCAATTCGAGTCGGCCCGCGCGCTCCAGCATGTCCATGCGCTCTCGGTGGACATCGGCATCCGTGCCGCCGGCACAGACGGCGAAAAGCGCGCGGCGAACTACATTCGTGACGAGCTGGCGAAGTACGGATACGATGCCGCCCTCCAGCAGTTTC
>QHSU01000150.1 GCA_003220535.1 Candidatus Rokuibacteriota bacterium
CCGGGCGAGGTCCTCCGGCGCGAGACCGAGGCGAGTCGCCTCGTGGCGCAGTCGCTCAGCTTGCATAGGCGAAAGATCGATGGTCAGCTTCATGCGCTTACTGTACCGTGTTGGCGCGCCTTCGAACAAGCCGCTTCAGGAGATCGGCTGCGCCGGTCGCTGAGGGCCTGAGGTATTACACTTCGCCGCACCGGAGGAGGGGTGTATGCACGTGCTGGTGACGGGAGCAGCCAGCGGGATTGGACGGGCGACCTGTCTCCGCCTGGCGCGCGATGCCCGCGCGCGGGGCCAGGCGGCGAAGATCGCGGCGGTCGACCTCGGCCCTTCGCCCGAGCTCGACAGGCTGGTCGAAGAGCTTCGGAAACTTGACGCGGAGGCGCTGGCTCTGCACGGTGACATGGGTAGCGTCGATGCGCCGGCGCGTGTCGTCGGCGAGGCGGTCGGCCGCTTCGGCGGCCTGGACGGTCTCGTGAGCAACGCCGGCATCAATCGGCCCGGGCCGCTCCTGCACTACCCCGTTGACGACTGGGACCGCCTCTTCGCCGTGAACACGCGCGCGACCTGGCTCCTCGCCAAGGCGGCCCATCCGGCCCTCAAGGCCTCGCGCGGCGCGATCGTGGCCGTCGCGTCGATGTCCGGCAGCAATCCGCACGCGAACCTCGGCGCGTACGGGCCCAGCAAAGCGGCCCTCATCATGCTGGTGCGGGTGCTGGCACAGGAGCTCGGGCGCGACGGCATCCGGGTCAACGCGCTGTCGCCCGGCATGGTGCGCACGGGCATGACCGCCAAGGTGTACGCCGACCCGCGGATCGCCGCCGAGCGCGACGCGCTCGTTCCCCTCGGGCACGTGGCCACGCCGGAGGACATGGCCGACGTCATCGCGTTCTTGCTCAGCCCCGACGCACGCTACGTCAACGGCCACGACCTCATCGTCGACGGAGGCGTCAGCGGAAATCTCCTCGGCCGCTTGCCGGGCCTGTCACAGATCACGCGGGGTTGAAGGTCGGCGAGTAGGATTACCAAGAACGGCACGACCTCGCCGCGTCGCGCGGCTTCCGGCACGTGCCGGCAAGGTAGACTGTCCCCGCAAAACGAAGGGCGGGGCCACCGGGCCCCGCCCTCGTTCGCGAACTCTGAGTCATCCGGGCTCGGCGCAGGAGGCGAGGCTCACAGCCTCGCCTCCCGTCAGTGCGAGCTAGGGGTTCAGGCTATCGCTGGTGTCGCTCTAGTCATCGTCGTCGTGACGGTCCTTGTCGCCTGGGGCAATACCCTCACCACTGCGGATGAACCGGCCGTTGATGAAGATGTTATCCACGACGGACAGGCCCACGCCTTGGGCATCGTCGGGGACCGACGTCGAGTCCGTCCCGTCGTCGTAGATCAGATCGATGCTTACGACCGTTCCACCGGACGGGATTGGCGGAAACTGGCTAGCGGGCCCGAAGCGAATGGTCGTCCACTGTGCCGGATCCTGCACGGCCGCCGCTGGTGTATCAGTGGCGCAGTTGCCGACGAAATGGAACGTTTCCACCCCGGCAGTTCTCACGACGACGTTGAAACGTGGCGCACCCCCGCCGCAGTGCCCGCCGTTGCGGTAGTCGAAACCGAGAATGAAGGGGGTAGTGACCCTCATCCCGCGAACGCCCTTGATTTCCGCGCCTGAGGCCGAACAATCTGCTGTAGGGCCATTCTTTGACAGGAGAAGACCGAGATGAGGATCCGTCTTGTTCGGGTTGTCCCTGGGATCGACGGGGTTGCTATTCGGTCCACCGTTGTCCGGCAGCCCCATCCCCCGGAGCCAGGCCGCGGTGACGATGTTGCTTCCGGCCGGGTACCCGGTACCACAGTCGCCGGCCGCCCCCACAAACGCGAAGGGCACGGCGCGAAGGTCGTCGTCATCGTCGGCGAACGCTGGAACGCAGGTCATCAAGCCGATGGAGCCCACGACGGCTGTCAGCAAGAAGATCCGATGGATCATGAGTAGTCTCCTCGAAGCCGCAACTGTGAGTGCTCGCTTCATGTGCATTTCCCCCGTGGCCGCGGACTATTCCTCACCCCCTTTTCACCGGTGGGCGTGCGTGTAGCCGCGCTTCAGTCGAATTAAAACCGGCCTGTTAGGAGGAAAGTTCCATTTAGGGAATTCTCCCGTCCTCCCAGCACCCTGGCGACGTAACATACACGGACTGGGAGGGCGACATGGGCAAGAAGGTGCTCTTCATCGGCGCTGGAGCCATCGGAAGCTACCTCGGGGCGTTCCTGTCGCGTGCCGGCCACGATGTGACGCTCGTCGATTCGTGGGCCGACCAGGTCGAGACCATCCGCGAGCGCGGCATCTCGGTGACGGGACCGCACGAGCCGTTCGAGGCGCGCCCCGCGGCAGTGCATCTAAACGAGGCAGCTCGGCTACCGCGGGATTACGACATCGCGTTCGTCGCCACGAAGGCCTATGACACGGCGTGGGCGGCTCAGCTCGCCCTCAGGCACCTGGCGGCCCACGGCTACGTGGTCGCGGCCCAGAACTGCTGGCCCGACCCGGTGGTGGCGGGCGTGGCCGGCGCCTCGCGCGCCGTGGGGCTGGTCATGTCCAAGATCGGCGTGGCCCTCTGGAAGCCCGGCCAGGTGGAGCGCGGCGCGGAGAAGGGGCAGGGTAAAGGGCATGACGTCTTCCGCGCCGGCGAGCACGACGGGCGGATCACGCCGCGCGCCACCGAGCTGGCGGAGATGCTCTCGGTCATCGACGGAGCCCAGGTCACGGACAATCTCTGGGGCGAACGGTGGGCGAAGCTCTGCGCGAACGCGATGGGCAACCCCGTCCAGGCCATGTCGGGGCTCGGTTCGCTCGAGGTCGCCGCGAGCGAGGTGGGGCGCACGATCACGATCCACCTCGCGGCAGAGTCTGCGCGCGTCGGGCTGGCGCTCGGGTACCG
>QHSU01000153.1 GCA_003220535.1 Candidatus Rokuibacteriota bacterium
GAGGGGCGGCACCTCGGGCCGGTCGGCGGCCGTATCGTCGGCGAGGTCTTCATCGGGCTGCTCCAGCTCGACCGCGACTCCTACCTGAACGCCGAGAGGCGGTGGACGCCGACGATCCCGCAGCGGAACGGCCGGACCGGAGACTTCCGGATGATCGACTTCCTCACCTTTGCCGGAGTAGCACCCGACCAGCGTGGGGCGGCCGGTGGCGGAGGCTTGCCCACGCCGTAGCCGAGAGGAACGCGGGACGGGGCGCGGCGGCGAGCCGCTGCGCCCCACTCGGCGCAACCAGGCTCAGGCGTGGGCGCCGAAACTCCGTCCAATCCCTCGGCCGGTCGAGCGGTTCCGGGTCCCTTCGCGCTACTTCCCCACGTTGAAGCGGAAGTGGCAGATCTCGCCGTCCCGCACGATGTAGTCCTTGCCTTCGAGCCTGAGCTGGCCCCGGCCTCTGAGCTCGGCGAACGAGCCGTCGACCGCTACCAGATCGTCGTAGCTGTTCACCTCGGCCCTGATGAAGCCCCGCTCGATGTCGGAGTGAACGGTCCCCGCCGCGTCCTGGGCCCGCGTGCCCTCCGGGATCGGCCAGGCGCGAACCTCGTCCTCTCCGACGGTGAAGAAGGAGACGAGCCCGAGCAAGGCATAGCAGTCGCTCAGCACACGGTGAATGGTCGGCTCCGTCAAGCCGAGATCGGCGAGAAAAACGCGCTGCTCGTCGCCGGCGAGCTGGGCCACTTCGCTTTCGATCACCGCCGAGACCCATCCAATCCGGGTTCTCGCGCGTCGAGCCGCGAGCTCGAGCCCGAACTGCTCGACGCCCCGAGGTCCATCGCCGATCGCCTTCTCGTCGAGGTTCAGGCAATGAAGGATGGGCTTCTGCGAGAGGAAGGTGAACCCTCGGATCGCCCGGGCCTCGTCAGGTTCCTGCGCCGCGGCGCGTAGGGGCGTCTCGCTCTCGAGGTCCTTCTTCAGACGCGCGAGGATCGCCTGCTCCCTGACGTCGGCCTCTTTCCGTTGCTTCTTGATCGAGGCTTCGAGGCGCTCGAGGCGCCGGTCGACGACCTCGAGATCGGCCAGGATCAGCTCGGTCTCGAGATCCTCGATGTCCCGCTTTGGTGCGGGCACGCCCAGCGCCTCGTCGGCGAAGGCCCGGACCACGTGGAGCAGCGCGTCCGCGTTCCTGAATTCCTTGGTGTCGAGCCCGGCCCGCTCGCCCCGCTCGATGCCCGCGAGGTCGACGACCTCGAACGTGGCATACGTCGTCTTCTTCGGTTTGAAGAGGGCGGCGAGCCGGTCGACGCGCGGGTCGGGCACGCGCGCCACGCCGGTGTGGAGCTCGGCGCGCCCGGAGTCGTAGCGAGCCGTCGCGACCTTGGAACCGGTGAGCAGGTTGAAGAGCGTGGTCTTGCCCGACTTGGGGAGCCCGATCAGGCCGATCTTCATGAGGCGATTATGCCAGGTGTCGTATCCTCCAGAGCGTTCTGAGCCATCCGTCGAAAGACATGGACCTCAAGGGCGCGGCCATGGCCGTGCTGATCTCGCTTCTCTGGGGCGCCAACACCGTCGTGATCAAGCTCGGCCTCGAGGATGCGCCACCGCTACGCCTGGCGTGGATGCGCTTCGTCGTCGGGGGCACCGTGATCTGCCTCTGGGCGTGGGCCACGCGCCGATTCGCTGGGTTCAGGGTCGAGCCCCGCGAGTGGCGGCCGCTCGTGCTCCTGGGCGTGCTGTTCAGCGTGCAGATGGCCGCGACGAACCTCGGGACCTGGCTCACGAGCGCGGCGCACGCGAGCATCCTGCTGAACCTTTACGCCGTGCACACCGTCGTGCTCGCCCATTTCCTGATCCCGGGCGATCGGCTCTCCGTCAAGAAGCTGGCCGGTGTCCTCGTGGCCTACTCTGGGATCGTCCTGCTCTTCACCGGGCAGGTGACCCACGGCTCGCCGACGCTCCTCGGTGACGTGATCGTGACCGTGGCCGGCCTCCTCCTCGCCGAGCGCACCGTGTACCTGGCGCGGGCGGTTCAGCGCCTGGACCCCGTGAAGCTACTCCTCGCGCAGGCGGTGGTGGGGACCGCGCTCTTCGTCGTGGTCTCGTTCCTCGTCGAGCCGGCGCCGACCCGCTGGACCGCGCGACTCGGCGCGTCGGTCGCGTACCAGGGCGTGCTGATCTCCGGGTTCAACTTCGTGGTGAACCTGGCGCTCCTGCGCCACTATCGACCGAGCGCGCTCTCGGCGTTCTTTCTCACGCAGCCGATCTTCGGCGTCGTCGCGGCGGCGCTGGTCGCCGGCGACCCGCTCACGCCCGATCTCTTGCTCGCCTGCGCGGCCGTCGCGGTGGGGATCGGACTCACGAGCCGGTGAGGCGCCTTGGGTATAATCGCGCCATGACAACCGCACGGTCGAAGACGCTCGAGATCGTGCCGAACCCGCACCCAGACCGCGACTACGAGGTCACGATGACGGTGCCCGAGTTCACGTGCCTCTGCCCCCGGACGGGCCAGCCGGACTTCGCCACGATCCGCATCCGGTACGTGCCCGACCAGCATCTGGTCGAGCTGAAGTCGCTCAAGCTCTATCTCTGGTCGTACCGCCAGGAAGGTGCCTTCCACGAGGACGTGACCAACCGGATCCTCAACGACTTCGTGGCCGTCGCCAGGCCGCGCTGGCTCGAGGTGACGGGCGACTTCAACGTGCGGGGCGGCATCAAGACCGAGATCCGCGCCACGCACGGCAAGCGGCCGGAGATCTAGCAGGCTGCGGAAAAACCCGACATTAGATGCCGGGCCGCGTTGAGAGTTGGACTACGATGCGCGCAACGCCAAGCGAGGAGGCGCGCATGCGTGGTGAGGGAACAGGGTCGGAG
>QHSU01000078.1 GCA_003220535.1 Candidatus Rokuibacteriota bacterium
CTGATCTTCGGCGGCTACATCTCCGCGTTCTTGACCGGGGCGGACAAGGCCTTCCCCGTCGACGTCATTCGGTTCCGGCGGACTGAGCAGATGAGCAGACTCCGAACCCTCTACCGCCGTCAGCTGCCCTTCATCGGGGCGACCTGGGCCTTGCACCTCGTCACGACGTTGTAAGAGGGTCGCAGCGCGCGGCATCCTCGCAGTGTACCGCGGCCGTTCACGTGGCCCGCGTCACGCTGGCCCCGCCCGTCGGACCCTGCGCGGGACGCCTTCCCCGGTCGTCCAGCCAGCGTTGCCGGCACTGCGACCCGCTCGCGCGGCCACCGTAGGCGCGGTCGGCCAGAGTCTCCGCTCGAGATTTCTGGATGCGGACCCGGTGCCTAGGTATGCGCGTATGCCACGAGACTACTCGTAAAATATCAATCAGCTCGCGGTTTCAGGGACCGAACGGTCTCAATGGGAGCGATGTGGAATACGCGGGAATTCCTTGACGGGCCGACGCGCATCGTCTAGGTATGTACCCGACGGTGGGACCGTGAAGCACCTGATCCTTCTGATCCTTGCCTCCGGCTTGACCGCGGAGGAACAGCGCCTTCTGAAGATCGCCCACTGGATGGGCGTTCCGACGAAAACCATCTCGATCGACCGAGAATCCGCGCTCGAGTGGCCATTCCCCGCTGGGGCTGGTGGCCCACAATGCTGCGTGGCCATGACCGCGGAGACGCTCACCCTGATGCGCGAAACGTCGCCCCGAGGCCTGGAGAGGCTCGTTCAAGAGGGCGGGGCGCAGTTGCTGGTGTTCGACTGCGGCGCTTCGACGCGCCATGACAGCGCCCTGTCATGGCTCACGAAGGGCGCCGTCGCGGGGGTCAGCGCGCGGGCGCACTCAGACCCTGTGGTCCACCTCCCCGACGGAGGGCGCGAGTTCACTCGCCAGCTCGCCGGCCTGACCTTCTCGACCGGCCAGAGCCGGTCGGTGCGGACGTTCGACCGAGCCGTCGATGTCGTCTCCGACGGGGCGATCATGCTCGCGGACGGTCGGCCCTTGTTCATGCGACTGCCGGCGGCGGCGTGCGACGTCTTTCTCCTGGCCGGCGCCGGCGTGCCCGACATCGACGAGCCCCTGTCCAGGGACACGGGCATCGAGGCTTACTACGACCAGCTCATCCCGCTGCTGGCGTTTCTCCGCCACGGCTTCGGCAAGACGTGCTGGCACAGCCCGGAAAGCACCGCCCGCTTCATCATCGACGACCCCCTGCTCGCCGAACAGTACGGATTCCTCGACTACCGGGCGCTCCTGAGCTCCATGCACCGCGAAGGCTACGGGACGTCGATCGCGTTCATCCCCTGGAACTACCGCCGCACCTCGAGCCACACCGCGTCGAGTCTCTTCGGACGGCGACCCGATCTTTCCATCTGCATTCACGGATGCGACCACACCAACAAGGAATTCGAATCCGCCGACCCGGCGCTCCTGGAGTGGAAGGCCGGATTGGCCCTCGAGAGGATGGAGCGGCACCAGACGCGGACGGGCCTGCCGTTCGAGCGCGTGATGGTGTTTCCCCAGGGGCGGTTCTCCAGCGACGCGATGCGGGCCCTGCGGGCCGCTGACTATCTCGCGGCGGTCAACTCGACGTGTTTCCCAGCGGACGAAGGCCGCGATCCCCTGACGATCGGCGATTTCCTGCGGCCGGCCATCACACGGTTCCACGGGTTTCCCGTCTTCCAGCGGCGGTATCCGCGCCGTCTGGTGGATTCCGCCTTCGACATGTTCCTGGGCAAGCCGGCGCTCCTGGTGGAGCATCCGCAGTATTTTCGTGACGGATGCCAGGATCTCGAGAAGTTCGTGAGCGGGCTGCGCAAGCTCGAACCGGCCCTGGCGTGGCCCACGCTCTCGTCCCAACTCATGCGCAGCTGCATCATGCGGCTCGTCGCCCCCGACTCGGTCGAGGTCCAGTTCTTCACGAAGAAATTCCGACTGGAGAACCCCGACGCCGCCCGACGGCGCTTCCGGCTGGCGAAGTACGAGCCCGACCCCGCGGTCATCCGCGGCGTGCTGGTCGACGGGATCGGAGTGCCGTTCTCGTTCACGAAGGGCTTCCTGCAGATGGAGCTCGAGGCCGATGGGGCTCAGGCGCGCGACATCGAGATCGTGGACGTGCCGCGGCCGGCGCGCGGCGCTCGACGCTTGGGCGTGGGCTACAACGTCGGCGTGTTCGTGCGCCGGAGCCTCTCTGAATTCAGGGACAATACCCTGGCCAGGCATCCCCGATTGCTGCAGGCGGCGGCCTCCGTGGCCCGGGGCCTGCACGTCACGGGAGATCGAAGCCGCCGGGCCTAGCCTCGAACGGTGCGCGGCCCCGCGTATGCGAGCGAACAAGGCGCTCTTCCTGGACCGGGACGGCGTGATCAACATCGAGCACGGGTATGTGCATCGTCACGAGGATTTCCACTTCCAGAAGGGCATCTTCGAGCTGTGTCGGGCGGCGCGGACCCTCGGGTATCTCCTGGTGGTGGTCACGAACCAGGCCGGAATCGGCCGGGGCTACTACACCGAACGCCAGTTCCTCGAATTGACGGAGTGGATGATCCGCGAGTTCGCCGACCAGGCGATTCCCATTGCCCGTGTCTACTACTGCCCGTATCACCCGATCCACGGGGTCGGCGCCTACAAGCACGATTCGCCCGATCGCAAGCCGAAGCCCGGGATGCTCTTGCGGGCTCGCGCGGACTTCAGCCTGGATCTGACGTCGAGCGCCCTCGTCGGCGACAAGCTGTCGGACATCCAGGCCGCCGAGGCGGCCGGGGTCGGGACGAGGATCTTGCTCCGCTCGGCGGCGGAGCTCGACCCCCCGGCCAGTCCGTGTCACGTCGCGGACTCGCTCGACGACATCCGAGACAGATTCTTTTCGCGAGGCGCGCTGAGCGATCATCGCGGTGGAGATCGATGAGGCTATGAGCACGCGCATGCTGATCACCGGAGCCGCCGGCTTCATCGGCCGATACGTCGCGGAGGAAGCTCTGCGCAGAGGCTATCGCGTGACGGGGACCGATCGACGCCCTTCCTCGCCCGGCGGCATCGACTTCGTCGTAGCCGACATTCGCGACAAGGCTCGGATGACGCAGATCATGAAGGACCAGGACTGCGTCGTCCATCTGGCCGCGATCACGTCGAACGTGGAATTCATCAAGAATCCCGTCGAGTGCTACGAGATCAACGCCAACGGGTTCCTGAACGTCATCGACGCGGCCGCTCGAAGCGGGTGTCGGCGGTTCGTGTACGCATCGAGCGCGGCGGTCTATCTGGGCGGCTTTTCGGAAGACACGGTGATCGACCTCCGGAAGCAGGGCAATCACTACGCGAAGACGAAGCTCATGAACGAGATGGTGGCCAAATCGTACGAGCGCATCCACACGATGCGGGCGACGGGTCTGCGGTTCTTCAACGTGTACGGAACTGGCGAGAATGCCAAAGGAGACTATGCGAGCATCGTGACCATCTTCCTCAAGGCCCGGAAGAATCGTGAGCCGCTGGTCGTCTACGGTGACGGCAAGCAGGCGCGCGACCTGATCCATGTGCGGGATGCCGCCCGCGTCACGGTCGATCTTCTGGAGAAGGGTGCGGAAGACGTCTACAACGTGGGAACGGGGGCCTCGACCGCCTACACGGCGATCGCCGAGATGATCGACCGGCACAACATCAAATATGTCCCCAACCCGCTCCCCGACTACCAGTACTACACCCGAGCGGACGCCGCCCGCCTGAGACGGGCGCTGGGTGACTACGAATTCGTCGATCTGGAGAAGGGCATCACGACGCTCGAGGTGTGAGCACCTGCCCGTCCGTCGACAGGGTCTTCAAACGGGCCGCGGCGCGCAAGCGCCGCGGCCCGTTGGCGTCTCGGCGAGGCTCACGGAAGGGCCTGGACGGCGGCGCGGAGCTCGTTCAGGTGGGCGGCCTTGATGATGGACACCCCTGCCACGCTGGACGGATCCGTGTACGTCGGGAGAGCCCGGCCCGCCGCCTGGTAGGCCTGGTTCAGAGCCGTTCGGAGCTCGGTCAGGTGGACCGCTCTGACCCGGGTGCTTCCGATCGTGAGCGTGGGATCCGTCCAGGCGAACGGGGAGAGGCTGCGGGAGGCTCGAGCGCTGTTGATCGCCGCCCGGAGCTCCGTGATGTGGACAGATCTGATTGTCGTGCTCTGGGCCCCCAGCGGCATGTCGGTGAACGCTGGGGGTGAGTACGCCACGGTCAGCGTCGCCGTTCTCGTGTTGCCGGCCGCGTCCCGAGCCGTGACGGTCAGCACGTTCGACCCGGACTGGAGCACGATTCCGCTGGCGCTCCAGCTGGTCGTGCCGGTGGCGGTGCCGCTGCCACCGCGGTTGCTCGACCACGTCACCTGGGTCACCCCCATGTTGTCGGACGCGGTGCCGCCGATTGTCAGCGGGGTCGCGCTCGTGCTGTAGGTCGCGCTGGACGTGGGGGACGTGATCGCCACGCTGGGCGCCGTGGTGTCCGTGAACGTGACGGTGATCGAGGCGGTGCGGGTGTTGCCGGCCGCGTCCCGGGCCGTGACGGTCAGCACGTTCGAGCCGGGTTGCAGCACGATCCCGCTGGCCGTCCAGTTCGTCGTGCCCGTCGCGGTGCCGCTGCCACCGCGGTTGTTCGACCACGTCACCTGGGTGACCCCGATGTTGTCGGACGCGGTGCCGCCGATTGTCAGCGGGGTCGCGCTCGCGCTGAAAGTCCCGGCGGACGCGGGGGACGTGATGGCGACCGTCGGCGCCACCGTATCCGTCCCGGTGCCGGTCCCGGTCACGAGGCGCGTGAGGGTGTCTCCGTCGGCGCTGAAGCTGACGCTCACGCTCGCCGTCGCCGCTGTGGTCGGCGTGAAGCGCACCGTGACCGCTTGTGTCGACCCCGCACCACCAAGGCTGAAGGAGGCTCCTGACACGATGCTGAAGGGCGCCGAGGTGGACACCGTTCCGGAAACGACTCCCCCACGTGCGTTCTGCACCGTGAAAGTCTGGTCCGCGAAGCTCCCGAGGTTCACGTTCCCGAAACCGACGTTGCCGGACGGGGTCACGGAGAAGTCGGTCTGGGCGACACCATTTCCAGTGAGCGAACAGGCACTCTCATTGCCGCCCAGGTCCACGGCGCTCACGGAGACGAAATATTGGGTCCCGCTGGTCAACCGCGTGAGCCTGAAGCTCACGGTTGTTCCGGACGCGGGGCTCGATGTCGGCGATGCGACCTGAAAGAAAGCGGGCCCGGGACAGGGTGCGGTCGCAGGGCCGTAATACAGGCGATAGGACCCCAGATCGGTCAGGGCGCTCCCGTCAGTGTTCTGCGTCGGAGCAGTCCAGGACGCGCCGAGAACTCCAGCGCAGACCGGGCCAGCGGCAAAAATGAGAACAGCCAGTAGGATGCCGGCCAGAAGCCGCCTGCGCGAAGAAGTCACGAGGGCTCCCTTCTAAGTCTGGTCTCACTCTGACCAGGTAGGGAGCAACAGGTGTGCCACAAGGAAAGCCGTTTTATTTCAATAAGTTGACTTCGAAAATCTAGTGGCACTCGGGCACTGAACGGCACCCGACTGACGATGCTCACCTGACTGGCGAATTGGGGAATTTACAGGACGGCTAGCCGACCAGCATCGATACGCACCGCAAGCTCCGATGTGTTGTCACACTCTTCATAGTCTGTGCAACGGTTTTCACGGTTCCGGAGCTGGAGGATCTACGCCGAGGGTCGTAAAGCCGTAATTTCCGGAACTCTTGCGAGGTTCCCGTGTTGGTGGCGTAGGGCTTGCTATTAGAGCGTGCCTCCCCGCACATGCAAGACCTCATCATGAGCGAATCGCTTGGCTTCGGGCCGCTCTCCGTCGGTGGCGGGTGGCTTGTCGACGAACTGCTGTTCAGGCTCCTCGTCGATTTCGAGATACAGAAGGCCCAGCGCTTGCGGTACAGCGTCTCGGTCGTGTGCTTCGCCGTCGAGCCGGCCTCAGCGAGAAACGGTGAGGCGTCCCCGCCATCCGTCGCCGAAAGCGTCACGCGGTACCTCCGGGGAACGGACGCCGTCGCGTCATGGTCTCAGGGCTGCCTCGCCCTCCTGCTCATCGACGCCGAGACGACGCACCTGCCCTCGATCCTCAATCGGCTGACGACGCGCCTGGAAACGGCCGGCTGGAGCGCGGGGGGCTCGTGCTACCCGAGGACGGCGACTCGATCTGACGACATGCTCCGTCAGGCGGTGGACCTGATGGGCCGGGCGAAAGAAGAGGGCGGGAACCGGCTTTACGTCGCGTCCTGAAGCGGGTCGCGACCACCGATTCGAGCGAGCGCTTCGCTGAAGTGCCGCAAGACCTCGGGCTTCTCGATGATCTCGGTGACGCCGAGGCGCCGGACTTCAGCGATTTCGCCTGGCGTCGCCAGGCCCGTCATGATGATGACCGGGAGCGTAGGATCGGTCGACCTGATCTGCCGCAGGACGGCGACGCCGTTGAGCCTGGGTAACCGAACGTCCAGCACGACCGCGTCCGGGCGCTCACGCGTCAGATAGGCAAGGCCGTCCTCGCCCGAATATCTGATGGTCGTCTCGTGGCCGTCGGAGCCGAAGGCCTCCGAGAGCACCTGCGCCACCTGTTCGTCGTCCTCGATCAAGAGGAGCTTCATAGCTCCCTCCTCCCCTGATCTGACCGCCATCCTATCACTGTGAGAAGGGAGAAAATCAGTGTAGGAACTCGGGAAAATTCGGTGCAGGAAGAGGGTAAGGTCCCTCTAGGAAGTAGCAAAAATTCGGCGCAGGAAGTGCAAAAATTTTCGACGTGACAGGGTTGGTGTGTAGTGGCATACTCATGTTTCCTGTTGGAACGAAAGGTTCGAGGTTTCCGGAAGCATTCGGGTCAGGAGGGTTTGCCGTGAGCGCGGGTCAGTTGGACTCAGCGGACAGGCCGCTGGCGCAGAAGGATCGCCGCATCGTCGGTCACCTTTCCCTCTTCGACGGCCACCCGCGTATGCGGGCCATCCGCACGATCATCGAGAGCATCGCCGACACCGACACGACCCTTCTGATCCGGGGTGAGAGCGGTGTCGGCAAGGATCTCGTCGCCCGCGCCGTCCATGCGGCATCGTCGCGGCGGCAGGGGCCGTTCATCAAGGTCAACTGCGCGGCCATTCCGCAGGAGCTGCTCGAGTCCGAGCTCTTCGGCCACGAGAAGGGTGCCTTTACCGGCGCGCACCGCCGCAAGCCCGGGCAATTCGAGTACGCGAACAAGGGCACGATCTACCTGGACGAGATCGCCGAGCTGACGCTCGCCCTGCAGGCCAAGCTCCTCCATGTGCTGCAAGACTTTCGGTTTTCTCGCGTGGGGGGCCACGGGCTGCTCGACGTCGACACGCGCGTCATCGCCGCCACCAATCGGAACCTCGAGGAGGCGATGGCGCGCGGCGAGTTCCGGGAGGATCTCTATTACCGACTCAACGTGGTCGAGATCCAGGTGCCCCCGCTGCGGGAGCGGCGGGAAGAGATCCCGGGGCTGGCAGTCTGGTTCCTGGCCAAGTTCAACGCCCAGTACGGACGGCAGAAGCAGCTCTTGCCCGAGACGATGGCCCGGCTGATGGAGTACACGTGGTCGGGCAACGTCCGTGAGCTGGAGAACGTGATCCGCCGGCTGGTCGTGCTGACCGACGGCGAGCAGATGGTCGAGGCGCTGGTGGACCGGCGTCGCACAGCGCACCCCGAGCCGCCGCGGCCGATGGTCGTCGAGGGTCTCCGGGAGATCGCGCGCCGAGGCGCGCGCGAAGCCGAGCGCAAGGCCCTGGCGGAGGTGCTCCAGCGGGTACACTGGAACCGTGCCGAGGCCTCGCGCATCCTCAAGGTCAGCTACAAGACGCTGCTCAACAAGATCAGCGAGTGCGGGCTCACGCCCCCCTCGCGTCGAACGTTCTAGACCTCCGATTCCCAGCAGTGGCCGGGTGACGTCCCCTCCTGACCAGGGGCTGTGATCACCCTCCAGCCGACAACGCCGGATCGCCGTTGATGCCGGGCATCGTCATCAAGACGCTGACCAAGCGCTACGGCGAGGTCGCTGCGGTCGAAGGGCTCTCGCTCGACGTCAAGCCGGGCGAGCTGGTCTCGCTTCTCGGACCCTCGGGCTGCGGCAAGACGACGACGCTGCGGTTGGTCGCGGGCTTCTTGCAGCCGGAGGCCGGGGAGATCTGGGTGGGCGAGCGGTGTCTGTCCTCGCCGACCAGCGTCGTGCCGCCGGAGCGGCGTCGGATGGCGATGATCTTCCAGAGCTATGTCCTCTGGCCGCACATGACGGTGGCGCAGAATGTCGCCTACGGCCTCCGGTTCAAGGCGGGCGTGTCCAGGGTCGACCGAGATCGCCGAGCGGCGGACATGCTGCGGACCGTCCAGCTGGCCGGCTTCGAGTCGCGCTATCCGGGAGAGCTGTCGGGCGGCCAGCAGCAGCGCGTCGCCGTGGCGCGAGCCCTCGTCGTCGAGCCCGAAATTCTCCTGCTCGACGAGCCTCTCAGCAATCTCGATGCAAACCTACGCGAAGAAATGCGATTCGAGATTCGACGTCTCTCACGAATCTTTCGGCATCACGACCTTCTACGTGACCCACGACCAGGCGGAGGCGATGGTCATCTCCGATCGCGTCGCGGTCCTGCACCGTGGACGGATCGTGCAGGCCGGGACGGCGGAGGATCTCTTTCGGCGCCCGCGGACCCGGTTCGTGGCCGAGTTCATCGGCAGGACGAACTTGATCGACGCCGTGACGGCTGAGCCGGGTGTCGCCACGCGAGACGGCCTCCGACTCCGCCTCGCGACGGAGGGCATCGCATCGGGCACTCCGGTCGTCGTCTCCATCCGCCCCCATGAGATCGAGCTGGGCGCCGTCGGGCGCAGCGGCGTGCCTGGGGCGAACGTCCTGGCGGGCACCGTGCAGCGCACGAGCTATCTGGGAGATGGGGTCGACTACCAGGTTCTCGTGAGCGCGAGCAACGTGGTCCTGCGCGTGACGGCGCCGCCGACCGTGCGCTTCTCCCCCGGCGACGCCGTGACGCTGGCGGTGGCGCCCGAGGCGTGCGTTCCCCTGGCCGACCCCGGCGAAGCAAATCGGCCAGGCCCTCCAGGGTAGGACTTACGGAGTAAAGTAATGTCGTCGGGGGGTCTGGGGGATCCGTCGAGGTCCCCCAGCATGGACATGGACGAGTTCTTCCGAGCGGCGGTCGAGGAAGCCGAGCGCGGTCTGGCCGAGGGCGGGATCCCGATCGGCTCGGTCCTGGTGCACCACGGGCACATCCTCGGGCGCGGCCACAATCGACGCGTGCAACGCGGGAGTGTCGTGCTCCACGGCGAGATGGACGCGCTGGAAAATGCCGGCCGGCGGTCGGCGCAGGTCTATCGCGAGTGCACGCTCTACACCACGCTGTCACCCTGCGCCATGTGCAGCGGCGCGATTCTCCTCTACGGCATTCCGCGGGTCGTCGTCGGCGAGAACCGGACCTTCCTCGGAGAGGAAGATCTGCTGCGCTCCCGTGGGGTGACCGTCGAGGTCGTTCAGGATGCGCGGTGCCAGGAGCTGATGACACACTTCATTCAGGCCCAACCGACCCTATGGGCGGAGGACATCGGTGATGGTGACGATCGAATCGACCGCTGAAATGGCCGCGAAGGTGTACGAGACCATGGAGCGCAATCTCGCGATTGTCCGCCGCCGATTGGGCCGGCCCCTGACTCTGGCCGACAAGGTGTTGCTGGGACACCTCGACGATCCGGAGCATCAGGAGATGGAGGCCGGCAAGAGCTATCTGCTCCTCCGACCCGACCGCGTCGTCCTGCAGGACGTGCTCGGGCAGACCGCCATGCTCCAGTTCATGCAGACCCGGCGCCTCCGCGTCGCGGTGCCGACGACGATCCACTGCGATCACCTCATCCAGGCGCGCGTCGAGGGGCAAGTCGATCTGCGCGAGTCGCTCACCGAGAATCAAGAGGTCTACGACTTCTTGCGTTCGGCGGCCGCCAAGTACGGCGCGGGCTTCTGGGGGCCGGGCGCCGGGATCATTCATCAGGTGGTGCTCGAGCAGTACGCGTTCCCGGGTGAGCTGATCATCGGGACCGACTCGCACACCCCCAATGCCGGTGGGCTCGGGGCCTGCGCCGTCGGTGTCGGCGGCGCCGACGCGGTCGAAGTGATGGCGGGGCTCCCCTGGGAAGTCCTCTATCCCCGGCACATCGCGGTCTACCTGACCGGCAAGCTGAGCGGTTGGACGGCGCCCAAGGACGTGATCCTCTACGTGGCGGGTCAGCTGACCGTGGCCGGCGGCACCAACGCGATCGTCGAGTACATCGGCCCCGGGGCCCGGACGATCAGCGCGACCGGCAAGGCCACGATCACCAACATGGGCGCGGAGCTCGGCGCCACGACCTCCATGTTCCCCGCCGACGATCGGATGGCTCTGTACCTGAAGGCGACGGGTCGAGGCGAGCTGGTGCCGCTGGCCGCGCGCTATCCGCACCTCCTGGCCCCGGACAAGGAGGTCGAGGCCAACCCCGAGCAGCACTACGAGCGAGTGGTGAGGCTCGACCTGTCGACGTTGGAGCCGCACGTGGTCGGGCCCCACTCCCCGGATCGCGCGCGCCCGATCGGGAAGCTCGCCGCCGAGGTGGCCGACGCGAAGAACGCGTTCCTCGACAAGATCTCCACGACCCTCATCGGCAGCTGCACCAATTCCTCCTACGAGGACATGAGCCGCGCGGCGGACGTGGCCGAGCAGGCGAAGGCGCACGGCCTCAAGACGTCGGTGCCCTTCCTGGTCACGCCCGGCTCGGAGCAGGTGCGCGCGACGATCGAGCGCGACGGGCAGATGCAGTCCCTCAAGGACATCAACGGCGTTGTCCTGGCGAACGCCTGTGGCCCGTGCATCGGCCAGTGGCGGAGGGCCAGCGCCGAGGCGGCGGTGCCCAACACCATCGTGACCTCGTACAACCGAAACTTCCCGCGACGCAACGACGGCCAGCCCACCACGATGAACTTCATCGGCAGTCCCGAGATCGTGACGGCCTTCGCGCTGGCGGGACGGCTGTCCTTCAATCCGCTCACCGACTCCCTCACCGGCGCCGACGGCAAGGCGTTCAAGCTGGCGCCGCCGAAGACCGCGCCCGAGGTGCCCGCGAAGAGCTTCGACCGCGGCCGCCCCGCCTACGTGTCGCCGCCGGAGGACGGCAGCGCTATCGTGCTGAAGGTCGATCCGAAGAGCGAGCGGCTGCAGCTGATGGAGCCCTGGCCCGCGTGGGACGGCCAGGACTTCAAGGACATGCCCGTGCTCTTGAAGGCCAAGGGCAAGACGACGACCGACCACATCTCGCCGGCGGGCTCCTGGCTGCGCTACCGCGGACACCTCGACAAGTTCAGCGACAACATGTTCATGGGCGCGACCAACGCCTATACGGGCGAGGCCGGCAAGGGCAAGAACATCCTCACGGGAGAGTCGGGGCAGGCCTTCTCCACGATCGCTCGCCACTACAAGGCCAAGGGCGTCAAGTGGGTCGTCATCGGCGACGCGAACTACGGGGAAGGCAGTAGCCGCGAGCACGCCGCCCTCTCGCCGCGTCTCCTGGGTGGCGCGGCCGTCATCGCGCGCAGCTTTGCGAGGATCCACGAGTCGAACTTGAAGAAGCAAGGACTGCTGGCCCTGACGTTCCAGAACCCGGCCGACTACGATCGCATCCGCGAAGACGACCGGGTGAGCCTCCTCGGTCTGGCCGACATGGCGCCCGGGAAGCCCGTCGAGTGCCTGGTCAAGCACGCCGACGGGACGACCGAGACGCTACGGCTGTCGCACTCCTTCAGCGCGTCGCAGCTCGAGTGGTTCAGGAAGGGCTCGGCGCTGAACCTGTTCCACAATTCATAGTCGCGCCTCGGCCGGCGGGGCCCCAGCCCCGCGACGGCCTGCGGCGCGCACCGCGGGCAAGTAACGCGGGCGCAGACCTCTCAGAGCTCCCACGGCGGGTCGACCGTCGCGCGCAGCTCGAGGAGGGTCGGCCCATCAGCGGCGAGCGCGGTCGCGATCGCCGGGCTGAGCGCGTCCGGGCCGCCCACGCGCTCGCCACGCGCCCCGAAGGCTCGCGCGAGGGCCGGGAAGTCGGGATTCGCCAGATCGGTCTCCCCCCAGCGCCCGTCGAAGAGCGTCTGCTGGAGCCACTTGATCGCGCCGTAACGATCGTCGTTCATCACCAGGAACACGATGGGGAGTCGGTATTTCACCGCCGTCGCCAGCTCGTTCACCGAGTACATGAAGCCGCCGTCGCCCACGACGCAGACGACGGGACGATCGGGGCGGGCGATCTTGGCGCCGATCGCCGCGGGCACCGCGTAGCCGAGCGTCGCCGAGCCCACGGGATAGAGGAAGGTGCGCGGCAGCAAGACGGGGAAGCGCCACTCCATCCAGTAGTTGATCCCGGTCTGGTCGTTCACGATGATCGCGTCGTTGGGAAGGGCCGCGCGCAGTGACTCGACGAGCCGGGCGGTGTCCACGGTGTAGCGGGAGCTCGCCGCGGAGCGGAGCCCTTCCAGCCACCGATGGTCCCACGCGGTTCGCGCCGATCCGGACCCGAGCTCCTGGAGTAGCCGCGCCAGCCCGTCTTTCGCGTCGCCCACGATCGGGAGCTCGGGCTTGAAGAGTCGGCCGATCACGGTCGGGTCGAGATCGAGGTGGATCAGCGTCTGAGAGGGATCGAACGAGAGGTTCAGGAGCAGCCCCTGCGTCGATCGGTGGGCGAAGCGGCAGCCCACCGCGAGGATCATGTCGGCGGCCTTGATGACCGCTTCGGTGGCGCGACTGTTGGGCAGGACGCCGTGCCACAGCGGGTCGCGCTCGCTGATCGCTCCCCTCCCCATGACCGTGGTGATCACCGGCGCGCCCAGCCGGCGAGCCACGAGCGCCAGCTCGGCCTCGGCTCCGGCGGCGATCACGCCACCGCCGGCGATGAGCAGCGGCTTCGAAGCGCCGCCGAGCAGACGCCGAGCCTCCCGGATCTCGTTCACATGGCAGGGCGGACGGCGCCCGTGTCCGCCGCTCCGCGGTGGCGCGTCGAAGCGGGCGGTCAGAAAGTCGTTGGGGATCGAGATGGCGATCGGCCCGGGGCGACCGGTCCGCAAGAGATCGAACGCGCCGTGCACGGTCGTCGGGATCGCGGCCGCCTCGGTGACCGCCTCGGCCCACCGCGTGACCGGCTTGAAGCACTCGATCTGGTTCGGGACCTCGTGGAGCGCGCCGACCTCGCGGCCGACCAGCGGCGAGGCCACGTCCGACATCACGAGGACGACGGGCATCGATCCCGCGTAGGACTCCACGAGCGGCGTCAGAGCATTCGTGGCGCCCGGGCCCGTCGTGACGATGACCACGCCGGGCGCGCCCGACGCGCGCGTGTAGCCGTCGGCCATGAAGCCCGCTCCCGCCTCGTGGCGGGCCAGCACATGCGTGATCTGCGACTGCCGGAGGAGCGCGTCGTAGATCGCCAGGTTGTGGACGCCCGGGATCCCGAAGACGTGGCGCACGCCTTCGGCCGCGAGCGCGTCGACGACCCATTCGCCGCCCGTTCGCATGGTCATGGCATCGGGTAAAGGAGGCTCCGCATCGTACGCTCAGAGCATCGACTTGAAGCCGCGGTCGATCGCGACGTCCACGAGCGTCGGTCCGGGATGGGCGAGGCACGCGGCGAGCACGGCCGCCAGCTCTCCCGGCTTCTCCACGCGCTCGGCGCGGACGCCCAGCGACCGGGCGAGCCCCGTGTAGTCGATCTCGGGCTCGACGAGGTCCATACCCGGGTAGATGCCGCGCTTGGCGGACGCCAGGTCGAGGCTCAGCATCCCGGACTTGAGGATCGCATACGATGCGTTGTTCGGAATCACGTACGTGATCGGGAGTCGGTAGTGCGCCGCCGTCCAGAGCGCCTGGGGAGCGTACATCACCGAGCCGTCGCCGATCGTGGCGACGACCTTGCGACCGGGTGAGCCGAGCTGGACGCCGATCGCTGCCCCCATTCCCCACCCGAGGGTCCCGGTCTTCCCGCCGTAGAACGACCCGGGCGTCGCGAACGGCAGGTAGCGGAAGACGAACGGCAGCGAGGTCGCCGACTCGTCGACGACGATCGCGTCGGCCGAGAGCAACGAGCTCAGCGTGTGCATGAGATGCGCCTGGCCGATCGGTGTCCGCTCGGCCTCGGCCTGGGCGGCGCCCCGCACACGCGACATGAGCTCCGATCTCGCCTTCCCGATCTTCTCGACCCGAGCCGTCGCCGCCGCTCGTTCGGTCTCCGTCAGCCGTGTCCGTAGCGTGCCCGCAAGCTCGGCGAGCGTCGCCTTCGGGTCGGCGGCGATGCCGAGCGAGATCGGGTGGCTCCGTCCGATCTCCCAGGGGTCGTCGTCGATCTGCACCACGCGAAGGCCTCGCGGGAACGGTGTTCCCTCCGTGTGGAGGAACCAGGTGAAGACGTTCGCGCCGACGATCAAGAGCGCGTCGCAGTCTTCGAGCGCCTTCCGTACGCCGCCCGGTGACGGGAAGAGGCCACCCCGCCACAGCGCGTGGTTCCCAGGGAAGTTCGTGCGCCGGAAGACCGGCTCACCGTGGACGCGCGCCCCCAGCAGCTCGGCCAGCGCGGTCAGCTCCGGGACCGCCTGCGACCGCGCCACGCCGTCGCCGGCGATGATGATGGGCGCGCGAGCCCCCGTCAGGAGCTCGACGGCGCGCGCGAGGGCGCCCGGATCGGGCCGCGAGCGCGCGGCGATCGCCGTCGGACCGGCCCCCGTGTCCTCCACGGCCGGCCTCATGAGATCCATCGGCAACGAGAGGAACACCGGGCCGGTCGGCGGCGTCAGCGCGATCTTGAGCGCCCGCCGGAGCGCGACGGGCGCGTCCTCGGCCCGGCGGATCTCGTACGACCACTTGGTGAACTGCTCGGCCATCTGGACGAGGTCGCCCGCGAGGATCGGCTCGTCGATGAGGAACCGTGAGTCCTGCTGCCCGGCCGTCACGACCAGCGGCGTCTTGGCCCGCGCCGCGTTGTGGAGGATCGAAAGACTGTTCGCCAGGCCGGGAGCGACGTGGACGTTGACGACGCCGATCTGGCCGGACGCCTGCGCGTACCCGTCGGCGGCCGCCACCGCCGTGGCCTCTTGCAGCCCGAGCACGTACTCGAGTCCGGAGTCGGGCAGCGCGTCGAGGAAGGGCAGCTCGGTCGTCCCCGGGTTCCCGAAGAGGTAGCGCACGCCGGCCGACTTCAGGATCTCCATGAGGACGGCTGCGACGTTCATGCGCCGAGGATACTACGGCCGCGGAGTCGACGTGGCCGGGCCGAACCGGAGGTACTTCTCGTCGATGGCCGCCCGGATCGCCGCGAGCGACTTGCCCTCGCTTTTCATCTGCATCACGTCACGCGTGATGTCCAGACACAAAGTTCAGGTTGCGGCGTGGCTCGTGAAGGTGACGCGTCCGGCCGGCTCGTCCTTCACGTAGCAGGAGCGGTTCGAGGTGTGGCCGAACCGGGCGCAGCCGCAGGTGCACGGGATCCGCCCGAGCGCGTCCGGGTTGTCGACCGCGAAGGCGTAGAGCCGGGCGGCGTCGCCCTTGACGGCGAACACCGGCAGCTGGCCCCGTGCCACCGTCTGGTTCTCGTCGCCGATGGAGTCGACGGTGACCGGCTGCGCGTCGACCCGCATCCACCAGGCCACGCCGGCGGCCACGAGCCCCAGTACCAGGATGGCGGAGAGCGCCTTCGTCACGCGCGTCTCCGGAGCGGGTACTCGCGTCCGCCGAGACGCAGCGTGCCGCGGCCCGTGCCCTCGTCGTCGTCGGCGTACGCCAGCAGCTGGAACGCGGCGGCGCGGCTCAGCCGAGCCTCGAAGGCGCCGTTCCTGACCGCGCAGTACGGCACGTCGTCAGGGCCGACGCGAAGCGTGGTCGGGTCGACGTCGGACTCGGTTCCATCGCTCAGGAAGGCGTGGAGGGCCTCGCCGCGGCGCTCGATCCGGGCGACGACGAAGGGGACGTCCTCGACCTCGACCGGAATCCGGACGCGTGTCTGGATGAAGTACCCCTGGGCGTCGCGCCTGAGCAGCGACCGGAGGTTGGCGAGGATCCCCGCGTGGGTGATCTCGACGTCGTCGTCGAACCAGTCGCCGTTCACATCGACGCGGAGCCTGGGCAGCGTCCATTGTTCCGGCGCCGGAGCGCGCTCGACGTCCGGGCCGTCCTCCTTCGCGGTCATTCGAACACCACGCTGGCGAAGGAGACCACTCCGTTGGGATCGGGCCACTGGCCGTAGCGCTTCAGGCTCCCGGCGGCGCCGCCGAGCGTTCGCAGCAGGGCGTAGATCGGCGAATAACCACAGATGCGGCGCCGGTCGCCGTCGCGCGCCACCGATTCGAAGAACGCCTGGGCGTCGCCCGCGGCGACCGGCTCGAGCATCTGCTGGTCCTCGCGCTCGATGCGCCGTCGCTCTCCCGCCGAGACTGGCTCGGGGTCGCCGAAGCGCGGCCCGACATGGGCGAGATCCGCGCCGGCCACCAGGGCGACCCGGCGTCCGCTCGCGGCGATAGTCTCGCCCAGGGCCTCGAGAAACCGCGGAACCCGCGGGTCGTCGTCGGGATGCCGCCCGCTCAGCATCGCCTCGTGGGCGAAGCTCGCCAGCACCGGGACGATCCGGATCTCGCGGCGGCCCGCATAGAGGTAACGGAGGAAGACGGCCTGGAACTCGATCGAGTGCTCGACGCGGTGGGCCAGCTCGGAGCCGAAGCAGTCCTGCCGCGCGCGCGTCGCCAGCGCCTCCACGAAGTCGCGTTCCACCGGGACGTCGCCGAGCGGGCTCGCGTAGTCCTTCAAGGTGAGCGCGAAGGGATGCTCCATTCCGGTGTGGCAGGTGCCGAAGATCACGAAGAGGTCGGCCTGGCTTCGCTCGGCCAGTTCGCGATAGGCCCACGCATACGCGGGGCCACCGCGGTGGAAGTCGATGTGCGGCGCGATCACCGCCCGCACCTCGGGTCGGGCCGCGCCGTGGCCATCGATCGGTCCCGGCCCCGCGGGCGGCGCGAAGAACGCGTCGATCGTCGCGCGGAGCTCACCGGCATTCATCGCGTAGGCCGTGCCGGCGTGGGTCGCCGGACGGGTCGGCGAAGCGAGAAAGCCTCCGTCGATGGCCGCGCGCCGCTCGGCGAAGCCCGGGCTGTCGAGGAACCCCTGCTGATCGAGGGCGGCGGCGATCTCTTCGATCTCTCGCCGCTCGACGAGCTGTCCGTGGCGGCGCATCACCTCGGCCTGGATGTCGGCGATCGGGTGCTCGCCGTCGAAGAGCGACACGATGTCGAGAAGCGGCCCGTGCAGCAGGACGATCGCCGCCGTGTAGCCTGCGGGATCGCGGAGCGCCACGCACTGCCGGCCTTCGTGCTCGACGGGAAAGGCTTCGACGCGACGCAGGCGCGGGGCCGAGGCGCTCATGCCTGGAGGAAGTTCAGCGCCGACGCGACGTAGATCTTCGCCGCGTCGACGAGCTCGGTGATCTCGACGTACTCGTCGACCTGGTGGGGGATGAGACGGTTGCCGGGCCCGCAGGTCACGATGGGAATGCCGAGCGCCGTCCGGAGGATCGTTCCGTCGGTCGAGCCCGGGACGCCGCCGAAGACGGCGCGCCGTCCCGTCGCCTGGCGGACGCCCGCGACCATCGCGCGCGCCAGCGGCTCGGTCCGCTCGACTCTGGTCGCCAGCCGGAACCCGTTGACCGGCTCCCATTCGACAGTGCTCCCCGGGCATCGCGCCATCGCCCGGCGGCAGGCGGCGTCGATCTCGCGGACGACGGCGGCTTCGTCCGGCCCCGGCGTGAGCCGGACATCGAGGAGCGCCCGGGCGCTCGAGGGGATCACGTTGGGCTGTTCGACGCCCTGCACCGGCGCTCGGGCGATGGTCGGCGTCACCGTCGGTGGGCGGAGGTGCGGACTGCGACGACAGAGCCTGCGGAGTCGCCGCTCGAGCGCGGGCACCTCGTGGAGCAGCGCGCCGAGCGCGGTGATCGGGTTCACCCCGGCTTCCGGCATGGCCCCGTGGGCCATGCGGCCGCGAATCGCGACCCGCGCCCAGACCACGCCGCGCTGCTCGAGGCAGAGCTCGTTCTGTTCGGGTTCGCAGATGATCGCCGCGTCCAGCTCGCGCCCGATCGCGGTCGTGCAGAGGTGTTTGGCGCCGAGCATGTCCCCTTCCTCGTCGACGAGCGCGCCGACGACCAGGCGCCCGCCGAGCGCCACACCGCTCCGCTTGATGGCGGCCGCGGCGACCATCGCCGCGGCGAGGCCGCTCTTCATGTCGGCGGCGCCACGCCCGTAAATGCGGCCGCCGACGAGATCGGCTTCGAAGGGCGGATGAGTCCACTCGACGGGATCGCCCTCGGTCACCACGTCGGTGTGCCCTTCGAGCAGGAGGCTCTTGCCCGCGCCTTTCTCGCCCAGCCACGCCACGACGTTCGGACGTCCGGGCGCGACCTCCTGGACTTCGAGGTCGAACCCCTGTTTGGTGAGCCAGACTTCGACGTGGCGCGCGACCATGGCTTCGGTGGCCCCCGGGTCGTCCGGCCGCACCACGCTGGGGATCCGGATGAGTGCGCGGGTGAGCTCGATCAGCTCGTCTTCGTCGATGCAGGACAGCGCGGTTTTGACGACCGCGGCGCCGACGCGGGCCACGGAGGACTACTCGTGAGGAAAGGACAGGATGACCGAGTCGAGCCGGATGACGCGGTACTCCTCGCCCGCGATGTAGAAGTAATGCCCTTCCACCTCTTCGGCGGACTCCTCGAAGGCGACCACGGCTTTCAGGTCGGGCATCTCGCGAAACGCGTTGGCGCCCTCGTCGAAGCCGTCGCCGCGCGCGATCACCTCGCCGTAACGGATCGGAGAGCCCTTCGGGCAGTGCACGCGGACGTCAGCGGGACCCTCGGCCATCAGACGCACCAGGAGATTGATTCCGTAAACCTGGATGGGGATCGGCGGCGTCATGGCCAGATCATACCACGCGAGATTTTGCCGCCCCGGGCGAGGCCGTGGCCGGGATCATCCGCGCACCTCCGGGAGCTCCGCCTGGGCACCGCCCTTCCGCTCGATCGTCTCGAGCTTGGTCCCGAAGCGGTCGAACGCGCGCTCCGTTTCGGTGAACTGGCTCTGCGCGTTGCCGAGATGCCGGCCGAGCGTCCGCAGCGGCTCGCGCACCTTGTCGAGGTCGCCGGCGAGCCGGGCGAGGTCGTTCAGGATCTCACGCGCGTTGGCCTCGATCCGGAGGCCGCGCAATCCCAGGATGATCACCTGAAGATAGGCGTAGAGACTGTTCGGCGAGACCGGCACGACTCGCTTGGCGAGCGCGTACGCCGCGATCGGCTCGTCGCCAGCGTCCGTCTCGTCCTTGATGATGATCTCGTAGTAGACATTCTCGGCGGGAACGTACATCAGCGCGAAGTCGAAGGTGCCTTCGTCCGGCAGGATGTACTTCTTCGCGATCTCGTCGATGCGTGTCTTCACGTCACGCACGAACTGCCGCCGGACGGGCCGGCGCTTGTCCTCCTCCGCCTCGTCGAGCATCCGGCGGAAGTTCTCGAGCGGGAACTTGGCGTCCACCGCCACGAGCCGATCCCCGATCCGGATCGCGGCGTCCACCTTCTCGCCGCTCTTGAAGAGGTGCTGGATCGTGTAGTGCTCCTGCGGAAGCATCTGGGAGAGCAGCTCGGCCAGCAGTGTCTCGCCGAGCCCCCCGCGCACCTTCGGCGACTTGAGGATCTGCTCCAGGCCCTGGATGTCCTTGCCGACCTCGACGACACGCTGGGTCGCCTCGCCGAGCTTGCCGAGGCTGCCCTGCACCTCGCCGACGACCTTGGCGGCATGGTCGAGCCGATCGCCCATGGTCGTCTGCGCGGTCTGGATGAGCTTCATGCCCTCCTGGAGCTGCCGGGTCACCTCGGTGCTCACCCCCTTCAGCTCGGCCGCCACGCTCTGCTGCAGGCCGCCGAGGTCGCCCCGCATGCGGAGCGCGAGCTCGCCGACCTCGTGGCGCACCGCTTCCTGACCCTCGCGCCCATCGGCGCGGACGGCCTCGATCTGACGCTGGAGCAGCTCCGTGACCGCCTCGGCCGGCGCGGTGGCTCGCCGGAGCTCGCCCAGCTCCCGCCGCGTGGTCGCCAGGAGCCAGAGCCCGATCGCGACGAAGACGAGTACGACCGCAGCGAGCAGCCACTCAGCGACCATGGCGACCCTTCCGGACGGCACCGCGCTGCCAGTGGCGACAGACGCTCTTGAGGCCGCACGGCGCGCAGACACGCGCGTCGCGACGGTCGAGACAGGCGCCGGACATCCGTTTGTGGCAGAGCGCGAAGTCGAACTTCACCGGGTCGGCGGCGTCGATCGTGGCGAGGCGCTCCGTGATCTCTTCGGCCATGCGCCAGTTCCGCGAGCGGCGGCGCGTGAGGCCGATCGAGCGGCTGATGTTCTCCACATGGGTATCGACCGGCATGATCAGCCGCGACGGGGAGACGGACGTCCACAGGCCGAAGTCGGGCGGCTCCCGGCGCACCATCCAGCGCAGGAAGAGGTGAAGGCGCTTGCACGGACCGCCGACCGACGGCAGCGGGAAGAGATGGCGGTAGCCACGCGAGATGCGCCCGCGGGGGAAGACCTCGCCGAGCTCGGCGTCCAGGAACGCCCGGGAGAATCGCTCGAGCGCCGGGCCGATCGCGCCGCCGGCGTCGGTGTCGCCGGCCACGAAAGACTTCTCGAGCGTGCCGAAGCGCCCGAGGAGGTCGCGGGCGGCGATGCAGAACGCGATCAGGTCCCGCGGCCGATTGAAGCGATACCAGAAATTCTCGAAGGCGCCGGCGTCGCGGCGCGGATCGAACCCCCTCACGAACGCGGCGGGCGACGGCCCCATGCCGGCCAGGACGCGCTCGAGCTCTGCGCTGAAGAGGTCGACGCGGCCGTAGGCGAGGCACGCGGTGAGGAGGCCGACGAGTTCGCGGTCGCTCGGGTCGGTGTAGCGGAGGGGGAATCGGATGGCATCGAGCTCGACCCTCGTGCCGTAGTCGAACTCGCGATAGAGCCGCTCGAGCGGCTGTCGCAGACGCTGCGCTGCCGTCATTCGAGTGCCTGGCCGCATGATAACATGCGCGCATCATGGAGGTCGGCATCGTCGGGCTCGGCGCCATCGGCCGGCAACTCTGCCTGGCCCTCGACGAGGGGATTCCCGGCCTCCAGCTCGCCGGCGCGACCGCTCGCGACCGCGAGAAGGCCGAGCGCTTCCTGTCGAGCCTCCGCGCCCCGGCGCCGTTCCTCTCGCTCGACGACCTCGTCCAGGCGTCGGATCTCGTGGTGGAGGCCTCCACGCAGGCGCACCTGCGTGAGGCGATCGCGCCCAGGACGCTCGGCGCCGGCAAAGACCTGGTGGTGCTCTCCTGCGGCGGCCTCCTGGGCCGCCAGGACTGGGTGGACCTCGCCGCTGCCAAGGGCTGCCGCATCCTCGTGCCCTCGGCGGCGATCGCCGGGCTCGACGGCGTCAAGGGCGCGCGGGTCGGCACGATCAGCTCGGTGACGATGGAGACGCGCAAGCCGCCCCGCGGCCTCGCCGGCGCGCCGTGGATCGAGCAGCAGAAGATCGACCTGGACGCGATCTCCCGCGAGACGCTGATCTTCGAGGGCACCGCCACCGAGGCCTGCCGCGCGTTCCCGGCGAACGTCAACGTGGTGGCCGCGCTCTCGCTGGCCGGAATCGGCCCGGAGAGGACGCGCATCCGCATCTTCGCCGTGCCCGAGCTGGCGACGAACCAGCACCGCATCACCGTGCAGGGCGAGTTCGGCCGGCTGTCGGTCGAGATCGAGAATGTCCCGTCGGAGAATCCGCGGACGGGTCGGCTCTCCTACCTGTCGACGATCGCGCTGCTGCGCGACCTCTCCGCGACCCTCCGCGTCGGGACCTGACCCCGCCCGCTCGTCGCGCCCCCGCGCCGCTCCCCCGCTTTCCGGAATGCCCGAGACCGCGCCCCAAGAACTATGGGTTCTAGTTCCCAAAATTCCTTCCGGAAACACCGCGAAGTTGTTGATGACATCGCGTGTCGTGTCTTAGAGTGGATGGTATGCGTGAGAGCGCTCACATCGCGTCGCGCCCGACGCTCCTGCCCCTCGCGCTCACGGGGGGCGTGCTCTGCTTTCTTCTGCTCCTGGTCCCCATGGGGACGCCGACCCGTGTGATCGACGCGGTGGTCCACTTCGACGTGAGCGTGTTCGCATTCTTCAGTCGATTCGCCGGACGATCGTGGACGGTCGATACGCTGATCTGGTCGGTGTGGACGCAGGCCGCCGTGCAGGGCGGCGTCGTGATGGTGCTCGTCTGGGGGGCCTGGTTCTCGCAGGGCGAGACACCCGAGAGTCGGCAGACACGGGCGGCGATGCTCTCGTCGCTGGTCGGCGTGTATGCGTGTATCCTCCTGACTCTCGTTCTCCGGGTCGTGCTTCCCTTCCGGGCCAGACCGATGGTGGATCCGACCAGCGCGTTTCAAATGCCGTACCTCCCGAACGGCGCGATGCCGACGGCCGAGTCGACCTCGTTTCCGAGCGGCCACGCGGCGGTGCTGTTCGCCCTCGCCATCGGTCTGTGGTCGATCTCGAGGACCCTCGGCATCGTCGCCGGTTTCCACGGCCTGTTCGTCGTCTGTCTCCCCCGCGTGTATTTCGGGCGGCATTGGGCGACGGATATCGTGGCGGGTGCCGGCGTCGCGCTCGCGACGGTCCCGATGGTCAACGAGGTGCTCCGACGGAGCTCGCTCGTACCACGGCTCCTGGGATGGTCGGAGCGGCGCCCGGCGGCGTTCTACAGCGTCTTCTTCCTGTGCTCCATGGACATCGCGATGGATTTCGCGTTCGTCAAGACCGCGCTGAAGCTCGTCTCGATCCTCCAGCTCGTGCGCGGCGTCCACATCACGAGGGTCGTGATGTGGATCGTGACCGGAACAGCCCCCGCGTGAGGCAAGCCCTCGGCCGCTCGTGCGGCTGGGTCGCTTCCAGTCGCTCGTCGGGCTGCAGCTTGGTGGCCCGGCGGTCGGCGCTAGCCGCTCGTCGAGCCTTCAGCCTGGTGGCGGTCGAGGACCCGCGCCATCGCGCGCCCCTTGTCGGGGTTGGGGTCCGGCACGACGCCGTAGGCCTCCCGCCCCTCGTGGCCCTCCGGCAAATACTCGGTGATGGGGAGGCCCTCGGAGTTCACGAAGAGAAGGCAGTGGCAGTACTTGTACTTCTGCATCTCGTCGCAGGCGCAGATCCACCGACGCAGCTTCGCCTCGGCCGCGGGGTCCGGATAGAAGTTGCAGGGACAGAGAGGCTTGCCGACCTGCTCGATGTGCCGGGCGAGCCCGGTCACGACCGTCTCGGTGACGCTCCGATCGGGGTGGAGCGATGTGCCCGACTTCTCGGCGTACTTTCGCGCGTACGCCCACATCTTGTCGATGTTGACCGCCGAGGGTTCGCTCATGCCGCCTCCGCGATTACGACGCGCCTAGCGCCGCATCGATCTGCGCCGGATTGAATCCCGTGAGCCGCTTGTCCCCGATCAGGAGCACCGGCAGCGACGTGACGCCGAGCGCCATCAACTCCTCCCGCGCCTTGGGATCGCGGCCGACGTTCCGCTCGATGAACGCGATGCCTTTTTGCGATAGATACTCCATCGCTTTATGGCAGGGCCCTCAGCCGACGTTGCTGTAGACGGTGACCGACACGGTCATGACGTCGCTCTCCTTGTGACGTGCGAGCACGTTTACCCCGACTCCCCGCGGCCGCGCCCATGATACAGCACCTCTAGTGCGCCTGCGTGGCCTCGAGGTAGCGCTCGGCCTCGAGCGCGGCCATGCAGCCCGTGCCGGCGGCCGTGACCGCCTGGCGGTATGTGAAGTCCTGGACGTCGCCCGCCGCGAAGACCCCGGCCACGCTGGTCTGTGTGGTTCCCGGCTTCACTTTAATGTAGTCGTTCGGCAGCAGCTCGATCTGGCCGCGAAAGAGCTGCGTGTTCGGCTGGTGCCCGATGGCGACGAAGAGCCCATCCACCGGACGCTCCTCGAGGGCGCTGGTCTTCACATTCTTCAGTCGCACGCTCGTGACCTTGCCTTTGTCCACGTCGAGGATGTCGTCCACGGCCCTGTTCCAGAGAAACTCGATCTTCGGATTCTTGAAAGCGCGCTCCTGCATGATCTTCGAGCCGCGGAGCGCGTCGCGCCGGTGGACGACGTCCACCCGCCGGCCCAGGCGGGAGAGATAGAGCGCTTCCTCCAGCGCCGAGTCCCCCCCGCCGACGACCATGATGTTCTGGTCCTTGAAGAAGAAGCCGTCGCAGGTCGCGCAGGTCGAGACGCCGCGCCCCATCAGCTTCGACTCCGCGGGGAGCCCGAGAAGCTTCGACGAGGCGCCGGTCGCGATGACGACGGTGTGAGCCTCGAAGGCCTGCTCGCCCGCCGTGACGACGAACGGACGCACCGAGAAGTCCACCGCCGTCACGTCCTCGGGAATCATCTCGGTGCCGAAGTGCGCCGCTTGCTTCTGCATCGTCTCCATCAGCTCGGGCCCCTGGATGCCCTCGACGAACCCCGGGTAGTTCTCGACGAGCGTCGTCAGCATGAGCTGACCGCCGAACTGCACCCCGATGAGCATGAGCGGCGCCAGGTTGGCGCGCGCCGCGTAGATGGCCGCTGTATAGCCGGCCGGCCCCGATCCGATGATGAGCACCTTCCGTGTGGTCGCCATGAGCCTATTGTAGCGAGGGACGCACCGCTCGCCCCATTCCGCTCCTCTCTTTCGTTAGATGCGAATCGATCCCTCAGAGTTTCAGGATCGACGCCAGCTCGCCGAGGTCGCGAATCTCGTAGGTCGGAGGCGCGACCCCGGACGGCAGGGGCTCGCCGTCCCGGTTGATCCAGGCAACGTCCATGCCGATGCGCTGGGCCCCGAGCACGTCCATGTCGGCGCGATCGCCGACGAAGAGCGACTCCTCGGCCCGCACGCCGAGGCGACCCAGCGCCGCGTCGAAAATATCACGCCTCGGCTTGCGCCAGCCGACCTCGTCCGACACGACGATGGTCTCGAACAGCTCCACGACGCCCGCACGCTCGAGGATGTCGAGCGCCGTCGGGGTGTAGTCGAAGTTCGAGACGACCGCCAGCCGATAGCGCTCGGCGAGTCGGCGCAGCAGTGGCCGGTGGTGCGCCGGGAACTCGGCGGCGCGCCCGAGGGCGCCGCGGTGCGCGTCGATCAGCGTCCGCCCGAATCCGGAAGGCAGAGCGGCCTCGTCCAGCCCGAGCCGGCGGAAGAAGTGCGCGAACCGTGCGGCGGCCGGCACCTCGCGGTGATCGATCGCGCGCAGGCGCTCGGCCTCTCGCCAGCTCTCGCCCAGCGCCTCGTAGCACCGCTCGAGACCGATCTGGGGCGCCTGCGTCTGCAAGATCGCGTGCAGCATCCCGGCCGACGAGCGCACGGCCTTGCCGTTGATCTGGATCTCGGGCATGCGCTCACGGTCGAAGCGGACCAGGGTGTCGAACAGGTCGAACAGGACGGCGGTGTAGGTCATCAGAGGGGCTTTCTCGCGGCGTAGCCCTCGTCCAGGCCGTGCCAGTGGCGGATCTCGTGCTCGCCGTACTTCCAGCAGAGATTGACTTCCTGTCCCCCACGGAGGTGGAGAAAGTCGACCAGCCCGAGGCCCAGATCCTTGGGCGCGCCACCGAGCTTCGCGATCTCCTCGAGCCCTCGCTGGATCTCGCCGGTCAGCCGCTCGATGCCCGCCTTCTCGGCGCGCCAGGCCCCCCGGTCGAGCACGGCGCCGCCGGCGACCGCGATCCGCTGCTGCTCGGCCTGAAGTCGATCTCGTGCCGCGCCCGCCTCGATGTGCGCCGACATCACGCGCTCCATGACCCGCGTGAGCCTCGGGATCAGGGCTTCCACCTCGGCGGCCGTGAAGTACCGCTCAGCCACGGATGCCCCGCTCGACGAAGATCGCGTGCACTTCCTTGGGCCCGTGAACGCCGCGTGTCAGGGTGAGCTCGATGTCCGCGGTCCGGCTCGGGCCGGTGATGAAGTTGATGACGGCGCCGGTGCCGGGCGGCGCCGCGTCCCGGTGCCAGGCCTCGAGAAACACGCCGACCTGGCGCAGCGATTCGACGAGCGCGGTGCGATCGAAGACGGCGATGTGGTACGGCGGCAGCAGTGACGTCGAGCGGGGACGCCCGGCGCCCGACACCAGGACCAGCGTGCCGGTCTCGGCGATGGCGAGATCGGCGCCGGTCAGCCCGAGGTCGGCACGGGCCGCGATCGCCCGGAGTCGCTCCCGCTCGACGGCGGCCGTCTCGTCGGCGGGCATCTCGTGGACGGCGAGTCCTCGCGCCCCGAGTGCGGAGACCAGATCGGCGCCGAGCGCGCCGGCGTGCCAGGCCACCAGCTCACGCGCCAGGCACTCGCGGGCGATGCGGGCGACGACCGCGGGAACCTCGTCCAGCGCCGCGACGCGGTCGAACACGCCGCCCACTCGCTCGAACTCTGCGCGGAAGGTCTCCAGGGTCTCGGGCCAGCGCTCGGCGAGCTCTCGGCGGATCGTCTCGACCTCGGCGGCCGGATGCTCGGGGCGCGTGGTGACCGACGCCGGGAAGAGGCCCGACGTCTTGCGCATCTGGTCGCGGATGCCGGCGAAGAACTCGGCCTTGGTGGTCACCGCGTAAAGCCCTTCTCGGAGGCCCAGCGCTCCTGGAAGGTACGCCTGGCCACCACGGGCAGGTCGCGCGTGCGCGTCCACTCGTCGAGGAAGAAGGGCAGCCCGCGGATCGTCCCCTCGCGGGCGAAGGGCCGCTGAAGGAGGCGGCCGGCTCTGGCGGCTAGCCGGTAGAGCCCGGGGCGTGCGAGCACCAGTGCCAGCAGCTTGAACACGACACGCTCCCTCCACGGCGCGATCTTCTTGTCATCCACCTCGCGGCGCAGCTCGATCAGCATGCGCGGAATGTCGATGCGCACCGGGCACGCGTCGGCGCAGGCGCCGCAGAGCGAGGACGCGTGGGCGAGGTCCTTCACCGAGCGCGGGCCCTCGAGCATCGCCGTGAGGAGGATGCCGATCGGCCCCGGGTAGGTGTAGCCGTAGGCGTGGCCGCCGATCTGCCGGTACACGGGGCACACGTTGAGGCAGGCTCCACAGCGCAGGCAGTAGAGCGCCTCGCGCAGCGGTCCCCCGAGCTGGGCGATCCGGCCATTGTCGAGCAGCACCAGGTGGAACTCCTCCGGACCTTCGAGCTCGCCCGCCCGCCGCGGTCCGCGGACGAGCGAGGTGTACACGGAGAGCTTCTGGCCGGTCGCGCTCTTCGCGAGTATCGCGAGGAAGACCATGAGGTCGGTGAACGACGGCACAACCTTCTCGATCCCCATCACCGCCACGTGGACCCGCGGCAGCGAGGTCACCATCCGGCCGTTGCCCTCGTTGGTGACGAGAACGACCGTTCCCGTGTCCGCCACCGCGAAGTTGGCGCCGGTGATCCCGAGGTCGGCCTGGAGGAACTTCTCGCGCAGCTCGCCGCGGGCGATCCTGGTCAACACCTCCGGGTCGGCCTCCACCGGGCGCTTGAGCTCCCGGCGGAAGAGGTCAGCGACCTGGCCCTTCGTCTTGTGGATGGCCGGCGTGATGATATGCGAGGGGCGCTCGTGGGCGAGCTGGATGATGTACTCGCCGAGGTCCGTCTCGACCGGTGTGATCCCGGCGCGCTCGAGCGCCTCGTTGAGGTGGATCTCTTCGGTCGCCATCGACTTCGACTTCACCGCCATCCGTGCGCCCGTTCGCCGCGCGATGTCGACGACGATCGAGCGCGCCTCTTCGGATGTCGCCGCGTAGTGGACCTGGCCGCCGAGCCGCTCGACGTTCCCGACGAGCGTCTCGAGATGGTGGTCCAGGCGCTGGAGCGTGGCTTCCTTGATCGCGCGCGCCCGATCGCGCAGGGCCTCGCCCTCGGGGAAGCCCTCGAAGGCCTCGCGACGGAGGCCGATGAACTTGGTGGTGGCGATCGTGAGGGCTTCCTGGAGGAACGCGTCCTTCATCGCGCTGCCCGCGCGCTGCCGGAACGGGGTCCCGAGGTCGCCGTCGCTCACCGCGGCACTCCGTCGAGCAGCTCGGCGAGGTGCAGCGCCCGCACGCGTGAGTTCCGGCGCCGGAGACCGCCGCCCATCTGCAGGAGGCACCCGGCGTCACAGGCGACGAGACACCCCGCCCCGGTGGCCTCGACGTTGGCGAGCTTCTTGGCCAGGATCTGCGACGAGACTTCGGGCAGCCGCACGGCGAACGAGCCGCCGAAGCCGCAGCACTCGTCGGCGCCGGGAAGGTCGACGAGCTCGGTACCTCTGAGGTTCTCGAGGAGGGTCCGCGGGCTCCGGGACTCGTGCAGCCCCCGCAGGAGGTGGCACGAGTCGTGGTACGTGACGCGGCCGGGTACCGCCGAGGTGAACTCCGTCACACCCAGCACGCTGACCAGGAACTGCGAGAATTCATACGTCCGCGCCGCGACCTGCTCCGCCGGGCGCCCGAGCCCCGCGTCCGACAGGAGCCCGGGATACTCGTGCTTGAGCATCCAGGCGCAGGAGCCCGACGGCACGACGACGTGGTCGGAGTCAGCGAAAAGCGAGACCGTTCGCCCGGCGACGGCCGCGGCTTCGGTGTGATAGCCCGAGTTGAACAGCGGCAGCCCGCAGCACGTCTGGCCGGGCGGCACGTCCACGGCCACGCCGAGCCTCTGGAGCACGCGGACGATCGACACGCCGACCTCGGGGAAGAACAGGTCGCCGAGGCAGGTCACCATCAGCGACGCACGCCGGCGACCCGTCATGCGTGGGGGGGCGGCGGAGTCACCAGCACGAGGATGAGGAGGGGCGTGGCGCCGTCGTTGACCAGGCCGTGCTCGATGCCGGCGGCCGCCACGAGCGCGTCCCCGGCCTCGAGGACATGCTCGGCGGCGCCGAGCCGAAAGCGCCCGCGACCCTCGAGGACGACGTAGAACTTGTCCTGGTCCCCGTGCGTGTGCGGCTTCTGGTCCTGGCCTGGGGCCACGCAGTAGAGGTCCAGCAGTGCCCGTGGCGTGGCCGCCAGGGCGATCTTCGCCATCTTGTCGGGCTGGAGCTTCGCGTGGTCCTTAACCCTGATACGCATCGGCCGCTCTCGCCAGCAACTCTACGGGATGAACGAGCGTCACGTCCAGAGCGCGCTCCCGGCACCCCCAGGCGATCTGGAGGAGGCAACCCGGATTCGCCGCCGCGACCACCCGCGCTCCGGTCTCGGCGATGCGTGCGACCTTGGCGTCTCGCAAGGTGCCAGCTGTCCCGGGCTCGAGGAGATTGTAGATGCCCGCGCTGCCGCAGCAGAGGTCACTGTCGCGGAGCTCGACGAGCCTGAGCCCGGGAATCCGGCGGAGCAGCCGGCGCGGCTCCTCTCGCACGCGCTGACCGTGAACCAGATGGCAGGCGTCGTGGTACGTCACCGTGAGGTCGAGGGCGCCCAGCGGCAGGTCGGCGTCGGCCAGCAACTCCGTGACATCGCGGACCCGCGCCGCGAATCCCGCGATGTCCGGCATCCGGTGGCCGTATTCCTTCATCGCCGAGCCGCAGCCCGCCGCGTTCGTGACCACGAAGTCGAGGTCGTCGGGGAACGCCGCGGCGAGCGCCCGCGCGCGGGACACGTAGGCGTCGACCCGCCCGGCGTGAAGCTCGAGGGCGCCACAGCACCCCTGCGACCGTGGGATCACGACCTCGAAGCCGGCGAGTGCCAGCAGGCGGGCCGTGTCCCGGTTCACGCCCGGGTAGAGATGGCGCTGAACGCAGCCCGTCAGGAGCCCGACTCGACCCACCGTGCGCCCGCGGGCAGGAACGATCGCCGGCAGCGGCACGGCAGCGGGAACGTCCTCCAGGAGCGCCTCCATGGCGGCGAGCCTCGGGAACCGGTGCAACACGCCCGTCGCCCGCACGAGCGCCCGGAGCCCCGAGCGCCCGTAGAGTTTGAAAGCCGCGAGGGCCAAGCCCAGCCGTCCCGGTTCGGGAAAGACCGAGAACACGAACGCCTGGAGGAGCCGATGCTTCGAGGGCGGCCCCTCACGCCGGAGCTGGGCGCGCGTCGCCTCGAGCAGCGAGCCGAACTTCACACCGGACGGGCACGCGGTCTCG
This sequence comes from Candidatus Rokuibacteriota bacterium, assembly GCA_003220535.1. Lineage (GTDB taxonomy): Bacteria > Methylomirabilota > Methylomirabilia > Rokubacteriales > CSP1-6 > AR31. The sequence goes on from QHSU01000078.1 coordinate 30,237, forward strand.
CACGCGCGGCAGCCGAGGCAGAGGTCGAGATGGTGCTGGAAGGTCACGCTGAGGCCTAGCCTGCCCTCGGCCCGTGCCCGCATGAGATAGATACGGCCGCGTGGGGAGTCCATCTCCTCGCCGAGCACGCGATACGTCGGGCACTGCGGCAGGCAGATCCCGCAATGGACGCACTTCCTGATCTCGGCGAGGTCGGGGGCGTCGGCGCCGTGGACGGCGGCGGCCATCAGAGGCCCCCGACGTAGCGCCCGGGGTTCAGCACCCGCTTGGGATCGAACTCGTCTCTCAGGGCGCGCATGAGAGCGAAGGGGCCGGGATCGATCGGTCCCCACGGGTCGACCGCCTTCCGGAGTTCGGCCGGGCCGCTCGCGACGACGACACTACCGCCGAGCTCCGTGGCCCAGGCGCGTACGCGCGTCACCATCGCTGCCGCTTCGGCGACGCTGGCGCCGCCGACCAGGACTCGAAACGTTCCCACCGCCGCGCAGCCGCTGATCCGGACCTGCGCCCCCGGAGCGGCCGTTCGGACGGCCTCGGTGATCGCACGCTCGGTGTCGGCGAGCCGACCGGCGACCACAGCCACCTGCAGGGCCGACTCGTGTCGCTCGGCGGTCAGCGCACGGTCTGCGACGCTCCAGAACTCGTCCGGCAGCGGGACGGTTCGTGCGCCGGCGGCCTTCGCCATCGTGACCAGCCGCTCTCCCTGCTCCCGGACGGCCTCCACGACGCTCCCGATCGAGACCGCGACTCCCGCCACCGCCGTCTCCACCGGCAGCGACTCGAGCGCCCGGTCGTTGAAGAACTCGATCCGGTTCGGCTGGAGCGGCGAATCGACGATGCGCTCGACGAGCCCTTGCGCCGCCTGGGTCGACGGCAGCAGGACGAGCCATGAGCCCTCCACGTCCGGCCGCGGATGCAGCCGCAGCGTCAGCTCGCCGAGCACGCCGAGCGTGCCGAGCGCTCCGACCATCAGCTTCGGGACGTCGTAGCCGCTCACCGACTTCACGACCTTCGACCCGCCCCAGGTCACGACACCGTCTGCCTGGACGAAGCGCACGCCGAGCAGCAGGTCGCGCATCGTGCCGTACCGCGCGCGGAGTGGGCCGCTGGCGTTGGTCGCCGTGACGCCGCCCAGCGTGCGGCTGATTAAGCCCGGAGGATCGAGCGGCAGGAATTGCCGGTGCGGCGCGAGCAGGGCCGCCAGAGCGCCGGCGGAGATCCCCGCCTCCGCCGTGATCGTGAGGTCGTCGGGATTGTATTCGACCACCCGAACGAGGCTCGAGAGGTCGGCGACCACGTCGACACGCGTCGGAGGGTTCCCGAGCTCGAGCGCGTGGCCGCCTCCTCGCGGGACGACGGCCAGTCCCTCGTCGTGGGCGAGGGCCACGACGCGGCTCAGCTGGTCGATCGATACGGGACACACGACCCAGCGCGGCGGCTGGCCGTCGACTGCCGCGGCCGCGCGGGCCTCGTCGTCAGCCCGCACCCCCTCGCGGCCCACGATCGTGACGAACGTTTCGGCGATCGAGCGAGTCGCGACGGACATCGGGCGTCTAGATCCAGGCGCCGTCGGGCACCCGCGGCCGCGACGGGCGGAACCCCTCGCCGCACGCGGGGTGCGAGGGCAGAAGCTTGCCGGGGTTCATGATGGCATCCGGATCGAAGGCGCGCCGGAGCCGGTACATGAAGTTCAAGTCGGCGTCGGCGTACTGGAACGGGAGGTTCTTCGCCTTGTCCATGCCCACACCGTGCTCGCCCGTTACCGTGCCGCCCATCGCGATGCACGCGCGTAACAGCTCTTCGTTCGCGGCCTTCGCCCGCTCGAGCTCGTCCGGCTCGCGGTCGTCGTAGAGGATGAGCGGGTGGAGGTTGCCGTCCCCGGCGTGGAAGACGTTGGCGATCTGGACGCGATACCTGGCACCGATCGCGATCAGCTCGCGCATGATCGCCGGCAGCTTGGAGCGTGGGACGACGGCGTCCTGCAGAAGATAGGTCGGCGCGAGCCGACCGACGGCGCCCGCGGCCTCCTTCCGTCCCTTCCAGAGGAGCGCCCGCTCGGTGTCGTCGCGCGCTACGCGCACCTCGAGAGCTCCGCGCTCCCAGCAGATCCTCGCGGCGCGCTCCGCCTGGGCCTCGACCTCCGCCCCGGGGCCGTCGAGCTCGATCAGGAGCACGGCCGCGGCATCCTTCGGGTAGCCCGCCCCGGTGCCTTCGTTGATCGCGCGGATCATCGTCTCGTCGAGCATCTCGAGCGCCGCGGGCACGATGCCGGCGGCGATGATCGCCGAGACGGCCTCCGAGGCGTCCTCGATCGCCGTGAACGAGGCGAGGATCGTCTTCACTGCCTCGGCGGCGTGGAGGAGCCGGACCGTGACCGCGGTGACGATACCGAAGGTGCCTTCGGAGCCCACGGCGACGCCGACGAGGTCGTAGCCCGGGTGCTCGGCCGCCTTGCCGCCAAGACGCACGAGCACCCCCGCGCCGGTCACCAGCTCGAGCCCGAGGACATGGTTCGTGGTGATGCCGTACTTGAGGCAGTGCGGCCCGCCGGCGTTGGTCGCGACGTTTCCCCCGATGGACGAGACCATCTGGCTCGAAGGGTCTGGCGCGAAGAAATATCCATGACTAGAGACTGCTCGGGTGAGAGAGAGGTTGATCAGGCCGGGTTGGACCGTGGCGCATCGATTCGGGAGGTCGATCTCGAGGATCCCGTCCATCCGGTTCGTGCCGACCATCACGCCGCCGACGGGCGCCATGGCGCCGCCGATCAGCCCGGTGCCCGAGCCGCGCGGCACGATCGGCACGTGCTCCCGCCGACAGAGGTTCACGATCGCGACGACCTGGTCGGCTCGAGTCGGCAAGGCGACCGCGTCGGGGGCGCCCTTGTAGAAGGTGTGCATGTCGCACTCGTAAACGAGCCGGCCCTCGGGCGAGCACACGAGACCGTCGGCGCCGACGATCCGCTCGAGGTCCGCGAGGAAGGTGCCGCTCAGGGGCATGATGCGGAAGCCCCCGGGGGAACTACGAGATCTTCCAGGTGTCTCCCGAAGTCAGGAGCTTGGCGATGTCGCCGGGGCCGCGCTCTGAGACGGCCTTCTGCTCCTGCTCGAGGATGAGGTCCTCGTAGACCGGCGCGTCGACGGCGGAGACGACCCCGATCGGAACCGGGAAGTCGGGTGCGAAGAGATCCGCGAGCAGCTTGGCCGCGTTCACGTTGGTCTCGTCGTGGATCCAGAGCGCGCTCTCGGGCACGTCCTTGGCGCGCACAACCTTCGGCGTGACGCCCACCATGATCAAGGCGCGACGGTCGTCCGGCGGGCCGAAGAGCAGCGGCTTTCCGTGCTCGAGCCGGAGCTCGTGCTGCACCTTGGACTCGCGGTCGTAGATGACGTTCCAGGCTAGATCGTTGTAGACGTTGCAGTTCTGGAGGATCTCCACGAACCCGGTGCCCTTGTGCTTGGCCGCCCGCTTCAGCATCTCGTCCATGTGCGGGATGTTCCGGTCGACGGTTCGCGCCACGAAGGTCGCGCCGCAGCCCAGCGCGAACGCGAGCGGATTGACAGGACGGTCGGCGGAGCCGACCGGCGTCGACTTCGTCACCTTGCCGAGCTCGCTCGTCGGCGAATATTGGCCCTTCGTCAAGCCGTAGATCCGGTTGTTGAAGAGAAGGATCGTGAGGTTCACGTTGCGGCGCAGGACGTGGAGCATGTGGTTGCCGCCGATCGACAGCCCATCGCCGTCGCCGGTGACCACGAAGATCTTCAGCTCGGGCCGCGCCACCCGGAGCCCGGTCGCGATCGCCGGCGCCCGGCCGTGGATCGTGTGGAATCCGTAGGTGTTCATGTAGTACGGGAAGCGGCTCGAGCAACCGATCCCAGAGATGAACACGATATCTTCCTTGGGGATCCCGAGGTCGGGCATCGTCTTCTGGACCGCGGAGAGAATGGCGTAGTCTCCGCAGCCCGGGCACCAGCGAACGTCCTGGTCCGACTCGAAGTCCTTCTTCGTGTATTTCGGCGCTTCCTTGGCTTCGCTCGGACTCATGCCTTGCTCCCGAGAAGCTGGTTGATCGCTTCGTAGATCTCGTCGGATGGAAGCGGCAGGCCGCGCACCCGGTTGAACCCGACCGCGTCGACCAGGTACTCGGCGCGCAGTACGCGCACGAGCTGCCCGCTGTTGATTTCCGGCACCAGCACCTTCCGATACTCGCGCAGGATGTGGCCGAGGTCCGGCGGCAGCGGATTCAGGTGGCGCAGGTGGATCGCGGCGACCGACTTCCCTTCTCCCTGCGCGCGCTCGACCGCCGCGGTGATCGCGCCGTAGGTGCCGCCCCAGCCGACGACGAGGAGGTCGCCGGTCGCGGGGCCATTGATCGACGTCGGGGGGATCTCCTGGGCCACGCGCCGGACTTTCTCCGCCCGCGTGCGGACCATGTGATCGTGGTTCTCCGGATCGTACGAGATGTTGCCGGTGACGTCCTGCTTTTCGATGCCGCCGATCCGGTGCTCGAGGCCCGGCGTGCCCGGCCGCACCCAGGGCCGCGCGAGCGTGGCCGGGTCGCGGAGATAGGGGAAGAAGCCTTCGCGCTCCGTCCTGAACTCGATCTCGATCGGCGGCAGCTTGGTCACGTCGGGGATGAGCCAGGGCTCCGAGCCATTGGCCAGGAACCCGTCACTGAGCACGATGACCGGCAGCATGTACCGGGTAGCGAGCCGCACCGCCTCGTAGGCGATGTAGAAGCAGTCGCCGGGCGTCGCAGGCGCGAGCACGACCACCGGCGCCTCGCTGTTGCGGCCGTAGAGCGCCTGCATGAGGTCGGCCTGCTCGGTCTTCGTGGGCATGCCTGTCGACGGGCCGGCGCGCTGGATGTTCAGGACGACGAGCGGCAGCTCCGCCGTCACGGCGAGGCCGATGCCCTCGCCCTTCAGCGCAATCCCGGGACCGCTCGACGCGGTGATGCCGATCGCCCCGCCGAACGAGGCGCCGATGGCCGCGGTGACGGCGGCGATCTCGTCTTCGGCCTGGATCGTGCGCACGCGGAAGCGCTTGTGGAGCGCCAGCTCGTGCAGGATGTCGCTCGCGGGCGTGATCGGATAGGCGCCGTAGACCACCGGGAGCTTGGACCGCTGAGCGGCCGCGAGGATGCCCCAGGCCAGGGCGCGATTGCCGGTCATGGCGCGGTAGAGCCCCGGCGCCATCTCGGCGGGCTCGACCGCGTAGTGCTCGGAGAAGATCTCTGCGGTCTCGCCGAAGGCGTGGCCGGCCTTGAGGACGCGGGTGTTGGCCTCGGCGATGTCCTTGTTCTTCGCGAACCGCTTCCCGATCCACGCGAGCGTCGGCTCGAGCGGGCGCGTGTAGATCCACGACACCAGGCCGAGCGCGAAGAAATTCTTGGTCCGGTCCTTTTCCTTCGTGTTGAGCGGCAGGTCCTTGATGGCCTCGTGCGTGAGCGCCGTCATGTCGACCTTGTGCAGCCGGTAGCGCTCGGCCAAGGTCGGATCGTCGAGCGGATTCGCCGCGTAGCCGGCCTTGTCCAGGTTCCGCTTGTCGAACGCCTGCGTGTTGACGATCAGGAGGCCGCCCGTCTTGAGGTCACGCTGATGCACCTTGAGGGCCGCCGGATTCATCGCGACCAGACAGTCGAGCCGATCTCCCGGCGTGTAGACGCGCTGGCTGCCGAACTGCAGCTGGAAGCTCGAGACGCCGAAGAGTGTCCCGGCGGGCGCGCGGATCTCGGCAGGGAAGTTCGGCAGCGTTGCGAGATCGTTGCCGGCCCACGCCGACTCGGTCGTGAATTGCTCGCCGGTGAGCTGCATGCCGTCGCCGGAGTCCCCGGCGAACCGGATCACCGCGCGATCCAGCGCCTTCCGCGACTTCTCGACGCCGGTGGCGGGAGTCGCTATCTGGCCCATCGCGTCCTGTCTCCTCGCTCAGCTTGCGCAGTCATATCCCGCGAGCCTGGCACGGGAAAATCGCTACAGGGGCTGCCCACCGGTCGTCAGGTCCCACACCGGCAGACCATCGACCAGTTTATCGGACCCCGAGGGCCCAGGCAAGATTCCCTCGCCCGGTCGGTCCACTGGACCTGCCCCGCAGAATTTGCGGGTTCCCATCTCAGCCGGCGTCGACGTCGTGCGGGCGCTTGAGGGCGTCGCCGGGCCGGAGATTCAGGACCGCCTCGGGGAACAGGTTCGAGAGCCAGCGGATGACGTCGCTCACCGTGACGACGCCGATCGGCCGGAGCTCGGAGTCGACCAGCGGGATCGTCCGGTAGCCCGCCACGCCCATGCAGTGGACCGCGTAGGCCACCCGGTCGCGCGCGGTCAATGCTTCCGGGTCGCGCGTCATGACCCCCGCCAGAGGGGTCCGGCGCGCGTCCAGATCTTTGCCGACGACGCGCGTGAGGACGTCGCGTTCGGTGAAGATCCCCGTGAGTCGTCCCGAAGGGTCGGTGATCAGCACACCCGCCTGCCGTCGGGCCAGCATGGTCTGGACGGCCTCGTGGACGGTGGCGGTCTCGGAGAGACAGATCGGCTCGGCCGGGGACAGGACGGCGATCGTGTCGTTCAGGAGGGCACCGCGGGTCTCGCGGAGGTCGTCGGTGTCGTGGAGGTCGTCGTCGATCGTCGCGGAGTACTCGTCCTCGAACTCACCACTCATGACTTCGCCTCCCCGGCTCCGATCCTAACTCTTCATCGCGAGCCCGGCAATGCGGCATGCCGCGGCCTCACGAGCGCGCCGCGACCCGAACGGGCTCCTCGTTGGCGTCCTTGAGCAACTGGATGAACCGGCTCACCGTGGGCGTGAGGGGCTTCTGGCGGCGGTGGATGAGGCCGACCGGTCGCACCAGGTCCAGGATGCCCATCGGCACGACGGTGAGCGTGCGGATCGAGGCCTCGTTCTGCACGGTGTGGCGCGGCAGAATCGAGACACCGGCGGCGATGATGATCGCCTGCTTGATGGTCTCGATGTTGTCGAACTCCATCACGGTGTGGACCCGGACATTGTGCTGGCGGAGAGCACGGTCGATCGCCTTGCGAATCGTCAGGCCGGCGTCGAATGCGATGAACGTCTCACCGTTGAGGTCGGCCGGCATGACGATGCGCCGTCGGGCCAGGCGGTGATTCGGGTGGCACACGAAGGCCATCGGCTCGGAGCGGAGCGGCACGATCGACAGGGCCCGGTCGGCCGGCGGATACGACATGATCCCGACGTCGGCCTCGCCCTGTACCACCGCCTCGACGACCTTGTGGGGGTGCAGACACTCGAGCTGCACCCGCGCCGCCGGGTAGAGCGACATGAATCGCTGCACGTGGCGGCTCACGTCGTGCAGGCCGACCGAGTAGATCGCCGCCACGCGCACCGTGCCGTCCACGCGGGCCTTCACGGCCGCGATCCCGGCCTTTGCCTTGTCCCACGACTCGAGGAGCTCGCCGCAGGCCTCGTAGAAGGCCTGGCCTTCGGGCGTCACGACGAACGGGCGCTTGGTGCGGTCCAGGAGCGCGACGCCCACCTCCGCCTCGAGCTGCTGCATCGCCTGGCTGGCGGCCGACTGGGAGACGAAGTTCTGCGCCGCTCCCCGTGAGAACGACTTGAGCCGGACCACGTCGCAATAGAGCCGCAGGGTCTCCAGGTGCACGAAAAAGATTATAAGTGTTCCTGATACTTATTATCCAACTTTTTGGGGATGACTAATAATGGGATTACCTGTACTATCGTGCAACTGTTTTCACAAAGGAGTGGAGAAGATGGCTTCAGTCGAACGCCCTACGGCCGTGCCGGGCCCGCCGCCTGCCCAGGGCTTGTACGATCCGCGCCACGAACACGACGCCTGCGGGGTCGGCTTCGTCGTGGACATCAAAGGCCGTCGCTCACACACGATCGTTCGCCAGGCGCTCTCCGTCCTGATCAACCTGCTCCACCGCGGGGCGTGCGGCTGCGAAGCGAACACAGGTGATGGCGCCGGCATCCTGCTCCAGGTGCCGGACAAGTTCCTCCGGCGCGAGTGCGAGCGTCTCGGCTTTCCCCTGCCCGCTCCTGGAGACTACGGCTGCGGGCTCGTGTTCCTGCCGCGGGATCCCGAGCAGCGCGACCGCGTTCGCGCGCTCTTGCATTCCATCGTCGACGAGGAAGGGCAGCGCCTGCTCGGCTGGCGGGAGGTCCCCACCGACGACCACATGATCGGCGCCAGCGCGCTCGCCGTCGAGCCGCACATCACCCAGGTGTTCGTCGGCGGCGGGCCGGCCGTACGAGACCACGCCCACTTCGAGCGCAAGCTCTATGTGATCCGCAAGCTCTTCGAGAAGGCCGTGGCGGCGCTCGATATTCCGGAACCCAAGTTCGCCTACATCCCGAGCCTCAGCTCGAACACGCTCATCTACAAGGGGATGCTCAGCGCCGACCAGATCGAGACGATGTACCCCGATCTCACGGACCCCGAGGTCGAGTCCGCGCTCGCCCTCGTGCACCAGCGGTTCAGCACGAACACCTTCCCGTCCTGGCCGCTCGCGCACCCGTACCGCTACATCGCCCACAACGGCGAGATCAACACGCTGCGCGGCAACATCAACTGGATGCGTGCCCGGGAGGCTCTCTGTCGGTCGGAGGCGCTCGGCGACGACCTCAAGAAGGTGCTGCCCGTCACCCGCGACGGCCTGTCGGACTCCGCCACGTTCGACAACGTCCTCGAGTTCCTGGTGATGAACGGACGGTCACTGCCGCACGCGATCCTCATGATGATCCCCGAGCCCTGGCAGAACCACGAGTCCATGAGCCCGGAGCGGCGGGCGTTCTACGAGTACCACGCCTCGCTGATGGAGCCCTGGGACGGGCCGGCCTCGATCGCCTTCACCGATGGGACGGTGATCGGCGCCGTGCTCGACCGGAACGGGCTCCGCCCCTCGCGGTACTACGTCACCAAGGACGACATGGTCATCATGGCCTCCGAGGTCGGCGTGCTCGACATCCCGCCCGAGAACGTCTTGCTGAAGGAGCGGCTGCATCCCGGACGGATCTTCCTCGTGGACACGGCCAAGGGGCGCATCGTCGACGACGAGGAAATCAAGGCCCAGCTGGCCGCTGAGCACCCGTACGCCGACTGGCTGCAGCAGAACCTCGTCCATCTCGAGGATTTGCCGGCGCGCCCCGTGCCGGCGCCCGACCACGCCACCGTGCTGACGCGGCAGATCGCGTTCGGCTACACCCACGAGGATCTGCGGATCCTGGTCGGGCCGATGGCCAAGAACGGCGAAGAGCCGGTGGGCTCGATGGGCACCGACACCGCGCTGGCCGTGCTCTCGAATCGTCCCCGGCCGCTCTACGACTACTTCAAGCAGCTCTTCGCGCAGGTCACCAATCCGCCGCTCGATCAGATCCGTGAGGAGCTGGTGACCTCGATGGAGTCCACCGTCGGTCCCGAGCGGAACCTCCTGGCGCCAGAGCCGGAGTCGTGCCGGCAGATCGTGATGAAGGACCCGGTGATCACGAACGAGGAGCTGGCCAAGCTCGCGCACGTCGCCGAGCGCGGCTTCAAGGCGGTCACGCTCCCCATGCTCTACGGGATCGCCGAGGGCGCCGCCGGGCTCGAGCGAACCCTCGCGGAGCTCCAGCAGCGCGCGAGCGCGGCCATCGCCGAGGGCAACAACGTCATCATCCTGTCCGACCGCGGCATCAATCGCGAGACGGCGGCGATCCCGAGCCTCCTCGCCACCGCGGCGGTGCACCACCATCTCGTCCGGCGCGGGGAGCGCACGCGGTGCGGTCTGGTCGTCGAGACCGGCGACGCGCGGGAGGTGCATCACCTCTGCCTGCTGATCGGCTACGGCGCGGGCGCGGTCAACCCGTGGGTCGCTTTCGAGACCATCGACGACATGATCGGCGAGGGCCTGCTCACCGGCACCGACCGGGTGAAGGCCGTGAAGAACTACATCAAGGCCCTCAACAAGGGGATCCTCAAGGTCATGGCCAAGATGGGGATCTCGACCTTGCAGAGCTACACCGGCGCCCAGATCTTCGAGGCGATCGGCCTGAACGGTGATCTGGTGCACCGCTACTTCACCGGCACCGTGTCGCGGATCTCCGGCATCGGGCTCGGCGTGATCGCCGACGAGGTGCGGCGGCGCCACGAGCAGGCCTTCCCGGAGCGGCCGGTCGGCGCCGAGCTCGACTGGGGTGGCGAATACCAGTGGCGGCGCGACGGCGAGCACCACATGGTCAATCCCGACATGATCGCCAAGCTCCAGCACGCGACGCGAAGCGGGAGTTACACGCTCTTCAAGGACTACTCGCGGTTCTGTGACGATCAGAGCAAGAAGCTCGCGACCTTGCGCGGTCTCATCGAGCTCCAGCCGGCCGCGACGCCCGTCCCGCTCGAGGAGGTCGAGTCGGTCGAGTCGATCCTGAAGCGCTTCGCCACCGGGGCCATGTCCTACGGCTCGATCAGCCAGGAGGCGCACGAGACCCTGGCGATCGCGATGAACCGCATCGGCGGCCGGTCGAACACCGGCGAGGGCGGCGAGGACGCGGCGCGCTACCCGCGTGATCCCAACGGCGACTGGCGGCGGAGCGCCGTCAAGCAAGTGGCCTCCGGCCGCTTCGGCGTGACCAGCGAGTATCTCGTCAACTGCACCGATCTTCAGATCAAGATGGCCCAGGGGGCCAAGCCCGGCGAGGGCGGCCAGCTCCCCGGGCCCAAGGTCTATCCGTGGATCGCGAAGGTGCGCTTCGCCACCCCGGGCGTGCAGCTCATCTCGCCCCCACCCCATCACGACATCTACTCGATCGAGGACATCAAGCAGCTCATCCACGATCTGAAGAACGCTAACCCCGAAGCCCGCGTCCACGTGAAGCTGGTCGCGGAGGTCGGTGTGGGCACCGTCGCCGCCGGGGTGGCGAAGGCATTTTCCGACGTGGTGCTGATCTCCGGCCACGACGGCGGCACCGGCGCCTCGCCCCTCACGTCGATCAAGCACGGCGGCGTTCCCTGGGAGCTCGGCCTGGCCGAGACGCAACAGGTTTTGGTGTTGAACAAGCTCCGCGATCGCATCGTCGTCCAGGTCGACGGCCAGATGAAGACCGGGCGTGACGTGGTCATCGCCGCGCTGCTCGGCGGCGAGGAGTACGGCTTCTCGACGGCGCCGCTGGTCGTGCTGGGCTGCATCATGATGCGCGTCTGCCATCTCAACACCTGCCCCGTCGGCATCGCCACGCAGGATCCGGAGCTCCGCAAGCGCTTCGCCGGCCGGGCCGAGTACGTCGTGAACTTCTTCCGCTTCCTCGCTCAGGAGGTTCGGGAGCACATGGCCCGCCTCGGCTTCCGGACGATGGCCGACATGATCGGACGCGTGGACCGGCTCGACTTCAAGCCGGCCCTCGACCATTGGAAGGCGCGGGGGCTCGATCTCTCCTCGATCCTGTATCAGCCCGACATGCCGGCCGACGTCGCGCGGCGCTGCGTGCGGCCGCAAGACCACGCGCTCGAGAAATCGCTCGACCACACGACGATCATCCCGGCGTGCCAGGACGCCATCGAGCACCGGAAGCCGATCGAGCTACGGCTGCCGATCCACAACGTCAACCGCACCGTGGGCACCACGCTCGGCTACCACATCACGAAGCGGTGGGGCGGCGAGGGGCTGCCCGACGACACGATCCGCATCCACTTCACGGGTTCGGCCGGGCAGAGCTTCGGCGCGTTCGTCCCGCGCGGGGTCACCTTCACGCTCGAGGGTGACGCCAACGACTACTGGGGCAAGGGGCTCTCGGGCGGCAAGCTCGTGGTCGCCCCGCCGCGCCGCAGCACGTTCGTCCCCGAGGACAACATCATCATCGGCAACGTGGCGCTCTACGGCGCGACCAGCGGCGAGGCGTACGTCCGCGGCGTCGCCGGCGAGCGCTTCGCCGTGCGCAACAGCGGCGTCCACGCGGTCGTCGAGGGCATCGGCGACCACGGCTGCGAATACATGACGGGCGGGCGCGTCATCGTGCTCGGGCGGACCGGGCGGAACTTCGCCGCCGGCATGTCCGGCGGGATCGCGTACGTGCTCGACGTCGACGGCGATTTCAAGCGCCGGTGCAACCTCGGGATGGTGGACGTGGAGCGGCTCGAGCTGCCCGACGAAATCAGCCTGGTGCGCGACCTGATCGGGCGCCACATCGAGTCCACCGGCTCGACCTACGCCGCCGGCATCCTGCGCGACTGGATCGACGTGCAGCCCCGGTTCGTGAAGATCATGCCCAGAGACTACAAGCGCGTGCTTCTCGCCGAGGCCCGGGCGCGCGCCGAAGGGCGTCAGCCGACCTTCGCCGAGCTGGTCGGGACCGGCAGTGGGTAAGGTCACCGGCTTCCTCGAGATCAAGCGGAAGAAGCTGCCCGCGCGTCCCGTTGCCGAGCGCGTCCACGACTGGAAGGAGTACTACCTTCCCTACCCGGTCGACGAGCTCACGAAGCAAGCGGCACGCTGCATGGACTGCGGCATTCCCTTCTGCCACCAGGGGTGTCCGCTCGGCAACATCATCCCGGACTGGAACGACCTGGTCTACAAGGACCACTGGCGCGAGGCGATCGACCGTCTGCACGCGACGAACAACTTCCCCGAGTGGACGGGCCGGCTCTGCCCGGCGCCGTGCGAGGGCGCGTGCGTGCTCGGCATCAACGACGATCCGGTGACGATCAAGGGCGTCGAGCTCGCGATCATCGAGCGCGCGTTCGACGAGGGCTGGATGGGCGTCAAGCCGCCGCCCGCGCGCACGGGCAAGCGCGTGGCGGTCGTGGGCTCCGGGCCGGCCGGCCTCGCCGCCGCCGAGCAGCTCAATCGGGCCGGTCACCTGGTCACGGTCTTCGAGCGTGACGACCGGATCGGGGGCCTCCTGCGCTACGGCATCCCCGAGTTCAAGATGGAGAAGCGCTTCGTCGACCGCCGGCTGCAGATCATGGAGAAGGAAGGCGTCGTCTTCCGCACGAGCGCCCACGTCGGTGTCAACGTGCACGTCGGGACCCTGCGCCGCGATTTCGACGCGCTGGTCCTGGCCGGGGGCGCCTGCTGGCCGCGCGATCTCCCGATGCCCGGACGCGAGCTCTCGGGCATCCATTTCGCGATGGAGTATCTGACGCTCCAGAACAAGCGATGCGAAGGCGATCCGATCCCGGACGACAGGTTCATCACCGCGCAGGGCAAGGGAGTCGTCATCATCGGTGGAGGCGATACGGGCGCCGACTGCCTCGGCACGGTCCACCGCCAGGGGGCGCGCTCGGTCCACCAGTTCGAGCTGCTGCCGCGACCACCGGATCAGCGCGCCCCGGATAACCCGTGGCCCCAGTGGCCCAACATCTTTCGCGTGTCGGGTGCCCATGAAGAGGGCGGCGAGCGCGTCTATGCGGTGTCGACCCAACGCTTTCTGGGCGACGCGCGCGGCCACGTGCGTGCGCTCGAGGCCGTGAAGGTCGACATGGTTCGCGAGGGCGGTCGGCTGGAGTTCAAGACGATCCCGGGAACCGAGTTCACGCTCGAGGTGGAGCTGGTCCTGCTGGCGATGGGCTTTCTCGGGCCCGAGCGCCCGGGGATGCTGACGGACCTCGGGGTCAAGCTCACCGAGCGCGGCAACGTCTGGCGAGACGCGAACTGGATGACCAGCGTGCCCGGCGTGTTCGCGTGCGGCGACATGCAGCGGGGCCAGTCGCTGATCGTCTGGGCGATCGCCGAGGGTCGCTCTGCCGCGCGGGGCGTCGACCTCTACCTGATGGGCAAGTCGGAGCTTCCGGCTCCCCTTTGACCCGGAGGGGGCTTCGCCCCCCTTCGAGAGCCTCTTCCAGACATCGATTGCGCGGGTAACGCCCGCGCTCGAACCGCCGCCGTGTTCCCGCGCGCTAGCGGCTTGCTTCGCGCGTCGCACCGAATCTTCGTGATGACGCCGGCACCCTGACGCGCCGCCGCGATCAGACGCGGAACGCGTTCACGGCGGTCACCAGCGCCGGAGTCCCCCCGAAGAGATAGGCGACCTCGACCGCCTCCTGAACCTCCGCTTCCGAAGCGCCGGCGGCCCGTGCGCGGTTGGCGATGTTTGCGACGCCGTCGGGATGCGACTGGAGCGCGTCGACGATCATGGTCATGAGGTGCTTGTACTTCGCGGGAATGGCGCCGTCCCGCAAGATGCGCTCGCGCTGGGTCATGTACGAGCCCACGAACTCTGGATCACGTTGTTGCAGCGCCTGGATCCACGGCGGCAACGTTGCCTGAGCCATGTGTGCCTCCTTCGTGTATCGCTGCGCCTCGGCCGGCGTGGCGATCGCTCGCCTCGCACGCGGGGCCCGAGAGCCCCGGGCCGTGCTCCGGCTCGCCCCGCGACGGCCTGCGGCGCGCACCACGGTCGCGATCGGGATGGTCGAGAGGTCGAGGCTAGCCCGCGCGGCCGCGGCCGTGAAGCCATCGGACGCGCCGGCGCTTCACGGTCGTGGAGGCGTCCCGCCGAACGGGCTCTGCCAGAGGGCATGCCCGACGAAGAAGGGTCCGAGCGTCTGGAGGTACTGCGAGGTCTGGGCGGTCTTTCGCATGGCCTGCACGAGGTGCGAGAGCGGATGGAGGTGACGGCCGACGAGGCCGATGACGAAGTCGTTGTCGTGGACGTCGAGTCCGTGACAGGCGAGCCGGATGTCGTGCGCGAGGTCGGCGTCCCCGTAGGCGCGGCCCAGCACGCTGTGCTCACGGATTATTGTCCCCTGCTCCTGGGGTGTCAGCCGACTGAACGCTCCGGTTCGCCGTAGCGGGTACCAGATCCCCCAGGGCCACTCCGGATTGAGCGCTGCGCGGCGGGGCCGGCGCAGCAGCCAGTCCTCCAGATCCGTCTCGAAGCCCGAGGCGTACGTCCGCCCGAACATCGTCAGCTCGGGTTTCTGCGCGAGCCCGGCGAACGGATCCGCGTTGAGCACCTCCCGGAGGGCGGTCACGAAGAAGAGCGGGTCCTCGCTCATCGCCAGCACGCCGATGCCGCGTGAGTCGTTGACGTCCTGGTACAGCACCGCCTCGAGCCGGCTCGACTCGAGCGCCCGCAGCAGCGGCTTGGCGTCCAGGCACCCACCGAACACCGAGAGCTGTATGAAGAGCCGCCGCTCTGAGGTCTGCCGGTCGGCTCCGCGCTCCTGGACGTCGATCTTCGTCGTGTCAGAGGCGCTCACGCTTTCTCCTCCGTGTACCGTCGCGCCTCGGCCGGCGGGGCCCCGGCCCCGCGACGGCCTGCAGCGAGCACGACCTCACCGCGCTACCCGCCCCGGGTATGCATCTCCAGGTGCGGGTCTTCGCGGAGGCGTCCGATCTGCACGAGTGGCGTGCGATCCCGAAGCCGCAGCCGCAGCTCGGCTCCGCGGTCCGCACGCCGCCCCCACGCGCCGGCGATCAGCGTCTTCAATTCGTCCGCCGACGCTCCGCGGCGAAGCGGCTCCCGGAGGTCGATGCCGTGCTGGGCGTAGAGACACAGGTACCACATGCCGTCGGCCGTGAGCCGGCTACGATCGCAGCTCGCGCAGAACGGCTCGGTCGTCGACGAGATGATGCCGAAGACGGTGCCGTCGGCGAGCGCGTAACGGTCGGCCGGGGCCGTGCTCTCTTCGACGACCGGCTCGATCCGTCCATAGCGCCGGCCGAGCGCCTCGAGCATCTCGACGCGGCTCACGACCTTGTCCATCGACCAGCGCGTCGCGCCCCCGACGTCCATGTACTCGATGAAGCGCACCTCCGCGGGGACGGTCTGGCCGTACTCGATCAGGTCGGCGAGCTCGTCCTCGTTGACGCCGCGCATGACGACCGTGTCGAGCTTCGTCCCCCGGAAGCCTGCCGGCGCCAGCGCGGCGATGCCCTCGAGGACCTGCGCGTGGTTGGCGCGCCGCGTGAGCGCGGTGAAGCGGTCCGGCCGGAGCGTGTCGAGGCTCACGGTGACGCGGTGGAGCCCGGCGGTGGCGAGCGAGCGGGCTTGCTCGCCGAGCAGGACCCCGTTGGTCGTCAGCGCGAGATCGCGCAGCCGCGGCTTGGCCGCCAGTAGCCGGATGAGCTCGGGGAGGTCACGCCGTAGGAGCGGCTCACCGCCGGTGAGCCGGATCTTGTCGACGCCGAGATCCATGAAGACATCGGCGAGCGCGCTCACCTCCTCGAAATGGAGGATCTGCTCGCGCGGCAGCCAGACGTACTCCTCCTCGGGCATGCAGTAGGCGCAGCGGAGATTGCACCGGTCGGTCACCGAGATCCGGAGGTTCCGGAGCGCACGCTGGTAGACGTCCTGGACGGCCATCAGGGTGCACCGGCGGCGACGGCGTCCTCGGCCCGGGCCCGCTCCCACTCGCGGAGCAGCCCGGCTTTCTTGACGCCCACGTCGAAGTGATCCCAGGCCAGCCGCTCGTCCGGAGCGCGGGGGCGGGTCGTGTAGAACGCCGCGTCGCCCTCCCATTCGCGGAGCGCCCGGCGCCAGTCCCCGTCGTGGGCCGCCGCCAGGGCGAGAAAGTCCCCGACACGACGGTCGCCGCGCGCGAGGAGCGCCTGGAGCGCCGCCTCACGGGGGTTCTCGTGGAGCACACGCATGTTGGAGAAGCGGCGCGCGGCGCGCTTGATGATCTCCAGCTTCGTCTGCAGCGACTCGGCGCCGTCGAAGGGCGCCCACTGGAACGGCGTCCAGGGCTTTGGGACGAACGACGACACCGATAGCGTGAGACGGCCGAACGGCCGGCCCGACGGGTCGAGCACGCGCAGCCGCTCGAGCATCCGTCCGGCCAGCTCCGGAATCGCCTCGACGTCCTCGATCGTCTCGGTCGGCTGGCCGATCATGAAGTAGGTCTTGAGATTGGGGATGCCGTAGGCCCGGACGAGATCGCACGCCGTCATGAGCTGCTCGTCGGTGATCGGCTTGCGAACGCTGCGCCGGAGCCGCTCGGTGCCCGCTTCGGGCGCCATGGTGAGCGTGCGGTGTCCGCCGCGCGCCAGCGCCGCCACCAGATCTTCGGTCAGGCTGTCGGCGCGGAGCGACGAGATCGACAGCTCCATGCCGTTCTCCTCGACGATCTTGAGGAGGTCGCCGAGCCACGGATAGTCCGACACGCACGCGCCGACGAGCCCGACCCGGCGCTCACCGCTCGCCGCCATCCGCGCGACGGTCTCGCGGAGCGTGTCCACGCTGCGGTGTCTCACCGGACGGTAGACCTGCCCCTCGAGGCAGAAGCGGCAGCCGCGCCCGCAGCCCTTGCCCACCTCGAGGAGCGCCATGTGGCCGTACTCGGCGTGCGGCGTCTTCACCGCCGCGACTGTCTCGAAGGCGTTCACGTTCCGGAGGCGGCGCTTGGCGACGACCGAGGGTGCGCCGCCGCGCGCGACGACCTCGGCGATCGTCCCGTCGGCGGCGTACGCGATGTCGTACCGCCCGGGGACGTAGACGCCCTCGAGGGCCACGAGCGAGGCGAGGAAGCCCGCGCGGTCGCGATAGCCCTCGCGATAGGCGGCGATCAGCTCGACGACCAGCTCTTCGCCTTCCCCGACGACCACGAAGTCCATGAACGGCGCGATCGGCTCCGGGTTTGAGAAGGCGCAGACGCCCCCCATGAGCACGAGCGGATCGTGAGCGCGCCGCGCGGCGGCCCGCAGCGGGATCCCCGCCATCGCGAGCAGCCGCAGCACGTTGATGTAGTCGCCCTCGTACGTCACCGAAAAACCCACGAGGTGGAAGTCCGTGAGCGGTCGGAGCGACTCCAGCGAGAAGGGCGGGGTCGCGGACCGGCGCATCTCCTCCAGATCCTGAGATTCGGGCACGAACACACGCTCGCAGACGACGTCGGGAATCGCGTTGAGGTGGCGGTAGATGGTCTGGAAGCCGAGGTTCGACATACCGACGGCGTAGGTGTTGGGATAGACCAGGGCGACGGAGATCTTCCCGCCCCAGTCCTTCCGCACGGTGCCCTGCTCCGCGTCGAGCAGAACCTGGGATTTCTTCTTCAACGACCAGGACATCGCGTTAGTGTACCACGCGGCGAAGGTCAGCCCTTGATCACGGCCAGCGGCCTGAATCGCGCGACGCGCGTCGAGATGCCGAATCGATGGACGACGTCGACGACGTCCTGGACGTCCTTGTACGCCTCGGGCATCTCTTCGGCGAGCGCGTCGCGACCGGTGGCGCGCGCCAGGACGCCGCGCGCGCGGAGCTCCTCGCCGATCCGCCGGCCGCGCGCAGCCTTGACGGCGGCCGTGCGGCTCAGCAGCCGGCCGGCGCCGTGGCACGTGCTCCCGAAGGTCTCGCGCATCGCGACCTCGGTGCCGAGCAGCAGGTACGAGTAGCGCCCCATGTCGCCGGGAACGAGCACGGGCTGCCCCGGGAACGAGCGGGTCGCGCCCTTGCGATGGACGATGAGGCGGCGTCGGGCGCCGTCGACGTCGTGGTCCTCCTCCTTGGCGATGTTGTGGGCGACGTCGTAGACGACGCTCAGATCGAGGTCGCGCGCTCCGACCCCGAGACATCGCTCGAAGACCTGGCGGGCCCACTGCGTGAGCACCTGACGGTTGGCGAAGGCGAAGTTCGCGGCGGCGCGCATCGCGCCGAAGTAGGCGCGCCCTTCGTCGGACTCCGCGGGGACGCACGCCAGCTGGCGATCGGGGACGCTGATGCCGTAGCGGCGGAGCGCCTTCCCGGCCACGTCGAGATAGTCCGTGCACACCTGGTGGCCGAGGCCGCGCGAGCCGGTGTGGATCATGACCGTCAGCTGACCAAGGTACAGGCCAAGCGCCCGCGCGGCGGGCTCGTCGTAGACCACGTCGACGACCTGCACTTCGAGGAAGTGGTTGCCGGAGCCGAGCGTCCCGAGCTGACGCCGTCCGCGCTCGCGGGCGCGCGCCGAGACGGTCGACGGCATGGCGCCCGGGAGGCATCCGTCGGACTCGATCCGTTGCAGATCCTGGTCGACGCCGTAGCCCGCGGCCACGGCCCATGCGGCCCCACGCTCGAGGACGTCGTCGAGCGCCTTCGGCTCGAGCGACACCGCACCGCGCGACCCCACCCCGGTGGGGATCGTCGCGTAGAGCGCGTCGACGAGGGCCTCCATCCGGTCGGCGACCTCCGCGGCGGCCAGCGAGGCGCTGAGCAACCGGACGCCGCAGTTGATGTCGAAGCCGATCGCGCCGGGACTGACGACGCCCCGGTGAGCATCGGTGGCCACGACACCGCCGACCGGGAGCCCGTACCCCTGATGGAGATCGGGCATCGCCATCGCCGCCTTGACGATGCCCGGCAGCGTCGCGCCGTTGGCGACCTGCTCGAGCGAGGCGTCGCTCCCCATCGACGCGATGAGATGCTCGTCGGCCACGACGAGGCCGGGCACGCGCATGCCGCGGCTCGCGTCCTGCGGGATCCGCCAGAGATAGGGGCCCATTCGCTCGAGCCGGACGCGAGTCACCCGTTCGTCTAGCCCGCGGCGAGCGAGCGGGCGCGGCGGCGCGTCCAGGCCATCCCGATCACCGCGACGAGCACACCAGCGACGCTCGCGAGCTGCGGCACGCGGAGGGGCCCGAGCCAGAAGCTGTCGAGGCGGAGGGCTTCGATGGCGAAACGGCCGACCGAGTAGAGCCCGATGTATGCGAAGAAGAGCGCCCCCGGGCGCGCCCGGAGCCGCGGGCGGAGCCACCCGACGAGCATCAGGAAGACGGCGAAATCCCAGAGTGACTCGTAGAGGAACGTCGGATGGAAGTACTCGTACTGGGCGTACCCGAGCGGACGATGCTCGGGCGAGATGTAGAGCTTCCACGGCAGATCGGTCGGACGCCCGAAGGCTTCCTCATTGAAGAAGTTCCCCCAGCGACCGATCGCCTGTCCGAGGACCATGTAGGGCCCGACGACGTCGAGCCCGCGCAGGATCGGGACATTCCACCGATGCGCGAGCCACACGCCGACCAGGGGCCCCACGATCAGCCCGCCGTGCATGGCGAGCCCGCCTTCCCAGACGGCGATGATCTTCGACGGATACCGGCCGTAGTAGTCCCAGTTGAAGACGACCTCGTAGAGCCGCGCGCCCACGAGCCCGGCGAGGATCGCCCACTGCCCCACGCTGACGATGTCGTCGGCGGGCAAGCCTTCGCGTCGCGCCTGGCGGTGGCCGAGCACGAGCCCCACGACGATCGACGTGGCCATTAGAATCCCGTACCAGCGGATCACGAGCGGGCCGAGCTGGTACGAGAAGACGACGATCGGGCCGAGCTGGAAGGCGATCGCGCCCGGTGAACTCAACGCGAGAGGCAGCACACACCGAAGGATAGCACGGGGGGCGGGGACGGATTAACTACGGTTGTCTCCGACGATGCTGTCGAGCGTCGCGACGTCTGTACGTCGTGCGATCGAGATCGTGACTCGGTTGGCGCGTCGAGGGCGCACGCCGATGAGTCCGCAGGCCCAGACGAATAGCCGCAGGATGTCCTCCGAGTGATTCGTGAACGAGTAGGCAGGATAGTTGCGGCCCCCCACGATGCGCCGATGTCTGCAACCGTCTGACTCGATGCATCCCCGGAGAAACTCGGAGGGCTGCTGCTC
This sequence comes from Candidatus Rokuibacteriota bacterium, assembly GCA_003220535.1. Lineage (GTDB taxonomy): Bacteria > Methylomirabilota > Methylomirabilia > Rokubacteriales > CSP1-6 > AR31. Next base: position 50,778 of record QHSU01000078.1, read on the forward strand.
CACGATGCTCCGCTGCCACGGTTCGAGGATGATTGGCCGCTGATGCTTCGGCCTGCGCCGTGCTGCGGGAAGAGCACCGACCAGGCGTTCGAGTAGGCATTGACGATCGTGACAGCACCACGGCGACGAAAGCCGACCGGGCGCCCGGGACGGAGAGCGGTGATCGCTTGGGCGACTCGCTCGATGACTCGACCCTGGCGCTGGTGCAACGAGACGTGGAAGCGGTATGTCCGCGGTGTACGTCAGATGTAGCCGTCGCCCAGGTACATCCCGAGCAGGTAACTGTACACCGCGAACTGCGCAGCCCGAAGGTCGGCGGGCGGCTGGAGGGAGGATGGTAGGGGCGGCAGGAGTCGAACCTGCAAGTCCTTGCGGACAGAGGATTTTAAGTCCTCGGCGGTTGCCGTTTCGCCACGCCCCCACACGCCACGGGCCTCAGAGATTCTTGACCTTCTCGTTGACCTCGCGGATGCGCTTCTGCCGTTCCTCTTCCTCGACGAGGGCCTTGGCCTTGCGTTGCTTCTCGGCTTCCTCCTGGTCCTCCATGCTCTTGTTCGCGCCGCCGATCCACTTGTCGATGTACTGCACCCACGTCGGGAGATGCCCTTCGTCGGACTTGAACACCAGGGCCTGGTGCATCATGCCGAGCCGTCGCGGATGACAGAGGACGGTGGACTCGGCCGGCTCCGAGAAAAGCCGGGACCATTCGCGCGACGGCGCCGCGCTGAGCTGGATGGTCCAGGTGAACTCCTCACCTTTGAGGTCGGTCGCCTTCGGTGGTCCCACCCGCTTGATGACCTCGGCCATGTCGACTCTCCGCGAATCTCCTAGAGGTTGATGTGGTGCGCGCCGCAGGCCGTCGCGGAGCTGGGGCCACGCCGGCGAAGGCGCGACAACAAAATGTGGAGGCGGCGCGCGGATTCGAACCGCGGAGTAGAGGTTTTGCAGACCTCCGCCTTAGCCACTTGGCTACGCCGCCCCGATGGTGGGAGCAGATCGGTCGATGTAAGACTGGAGCGGGAAACGGGATTCGAACCCGCGACCCCGACCTTGGCAAGGTCGTGCTCTACCACTGAGCTATTCCCGCGCCACAGCCGCCGATGATATCACGATCAGGGGGCACTCGCCCGCAGAGCCTCGGCGGCGTCCTCGGGCGGGACCGGGTTGATGAAAAAGCCGCTGCCCCACTCGAAGCCGGCGACCCGTGTGAGCTTGGGAATGACCTCGAGATGCCAGTGGAAGGACTCGAGCTGGCCCTCGCGGAAGGGCGCCGTGTGCAGCATGAAGTTGAAGGGCGGCTCACCGAGCACCCGGTTCATGCGGCGGAGGAACTCGCCGAGGATCCCGGCCACGCCACGCAGCTCCTCCTCGGTTGAATCCTCGAAGGCCGCCCGGTGGCGCCAGGGGAGGATCCACGTCTCGAACGGGAACCGAGGTGCGAACGGCGCCACCGCCACGAACCCCTGAGCTTCCAGGATCATGCGCACGCCGGCCCGGCGCTCCTGCCGCACCATGTCGCACCAGACGCACCGCTCCTTCAAGCCGTAGTACTGGGCCGAGGCGGCGAGCTCCTCGGACACCATGATCGGGATGATCGGTGTCGCGATGAGCTGGGAGTGCGGGTGCTCGAGCGAGGCGCCGGCGGCCTCGCCGTGGTTCTTGAACACGAGGACGTAGGCGAAGCGCGGATCCTTCTTCAGATCGAGCATGCGCTCGCGGAAGGCGAGCAGCACGTCGGCGACGGTGTCGACCGGGAGTTCGGCGAGGGACGTGGCGTGCTGTGGGGACTCGATCACCACCTCGTGGGCGCCGACCCCGTTCATCTTGTCGAAGAGGCCTTCCCCGGCCGGCTCGAGCTCGCCCTCGATCCTGAGCGCGGGAAACTTGTTCGCGACGACCCGATAGGTCCAGCCCGGGGTGTTCGGCTTCCCCTCGCGCGGCCGTCCGGCGAGAATTTCGGGCGGTGTTTGGTCCTCTCGGCCCTCGCAGAACGCGCAGGCGGTCGTGCGCGGTCGCACCGGCTCGGTGACGAAGTCGGACGGCCGCCGCGCTCGCTCCGTCGCGATGATGACCCAACGCCCCACGACGGGGTCCTTGCGCAACTCCGGCATCGGGCTAGCGGTCCTCCCGCTTCACCGGTCGCTCGAGGAGCGAGGCCAGAGCGTCCGCCGGATGCTTCCCGTCGAAGAGCACGGCGCCGACCTCGTGGCAGATCGGCAGGCTCACGGTATGGCGACGCGCAAGGGCGAGCGCCGAGGCGACCGTGCGCGCGCCCTCGGCGATCATGCGCGTCTCGCGCTCGACCGACGCGGCGGTTCCTCCTTTGGCCAGGGCCATGCCGAGCTGGCGATTGCGCGAAAGGCTCCCCGTGCAGGTGAGCACGAGATCCCCCAGCCCGGCCAGACCCGCGAGCGTCCCGGAGACCGCTCCCAGGGCGACCCCGAGGCGCGTCATCTCGGCGAGCCCGCGTGTGATGAGCGCCGCGCGCGCGTTCTCGCCGAGCCCGAGGCCGTCGGCGATGCCCGTCGCGATGGCCATGACGTTCTTCAGGGCCCCGCCCGTCTCGACGCCGATCACGTCGCGGTTCGCGTAGAGCCGGAACTCCCGTGTCCCGAGCCGACGCTGGAGCGCGGCGGCCAGGGTGTCGTCGCGCGAGGCGATCACGGCCGCAGTCGGACGCCCGAGCGCGACCTCGCGGGCGAAGGTCGGGCCCGACAACACGGCCACGCGCGCGGCGGGGAACGCCTCGACGATCACCTCGCTCATGCGCAGGTGGCGCTCCGGATCGAGCCCCTTCGTGGCGGACACGATGGGCACGTCTTCCGGGATGGGCGGGAGGGTCTTCAACGTCGCGGCGACGAACTCGGAGGGCACAACGATGATCACCATGGTGGCGCCGTGCAGGGCCTCGCCCGCGTCCGTCGTCGGTTCCACCGTGGCGGGCACGTCGAGGTCGGCGAGGTACCACGGGCTCCGGCGCCTGGTGCGGATCCCGTCGACGACCTCGGGCTCCCGCGCCCAGAGACGAACGGCCGCGCCGCTCCGCGCGGCGTGGATCGCCAGCGCCGTGCCCCAGCTTCCGCCGCCGATGATCGCGACGCTCACGGCGAGGTGCGTCGTTGTCCCAGCTTCGGCTCGTGGCCGCCGAGCAGGCGGGCGATGTTCGTGTGGTGACGCGCGATCACGATCGCCGCGATGGCGAACGCGGCGAGCACGAACGGCCGGGGGGCGCCGAGGAGCAGGGCGCCGAGCGGCACGCACGCGGCGGCGAGCATGGAGCCCAGCGAGACGTACCGGAAGCTCATCGTGACGACCAGCCACAGGACGGCAGCCGGCACCACGGCCAGCGGCACGATGCGCAGGAGCGCCCCGAGCCCCGTGGCGACGCCCTTGCCGCCCCGGAAGCCGAGGAAGACGGACCAGCAGTTGCCGAGAACCGCGGCGACGGCCGAGGCCGCCGCCACGCCCGGATCGGCGCCCGACGCGCCGGCGCCCAGCGCCGCGCCGAGCACGACCGCCAGGTAGCCCTTGCCGATGTCGCCGCCGAGCGTGACGAACGCCGGGAGACGCCCGACCGTCCGCAGCACGTTGGCGGCGCCGATGTTGCCGCTGCCGTGACGCCGGATGTCGGCGACGCCGAAGGCACGGCCCACGAGATAGCCGATCGGCACCGCGCCGATCAGGTACGCGGCGACGATTCCGATGGTCGCGCTCACGACCAGCGTTCTTCGCCCGGCACGATCGCGCGGTAGTCGGCCTTCCGGAAGAATCGGTAGAAGTAATCGACGGCCGACACCACCGTGAGGCCGAGCGCCGCCCACAGCACGGTGATGGCGGCGACATGGAACCCCGGCGGATCGAACCCCTTCTCGACGATCAGCATGGTGATCGCGACGTACTGGCTCACCGTCTTCCATTTCGCGAGCCGCGAGGCCGGCACGATGACGCCGACCGAGGCCGCGACGGCCCGCAGGCCGGTCACCGCCAGCTCGCGCCCGACGATCACCACCACGATCCACGCCTCGATCTTGTCGATGGCCAGCAGCGACACCAGCGCGGCCGCCACCAGCAGCTTGTCGGCGACCGGATCGAGCAGCGTGCCGAGCGTGGTGACCTGGTTGCGCCGGCGCGCCAGCATCCCGTCCGCCCAGTCGGTGATGGCGGCAAGGATGAAGATCGCCACGGCGATCAGCGCGTGGACCCGGGACGACGAGATGAGGAACACGATGAGCAGGGGCACCGCGACGATCCGGGTCAGGGTGAGGCCGATCGGCAAGTTCACGCTGGAGCTCCGTCGCCGGCACGAATGAGCGGTGTCATTATCGATGGTCGCCCACGATCTTGTCAACGTGCGGCACGTAGCGGGGCACGAGCGTCGTCGTGTCGAGCCGCAGGCACGCGTCCACGTCGGCGGACCGCCCGGCGGCGATCAATCGGCGCGCCCACGGCGCGTCGTGCTTGAGACGACCCACGTCCCCGCCGTAGCGGCGGCCCGTGTCGAGGGCGTCGCGGGCGGCCTCGGTGAGGACGGCCGTGGGAACCGCCGCAAGGATGCGGTCGACGGCGAGGCCGCCACACGCCCAGTCCTCGAGGGACCGGGTGCCGCGTGAGCCCGCGCACAGAATAGTGACGTCGCGGCCCGCGCCGGCCGCCCACGCCGCCGCCGCGGTGACGTTGACGAGCGCCGCCACGCCGATGGCCTCGGCCGCCCGCGCGGCGAGGAGCGCCCGGGTCCCGTTGCTCGTGGTGAAGAACACCGTCTTGCCCCGGACCCGCGCGGTCTGGAACTCGAGGGGTGAGTTGCCGAGATCGAATCCGGGAATCGGCTCGCCGCGCCGCTCACCGGCCATCAGCGCGCCGTGGTTCCGTCGCGCCCCACCCGTCCCTCCCTCCCCGGCCCGTCGCCGCGCGTCGAGGGGATCGGTGACGGGGACGATCGCGTCACAGCCGTTCGCGAGCGCCGTGATGATTGTCGTCGACGCGCGGAGGACATCGATCACCAACGCGGTCACGCCGCCGAGGTCGGCCAGGACAACCGCATCGGCAGTCGGGGCCACGTCGATCCGCACGGGTCAGGATCTGCGGTCGCGGAGCGCGCGAATCTTGAGGCGGAGCGCGTTCAGGTTGATGAATCCCTCGGCGTCGCGCTGCCGGTAGACCGTGTCGGCCTCGAAGGTGGCGAAGTCCGTCCGGTAGAGGGATCGGGGCGACCGCCGACCGGTGACCAGGACGTTGCCCTTGTAGAGCTTGAGTCGCACGTCGCCGGTGACGTCGCCCGCACAGTCGTCCATGAAGGATTGCAGCTTCTGCCGCTCGGGCGCGAACCAGAAGCCGTAGTAGATCATCTCCGCGTAGCGCGGCACGAGCGCGTCGCGCAGGTGGAGCACCTCGCGGTCGAGCGTGAGCGATTCGAGCGCCCGCCGCGCCACGTGCAGGATCGTGCCGCCGGGCGTCTCGTAGACCCCCCGCGACTTCATGCCGACGAACCGGTTCTCGACGAGGTCGACGCGGCCGATGCCATGCTCGCCGCCGAGCCGGTTGAGCCGGGTCAGCAGCGCCACCGGACCGAGTCGCTCGCCGTCGAGGGCCACCGGATCGCCCCGCTCGAACGCGATCTCGAGCGCCAGGGGAACGTCCGGGGCCGCCTCCGGATCGTTGGTGAGTTGGAACATCTTGGCGGGAGGCTCGGCCCACGGGTCCTCGAGGATGCCGCCCTCGTAGGAGATGTGGAAGAGGTTCCGGTCGGTGCTGTAGGGGCGCTCCACCGTGACCGGCACCGGGATATCGTGCCGCCTCGCGAAGTCGATCAGCGACGTGCGGGAGTCGAGCTCCCATTCCCGCCACGGCGCGATCACCCGGAGGGCGGGGGCGAGCGCCGCGTAGGTCAGCTCGAAACGGACCTGGTCGTTGCCTTTTCCGGTGGCGCCGTGCGCGACGGCGTCGGCGCCCTCCTTCGCCGCGACCTCGACCTGGGCACGGGCGATGAGCGGCCGCGCGATCGAAGTCCCCAGGAGATAGGCGCCCTCGTAGACCGCGTTGGCGCGCAGCATCGGGAAGATGAAGTCACGGACGAACTCCTCGCGCAGGTCCATGATGTGGACGGCGGCGGCGCCGGTCCGCATCGCCTTGTCCCGCACGGTGACGAGCTCCTCTCCCTGCCCCAGGTCCGCGCAGAACGCCACGACCTCGCAGCGGTAGCGCTCGATCAGCCACCGGAGGATGACGGACGTGTCGAGCCCCCCCGAGTAGGCCAGGACGACCCGCTTGGGATCAGGCGTCATCGAGCGAGCCGCCCAGGAGGCGCAGCATGACGGCCTTCTGCGCGTGGAGGCGGTTCTCCGCCTGCTGCAGCACGATGCTCCGCTTGCCGTCGAGCACGGTGTCGGTGATCTCCTCGCCGCGATGGGCCGGCAGGCAGTGCATCACGAGCACCGAGGGCTTGGCGAAGCCCACCAGCGTCTCGTTGATCTGGTAGCGGCTGAAGGCCTCGAGCCGCTGCTCGTGCTCGCCCTCCTGCCCCATGCTCGTCCAGACGTCCGTGTAGAGCACGTCGGCGCCCGTCGCGGCCGCGCGCGCGTCCTCGGTGACCTCGAGCCGGCCGCCGAGGCGACGGGCGGTCGCCTGCACCCCTGCATTGGGCTCGTATCCGGGCGGACAGGCGACGACGATCGAGGCTCCGAGCAGCGCGCCGAGAATCATCACGGAGTGGCAGACATTGTTGCCGTCGCCGACCCACGCCAGACGCATCGTGTTGAAGTCGACGCCGCGCTCCCACAGCGTGAAGAAGTCGGCCAGCGCCTGGCACGGGTGCTCGAGGTCCGAGAGCCCGTTGATGACCGGAACCGTCGCGTGGCGCGCGAGAGCCGTGATCGTGGCGTGGGAGTAGACCCGCGCCATGATGCCGTCGACCCACAGGGACAGATTGCGCGCGACATCGGGCACCGATTCGCGCGTGCCGAGCCCGATCTCGCGGCCCACGAGGTGGACGGCGCGACCGCCGAGCTGGATGATGCCGACCTCGAAGGTCACGCGGGTCCGGAGCGAGGGCTTCTCGAAGATGAGCGCGAACGTCTTGCCGGCGAGGGGCGCGCCGAGCTGCCCCGTCTTGCGCCGCTGCTTGAGATCGGCGGCGAGGGTGAAGAGCCCGAGGGCGGCGTCGCGCGTCAGGTCGGCGGCGGAAAGGAAATGCCGCATCGTCAGGCGTGTCCGAGCGTGGTCCTGATGATCGCCAGCGCCTGGTCGCACTCCCGCTCCTCGACGATCAGCGGAGGGGTCAGCCTCAGCACGCGCTCCCCGGCCGACAGCACGAGCAGCCCGGCCTCGCGGCAGGCGTCGACGATCGGCGCGACTGGCACCGACAGCTCGGCGCCGATCAGGAGCCCCTTGCCCCGAACGAGACGCACCGTCGGGTTCGACGCCTGGATGGCCCGGAGCCCGTCCATCAAGTACCGGCCCATGCCGGTGGCCCGCTCCCAGAGCTTGCCGTCGAGGATCGTCGTCAGCGTCGCCAGCGCCACCGAGGTGACGAACGGTGTCCCGCCGAAGGTCGACCCGTGCGTGCCGGCGACGAGGACGCTCGCGATCTCCTCCCGCGTCAGCATGGCGCCGATCGGGACGCCGTTGGCGAGTGCCTTCGCCAGCGTCATGATGTCCGGCTCGATGCCGTAGTGCTCGTAGCACCAGAGCCGCCCGGTCCGCGCCACGCCCGTCTGGATCTCGTCGATGATGAGGAGCGCGCCGGACTGATCGCAGAGCTTCCGGAGCCCGCGCAGGTAGTCCTCGTCGGCGACGTGCACGCCCCCTTCGCCCTGGATGCACTCGACGATGACGCCGGCGGTGCGGTTGTCGATCGCGCGCTCCATCGCGCGGAGATCGTTGTAGGGCACGTGCTTGAAGCCGGGCACCAGCGGCTCGAACCCGTGCTGGTACTTTTCCTGCCCGGTCGCCGCCACCGTCGCGAACGTGCGCCCGTGGAACGAGTTGCGGGTGGCCACGAACTCGATGCGATCGGAGGCCAGCCGCTCGCGGGCGTACTTCCGGGCGAGCTTGAGCGCCGCCTCGTTGGCCTCGGCGCCGGAGTTCGAGAAGAACACACGATCGGCGAACGAGTGCTCGATGAGGAGCTTGGCGAGGTGGATCTGCGGCACCGCGTGATAGAGATTGGAAACGTGCAGGAGGGTCGCCGCCGCCTCCTGGATGGCGCCCGTCACGCGGGGATGGCAATGCCCGAGCGAGGTGACGGCGATCCCGGCGCCGAAGTCCAGGTATTCGCGCCCATCCGAGTCCCACACGCGGAGTCCGTCGCCCCGCACGAGGACGATGGGCGCCCGGCTGCCATAGTTCGGGGTGTGATACTTCGCCGACCATTCCAGGAGCGTCTTGGTGTCCATCGCCGTCGACCTCACAGGACGATTTCCGTTCCGATACCTTCGCGCGTGAAGAGCTCGAGGAGGATCGCGTGCGGCTGGCTGCCGTCGATGATGTGCGCCTTGGCGGTGCCTCCCTGCAGGGCCCGGAGCGCCGATTCGACCTTGGGCAGCATCCCGCCGTCGATCACACCGTCCTGGACGAGCCGCTCGGCATCCTTGCGGGTGAGCGTGCTCACCAGTCGGCGCTCGACGTCGAGGATGCCCTGGACGTCGGTCAGGTGGATCAGCTTCTCGGCGCCGAGCGCGGCGGCGATGTCGCCGGCGACGAGGTCCGCGTTGATGTTGTAGGTCTCGCCGCCACTCCCCACCCCGACCGGCGCGATGACCGGGATGAACCCGTCGTCCGTGAGGAGCCGGATCGCCTCGGTGTTCACCGCCTCGACTTCGCCGACCAGGCCGATGTCCACCTCATCGCCGTTCGGGAGCCGGTGTGGCCGGCGGCGCGCCTGGAGGAGGCTGGCGTCCTTGCCCGAGAGGCCGATCGCTCGGCCACCGTGATGGTTGATGCGGCCGACGATGTCCTTGTTGATCTTGCCGACGAGCACCATCTCGACGATCTCGACCGTTTCTTCGTCGGTCACCCGCATGCCGCCGACGAAGCGGGGCTCCTTGCCGAGGCGCTTCATCAGCGCCCCGATCTGCGGCCCACCGCCGTGGACGATCACCGGATTGATGCCGACCAGACGCAGGAGGATCACGTCCAGGGCGAATGGCTCCTTGAGGTCCGCCCGTTCCATCGCCGCACCGCCGTACTTGATGACAATCGTCTTGCCGCGGAACTCCCGGATGTACGGCAAGGTCTCGAGCAGGATCTCGGCGCGCCGGGGGTCGCGCGAAGCCATCACTGGCGCGCCTCGCCCTTCGGGCTGCGGCTGCGCGAAGCCATCACTGGCGCGCCTCGCCCTTCGGGCTGCGGCTGCGCGAAGCCATCACTGGCGCGCCTCGCCCTTCGGGCTGCGGCTGCGCGAAGCCATCACCGGCGCGCCTCGCCTTCGGCTGCGGCTCGCCCTGCCATCAGAGGATGTACCTCGAGAGATCCTGGTCGCGGGTGATGTCGCTCAGCCTGACGTGAACGTACCCGGCGTCGATGGTCAGCTCCTTACCCGGCAGATCCGGCGCGTCGAAGGAGATCTGCTCGAGGAGCTTTTCCATGACCGTGTACAGGCGCCGGGCGCCGATGTTCTCGGTGCTCGTGTTCACTTGCATCGCGATCTCCGCGATCGCCTCCACCGCCTCCGGGACGAACCGGAGGGTCACGTGCTCCGTCTTCAGGAGCTCCACGTACTGCGTGATCAGAGCGTTTCGAGGTTCGGTAAGAATGCGGACGAAATCGTTGCGCGTCAAGGGGTCGAGCTCGACGCGGATTGGGAAGCGCCCCTGGAGCTCCGGGATCAGGTCCGACGGCTTGGCCACGTGGAAGGCGCCGGCCGCGATGAACAGGACGTGGTCCGTGCGGACGACCCCGTACTTGGTCGTGACCGAGGAGCCCTCGACGATCGGCAGGAGATCGCGCTGCACCCCTTCGCGGCTGACGTCCGGCCCGTGGCCGCCTTCCCGCCCGGCCACCTTGTCGAGCTCGTCGAGGAAAACGATGCCCGAGTTCTCGGCGCGCCGGATGGCCTGCGTCACGACCTCGTCCATGTCCACGAGCTTCTGCGCCTCCTCCTGGGCCAGGAGTCGCCGTGCCTCGACCACGCGGACCTTCCGGTGCTTCGTCCGGGTCGGCATGAGGTTCGAGAGCATGTCCTTGAGGTGGATGCCCATCTCCTCCATCCCCTGACCGGACAGGACCTCGATCATCGGCATCGCCTGTTGCTGCGTCTCCAGCTCGACGAGCCGGTCGTCCAGCCGCCCGGCCCGGAGCTGCGCGCGGAGCTTGTCCTTGGTCGTCTCCCGCGACGCGTCCGGCGCGATCTCCTCGAGCGAGCTCGACGAGAAGGGCTCCTGGGCGCGGCGGGGTAGCAGGATCTCGAGTAAACGCTCCTCGGCGAGTTGCTCCGCCTTCTCCCGCACGCGGGCCGTCATCTCCGCCTTGACCATGTTCACCGACAGCTCCGTCAGATCGCGAATCATGGACTCGACGTCGCGACCGACGTAGCCGACCTCGGTGTACTTGGAGGCTTCGACCTTCAGGAACGGCGCCTGCGCCAGCTTCGCCAGTCGCCGGGCCACCTCGGTCTTCCCCACCCCTGTGGGGCCGATCATGATGATGTTCTTCGGCGCCACCTCGTCCCGCAGCTCGGGCGGGACGTTCTGCCGCCGCCACCGGTTGCGGAGCGCGATAGCGACCGCGCGCTTGGCCTTCTCCTGGCCGACGATGTAACGATCCAGCTCGGCGACGATCTGCGCGGGCGTCAGGGTCAATTCGGTCATTGTAGCGGGGTCCTTGAGGCCGGCGTGGACCGCGGGTGGCCTGATACAGGTGCGACCCGGCTCCGATACGCCCGATCAACCCGATCGATCCGCGGCGAAGCGATGCGTCGCCGTTTCACAGGACTTCGACCGTTACGTGGTCGTTGGTGAAGACACAGATGGACGCCGCGACCCGCATCGCCTCGGTCGCGATGGCTTTCGCGTCCAGGTCGGAATGGGTCACCAGCGCGCGCGCTGCCGCCAGCGCGTACGGTCCGCCCGAGCCGATTCCGATCAGGCCGTCGTCGGGCTCGATCACGTCGCCCGTCCCGGAGACGATGAATGTATGCTCGCGGTCGGCCACCGCCAGGAGCGCCTCGAGCCGCCGCAGCACGCGGTCGGTGCGCCAGTCCTTGGCGAGCTCGACGGCGGCGCGCGACAGGTTGCCGCGATGCTCCTCCAGCTTCGCCTCGAATCGGGCGAAGAGGGTGAACGCGTCCGCGGCGGCTCCGGCGAACCCCGCGACCACGCGGTCGCCGTAGAGCTTTCGAACCTTCCGGGCGCCGGCCTTGACGATGGTGTTTCCGATCGAGACCTGCCCGTCACCGGCGACCGCTACCTGACTGCGGTGACGGACCGCGACGACCGTGGTCGAGTGAATCGATTGTGGTCGCGGCGTCTGTGAGGCCGGCTTCACCGAGGGCGACCTGAGCAAGCCACGGCGTGGCTCCGCACGCCCGACTTTCGCGGTGCGCTCATTTGGCATGGGCGCGCGGGTGCGCGGCGTCGTACACGCGCATGAGCTGGTCGGCGCCCACGTGCGTGTAACGCTGCGTTGTCGACAACCGGCTGTGGCCGAGGAGCTCCTGGATCACCCGGAGATCGGCACCGGCGTCCAGCAGATGGGTCGCGAACGTGTGACGCAGCGTGTGCGGGCTCACTCGGCGCGTGATGCTGCACGCCGACGCGCTCCGCCGCACGATCGAGTGGATCGAGCGCACCGTGAGCCTCCCGCCGCGCCGGTTGGCGAAGAGCGGCCCGCGGGCGGCGCCGCGCCCGGCCAGGTAGGCGCCGAGCGCGCCCGCCGCCCGCCTTCCGTACGGGACGATCCGCTCCTTTCGTCCCTTGCCGAGGACGCGCACGGTCTGCTGCGACCGGTCGACGTCGTCGAGGTCGAGACCTGTCAGCTCCGAGACGCGCAGGCCGGTGGCGTAGAGGAGCTCGAGCACGGCGACGTCACGCGCGCGCGTCGCACCGTCGAGCCGAGCGTCCATCAAGGCCATCGCCTCATCGATCGGCAGGAACGAGACGAGCTTCCTGGGAGGTCGGGGGCCCCGGACCTCGCGCGCGACGTTTCGCTCGAGCACGCCGCGCCGCACCAGGAACCGGAACCAGCTCCGCAGGGCGGCGAGCTTCCGCGCGATCGTGACCGTGTCGAGCCCGCGCGCGTGCAGATGGGCGAGGTAGCCGCGCACGAGGCGTGGATCGACGTCGGAGAGCCAGGTGCCGGCGTCACCGGCGCCGGCGTACTGTACGAACTCGAGCAGGTCGCTCCGGTAGCTTCGAAGCGTGTGCGGCGACGCGTCTTTCTCCAGAGTGAGGTGGCGGAGAAACGCAGCCAGTGGATCCTTCATGCCACCGGCAGCTCGACCTCCCGCTCGAAGTCGCAGCCTTCGCGCGCGCAGCTGCGGACGACACGGTTCTTCAGGGCGCGCTCGGTGACGAACGCCGCCCCGCACTTCGGACACGGTTCGGGGACGGGACGTCGCCAGACCACGAACTTGCAGGTCGGATATGCGGAGCAGCCGAAGAAGTTGCGCCCGCGCCGCGAGCGGCGCTCCACGAGCTGCCCGGAGCACCCCGGCTCGGGACACGCGATCCCGAGGGTCACCGGCTTCGTCGTCTTGCACTCCGGATAGCCCGAGCACGCGATGAACTTGCCGAACCGCCCGTGCTTGATCACCATGGGTCGGCCGCACGTGGGGCAGTTCTCGTTCGCGGGCTCGTCCTCGGCGCGCCCGGACCCGTCGAGGTTTCGGGTGTAGCGGCAATCGGGGTAGGCGGAGCACGCCAGGAACTTCCCGAAGCGCCCGCGCTTGTCCAGGAGCTCGCTGCCGCACTCGGGGCACAGCTCACCGGTGGGCTCGCCCACCTTCTCGCTCCGCATCTCGCGCTTGGCGCGAGCGAGGTCGCGCTTGAAGGGCTCGTAGAACTCTTTGACCGTATCGACCCACTTGCGCTCGCCCTCCTCGATCTTGTCGAGGTTGTCTTCCATCTGGGCGGTGAACTCGACGTTCATGATGTCCTGGAAGTACGGGATGAGCTTGTCGGTGACCGCCATGCCCAGCTCGGTCGGCGTCAGCGTGCGCCGCTCGCGATGGACGTAACCCCGATCGTTGATGATCGTGCCCAGGATCGACGCGTACGTCGACGGTCGGCCGATCCCGAGCTCCTCGAGCGCCTTGATCAGCGAGGCCTCGGTGAAGCGCGGCGGCGGCTGGGTGAAGTGTTGCTTGGGGTCGAGGGCGACCAGCGTCAGCACTTCGCCCTCTTCCAGGGGGGGCATCGCGCCCTCCGGGTCCTGCTCGGGCTGGACCTCGTCCTCCTCACGACTCTCCTCGTAGACCGCGGTGAAGCCCTTGAACTTGAGCGTCGCTCCCTGGGCCCGAAAGAGGCACCGACCGGCCTCGATGTCGGCGCCGACGGTGTCGTAGACCGCGGGCGTCATCTGGCTCCCCAGGAATCGCTCCCAGATGAGTCGATAGAGTGCCTGCTGGTCCTTGGTGAGGAAGCGCGCCACGTTTCTCGGCTCGTTCCGCAGCTCGGAGGGGCGGATCGCCTCGTGCGCCTCCTGGGCGCTCCCCCGCGAGCGGTACGTCGGCGGCGCCTCGGGCACGTACTCCATGCCGATGCGCGCGATCACCCACCCGCGCGCCGCGGCCTGCGCCTCGTGCGCGACCCGGACCGAGTCGGTCCGCATGTAGGTGATGAGGCCCTCCGCGCCCTCCGCCCCGAGGTCGATGCCCTCGTAGAGCTGCTGGGCGATCGTCATCGTCTTCCGGGCCGTGAAGCCGAGCTTCTTGCCCGCTTCCTGCTGCAGCGTGGAGGTGATGAACGGCGGCGCCGGGTTCCGGCGGCGCTCGCCGCGCGTGACGGATTTGACGACGAAGCGCGCCCCGTCGAGCGACGCCATGAGCGCGTGCGTCGCCTCTTCGTTGGCGAGCGCCGCCTTCTCGCCCGCGACCTCTTTCAAGGTGGCCACGAACTCGGGTGGCCGTGAAGCGTTGAGTCGCGCGTGGAGCGACCAGTACTCGACGGGGACGAACGCCTGGATCTCGCGCTCCCGGTCGACGATCAGCCGCACCGCCACCGACTGCACACGACCGGCGGAGAGCCCGCGCTGGACCTTCTCCCACAGCAGGGGCGAGAGGCTGTAGCCCACGAGGCGGTCGAGCACGCGCCGCGCCTGCTGGGCGTCGACTTTCTTCAGGTCGATCTTACCGGGATGGTTGAACGCGGCCTTGACCGCGCGCTCGGTGATCTCGTTGAAGGTGATGCGGAACACGTTCTTCTTGGCGACGTGGAGCTCCTCGGCGAGATGCCAGCCGATCGCCTCGCCTTCGCGATCGGGGTCGGTCGCGACGTAGAGCGCGTCGACCTTCTCGGCGGCCTTCTTCAGCTCGTCGAGGACCTTCTTCTTGCCCGGGGACACGACGTACTTCGGCTTGAAGCCCTTCTTCGGGTCGACGCCGAGCTGCGACTTCGGGAGATCCCGCACGTGGCCCATCGACGCTTTGACGATATACGTCGAGTTCAGATACTTCTGGATCGTCTTCACCTTCGTGGGCGATTCGACGACCACCAGCGACCGCTTCGCCACCTACGCTCTCCCCGCGCGCGACTCGACCGAGACCCATCGCTGTCCCGCCAGCTGCCGGGCCCAACCGCCCAGCTCGAGGGTCATGAGCAGCGCCGCCGCCCGCGCGGGACCGAGCCCTGCGCGCGCGATGAGCTGCTCGATGTGCTGCGGCTCGTCCGGAGCCAGCAACCTGAGCATCTGTCCCTCGTCACTCCCGTTCTCGGGCTGATGCTGCTCGCCCGACGGCGCCGACGACCCGCGCACGGCGCGGCGCCACGGTTCTGGCAATTCTGACACGATGTCCTGCCAGCATGTAACGAGTTTAGCACCGTCCTGGATGAGGCGATGGGTGCCGACGCTCGTCGGCGACGTGATTCGGCCAGGAACGGCGAAGGTTTCCCGCCCGAGATCGCCCGCGAATCCAGCGGTGATCAGAGCGCCGCTCCGCTCGGTGGCCTCGACGACGACGACGCCGAGCGCCAGCCCGGCGAGCGTACGGTTGCGCGCAGGAAAGTTGCCGGGGAGCGCCGGCATTCCCGGCGCGAACTGCGATACGAGCGCGCCCCGCGTCTCGATCGCGCGCGCCAGCTCGCCGTTCTCGGGTGGATAGACGATGTCGACGCCGCACCCGAACACGGCCAGGGTGCGCCCGCCGGCCGCCAGGGCGCTCCGGTGCGCCGCGGTGTCGACGCCGCGCGCCAGGCCGCTCACGATCGTCACGCCGCGGCCGGCGAGATCGCCCGCGAGCTGCTCCGCGACGGCGATCCCGTACGGTGTGGGACGGCGCGAGCCGACGATCGCGATGGCCAGCGCGTCGTCGGCGTGAAGCACGCCGCGTACGAAGAGCGCGGGCGGCGAAGGAATGGCGCTCAACAGCGCAGGGTAGCGAGGGTCTCCTGATCGCAGCTCAATCATCGACGTCGCGCGGAGTGGGCCTCAGTATAGCGAAGAGGCTCTCCTCGCCAAAGCGTCGGAACGGATACGGTGCGGGGCGCTACCGGCGGACGGCGTGCGTCACCAGCAGCGACTGCGCCATGGTCGCCGCCTCGGACTTCGGATACTTGCTGACGACTCGCTGCCACGCCTGCTGCGCGCGCGGAAGGTCGCGCAGGCGCACGTAGCAGAGACCGATCTTGACTAGCGCGTCGGGCGCCTTCGCCTGCCCGTGCTCGAACACCTTCTCGAACTCGAGCAGCGCCTGGCGGTAGTCGCGCTGGACCCAGTAGGCCTCGCCGATCCAGTACTGCGCGTTTCCCGTGAGCGGATGCTTTGGGTACTTCGCGATGAAGTCGATGAAGTCCAGCACGGCCTGTCCGTGTTCGCGCGACCGAAAAGTGGCGAGGGCGGTGGCGTACTCCGTCTCCGGGTTGCCGGCCCGGGGCGCGGGCCGAGGAGGCACCACGGAGGGCGCCGGCGCCACCGGCGGCATGGGCGGCGCCAGCGACGGAGGTGTCGTGGACGGCGTGGACGGCGCGGGCGGCACGGTCGGAACGGTCGGCGCGGGCGCCGGGGGAACGCGCGGACGCTCGACCGCCGTGGCCGGCGGTGGCGTCGCGGCCGGGGGGGCGAGGGCGTCTACGCGTGCGCGCGTTTCTCCGAGCGTCGTGTTCGCGGCGTCAGCGCGCTTGTTGAGGGACGCCACCTCGTCGGCGAGCGCCGTGACCCCCGACTCAGCTCGGCTCGTTCGTGCGTCGAGCGCCTGGAGTTGCGGCGTGGCACGGGCGAGATCACGGGCGGTGACTTCCTGCGCGACGCGCATCTCGGCCAGCTCCGCACGGAGCTTGCCGACATCGGACTCGAGTTGACCCACCGCGCCCCGACTTGCGCACCCGCTCGCGAGGATCGCCACCGCGGCCAAGGCGCGCAGGGCTCGGCTCATCCGGGCCGACCGTAGCATGCGCCGGAAAACGATGTCAACGTTCAGCGCGATCTCGGCTCGAGCGAACGGAGGAGGATGACGTCGACCGGTTCGCCGGCCGCGATCGTCGTGTCCGGCGCGACAACGGCGAGGCCGTCGGCGAGGACCATCGAGCGGAGGATCGCCGAGCCCTGGTCGCCGGTGAGACGGGCCCCGTAGCCCCCGGTGTCTGGCGTCAGCGTGACGCGCAGGTAGCCGCGCCGTGACCCCGGGTTGGCGATCATCTCGAGTGCTGGCACCCGGAGCCGCGGGCGGTCGACCGAATCGGCGCCAGCCATCCGGCGCAGCGCCGGGCGCACGAACAGCTCGAAGGTCACCATCGCCGAAACCGGGTTGCCGGGCAGCCCGAACACCGGGCGGCCGGCGTGGGTGCCGAAGGTGATGGGTTTGCCCGGCCGCATCGAGACCTTCCAGAGATGGAGCTCGGCTCCGCTCCGCTCCAGCGCCTCGCGCACCAGGTCGAGCTCGCCCACCGACACGCCCGCCGAGGTCACGAGGACGTCGGCGGCCGCGAGGCCCCAGCGAAGACGCTCGGTGATCGCCTCGAGGTGATCGGGGACGACACCCAGATTGATGGGCTCGGCGCCCGCCTCGATCACCTGCGCCATCAACGAGTACGTGTTCGTGTTGGGAATCTGACCCGGCCCCGGCTCGGTCCCGAGGTCCGCGAGCTCGTTGCCCGTCGAGAGGATCGCGACGCGCGGACGCCGGAAAACACGCACCTGAGCGTACCCGAGGGTCGCGAGCAGCCCCACTTCGGCGGCGCCGATGACACCGCTGGGCTGGACGACGACGTCCCCCACGTGGACGTCCTCACCCGCCGGCCGGACGAAGGCGCCCGCGGCGACCCGGCCGGTGATCGTGACGCGCTCGCCGTCGGCGGCGACGTCCTCCTGGGGCACCACGGCATCGGCGCCCTCGGGCAGCGGCGCGCCGGTGAAGATCCGCATCGCCTCCCCTGCCCGGAGCGGGCGGGACGGCAACGTCCCGGCAATGATCCGGCCGACGACGGCCAGCTCGACCGGGTCCCCCCGCGTGTCCCGGGCGCGGACGGCATACCCATCCATCGACGAGTTCGCCCAGGGGGGAATCAGCGACCGCGAGACGATGGGTTCGGCGAGCACGCGACCGAGGGCCGCCATCACCTCGACCCGCTCAACCGCCAACGGCTCTACGCGTGAAAGAATCTGTCCAAGCGCGTCCTCGACCGTCAACACACCGTTACTCTACTACACGGGCTCTCCGCTGGGCGCGGGGCGCGGAGCTGCTCCCCGCGACCCGTGTAGTCAGGGTCGGTCCCACGCTCCCGCGCGGAGAACGACCATCAACGAAGGTTGGCTAGCGTGGTCGCGGGGGCACCTCCGTGCCCCGCGCCCAGCGGAGAGCCACGCGAAGGTCAGTGGCCCGTGTGCGGAAGATTGAGGACGGGCTTGAAGCGGGCGAAGAACCAGCGCCGGCTCAGCACGAACAGCGCGAGGAAGCCCGCGGTGATGGCGAGGTCGCGCAGGCTGAACGGCAGCCGGGCGCTCGACGAGACCGACGGGAACACGACGAACACGCGCTCGAGGAAAATCGCGACGAGGCCGAAGACCGACACCACGACGAGCGGGGCGTGTCGCTGCGGCGGCCGCCCGGTGAGGCGCTTGAGCAGATACGCGAACGGGATCAGCCAGCCTACGACCAGCACGACCCAGGCCAGCGTCGTCCACGGCTGGACGAAGACGCGCTTGACGAAAAACCGCGTCTCCACCGGCACGTTGCCGTACCAGATCACGAGATACTGCGACCAGAAGAAGTACATCCACATGATCGACATGGCGAATTGAAGCTTGGCCACGTCCTGGATCGCGGCCGGCGGGATCGAGGCGCGGCCGCGGGCGTTGGCCCGGATCGTGAGGATCGACAAGAGGCAGAACGCCGTGTAGAGCGCGCTGACGGCGAAGTACCCGCCGAAGAGACCGCTGTACCACTTGGGATCCAGCGACATCACGAGGTCGAATCCCCACAGCGATACCGTCACGAGCCACAGCATCAAGAGAATCACCGCGACGCGATTGCGATGGACGCGCTCGCGCTCCTCGTCTTGCGGGATCGCGTCGCGCAGGAGGGCGCGCACGAAGGCGAAGCAGATGGCGAACAGCACCGCCGCGCACCCGTACGTGCGTAGCCAGAAGAACGGCACGTTGAGCCATCCGGCCTTGGCCGGAATCGGCGTCGTGACCCACGGATAGAGGACCGCCTGGCCGGTGTACAGGACGAGGAGCAGGACGAACGCCGTCGGCAGGAAGCCAGCCGTCGTCAGCGCGATGCGGCGGACGCTTGGAGACCAGCGAGCTTCTGTGATTTGCATCATGCCCGCGATCGCCGGCCCGGTCACCGCGAGGCCCGACCAGAAGACGAGGTTGACCAGATAGATCGACCAGACCTGAGCCGCGTCGTCGGAGTTCGCGCCGACGAGGAAGACGACCGCGCCGAGCGCGGCCACGAGACTCCAGAACACGGTCATTTCTGTGCGATGGACCGAAGGAAGTTCACGATGTGCCACGCCTCCTGCGACGAGAGCGCCTCGCCGTAGGCGGGCATCACCGCGCCGCCGACGACGATGTAGCTGTGCCAGTACCCGTCCGTCCGCTGCTTCTGGAGCTCGGCGTTCGTCAAATCGGGCGTCGGGATGAATTTGGTCGCGACCAGCCCCGTGATTCCACCCCTGCCCTCGGGACCGTGGCACGGCACGCAAAATGTCGCGAAGCGATCCTTGCCGATCGCCACCGAGGCTTCCGACGCCTTCACCGGATTCGGGCGCTTGGCCGCGACGTCGCGCTGTTCCCGCGGGATGATGAGCTCGCCACCGCGCGGCACCACGCCCGCGGGCATCGAGAACACGCGCTCGCCCGGCACGATACGGGCGGTCTGGGTCATGTTGTCGTTCCAGCGCACGACGATCGCCGCGCCCCACGCGCCGGCCGCCGCGCCGACCACCAACAGCATGAGGATGAAGACGTATTTCATTTCGTTCCTGTCATCGGGATTTCACTTCTTCGGCGCCGGCGGCGCGCAGGAGCTCGTGCACTGCGCCGGCGCGCTCGGGGGCGCAGTGGACGGCCACGCCGAAGCGGTCGTTGGTGAACCGCGGATCGAACGTGGGACTCGGCGACAAACGCGGCAACCGTCCGAGCACGACCATGCCGATGATCGTCGCCAGCCCACCGAACAACACCATCAGCTCGAACGCGATGATGAAGAAGGGGGGCAGCGACGAGCCGACGATGGCTCCGGGCACGAGCTGCAGATACTTTCCGCCGGTGACCTGCCCCCACACGAGCGAGCTCCAGATTGTCAGCAGGAAGGCCGAGGCGATCCCGGCGAGCCCGCCGATCAGCGTGAACAGGCGGACCCGGCTCACCGGCCGGTCGCGCTCGAGCACCTCTTCGATCTCGTGCACCGGCAGCGGCGTGTAGACCGTGAGGTCGTGATAGCCGCGCGCGCGCAGCTCCTCGAGGGCCCGCACCGTCGTGTCCACGTGGGCGAAGACGCCGAGGATCGTCTCAGTGGCCATGGGCCCTGTCCCGCACGGGCGGTGGGATCGTCTCCTTGACCTCGACGATCGAGAGCGACGGCATCAGCTTGATGAAGCCCAGGAACAGGAGGAAGAAGAAGGAGAAGCTGCCGATGACGATCATCGTGTCGGTCGGGCTCGGATAGTAGATGCCCCACGTGTAGGGATAGAAGTCGTGGCCGAGCGACGGCACGATGATGTTGAAGCGCTCGAACCACATCCCGATCAGCACCAGGATGGACACGACGTAGAGCACGACGGGGCTCGTGCGGGCGCGCTTCCAGAAGAGGATCAGCGGGGCGATGCAGTTGCAGAAGTACATGGTCCACAGCGCCCAGGCGTACGTGGCGGTCACCTTCCAGAAGAGCGAGGCCTTCTCGATGTGCTCGCCGCTGTAGAGCGAGGTGAAGATCTCGCACAGGTAGAAGTAGGTCAGGACGAGGCCCGTGACGAGGATCAGCTTCCCCATCGCGTCCAGGTGCTTCTCCTGGATGTAGGCGTGGAGGTTGAAGAAGTGACGCATCGGCAGGACCAGTATCAGCACCATCGCGAATCCGGAGAAGATCGCCCCGTCGACGAAGAAGGGCGCGAAGAGCGTGGAGTGCCAGCCGGGAACCAGCGCCATCGCGAAGTCCCACGACACGACGCTGTGAACGGAGAGCACGAGGGGCGTCGCCAGCGACGCCAGGAGCCCGTAGGCGCGCCGG
Organism: Candidatus Rokuibacteriota bacterium; assembly: GCA_003220535.1. Lineage (GTDB taxonomy): Bacteria > Methylomirabilota > Methylomirabilia > Rokubacteriales > CSP1-6 > AR31. The sequence goes on from QHSU01000078.1 coordinate 71,599, forward strand.
TAGTGACGCCACTGCGTGTCGGAGCCCTCCCAGCCGAGCGCCAGCATGCCGAAGATGCGGCGGCGCCAGCCCTTCGAGGCGTCGCGCAGGGCAGCGATGTCGGGGACGAGCCCGACGATGAAGAACACGGTGCTGATCGAGAGGTATGTCGAGATCGCGAACACGTCCCAGACCAGGGGCGACCGGAAGTTGGGCCAGAGATAGCGCTGGTTCGGGTACGGCAGCAGGAAGTACGCGAACCACATGCGTCCGGCGTGGATGAGCGGGAACAGGCCCGCCGTCATGACCGCGAAGATCGTCATCGCCTCGGCCGCCCGGTAGATCGACGTCCGCCAGCGGGCGCGGAAGAGATAGAGGATGGCCGAGATCAGGGTGCCCGCGTGGCCGATGCCGATCCAGAACACGAAGGTCGTGATGTACATCGCCCACATCTGGGGCACGCGCTTGCCCGCCATGCCCATGCCCCACCAGACCTGCCCGGTCCAGGCGACGAAGAACCCGGCGAGCAGCAGCGCCACGAAGCACATCCAGGCGAAATAGAGGTTGCCCGGCGGCTCCAGCGTGCGGAGGACGTCGCGGTTGACGTCGGCGAACGTGGGGGACGTGGTCCGGCCGTCGCTCATCGGCTCACGCGTGCTCGCGGACGACCTTCCGGAGGTAGGTGACGGACGGCCGCGTGCCGACCTCGCGGAGCACGTGATACGCCCGGGGCGAGTGAGCCAGCTTCGCGACGGTGCTGGCGTCGTCCTTGAGGTTACCGAACGTGATCGCCTGAGTCGGACACGTCTGCTGGCACGCCGTCACGATGTCGCCGTCCCGCACCCCGCGCTTCTCGTCGCGCGCACGATCCTTGCCGACGATGATGCGCTGCACGCACATCGTGCACTTCTCCATCACGCCGAGCTGACGGACCGTGACGTCGGGGTTCAGCTGGACCTCGAGCGGCGCCGGGAACTCGTACTGGAACCAGTTGAAACGGCGCACGTGATACGGACAGTTGTTGCCGCAGTAGCGCGTGCCCACGCAACGGTTGTAGACCTGCCCATTGAGTCCCTCATCGGTGCGGTAGGCCGCGTACACGGGGCAGACGGGCTCGCACGGCGCGACCTCGCAGTGCTGGCACAGCATCGGCAGGAACAGGTTCGTCGGATGCTCCCGCTTGCCTTCCGCCCAGCGCTCGAGCCGGAGCCAGTGGAGCTGGCGGCCGTACGCCGCCGAGGCCTTGCCCACGACCGGCACGTTGTTCTCCGCCTGGCAGGCGACCACGCACGCCTGACAGCCCACGCACGCGTCGACGTCGATCGTCATGCCCCAGCGGTTGCCCGGATATTTTTGATTTTCGTAGAGGCTGGGTAGAGGTGGCTCGGGGCCACGCCCCCGCAGCGCCTGCTCGCGGGCCGCGCGCAGGTCCACGTACTGCGCCAGCTCGCGGTCGTCCTGGTCGTGCGTCGCCTGGAGAATGGCCAGCGGGCGGCGCGTGCCGAGCTTCGTCAGGGTCACCTTCACGCTCATGAACGAGAGTCCACCCGACGTCGCGTCGGCCGCCGCCGGCAGGATCTCCATCGGGTTCAGGGAGCGGGGGTCGGCGCCGACGTATCGCGGACGCTGGTAGGGCGTATAGCGGTGGCCCATCGGAATCGCGACCGCGGAGGGATGAAGCGTCGGCGAGATGTACGCGGGCAGCTCGAGGCTCCCCTGCGGCGACTTGATCCCGAGCATGTCGCCCTGGGCGATGCCGAGCTTCCGCGCCGTCTCCGCCGGGACCTCGACCCACGCGTCCCACACTGCCTGCGTCATCGTGTCGGGTGCCTCCTGGAGCCAGGCGCTGACCGCGCTGCGACCGTCGTAGAACCGGAGCGACGGATAGGCGAGGAGCGTGAGCCCGCCGGCGTTGCCCTCGAGCTTTGCCGGCGCCGGCTCGACGGCGCTGACCTTCGCGGTCACCGCGACCGGAGCGACGTCGGCGAAGAGGCCGCCGTGGCGGAGCGCCCCTTCGAGCTGTCCCTTCACCAGCGGCTCCCACGCCGCCTTCACGTACTGCTCGAAGCTCGGCCACGGGAGCGGGCCCTTGCCCTCCTCGGCCCCAAGCGCGGCCCGGGCGATGCGGAGAAGCGTGTCACCCATTGGCCGCGAGTCGCGGATCGGCGCCATCGTCGGCTGAAGCAGGCCGACCACGCCCTCGCGCGGCGAGTAGTCGCCCCACGACTCGAGCCAGTGCGTGTCCGGCAGGACGACGTGCGCCAGCTCGCTGGTCTGATCGGGCACGTTCGAGAAGCTGACGACGAGCGCCACCTTGCGGATCGCGTCGGCGAGCTTGAGGCCAGACGGGAGCGTGAAGGCGGGGTTGACACCGGGGCCCAGGACGAGGACCTCGACCTCACCGCCCGCCATGGCGCGCGCCAGCGCCGCGACCTCCGCGTGCGGCGTGACTTTGCCGTAGGCCGAATCGGCGCCGAAGCGTACGGTCTTGCCGACGTTGCCGGCCGCCGCGTTCAGGAGGTTGATCGCGATCTGCGTCTCGGTCGCGTTGGACCCGGTGACCGCCACACCGCCGCCGACGGCGAGCCCGGGCTTGGCGTGGGCGAACACCGTCGCGACGTGCTTGATCGTCTCGACGGGGACGCCACTCTGGTCCGCAGCCCGCTTGAGGTCGACCCTGGCCACGGCTTCGGCGAAACGGCGGTCCGCCATCCCCTCGTCGACCATCACGCGCAGGACGGCGAGGGCGAGCAGCCCTTCCGTCCCGGGGGCGTTCCGGACCCACTCGTCGGCGTTCGACGCCGTCAGGGACTGCCGCGGCTCGACGTGGATGAACGTCCCCGCGCGCCCGTCCCTGAACGAATGCATCCGCGCGAACGTCCGCGCGTACTGGACGTTCGAGAGCCAGGTCTCGATGAAGTCGGCGCCGAAAGACAGGACGACCTCGGCGTCCTCGAACGCGTAGTACGGGATCGCGTCCCGGTTGAACGTGGTCCGGTTCGCGGCGCGGATCGACTCGTAGGTGAACGGCTCCAGCGTAACGCGCGGACGCGTCCCGAGCGCCTGGACCCAGCGATCGAGCAGCGCGGCGAGGCTTCCGTTCTCGAGCTGCGACACGACGGCGATCGCGCGACCCTTGCCGACGGTCCGGAGCGCGCCGATCCGCTCGGCGACGAGCTTCGTGGCCGCGTCCCACGTCCCGGCCTTGAAGGCGCCGTTCCCGTCCCGCACGAGCGGACCCGCGATCCGGTCGGGATGGTAGAGACCCTGCAGCGCGGCCTGTCCGCGCAGGCACAATGCGCCTGCGTTGACCGGGTGGTCGGGATTCCCCTCGAGCTTCACGATGCGCCCCTCGCGGTTCTTCGCGAGGACGCCGCACCCGGCCGGGCACTCGCGGCAGACCGTCGCGAACCACGAGGCCACCCCCGGCACGATCTGCTCGTTCGGGACCACGAGGGGCAGGATGGTCTCGCTGGCCTGCTGGCAACCGCCGGTCGCGGCGGCCGCGCCGGATACCGTGACGATCTTGAAGAAGTCGCGTCGGTTCATTTACCGAGAGCTCCAGCCCGGATTTGACCGAGGGTGGCGAGTGACAGGCACGTGTGGCTCCATTTACCGAGAGCTCCAGCCCGGATTTGACCGAGGAGAGCTCCAGCCCGGATCCGACCGAGGGTGGCGAGTGACAGGCACGTGGGGCTCCATTTACCGAGAGCTCCAGCCCGGATCCGACCGAGGGTGGCGAATGACAGGCACGTGTGGCTCCGTTTTCAGTGGTGACAGGTCACGCAGTCGAGCGGCGCGTGCTTGCTGGCCGTCGCGTTCTCTCGCCGGTGACAGTCGATGCACCATCCCATCGTGAGCGGCGGCGCCGTGGGTCTCGCGCCCACGAGGTGCAAGAGGTCGATCGTCAGGCGCGGACCCGTCTCGGCCGCGAAGGTCGTCATGGTCTCGACCGGGCCATGGCACGTCTGGCACTTGAGCCCCGCGCGCACATGCGCCTTGTGCGGGAAGTAGGTGAACTCCGGCAGCTTGTTCACGCGGACCCATGGAATCGACTCCTTCTTCGCATAGTACTCGGCGAGCTTCTTGACCTCGGGCAGGGCCGCGCCGGTGATCTTGTGGCACCCCATGCAGCGCTCGACGGACGGGAGCCCCGCATACTCCGATCGACGCGCCTCGCTGTGGCAGTACTGGCAGTCGATCTTGTACGTCCCGGCGTGCACGTTGTGAGGGAAGTTGATGGGCTGGCTCGAAGGCTTCGCCGCTGCGGCGGGCTGGCGGCTCCACGACGACACCGCCAGGAAGATCAAAACGGCTAGGAGCGCCGCGCCGAGTGCGCCCACGCCCGCCTTGGCCGTCATCGACAGTCGATCGTCCTCCGGGGGATTGGCCTCTCCGCGCTGCAGGCCATCGCGGGGACGCGGCCCCGCCGGCCGAGGCGCGGCCGTAACTCAGGATGCTCGTGAACGCTATCACGCACTCCCGGCGGCCGTCAATCTATTCGCGCGGTTCCGAGTGGCGAAACGCGGTGCGCGCGCCGGCTGCGGCAAGCCGCGTCGCGGATCAGCCGGCGGCCAGCGACTCGGCCGCGGCCCACGCCGCCTGCGCGATGTCCGCGTCAGTGTGCGCGAGAGAGACGAAGGCCGCCTCGAACTGCGAGGGCGCCAGGAACACGCCACGCTCGAGCATCGCGTGGAAGTAGCGCGCGTAGCGCTTCGTGTCGGCACGCTTGGCCGACGCGTAGTCGGTCACCGCGCCCTCGCAGAAGAACGCCGTCAGCATCGACCCTACGCGGTTGACCGTCAAAGGGACGCCGGCCTGCTCGGCGGCGCGTCGCAGGCCCCGCTCGAGCTCTGCGCCAAGCGCATCGAGGCGACGGTACGCGTCGCGGTCCTGGAGCCGCGCCAAGGTCGCGAGCCCCGCCGCCACCGCGAGCGGATTGCCCGAGAGCGTCCCGGCCTGGTAGACCGTGCCGAGCGGCGCGACGTGAGTCATCAAGCGCCGCGATCCTCCGTAGGCGCCCACCGGCAGCCCGCCGCCGATGACCTTGCCGAGGCATGTGAGGTCGGGACGCACGCCGTAGAGCTCCTGGGCGCCGCCGTACGCGACGCGGAACCCGGTGATGACCTCGTCGAAGATGAGCACGGCGTCGTGGGCGCGCGTGAGCTCGCGCAGACCCTCGAGGAAGCCCGCGCGCGGGGGCACGACCCCCATGTTGCCCGCCACCGGCTCGACGATGACGGCGGCGATCTCGCGCCCGCGTTCGCGGAAGAGCGTCCGGACGGCGTCCAGGTCGTTGAACGGCGCCGTCAGCGTCAGCTGCGCGAGCGGGCCCGGCACCCCGGCGCTGTCGGGGATCGAGAAGGTCGCGCCGCCGGAGCCGGCCTTGACCAGGAGGCTGTCGGCGTGACCGTGATAACAGCCGTCGAACTTCACGAGGAGCGGGCGGCCGGTCGCGCCCCGCGCCAGGCGGATCGCGCTCATCGCGGCCTCGGTCCCCGAGCTGACGAGCCGCACCAGCTCGATCGAAGGGTAGGCGGCGGCGATCGCTTCCGCCATCTCGACCTCGAGGCCCGTCGGCGCGCCGTAGCTGGTGCCCCGCGCCGCGGCCTCGGCGATGGCGGCGACGACCGGCGGCGCGGCGTGGCCGAGGATGAGTGGGCCCCACGAGCCGAGGAAGTCCAGGTACGAACGGCCGTCCACGTCCCAGATCCTGGCCCCCTCGCCGCGCGCCACGAAGAACGGCTCGCCGCCCACGCCGCGGAAGGCGCGCACGGGGCTGTTGACGCCGCCGGGAATCAGCCGACACGCAGCCTCGAACAGACTCTTCGAGTCACGCATTTCAGGAGCTCCTGCCGAGCAACGCGCCGATCCCGGCTCTCTCCCAGAGCCGACCGGCGGCGAAGAGGATCCGCTCGTGCCAGCGCCGGCCCGCGGCGTCGAGGTCGACCCGGAGGAACTCCCGCTCGCGCGCGCTCCAGCGGAACCCGGCGACGGCGTCCACCCGTCCGCCGACGACCGACGTCACGAGATACGTCGCGGTCGGGTACGTCGGCTCGTCGCCGAGCAGCGCCTGCTGCCGGTCCGTCGGCGAGAAGTAGGCGCCGGCATCGACGTGCGAATGATAGATCACCGCGATCGAGAACCCCTCCCCCTCGAGACGTCCGATGCGGAGCAGGTCTTTGGGATCGATGAAATAGGCCGTGCGGGCGTCCCGCGGATGACGCAGCGGATCCTTGGCATGCAGCTCGTCCTGGATGTTCCGGCACCTGACGAGCTGGCGCGTCCGGCCCTGGACCAGGATGACGCCGCACGACTCGTGGGGATACTCCTCGACCGCCTGCCGGCGGATCGCGTCGAGCTCCTCGGCCGTGACGATCATGACGCGCCTGGCGTGCGCGCGCGCCCGCCCGCGAGCGCCGGAATGATCGTGACCTCGTCGCCGTCGCGGAGCGGCGTGCGCAGCCCCTGGAGGGATTCGATCGCCTCGCTGTTCACGTAGATGTTCACGTGATGGTGCACCGCGCCGCCCTCGTCGCGCACCAGCCCTTTCAGTCCGCTGTAGGAGGCTTCGAGCTGGTCGAGCAGCCGGCTGACGTCGGTCGCGGCGACCTCGATGTGGGCGCGGTTGTTCGTCGCCCGACGAAACGAGGTCGGGATGTAGACGGTCACCGCCATCCCTAGCCTCCTGGACTCAGGTACCGCTCGCCGGTGTCCGGGAGCACCGTGACGACGAGCTGGCTCGGCGCCAGCTCCGCCGCCACCTGACACGCCGCGAACGCGGCCGCGCCGGCCGACACGCCGACCAGCAGCCCCTCTTCCCGCGCGAGCCGTCGCGACCACGCGAGGGCATCCTCGTCGCGTACCAGGATGATCCGGTCGATGATCGACCGGTTCAGGACGCCCGGCACGAACGACGCGCCGATCCCCTGGATGGCGTGGGGCCGCGCCTTGCCCCCGGAGAGCACGGGCGAGGTCGCGGGCTCGACGGCGACGACGCGGACCGTCGGGATCTTTTCCTTGAGGACCTCGCCGACACCCGTCAGGGTCCCGCCCGTTCCAACGCCGACGACGAGGGCGTCGAGCCGGCCGCCGACCGCGTCGAGGATCTCGAGCGCGGTCGTGCGACGGTGCGCCTCGGGGTTCGCCGGGTTCTCGAATTGCTGCGGCATGAAGTAGTCCGGGTGCTCGCGGCAGAGCTCGCGGGCCGCGTGGACGGCACCGGTCATCCCCTCGATCGCCGGCGTGAGGTGGAGCTCGGCGCCGAACCGCGCGAGGAGGCGCTGGCGCTCGACGCTCATGTCGTCGGGCATCGTCAGGATCAGCCGGTAGCCTCGCACCGCCGCCGCCATCGCCAATCCGATGCCCGTGTTGCCGCTGGTCGGCTCGACGATGGTGGCGCCCGTCTTGAGCACGCCACGCCGCTCGGCGTCCTCGAGCATCGAGACGGCGATGCGATCCTTGACGCTCCCGCCCGGGTTCAGCGACTCGACCTTCGCGACGACGCTCGCCCCGCCCGGCTTGGGCAGGCGGTTCAGCCGCACCATCGGTGTGCGGCCGACCAGCTCGAGCACCGAGCTCGCGATCTTCGGTGCCGGCATCATATGTGGTACATCGGGCGCGCGGCGCTCCGGCGGGCGAGCGCGCGCGTGGCGAGATCGCCGAACGTCAGCTGGTCGACGACCTTCGAGACCGCGTTCGAGATCTCGTCCCACAGCTCGGCCAGGTCGTGCCGCTCGCCGGTGCTCCGGCCCCCCCGGCGCTGCGCCTCGAACGGCGCGCCCGCGCCCTCCACCGCTCGCAGGACGTCGCCCACCGTGATGTCCTCGGGCGGGCGCGTGAGATGGTAGCCGCCCAGCGAGCCGCGCTTGGACGTGAGCAAGCCCGCGCGCTTCAGCGCCAGCAGCACCTGTTCGAGGTAGCGCTGTGGGATCGCCTGGCGCCGCGCGATCTCCTGGATGGGCGTGAGCCCGCGATCACGGTGGAGCGCCAGGTCGAGCACCGCCTGGATCGCATACTCGCCCTTCGCCGAGATGCGCACGCTACGGCTCGGCTCGCTCGAGCAGGCGCGCGGCGTCGCGGGCGAAGTAGGTGATCACGACGTCGGCGCCGGCGCGGCGGATGGCGGTGAGCGCCTCCATCATCGCGCGCTCCTCGTCGAGCCAGCCCAGGCGCCCGGCGGCGCGGATCATCGCGTACTCGCCGGAGACCGAGTACGCGGCGAGCGGCACGCCGAACTCCGCCTTCGCCCGCGAGATGACGTCGAGGTACGGCAACGCGGGCTTGACCATGACGATGTCGGCCCCCTCGTCGAGATCGAGCGCGATCTCGCGCATCGCCTCCACGGCGTTCGCCGGATCCATCTGGTACGCGCGCCGGTCGCCGAACTGCGGCGCCGAGTCCGCCGCGTCGCGGAACGGACCGTAGAAGCTCGAGGCGTACTTCGCTGAGTACGCCATGATCGGCGTGTCGGTGAAGCTCGCGTCGTCGAGCGCCTCGCGGATGGTGCCGACGCGGCCGTCCATCATGTCGGAGGGGGCGACCAGATCCGCGCCCGCTTCGGCGTGCGAGACGGCGACGCGCGCGAGCAGCTCGAGCGTCGGGTCGTTGCGGACGGTGCCGCCTTCCACGATGCCGCAGTGCCCGTGACTCGTGTACTGGCACAGGCACACGTCGGTGGCGACCAGCAAGTCCGGCACCACGTCCTTCACCGCCCGCACCGCCTGCTGCACGATGCCGTCGTCGGCGTACGCCTCGGAGCCGCGCGGGTCTTTCTCGGCGGGCAGGCCGAACAGGAGGACGCCGGGGATCCCCACGCTCGCGACATCCTTCATGTCCTTCACGAGCTCGTCGATGGAGAGACGGTACTGGCCGGGCATCGACCCGATCGGCTCGCGCACGCCTCGCCCGTGGACGACGAAGAGCGGGTAGATGAGATCGTCGACGGCCAGCACCGTCTCGCGGATCAGCTTGCGTAGCAAGGGCTTCTCGCGGAGACGTCTCGGTCGGAACATCGCATGCGCCATCACTCGCTCCTTCTGGGTCGGCGACCGGTATTCCTCGGGGCACGGGAAAAGTAGTCGGCGAGCGCCCGCGCGAGAGCGGGAATCGTGTACTCGCTCGGCATCACGGCGGTGGGTAGGCCGTACTCGGCGGCGGTCGCCGCCGTGATCGGACCGATGGAGGCGACGGCGATCTTGCCCTGCCACGAGCTCCGCTCGTCCTCGCTGAACTGCTCGGCGAAGTTCCGGGCGGTGGACGAGCTCGTGAACGTGACGGCGTCGACGGCGCCGGAGGCGAGCGCTTCACGCACGCGGACGACGCCGTCGTCGATGCGCCGGGTCTGGTACGCCGGGACCTCGGTCACGGCGACGCCCAGCCGGCGGAGCTCGACGACCAGCACGTCGCGGGTTTCCTTCGCCCTCGGTAGCAGGATCCGGTCGGCCGGCCCGACGACCGTGCGCAGCCGCTCGACCAGCGCCTCGGCCCGATACTCGGCGGGGACCACCTCGGGCCGGACCCCGTGCTCGGCGAGCGCGTCGGCGGTCGCGGGACCGATCGCCGCCACCCGCTTGCGCGCGATCGCGGCCCACGGCAGCCCCCGCGCCGTCAGCCGCCGATCCACCATGGCGACACCGTTCACGCTCGTGAAGATCACCCAGGTGAACGACTCGAGCCCGGCGAGGGCCGTGTCCAGCGGCTCCCACGACGCGGGCGGCTCGATGACGATCGTCGGCGCTTGCAAGACCCGCGCGCCCGCGGCTTCCAGGAGCTCGACGAATCGCTGCGCCTGGGCGCGGGCCCGCGTGACCACGATGGTCCGGCCCTCGAGTGGCCGCTCCACGGTCGCCCGGCCTACCCGCGCCATCCCATCACCGGCTTGAGTGGGGTCACCGAGGTGGCGCCCTGATCGAGCAGCGCGTCCGCGAGGCGCTGGCCCAGCCGCTCCGGCTCCTCCCGAGCTCCGACGGCGCTCGTGCGAAGAACCTTGCGTCCGTCCTCGCTCGCGACGAGGGCGATCATCCGGAGGCTCGACCCGTCGAGGACCGCGTGGGCGGCGATGGGCGAGTTGCAGGAGGCGCCCAGGCGTCCGAGACACGCGCGCTCGGCCAGCGCGCAGGCACGCGTCGACGCGTGGTCGAGCTTCTCGAGGAGGGCGCGGACGGGAGCATCGGCGGCGCGGGCTTCGACGGCGATGACACCCTGGCCGACCGCGGGCACGAAGGCCTCCGGGTCGAGCGGGTGGACATGCATCGGGGCGACGCCGAGACGCTTGAGACCGGCGGCGGCCAGCAGCACGCCGTCCCAGCCCTCGCTCTCGAGCTTTCCGAGGCGCGTGCCCACGTTCCCGCGGACCGGCTCGACGACGAGGTCGGGCCGCAGCGCCAGCGCCAGCGCGCGGCGGCGCGGGCTCCCGGTGCCGAGCCGGGCCCCCGCGCGGAGATCCTCGAAACGGGACGCCCGGCGCGTCACCAGGACGTCGCGCGGGTCCTCGCGCTCGGGAAATGCCGCGAGGGTGAGGCCCGCCGGAACCTCGGCCGGCAGGTCCTTGAGACTGTGCACGGCGCAATCGAGGGCGCCGCCGAGGAGCATCTCCTCGATCTCCCTCACGAAGAGCCCCTTGCCGCCGATCGCCGCCAGCTGCACCTCCAGGCGGCGATCCCCCTCGGTCCTTACCGGCACGATCTCGACGTCGGCGCCCAGCGCGCGTAACGGCGCCGCCACGGCCTGCGCCTGGACCAGCGCCAGCGGGCTTCCCCGGGTTCCGATCTTGATCATGGGTTGCGTCCCAACCCGAAGAGCTCGTGGACGAGCTCGAGCCACGAGCGGGGCGAGCCCGCGCGCGACGACTCCCGGAGCTTCGTGATCGGCGCGTGCAGGATCTTGTTCACGATCGCCGTCGACAATGCCTCGATCGCCTCGCGCGTCGCGGGCGTGACGTCGGGCAGCCGGGTCAGCGTGCGCTTGACCTCGCCGGCACGGATCGCCTCGAGCCGCTCCCGGAGCGAGACGATCGTGGGAATCACCTCGACGTCGCCGAGCTTCGCGAGAAACTTCGCCACCTCGCGCTCCACGAGCGCCTCGGCCCGGTGCGCCTCCCGGACGCGCTCGCGGATGTTCGCGTCGACGACCTGCTTGAGGTCGTCGATGTCGTAGCAATACACGCCGTCGAGGGTTCCGACGGCGCTTTCCACGTTGCGCGGGACTGCGATGTCGATGAAGAAGAGCGGCCGTCCGCGCCTTGCCGAGACGATGCGCTGGACGGTCCCGAGCCGGATCACCGGCTCCGGCGCGCCCGTGGAGGCGATCACGATGTCCACGGTCGCGAGCGCGGTCGGCAGCGCCTCGAACGGCACGGGGGTGCCGGCCAGCGCGCGGGCGAGCTCCTGGGCGCGCGCCCAGGTGCGATTGGCGACGTACAGCGGGAACGCGCCCTGCTCGACGAGGTGCCGGGCGGCGAGCTCGCTCATCTTGCCGGCGCCCACGAGGAGGACGGCCTTGCCGTCGAGCCCCGCGAAGATCTTCTTGGCCAGCTCGACCGCGGCGAACGAGACGGACACGGCGTGCCGCGCGATTTCCGTCTCCGTCCGCACCTTCTTTGCCACGGCGAAGGCCTGGCTGAAGAGCGAGTGCAGTGCCGGGCCGATGGCCTCGCACGACTGGGCGAGCGCGAATGCGTCCTTCACCTGACCGAGGATCTGGGGCTCGCCGATCATCATCGAGTCGAGGCTCGACGCCACGCGGAACGCGTGGCGAACCGCGTCGCCCTCGGCGTGCGTGTACAGCACCGCCTCCACGGAGGCCGGCTCCACGCCACGGTGGCGGCAGAGCTGGCGGAACGTGGCGGTCCGGGCCTCGCCGGGCACGTCGGCGACCGCGTACACCTCGACGCGATTGCAGGTCGAGAGGATGAGGGCCTCGCGGAGGATCCCCATGCCGGCGATATCGCGGAGCAGCTCGCGCAGCTTGTCCTCGTCGACGGCGAGCTGCTCCCGGAGCTCCACCGGCGCGTTTCGGTGCGAGAGGCCCGCGACGAAGAGCGGCATCTAGCTGCCGTGCTTTCCCGGGAGGAACAGACCCGCCCCCAGCGTGAGCACGAGCGCCGCGAATCCGACGATCGCGAAGTACGCCGCACGGCGTCCGTGCCAGCCGCCGGCGGCTCGCCCGGCGAGCGTCGCCGCGTAGACGGCCCAGGCGACGAAGGACGAGAACGCCAGCGGGTCGAAGGTGAAGACGCTGCCCCAAGCGGTGCCCGCCCAGAGGACGCCCAGGATCAAACCCGTCGTCAGGAATGGGAACCCGAGTGCCAACGTGCGATAGGTCAGCCGATCGAGCGTCGCCAGCGCCGGGAGCGTGTAGTAGAGAGCGCCGGGGCGCTGCTTGGCCTTGAGCTGATGTTCCTGGAGCAGGTACATCACCGCCCCGGCGAAGTTGAGCACGAAGGCCGCGATACCGACGAGCGCCAGCCCGATGTGCACCCAGAGCCAGGCACCGCTGAGCGCCGGCCCGATCAGCGGGCGCGTGGGCATCGATTGAAGACTGAACACGAGGGCCACCGGGAGGACGAAGGCGCCGAGGACCGAGAGACCGTACCGGCGTTCGAGCCACATCTCCAGGAGAACGACGACCCACACGGCGACGGAGACCGCGTCCGGGAGATTGGCGAGAGGCGGCCGACCGAGGTCGATCGCCAGAGCCAGCAAGGCAATGGTGTGCAGGACCCAGGCCGCCAGGGTAGCCAGGGAGGCGAGGCGATGCAGCACCTCCTCCCGCTGGACCAGGTACGCCAGAGCGAGGCCCGTGGCGGCAACGTATCCGATGATCGCGAACGTCAGCAGGGTCTGGTGCATAGCTCTAAAAACTCAAGCGCAGCGAGAGTTTACCACATTCCCGATGCGGATTAGCTCGCCCCTAAGTGTTGCCCCGCGTCAACTGGATGAGCGAGGGGACCGGGCGCCAGTAGCCGGCACGTACGGCGATCAGATCCAGGTGCGGCGATCCCCAGTCTTCGATGAGGGCCGAGCCCGCGTTCCATCGAACCCTGCGGTCGAGTTCCTTAATGTAGGCGTGACACTTTCTGCAGGCGGAGATGAAATAGCCCTCCTCTTTCTCCTCGGCGTCAAGGCGGACGAGATCCTTCGGTGTCTGGTGGCCGCAGAACGGGCATTGCAGTCTCGGAAATGCCCAGCCAGCTCCGCACAGATGGCACGCCAGCAGTCGCTGGCCGGTCTCCGTCACGTCGGCGAAGCCCGGTGGGGCGCCGCAGAAGGGACAAACGCCGAGAATCCAGGACCGATCCGTGAGGTACCGACGACAGTCGGCGAGGTACGCGTGCAGCATCGGGCGCAACGCGCCGCACGCCAGGAAGGCAACGACCTCCGGGGACAGGCCAACACTCTCCTCGAGTCGCGGCGCCCCGATCCGGCCCCGTGTCGGGAGCAGCATTGCCGGGGTGACCTCCCCCGCGTCCCACTCTCGGATGAAGCGCCGAACGGCGTCCTCGTGTCCGCCGAGCTCCGTCAGGAACTCGAGCGAGGCGCCGAGTGGATCCTCGAGGTCGGTCGCGGGGATACGTGGCTCAGCTTCAGAAAGAAGTGGAATCTCACGACGCCATCGATTCTCGCACTCGTCAGCCGTCCACAGGAGGGGCTGGAGTCTCTCGCCCGACCAACGAGCCCATGACTCCAGGAGTGCCTGATAAACGGCCAGCGGCCCGAGGAAGGTCGGGCGGCGGCTCAGAAGATCGCTCCACTCCTCGAGCAGCGTCACGTAGCTCAGACATTCCCTCGAGACACCAGAGGCCCCGCGAGCCGGGGCCCCTGGGGCGTCGAACCCTCGACCGTGATCAGGTCGCCTGACCCGCGGCGATGATCACGTGCTTGACCAGAAAACCACCGATCAGGATCAAGACCGAGACGAGCGCGGCCACGCCCGCTCCCGCCTTCTTGATGCCACCGGCGCACTGCAACACCAGCGGAGCCACGATTCCGACGACGACCGCCCCGAGCCAGAAGGTGAGACTGTACGGCCCGAAGAGGAGCTGCGTGAGCGCCTGGCCGATCCGCGCCGACCCCGCCATCCGCACCGCCACGATGAAGAGGGCCAGCGCGACGAGCTGGAGTAGCAGCGTGAAGGCGGTGAACCGCATGAGCCGCGACAGCGCCTCACGCCTCTGACCACCGAGCAGGCTCAGGACGAGGGCGATCGCGGCGCCTCCCGTCGACGCGCCGACGGCGAGGAAGAGCGCGCCAAGCCAGTGCGCGCTGACGAACAGCGGCCGCGCCGTGGCCCCGAGCAGCACGCCCGGGTAGGCGGCCAGGAAGAACCCGAAGAAGCCGCCGATCACGCCGACGATCAGCCGCAGCCCGCTCATGCTCCGCCCGCTCCGGTGCTCCAGGAAGACGTCGAGCGCCGCGAGGAAGGCGAACACGCTGAACCCGAGGAGCGCCCACGCGCCGGCGTTCATGGGCGAAAACGGCTTGAAGTGGAACGGCCCGACGGTGATCGCGTCCATGCCGATCTCGGCCGACGGCTTGGCGACCATCATCATGTGGAGAAAGCGCGTCGGGAGGCCGAGGTCGACGATCAGCATGATCGGAGCCGGGATGATTGCCAGGAACGCGATGTAGTACCCGACGCGCACGACGTCGCGGTACCGCTGCCCATCGAGGAGATTGGCGATCGTGGCGATCACGAACGCTCCGCCGGCGATGCCGCCCAGGAAGAAGTAGAGATCGATCAGCAGTGGCCAGTCCGAGCTCTGGAGCAGACCGGGCTCCATCAGGCGTCTCCCTTCCCGCCCCGGTCCCGGAACGCCACGAGCGCACCGAGCCCGACCATCAAGGCCGAGCCGATCGCCAGGAGCGAATCGGCGATGACGTTGCGCTGCGGCAGCTTCGGCTTGTCGGGCAACCCATAGATCGAGGGCTTGCCGAGCAGGAGGAAGAACGCGTTGAGGCCCCCGAGGGCGCCGTCCTTGTCCTCACCGTAGAGCTGCGCGTCCTTGTAGCCGAGCTTCTTCAGCTCGTCGACCCGCTTCTTGGCCTTGACGGCCAGCTCGTCCCGGAAGCCGAACCGGATCGACTCCGTCGGGCACGCCTTGGCGCACGCCGGGCCCAGACCATTGTGGATCCGGTCGTTGCAGAACGTGCACTTCGTGGCCGTGCCGGTATCGTGGTTGAAGGCGACCACGCCGAAGGGGCATGCCGAGACGCAATAGCGGCATCCATTGCAGATGTCCTGGTTGATGTTGACGGTGCCGTACTCGGTGCGATAGATGGCGCCCGTGGGGCACGCCTCCAGGCAGCCGGCCTGGGCGCAGTGCTTGCACACGTCGGACATCATGTGCCACTGCTTCATCTGGCCCTTGGCGTCGGTCTCTTCGAAGAATCGTACGAGCCGGTAGCTCTTGTCGGTGAAGTGGGCGTGGTTCTGGTAGGTGCCCGTCCACTCGGGCTCTTCGGGCGCCAGCTGGTTCCACTGCTTGCAGGCGACCTGGCAGGCGCGGCAGCCGATGCACAGCGAGACGTCCGTGAACATCGCGAGCGTTCGCGCCATGGCTACGCCACCCCCTTCCGGACGTTACAGAGGAGGGCCTTCGACTCCTGGATGAAGGTCGTCGGGTCTCCGAGGCTTGCGACCAGGTCGTTCGTGATGTCGCCCCGGGCCGAGTTCATCACGCCCTGGTAGCCCCAGTGCCAGGGGATACCGACCTGGTAGACCTTCTTGCCGTTGATCACGAACGGCTTGATCCGTTCGGTGACGAGCGCGCGCACCTTGATGCTGGCCCGCGGGGTCGAGACGGTCACCATGTCGCCGTTCTGGATGCCCAGCTCCTTGGCCATCTCGGACCCGATCTCCGCGAAGTGGCCGAAGTAGAGCTCGGAGAGCCAGGGCACGTGGCGTGACATGCCGGCCGCGTGGTGCTCGGTGAGCCGGTAGGTGGTCAGCACGTACGGGTACTGGTCGGGGGTGCCCAGCTTGTTCAGATCGCCGATGTCGTACACCTTCGCGACCGGATTGTTGTTCACCTTCGACAAGAGGTTCTTCGTCGGCGACTCGAACGGCTCGTAATGCTCGGGGAACGCGCCGTCGAGGACCGATGCGAAGAGCTGCCCCTTGCCGTGCGGGTTCATGATGAACGCGTCGACCCCGCCGATCCCCTTGAAGGCGCCTTCCTTCTGTCTCGGCGCGTCTGGCGCCATCGTCGCCGGGAAGTCGGGCACGTCGTTGCCGACCCACTTCTTTTCCTTCGCGTCCCACCAGATCAGCTTCTTCTTCTCGCTCCATGGCTTGCCGGCGGCATCGGCCGACGCACGGTTGTAGAGGATCCGCCGGTTCGCCGGCCACACGAACCCCCAGCCGTGGGCCAGGTAGTCGCCCGCCTTGGGCTTCTCGCGCCTCAGCGCCAGGTTCTTTCCCTCTTCCGGATAGATACCGGTGTAGATCCAGTTGCCGCACGCGGTGAGCCCATCGTCCCGCAGGTGGCCGAAGGTCTTCATCGGCTCACCCTTCTTGTACTGGAGCTTGCCGTCCTTGTCGGGTACGTCGTCGGTCGCGTACCCGTTGCACTCCTTGAGCACCAGCTCCATCGAGGGCTCCTTCTTGGGCCCCTGGGGCTGGTAGTCCCACACCAGGTCGAGGATCTGACGGTCCTTCTTAGCCTGCGACCCTTTGTAGAGCGCCTGCAATCGGCTGCCGAGGTCGACGACGAACGCCGCGTCCGAGCGCGCATCGCCCGGCGGGTCCACCGCCTTCACGTGCCACTGAGCCAGTCGCATCGTGTTCGTGATCGAGCCGTCCTTCTCGGCCGCCGGCGCCGCGGGAATGAAGAACACCTCGACCTGGCTCGACTTGGGATCGACTCCCGGCTCCTTCCAGACCGCCGCCGTATCGGATTCGAAGAGGTCGGCGACGACGAGCCACTCGAGATTGCGCAGCGCCTGCCGGCCCATCTTGGAGTTGGGGCTGTCCACCGCCGGGTTCTGACCCATGCAAATGAACCCCTTCACCTTCTTCTGGTGCATTCCGACGATGAAGTGCTGGTGGGAGTACGCGTCCGCCTTCTCCCGCTTGGGAAGGTAGTCGTACGCATAGTCGTTGTCCTTCGTCGCCGCCCCTCCCCACCAGGCCTTGAGCAGGCTGACGACGAACTTCGGGTTGTTCACCCAGAACCCGCCCTTCGGCGTCGTCTTCTCCAGGTAGTCCGTCAGCGTCGGGTGGGGCGCCTGGAGCGGCGCCGCCGGATACCCCGGGAGCATGTGGTAGAGGGTCCCGAAGTCGGTCGCACCCTGGACGTTGGAGTGGCCGCGGAGCGCGACCACGCCGCCGCCGGGGCGTCCGACGTTCCCGAGAATGAGCTGGAGCATGCAGAGTGACCTGATCTGTTGCACGCCGTTCGTCGACTGGTTCAGCTGGAGGGCGTACGAGATGGTCCCGGTCTTTTCCCGGCCTGACGCGGAGCAGTAGATGTCCGCGACCTTGAGGAAGAGATCCTTGGAGATCCCGCAGACCCGCTCCACCATCTCCGGCGTATAGCGCGCGTAGTGGCGGCGCAGGTGCTGGAAGACGCAGCTCGGATCCCGGAGCGTCGGGTCCTGCTTCGGATAGCCCTCGGCATCGAGCTGGAATTTCCACGTCGCCTGGTCGTAGCTCCGCTTGCCCGCGTCGTAGCCGCTGAACAACCCGTCGAGATCAGTCGGGGTCTTGAAATTCGGATCGACCAGGAGCGACGCGTTCGTATAGGTGACGACGTAGTCGTGGAAGTATTTCTTGCTCTCGATCGCGTAGCGGATCAGCCCACCGAAGAAGACGATGTTCGTGCCGGAGCGGATCGGCACATGGTAGTCCGCGGTGGCGGATGTCCGCGTGAAGCGCGGGTCGACGTGGATGATCGTGGCGCCGCGCTCCTTGGCCTTCATCACCCACTTGTAGCTGACCGGATGACACTCCGCCCAGTTCGACGTCGGCATGATCACGTCGGCGTATTGCACGTCGATCAGGTTGGTGGTCATCGCGCCGCGACCGTAGCTGGCGCCGAGCGCGGGCACCGTGGCCGAGTGACACAAACGCGCCGAGTTCTCGAGATTGACGAGCCCCATCCCCCGCGAGAGCTTCGCGATCAGATAGTTCTCCTCGTTGTCGAGAACGGACGAGCCGAGCCAGGCGATGCCCTCGCAGCGGTTCACCGTGACCGGCTTGTCGGCGACCGTCACCGATTCCACGAAGCTCTCGTCGCGCGTCTTCTTCACGCGCTGGGCGATCTGCTCCATCATCCAGTCGAGCGGCTTCTCCTCCCACTTGTCACTGCCGGGCGCGCGATAGAGACACTTCGTGATCCGCCGCTCGTTGAGCGACAGCTGGTAAGTCGAGGACCCCTTGGGGCAGAGCGCGCCCTCGGTGTGGGGCGCGTCCGGATCGCCTTCGATGTCGACGATCTTGTTGTCCTTGACGTAGATGAGCTGGGCGCAGCCGACCGCGCAGTAGGGACACACGCCCGGGACCGCTTTGGCTTCCTTGATCCGGAGCGTCGAGGCCGCGGCCTCGACGGGCGTCAGGTCGATTCCACCGCCCACGACCGTCGCGCCCGTGGCGCCCGCACCGTATTTCAAGAAATCGCGTCGCGACAGACTCATGGCGATACTCCTTTTCGGGGGCATCGTTGGACGATCTGGGGCCGCGCGAAACCCACGGCTCGCCTAGATCTCAGGACTGGCGATTTCTTCCCACGCTCGGCGGAGCACGACGATCCTCTCGGCGGGACCCGCGGCGGGCTCGATCTTGATGATGTCACCCGGATTCACGAGGGCGAGGTCGGCCCGCATTTCACCCTCGGCGACGACGACGGCCTGATCGGAGCACGCGAGGTCCGTACACGCGTCGGCCGGCCCCCTCACGCGCAACCGACCCCTGATCTTGTCGACTTCGACGACGGTGAGGCGGGAGTGCTGGAGCGAGTCTGACAGGCTCGGCGCCATAGCCGGTACCTCCTCGCGACGGGGAGATTTGGCCTGAATTCGTCGTATCTTATGGTGGTCTGACCACAAAGTCAAGTCTCGCCGCGACACGCCCGACACCCGAGGAGACTCGCAAACCGGACGAAGCTCACCTACCCGCCGGAGGGGCGGGCCCGTCCGGCGGCGCGTAGCGAGCGACACAGTCGTCCAGGAGTTGCCGGGCCTCGTCGAGACGCCCCGCCTCGAGTCGCTCGACGATGGAGCGGCGCGTCGCGAGGTCGACGATGGGCCGGTTCGTCAGCGGGTTGTAGAAGCGGCCGAGCTCGAGGAGGATGCGATCGACCTGGCGGACGTCTGCGAGGTTCGCCTCGGCCCGCCGGAAGAGGTCCAGAGCGTGATCGTCACGCCGGCGAGACCGCAGGCCTCGTCGCAGGCCCTCATACTTCGCGTCGAGCGCGGGCTCGTCGGCCATGCCGGCTCACGTCGGGCGCGCGTCAGAGGCGACCGCGGCCACGTCCTCCCGGAGCACGACACCGTTCCCGGCGTAGAGATTGAGACTGTCACTCCGCACGTATCCGCACACGGTGACGTTGAGCTGCTCGGCCAGGGCGACCGCCATCTCGGTCGGCGACGTCCGCGAGGCCACCAGCGGCACGCCCATCCGCGCGGCCTTCAGGAGCATCTCCGAGGAGATGCGCCCCGTGGAGAGGAGGATGCGGTCCTCGGTCGGGATTCCCCGCAGGAGTGCCGCGCCTTTGATCTTGTCGACCGCGTTGTGCCGGCCGACATCCTCGGCGACCAGCAGGAGCTGCTCACCGTCGGTCAAGGCTGCACCGTGGATGCCGCGCGAGACCTTGTAGTGGACCGCGGCGGCAAAGAGGTCTTTCATCCGTAGGGCGAGCGCGTCGGGGCGGACGCGCAGCCCGGACGAGAGTCGCGGAAAGAGCCGGTGGTCGATGCGGAACGTGATCCCGCCGCCACACCCGGAGGTGAGGATCCGCTCGGTCGGCAACGTCACCGGGCCCGCCAGCGTGACCTCCGCCCGTCCGTCGACCGGCGAGACCTCGACGTGACGGACGTCGTCGAGGCCGCCGATCACTTTCTCCATCCAGAGATATCCCACGACGAGCGCCTCGAGGTCGAGGGGCGAACAGAGGAGCGTGAGGAACTTCTCTTCGTTCACGTAGATCGTCAGCGGCTGCTCGCGAACGACCTCGCCGGTGATCTCGTCGGCGCGACTTCCGTGGATCCTGATGTACGTGCGCATGACCCGCTCGCGCGATCTTAGCGCGGATACAGGATCCGAACCAGCGTGAGCCCCTGTGCGGGCGCCGTCGGCCCTGCGCGCGTGCGGTCACGCGACGCCCGGACGGCACCGAGCCAGTCGGCGTCGTGGGCCCCACGCCCGACCGCGACCACGCTGCCGACGATGTTCCGCGCCATGTGGTGGAGATAGCGATCCGCCGAGAGCAGCACTACGAGCCGCTCCTTGCGGCGAACCACGTGCAGCGCCCGCACGACACAGACCGGATCTTTCGCGCGTCCCGGCGCCGCGCAGAACGCGCCGAAGTCGTGGCGGCCGCGGAGCGGCGCCAGCGCGCGGCGCATCGCGTCGGCGTCCAGCCTCTGGGGAACGTGCCAGGCGTAGCGGGCGAGGAGCGGGTGCGCGACGGAGCCGTTGTCGATGAGGAACGCGTACCGCTTGCCGGTGGCGGCGCGCCGCGCGTCGAAGGCCGCCGGCGCCTCGCGGACGTCGACGACGCGGACGTCACGTGGCAGATCGGCGTTGAGGGCACCGCGCAGGCCGAGGCTGGCGATCCTTGCCCCGGTCGTCAGCGACACGACCTGCCGCAGGGCGTGCACGCCCGCGTCGGTCCGGCTGGCGCCGGTGACGCGAGTGTCGGCGCCGAATCGACGGCGTGCCGCCTCGACCAGAACACCCTGCACGGTCCGGGCGCCGGGCTGGACCTGCCAGCCGTGGTAGTCGGTGCCGTCGTAGGACAGCACCAGCCGGAACGTCGAACGAGCCGGCGCTATCGCGGCGGCGGCGGGCGCCGCAGGCTGCGCGCCGGAACGAAGGTGAGCCACACCACGGCGACCAGGAGGAAGAGGATGAGGTCGATCACGATCTCCCACGAGAGCCCCGGCAGCACGGCCGGCACGACCTGGCGCTTGAGCCAGTCCTGACGCTCGAAGTCTTTCGGCTCGTAGTAGGCGGGATCGTACCCGCGGACGGCGTCGATGAACCTCACGACCAGCGGCACCGCCACGTACGCCACGACCAGAATCGTGAGGATCACCGCCAGGTGGAACCGCTCGCTGTAGCCGAAGCGGCGATGGTAGTAGCGGCGAAGGGACATCATGTCCGGCCGGCCTCGTGTCGCGGCCGGCTCGGGCCGGGTCGGCGCTTACGACCGGAGTAGCAGCTCGGCGATCTGGACCGCATTCGTGGCCGCGCCTTTGCGCAGCTGGTCGCCGACCACCCAGAAGCTCAGTCCGTTCGGGCTCGAGAGGTCTTCGCGGATCCGCCCCACGAAGCAGTCGTCCTGCCCCTCGACCGCCACAGGCATCGGATAGCGCTGCCGGGCGGGGTCGTCCCAGAGCGTGAGGCCCGGAAACCGCTCGAAGAGATCGCGGGCGTGAGCGGCGGTGATCTTGACCTCGGTCTCGGCGGTGACCGCAATCGAGTGTGAGGTGAAGACCGGTACCCGCACCGTGGTCGGCGCGACCCGGAGCCCGGGCAATTCGAGGATCTTCCGCGTCTCGTTCACCAGCTTCATCTCTTCACCGGTGTAGCCGTCGGGCCCGAACGTGTCGATCGCCGGGACGAGATTGAAGGCGATCTGGTGGGGAAAGTGTCGGGGAACCAACGGCTCGCCGCGCGCCCACGCCAGGGTCTGCTCGCGCAGCTCGGCGATCCCATTGACCCCCGCGCCGGAGACCGCCTGGAAGCTCGTCGCGATCACGCGGGTCAGTCGTCCCGCGTCGTGCAGCGGCTTGAGCGGCATCACCGTCACGATCGTGGTGCAGTTCGGGCACGCCAGGATTCCGTGGTGACCTCTGGCGGCGTGCGCGTTGATCTCGGGGACGACGAGCGGCACGTCCGGGTCCATCCGGAAGGCGTTCGACTTGTCGATCACGGTCGCGCCGGCCTTGACGATCATCGGCGCGTACTTCCTGGCCTGCGCCGAGCCCGCCGAAAAGAAGGCGATGTCCACGCCCCGGAAGGCCGCCGGCTCGAGGCGCCGGATGGCGACGGGCTCACCGCGGAACGTCACGGACTTGCCCACCGAGCGCTCGGAGGCGAACGTGCGCAACTCGCGCACGGGGAACTTTCGCTCCTCGAGAATCCGGAGCGTCGTCTGCCCGGCGGCGCCGGTGGCGCCCACGACCGCGATGCAGAGGCCGCTTGCCATCAGTACTGCCGCTCCACTTCGCGCACGATCAGGTCCCCCATCTCCCGCGTCCCCGTTGGCTTCGCCCCCGGCGCCGCGATGTCGGCCGTCCGGTGGCCCTGCTCGAGCACCCGCAGCACCGCGTGGTCGATCCGATCGGCGTCCTTTTCCAGATTGAGCGAGTACCGCAGGAGCATCGCCGCCGAGAGGATCGCCGCGATCGGGTTCGCGATGCCCTTGCCCGCGATGTCCGGCGCGGTTCCGTGCACGGGCTCGTAGAGGCCGACGGATCCACCGAGAGACGCCGACGGCAGCATGCCCATCGAGCCGGCGAGAATCGCGGCCTCATCCGACAAAATATCACCGAAGGTGTTCTCGGTCACAATCGTGTCGAACTGCGTCGGCCGGCGCACCAGGGCCATCGCGCAGTTGTCGACCAGCAGGTGGTCGAGCGTCACGTCGGGGTACTCCCGGCCGACGCTGGTCACGACCTCGCGCCAGAGCTGCGACACCACGAGCACGTTCACCTTGTCGACCGACGTGAGGCGCCGCCGGCGCTTGCGCGCGACCTCGAACCCCATGCGGGCGATCCGCTCGACCTCGCGCGAGGTGTAGGCCATCGTGTTGATCGCGCGCGCGCCGCCGTCGGCGAAGCGCTCGACGCCGCGGGGCTCGCCGAAGTAGAGACCCCCCGTCAGCTCGCGGATGACCATCAGGTCGGTCCCCTCGACCACCTCCCGCTTGAGAGGCGAGGCGTCCACCAGCATGGGGAAGCACTTCGCGGGACGGAGGTTCGCGTAGAGATCCAGCTCCTTGCGGATCGCCAGGAGCCCCCGCTCGGGTCGCTGCTCGTGAGGCACGTCGTCCCACTTGGGGCCGCCGACCGCGCCGAACAGAATCGCGTGCGACGCGCGGCAGAGCTCGAGCGTTCCCGGGGCCAGCGGCTTGCCGGTCGCGTCGATCGCCGCGCCGCCCACGAGGCCTCGCTCGAACTCGAACGTGGCGCCCGTGCTCTTGCCGATGACCTCGAGCACGCGGACGGCCTCCGGCGTCACCTCCTGACCGATCCCGTCGCCCGGCAGGACCGCGATCCGGTACGTCGCCATCAGGGGCCGACTTCCTTCACGCGCTGACCCGACGGCTGGGCCACGCGGTTGAGGGCGCTGAGATACGCGCGGGCGCTCGCCTCGATGACGTCCGTCGAGGCGCCCTTGCCAGACACGATCGTCCCGTCGAAGTCGACCTTCATCGCGACCTCGCCGATCGCGTCTTTGCCCGACGTGGCCGAGCGCAGCGCGTAGTCTTGCAACCGGCCCTTGAGGCCGGTGATCGCGTCGATTGCCGCCAGCACCGCGTCGACCGGTCCGTCGCCCACCCCCGAGTCCTGGAACGTCTGCCCTTCTTTCTTCAGCCGCACCGTCGCCGACGGCACGACCCCGGTGCCGCTGATGACGTGGAGGTAGTCGAGTTCGTAGAGCGGCGCCACCGCCTGCGTGACCTCGTCGGTGGCGATCGCCATCAGGTCCTCGTCGTAGACCTCCTTCTTCCGATCGGCGAGATCCTTGAAGGCCTTGAACGCCCGATCGAGCTCCGGACCGGCCAGCGGAAAACCGAGCTCCTTGAGCCGCGCCGCCAGGGCGGCCCGCCCGGAGTGCTTCCCGAGCACGAGCTTGTTCGACGCACGGCCGATGTCCTCGGGCCGCATGATCTCGTAGGTGAGCTTCTCCTTGAGGACCCCGTCCTGATGAATGCCGGCCTCGTGGGCGAAAGCGTTCTCGCCGACGATCGCCTTGTTCGGCTGCACGTGCACGCCGGTGATGTGGGAGAGCAGGCGCGACGTCTTGAAGATCTCCTCGGTCCGGACGCGCGTGTCGATCCCGAAGAAGTCCTTCCGGGTCCGGAGCGCCATCACGATCTCCTCGAGCGAGGCGTTGCCGGCCCGCTCGCCGATCCCGTTGATCGTGCACTCCACCTGTCGAGCGCCCTGCATGATCGCGGTCAGCGAGTTCGCCACCGCCTGCCCGAGGTCGTTGTGGCAGTGGACGGAGAGGACGACCCGGTCCAGCCCCTGGACCTTCTCGCGGATGCGGGCGATCCGCTCGCCCCACTCGCGTGGAATGGCGTACCCGACGGTGTCAGGGATGTTGATCGTCTTAGCACCGGCCTCGATCGTCGCCGACAGGACGTCGCACATGTAGTCGAAGTCGGTTCGCGAGGCGTCCTCCGGCGAGAACTCCACGTCTTCGCAGTACGCGCGGGCGTGGCGGACGGCGTCGACCGCCGCCTTGAGCACCTCGGCCCGGGACTTGCGCAGCTTGTACTTCAGGTGGATGTCGGAGGTCGCGACGAACGTGTGGATACGCGGCTTCCGGGCGTACTTCACGGCCTCCCAGCACCGGTCGATGTCGCCGAGCCCCACCCGGGAGAGGCCGCAGATCGCCGGCGCGTTCTCCAGCGTCCCGACCTGCTTGGCCACCTCGCGGGTGGCCTCGAAGTCCTCGTCGGAGGAGATCGGGAAACCGGCCTCGATCACGTCCACCTGCAGGCGGGCCAGCTGACGGGCCATCTCGAGCTTTTCCATCGTGTTCATGGAGAAGCCGGGCGCCTGCTCGCCGTCCCGCAACGTCGTGTCGAAGATGATGACGCGATCCATACGTCCTCCTAAGGCGATTCCTTGCTGGCCAGCTCGACCGGTACCGCGAGCGCGCGCCCGACGACCAGGCGACGCAGCGGTCCGGAGAGCGCGTAGCCGGTGAAGATCAGGAAGAGAAAGAGGTCGTGCTTGGTGGCGACGATCATGATCGCCAGGACGACGACCAGCAGCGTCTGGAGCGGCCGGCGCCGCACGAAATCGACCTCCTTGAAACTCCAGTAGCGGAACGTCGACACCATCATCAGCGCGAGGACGCCGGCCGCCGCCGCGAGCGCGATCTGGACCCAGCGAACCGGCGGCCCGTCGCCGAGCAGCAGGACGCTCGCCGCGACCACGCCCGCCGCCGCCGGCGTGCTGAGACCGATGAAGAAGCGCCGATCGACCGTGCCCGTCTGCACGTTGAAGCGGGCGAGTCGCAGGGCGCCGCAGATCACGAACAAAAAGGCGCCGAACCAGGCCGGCCGGCTCAGATCCTTGAGGGCGTAGGAGTAGAGGAGGAACGCGGGCGCCACGCAGAAGGAAACGACGTCGGCCAGCGAGTCGAACTCCACCCCGAACTGGCTGGTCGCCTTCATGAGACGCGCCACGCGGCCGTCCAGCAGGTCCATGATCATGGCGACGAAGATCGCCAGCGCCGCGTCGCTATAGCGCCCGTCCACCGTGAGCAGCAGCGCGAAGAAGCCGCAGAAGAGGTTGCCGGTGGTGAGGAGGCTCGGCAGCAGGACGATGCCGCGCTGTCGCTTCTCGCGCAGCTCGTGCCAACGCCGGCTCCGCGTCCCCTTGTGCCGCCTGATCATGGCCAACGGGGCACCGCCATCACGCCAGCACTCCGAGCACCGTCACGCCGCCGGTGACCCGGTCGCCGACTCGCACGCGCACCTCGGCACCGCGCGGCAGGCAACAATCGGTGCGGGAGCCGAAGCGGATCATGCCGAACCGCTCGCCGGCGGCGAGCTTGTCGCCGGGTGCCACGCGACAGACGATCCGGCGCGCGACGACGCCGGCGATCTGGATGACGGTCACCCGGACGCTCTCGCCCTGGAGGTGGAGCACGCAGCGCTCGTTCACGTCGCCCGCGTCCGGCCGGTAGGCGGCGACGAACCGGCCCGGCACGTAGCTGACGCCGACGACGAGGCCCGCGATGGGCGCGCGGTTCACGTGCACGTCCAGCGGCGAGAGAAAGATCGCGACCCGGATTGCCGGACCGGTGAACGGATCGTCCAGCTCGTCGACCGCGATCACACGGCCGTCGGCCGGCGCCAGCACGCCGCCCGGCACGGCCGTCACCTCGCGCTCCGGGTCGCGGAAGAACCCGAGCGAGGCGAGCGACGCCGCCGCGAACGGCATGGCGAGGGCGCGTCGGCCGGTCAGCGCCAGCCCGGCCGCGATCGCCGCTGGGACCACGATGAACGGCCAGCCTTCGCGCGCGACGGGGAGCTTCGTCACCTCATTCCCTCGGCGGCTTGATCCACGACATCATGGCCCGCAGCCGCTTGCCGACCTCCTCGATCGGATGCGCGGCGTCCCGCCGTCGCATCGCGAGGAACCCGGCACGGTTGGCCTGGTTCTCGAGCACCCACTCGCGCGCGAACTGGCCGGACTGGATCTCGTCCAGGATCTTCCGCATCTCGGCCTTCGTGGCCGGGCTCACCACCCGCGGGCCGCGCGTGTAGTCCCCGTACTCGGCGGTGTCCGAGACCGAGTAGCGCATGTAGGCGAGCCCGCCCTGATAGAAGAGGTCCACGATCAGCTTCATCTCGTGCATGCACTCGAAGTACGCGACCTCCGGCTGGTAGCCCGCCTCGACGAGCGTCTCGAAGGACGCCTTGATGAGGTGCGAGATTCCGCCACAGAGCGCCGCTTGCTCCCCGAACAGATCGGTCTCCGTCTCTTCTTTGAACGTCGTCTCGATCACGCCCGCCCGCGTGCAGCCCACCCCCCGGCCGTACGCGAGCGCCAGGTCGCGCGCCTTGCCGGACACGTCCTGGTGCACGGCGAGGAGGGCAGGCACGCCCGGCCCCTGCGTGAACAGGTCGCGCATCACGTGGCCGGGCGCCTTGGGGGCGATCATGGTGACGTCGACGTCCGCCGGCGGCACGACCTGGTTGAAGTGGATGTTGAAGCCGTGCGCGAACATGACCATCTTGCCCTTGCCGAGGCCGCCGCGGATCTCCGACTCGAACACCTGCCGCTGGCTCTGGTCGGGGAGCAGGATCATGATCACGTCGGCCGCCTGGGCCGCCTCGTTCACGGTCGCCACCCGGAGCCCGTCCTTCTCGGCCCTGGCCCAGCTCTTCGAGCCCTTGTAGAGCCCGACGACGACGTCCTGCCCGGAGTCCTTGAGGTTCAGCGCATGGGCGTGGCCCTGGCTGCCGTAGCCGATGATCGCGATCTTCCGGCCCTTGAGCAGGCCGAGGTCGGCGTCCTGGTCGTAGTAGATCTTCGCGGGCATCGCGTGTCCTTTCCTCGGTGGGTGTTAATCGGCGAAGCCGACCACTTTCGGGTCGTCGGTGACGCGCGGCTTCCGCGGCGGCTCGACGCGTCGCACCCGCGTCTTCGGGCCGCGCGCGATCGCGACCTTACCGGTCCGGACGAGCTCCTGGATGCCCATCGGCCGCAGCAGCTCGATCAACGCCTCGAGCTTGCCCTCGTCGCCGGTGGCCTCCAGGACGAACGAGACCGGCGTCACGTCGACCACCCTCGCCCGGAAGATGTCGGCGGTCCGGAGGATCTCCGCTCGGTTCGACGGCTCGGCGTTCACGCGGATGAGAACCATCTCGCGCTCGACGTGGCTCTCGTCGGTCAGGTCGGTGACCTTGATCACGTCGATGAGCTTGTGGAGCTGCTTCGTCACCTGCTCGATGACGAACTCGTCGCCGCGCACGACGAGTGTCATCCGGGAGACCGACGGGTCGAGCGTTTCGCCGACCGACAGGCTCTCGATGTTGTAGCCGCGCGCCGAGAAGAGCCCGGCAACCCGCGAGAGGACGCCGAACTTGTTCTCGACCAGGACCGCGATCGTGTGCTTGCGAGGGTCGTTGCCGTTCTGCATCTAGAAGCCCGTCTGCGACTTGGCGGCCTTGTCCCGCACGTCGCGGGTCGGCAGCGCCAGGATCATGTCGGTATTGGCCCCGCCGGCTGGGACCATCGGGAACACGCACTCGTCCTTGTCCACGCACACGTCGAGGACGACGGGCGCCGGCGTGCTGATCATCTTCTCGATCGCGGGCACCAGCTCGCTGGGCTTCGTCACGCGGAGCCCGACGCAGCCGTAGGCCTCGGCGAGCCGCACCCAGTCCGGGATCCCCGGAAGGTCGATCGCGCAGTAGCGCTCCTTGTAGATGATCCGCTGCCACTGCCGGACCATGCCATGGCCGCTGTTGTTGATGATCACCGTCTTGACCGGCAGTCCCTCGGTGAAGCACGTGGCGAGCTCCTGGCTGTTCATCTGGAACGAGCCGTCACCGTCGATGTTGATGACGAGCTTGCCCGGGTTGGCCGCCTGGACGCCCATCGCCGTGGGCAGCCCGTAGCCCATCGTGCCGAGGCCGCCGGACGTGCACCACATGCGCGGGTGCTTGAACTTGTAGTACTGCGCGGCCCACATCTGGTGCTGGCCGACTCCAGTGACGATGAAGGCCTCGCCGCCGGTCGCGTTGGAGATCTCCTGGACGACGTACTGCGGCTTGACGACGTCGTCGCTCCACTCATACTGGAAGGGAAAGTCCCGTTTCCACTGCGCGATCAGCGCCGCCCACTGGCGTCGCGCCTCGCGGACGGTGGGCGGCGACTCGTCCCGCAGCTCCTCGCGGAGGGCTTCCACCAGCTTCACCAGCACTCGGCGGCAGTCGCCCACGATCGGCACGCCCACCTTGATGTTCTTCGAGATCGACGACGGGTCGATGTCGATGTGGACGATCTCGGCGTTGGGTGCGAACGCGTCGACTCGGCCGGTCACCCGGTCGTCGAAGCGGGCGCCGACGGCGACGAGGACGTCGGAGTGATGGACCGCCATGTTGGCGTAGTAGCTCCCGTGCATGCCGAGCATGTCGAGCGAGAGGGGGTGCTCCATCGGGAACGATCCCAGGCCCATGAGGGTCTGCGTCACCGGGAACTGCCCGAGCTCGGCCAGCTCCCGGAGCTCGGCGCTCGCATCGGCCGAGATCACCCCGCCGCCGACGTAGAGGACCGGCTGCTTGGCGCGGGCCAGGAGCTTGGCGGCGCGCTTGATCTGCCCGGGGTGGCCCTCGTAGTTCGGGTTGTACGACCGCATGTGGACCTGATCGGGCCAGATGAGGTCCCACTCCTTCACCAGGATGTCCTTCGGGAGGTCTACGTGGACCGGCCCGGGGCGCCCGGTCGACGCGATGTGGAACGCTTCCCGAATGATCGGGCCGAGGTCGTTGCCGTCCTTCACGAGGAAGTTGTGCTTCGTGCACGGCCGCGTGATCCCGACGTTGTCCGCCTCCTGGAACGCGTCGTTGCCGATGAGGTGCGTGGGCACCTGCCCGGTGAAGGCGACGATCGGGATGGAGTCCATCATCGCGTCCTGCAGCGCGGTCACGAGGTTGGTCGCGGCGGGGCCCGAGGTCACGAGGCAGACGCCCACCCGGCCCGACGTCCGCGCGTAGCCCTCGGCCGCGTGGCCCGCGGCCGCCTCCTGGCGCACGAGGATGTGCCGCAGGCCCTTGAAGTCGTACAGGGCGTCGTAGATCGGCAGCACCGCACCGCCGGGCAGGCCAAAGATGAGGTCGACGCCCTGACGCTTCAGGCACTCGAGGACGATGCGTGCGCCAGGCATTCTCACCGCGCGTTCCTCCTAGAGCAGTCCGGCCGTCGCCAGGACTTCCTTGATGTCTTCGATCGTGTCGCCGTCGGGCGTGCCGAGCGGCGCGCGGCACGGGCCGCCGAAGAAGCCCTGCAGGTCGAGCGCCGCCTTCAGCCCGCCGATCCCGTACCGCCCGCCGATGCCGCGCTCGGCGACCGTCATCCGCCTGGCGATCTCGCGCGCCTCGTCCCACCGCCCGCCCTTCGCGAGGGCGTAGACCCCGCAGAACTCGCCCGCCGCGATCAGGCCGAGGGCGAGGACGCCGCCGGCCGCGCCGATGGCCAGCGAGGGTAGCAGCGCGGACGCCGCGCCGACCAGCACGTAGAAGGTCTTGGGCGTCTGGTCGATGATCTGGGCGGCTTGCGGGATGTTGCCGGAGGAGTCCTTGATGCCGCAGACGTTGGGGTGGATGGCGATCTTCGCGACCGTTTCGGCGTCGAGGTTGATGCCGGTGTTGAGGGGAAAGTTGTAGAGCATGATCGGGATCGGTGACGCATCGGCGACCGCGAGGTAGTGGCGCACCTGGGCCGCGGCCGGCGCGAGTGCCTTGGTGAAGTAGTGGGGCGTGATCACCAGGGCGGCGTCGGCCCCGAGCGCGGCGGCGCGCTTGGTCTGGCGGATCGTGTTCAGCGTCGAATGGGTCCCGGTCCCGGCGAGGAAGCGTCGGTCGCGCGGGATCGCCTCGCGCGCCGCGACCAGGAGACGGTCGCGCTCGGCCTCGTTCAGCATCGGGAACTCGCCGGTGGAGCCGAGGACGACGTAGCCAGCCAGCGGTGTGGCATTCCACTTCTGGAGGTTCTCGGCGAGCCGCACCGGGGCCACGTCGTCGCCGGCGAACGGCGTCGTGACGGGGATGAACACGCCTTCGAAGCTAGGCACGGTAGTCTCCGCCGCCCGCTTGACGCTCCTTGATGCGAGCCTGCGCGGCGGCGAGCCGTGCGCCGGGGATGAGATAGGGCGAGCACGAGACGTAGGTCATCTTCACGCGGTGGCAGAACTCCACGGACGAGGCTTCCCCGCCGTGCTCGCCGCAGATCCCGATCTTCAGGTTCGGCCGGCGACTCCGACCCCGCTCGATGCCGATCTTGATCATCTCGCCGACGCCTTCCTGATCCAGCACCGAGAACGGATCGTGCGGCACCAGGCCCATGTCCAGATATTTCGGCAAGAACTTCGCGACGTCGTCTCGGCTGTAGCCGTAGGTCAGCTGGGTCAAGTCGTTCGTCCCGAACGAGAAGAACTCGGCGTGCTCCGCGATCTGGGCGGCGATGAGCGCCGCCCGCGGCACCTCGATCATCGTCCCGACCAGGTATCGCACCGCGACGCCCGTCTCGGCGATGACGCCGTCGGCGACCCGCTTGGTCTGCTCGAACGTCTCCTTCATCTCCCCGACGGTCCCGGTGAGCGGGATCATGATTTCCGGCTCGACGTGGACGCCTTGCTCGGTGACCGTGCATGCCGCTTCCATGATGGCGCGCACCTGCATGCCGTAGATCTCCGGGTGGGTGATCCCGAGACGGCAGCCGCGGTGGCCGAGCATGGGATTGGCCTCACGAAGCTTCTCGACGTTGGCGATGAGCGCCTCGAGCCGCGCCTGCTCTTCGGGATTGATCCCGAGTGCCTCCAGGCGGCTCCGCGTCTCGACGAGATCCTTGTATTCCTTGTGGTTCGGGAGGAACTCGTGCAGCGGCGGGTCGAGCAGGCGGATCGTCACCGGGAGGCCGTCCATGGCCCGGAAGATGCCCATGAAGTCGTCCCGCTGGAACGGCCGGAGCTTTTCCAGCGCCGCGCGACGGGTCGTCTGGTCGACGGCCATGATCATTTCGCGGACGATTGGAATGCGCTCGGGCGCGAAGAACATGTGCTCGGTCCGGACGAGCCCGATGCCTTCGGCTCCGAACTCGCGGGCGCGCTGGGCGTCGGTCGGGGTGTCGGCGTTGGCCCGCACGCCGAGACCTTCTGTTCGATACCGATCCGCCCAGGACAGGAGCTCCTGGACTTCGTCACCCAGCTCGCCCTCGACGGTCTTCACGATATCGAGGAGGACCTCGCCGCTGCCCCCGTCGACGGAGATCCAGTCGCCCTCACGGACGATGCGACCGCCGACTTCGAACACGCGGCGATGCTCGTCCACGACGATCTCGGCGGCGCCGACCACGCAGGCCTTGCCCATCCCGACCGCGACCACCGCCGCATGGGACGTCCGACCGCCGCGCGAGGTGACGATGCCCTTCGCCGCGTACATCCCTGCCACGTCTTCCGGCGAGGTCTCGGGGCGGACGAGGATGACCTGCTCGCCCGCGCGCGCCCACTCTACCGCTCGATCCGCGTCGAACACCGCCTTGCCGACCGCCGCGCCCGGCGCGGCGGGCAGGCCACGGGCCAGCAGTCGCCCCCGGTCGATGGCCGCAGCCTTCTCGCGGTCGTCGAAGATGGGCCGAATCGCCTCGTTCACTTCCTGCGGCCGGATGCGGAGCAGCGCGGTGTGCTGGTCGATCACGTGCTCATCCACGAGATCGCGGGCCACCTTTACCGCGGCGCGCGCCGATCGCTTGCCGGAGCGCGTCTGCAGGAGGTAGAGGGTACCGTCCTGCACGGTGAACTCGATGTCCTGCATGTCCTTGTAGTGCCGCTCCAGGCGCCCCGCGATCTCGAGGACCTCGTCGTAGATCGTCGGCATCCGCTCGCGCAGCGCCTCGATCGGCAACGGCGTCCGGATCCCGGCGACGACGTCCTCCCCCTGCGCGTTCGGCAAGAACTCGGCGTAGAAGCGCTTGTCACCGGTCCGTGGATCGCGGGTGAAGCCGACGCCCGTCCCAGACGTCTCGCCGAGGTTGCCGAAGACCATGGCCATCACGGTCACGGCGGTGCCCCACTCCTCGGGAATGTTGTGGATGCGGCGATACTCCGCCGCTTTCTTGGCGAACCACGAGTCGAAGACGGCATTGATCGCCAGCCGCAGCTGCTCGTTCACGTCTTCCGGAAAGGGGCGGCCCGTCCGCTCGTTGACGATGTTCTTGTAGGCGTCGGTGAGCTTCCTCAGCTCGGCCGCGGGCACCTCGGGATCGGTCTTGATCCCCAGGCGCGACTTCGCCGCGTCGAGCTCGGCGTCGAAGATCTCGCGCCGTACGCCGAGAACGACGTTCGCGAACATCATGACGAAGCGGCGATAGCAGTCCCACGCGAACCGTTCGTTGCGTGTACGCGCCGCCAGTCCCTCGACGGTCGTGTCGTTCAGGCCGAGATTGAGGATCGTTTCCATCATGCCCGGCATCGACACGCGGGCGCCGGAGCGGACGGAGACCAGGAGCGGCCGCTGGGGATCGCCGAAGCCGGCCTCCGCGACGCTCTCGAGCCTATGGAGGTTCTCGAGGGTCTGGTCCCACAGCTCTTCAGGCCACTCGTGCCCCGAACGGTTGTAGTGCGCCCAGGCCTGGGTCGTCACCGTGAATCCCGGCGGAACCGGGATCCCGAGGTTGGTCATCTCCGCCAACTCGCAGCCCTTACCGCCGAGCAGGTTCCGCATTACGGAGGAGCCTTCGGCATGCCCACCACCGAAGAAGTAGACGTATTTCGTCATAGGCGCGGTCCTCCGTCCTCGATGACCAAAAAAGCCCTGTGATATTAGTGGATAAGGAGCATCAGTGTCAATTATTCTACCGCTCGTCACCACCGCCGCGCCTGCTCTCATTTCCCCTCTCGGGCGTTTTCCGGAATCCGGCCACATAAAAGCCGAGGGCCACGGGTCGTTCCACCCGTGGCCCTCGAGGTTCGTCATCGCCACGGGCTCGTCCCCCGCCCGTGGCATCCGATGTCGCGTCTACGTCGCGGATGCTCCGGGCGGGGCCGGCAGCGCCAGCAGAATCAGG
This sequence comes from Candidatus Rokuibacteriota bacterium, assembly GCA_003220535.1. Taxonomy (GTDB): domain Bacteria; phylum Methylomirabilota; class Methylomirabilia; order Rokubacteriales; family CSP1-6; genus AR31. The sequence continues at coordinate 105,279 of QHSU01000078.1, forward strand.
CCCAGCAGCGGTACGCGCGACGTCTCTTCAAGCACGGTGCGGAGTATACGGACTCGCGTCGCCATGGTCAAGCGCCCGAGCGTCGGCCGCTCTCCGGGCGCTCGGGCGTCGTTCCGCGCACGAGCGCCTCGACCGCGACGAGGTGGTCGAGCATCGCCTGCCGCGCCGCGCTGCCGTTGCGTCGGGCGATCGCTTGGACGATCCGCTGATGATCCTGGTGCGAGCGCGTGGGCCGGCCCGGCGTGTTGAGGGATTCCTCGCGGCTCTGTGTCAGGAGATCCATGATCGCGTGCACGATGCGCGTGATCGCGCGGTTGTGGGCGGCGGTGCCGATCGCGGCGTGAAAGGCCGCGTCCTGGGCGATGCCGGTCCTGCCGGCGGCGACCTCCCGAGCCTGGTCGTCGAGGATCCGCTCCATCTCCTGGACCTCGTCTGGCGTCGCGCGACTCGCCGCAAGGGCCGCAATGGCCGGCTCGAGGACCCGCCGGGCCTCGAAGAGCTCTCCGATCGCCTCCCGCTGCGACGTCAACACGAGGGCCAGCGGGCCGACCAGCTCGTCGACCGACATCTCGCGGACGAACGTGCCCTCGCCCGCACGGATCTCGATGAGCCCCAGGCTTTCGAGCGCCCGCAGTGCTTCGCGCACGGAGGTGCGACTGACGACGAACTTCTCGGCGAGCTCCCGCTCGGGCGGCAGCCGATCGCCGCTCTTGAGGCGACCTTCCGCGATCAGTTGCTTGACCTGCCGGACGATCTCCTCGTAGATCCGCGTCGACTTGATCGGTCCGAGCTCGATCGGACGATCGGCCGCCTCACCGCCCACTCTGCGGCGCCCGGGCACGCTCATCGCGGTCTCAGAGCCTCTCCGGGACGTGGGCGTGACGGTGGCGCCGCCCGAACCACCAGCCGAGCGCCGTGAGCCCGAGGCCGATCCCGATTGGCACGGGATAGTGGAGCATCGCGGCCGTCCCGCCCAGCCATCCGCCGATGACCGGGTCGTCCATCATCATCTCGCCCGCGACATAGCCGAGCAGGCCTCCGCCCAGCCAGACGATCCACGCGTAGCGATTCATGAGGTGGGCCAGGATGCCCGCGCCCCAGACGACGATCGGGAGCGAGAGCCCGATCCCGAACATGACCAGCAAGAGATCGCCGTGTGCCGTGGCGGCGATCGCGAGCACGTTGTCGAGGCTCATCGTGACGTCCGCCACGATGATGATCCAGATGGCCTCCCAGAGCGAGGCGCCGTGCCGAACGCCACTCTCGCCGCCGGTGTCCGGCCGGACGAGCTTGACGGCGATCCAGACGAGGAGCAGGCCCCCGACGATCTGAAGGAATGGGATCTTGAGGAGCGCGCTGATGACCGCGACGAAGATCAGGCGAAGCGCGACCGCCCCCACCGCGCCCCAAACCTGACCGAGCAGACGCTTGTGCTTGGGCAGGGCGCGCACGGCCAGGGCGATGACCAGGGCGTTGTCCCCCGACAGGAGCAGGTTGAGCGCGCCGATGCCGAAGAGGCGGATCCAGAACTCCGGGTCGGCGAGGATCGCCATCAGGTCTCCCGCGGCGAGGGGGCCTGAACCGTCCCGCGCAGCCGGCGCCACCAGGGTGTCAGGAGGGGCATCGTGAAGAAGAAGATCGCGACGGCGGTGATGGCACCGGCGATCGGGCGCGTCACGAAGATCGCGAGGGACCCCTGGGACATGATCAGGCTCTGGCGCAGCGCGTTTTCGGCGAGATCGCCCAGGACCAGCGCGAGGACGAGCGGAGCGAGCGGATAGTCAAGCTTCTTGAACACGTAGCCGACGACGCCGAAGATCACCATGTACCAGATGTCGATCATGCTGCTGTGCACGGCGTACGAGCCGATCGCGCAGACGACGACGATCAGCGGCGTGAGGATCGCGAACGGAATGCGAAGGATCGCGGCGAAGAAGGGCACGAACGCCAGCACCATCAGGACGCCGATGAGGTTGCCAGTGTACATGCTGGCGATGAGCCCCCACACGAACTCGGGCTTCTCGGTGAAGAGGAGCGGCCCGGGCTGGAGGCCCCAGATGATCAGGCCCCCGAGCATGACCGCCGCCGTCGGCGAGCCCGGGATCCCGAGCGTGATCATCGGCAGCATCGCCGCGACCCCGGCCGCATGGGCTGCCGTCTCCGGGGCGATGACGCCCTCGATCTCACCCTTGCCGAAGCGCTCTGGGTGTTTCGAGAATCGCTTGGCGAAGGCGTAGCTCATGAACGAGGCCGGCGTGGCGCCGCCGGGCTTGAACCCCATCCAGAAGCCGATGAACGCTCCGCGCACGAAGGTGCGCGCGTACCGCGGCAGCACCTTCCAGGTGTCGAGCACCACGCGCAGGTTCATCCCGGTCAGGGTGCCCTTGAAGCTGAGCCCCTCTTCCACGCTGAGGAGGATCTCACCGATGCCGAAGAGCCCGATGACCGCCACGATGAAGTCGAATCCCTTCATGAGGTCGACGACGCCGAAGGTCATCCGGAGCTGGCCGGTGACGATGTCGAGGCCCACCGCGGCGAGGATGAAGCCGAGGACGATGGACACCAGCGACTTCAGCGGATCGCCGCCGCCGAGCCCGATGAAGCTCGAGAAGGTCAGCAGTTGGATCGCGAAGAACTCGGGGGGGCCGAAGTGCAGGGCGACCTCCGCGAGGAGCGGTGCAAAGAACGTGATGAGCACGATCGAGAACAGCGCGCCCACGAACGAGGAAGTGAAGGCCGCGGTGAGCGCCTGGCCGCCCTTCCCCTGCCGCGCCATTGGATAGCCGTCGAAGGTCGTCGCGACGGACCACGGCTCGCCGGGGATGTTGAACAGCACCGACGTGATGGCGCCGCCGAAGAGCGCGCCCCAGTAGAGCGACGTCAACAGGATGATCGCGGAGGTCGGCGGCATCGTGAACGTGAGCGGCAGGAGGATCGCGACGCCGTTGGCGCCGCCGAGGCCGGGCAGGACGCCGATGACGGTCCCGAGCGTGATGCCGACGACGGCGACGAAGAGGTTGAAGGGCGTGATGGCGATGTGAAAGCCGAGGAAGAGGTTCTCGAGGCCCATCGGTCAGTACCCGAGCCAGGCCTCGAGCGGGCCCTTGGGCATCGGCACCAGGAACCACGTCTCGAACACCAGGAACGTGAGCAGGGGGAGGCCGATCGCGCAGAGACCCACCGCGACCCAGCTGTGCCGGCCGACCCAGCGCATGTAGAAGCCCATGTAGAGGGCCGCGGCGACGTAGAGCCCCAGAGGCTTGATCAGGAGGACCATCAGCGTGGCTGGCCACAGCACCTTGAGCACCGGACCGAGCTGCGCGCCCGTCACGAATGGCTTGTCCGTCGACCGGCGCAACGCCTGAAGGCAGATCGCCCCGCACGCCACGATCATGATCACCCCGAGCCAGAACGGGAAAAAGCCGCTCCGGGGGCCGTCCGTTCCCCAGCCGATGCCGATCCGCAGGGAGTCGATGACCACGACCCCGCCCAGCAGGATCAAAAACGATGCGGTGGCGAGGTCGACGGCGCGCATCCTATTTCTTCAGCAACCCTCCTTTGGTCATCAGCTCCTTGTGGAGCTGCTCGTTCTCCTCCACCCACTTCACATACTCGGGGCCGGCGGCGAACGCGGGCTTGAGCGCGCCTTCGTCCATGTACTTCTTCCACTCCGGCGTCTCGGTCACCTTCCGGAGCAAGGTGACGTACCAGTCCACCGCCTCTTTCGGCATGCTCGGCGCGCCGAAGATCCCCCGAAGCATCAGGTAGTGCACGTCGACGCCGAGCGCCTCCTTGACCGTCGGGACGTCCTTCCACTCGCCGACCGGGATGCGCGCCGTGTCGAAGACGGCGAGCGGACGGACACGCCCGGCCTTCCAGTGGCTCACGCATTCGATCGGGTTATTCACCGTCGAGTCCACGTGATTGCCGACGAGGTTCACACAGACCTCACCGCCGCCCTTGAACGGCACATAGGTGAACTTGAGTCCCAGCGCTTGCTCGAGTTGGATCGTGAGGATCTGATCCTCCTGCGCCGAGCCAGTGCCGCCCATCTTCATCTGCTCGGGCTTGCTCATCTGTTCCTTCACGGCCGCGATGTACTCTTTCGCCGTCTTGAAATCCTTCTTGTCAGGACGGGTCGTGCTGACCCAGAGAATGAACTCGTCGAGCGCCAGCCGTGCGACTGGCGTCAGGTCCCGCCAGCTGAACGGAATCCCCGTGTGCAAGGGCGTGGTGAAGAGATTCGACAGGGTGATCACGATGGTGTGTGGGTCACCCTTCTTGCCCTTGACGTCGAGGAAGCCCTCGGCGCCCGCGCCACCCGCCTTGTTGATGACGATGAGCGGGCGGGGCGAGAGCTTGTGCTTCTCGGCGATGCCGGAAATCAGGCGCGCCATCTGGTCGGCGCCGCCGCCGGTCCCGGCCGGCACCACGAAGTCGATCGGCTTGGTCGGCTCCCAGGCAACGGCGGAAGCGGGGACGGCGATCAGCAGCGCGAGAACGAGTGCGACAACGGCGTCGAGCTTCATCGCTCGCTCCTTTGCCCGAGGCCAGGCCTCGAGTCCATGTCGTATGGAATACGCATCGCGCACCTAGACAACGCGAAAGGGCCGGGTCCCGTTTCGTGGGAGCCCAGCCCTGCCTGCTAAGAGCGGCGAGGAGGAGCCACGGGCGATTCGGGGGTTACTTCGCCGACAGCGCCTCTTTCGTCGCATCCAGACGCCGGAACGGCACCACCGCCGGAATCTCCCACTTCTCCCACATCTCGTCCACCTTCGCCTGGAAGTACGCAAGATCCTCCTCGATGAAGTGCGCGAACCGCCCCTGCTTGAGGAGATATTCGCGCACCGGTTTGCGCGGGCGCCCCTCGACGATGGCCTTGGTCTTGCCGTAGTACTTGACGTGGCCGTCCTCGACCTCGTAGAGGGGGAAGATCCCGGTCTCGATCGCCAGCTCGCCCAGCTCGTGGGAGAGCATCGGGTCGTAGTCCCAACCCTTCGGGCACGGGTCGAGCGAGTGGATGAACGTCGGGCCGCCGATCGTCAGCGCCCGGCGCACCTTGTTCATCATCTCCACGGCGTACGAGGCGCAGACGGTCGCCACGTAGCGGCACTCCGGATGTCCCGCCGCCATCAAGCCGGCCATGTTCTTCTTCCAGCGGGTGTGGATGAGGCGCTTGGCCTTGCCGGGCGGGCTGAAGGTGGTGTTGGCGCCGTAGGGCGTCATCCCGGAGAGCTGGATATCGGTATTGGCGTACGACTCGTTGTCGTAGAGGAGAATCAGCGAGTTGTACTCCTTGTGGGTCAGCGTGGCCGAGATCGCACCGAGACCCATGTCGGCGCCGCCCCCGTCGCCGCAGAAGGCGATGACGTTGATCGGCTCCGTCTTCATCTTTCCTTTGCGCATGAGCGCCTTGAGACCCGCGGCCGTTCCGAGCGCGGCCGAGCCCGACGACCCGAGCTGCGTGTGCATCCACGGCACCACCCAGGGCGTCGTGTAGTAGGTCGTGTTTGCGACGTACATGCATCCGGTCGAGCCCAGCACGATCGTGCGCGGACCGGCCGCCTTCACCATGAGTTTCATGACCAGCGCGGACTCACACCCCTGGCAGGTCCGGTGACCCGAGGTGAAATATTCCTCGATCGTGACCCGCTTGACGCCGCGGAAGGGCTCGAGGATCTGCGTGGCGTTGCTGAACGTCGTCGTCTCGGCCATGGTGGCTTCTCCTATTCCCGAACGCCCAGCCAGTGGGTCTTTGGATCGGATTTCCCGGCCTTGGCGGCTGCGTAGCAAAGATCGGTCGCCTTGTAAACATCCTCGAGGGTTACTTCACGGCCGCCCAGCCCGCAGATGAACGACAGGAGCGGCGGCCTCCGGTCGGAATTGTACAGCGCAGCGCGGATCTCGTTGGCGACCACCCCCGAGCCAAAGGGCGAGCCGAACGAATAGTCCCGGTCGATGATCCCCACCGCCGACGCCTTCGACAGCGCCGCGACGAGCTTCTCGGTCGGGAACGGCCGGAACCACCGCAACCGCACCAGGCCGACCTTCTTGCCCTTGGCTCGCATCTCGCGGATCGCGACCTTGATCGGCAGCGAGATCGTGCCCATGCCGACCAGGATCACCTCGGCGTCGTCGGTCATGTACTCCTCGAACCAGGGGTTCTCCGGTCCGCGCCCGAAGACGCGCCGGAAGTCGGCGTACGCCTCTTCGATGACGCCGACGGCGCGCGCCATTGCCTCGTTGTTCTGGCGGCGGATCTCGATGACCCAGTCCTCGTTGGCCTGGGGTGCGACGGTGATCGGGTTGTCCGGGTGCAACTGAAGGTCACCCCGGTCGTAGCGCGGCAGGAACCGGTCCACCTTCGACTTCGGCGGCACCATCGTGAGCGCCTGCGAGTGGGTCAGGAACGCCCCGTCGGCCGAGATCGCGAGCGGCAGGAACACGCGCCGGTCCTCGGCGACCCGATAGGCGATCAGCGTGGTGTCGAGCGCCTCCTGCGAGGTGTCGATCCAGCAGAGCAGCCAGCCGAGGTCGCGCACGACGAGCGCGTCGTTGTGCTCCACGCCGAAGGCGCCGGGGTCGTCGAGAGCGCGGTTGCCGACGAGGGCGACCATGGGCACCCGCAGCGGCGGCGTGACGACCAGACATTCCATGGCGTACATCCAGCCGACGCCGGACGAGCCGCAGAAGACGCGCGCGCCGACGGTCGAGGCGTGCTTGACGATCTCGAACTGGCTGTGCTCGCCCTCGGCGACGATGTACTCGGCGACGAGCTGGCCGCCCGAGATCTTCTTGGCGATCGCCTGCATGACGGTGTCGTACGGCCGGATCGGATACGCCGTGACGACGTCGAGGTCGGCGAGGGTGAGCGCCTCGGCGACGGCTTCGCTGCCGGAGATCAGGAGCTCCTTGTCCTCTTCGGTCGCGGCCGGAGCCGCCGGGGTCACAACCGCCATTGCGCTAGCCCTCCGTTAGACCTTTAGACCGCTTAGACCGTCTTGTGCTGCGCGTTCTCGCCCGGGATGCCGGCGGTGATCTCGACACCGCCGCCGTCGAGGTTTTTCTCGAGCTCCTGCTCGTACTGGCCGCGGAAGCGGAAGCCGTGCGAGCGCACGGTGGCGTTCTTGTCGCCGATCTTCTCATTCATCCAGGCCTTGTACCGCTCCTTGTCGCTGCGCCACATTTCCCACTGGCTCGCGTTGTCGTCGAACACCGACTCGTTGACCATCGTGATGCACTTCTCCACCGGGCAGACCGCCTCGCACACGCCGCAGCCGCAGCACGCCTCCATGTTGGCGTCGTAGGTGCCGTCGGGCATGACGTCGAAGCAGGAGTCGGGGCACTGGATCCAGCAGAGCGTGCACTTCACGCACGTGTCGAAGTCGATGACGGGCCGCATCGTCCGCGTCGTGAACTTCTTGAAGTACGGGTTGCGCTCCGGGACGTATCCCTTGCCCGCCTCCTTGGGCTTGCCCACGGGGATCGCGGGGATTGTCACGCCTTCCCGCATCTCCCACCACTTGGGCATCTCGAACGAGTACGGGATCTCGGCGTTGCCCTCGGTCAGCTTGACTTCGCGGGACTCGAGCCGCTCGTGCGCTTTCTTGGCCGACTCGACCTTGAGATCCGAGCCCCACTCGATCTCCCGGATGGCCTGACACACCCCGTCGAGCGAGAGGAACGACGGGGCGATCTTGGCGAGAGCGCCCAGGATGCGGACCTCCGTGTGGTCCTCGCGGTAGACCCAGAGCCCGGAGAACGAGGCCTTGGCGCGGAGAAGCGCCAGCTTGTAGGGCGCGTCCTTCTTGTGGATGTCCTGCAACAGGCTGTCGAAGCTCTGGAGCGACGTCATCAGCAGCGTGCCGTTCGGCACCGTGAGCCGGTTGATCGGCTGCAGCCCGTACCATGCCCACGACTCGACGCCCTTCGACAGCGTGTCGTCGACCGCGATCGTGACGTCGACGTGCTTGGGCTCGTAGCGCGCCATGTTCTGCTCGAGCTCTTCCTTGGTGTCGGCGACGATCGCGAAGTCCTTCGCGGGGATGCCGTTACGCTGGGGGCTGTCCCCGTATCGGCCGAACGCGATGCCCCACCGGCCCGACTTGCGCGCCGACAGCACGATACCGCGCGTGATGCGCGCGGCGAGGTTCTTCTGGAAGATACCGCGGTAAACGACCTCACAGATCAGGGCAGCCATGCGCTCCTCCTCACACTCACGCAACTCCGTCGTAGGGCGTTCGTCGTGGTCGGCTGGTCTGACCAGAGAGACTACGGCCACGTACCTGTACTGTCAAGGCGAGCCGCGCTCAGCGCCGCCCCTGGAGCTTCCGGAAACCGAGCAGCGGCGGCGGCTTAACCGACCTTTGCCAGGAAACCGTTGAGGGCCTGGGTGAAGGCCTCGGGCTGCTCCATGTTGGACAGGTGAGCCGCCGACTTCAGGACCACCATCTGGGAGCCTTTGATCTGCTGGTTCATGACCTTCGACGCCGCGACGGGCGTACCCTGGTCGTCTTCCCCGACGATGATCAGCGTCGGCACCTTGATGGCGCCGATCCGGTCGGTCAGGTTGAGACCGGAGATCGCCTGGCAGCAGCCGATGTAGCCGGCCGGGTTCGTTGATCGAATCATCGTGCGTACGCTCTCGACGACGTCCCCGCCCCGCTCCTTGAACGGCGCCGTGAACCAGCGGCCGAGCGTTCCCTCGACGAGGGGCTCCATTCCTTTCGTCTCCGCGGTGTGGATGCGCTCGTCCCACAGAGGCTTGGCCTCGGGCGGGACGCGGCTCGACGTGTCGCAGAGGACGAGGCTCGAAAAAACCTCCGGCGCCTTGAGGGCGAGGGTCTGGCCGATCATGCCGCCCATGGAGAGCCCGACCCAGTGGGTGCGCTGGATCCCGAGGGCGCGAAGAAGCGCCTGGGCGTCGTCCGCGAGCTGGTCGAGCGAGTAGGCGCCCTTGGGAGCGTCGGTGCCGCCGTGCCCGCGCGTGTCGTAGGACAGGACGCGCCAGCGCGCGGTGAGCGCCGGGAGCTGCGGCTCCCACATGGCTAGCGTCGTCGCGAGCGAGTGGCTCAGCGTGACGACCGGCGCCCCGGCCGGACCGTCGAGGGTGTAGTGCATCGAGATTCCGTTTGCCGTGATCTTCATCGCGTGGTCCTCCGCGCGCCCTCCCCGCTACGGCTCGGGGCGCGCATCGATCGTCCACTGGAGCGCCTCGGCGGCTCGCCCGTCGCTCGGACGGCCCCGCTTGCGCAGCTCGGCGATCACCCGCCGCCGCGCCTCCGCAGGCCGATTTTGCCCCAGCTTGAACTTCGCGCGCCAGCGGATGATCTCGAGGCTCACGGCGGCGAGCTGAGCCATCGCCCCGCGATAGAGCGGGTCGCCCGGGTCGAGAGGCCTGAACCCTCCCTCGGGCTGGTATCGCGCGAGCAGCCTTCGCTGTTGCGCCGCCACGGCCGCTGGATCTTCCTCGACGCGCGCCTCGCATTCGAAGATGACGGTCCGATGGTAGGCGGTCGCCGAACCCGCGTATTCGGCGTGAACCCAGTACGACGGGATGACCGCCAGCACCTCGTCCACCTCGAGCACGCACCGGGGCCGGGCCTTCAAGTCCTCGATCTGCTCGTCGGATCTCACGAGGTGGAGATCCACGTGTTTTCCGTCGTAGATGAACGGGTAGAGGCCGACGCGGGGAACCGAGTCGTCGCCCACCGTGATCAGTCGCGACAGCTCCTGGGACTGCACGAAGCGATCGACCTCGTCGCGTGGGATGTCCGAGTAGTAGTCGTGGAAGATCACACGGCCACCCGACCGCGGCCCACCAGGTCGCAGAAGTAGCGATGGACCGTCGTGTTGTCGGTGAGCTCCGGGTGAAACGTCGCGACCAGCACCCGTCCCTGCCTGGCCATGACCGGCTCGCCCCCGTGCTCGGCCAGCACCTCGACGCCCGGGCCCACCCGGCGGATCCTGGGTGCTCTGATGAAGACCATCTCGATGGGCGTCGATCCGGCTTCGAGCCTGGCCACGCCGGACGCCTCGAACGACTCGCGCTGGCGACCATAGGCGTTGCGCTCGACGGTGACGTCGATGAGCCCGAGCGAGAATTGCCGCGGGCTCTCGACCTCGCGCGCCAGAATGATGAGGCCGGCGCAGGTGCCGAAGATCGGCTTGCCGCCGGCGTGGAACTTCTCGATGGCGGGCGCGAAGTCCCACGCGTCCATGAGCTTGAGCAGGGTCGTGGACTCGCCCCCGGGGATGATGAGCCCCGCGACGTCCTCGAGCTCGGCCGGCTTCCGCACCTGGACCGCCGCGCAGCCGCATTGCTCGAGCGCCCTGGCGTGGAGCGCGAAGTCTCCCTGAAGGGCGAGCACCCCGATCCTCATCGGATGGCTATTCATAGACTCGCCTCGCCTGCGCCTGCGGCTCGCCCTACTTTCACAGACTCGCCTCGCCTGCGGCTGCGGCTCGCCCTACCATCCGCGTGTCTGCAGGAGTTCCTTCTCCGGGAGCTTCGATGTCTCGAGCCCGACCATTGCATCGCCGAGATCCTCGCTCACGCGCGCCAGCACGTCGGCGTCCTTGAAATGTGTCGTCGCTTGCACGATGGCACGAGCCCGCTTCGCCGGATCGCTCGACTTGAAGATCCCGGAGCCGACGAAGACGGCCTCCGCCCCCAGCTGCATCATGAGGGCGGCGTCCGCCGGCGTCGCGATCCCGCCCGCGGAGAAATTCGGCACGGGGAGCTTCCCGGCCTTGGCCACCCAGCGCACCAGCTCGTACGGGGCGCCGAGATTCTTCGCCTCGGTCATCAGCTCTTCGGGTGACAGCGTGGTGAGGCGCCGGATGCCGGAGACGAGCGCGCGCATGTGCCGGACCGCCTCGACGATGTTGCCGGAGCCCGCTTCGCCCTTGGTCCGGATCATCGCCGCACCCTCGCCGATGCGCCGGAGCGCCTCGCCCAGGTCGCGGCAGCCGCAGACGAAGGGAATGCGGAACGCGAACTTGTCGATGTGGAAATGCTCGTCGGCCGGCGTCAGCACCTCCGACTCGTCGATGTAGTCGACGGCCAGGGCTTCCAGGATCTGCGCCTCGACGAAGTGGCCGATCCGTGCCTTCGCCATGACCGGGATCGTCACCGTCTTCTGGATCTCCTTGATCTTCTTCACGGGCGACATCCGCGCCACGCCGCCTTCCTTGCGGATGTCCGCGGGCACGCGCTCGAGGGCCATGACGGACGCGGCGCCGGCGTCCTCCGCGATCTTGGCCTGCTCGGCGTTGGTGACGTCCATGATGACCCCGCCCTTGAGCATCTCGGCGAGGCCGATGTGCTTTCTGTCCGCAATCCGCAGTCCGTTCAGGTCCGACATGTGTGTCCTCCTTTGTATATGCCGTCGGGGCGCCTTCGCAGGGCTCCGGCGCCCGACGTTCGGGCTCTCGATGCTCTACCTCCCCGGTCCGTAGGGCTCCGGCGCCCGACGTTCGGGCTCTCGATGCTCTACCTCCCCGGTCCGCAGGGCTCCGGCGCCCGACGTTCGGGCTCTCGATGCTCTACCTCCCCGGTCCGCAGGGCTCCGGCGCCCGACGTTCGGGCTCTCGACGCTCTACCTCCGAGCCCCAGGGCTTACACCACCGGCACCGCTGCGCGCTCGACCCGGTCCGGGCCGCGGTGCCGGCTGCGCGCGGACTTGATCGTTTCGGCCAGTCGCCGGACGCCCTCGTCGATCCGCCCGGCCGCCACCGATGAGAACGAGAGCCGCAGCGTGCGCTGGCCGCCGCCGTCGACGAAGAAGGGCGCGCCGGGTGTGAAGGCGACGCCCCGCTCGATCGCCTGCCGGAGCAGGGCCCCGGCGTCCATGCCCGCCGGCAGCGTGAGCAGCAGCGAGAATCCCCCCTGGGGCTCGGTCCAGGTGACCTCCGGCGGCATGCGTCGCCGCAGCGCCGCCAGCAGCATCGAGCGACGCCGGGCGTACTCCGTCGCGACGCGTGTCGCGTGACGGTCGAGCAGCTTGCGCTCGCAGAAGCGATGCACCGCCGCCTGGATGAGTGCGCTCGTGTGGAGGTCGGCGAGCTGCTTGGCCGCCTGGAGCCGCTCGAGGATCGGCGGAGGGCCGACGAGCCAGCCGAGCCGCAGCCCCGGGAAAAGGATCTTCGAGAACGTGCCGATGTAGATGACGACCCCGCCGCGGTCGACGGCCTTGAGCGGTAGCGTCGGCGCGTCGCCGTAGTAGAGGCTGCCATCGAATCCGTCCTCGACGATCGGCACCTGGTGGCGCGCCGCCGCCGCGAGGAGCCGCCGTCCGATCTCCGGGGCTACGGCCAATCCCGTCGGATTGTGGGCGCTCGGCTGACAGTAGAAGAGCTTCGGCGTGTGGCGCTCGAGGAGCCGCTCGAAAACCTCGGCCCGCGGCCCGGCGTCGTCCCAGGGCACGCTGAGGAGCTGGGCCCCGAACGACCGGAACACCTGCATGGCGCGCGGGTACGTCGGCTGCTCGATGGCCACGAAGTCGCCCGGATCGATCAGGGTCCGCGCGATCAGATCGAATCCCTGCTGCGAGCCGTTGACGATGAGGATCTCGTCCGGGCGCGCCTCGAGGCCGAACCGCAAGAGGTATGTCGACAGGTACTGCCGGAGCGGAGGATAGCCGCCGGCCGGATAGTACTGCAGGAGCGAGGCGCCCTCCTCGCGGATCACCTGGTTCAGCACGCGCCGAAACGCGTCCGTCGGGAAGAGCCCGCTGTCCGGCATGCCGCCCGCGAACGACACGATCGCGCCGCTCGACGGGATGGGCGTCACGGCCCGCGAGCGCTCGTCGTCGGCGCCCAGGATCTGCGCGTTGCGCGAGAAGAGCCCGGACCAGTCGAGCGCGACGGGCGCCGCGGCGGGCAACGTCACCGGCACGGCGCCGCTCGCGGGCCGCTCGGCGACGAAGGTCCCCTGCCCGACGTGGGCGCGAGCCCAGCCGGTCGCGACCAGCTCCTCGTACGCGAGGGCCACGGTGCCGCGATTGACGCCGAGCTGCCGCGCGAGCTCACGCGTGGCCGGGAGCTTCATCCCCGGGGTCAGCAGCCGCTCGTGGATCAGTCGCTCCAGGTGCGCCTGGATCTGACGCGGCAAGGCCGTGGGTTTGTCGCGATCGAGCGGGATGTTCACCCAGTTCTCCTGGCAAGCCATTTTGGCTTGAATCAGCACCCCGTCAAGGGCCAATTGGACTGGCCCGAGCAGGCCATTCCGATCGGGTGCGCCGTGAACGCGGGCACGACTCCGGCCTGCGGGTGGCCGTCGCCGCGATGCTGCTGCTGATCGTCCTCACCACTGCTACACTTCTGCTGGCGCTCGGCGTGGCATCGCCGAGGTTCCGCGACGGCAACCCCGGAATCGCCGGGGACTCGCCCACTGGCGGTGACCGACGATCGCGGGGCGAGGCCGCGAGGTGAGCCCATCAAGGGGGGAACCCCGCATGGCGGGCGAAGCACCCATCACGCAGGCCGTGAAATGGATCGAGGACCAGCTGGTCGACAACCCCGGCGCCGACCGCATCAAGCTCGTCGACGAGGCGTCGCGCCGTTTCGACCTCTCGCCGCTGGACGCCGACTTCCTGTTCCGTCATCTCGCCGAGCGGGCGAAGAAGAAGTGAGCGAGGCGCAAACCCGCCGCGTCCAGGACCAGTTCGGCGGCAGCGCGGCGGCCTACGTCACGAGCCCCCTCCACGCGGCCGGCGAAGACCTGGATCGGCTGCTCGCCTGGGGCGCGGCGCGCCGCGGCGATCGCGTGCTCGACGTCGCGACGGGCGGGGGCCACACGGCGCTCGCGTTCGCCGGCATCACGCGGCGGGTGGTGGCGTACGATCTCACCGAGCCGATGCTCAGGGCCGCGCGCGGGCACCTGCAGGCCCGCGGCGCCGCCAACGTCGGGTTCGTCGCCGGGGACGCTGGCGCCCTGCCCTTTCGCGACGGGTCATTCGACGTCGTCACCTGCCGCACCGCCGCGCATCACTTCGCCGATGTCGGGGCCGCCCTCCGGCAGATCCACCGGGTTCTGCGCCCGGGCGGCGCGTTGCTGCTGCAGGACATCCTCGGCCACGACGATTCCGAGGCGAGCGCGTTCATCCTCGAGGTCGAGAAACGGCGCGATCCCTCGCACGTGCGGAGCTACCGGACGGTGGAGTGGAAGGCGTTCCTGCGCGCGTCGGGTCTGACGGTGATGGAAGAGTTCGCCATCTATAAGGTGCGGCAGTGGGAGGAGTGGACCGGCCGAATGCGGATGACGCCCGAGGCGCGGCTCGCGCTCGAGGCGTTCGTGCGTCGAGCGCCCGAGCGATGCCGGGCCGCGTTCGACTTCAAGCTCACTGCGAACGCCGTCCTGTCCTTCACCGACCGACAAGTCCTGCTGCGCGCTGACCGCGACTGACCCGTTGGAGCTCCCGGCCGGCCGGGGGATCAGCTCGGGCGCGGGTGGAGCCTGACGACCGTCGCGCCCGCGCCTCCACGCTCGGGCGGAGCGTCGGCGTAGGCAGCGACGAGAGGATGTCGGGCGAGCAAAGCCTGCACGATCTTCCGCTGGACGCCGATCCCCCGGCCGTGGATTAGCCGCACTTCGACGAACCCTTTGGCGTGAGCCGCTTCGAGGTAGTCGGCGACGACCGAGGCCACGTCGCGCGGCGCGAAGGCGTGGAGGTCGATCGCATCCTCGATCGGGATGCGGACGGGCTCGCCGTCTACAGCGGAGGCCCTCCCAGCACGTGCTCCTTCCAGTGGTCGAAGCTCAGGAGATCCTCCCCCGAAAGCTTGCACTGTCAGAAGGTCGCCGAGCGCTCGAAGAACGGCACGTCCACCAGCCCCACGTTCTCGGCGCGCGCGGTCTCGGCGACCTTCTGAGTCACCATTTGGCGGACGAACGGGATCGGGATGCGACCGAGCCGGTGGATGACCTCCTCCGTGCAGCGAATGCCCGTTCCCGGCAGCACGGGCCCGTCGGCGACCGTCTGGTCCGCCTCGCGCTCGGGATGCTCGCACGTCTCGGGCACGAGCTCTTGCAGGCGCAGCGATACGTACTCGGTCACCCAGCCCTGGATCCCCCGCCGCGCCTCGTCCTGGCTCGGCGCGGCGCGATCGAGCTTGTCGTTGACGGCGGCGAGGAGCTCTTCAAGCCGGCCGAGCCGTGACTCGAGCGCCGCGAGCCGCCGGTCCACATTGGCTTCGCTCATCGGGTCCTCCTGAGACCGGCGCCGCTCAGGGGGCCACCGGGCGGCGGGTGTACCAGTCCGTGAGTCGCTGGTAAGCATCGACGACACGCAGCACCGTCGCCTCGTCGAACGGCCGTCCCACGACCTGCAGGCCGATCGGCAGCCCCGTCCCGGTGAAGCCACACGGCGCCCCGCACGTCGGGTGGCCGGAGAAGTTGAACGGCCGCGTGAGGCGGATCAACGCCGAGCGCACGTCCGACTGACCGTCGCCGAGCGTCGTCTCGCGCTCGCCGAGGACCGGCGCCGGGATCGGAGTCGCCGGCGCCAGAAGCACGTCGCGCCGGGCGAGAGCCGCGTCGATCTCCGAGCGCACGAGCGCGCGCACCTGCTGGGCCCGCACGTAGTGAGCGCCGCTGATGAAGGCACCCATCCGGAGTCGCTCCCTGACGTCCGGTTGGTAGTCCTGCGGACGCGACCGCATCCAGGTCGCGTGATACGCGAGCGCCTCCGACGCGACGATCGCGGAGGAGGCGGCGGCCACGTGGGTCACCTGGGTCAGGTTCAGCTCGTCCACCACCGCACCCGCCTGCTCGAGCCGCTTGGCCGCCGCTTCCACCGCCTCGCGCACCTCGGGCGCCGCGATGTCGGTGAAGTGCGCGCGCAGGAGCCCCACCCGGAGACCCTTCACGTCGCCGGTGAGCGCCGCCGCGTAGTCGGGCACGGGCAGGACGCTCGTGGTCGGGTCGGCCGGATCGTAGCCGGCGATGGCGTGCAGCATCAGCGCGCAGTCCCGCGCGGTCCGGGTCATCGGTCCCACGTGGTCCATCGACCAGGAGAGCGGCAGCACGCCCGCGCGGCTGACCCGCCCGTAGGTCGGCTTGAGCCCGGTGATGCCGCAGAGCGAGGCCGGGATGCGGATCGACCCGCCCGTGTCCGAGCCGAGCGATCCGGGGACCAGCCCCGCCGCGATGGCCACTCCCGAGCCCGAGGACGAGCCGCCAGCGATGCGATGCGCGTCCGCGTCCCACGGGTTTCGCGCGTCGCCGTAGTGCGCGTTCAGTCCCTCGGGCCCGTACGCGAACTCGTGCATGTTGAGCTTGCCGAGCACGATCGCGCCCGCCGCGCCGAGACGCGCCACGACGGTCGCATCCTCCGGCGGCACGGAGTCACGCAGGATCTTCGAGCCACCGGTCGTCCGGACACCTTTCGTCGCGTAGAGGTCTTTCGGCGCCCACGGCACGCCATGGAGCGTCCCGGCGACTCTGCCCGCCATCAAGTCGGCCTCGGCCGCACGCGCCGACTCCAGAGCCGCGTCGGCACACACCGTGATGAACGCGTGCAGCCTCGCGTCGAGGGCGGCGATACGGTCGAGATGGGCGCGGACGACCTCGACCGGCGAGACCTCCTTCGTGGCGATCATTCGCCCGAGATCGGCCATCGACGCCCAGAAGAGCTCGCTCATGTCACGATCCGCTCGCCTCGGCCGGTGAGGCCATCTCCATCAGGCTCGCCTCGCACGCGGGTGCCCGCCTCCGGGCGGCGCTGGGGCGCTGCCCGACGCGGCTCGCGCGGCCATTACAGCACCCGATACTGCGTGGTCGGCTCGAGCGCATCGAGTGGCAGACCCTCGAGGCGCGCGAGCGCCTCGAGGAGGCGACCGACGGCCGGCCGGACCGACTCGAGCTCGGCGTCGGTCCAGGCAAACCCGCCGAGACTGGCGATGCATCTCATCGACTCCACGCTTATTTCCATGGGCGCGAGCATACCACTAGAATGAGAGGCCATGGCCGTGGCGCTGACGATCCTCACCGATCCTGGCGATGCCGCAGCGCGCCGGACGCTCACCGTCGCGCCCGGAACCACGATTCTCAAGGCGGCGCACGCCGCGGGTGTCGACATCACCGCGACCTGCGGCGGCCGTGGCCGGTGCACGTCGTGCCGCGTGAAGTTCCTGGCCGGCCTTCCACCGCCGCCGACGATCATGGACGAGGTCCAGCTCGGCGACGACCTCGTCCGCGAGGGGTATCGTCTCGCCTGTCAGTGTCTCCTCCACGAGTCCGTGACGGTCCAGGCGGCCCCGCCGCTCGAGGAGCGCTCGTTCCAGATCCTCGGCGCCGGGCAGCTCGGCCGGGTCGCGCTCGACTCCGGCGTCGCCAAGCAGGTCGTCAAGGTCACGCTGCCTCGCGAGGAGCATCATCAGACGTCCGACCTCGAGCAGCTCCTCGAGGCCGTCGGCCTCACGACTGCCGATGTCGGTACCGCGGTGCTCCAGGGGTTGCCGCAGGCCCTCCGTGACGATCCGGCCGGCGTGACCGTGACGACGTTCGCCTCGGGCGGCACGGCGGCCGGCCGTCAGCGGATCCTCGCGGTCGAGCGCGGCGATACCGCCGGGATGAAGTTCGGGCTCGCGATCGACATTGGCACGACCAGCGTGGTGACCACGCTCGTCGAGCTCGATTCGGGGGAGCAGCTCGCGTCGGTCTCGAGCCTCAATCCCCAGGCGGTGTTCGGCGGCGATCTCATGTCGCGCATCGCCTTCGCCCAGTTCAACCCGGCTAACCTCCGGAAGCTCCACACTCGGATCGTCGGCCTGCTGAACCAGCACATCGAGCAGATCTGCCGCGACTCCGGGGTGCTCGCGAAGTGGATCTACAAGGTCGTCGTCGTCGGCAACACCTGCATGCATCACATCCTGCTCGGCATCGACCCGTCGCACGTCGGCCTCGCCCCGTACGCGCCCGTGCTGCGCCACCCGGTGACCCTCTCCGCTCGCGAGCTCTTCCTGAAGGTCGCGCCGGAGGCGCGCGTGTGTCTGCTGCCCCTGGTCGCGGGCTTCGTCGGCGCCGACGCCGTCGGCGTCGCGCTCGCCACGCGCATCTACGAGAGCGCCGAGATCCGTATCGCCGTCGACATCGGGACCAACGGTGAGGTGCTGCTGGGGTCGCGCGACCGACTCTGGGCGTGCTCGGCGCCCGCCGGCCCGGCGCTCGAGGGCGCCCAGATCCGCCATGGCATGCGCGGCGCGCTCGGCGCCGTCGACCGCGTCACCGTCGACGATGACATCCGCGTCCACACGATCGGCGAGACCGACGCGCTCGGCATCTGCGGCTCCGGGATCATCGACCTGCTGGCTGGTCTTCTCCACGCCGGCGTGATCGACTGGACGGGCCTGATCCAGGTGGAGGCGCGCGACGCGCTGCCGCCCGGGCTCTCCGAGCGCGTCGTCGTTCGGGGCGAGGAGCGTCAGGTCGTCGTGCTCCGGCCGGGCGAGGCCGGCGCGCGCCAGGAGATCGTGCTCACCCAGGACGACGTGCGCCAGGTCCAGCTGGCGAAGGGAGCGATCGCCTCGGGCGTGATGATGCTCCAGCACGTCGCCGGCGTGCCGAGCGAGATGGTCGCCGAGCTGATGCTGGCGGGCGGCTTCGGCAACTACGTCTCGATCGAGAGCGCGTTGAGGATCGGACTGATTCCGCCGCTGCCGCGGGAGCGGATCCGCTACGTCGGCAATGCCGCTTCGTTGGGGGCCCAGCTCTGCCTGCTCTCCGAGACCGAGCGCACGCGCGCCGAGACTGTGGCGGCGCGGATCGAGCACGTCTCGCTGGCGGCTCACCCGGATTTCGAGGAGATCTTCGTGGAGTGCATGAACTTTCCCCGACCGTCATGAGCCCGCCCCACGCGGCACGCGCGTCCATTGCGGCGAAGATCGTGGGCACCGAGGTGGGCGCCGTCAGCACGTCCCTCGATGCGCGCTGGTTGATGGCGTACTCGGCGGCGCTCGGGCTGGACGAGCCGTGGTACTACAACACCCAGGCCCCGGCGGGGCCGGTCGCCCACCCGCTCTTCTCGGTGTGCTACGAGTGGCCGGCCGTGCTCGCGCTCCGGGCCAAGACGGTCAACGAGACGCTGGCGCTGCTCGCGGTCCACGCGACGCACCACGTGACCATCCACCGGCTTCCCACCGCCGAGGATCGTCTGCTCACGCGGGCGCAGGTCATCGAGGTGCGACCGAGCCGCGTCGGGACGCTCTACGTCGCCCGTGTCTCCACCGTGGACCGGAACGGTCGGCCGGTGACGACCACCGAGTACGGCTCCGTGTTTCGGAGCGTCGAAACCGACGGTGAGCCGCGCGCCGTGGTCGAGCCCCTGGCCCGACCGAAGGTGCCGCCCTCCTCCGAGACGCGCTGGACCGAAGCGATCCCCGTCGCGTCCTGGGCCGCCCACGTGTATTCCGAGTGCGCGCGCATCTGGAATCCCATCCACACCGACGTCGCCGTCGCACGCGAAGCCGGGCTGTCGACGCCGATCCTCCACGGCTCGGCAACGCTCGCGCTGGCGGTGTCGCAGGTCATCCGACGGGACCTGGAAGGTGATCCCGTGCGCGTCAAGGAGATCGCGGCCCGGTTCACGGGGATGGTCCCCATGCCGTCGACCGTCACCGTGCGCGGGCGCGCAAAGGCCGGCGACCTCGTCGCCTTCGACGTCGTCGACGAGCGAGGTGCGGTCGTGCTCAGCGACGGGGTGCTGCGGGCATGAAGCAGATGAGCCGGCGCGAGCGCGTCCTGGCGGCCATCAACCGTCAGCCCGTCGACCGGGTGCCCTACGCCGTCTGGCGCCATTTCCCGAACGTCGACCACTCGCCCGCGGGCCTGGCCCAGGCGACGCTCCGCTTTCACGAGCGCTACGGCTCCGATTTCCTCAAGATCACTCCCCGAGGTGGCTACGCCGTCGAGGCCTGGGGATGCGTGGAGAGCGACACGGTCCGCGAGGACGGTCATCGACCGTGCGCCAGCTGCGCGGTCCGCTCGGGAGACGACTGGAAGACGATCCGCGTGCTCGATCCCGCCGCGGCCCCCGGGTACGCCGAGCAAGTCGAGACCATCGTTCGCCTCGGCTTCGATCGTCGGATCGGCGATGCGCCGGTGGTGCCGACGCTCTTCTCGCCGCTGTCGCTCGCGCGGAAGCTCTCGGGCGATCGGCTCCAGCGCGACCTGCGCGAGCACGGGGTGGCCGTCGCGGGAGCGCTCGAAGCGATCACCGAGACGCTCATCAAGTTCGCCCTTCTCGCCCTCGCGGAGGGCGTCTCGGGCATCTTCTACTCGATCCAGGCGGCCAGCCGCTCGGCCAACTCCGAGGAGGACTACGCGCGCTTCGGCGAGCCCTACGATCGCCAGTTCCTCGAGGCGATCGGCCCGAAGTCGGCGCTGACGATCATCCACTGCCACGGCGATCGTCTGATGTTCGATCGGCTGGCACGCCTGCCCGGCCACGCCTGGAACTGGGACGACCGCGCGACGCCGCCGTCACTCGGTGCCGGCCGGGCCCAGGTGCCGGGCGCCGTCATCGGTGGGCTCGACCAGTGGAAGACCCTCCGCGACGGCACGGCCGAGCAAGCGGCCGGCGAGGCCCGCGATGCGGTCGCTCAGACGGACGGCACCGGGCTCATCGTCGGCCCGGGCTGCGTCTTGCCGATGAACACGCCGGACGCGACGGTCGCGGCCGCGGTGCAAGCGCTCGGCGGGCCGCTCAAGAGGATCCCCGGCGTCACGTCCTAGGCGGCGTCCGCACACTTCAAGGAACAGGGAGGTAGACCCCCGTGGATATCTTGAGCTTCGAGCCCTTGGCGTGAGCCTATTGTGGGGCGTGAAGCTCTTTCCATTCCCTTCGGGCGAGACGCTTGATGGCATGGGCCATGAGCTGGGCGCGGCTCTGGACCCCAAAATGGCGATAGAGAGCGGTCACGTACTGATGTGTCGTGGCCTGGCTCAGGCCAAGGTGAGAGGGCAACCTGCTTCTCGCTGTCACCCTCTAGCAGACACGCGAGCGTCTGCCGCAGCCGCGGCGAGAGCTTGTCCTGGCGCGGCTCGGTAGCGCTGACGAGAGATCGGCCGATCAGCATGCCGAGCTCTCCGTGGAAGAAGCTCAGCAACCGCTGCTCCCGTGGCGAGAACTCCCGTTCGCCATGAGCGCGGGCCACGGAGATCACGCTGATGGCACCGTCGTCCGAGGTCTGGTAGACGGACGTGAGTTGGTCGTCGAAG
Organism: Candidatus Rokuibacteriota bacterium; assembly: GCA_003220535.1. Classification (GTDB taxonomy): domain Bacteria; phylum Methylomirabilota; class Methylomirabilia; order Rokubacteriales; family CSP1-6; genus AR31. The sequence continues at coordinate 126,499 of QHSU01000078.1, forward strand.
TCGATCGGCCGGCGATATTCGTTCCAGGCGACCGACCGGTACCACGCGGCGTCGGAGACGAGTTGTCGCCGAGTGCGGGTGACGAGTCGGCCGGGAACGTGCTGCAACGCGCGAAAGATGGGATCGCCACCGGGCCCCAGATCGCGCATGTACGCCATGTACAACTCACGACCGCGGGAGTCGAGGCCGGCCTCGAAGGCCGAGATGGCCTCAACGGCTCGATGCGGCCGGATCCATCGCCCTTCGCCCCCTGCCGCCACCGGAGCGCCGATGAGCCTGCACAATCCCTCCAGCATCCGCCGATGCCACAGGGCTGGATCGCTCCCTAGGTCACGGCTTTCTCCGATCAGCCGGTAGGCATCGCGCACGTCCTGGACCCGCAATAGGTCCGATTTGGCCATCGCCCTCATTCCTCTGTTTTAGGGGAATTGCCGGGGATCGTAGCCTGGGTTATTGACCAGCGCAAATGCTGGGGCTGGGTGGGCAAGAGTGGCAGGCCTGGGCAGTGCGCTGTTAGCGGCGCTGGCGCCGCGAGAACAGCTTATGTCACTTCTCGCGAGTGGCGGAATTTTCTGTCGGCGCGTCAGTGTTCGTTCAGCAGCACGAGAGGGACGAGAACTTGGTCCATATCGCAGATCCCGGCAGAAAGGTCAAGACATGGCGAAAGCTCATGAGAAGAAGTCGGGTCCGATCAGTCGAAGGCATTTCCTCGGCGCTGTCGGCGCCGCGGTGGTGGCTGCGAACGCTTCGAGCAGTCTCCTCGCCCCCGTGGCACAGGCCCAGAGCGACCGGTTCGTTAGGATCC
>QHSU01000033.1 GCA_003220535.1 Candidatus Rokuibacteriota bacterium
AAGCGCTTCTGTGCCCCGTCGTGAAAATGACGGATCAGTGTTTTCTAAGCTGGCGTGAGATAAAGAAAATCGCCAGAGAAGGCCTGTAAGCCGGGTCCTGTGTCCCGAGCGGTTTCCTGGCCCGGGCGACGATCATTTCTCTAGGGCGCCGGTTACCCGGCGTCTCCAGCGGCCGAACCCGGGAGCGGCGCGGGCCACGCCATTGCTCCCCTATTTGGCCTTGCTCCGGGTGGGGTTTGCCTAGCCGACGCGGTCACCCGCGCCGCTGGTGAGCTCTTACCTCACCGTTTCACCCTTACCGACCCGCTACCCTTGCGAGCAAAGACGGGACGGCGGTCTGCTTTCTGTGGCACTGGTCCGTGGGGTTTCCCCCCCTGGGCGTTACCCAGCACCCTGCCCTGCGGAGCCCGGACTTTCCTCCCGCCGCGTTGCCGCGGCCGGCGACCGTCCAGCCTTCTCTGGCGCGATTCACAGTATAGCCGAGTGGGCAGGTGAGCGCCTGGGCCCGGACCGGGGGCACCTAGGCGTCGCGGCCGGGCCCCGTGCCCAGCGTCGCGATCGCGCCTCGCGCGAGCAGATCGGCCCTCTCGTTCAGCGGATCGCCCGCGTGGCCCGCCACTTTGTGCCAGACCACGTCGTGACGCCGTGCCCCGTGGAGGATCCGGTCCCACAGATCGCGGTTCGCGACGGGCCGCTTCTGACTGTTTCTCCAGCCATTTTTCTCCCAGCGCTCCCACCAACCCTCGAGGAAGCAGTTGACGATGTACGCGCTGTCGGAGTGGACGTGGACGCGCCGGCCCTCCGGAACCGCGGCGAGACCCTCGGCGACGGCGCGGAGCTCCATCCGCTGATTCGTCGTGCGGGCTTCCGCGCCGGAGACGACGCGCTCCTGGCCGTCGTCGATGATGATCGCCGCCCAGCCTCCAGGGCCGGGGTTCCCGGCGCAGGCGCCGTCAGTGTAGAGAATGACGTCGGGCTGGCCGCGCCCGGACGGACGAGCCGTCAGGCGGGTTCCTGCCAGTAGAGGTACCGGCCGCAGTTTTCGCAGAGCATCGGCGCCTGCGCCGCCTTCAGCTCCTGGATGGCCTGAGGCCGGATCCCGACGCGACAGCCGCCGCAGACGGCAGAGGCGGTCACGCTGGCGACGGCCACGCCGCTCCGAGCCTTGAGGATCTTCTCGTAGTCCACCAGCAGCGGTCGGGGGAGTTCGCGCGCGCGCGAGTCACGCTCGGCCCGGACGGCGGTCAGCTCCGTCTCGACCGCCGCGAGCTTCGTCCTGACGACGGTCTCGTCCTGGCGCGCCTGCTCCTCGCGCGCCTTCAAGCGCACTTCGGCGTCGCGGATGTCGACGGCGAGGCGTTCCTGGAGCTCCATCAGGCCGAGGATCTCCTCCTCGCCGTGCGCCTTCTCCTGCTTGATGGTCTCGATCTCCGACAGCACCGCCGAGTACTCGGTGTTGTTCTTCACTTCCCACAGCCGCGCCTCGGCCTTGGCGCGCTTGGCGGTGACGACGTCGAGGTCTTTTTCTTTGGTGCGAAGCTCCTTCCGCGTCGTGTCGGCCTTGAGCCGCTGCGCGTCGAGTGACTTCTTGGCGTCGGCGAGGGCGGCCTGGATGGCTTCGATCTGCTTGGGGAGGCGGGCGGCTTCGGCTTCGAGCGCGGCGAGCCGCGTGTCGAAGCTCTGTAAATCGATCAGGGTCAGGAGCTGAGAATCCAAGGCCTCTCCGATTGTATCTGAAGCGGAGCCCCCGGAACCCCGGGTTGTCTTCGGGCCCGAGCCCCGGACTGACTGCGGCCCCGAAGCCCGCGTCGACTACAGAGCGAAGCCCCGGGATGACTGCGGAGCCGAAGCGCGCGTCGACTGCGGAGCAAAGCCCCGGGATGACTGCGAAGCAAAGCCCCGGGATGACTGCGGAGCGGAGCCACGGGATGACTGCGGAGCGAAGCGCCGGATTGACTGCGGAGCGGAGCCACGTGCCCCTGCATCAGGCCACCCTCGGTTCGAGCCGATCTCATGGCACCCGCTACAAAAGTGGGCCCACCTGGACTCGAACCAAGACCTAACCGGTTATGAGCCGGCTGCTCTGCCATTGAGCTATGGGCCCGCAGGGTCATCATATCCGGCTGTGATCGCGCGTCTCCGGTCACGATTCCAGGAAGCTCCGAAGCTTCTTGGACCGCGAGGGGTGCCGCAGCTTGCGCAGTGCCTTGGCCTCGATCTGACGGATGCGCTCGCGGGTGACGGCGAAGTCCTGCCCGACCTCCTCGAGCGTGTGTTCGCAGCCGTCGGACAGACCGAAGCGGAGCCGCAGCACCTTCTCCTCGCGGGGCGTGAGCGTGTTGAGGACCTTGTTCGTCTGCTCACGCAGGGAGAGGCCGATGATCGACTCCACGGGCGACACGACCTGCTTGTCCTCGATGAAATCGCCGAGGTGGCTGTCTTCTTCCTCGCCGATCGGGGTCTCCAGGGAAATCGGCTCTTGCGCGATCTTCAGGACTTTCCGCACCTTGTCGACTGGCACGTCCATCTTGGTTGCGATCTCCTCCGGGGTCGGCTCGCGGCCCAGCTCCTGCACGAGCTGGCGCGAGGTCCGGATGAGCTTGTTGATGGTCTCGATCATGTGCACGGGGATGCGGATCGTGCGCGCCTGGTCGGCGATGGCTCGGGTAATGGCCTGCCGGATCCACCAGGTGGCGTACGTCGAGAACTTGTAGCCGCGGCGGTACTCGAACTTGTCGACGGCCTTCATGAGTCCGATATTGCCTTCTTGGATCAAGTCCAAGAACTGCAGGCCGCGGTTGGTGTACTTCTTTGCGATCGAGATGACCAGGCGCAAGTTCGCCTCGACCATCTCCTTCTTGGCCTGCGCCGCCTTGACCTGGCCCGCCTTGATGATGGTCATGACGCGCTTGATCTCGTCGGCCTTGGCGTTGGCGCGGGTCTCCGCGACCTTGATCTCCTGCTGGGCGACCCAGACTTGCTGCTGCTTGGGGGACGGGAACTTCTTGGCGGCCTTCAGGTGCAGGTCGCCGACGCCCCCGCTGACGCCGTTGGTGCCGGGGTCGCGGAACGACACGTAGATGAGGTTCTGGACCTCGTCGGTCGAGGGACGCCGGCCGTTGGTCCACAGACGGATGACGCGCTCGGCGCGCTCGATGTCGTCGAGCAGATCGCGCAGGCGTTGCACGAGGCCCCGACGCGTGAGCTCCGCGTCCTCGCGGTCGATGATCTGGTTGCCGATGTTGAGCGCGCGGAGCTTGTCGAGCACCCGGGTCTGACGCTGCTGCGCCTGCACCTCGAGCCTCTTCCACGCCGGCTCCTTGTCCTTGCGCGTCCGCCGCCGCCCGGGCGTCTTCAGCCGGAGCTTCCGGGCCTGGACGACGAGCTTGTCCCGCTCGCGGAGCAGCCGGTCGACCATCGCGAAGGCGGTGATGACCTGGCGGGTCAAGTCCGCTTCCTTCTCCTCCGTGAACTCTTCCTCGTTGACGTCCACGACCTCCTTGACAGAGATGTCGCGCCGACGGAGTTGCTCGCGCAGCTCGCGGAACCGCTCGACCGCCAGGTTGGTGCTGAGAATCGCCGACGTGACCTGGTTCTTGCCTTCCTCGATCCGCTTGGCGAGCGCGATCTCGCCCTCGCGCGTGAGGAGCGCGACCCGACCCATCTCCCGCAGGTAGAGCCGCACGGGATCCTCGGTGCGCCCCACGGGGCCCGGCGTGAGGTCGATCGGCTCGGGCGGGCCGTCGTCGTCGTTGTCCTCGGGCTCCTGGACCGCCTTGCGCTCGCGGACCTCGGACGGGAGCCGACCGGCTTTGGCCGAGTCCACGACCTCGATGTCCATCGCGCCGAACATCATCATGATGTCGTCGAGCTGGTCGAGCGAGACGAGGTCCGAAGGGAGGGCATCATTGACTTCGTCGTAGGTGAGGAAGCCCTTCTGCTTGCCCATCGAGATCAGTCGGTCGAGCTCCTCCAGCTTTGGCTCTTCGCTCATTCGTCTGAGCTCCTTGGGGACTCCGGAGTCCCATGTTCTAACGACTGGGCGACACCACCCGTGATCTCGTACACGACGGCGCTCTCCTCGTGCAGGGTCCTGAGCTCCGCGTGCATCGGCGCCGCGACCCCGGTTTTTGCCTGAGCCTCGGCGATGGCCTGGCTCGCGCCCCGCGCTCGCCGCAACCGCTGGCTGCGCTCGAGCCGTCGCCGGAACTGTCCGATGCTAACCCCCGCGTCAATACTTTCGCGATCTTCCACCAGGAGGGAGGAGAGGGCCGAGCGGGCCTCGTCGGTCTCGAGGTCGGTCATCAGGCTCTCGGCCGAGGCGTCGGGCCGGCGCTTGAGCACCCCCACGATCGCGCGCAACGAGGCATGGCCGAGGTCGTCCGACTCGTCGAGTAGCGCCAGGAGGGCCGCGCGGGCCTCATCTGAGTGTAACAAGAGTGTCACGAGATCCCGTTCGACCGGGTGCGTCGAGGTCGGCGGGCTCGGCTGGGACGGCTTGGGCGGCGTCCGTAAGGAAGACTGCAGGCGCTGGGCCTCGATCCAGAGCTGGGTCGGGTCCACCCCGAGCTTGGCGGCGGCCTCGCGTGAGAGCGCGGTGGCCTCCTCCCCGTCGGCGACCTTGGCGAGCAGCAGCGATACCCGGGCGAAGGCGCTGGTCCGAGCCCGCACGCCGGTCGCCCCGTCGGGGTCGACGATGGCGCGGTCGAGCGCGTAGGCGAGGATGCTCCGGGCGCCGTCGATGCGCTCCGTGAAGGCGGCAGCGCCCACGGTCCGGAGAAAGGTGTCGGGATCGTGGCCCGCCGGGAGCAGCGCGACCTTCACCCGGAGGGTACCCGCGCCCTCGAACGCTCCGGAGCGGTTCACGGCCCATGCCATGCCCCGGCCGGTGGGCTCGAGGAGCTCCTCGGCCCGCGCCGCCGCCTTCTGGCCGGCCGCGTCGGCGTCGAAGAAGGTGACGACCTCGTCGCAGTAGCGGCGGAGAAGGGTGAGCTGGGCCGGGGTGAACGCGGTGCCGAGCGCGGCGACCGTTCCCGTGAATCCGTGCTGGTGGGCCATGATGCAGTCGACGTAGCCCTCGACGAGCAGCGCGCGGTTTTGCGTCTGGATCGTCGGGCGGGCGAGGTCGGCGGCGTACAGCAGGTTGCCCTTGGTGTAGAGCGGTGTCTCCGGCGAGTTGAGATATTTCGGCTGCTCGTCCCCGAACCCGCGCCCGCCGAACGCGACGACCCGTCCCTGGAGGTCACGAATCGGGAAGAGGAGGCGCCCGCGGAAGCGATCGTAGGCACCGGCCCGATTCTCGCGCGGCACCGCGAGGCCGGCGCCGACCAGCGCCTCCTCCGCGACCCTCTCCGCCTTCATGAAGGTAAGGAGCGATTCCCAGCCCTCGGGAGCGTAGCCGAGCCCGAAGTGCCGCGCGATCTCGGTGTCGATGCCGCGCTCTCCGAGATACGCGCGCGCCCGCTCACCGGCCGGCTTCCAGAGCGTGTCGGCGTAGAAGCGCCCGGCGAGCTCCATCACCCGCAGAAGCTCCTCGCGGCCCGAGTCGCCGCCCTTGCCGCCGCGCTCTTCGGGCAGTGCGATCCCCGTCGTCTTCGCCAGTGCACGGACCGCCTCGGGGAACGAGAGCCGATCCTGACGCATGAGGAAGCCGAACGCGTCGCCGCCGACCCCACAGCCGAAGCAGTGGAAGATCCCTTTTCGAGGGTTGACCGTGAACGACGGGGTCTTCTCGGCGTGGAAGGGACAGAGGCCCTTCCAGTGGGCACCGGCCTTGCGGAGATTCACGAACCGACTGACGAGATCGACGATGTCGACGGCCGCGCGGATGTCGTCGAGCAGCGTCTGTGGGTACTGCATCACCCGATCGTCCTCACCGTCGGCATCGTCCGACTCTCCCGACGGTCGGCATCAGCCGATTCTCCCAATGGTCGGCATCAGCCGACCTTCAGCGCGGCCACGGTCGCACCCGTCCCGCCCTCTGACGGCTCGCCGTCGCGGAACGACTCGACGAGCGGGTGGCCGGCGAGAAGATCGCGGACGGTCTTGCGAAGGGCGCCGCTGCCCTTGCCATGAACCAATCGTACGCTGGCCAGGCCTGCGAGAAAGGCGTCGTCCAGATATTTCTCGACTCGGTCGCGCGCCTCGTCCGTCGTCTGACCCAGCAACAAAATCTCGGAAGCGACCGGGCGGGGGGAGGCGGGGAAGGGACCGGCGCTTCGGAATCCCACTCGCGCCGGCCCCCTCCCTCCGCTCCCGGCCTCCCCCCGACCAGTCGCTGTCGGGTTCGCAGGAGCGAGGCGGAGGGCGGAAACGGGGACGCGGACGGTGACTGAGCCGGATCGGACGGTCGCCGAGCTTCCGGCGATCTCCAGCAACTCGCCGCGGATGCCCAGGTGCTCGGCCGCGACACTCGCGCCGGGCGCCAGCGCCTCCGGCCGCTCGCTGGATGGGTCCGGCGCGATCGCCTCGATCCTGACCGCAGCCTCCCGCACGCGCCGCCGGCTCTCGTCCAGCGAGCGTCGCGACCGCTCCGAGCGCTTGAGCTTGTCCCACTCTGCGGTGAGCGCGCGCCGGATCTCGCCGACGAGGGTCGTCGCCTCGGCGCGTGCCCGCGCGACGATAGCCTGAGCCCGGCTCTCCGCCGCCGCCTCCGTCTGGCGGGCCTTGGCCAGCTGCGCGGCGGCTTCGGCGCGCGTGCGCTCGATCTCGTGCGCGCGCTCGGCGTCCGAGCGGGCGTGGGCATCGAGCGTCGCCAGCAGATCTGAGATCCGCGCGGCATGCTCCGAGCGATGGGCGTGCGCGCGGGCGATGAGCTCGGCGCCGAGACCGAGCCGGGCGGCGATCGTCAGCGCATAGCTCTGGCCGGGCTGGTCGTAGCGCAGACGGAAGGTCGGCGCGAGCGTCGCGGTGTCGAACTCGACCGAGGCGTTGCGCGCGCGGGGGTGCGTGGACGCGAACGCCTTGAGCGGCTCGAGGTGGGTCGTCGCGATCACCAGGGCGCCGCGCTCGGCCAGCGCCTCGAGGATGGCCTGGGCGAGGGCCGCGCCCTCGTCGGGATCGGTGCCCGCGCCGAGCTCGTCCAGGAGCACGAGCGAACGCTCGTCGGCCGCGTCGAGGATCTCGCGCGCCTGCTTGACGAAGGCCGAGAAGGTCGAGAGGTTCTCCGCGACCGACTGGTCGTCGCCGATGATCGCAAAGACGTCGTCGAACACGGGCAGGCGCGCGCCCTCCGCCGCCGGAAGGTGACAGCCCACCTGGGCCATCAGAGCCAGGACCGCGAGCGTCTTGAGCGCGATCGTCTTGCCGCCCGCGTTCGGTCCCGTGATGACGAGCAGCGGGCGGTCGGGCCCGAGCTCGAGGTCCATGGGGACGACCGTGCGGCTCGGGTCTTTCCAGCGCTGGGCGAGCAGGAGCGGATGGCACGCGCCCCGGAGCGCGACGGTCCGCGCGCCGTCGATCACCGGCGCCGTCGCGCCCATGCGCTCGGCGGCCTGACCCCGCGCGAACGTCCAGTCGAGCTCGCCGACGGAGGCCACGAGGGCCTCCAGGTCGACGAGCCGCGCCCGAACACCGGCCGTCAGCTCGGCGAGGATGCGCGCCGTCTCGTGCTCCTCCTCACGGGTCGTCTGGACGAGGTCGTTGTTGGCGTCGACGACGTGCTCGGGCTCGATGAAGAGCGTCTGGCCGCTCTGCGAGCGGTCGTGGACGATGCCGCGCACGCGGCCGCGTGCCTCGGCTCGTACCGGCAGGACGTACCGGCCGTGCCGGAGCGTGACGTACCGGTCGGTGAAGAGCCGATCGGTATCGCCGCCCTGGAAGGCGCGCTCGAGCTCGGCCGCGAGCTGGCGGCGGCGGTCGCGGATCTCGCGGCGGAGCCGCTTGAGGGTCGGGCTCGCGTCGTCGGTCACGGCGCCGCTCGCGTCGAGGGCGCGGTGCAACCGCTCAGCGAGCTCGGCGAAGCGAGGCAGGCCGTCGGTGATCGCTGCCACCCCGGGGCTCATCTCGCGCACAGCCTTACCGTAGGCACGAAGCTTGGGGCTCGCCTCGAGGAGGGGGATGATCTGGATCAACTCCGGGCCGTCGAGAACGCTCCCGTCGGCGGCGCAGCGGGTCAGCACGGGCCGAATGTCGGGGAGGGCTTCCAGCGGGAGCGATCCGGCTGTGGCGAGCGCCAGTCGAGCCTGGCGCGTCATCTCGATCGCTGCTTGGACCTCGGAGAGGTCCGTGAGGGGCTCGGCCATCGTCGCCCGCTCGCGACCCATCTCGGTCACCGCTTCGTGAGCCAGGAGCGCCCGAACCGCGTTCCATTCGGTGCCGGGCTCCCAGATTCGGCCTGCCTCCAACCTTCGCCTCATTCGCTCCCGACTCGGATCATCGGGAGTGCCGGCGTGCATCCAGGAGTGCCTCGGCTAATCGGATATCCGTTCGCGCCGCTTGGCCTTCTTGCGGGCGGCGAGGGCCTTGCGCTTGCGCCGAACGCTGGGCTTTTCATAGTGTTGACGCTTTTTGAACTCCGACAAGAGCCCGGCCTTCTCGCACTGCTTCTTGAAGCGCTTGAGCGCACTTTCGAAGGATTCATCGGGCTCGACGATCACCTTGGTCACGTCGCTCCCCCCTCCGGGTGGCAACCGCCTGGATAAACAACAACTATATACCACGCGACCCCCCCTCGGGCAATCAACGGACGGCCTGCTAAACTGTCGCCCTTGACGCTCACCAGCCCGCTTCCTGGCTACACGGTCGCGCCCTTCATCCTCATGCTCCTGGCGATTGCCGTCTGCCCGCTCTGGCTGCCGCACTGGTGGGAGTCGAATCGGAACAAGATGATCATCTCCGCCCTCTTCGGCCTGCCGGTCCTCGTCCTCTACTCGGTGCGCCGGCCGGGCGCGCTCCTGTCCATGGCCGAAGAATACGTCTCCTTCATCGTGCTCCTGGCGGGGCTCTTCGTGATTTCGGGCGGGATCCTCCTGCGGGGCGACCTCCAGGCCACGCCTATCACCAACACGGCGTTCCTCGGGCTCGGCTCGCTGCTGGCGTCGTTCGTCGGCACCACCGGAGCTTCGATGCTCCTGATCCGCCCGCTGCTCCAGACCAACAGCGAGCGCACGCACGTCCGACACACGGTCATCTTCTTCATTTTTCTCGTCTCCAACATCGGAGGCATGCTGACGCCGCTCGGCGATCCGCCGCTCTTCCTCGGCTACCTGCAGGGGGTGCCGTTCACCTGGACCTTCCGGCTCTGGAAGCACTGGGGCTTCATGGTCGTGGCCCTGCTCGCGGTCTACTTCGTCTGGGACACGAGGCAGTATGCGCGAGAGCCGATGGCCGCGCTCCGGCGCGACCGGGCTCAGATCGAGCCGCTACGCCTTCGGGGTGGGCTCAACGCCCTCTGGCTGGGGCTCGTGGTCCTCGCCGTCGCGTTCCTGCAGGCACCCTGGCGCGAGAGCGCCATCGTGGCGATGGCCGCGATCTCCCTCTGGCGGACCCCTAGCGCGATACGCCGGGCCAACGGCTTTACCGCCTATCCCATCGTGGAGGTCGCGGTCCTGTTCTTCGGGATCTTTCTGACGATGATCCCGGCACTCGAACTCCTGCGTTTGCGGGGTGGCGAGCTCGGCGTCCGCGAGCCCTGGCAGTTCTTCTGGGCCTCCGGGACGCTGTCGTCGTTCCTCGACAATGCGCCGACCTACCTAACCTTTCTGGCGCTGGGGCAGGGCCTCGGCCTGGCCCGTGAGGTGGTGGACGTCCCGCACGTGGTCCTGGTGGCGATCAGCGTGGGGTCCGTGGCCATGGGGGCGAACAGCTACATCGGCAACGCGCCGAACTTCATGGTGAAGTCGATCGCCGAAGAGCAGCGGGTGACGATGCCGAGCTTCTTCGGCTACATGCTCTACAGCGGCGCAATTCTGCTGCCGCTGTTCGTGATCGTGACCGTTGTGTTTTTTTAGGATCAAAATCCTCATGGGCGCGAAGCCTAGCGACCTTCCAGTCGAGCAGCCGAGATCGGAGATGTTCATCAACCTCAAGACCGCGAAGACTTTCTCTGGTTCATGTCAAGCGACTTTTTTCTGACGCTGGCGCAACTGCTGCCGCGTCATCATCGCCAGGTGGTACTGCTCGTCATACGGGAC
>QHSU01000034.1 GCA_003220535.1 Candidatus Rokuibacteriota bacterium
AGGCCGTCGCATCTCTCCCACGCGCACGACCAACTCACGCGCTCAATCCTCCGGGCCGGTCGTGGTTGTCGCGCTCGCGGTCACGCCCCTCGCGCCATCGTTTCGGCCCCTGAACGTTCAACCCGGCGCTCGCTGGAGCCGTCTCGGCCTCTGGTGGGTGCGTTCACGAATAGTCCGGGCTAGAGTGGCCACTCGGGAAACTTTGGGGACGGCCTCCTTGAGCAACTCCAGCTGTTTACCCACTATCTGCTGGCCGACAACCACCGTAAGCCCCGTGATGTTGCCGCCCGGCCGGGCGAGGCTGGCGACAAGCCCTTCCCCAACAGGATCAAAGCCATAAACGAAGACGATGGGAATCGTGCTGGTTGCCCGCTTGGCCGCACGGCCTGCCCATGTGCCCGGAACCGCGACGATGAGGTCAGGCTTGAGACTCACTAACTCGACCGCGAGGGACGAGAACCGCTCGAGCCGCCCCTCCGCATATCGGGACTCAATGACGATGTTCTGGCCCTCGACCCATCCGCGCTCGCGCAGCCCTTGCCGGAATGCTTCCCAGTTACGCGAGACCTCAGGAGTGGTAGGCGGGGCGTTCGACAGAACACCTATCCGGTAGACCCTCCCAGGCTGTTGCGCCTCAGCGGCGAGGGATACGGCGATCGCACTCAAGCCAAGGCCGCCCAAGAATGCCCGCCGGTCAATCGTAGGGAAGTTGGGACTGCTCATCTGCCGAGGAAGCTAGGCCAGGGCCCGGGCTGGGTCAATGGGGCTGCCAGGTGAAGCAGGGGGAAGCAGGCTGAAGGAATCTGGACACCATTGGATGGAATTCAGGAGCTGCGACCGTCTCAACGAGGATTGTGCCCGTTGGCGACCGATGGTGACCGATAGTTCTGGCACAATTCTGACACAGTGAACCTCATTCAATAGTCTGGTCCGCCCGCATCAGCAGGGAATGCGGGACCGTCAGCCAGAGAGCCTTCGCTGTTTTCAGGTTGATGACCAGCTCGAACTTCGTGGGGTTGCTCGACAGGGAGATCTGCGGGCGGAGTGGTTACAGTGGCACGGATGTGCGTTGACGGTCACCCCGCTCGGCGCTAAGCTCGCGCAACCTTCCCAGCTTCGGGATTCGCGACGCTGGAGGGCGTCGGCGGCAGTTTTCCTGACGTCATGTCGAGAAGGCAGGCTTTACAGGTTCTTCCAGCAGCGACGATCCGAATCAGGGAGGTGAAGCATGCGCGGATCGAGATGGACGATTGCAACGAGCGTGATCGCGGCGCTTTTTTTCGTCGGCGCGCCCTCGGCACGCGCTGATGGCGACCTCCGCAAGGTTCAGCACATCGTGATCATCATGCAGGAGAACCACTCGTTCGATAACTATTTCGGGACGCTCGCCTACGCGCCGGGCAGTCCATACCACAGTGGCCCCTGCCGCGACCACGACCACGCGTGTGTCGACGGGCTCACCTGCCTGCGCGACCACGCGGGCAACCTCAGGTGCTTCAACTTCAACCGCGACGACAACAGCAAGCTCGTCTTCGCCTTCCACGAGCCCAACTATTGCGTGAAGCCCGATCTCAACCATGAATGGTTGGGGAGCCACATGGAGGCAAACTACGCGGACCCGCTCAACACGCTGCGCGCGAGCCCCAACAATGGCTTCGTACGCGTGAACGACGCCACTGAGCAGCCAGACCTCGGCGGCGAGACCCCGATCGAAGACGAGACGATGGGCTTTTACACCGAGACCGACCTGCCGTTCTACTACGCCCTGGCGCAGACTTTCGCCCTCAACGATCGCTATTTTGCGTCGGTACTCGGCCCGACCTTCCCGAACCGCGCCTATGCGCTAGCCGCTACCTCGTTCGGCCATCTCAACACCGCAGAGCAGTTCCCGCCGCCTGGCGGTTACAAACCGGTCAACGGCACGATCCTAGACCTGCTCGACCAGCACCATGTCTTCTGGGTGAACTACGTCTCGGACGTGCCGTCGACCGGAAGCTTCCGGCCATTCCTGTCCGAGCACATCCGGCCGATCACGCAGTTCTTTACGGATGCGGCGACCGGTCAGCTACCGCCCGTCGCCTTCGTCGATCCTGCCTTCGGCTTCGGTGGCGTGCAGTTCGACGAGCACCCACCGAGCAACATCCGCGCCGGGCAGTTCTTCGTCTCGAACGTGGTCCGGGCGGTGCGAGGCGGTCCGAACTGGAAAGACTCGATCGTGTTCATCACCTACGACGAGCACGGCGGCGCCTACGACCACGTGCGACCGCCGCGCGCGCGCCAAGGCCACGCACGGACGCCCGACGGGGTCTTCCCTGGCCAGTGTGCCGACGCAACCAACCCGGTGCCGGGCTCGGGCGCCAACTGCGCCGTCAGCCAACTCGACGCGTTGTCGCTCTGTCCCGGGTTCACGCCGTTTGGTCCGTACCCGGACAATTGTCCGGCCTTCGATCAGTATGGGTTCCGCGTGCCGTTCATCGCCGTATCGCCCTTCTCCAAGTCGCACTACGTATCGCACGCCGTCGGCGACCACACGTCCCTTCTGGCGCTCCTCGAGAAGCGCTTCCTGAGCCGGGACGGCGACGACGAAGATGAGCGGCCGCACCTCACCGCACGCGATCTACACGCGAACACGCTCGAGGACTTGTTCGATTTCGACCGCGTCCCGTCGCTCGACGCGCAGGTCTTGCTGGCGCCACCGCCGTTGCCAACCGACCCTGGCTGCAAGCCGTAGCGACGCACCGAGGAGGTCTCGGACAACCGGAGTAGCTGACCGCCTATGCGACGTTGCCTTGGACGAACTCCCTCGTCTGCCGCGCGCCCGGCCCACGAGCAATCCAGCGAGGAGACCGAACGCGACCGTGCTGATGAATGTTCGTCGGTGGGCCATTGGATTAGCTCGTCCGTCCGAACCAAGATCGATTGCGGAATCGTCAGGCCGAGGGCTTTCGCGGTCTTCAGGTTGATCACCAACTGGAACTTCGTCGGTTGCTCAACGGGCAGATCGGCCGGCTTCGCGCCCTTGAGGATCTTGTCCACGTAGACCGCGGCCTGTCGGTAGTGGAAGGACTGGATTCAGATGGGCACGACGGGGGGCGCGCTGGCGCAGTTTCAATGCCCCAAGCGCCGAGGAATAATGGGCTCGACGCCGATTCCGAACCAGCGATAGGCGTATCGACCGATCGCGCCACTGAGCCCGAAGGGCATGAAGATGATGGTGAGTACCATGATCACGCCGTAGACGAGTGCCTGCCATACGTCCAGCCCGGCCAGCAGTTCGGGCAGGATGATCAAAAATCCCGCCCCGAGCACTGAGCCCAGCAGCGACGCGAGGCCACCAAGAATGATGATGGTGATGAACTGGATGGAGAGGAAAAAGCTGAACTCCTGGGGATCGAGGAATCCCACGAGGAATGCGCTCAACGCTCCAGCCAGGCCGGTGTACAGCGCACTGATCGCGAAGGCAATCGTCTTATACTGAGCCAGATTCACGCCCATGGCCTCTGCGGCCTTCTCGTTTTCGCGAATGGCGAGAAACGCCCGCCCGGTACGCCCCCGAATCAAGTTCCGCGCGAAGATGAGCATCACGACGGTGACGCTCAAGACGAGATAGTACTTTCGATAGTCGGAATCGAACCGCACTCCCAAGATCGAGGCGGGCCGTACGGACATGCCCTCCGATCCATGGGTGATTACGGCGAGCTGCAGGAGCATCTCCTGAACGATGAGGGTGAAGCCGAGCGTCGCCATGGCGAGGTAGAGGCCGCTCAAGCGCAGGCACGGCAGCCCCAGCAGGTAGCCGACGACGGCCGTGACCACCGCAGCCGCCAGCACGCAAAGCGCGGAGGGCCAGCGCCACGAATCGGCGAGGACGGCCGCCGTGTACGCCCCAATCGCGAAGAAGGCGGCATGACCGAGAGAGACCTGGCCGGTATAGCCGGTCAACAGATTCAAGCCGAGCGCCACGAGCACGTACACGAAGAGGCGCGCCATGACGTAGCGGACGTAGTTATCCACGAAGTTCGGAAGCACCAGCAATGCGACGGCAACCACGACCAGGAGCAGGCCCTTGAACCGCTCGAGATTCTTCATCCCAATCACACTCTTTTGACCGGTGCCGCGCCGAACAGACCGCTCGGCCTCACGACCAAGACCAAGATGAGCAGGATGTACGTCGATACCTGCTTGATGCCGGCGTTGAAGAAATAGCCGGAGAGATTCTCCAGGATTCCCAGCAACATTCCCCCCACAATGGCGCCCGGGATACTGCCGAAGCCTCCCAGGATCGCGCCGGCAAAGGCCTTCACCCCGATGAACCCGAGGTTGGGATCGAGATAGATGATCGGCGCGATCAGTACGCCCGCGACGCCCCCGACGGCGGCGCTGATAGCCCAGGTCAGCGAGAAAATGCGCTTGACGCTCACGCCCATGAGCCGCGCCGCGGTTTGGCTTTGGGCGGTGGCTCGCATCGCCGTACCGGTCTTCGTCAGTTTGAAGAAGAGATACAGGGCGAGCATGATTACCAGCGAGGACCCGATCACCCCCACATCCATGACGGTGAAGCTCAAGACTCCGAGGCGAATAGGATCCTTGGAGAAGATGGTCGGGAGCGGCAACACATCGTACCCATAAACGATGCCGGCCGAGGACCGCATGACCGTCGAGGCACCAATGGTGGCGATGACGATGCTGAAGATGGGGGCGTCCATGATAGGGCGCACGACCACCCGCTCCAGCGTGACTCCCATGATGCCCGACAGGGCGATCGTGAGAAAGAAGACCAGCCAGTAGGGGAGCCCGAACCAGATCAAGAGGGTAAAGCTGATGAACCCGCTGGCCATGACGAACTCGCCCTGCGCGAAGTTCACCACGTCGGTGGCTTTGAAGATGAGGACGAATCCCAAGGCGATCAGTGCATACACACAGCCGGTCGCCAGCCCGCTGACCACCTGGCTGGTCAGAATCTCGGCCATGCCGACTATCTCCGTCCCGCGGATGCGAGAGGGGCGACCGGCGCGCCCGGCCCTCCCGCATCGCGGTCAGGTGAGGATGAGGCTCGACTCACGCAGACGGCCCTAGCGCCGTCCGCCCTCTTGCAACTCGATCCACTCAGTTATCTTCGTCCATTTGCCGTCCCTCACGATGACCAGACGCGCCGCCCGGCTCATTCCCCGGCGATTGTCTCCCCCGTAGCTATACTTGAGGCCCCAGCCGGGATCCCAATCCTTGATGGATTCGATCGACTTGAGCAGCGAGTCGCGCGTGAGATTCCGTCCCGTCCGCTGCAAGGCTTCGACGAAGAGCGCCGCCTTCTGGTACCCATACAAGTTCGTGGTATCCAGCGCCAGGATGGGGAAATACTTCTTCATGTCGGCCCGATAGCGATCGAGGAAGGGGCCGGGATCTGTCGGTAGCGGATACGCCTCCACCCCGATCATCCCCTCGACGTGTTTGCCGCCCAGCTCGATCGTCTTCTCCACCACGATCGGCGAAGGACCGATGAACTGCGGATAGTACCCGATGGCGTGACACTGTTCGGCCAGCCGCGGCGGCTCGCGATATACCGCCTGGAGAATCACGGCCTCCGCCCCGGACTCCTTGAGCTTGGCGGCCTGCGAGCTGAAGTCGATATCAGCGCGCTTGTAGTCAACTTCCGCTACGTACGCGAGGTCGTACTGTTTCAGGCGGGACTTTCCCCCCTGATGCCCGTCGAGGCCGTACTCGTCGTCCTGGTAGAAGCTGGCGATCTTCTTGATCTTCCGTTCCTTCACCAGGTGGTCAACGATCAACCAGGTCTGGTCGACGTAGGTGGCCAGATCACCGATATGCCACTTCCCGGACGTGGTCCAGATGCTGGCCACGGTAGCCGGGAAGATGTTGGGGACCTGTTTCTCCTCCAAGTAGTCCTTAATCGCTTTCGTCGTCGGCGTCCCCAGGTGCCCCATCATGACGAACACCTTGTCGCGTTCCACGAGCCGCTTCGCGTTGGTCACGGCTTTGGGGGGTTGATACACGTGGTCGTAGGCAATCAACTTGATCTTGCGCCCGTGGACGCCGCCCATGTCGTTCACCCGATTGAAGACGGCCTCCATACCGGCCTTGATGTTGACCCCCCAGTTGGCCACGGCACCCGTCAGATCCAGGCCCGCTCCGATGAGCACCTCCTTGTCCGTGACGCCGTCCTCCGCCCAGGTCGGCACGCCCGCGCTCAGGACAAGGAGGCCGACGAGGGTAGCCAGAGCTCCAGTGCTGCCGAGGAAGCGTTTCATCAGACCCTCCCTTTGTGTGTCACCGCTGCCCGAGATACAAGCGACGCACGTGGTCGTCTCGCAGGAGCTGTTGACTTTCACCTTCGAGCGAGATCGTGCCGGTCTCTAGCACGTAGCCGTAGTCGGCGATGGACAGCGCCTTGTTGGCGTTCTGCTCGACGAGGAGGACGGTGGTGCCGCTCTGGTGGATCTCGCCAATGATGCGAAAGATCTCCTCGACCAGCATGGGGGCCAACCCCAACGAGGGCTCGTCGAGGAGCATCAGCTTGGGTTCAGCCATCAGCGCGCGACCGATCGCCACCATCTGCTGCTCCCCGCCGCTCAGCGTCCCGGCCAGCTGCGACCGCCGCTCGGCGAGGATGGGGAAATGCGCCTGCACTCGGTCGAGGCTGTCTCGAATCGCCCGCTTCTCCGTGCGGGTGTACGCGCCCATCTTCAAGTTCTCGACGACGGTCAGCTCGGGGAAGAGCTCACGGCCTTCGGGAACGTGAGAGATGCCCAGGCGCACGATCTGCTCCGTGGGGAGCCCATCGATTCTACGCCCCATGAAGGTGACCGTTCCTCGCGCTGGCGGCACGAGACCGGAGATGGACTTCAGTGTCGTCGATTTCCCTGCCCCGTTCGCACCGAGGAGCGCGACGACCGAGCGCTCGGGCACCTTGAAGGAGATGCCTTTGAGCACCCGGATGCTGTCATAGTAGGTTTCGACTCCGTCGAGGGTCAGCAGCGGCTGCCCGGATGCGCCGCTCGTCCCTGGATCAGCGCCGTTCGACACTGACGGTCTCCCCCAGGTAGGCTTTGACGACCTCTCGGTCGTTCTGTACGTCGCGCGGCGTGCCCTCGGCGATCTTGCGCCCGAAGTTGAGCACAGTGATGGTGTCGGAGATGCTCATCACCAGGCCCATGTCGTGTTCGACCAGCAGGATGGTCAGCTTGAACCGGTCCCGGACTTGGAGCAGTAGTTGGGCGAGGACCTGCATCTCCGAGGTGTTCAGGCCCGATGCGGGCTCGTCGAGCAGCAGTACCTGGGGATCCGACGCCAAGGCTCGTCCCAGCTCCAGGCGTTTCTGCGAGCCCAGCGGGAGATTCCCGGCTATCTGACGCTGAAGGTCCCTGAGGCCCAGGAATTCCACGAGCTCCGCGGCTTTCTCGCGGACCGTGCGCTCCTGCTTCCGCACGAAGGGGAGGGCAAGGCCCTCCGCCAGAACACCTGTCCGCATATGGCTGTGCTTCGCCACCAAGATGTTGTCGAGGGCGCTCATGCTGCGGAAGAGTTGCACGTTCTGGAAGGTCCGCGCGATGCCGAGGCGACAGATTTGATCGGGGCGGAGGCGGGTAATATCACGGTCTCGAAGGCGGATCGTCCCGCTTGTCGGGCGATAGAAGCCGGTGACACAATTGAAAATTGTGGTCTTCCCGGCGCCATTGGGACCGATCAACCCGTGTATCTGGCCGGCCTCGATACTGAAGGTCACGCCATCGACCGCTCGCAAGCCTCCAAAGTTGATGGAAAGCTCACGTATGGAGAGGTGGGTCAATCCCCGAACTCCTCGGTCTGACGTCGTGATCGAGACTAGCTAGCTAGCTAAATTGCTCGAGGGGAACAAACCCCCTGGGCCCGGGCGGGCCGAGCTGTCGCGGCAGTGGGGGGATAATGGACCGTCACTGCAGGGCAGTCAAGGGAGTCCGGTCTGGACCGCCAGCGGGGCGAAGCGCCTTTCCGGTCATTGCTCTCAGTTCAAGCCTGGCGGGCCTTGGACATTAACGTCCGCGCGATCGAGATCTACATCACCGAGCGCCGGGAGGAGGAGAAGTCGAACGCGACCATCAACCGGGAGCTGGAGCTTCTTCGTCGGGCCCTGCGTCTCGCCCACGACCGTCAGCTGCTGCCGTCCATCCCGAAGGTGAGGGTGCTGAGCGAGAACAACACCCGGCAGGGCTTCTTCGAGCGGCCTGATCTGGAAGCGGTGGTCGCTGCCCTGCCCGACTACCTGCGGGACTTCACCCGTTTCGCCTACCTCGCGGGCTGCTGACTGGGTGAAGAGCTCCAAGCCTGAGGATGTCGCGAAGTGGTTCGTGTCCGGTGCGTCCGGGCTCGTGGCTTGGGATGTGTTCGATGCCGTCCTGACGCCCGGGGACGTCATCCTGATGCTGACCTGGCGCGATAAGGCGGCAGCCGAAGCTTTCGAGAAAACCGTGTCACTGCAGGAAGGGCGCGAGGCTTCGCCATGTCCGCGTGGTGCGCGACTACGGCATGTTCGATCGGCGTGAGGCGCCGCAATATTACCCGGACGCGAAGGTCGCGCAGACCCTCCATTCGTGATCCGGCTCGAATCTCCCGGCATGCATCGTGTTGATCGTCGCGACGCTCAGGTCGTTTAGGAATCCCGCGACCCGGCGGCGACACCGAGTGCGTCGTCGCTCGATTATCCAGCACGCTTAAGACTTGACCAAGATGACAGAAGGCAGTCGTGCCATTTTGATAGTGGTAGTCATAATGGTGGCTTTCACCGGAGTATTTCTCTCCGTAAACGGACTCTTTATGTTCGTCGCTCCATTGGTGGTATGAATTCATCCCAGGTGTAACCGACACTGGTTTCTTTAATCAGCGCTTCATCCGCGATATTGGGATTATTCAGCTGTTCCTCGGCGTAGCTTTTGGCATCGGCATGATCCGACCGGAGCGCCGTATTGGGCTGTGGGCCGCCGCGACGTTGTGGCTCCTCGCGCGCATGCCGTTTTCCATCTGTGGGAAGTCGCCGTCGGCATCTGCTCTCCATCGGTAATTCTCCGCGACTTTCCTGCTGTCACTCTCCCGGCTTTGATTGGCGTTGCGCTTACGGCGTGGGCCTGGCGCACCACTCCACGTTCGGCATCTCTCGTCTGATCATCAGAAACCCACCAAGATCGAGGCCAGCGACAGGACTGCGCCCCGCCAGTTCGCAGGAAAACAAGGGGCCGCCACCTGGCGGCCCCTTCTAAGCCCTAGCAGCTTATGGTTGCGGGGGCCTGCTACGGACGGTCCGAAAGCACCCTCCATCCTCATCCGGGTTCGAGGTGAGCCGCTCAGTGCGTCCGAGCCGAGCGAGGCCACCGTCGCCTTAGGCCATTCTCACCTCTGAAGGTTGGAGAACACGGATTTCCCACCGGTGGTCAAGCGCGTCAGTGCGCTTGTGCGAGGACGGCTTGCCGACGGGCGGGGTCGTACGTCGTCTGGTCCGCGAGCATGGCCATGAGCACGGTGAGGAGACGATCAACAACGCCACGCAGCGCCCGGCCGTGGCTGTGCCCGCGCCCGCGGAGCCGCTGGTAATGGTGGCGACTGTGGGCGTCGTACCGCACGCTGACGAGTGGCGCTCCCAGCGAGACAGCCGACTTCAAGCGGTCGAATGGTACAGGGTTCGATTCCCCATCCGAAGTGAGAAACACGTCCATGGAAGTGGCGCAGGAACCCACCTTTCGTTTCAGAAGCTTGCTCGCCTCCAGGAAGGCAGCGTGCAATGAAGGCTGGCGGCGAAGGCATTGCGGTCCATGTCCGTAGACCACATCATGAGCGCGAGGTTCCAAATCTGACGTAGCACGCGAGCCGGAAATGGTCTTGGTACGCGGGTAACGGCGCGCCGCGACCATGATCGTCACGGGAACACCGTCACACCAAGGAGGGGAGATCCATCAGCAACCGCGCGCTTTCCAATATTCAGCAACGGCGACGGGCCTGCCGCCGCCGGCTCTGGCTCCTGGCGCTCGCTCTTGCCGCCTGCGACACGCGACCGCCGGCCACGTCCGATCCGTACGACGCGGCGACCTTGGAATTCACGTCGCCGCCGGCACGGGTCACCACCACGCGGCAGACGGGCGCCTTCGCCGCCGGCGACGCGCTGTCCTTGACGGCGACGCTGAAGCCGCTCGATCCGGCTTCGGTGAAGGAGGTCCGCCTCGACACGACCCACAAAATCATCGAGATCGCGCCGGGCGTGAAATTCACCGGCTGGACCTTCGGCGACCAGGTGCCGGGACCAACGATCCGCGCACGCGTCGGCGACAAGGTCCGCTTCAAGATGACGAACCGCAGCGACGAGCCCGTGCCCGGTGTGCGCGTGTCGACCGCGCCCATGATGCACTC
>QHSU01000035.1 GCA_003220535.1 Candidatus Rokuibacteriota bacterium
GGGGACGAGGGTCGGCGGCGGCGCGAAGATCTCTCCGGAGGGCTTCAGCGCTGTGGACAGTGATTCGGCTGGACGAACCACGCGGGAGCCCACACTAGCTCTCGAAGCCGGCGCACGCCATGCTCAGGGTCATCGTTCGTAAGGCGGGGCCGCGTCAGCTTCGGTTCGCTCTGCGGGACCGGCCGCGCCATCTCCGCGTCGTGAAAGTTCGTCCTGCGCCCCGGTGCTCGTCCAGGCCGGGGCGCCGTAGGAACTCATAATTGAGGGTTACCCTCCGATTCTCGTCAACTCATAATTCAGGGTTACCAAAGCCATCGTCTGTGCGGGCCCAGGAGAGGACTTTGGCGAGGGGGACGCTGGCTCTCGGTACTCTCCTGGAGGCGGCACGGGTCGGGCGCCGCGAGGGTCCAGAGGCGTTCGAGCGCGGCTTCCAGGTCGCGCCGCAGTTGGAGCGGATTGAGTTGTTGATAGCGCGTCTCCAGCTCGTGGCGCGTCGCGGGGGAAAGGACGTCCGCGGCGCAGAGCCGCTGATAGGGCGTCTGGGCGCGATCGTAGACCCGCCGGACGCGGGCGCCATTACGCGTCTTCGTCACCAGCTTCTCCACGGGCTGGAAGAAGTTCACGTGCAGGCGGGCGAGCTGATAGACGCGCGCGAGCTGGCGATAGGCGGCCCGGGAGGCGAAGCGATCGTAGCCGACGAGCTGCCGGACGACGGCGCCGTTCTTCTGCTCGACGTGGGCCCCGTCGTTCTTTTTGTAGGCGCGGCTGCGCGTGAAGGTGATCCCCTCGCGCGGACACCACGTGTAGAGGCGGTGGTTGATGAACTCCGACCCGTTGTCACTGTCGAGCCCCACCAGCGGCACCGGCCGGCGCGCGCGGACGGAGTGCACGGCGGAGCCGACCCGCGTCTGGCCCTTGCCCCAGACGACCTCGAGCTCGACCCAGGTCGTCGCAATGTCAACCGCGCAGAGGGGGCAGAGGTAGAAGCCTTGCGTGCGGCTCCCACCATGGGCGACGAGATCCACCTCGCAGAACCCGGGGCGCGCGTCGTCCCACTCCGGGAAGGTCCGGATCGGGATCTCGTGCTTGAGCCAGGTGCCCGGGCGCGTCGTCGGGTACCCGCGCGGTGGGAACTGAGCCCGAGCCGACGCCAGCAGCCGCGCGAGGGTCGGGCGACTCGCTTGCCGGACGAGCTTCTCGACCGCGGGGGTCACCGTGAGTTCCCCGCACCGGATGAGCCGCTCGAGGAGTTCGGCCACGAACGGATGCAGCCGGTGAGCCCCGATCCGGCCGCTGGCCTGCCACAAGACTTCGGCCGCCGCGGCGACGTCGGGGCCGTAGCTCCGCGGGCGGCCAGCGCGCGAGGGCCTCGTCGGTGGCCGCGGCGCCCGGCGCAGCAGCCGGATGGCGGCCTTGCGATGCATGCCCGTCACGGTGACGAGCTCGTCCAAGAGCTGGTGCTTCTCGGCTCGCGTGGCGTGCTGGTATCGCTCCCGCTGCACGGCGGCGTACTCCCGCAGACTCGCTCGCGTCACGGTGCCCTCCTGGTCGGGATTGGTAACCGTGACTTCTGATCTACGGGGTCTCCCTCGGTAACCTAAATTTTGAGTCGATGCGGGCGCTGGTGCGCGTCGTGATGTTCGGCTAGACTCCCCGGCAGTATGTGGCTGATCGGGCTCGCGGTCATTTTCACTCTCGACCTCCTCGCCACGCCGCTCGCCGCCGAGGCGCAATCGGCCGGGAAGGTTCAGCGGATCGGGTATCTGTCGCTGCACAGAGCGGAAGGCGACAAGACCTGGGTGGCTGCCTTTCGGCAAGGGCTGCGAGAGCTTGGGTATGTAGAGGATCAGAACGTCGTCATCGAGCAGCGACATGCCGCGGGACGCTCTGATAGGCTCCCCGAGCTGGCATCAGAGCTCGTCTTGGAGGCCTTCGACCAGTACTGGCGGAAATCGCCGAACGTGAAAAGGCTGGTTCTGAAGGCGATCCCGGAAGCGTCTGGCCGCGGTGAAGTGGACATTGCCTATGCGATTCGCGGCGCGCTGGCCGAGGAGCTCTTGCGCACCCCGGGGCTCACCCTGAAGCCCAACGAGCCCAACGTCGGTCAGGCCACCCACTGGGTCTACTTCACCGAGCAGTGGGACCCGAAGTCACCCTGGCACGATCGTCGCGTGCGCCTGGCTGCGAACTACGCCATCGACCGGCAGGCGATCAATCAGGCCGACGCTCTCGGCTACGCCAGGATCACCGGGAGCATCATTCCGAGCCGCTTCGAGTTCTACTGGCAGCCGCCCGGCTACACGTACGATCCCGCCCGGGCGAAGCAGCTGCTCGCCGAGGCCGGGTACCCGAACGGCTTCGATGCAGCGAAGCGGCGTGAGGCGATCCTGCACCGCCTCCAGCAACTCATCCACGAGAAGGTGGTGGTCGCGCCGATCTATCTGAACGCCGGCCTTGTCGGCATAGGGGCCGAGAGACGAGGAGTCAGGGGTCGGACTCATCGCGGGGTACGCGTTCACCGCGCCGTACGAGGACGTGAAGCTCAAACAGAAGTGAGGGGACGATCGCATGACCCGTAGCGACTGACCGGGAACGACCAGGGAGGCTTCCATGATGAGATACGTTCGAGGCCTCGTCGCCCCGCTGCTCGTCCTGTTGATCTCGATCGTCGCCGTCGCGCCCGGCGCCGCGGCGCCAGAAGGTCAGATGACGTGGGCCGTCCACATCTCGCTCGCGCCGACGTGGTTCGATCCGGCCGAGACCTCCGGGATCATCACGTCATACATGCTGCTCTACGCGCTGCACGACGCCATGGTGAAACCGATGCCGGGCAATCCTATGGCGCCCAGTCTGGCGGAGTCATGGAGTATGTCCCCCGACGGGCTCGTCTACGAGTTCGTGCTGCGCAGAGGCGTCAGGTTCCACAACGGCGATCCGGTCACGGCCGACGACGTCAAGTTCTCGTTCGAGCGCTACCGAGGCGTAGCCCACAAGCCTCTCAAGGAGAGCGTGGCAGCGATGGAGACCCCGGACCCGGGGCGAGTCCGCATCCGCCTCAAGCGGCCGTGGCCTGACTTCATGACGTTCTATGCGACCGCGACCGGAGCCAGTTGGATCGTGCCCAGGCAGTACGTCGAGAAGGTCGGCGACGAAGGCTTCAAGAAGGCCCCGATCGGCGCCGGCCCGTACCGGTTCGTCTCGTTCGCCCCGGGCGTGGAGCTCGTCTTCGAGGCCTTCGATCAGTACTGGCGAAAAGCGCCGAACGTGAAACGGCTGGTCCTGAAGGCGATCCCGGACGAGGCCACGCGCCTGGCCGCGCTGAAGCGAGGTGAGGTGGACATCGCCTATGCGATCCGCGGCGCACTGGCCGAGCAGCTCCAGCGAACCCCGGGGCTGACACTGAAGCCGAACGTCGGACAGGCCACGCAGTGGGTCTACTTCGCCGACCAGTGGGAGCAGAAGTCGCCGTGGCACGACCGGCGGGTGCGCCTGGCCGCCAACTACGCCATCGACCGGCCCACGATGAACCAGGCAGAGACCCTGGGGCATTCCAAATTGATCGGGAGTATCGTTCCCAGCAGCTTCGAGTTCTACTGGCAGCCGCCGGGGTATCCCTATGATCCTGCCAAGGCCAGGCAACTCCTCGCTGAGGCTGGCTATCCCAATGGCTTTGACGCCGGGGACTACTTCTGCGACGCCGCGAGCACCTATGTTGGCGAACCCGTGGTCAACTACCTCCACGCGGTCGGTATCCGGGTGAAGCTCCGGCCACTCGAACGCGCCGCCTTCAACAAGGGGAACGCCGAGAGGAAGTACAAGAACCTCGTCCAGGTCGGCAGCGGCGCCTTCGGCAACGCCGCCACGCGGATCGAGGCTTTCGTGGCCGCGGGCGGCACCTACGTCTACGGGAGCTATGGCGACATCGATGGGCTCTTCCAGGAACAAGCGAACGAGATGGACCCCAAGAGGCGGGGCGCGATCCTCGAACGTATCCAGCAGCTCATCCACGAGAAGGTGATGGTCGCGCCGATCTGGCTGCTCGCCGGCCTGAGCGGCAAGGGGCCGAGGGTCGAGGAGTCAGGGGTCGGCCTCATCGCCGGGTACGCGTTCTCCGCGCCGTACGAGGACGTGAAGCTCAAGCAGAAGTGAGGGGATGGTCGAGTGAGACGTCTCGGGTGGTGGGGAACGACCAGGGAGGCTTCCATCGTGAGACACGTTCGAGGAGCGAGTGTAAGCGTTGGATAGCACTAGCGTTGTGCGATTCACGATACAGCAGTAGTGCTATCCGCTCGAGGTCTACATCCTGGACGACGTCGGCGGCAAGCGCATCGCGATTGCTCCGACCGCGCTCAAAGACAAGTACCGGCGGAGGTGAGCCATGGCCATCATCTACATTTCGCATCAGATGGGAGCAGGCGGCCCGGAGATCGGCATGGCGCTAGCGCAGCGGCTCGGGTACCGCTACGTGAATCAGGAGCTGCTTCTCGACGCGGCGCGCCGCTATGGGCTCGCGGAGGAGAAGCTTTCCCACCTCGACGAGTCGAAGCCGACGCTCTTCGAGCGCTTCGACACGGAAACACGCCACCACATTACCGTGCTTCAAACCACCTGCCTCGAGTTCGCCGAGGACGACAACTGCGTGCTGATGCGCGGCGGCGGCCAGTGGTTGCTCCGCGGCGTCCCGCATGTGCTCCGGGTCAGGCTCATCGCCCCGTTCGAGCATCGTGTGAAGCAGTGGATCAAGTGCACCACCGAGATGACGGGCGAGACGCCCAACCAGCGCGCGGCCGCCGACCTCGTGCGCCGCGACGACGTCGAGAAATCCGGCCGGATGCGATATCTCTACGAAGTGGACATCGCCGATCCCACGCTCTATGAGCTGGTCGTCAACACCGAGAAGATGAAGTACGAGGCGGCGGTGGCGGTCATCGAGGGGTTCGTGCGGCGCCCCGACATGGCGACGACCGACGCCGGCCGTCAGATGGTCGTGTCACGGGCGCTGGCATCGCGGGTGCAAGTGGCGCTCGCGACGCACCCAGAGACGCGGCGCTACCGGATCACCGTCGAGGCCCAGGCGGGTGTCGTGACGCTGGAGGGGACCGCGGCCCTCGAGCGCGCGGTCGAGGTCGCGCGTACGGTGCCCGGCGTGCGCGAGGTCAAGACGCTGCAGATCGAGATTCCGCCCATCCCGCCGTTCGTCGCCTAGTCAACTCAACGTCGGGGGGGAGCGGCGCCGCTCCCCCCGAGACCACACCCCCTGACCTGACGCTCAGGTTCGAGGGCCGGCTGAAGATCGCGGCGTAGTTCCCGCCGACACCCGCCCCGGTGCTCCAGGGCTGGAGCGCGACGAGCCGACCAGACCGCCCCGGTTTTGTCGGTTTTGTCGGTGACTCGCGCGCCTACCCTGTGGCGCACCGAGGGGCGGCGAAACGAAGCCGAAACATCGACCTCTTGGGGCGGCTCGCGAAAGACTACTGCCTGCTGCTCGAACAGTCGGCGCTCGTTGAGGTCGTACCCGTCATTCAGCACGACTGGAAAGCACCGTTTAGAGTCCCGTGGATACCGACTGAAGTCGATACGAGTCCGCCTGACGACGGCATCGCGGTGGTTCCGGTCCCGGTGACTGCGCGCACCGGCGACCGACCAGGGCTTGTCCGTGAGGTCCTGCAGGACGAGGAGTGGCTGCGCGACCCGACCGCGAAAGCCCGTCAGGTGGCGCGACAGGTCATCGAGGAGTTCGAGGCGGGCCGTGAACGTGCGGCCGACCCAGGATCGTCTCCCTCAGCGTCCTGACGTTCCGCGCGAGCCTTCAAGACGACGTGTCGGCTGGCGCAAATGTCCTCAGGGTAGCCTTCCCTCCTTCGTCCTTGGATGTCGCGGGTGTGGTGTCGCCTTCGCCTCATTGATGCCCTGCTTGAACTCTTTGAGCTTGAACCCAGGGAACGCGCGAACTCGGGCAAACGCTTGGCCCCGAAGAGAATCAGTACGATGACCCGAATAACGAGAAGTTTCTGAGACCCCAGCCCAACATGTCTTTCGCGCTCCCTGTCGCTCATCGTAACCACACGTGAGCTTCACGACCGGTCGCAATGGAGCAGCGGGCGTCGGATTACGCATTTTTTGCGTGGACGTGCGCCCTCGCTATCCGGTCCCGAGACCTCCGGCCGCTCCGCTACTTATCGATCCACAGCCGCGCGATGGTCGGCGAGCCATACCCGACGGTGCCGCGCAGGACGCCGCCGGCCACGTTTCTCAGGTGAGGCTGGAAGAGCACGAAGATGGTGCCCCAGGGCATCCACATCCGCAGCACCTGGTCGTGCTCCCGGTCCACGATCCTCCTAGCAGTCGCGCGTTGCTCGGCCCGGTCGGGCGTCTGCCGGAGCTTCACGGTCAACTCGTCGATGACCGGATCGTTGACCTTGAAGAAGTTCTTCGTGGACTTCGAGTGCATGTACACGTACGTCCGCTCGTCGAGGCCCACCGCGTGGCCGGACTGGAAACCCCACGCCATCCCGTCCCACTTGCCCTCGACGTAGCGCCCGTAATAGGTCGTGTAGTCGAGCTTGCTGATCTTGACGTTGATGTTGAGGTTCTTCTTGAGATCTTGCTGAACGAGCTGGATCTGGGACGTCATCTGCGGGAAGTACTCGTAGTAGAACAGCGTCGTCTCGAAGCCGTTCGGGTGACCGGCCTCGGCCAGCAGCTTCTTTGCCTCGGCAGGGCTGTACTGCCAGTAAGGACCGAGCTGGGCCGCCGTCGGGCTCGTGTCCTGGTAGTAGATGTACGGCACGCCCCAGCCCACGATACCGTGGCCCTCGAACACCGTGTCCACCTGCTTCTGGCGGTCGACGGCCATCGAGAGGGCGCGCCGGACGCGCACGTCGTTGAACGGTGGCCGGTCCTGGGCCAGCGCCACGCCGAACGGCGCCATCGGGAACGGGAGCGCCTGCACGACGGCGGTGGGATTCGACTTGCGGACGGCCTCCACCTCGGACGGGCTCTGCAGCACCAGGAAGTCGCTCTGGCCGGTGCGAAACGCCGCCGTGCGGGTGGCGGAGTCCGGCGTCGACAGGATGACGTACTCATCGACGTACGGGCGGCCCGTGTCGAAGTAATCGGGGTTGCGCTGGAGCACGACGCGGACCTTGCGGGTGTGCTCGTTGAGGATATAGGGCCCGGTGCCAATCAGGCGCTTCTTGAGGTCGCCGTCCTCCTCGAGGACCTCGCGCGAGAAGATCACCGCCACAGGCTCGGCGACGTTCTGCGGGAACAGCGCGTTGGGCGTCTTGAGGTGGACGCGAAGGGTATGCGTGTCGGGCGTCTCCATGCCCTCGATTTCCTGGAACGTGAACGTCTGCACGCCCTCCTTCGCGTAGGCCTCGAAGCAGTACTTGACATCGGCGGCCGTGAGCTCGCGCCCTTTGAGCGGCGGCACGTTCTGCCACTTGACGCCCCGGCGCAGCTTGAACGTCCAGACGCGCTGGTCGGGGCTCCCCTGCCAGGACTCGGCGAGGTCTCCCTTGAGGGTCAGATCGTTGTAGCCGGTCGCCTCGTCCGTGAACGCATGGCGCAGGAGGCGATTGCTGGTGAGACCGGCGAACTGGAACAGCCCGATGGATTGGGTGAGCCGCGGGTCGATCACCGGAGGATCCCAGGCCGAGGCTCGGGTGAGGACCCCGCCTCGCTTCGGCGGCTTGGGGCTCGCCGGAATCCAGTCAGGATATATCGAGGCGGCAGAGGCTGGTTTCCGGTCGGCACCGACGGCCAGCGTGGTCATCCCGGCGGTAGCCCAGCCGGCGCGCTTGAGGAAATCACGTCGTGTCACGTCGCGGCGAGTGGTCTGGCGAGGGTCGGTGGCGGGCATCGGGGCTCTCCTCCCTGTCCGGAAATTAGACGAAAGGAAACACCAGCCTCGAGTGCGGTGACCCTCCCACACGCACCGAGTGAAGTCAAGGCAACCCTGCTTGACGGACATCATTTTTCAGCGTCTCTCGCGCACCCCTCCAACTCCACTCGGCAAGCCGGCGCAGCGAGCCGAGACGGTGCATCGCCCACCGGGGATGCTCTCAGCGCCCTCGTGATGAACGACCTCAGGAAGCCCGCGCAGCGCCGGGCGGTCGCCCGTCGGGGATCGGAGGTCGATCTGAGGAAGCGTGCCAGCGGGACGCTTAGCATAGATTTAAACAGGATTCGAGCTCACCGTCTGCGAGTAGCGTAACCACGCTAGCGCGGTGATGGCCTTGACAACCGGTGGGGAATCCGTGTTTGCCGTCCGACACGCGCTTTCGTAAGCATCGAAAGAAGTTAGAGGCTGTTGACTAAACGTCGAGTCCCTCTACGGCTGGCTCCAGCAGGAGATCGCCCACCCGACCTTCGGGTGGTATGCGGCCTTTCTCAAAAACGTGGTCGTTCCGAACTTTGGCCTCTTCGGGCTGCTGACGTTCGTCACCGAGATCGCGCTCGGCGTCGGGCTGCTCCTGGGCCTGCTGACGCGACTGGCCGGTCTCGGCGGCGCGCTCTGGCAGGTGAACATCGCGCTCGGCGCGTACAACGTGCCGGGCGAGTGGTACTGGATCTGGGCGCTCCTGATTGTTCCTCAGTGCGTGTTCGCGGCATGCGGTGCGGGACGTCCGCTCGGCGTTGACGGCGCGATCCGCACAAAGCTCGCGCCGCTGCCCGACCGCGGCTGGGTCACCCTGGTCCGCCTCGCCACCTGAGGAGCGTTCTTGCGCCGCTTCGGCGGACTGGCGGCCCTCGCGGCGCTCGGCGCGCTGTCGGTGGCGACCTACGCCGGCGCCCTCTCGGCCGCGGCGTGGCTCGGCGTCGGGCTGCTCGCCGCCCACCCCGTTGTCGTCGCTGTCCTCTTCGTGCTCTACCTCGCGGTCGCGTGGCTCGTGAGCGTCCGCATCCTGCCGACGAAGAAGGCGCTCGCCGTCGTGCTCGGCTTCGGGTTGCTGTTCCGGGTGCTGATGCTGCCGACGCCGGTGTACCTCTCGTCAGATCTCTTCCGCTACCTTTGGGATGGGCGGGTCCAGCTTGCCGGCGTGCATCCGTATCGCTACGCTCCGTCGGCGCCCGAACTCGCGCACCTCCGCGACGGCGAGATCCATCCGCGGATCAACCGGCCGGCTGCGCGGACGATCTACCCGCCTGCAGCTCAATGGCTCTTCGCCCTCGCGGCTGCGCTGGCGCCCGGGTCTGTCGTCGGCTGGCGCCTGCTGCTGCTCCTTTTCGACAGCGCGACGGTCGCGATGCTCGTACTACTACTGCGGTGGCTCGGCATGCCGCCGACGGCCGTGATCCTCTACGCGTGGTCGCCGCTCGTCGTCTTCGAGGGGGTCCAGGCGGGACATGTGGAGGCCGCCATGATCCCGCTCATACTCCTCGCGCTCCTCCTACGGCAGACCGGATCGCCGGTCCTCGCAGGGGTGGCGCTCGGCGTTGCCGTTCTCATGAAGCTCTACCCGGCCGTGCTCTTGCCCGCCTGGTGGCGCCGCGACGACTGGCGCTTCCCCGTGGCTACCGCCGCGACCGTCGGCCTCGGCTATCTCCCGTACGTCGCGGCGCTCGGCGCGGGCGCGCTCGGCTTCCTCCCCGAGTACCTGGCGAGCCCCGAGGACCACAATATCGGTCTGCGCGCGCTCCTCACGTACCCGTTCGGCTTCACGGGCGAGGTCGGAAGAGGCGTCGCGATGGCAGTCCTGTTCGCAGCGCTGGCGGCGACGCTCGTCATCATCGGACGGCGTGCTGGTCAGGACCCTCCAGGCCTCTGGCGGGCGAGCACGCTCGCGGTCGGCTCCTACCTGCTCCTCGTGCCGACCGCGATGCACCCGTTGTACGTCGTGTGGGTCGTTCCCTTCCTCTGCGTGCGCCCGTCGCCAGCGTGGCTCTGGTTCAGTGGCGCCGTCACGCTCTCGTACGTGGCGTACGTGGTCGCGCCCGCTCCGCTCCCGTGGTGGGCCTGGCTCCTCGAGTACGGCCCGCTTTACGCGCTGCTCCTGGCCTCCGCCGCGCGGCTGGCTCGTCGCGCGCCCGGTGCCCTGGCGCTGAGGCCGTCATGACTGCGGGCGGGTCGTGGGCGATCCCGTGGCAGTGCGCGCTCGTCCTCGTGTACCTCGTCACGCTCGTCGGGCTCCTCCTGTACGGGAGCAACGCGTATGTCATGGTCATTGCCCACCGGCGCTACCGCCGCGCGATGCGAGAGGTACCGCCGCTGCCCGATCCGCTGCCGTACGTGACCGTCCAGCTTCCGCTCTTTAACGAGCGGTACGTCGCCGCGCGGCTGGTCCGCGCCGTCGCCGCGCTCGACTATCCGGCCGACCGTCTCGAGATCCAGGTGCTCGACGACTCGACGGAC
>QHSU01000155.1 GCA_003220535.1 Candidatus Rokuibacteriota bacterium
CATCGTCTTCGGCAAAGAGAGCCCGATCCGGGTGCAGGCGGACACGGGGGACAGCGAGGCGATCGCTCTGGCTCGCGAGGCGGTGGGACCCGCCGAGATGGTGCTGGGCGGCGGTCAGGCGCCGACCGCTACGCAGAGGGGACAACCCGGGCGCTGGATCCGGGTGGTGCCGCCAACGGCAAGGACGGTCGCGCGGTTGAGGAGCGACCGGGTTCGCAGCGTGCCTGTGAATTTGAAGGGTCAGCCGGTAGGGTCGATCATCCTCGTCCCGGCTCCCGGCGCACGCAACTTCGGCCCTGCCGACGATCGCCTCCTGTCGGCGGTCGCTCATCAACTCGGCCTCGCGCTCGAACGCCTCAGCCTGCAACGCGAAGCGACCGAGGCCGAAGTGCTGCGCATGACGGACGAGCTGCGGAAGGCGCTCCTCAACGCCGTCTCGCATGATCTCCGGACGCCGCTGTCCTCGATCATGGCGTCCGCGGGAAGCCTGCGCCAGCGCGACGTGTCGTGGACGGAGGACCAGCGGGGTGAGTTCGCGGAGGCGATCGAGACCGAAGCACAGAGGCTGAACCGGCTCGTCGGTAACCTGCTCGACCTCTCGCGCATCGAAGCGGGCAGCATCCGTCCGGAAAAGTCCTGGTACGACCTCGGCTCCTTGATAAACGAGGTCGCGGGACGGCTGCGGACTGTGACCGCCGGTCATAAGCTGGTGATTGACGTACCGGACGGGCTGCCTCCTGTCCGTTTCGACTACGTGGAGATCGACCAGGTGATTTCGAATCTCATTGAGAACGCAGTGAACTACACGCCCAGCGGCACCGAGATCTCCGTCTCGGCCCAGACGGCCGGCGACGAAGTCCACGTAGAAGTCGCCGACCGCGGACCCGGAATACCGGAGGCCGCAATCCCGCGCCTCTTCGATGCCTTCTATCGCGCCTCGGACTCCGGTTGGGCGAAAGGCAGCGGGCTGGGTCTCGCGGTCGCCAAGGGCCTCGTCGAGGCGCATGGGGGCCACATCCGGTTCGAGAACCGTGAAGGCGGAGGCGCGCGCTTCGTCTTTACGCTGCCCTTGCAACTTCCCCAGACCGAGGCAGCGGCCGAGGAGAGGGAAACGGCATGACAGGCTCCGTCCAGGCGGACGCCCGTCGGGGCGGCGCGCGAATCCTCGTGATCGAGGACGAGCCCGGGATTGTGCGCGCTCTGAAGGCGAACCTGTCGGCGCACGGCTTCCAGGTCGAGACTGCTGACGCCGGCCGGGCCGGGCTGAAGGCGTACAAGCGCCGGCGGCCGGACCTGATCCTCCTCGACCTCGGCCTCCCCGACATGGACGGAAAGGATATCGTCGGCATGGTGCGGATTGAGGCCGCCACGCCCATCATCATCCTGTCCGTACGCGGCGGCGAACGTGAGAAGGTGGAGGCGCTCGACCTGGGGGCTGACGATTACCTGACGAAGCCGTTCGGCGTCGACGAGCTGCTCGCCCGCATCCGCGTGGCGCTGCGGCACACCGCCTCCCCGGACTCCGGCGCGGAACCCGTCTTCAAGAACGGCGAGCTCGAGATCGATGTGGCGCAGCGTATAGTGCGAGTCGCGGGATCAGAGGTCCACCTGTCGCCGACGGAGTACGAGCTGCTGCGCGCCTTCGCCTCCCAGCCGGACAAGCTCATCACCGACAGCATGCTCCTCCGCCGCGTCTGGGGCCCCGAGTACGGCGACGAGGCACACTATCTCCACGTCTACGTCGCCCGCCTGCGCAAGAAGATCGAGCCCGATCCGCAGGCGCCGCGCTATATCATCACGGAGCCGGGCGTGGGGTACCGGTTTGTGACGAACCGAGGGTAGGACCGGACGATTCGCGATGCCGCAACAGCCTTGTGTGTTCTACGTCTTAGAACTAGAGATCGGACGCTAGCGGCTTCATGATGGCGCAACACTCCCCTCGCTATAACTTCATGGTGCCAGCACCAGTGCAGCTGGGCCGATACTGGAGTGCATTCCTGCTCATCTCATCGCTATTACTCGCCTGGGTGGCTCAGTCAATAGTCTGGTCTCCGATTCTTGTTCTGTTCGCCATAGGCGGGGTCTTTGGCCTTCTCCATCCGGCCGAGGCCGGTTGGTACGTCGAAGTTCGGGACGATGGAATCGTCGTCAACATGCTGACACGGCGGAAGATAGCCTACCGCGACATAAGCATTGCCGGTCCCTATGTTTACCGGCATAACGCGTTAGTTCGATCTCTAGCGAATGCCTCTATCGCCTTCGGTCGACTCTTCGGAGGTCAGTCGACATACATCAGGGCGGCCGGCGAGGTGGATGAGGGTAGCGCGGAATTACGATTTACCCACGTGCTGTGGGCCTACATCCCGTTCCCGCCGTTCCTTTTGCCGAGTAGCTCCCTCTGGCTGAAAGTGGATAACCCATCAGGGCTATTGGCGGAGCTCGATGGGCGTCTTCCTCATGGTACCGTTGAACGATAGGCGGTCGCTCGGGATTACGCCGCCTGCGCAAGAAGATCGAACCCGACCCGCAGGCGCCGCGCCACATCATCACGGAGCCAGGCGTGGGCTACCGGTTCGTGACGAACCGGGCTAGCGCCCGCGAAGCCACTCGTCTTGCCCCGCTTGTTGCCGGATTGGGAACAAGGCGGGCGTTTCGGGTGTATAAGATGACTGGACGCAAATGCTCCGCGCCGCCGCGCTCGCTGTCGCTGGTATCGCCGTCTTCGTCGGCGTTATGTATCTGCGCTTCGAAGGCGACACGGTTCCGGCATCGACGCCGACACCGCTGACCACG
>QHSU01000079.1 GCA_003220535.1 Candidatus Rokuibacteriota bacterium
GACGGTGACGACGGCGCGGCCGCCGAGGAGGAGGCGGGCGAGGGAGCGGTCCCCGGTGACGACACGGTCGTTGACGAAGACGTCGTCCTTGAACTTGAGGGCGACGGGCTGCGGCGTGGCGGTGCGCGCGGCAGTGACGTGGCCTTCCAGGGTGGTGACGACCCCGGCCTTCGGGGCTTGGCCGGCGGCCAGACTCGGGCACAGCGAAATGAGCAGCGCCAGCGCGACGACGACTCGGCCGACAGCTGACATACAGTTGGCCTCCCCCACCCCAGCGGTTTGCCGCAGACCCCAGAGCGGAACCAGAATGTAGCAATCTGAACCACTGGCCTCTTTGGACCAATGGCCAACTTTGACCTCCGACTATCGCCCGAGAGTCAAATGCTTGTCAAGTGCCGATCAAATAAGCATTTCCGGAATATGAATGACAAGTCATCCGGTCAGGAGAACGCCCGAATGACTGTGGCCCGAACGGCAGCCCTGGCATAGAGTTGCCGGCATGGGCCGAGCGTGGACTCGCCTGAGGGCGCAAATCCGGAAGCACCTCGTCGGGATCGCCGCTGCCGCGGCGATGGGGGTGCTCGTGCTCCTGGGACACATCGAATGGCTCGAGCTGAGGTCGCTCGACCTGCTCTTCGAACTGCGACGCGCCCGTCAGCCCGCCGCGCCGATCGTCATCGTCACGATCGACGAATCGACGTTCCAAGAGCTGGACATTCAGTGGCCGTTCCCGCGAGCGATGCACGGGAAACTCATCGATCGCATCAGCGCGGGCCGGCCGCTGGCCATTGGTGTCGATCTCATCTTCGACAGGCCATCCCGCGAGCCCGCGGACGACGAAGCGCTCGGTGCGGCGCTCGCGCGCGCGCGGAACGTCGTCATCGGCTTCGGCATCGACGAGGACGTGCAGCCCCTGTATGGCCTCGAGAAGAGCGATCTCGGCGTGAGACGGGAGGCGTCCAACCTGCCGGTGCCGGTCATCCGCGACGGCGCCGCCGCCATCGGCGTCGTCAACGTCCGGATCGATCCCGACAGTCACCTGCGGCGAATGCCTGTGTCCATGCGAGGTCCGGATGCCTCGTGGCCGAGCTTCGATGCTCAGCTCCACAGCCTGGTGACCGCGGCAGGCCTGCCGACGCAGCCGCTCCCCGGGGCCGCGGACTTCCTGATCAACTTCCGGGGCGAGCCCAAGACGTTTCCGTGGTTTCCGTACTACCGCGTCGTGAACGGTGAGATCCCATCGTCGGCGTTCGCCGGAAAGATCGTCTTGATCGGTCCCACCAGTGAAAAGCAGAAGGACACCTTCCCCACCGCGTTCTCCCACGGTGACATGCCCGGCGTCGAGATCCACGCCAATGCGCTCGACACCTTGATCCGGGGCGACCGGATCCGCGAGCTCCCGGAGTCCGTGTCGACCGTGCTCGCCATCGTGGGCGCCCTGGTTGGATCGGCGCTGGTCGTTCGCCTTCGCGCCATGCGCGCCCTCGTGGCGGTGGTGGGCGTGTCGGTGGTGATCGCGCTAGGCACGTTCGGGGCATTCGCGTATTCCGACGTCTGGATGCGGAGCATGGCCGGCACCTTCGCCCTGGGCCTCGGCTACGGCGCGACGGTGGTCGAGAGCTTCATCCGCGAGCAGCGCGAGCGACGGCGGCTGTCGCTCTTCTTCTCCAAGGACGTGGTGCGCACGTTGATGCGCGAGCGCGACGAGGGAAGCCTCGGCTCGAGCCGCCGTGTGGTGACCGTACTCTTCTCCGATATCCGCGGGTTCACGTCGCTCTCGGAGAAGCTGTCGCCCGAGCAGGTCAGCGAGATGGTGCTCGAATACCTGACCGAGATGACCGACATCGTCGAGCGCAACGGCGGCATCGTCGACAAGTACATCGGCGACTGCGTGATGGCGCTCTACAATGCGCCGGTCCCGAACCCGGAGCACGCCGCGAACGCGATCCGCACCGGCCTCGAGCTGCAGGAGCGCACGCTCGGCGTGGCTGCCCGCTGGGAGGCGAAGCTCGGCCTGTCGATCCGCAGCGGGGTGGGCATCAATACCGGCGAGGCGGTGGTGGGCTTTCTCGGCTCGCGCAAGCGCCCCGCCTATACCGCGATCGGCGACGCCGTCAATCTCGCCGCGCGGCTCGAGCCCCTCACGAAGGACTACGGCGTTTCCATCATCATCAGCGAATTCACCCACGAGCTCGTGAAGGGCCGGTTCCCGACGCGCGAGCTGGGCGAGGTCACGGTCAAGGGCAAGTCGCAGCCGGTGAAGATCTTCGGCGTCATGCCCGCCAGCATGCGCAAGCACCCGCGCGCGGTGCTGGAGGCGGCCGCGACGCTCACCGCCGTCGGCGACGGGCGGGTCTGTCGCGTGCGTACCGTCGACATCAGCGAGGTTGGGCTCGCGCTGACCGGTGTTCCGCCCGAGTGGGATGTCGGCACTAAGATCCAGATTCGGGTCGACGGCGGGGAGCTCTCGCGCCGGATCATCGCCGAGGGTGCGATCGTCTCGCGCCGTGGCGACGCGGCCGGTGTGCAGTTCACGTCGGTGGACGAGGACTCGGCGCCCGCCGTCGCCGAGTTCGTGGCGCGCGGGCGGGAGACGAGCCCGGACGATCGGTAGCCATTTCCGCTCGCGGAACCTTTGGGGCCGTCCCCGGGGTTGTTGCGGGGGGAGGGGCGTATGAACAAGGCGATGCGCGCGGGTCTCGGATCCCTGCTGCTGGCTCTCGGCCTGGCCGGCTGTGCGGAGCGCATGGCCACCGCGCCGGTGGCCACCGCGCAGCAGGAATGTGAGCGGTCGGGCGGCGCGTGGCGGAGTGGGTTTTGCGAGCGTTCCGGCGGGGGCGGGTACTGAGCTCCCGTCGTGGCCCGGCCCGCGCTTCTCGGGTGCGGGCCGGCGCGTCTGTCAGGCGCAGGCCGCTGCGCCCCTCAGGTTCCGGTTGAGCCAAAGCCTCCGGCGCCGCGCTCGCTCACGGGCAGCTCGTTGACCTGGA
Organism: Candidatus Rokuibacteriota bacterium; assembly: GCA_003220535.1. Lineage (GTDB taxonomy): Bacteria > Methylomirabilota > Methylomirabilia > Rokubacteriales > CSP1-6 > AR31. The sequence continues at coordinate 2,988 of QHSU01000079.1, forward strand.
CCAGATCCGCCCGCTCGACGCGCTGGATGACGAGCTGCGCGACGCGCTCGCCGCGCCGCAGAGTGACCGGCTTCTCGCCGTGGTTGACGAGCAGCACCTTCAGCTCACCACGATACCCGGCGTCGACGAGCCCAGGCGCGTTGAGGACCGTCACGCCCTGGGTGAGGGCGAGGCCCGAGCGCGGCAGCACGAGCCCCGCAAACCCCACCGGAATCGCGACGGCCAGGCCGGTGCCGACAAGCCCGCGGCCGCCCGGCTGAAGCGTCGCGTCGTGCGCGGCGTGGAGATCGAGGCCCGCGTCACCGTCGCGCGCGTACGCCGGCAGCTCGACCGACGGATCGAGGCGTTTCACGGGAAGCTCGATCACGGGATCAACACGACCTTGCCGTAGCTCTCCCGCGCGGCGATGGCGGCAAGCGCCCGCGCCGCGCGCTGCAGCGGGAATGACTTCCAGATGACGGGCTTGATCTCTCGCGCCTCGGCGAGCTTCAAGAGCTCGACCATCCATCGCCGCACCCGCGGGGCGTCGCGCTGGCGGTAGAGCCCCCAGTGGACGCCGATCACGCTGACGTTCTTCAGGAGTACGCGGTTGCCCGGGACCTCCGCGATGCGTCCACCCGCGAACCCGACCAGGAGCAGCCGGCCCTCGAACGCGATGCACCGGGTCGAGCCGTCGAAGACGTCGCCGCCCACCGGATCGAAGATCACGTTGGCGCCCTCGCCGTGGGTCTCGCGGCTCACACGCTCGACCCACGCCTCGGTCTGGTAGTCGATGCAGACGTCGGCGCCGTTGGCCCGCGCGATCTCGAGCTTCGCCGTCGATCCGGCCGTGGCGATGACCCGCGCGCCCAGCGCGTGCCCGAGCTGCACCGCCGCGAGCCCGGTCCCGCCGGCGGCGGCATGGACGAGCAGTGTCTCGCCCCGTCGGAGCCCGGCGCGATGGACGAGTCCGCACCAGGCAGTCTGGTACGCGAGGCCGAAGGCGGCACCTTCCTCGAAGGTCATGAAGTCGGGCAGGGCGTAGACGTGGCGCTGATCTACGGCGACCACTTCCGCGTACCCGCCCCAGGCCATCGTCGCGAAAACGCTCTCGCCGAGGCCGACCTCCGTCACGCCGGCGCCGAGGCCCCGGACGATCCCCGCGACCTCGCAGCCGGGACTGAATGGAGGCTCCGGGCGATGCTGATACTTGCCCTGGACGATCAGGATGTCGGGGAAGTTGCAGCCGATCGCGCGGACTTCGATGAGGACCTCGCCCGCGTTCGGCCGTGGTGTGGGCGCGTCCGCGTATTCGAGCGTCGAGGGCTCGCCCCACGCGCGCGCCAGCATCGCTTTCATCGCTTTCCTCGCAGTTCGCGGGGCGCGGCGATCCGCGTCCGACCGGCCGAATCGTAGCACGAGCGCGGTAAGATGAGCGGCGTGGCCGAAGCCCACCGGGCACTCGCCGGCGTCACCGTCCTCGACCTCGCGACCTACCTCGCCGCGCCCCTCTGCGCCACCCTCCTCGGCGAGTTCGGCGCCAATGTGATCAAGGTGGAGCAGCCGCGCGCCGGCGACGACCTGCGGCGCCTGGGCCGCCCCGTCGCTTCGTCGGGCGGCGGCTCCTACTGGTGGTTCGTGGAGGCCCGCAACAAGAAGTCGATCACGTGCAATCTCCGGGATCCCGAGGGGCAGGCCCTGATCCGGCGGCTGGTGGGCACCACGCACGTCGTCACCGAGAATTTCAGACCGGGAACGCTCGAGCGGTGGAACCTCGGGTGGAGCGAGCTTTCCGACGTCCGCCGCTCGCTCGTCATGGTCCGCATCTCGGCGTACGGCCAGACCGGGCCGAATCGCGAGCGTCCTGGCTTCGGACGAATCGCCGCCGCGGTCGGCGGCCTCGCCTATGTCTCCGGCTACCCGGACCGTGCGCCCGTGTCGCCGGGCACTCCGACGGTGCCCGACTATCTCGCGGGGGTGTTCGGCGCGGTCGGCGCGCTGGTGGCGTTGCGCCACGCCGAGCGCACCGGCGAGGGCCAGGTCGTCGATCTGGCCCTGTACGAGCCCGTGCTTCGCGTGTTCGACGACGCCATCGCCGTGTACGGCGGAACGGGCCACGTGCGAGAGCGGATCGGCTCGGGAACCGAGAGCGCGGTGCCGCACAACCACTATCAGAGCCGCGACCAGCGATGGATCGCGATCGCGTGCACGAACGACCGGATGTTCGCGCGTCTCCTCCAGGCGATGGGCCGGCCGGACCTCATGGGCGATCCGCGCATGGCGACGACACCGGCGCGGCTCGCCCACCGGGCGCTCGTGGACGAGGTCGTCGCCGCGTGGGTCGGCGAGCGCGACGCGGCAAAGGCACTCGGGGCGCTGGAGGCGGCGGAGGTGCCCGCCTCGCTCGTCGCGAGCGTGCGCGACCTCTTCGAGGACTCCCACGTGCGCGCGCGCCAGAACATCGTGTCGGTCGCGCTGCCCCTGCTCGGCCAGCTCGCGATGCCGGGAGTCGTCCCGCGGTTGACGCTGACGCCCGGACGGATCGAGACCGCCGGGCCGTCGAGCCCCGGCGAGCACAACGAGGAGATCTATGGCGGGAAGCTCGGGCTCTCGCGCGACGAGCTCGGGCGGCTCGCCGAGCGCGGGGTCATCTGACGGCGCCGGCACGCTCCTGGTCGGTCGCGACGACGAGGTTCGAGAGGCGCTTGAGGAGCTCGAGCGCGAGCTGAGGGCGGTTCCGGACGAGCCACTCGAGCCGCTCGTCCTTGATGACCAGTAACTCGACGTCTTCCGCGGCGACGGCGGTCGCCGAGCGGGGCCCCTTGCGAAAGAGCCCGATCTCGCCCAGCGGCAGGCCCTCGCCGATCCGGTTCAGCACCCGCTCGGTGCCGTCGAAGTTCCGGCGGATCTCGACCGTGCCCGCGTGGATCACGTACGCTTCGTCGTGCGCGTCGTCGCCTTCCTTGAAGATCACATCGCCCTGCTTGAACCGCCGTCGCTCGATGTCGCCGAGCGACAGGTTCTTGTAGAGCTCGAGCCCGATCGACGGCAGCGCCGACTTCCCCTCCACCGGCAGCCGGGCGTTGGTCCAGCCGCCGAGACCCCCCCTGAGGATCCGCACGTTCTTGAAGCCGCGCTGGCGGAGCACCTGCGTCACCCGTTCGCTCTGCTGCTCTTCGGGGCTCGTGCAGTAGGTGACGATCATCTGCTCGGGTTCGAGATTGAGAGGGGCGCGCTCGGCCTCCTCGGGCGCGAGCCGGATCGAGCCCGGCAGCTTGAGCGGGCTCGTCTCGAATTCGGCCTTGGTCCGCACATCGAGCAGCACGGGGTTGAGCCCCCGCTCGATGAACGCGATCACCTGCGTCGGCGTGACCCGGAAGCGGGTCTTCCACCAGCGCTTGCCCCACATCCCGCCGTAGGTGCCGACGCTCAGCAGGGTCACGCCGAGGGTCGCCCACGCCCACGGAAACGGCTGGGGCGGGGGATGCTGCACCTTCTCCTCGGCTTCGGCGAGCGCGCGCTTGACGACGGCGAGGTTCGGCACGAGCGTGTTGGCCTCCTCGAGCTTCGCGGCGGCCGCCTTGTAGCGCTGAGCCATGAGCAGCTCGATGCCCGCGACCCACACGGGGTTGAACTTGCTGTCGCCGGGCGTGGTGACCTCCGTCCCCTGCAGGAATTTGGCGACGTCCTTCGCGGGGATCAGGAAGTTGTACCCCTGAACGAGCGCGCCCGACGACGACAACGACACGAACTGCATCACGCCGACGAGCGTCGAGTCGTTCGTGATCGCCGGGCCGCCGCTGTTGCCGTGCGCCGCCGCCGCGTCGGTCTGGATGAGGTCCTGACCTTTCGCGTCCATCTGCAGTCCGGACACCGCGCCGTTGGTCGCGGTGGCCTCGAGCCTCACGCTCTGGTTGAGCAGCTCGTGCGCGAGCAGCACGCCCGGGAAGCCCAGGATATGCACCGGATCGCCGATCTGAGGGTCGCGCTTCGAGAGCCCGATCGCCGGATAGAGGCCGTCCGGCACGCGGAGGAGCGCCAGGTCGCGCCCGAAGTCGGGCGCCGGCTGGCCTGTGCTGTCGACCCGGGGCGGCGGGCTGAACTTTTTGACCTCGGCCTTGAGCTTCGTGCCGCTCGATAGGAGCACGGTGATCTGCGACTGAACCTCGAGCTTGGCGTTGGCGAGAGCGAGGCTCGTGGCCGCGCGGCGCATCTCTTCCTCGACATCCGGCTTGTTCCCCCGCATGAGCCCCCGGGCTTTGAGCTGCGGCTCGACGCAGGCCTGGTCGATTGCCTTCTTCTTCAGCTCGTGCGTCACCCAGGGCGGAAGGCGGTAGGCCGGATCGACCACGTGCGCGTTCGTGATGACGAAGCCGCGGCCGTCGACGAACCATCCGGTGCCCGTCTCGACGAAGGGCGCGGGGCTGACGGTGATAGGCCCGCGCCCGCAGTTCAACGTCACCTCGCCGCCCACCTCGGTGGTGATCAGCACGACAGCGGGGGTGGCGCGGAGGATCGCTTCCTGGACCGAGAGCGCCGCGGTGCTGCGGGGAGCGCCGAGCCAGGCGCCCGCGAGCAGCAGCCCGAGCATCAAGGCTCTCATCGTCTCAGCAACGTATCACGGGGCACGCGCGGCGTACAATGACGCCCCATGGCGTCCGGGGAACCCGCGTACGCGCTGCGCCTCTGCGAGGACACGCTGCCTGCCTCCGGACGGTGCGCGCTCGGCGCTCTGAACCGTGTGCTCTACGTGCGGCGCGGTGCGCTGGCGGTGGGGACCGACTCGCGTGAGGTGGCAGTCACGGCGGATCACGCGTGGCACGGCGTCCACGCGTGCGAGATCGTCGCGGGCGACACGGGCAGCACCGTGCTGCGCTACGAGTTGATCCGCGGCGCGGCGCCGCTCGGCGGCGTGGCGGGCGGCGCGACACAGGTTCTCCTCGAGCACGCCATCGACCTCGACCCGTGCGCGGAGTACCTGATGCGCGCGGACCGAGTCGATTTCGCGCCCGGCGGCGTCGCGCTCCCACACCGGCACCGGGGCGGTGGTATTCGATGCCTGATCGCCGGAGCGCTCGACGTCACCGTGGGCCAGACGCCCGCGCGACGGGTGACGCCCGGCGGCGCGTGGTTCGAGAGTGGGCGAGAGCCCGTGCTCGCCGTCGCGTCGAAGGACGAGCCGACGAGCTTCGTCCGGGTCGCGATCCTGCCGCGCGAGATCCGCGGCCGGACGTCGATCGTCTATGTGGATCCGAACGACGCCGAGCGCGGTCGGCCGCGCACGTACACGGTCTACGTTGACGAGCCGATCGAGATCGCCTGACGGGCGCGTGTTCCTCCCGTGCTCACCGACAGGCCATCTTGACCCCGACCCCGCGCGCGCGATAATCGTGGCGCTGACTGAGGGCGATGGGGTTCGCCCGTAACCGCCTCGATGCTCGAGGCTGATGACCCCTACCGGCGGCGACGCCGGTAGGGGTTTTGTTCTTTTACGGAGCGAGGGAGCGCCACACGGTGGTGCGGTGAGGGGGGCGCATGGAGAATCTCCTGATCGCGATGATTGCGGGGCTGCTCATCTTGCTGGCGAGTGTCGCCTCCGTAGAGCTGGGCATCTCGGTGGCGCTGATCGAGATCAGCCTCGGCGTCGTGGCTGGAAACTTTCTCGGGCTTTCGAGCCCGCCCTGGATGGACTTTCTCGCGTCGTTCGGCAGCATCCTTCTGACCTTTCTCGCGGGCGCCGAGGTGGACCCAAGCGTGATGCGCGAGAAGCTCAAGGAGAGCGTCCTGATCGGCGGCGTCTCATTCGCGGCGCCGTTCCTCGGCGCCTGGCTCTTCTGTGCCTGGGTTCTCGGCTGGTCGACGCCCACGGCACAGATCGCCGGTGTCGCGCTGTCTACGACGTCGCTCGCCGTGGTCTACGCCGTACTCGTGGAGACCGGACTGACGCTCACGCCACTCGGCAAGCTGATCATGGCCTCGACCTTCGTGACCGACTTCGGCACAGCGCTGGCGCTCGCTCTCCTTTTCGTCCGACCCACGTGGTGGCTGGTGCCCTTTCTCGGTGTCTCGGTGCTCGCCATCTGGATCATGATCGCACTCCAGCCGTGGTTCTTCTCACGGTACGGTGCGCGCGTGATCGAGCCGGAGATCAAAGGCGCCGTCGCGGCCCTGCTGGTGCTCATGTTCTTCGCGGAAAAAGCGCAAAGCCACGCCGTGCTTCCCGCGTTCGTACTCGGGCTGGCCCTCGCGCGAACCTTCCACGAGCACCCGGAGTTGACCCGACGGTTCCGGGTCGTCGCGTTCGCCCTCCTGACGCCGTTTTTCTTCCTCAAGGGGGGCATGAACGTCTCGCTCGCGCTTGTCTGGGCGAACTTCGGCTTGCTCGGACTCCTGTTTGGCGTCAAGCAAGTGACGAAGATCCTCGGCGTGTATCCACTTGCCCGCCGCTGGGTCCCCAGAGACGCGATGTTCACGACGCTGCTCATGTCCACCGGGCTCACGTTCGGGACGATCTCTTCGCTCTACGGCCTCAACGCCGGCATTCTCGACCGAGCGCAGTTCTCGGTTCTCGTCACCGCCGTCGTGGTGAGCGCGGTGATCCCGACGATCGTCGCCCAGCGCTGGTTCTCGCCCGGTAGAGCCCTCGACGCCTCCCACGAGCGGGCGGCGCCCGCACCGAAGTGATCGGTTGGCTCGGGTACGACGGGACCGGGCTCGCGGTCAGTGGGGAGGCGACGACGCCGACTAGCGCCCGCCCCAGCGGGCCTCGTGGTAGGTCCGCCGCTGGTCCTCGGTCAGGAGGTCGCGCGTCTTGAGGTGGGTCAGCAGATGGACCAGGCGGACCTCACTCCGGGCGCGCTCGATCTCGCCAACAGCCGTGCGCACCGCGGCGTCGTCGGCCGCGCGCTCGGCGAAGAGGCGCCGGAGCTTCGCTTCGGCCTCGAGCAGGCGCGTGCTCTTCGGCTTCGACTCGGAGAACATCGCGTGCATCAGCCGCTGCATCTTCGCTTCCTGGTCGGCGCTGAGCTTGAGGCGGTCCTTCAGCTCGAGCACGTGCAGGGGGCCGGGGTAGCCGTTCTGATCGGCCGCGAACGCCATGCCGAAGCCGCGGCCCTCGCCGACGACCTGGTCGAACTCGGTCGCGCACGCCAGGGCGGTCTGATGGCCCTGTTCGTGCCCCCCGCCGTGACCGTGCTGACCCCACGTGGTCGCGGCCCCGCCGAAGAGCCCGCCGACCATCGCCACCACGGCCATCGTTCCCATCAGTCGTCGCATCGTCCCCTCAGCCGAACCGGGCGAGGTACGTGGCGAGCGCGCCGGATTCGCGCTCGCGCAAGCGCACGGCGATGCGGAGCTGTTCCAGGTACTGCTCGAGCGTCTTGCCGCCGAACTCGGGCCGGCGGGCTTCGAAAAAGGCATGCACATCGCGCTCCAGTTCCGGCGTGGCGAGCCCGACCACGCCCTCGGCCAGCCGCCGGAGTCCGGCTTTCGGGTATTGCCGCTCCATCGTGTCCCAGTTCGTCTTGACGAACTCCCAGGCGAGCTCCCGTCCGTAGACGGACGTCAGCAGCGACCTCACCACGAACGGCGCATCCTGCGTCCGGAACTCACCACTGATCGTGCGCGTGAGCGTCTGCGCCAGAAGCTCGCGCTGGCGGAAGGCGGCCAGGGCATAAAGGTACCGCTGCTCCTCCTGCGGCGTGGACGCGGCCTGGAATCGCTTCAAGAACTCGTCGTAGCGGGTGGCGTCGCCCGCTTGCGCGAGCACGCCGATGAGGGCTGGGAGCACGTTGGGGTCGAGGTCGGCCGCCTTCGCGTAGAGCTCGGCGGCGCGCGCCTGCACGGCCCGGTCGTCGCCGAGCACGCCGAGCGCGCGCACCAGATCGCCCCGCAGCTGCCGCGTCAGCTCGTCCTCCCCGGGCCGGGCCGTCCACCCGAGCTCGGCGAAGGCGGGCGCGACGCGGTCGCGGACGAGCGCGGCGAGCCGCGGCCGGTGCTCGGGCTCGAGGATCCGGTTCAGCGTCGCGAACGAGGCGAGCAGGACCGACCATACGTTGCGGTCGCGTTCCCCGCGGAAGCGCGCCGTCAATTCGAGGTAGTCGGACAGGCCCATGTGCCCCGCCACGGTCACGGCCCACGCGTCGTTGACGAGATTGAATCGCTCGATCGCGGCCAGCCCGGGCAGGGCGCCCAGGAGACGCTCGAGCAGCTCGCCGCTGTAGCGGACACGGTAGAACCCGTGTCCGCCCTCGTTGACGAGGACCGCATCGAGACGTTCGGGAACCGGCCGCCGGACCTCGGCCCCCGAGAGCAGCGTCCGCTCGGTGGCCGCGCGACCCGACGCGGTGACCCGGACCTGGATCGGCACGTGCCAGAGCTGATCCCGCGGCGTCGGCGTCGACCCGGGGAGCGGCTCGGGCAGATATGTGAAGCGCTGCTGGCTCAGCACGAGCTGGCCGCTCTCGAGCCGGGCGCTCACGAGCGGATATCCGGGCTGGAAGATCCAGCCGTCCATCACCTGCGGGATCGGCTGGCTCGCGGCGCGACCCAGCGCGGCCCAGAGGTCGCCGGTGTCGGCGTTGGCATAGGCGTGCCGCCGGAGGTACTCGCGCACCCCGTCGCGGAAGACCGTCGCGCCGAGATGCTGCTCGAGCATGCGGAGCACGGACGCGCCCTTCTCGTAGGTCAGCACGTCGAACATCGCGTCGGCATCGCGGGGCGCCTCGACGTGAAACTCGATCGGCCGCGTCGAGTGCAGCCCGTCGACCGAGAGGGCGGCGGCGCGCGAGACGCCGAAGGTCGTCCAGCGCTGCCACTCGGGCCTCCAGGCGTCGACCGCGAGAATCTCCATGAACGTGGCGAACGCCTCGTTGAGCCAGATGCCGTTCCACCACGTCATCGTGACGAGGTCACCGAACCACATGTGCGCGTTCTCGTGGGCCACCACGTCGGCGACGCGCTCGAGCTCGGCGTGCGACGCGGCGCGCTCGTCCACCAGGAGCGCCGTCTCCCGGAAGGTGATCGCGCCGAGGTTCTCCATCGCGCCGGCCGCGAAGTCCGGGATCGCCAGGAGATCGAGCTTGTCGCCCGGGTACGGGAGACCGTAGTAGTCCTCGAAGAAGCGCAGCGAGGCGACCCCGATCTCATGGCCGAAAGCGGCGAGACGGCGTTTGCCCGGCACGCACCAGACGCGCACGGGCGTCTTGCCGACCAGAGCGGGGTCCGTCGCTTCCAGCTCACCCACGACGAACGCCACGAGGTAGGTCGACATCGTCATCGTGTCTGCGAAGGCCACGACCTTTCGCGCGCCCTCGACGCGCTCCGCGACGACGGCCGTGTTCGACACGGCGGTGAGCTTCGGGTCGATCACGAGCGTCACCGCGAAGACGGCCTTGAACGCCGGCTCGTCCCAGCACGGAAACGCCCGGCGCCCGTCCGTCGCCTCGAACTGCGTCGCGGCCATGAGCCGGACCTCGCCACTCGGGTCCTTGTAGCTCGACCGATAGAAGCCGCGGAGCTTGTCGTTCAGCGTCCCCGTGAACACCAGACGCAGTCGCCAGGTACCCGGCTCGATCGGCGACGGGAACGTGATCCGGCAGCGTTCCGCCGCTTCGTCGGCGAAGACCGTCCCCCGGCGGGCGTCGCCGCCGCGCGCGTTGGTGATCGTCGCCTCGCCGATCGTCAGCTCGACCGCGTTGAGGACGATCTCCGAGGTCGCCTCGCGGACGTCGAGCGTGACGGTTTCCTCGCCGGCGTAGGTGAGGGTCGTGAGGTCGGGCTCGAGCCGCAGATCGTAGCGGGTCGGTCGCACATGGCGAGGCAGGCGATACGGGTCCACGCGTGTTCTCCGCAAACGGTCAGGATGACTGCGCTCCTACTGTACCTCGGCGCGCGCTATCATGCCTCCCGGCGATGCGACTCCGCCTTCGCGTAGCGTGCGCGGCGACGCTGGCTCTCCTGCTCGGCGCCTCCGCCGTCGGCGCCGACGCGATCCAGGAGTTTCTCCTGCGCCACTGGCGCCAGCCGCTCGCCCCTCAGGGCTCGCCGCCCGCGCGTTTCTCCACGCTCGAAGCGTCGCTCCACCCCGAAGCCTGCGGCACCTGTCATCCCACGCAGCTCAGCGACTGGCGCGCGAGCGTCCACGCCGCGGCGACGGGCCCCGGTGTCGCCGGCCAAATGGTGGAGATGCTCGAGAGCGATCCGCCGTCGGCGCTCGCATGCCTTCGGTGTCACGCGCCGCTCGCCGAGCAGGCGCCGCTCGTCGCCGACAATGGCGCGCTGCAGCCCAACCCGGAGCACGACGGCGCGCTCGGGGCCAGGGGCATACCCTGTGCCGGATGTCACGTGCGGGGCCACGAGCGCTTCGGGCCGCCGCGTCGCGACGGCTCCCTCGCGAGCGCCGCCCCGCGCGAGACGCTTCCCCACAACGGCGTCACGCGCACGCCTGCCTTCCTCAAGTCCGAGTTCTGCCGGGGCTGCCATCAGTTCGCGCCCGACGGGTTTTCGCTGAACGGTAAGCTGCTCCAGAACACCTACGACGAGTGGAAGGCGAGCCGATTCGCCCGCCAGGGTGTCCAGTGCCAGGACTGCCACATGCCCGACCGGCGTCACCGCTGGCGCGGGATTCACGACGCCGACATGGTGCGCTCGGGGCTCACGATCACGGCCAGGACGGGTGCGACGCGCTACCGTGCCGGCAACACCGCGCTCGTCACCCTCCGCGTGACCAGCACACGAGTCGGCCACGCGTTTCCGACGTACGTCACGCCACGGGTCGTCCTGAGCGCCGAGCTGGTGGACGGCGCGGGACAGGTGGTGGCCGGCAGCCGTCAAGAGAAAGTCATCGGGCGTGAGGTGGCTCTCGACCTCTCGCGCGAGGCGTTCGACACCCGGCTCCTGCCCGGGCGAACCGCGACCCTCGAGTATCGAATGAAGGTTCCCGGCCCCGGGATCCGCGCGCGCGTGGCCGTCGTCGTCGAGCCGGACGCGTTCTACGTGGGGTTCTTCGAGGTGCTGTTGCGGCAGGGCGCGGCCCGGGGCGAGGCGCAGATCCGCCAGGCGCTCGAGACCGCGCGCCGCTCGCCGTTCAGCGTGTTCGAGCGGGAGCTCCCGCTGAGCTGAGATTACCTGGACATGGGGGCCCCGAAATGGCCCCCATACCCCCAATCCTCGGAGCGCCCCGGCCAAGCCGTGGCGCTCCTCGTTGAAGCCCCGATGAGCTCAGAACCCCAGGGCGGCGCCGTCGGCGCGCGGGTCGGAGCCGCCGGAGAGCCCGTCGGGATCGACGCGGACGACCTGGGCGTGTCCCATCAGGTCGCTCCAGTCGTCGACGACCTCCACGTCGTGCCCGCGCTCCCGGAGCGACGCGCTCACGGCGTCGCCGAACCGCGCCTCGAGCCTCAGTGACTGCGTCTCCTCGCCCCACGTGCGCCCGAAGAGCCAGCGCGGCGCCTCGACCGCCGCCTGCGGACCGAGGCCGTGATCGAGGATGCGTGTGACCAGCGCCGCCTGCGTCTGCGGCTGGCCCTCGCCGCCCATCGTGCCGTAGACCAGGCGCGGGCGGCCGTCCACCAGATACATGGACGGGATCAGCGTGTGCGCGGTCTGCTTGCGCGGCGCCAGTCGGTTCGGGTGAGCGGGATCGAGCGAGAAGGATGCGCCGCGGTTCTGCAGGAGGACCCCGGTATCGCCGGCGATCACGCCTGAGCCGAACTCCCAGTAGAGGCTCTGGATCAGGGACACCGCGTTGCCGTCAGCATCGGCCGTGACGATGGCGATCGTGTCGCCCTCGATCGCCGCGCCGCGCGCCCGCCTCGCCACCCGTCGCGAGATCTGTCGGCGCTTTGCGTCGAGGCGAGCCGGATCGAGACAGTGGTCCACCGGGACGGGAGCGAAGGTCGGGTCCGCGAGGTAGCGGTCGCGGTCCTCGAAGGCGAGCTTCGTGGCCTCGACGACGAGGTGAACGTAATCGGCCTCGGTGAGCGCCCGGACGTCGAATCCTTCGAGGAGCGAGAGGATCGCGAGCGCGGCGAAGCCCTGCGTCGGCGGCGGAAAGCTCGCGGCCTCGCCGCCCCGGTAGGGAACGCGCAGCGGCTCCACCCAGGCGGCCTGGTGCCGAGCCAGATCGTCGGCCGTCAGGGGACTGCCGGCGGCGGCCGCGCCCAGCGCGATCCGCTCGGCCAGCGTTCCGCGATAGAACGCGTCGGCGCCACCCCGGGCGAGCTCCTCGAGCGTCGACGCGAGATCCGTCTGCACGAAGCGCTCGCGCGCCAGGAGCGCCGGATGGTAGATGCGCCAGAGTGCCTGCCGCAGATCGGCCGCCGCGGCGGCGCCGAACAGGTCGTCGGCATCGGCGGTCTCGCGCCGCTGGCCGGGTGACGGCGGAAAGCCATCGCGGGCGCGAGCGATCGCGTCTTCGAGGAGTGTGCGCCAGTCGATCGGTGAACCGAGCAGGTCGCGGCTCAGCGCATGCGCCTCCCACCAACCCGAGACGACCCCGGGGACGGTCAGCGCGGCCGCTCCGCCGCGCACGGGAATCGCCGCCCCGAACCGCGCGCGGTAGCGATCGAGGTCGGCGGCCGCGGCCGAGCGGCCGGCGGCGTTCAGCGCACGGAGCGCGCGACGCCGGCTGTCGTAGATCAGCCAGAAGCTGTCACCGCCCACGCCGTTCATGTGCGGGTAGACGACGGCGATGGTGGTCGCGGCGGCGATGGCGGCGTCCACCGCGTTGCCGCCGCGGTTCAGGATCGCCACTCCGGCTCGGGATGCGAGCGCGTGCGGGGTGGCGACGATCCCGCGCGTCGATCGGCATTCGGCCCAGCGGGTGGCGGCGCTCACTCGGCCCATGATACATAGGTCGACATGTCCTCGGCGAAGGCCGAAGCCTCGGTCGACTTCGTCCTGGTCTTCCTGGCGCGCGAGGGCGGGGCGTGGGTGCACGCGGCGTCGAGCAGCATGGCACCGCTGATCCAGCCGGGCGACCAGCTTCGCCTCGGCGCGCTCGACCCGGCCAGCGCGCGCCCCGGCATGATCGTCGCGTTCCGCCGAGACGGCACGCTGATCGTCCATCGTGTGCTGGGCGCGACGCCGGCTGGGCTCGTGACCAAGGGCGACGCGCTCGTCGATGCCGACGCGCCGGTGAGCGCACGCGAGATCGTCGCCCGCGTCGTCGCGATCCGGTCGCCCGGCGGGCGCTTGATGGACCTCGAGCGCCGTCCGTGGCCCCAGATCGGCCGCGTGCTCGCGGGCGTCGCCCGAATGCGGAGATCGAATCCGACGGCCTGGAAGGCGCTACGGATCCCGTTCTACCTCGCGGCGGTCCTCGGCCGATGATCCTCTCGAAGAGCCCGGCGACCGCCTGGCGTGTCATCGAGGGCGAAGCGGTGATTCTCTCGCTCGACACCAAGGTCTTCCGCGGACTCAACGCGGTCGGCAGCCGCGTGTGGGAGCTGATCGACGGCCGCCGCAGCGTGGACGAAATCGTCACCGAGATCGTCGGCGAGTTCGAGGTCGCCCCCGAGGTCGCGACCCGCGACGTCGGGACGTTCGTCGCGGAGCTGCTCGAAAAACGTCTCGTGACCGCCGCGCCGCCGTGAGCCGGTTCATGCTCCTCGAGCGCGGCGAGGAGCTGAGCGCTGCGACCGCCGATGCGATCCGGTCCGCGTCGGCCACGATCGAGTTGAGGCTGCTCGACGACTCACCGCCGCTCAGGGAAGGCCAGATCGTCCACGTGCGGGCGCATCGCGAGGGCCGGGACCCCGCTGGCGCCATCGTGCTGTGCCGCCAGGCCGGCGACTTTCGGCTCGTGGCCTGCCGAGCCGGTCGCGCCGCCGCGTCCTGCGAGATCCTCGGTCGCGTGGTCGCGGTTCAACGCGGACCCACGACCTTCCCGATCGAACACGGGCTGCTCTCGCGCCTGCCCATGCGGTGGCTCTCGCGGGCGGTCGACGCGCTAGAGGTCTTGACTCGCTTCCGCCATCCGCTGACTCCGCCGCTCTCCCTCGGGAGCGCCGAGGCATCGCTGGCCGCCGTGCGGAGGAAATACGGCCGAGCAGGGGAAGTCCACCGGTACTCGAGCCTGGCGGCCGCGGCCGCCGAGGCGTTCGAGCTCGAGCTGGTCGAGCGGCACGTGAGGCCTGGTGGGTCCATCCTCGACATCGGCTGCGGCGCCGGGCGCGAGGCGATCGGCTTCGCCCGGGCTGGCTTCCGGGTCGTCGGCATCGACATCGCGGCGACGATGGTTGACGCCGCGCGGCGGAACGCGCGGGCGGCGGGGCTGACGATCGACCTCCGGGTCCAGAGCGCGACTGATCTCGACGAGCCGCCCGGCACGTACGATGGGGCCTTCTTCTCGGGCTCCTTCCAACACGTTCCCGGGCGGGCACTGCGGGTCGACACGCTCAGGCGCATCGGGCGGTCGCTCAGGCCTGACGGAGCGCTCATTCTCTCGGTGAGCTACCGCGAGCCTCTCGGTGTCCTGTCACGCACGCGACTCGTCGATCTGCTTCGAGTGCTCGGCGCGAAGGTCGTCGGTCCCGGACAATTCGCCGAACCGGGTGACGGCTACATACGCGACGTCTCCGAGGCGAGCGACTCTCGCGAGCCGATCTTCCTGCACACCTTCCGCGGGCCCGAAGATGTCGTGAGCGAAATCGAGGCCGCCGGCCTGATTCCGGAAGAGGTGACGCCGGGCTGGTGGGTTTGTCGGAAGACTGGCCAGATCCTTTCCACCCCATTCTGATTCGTCCAGGGCCCGCGCGGGCAGCCGGTACATCAGCGTCATCCTGGCCGTATTTTCTAGATAGTTCCGGATCGAAGGTGCGTGGCATAGCCTTCGCAAAGTACCAGGAGCATGAGCCTCAAGAGCCGCGCTCGCGATGCCCTGAAAACGATCCAGGCCCGGTTGACGATGTTCTTCCTTTCGGAGCCGGTAATCCGCTTGCTCGCGACGTTGATGGTCGTCGTTGCCGGGTTCGTTTGCGCAGCATCGCCCGCGTTCGCCGCCATCGCGTTCCGTGCCGCCTCCTTTGTGGACCAGAACGGCTCGGCGCTCACCCTGACGATCAACCGGCCGGCCGGAACCCTCGGGGGCGATCTGATGGTCGCCGGCATCGCGGTTCGCCCGTCCTCTGCGACGATCACGGCGCCCGTCGGCTGGACGTTGCAGCGCCGCCAGAACAACACGAATCCCAGCGACAGCTCGCTGGCCGTCTACTACCGGGTCGCAGGAACGAGCGAGCCGGCCAGTTACACCTGGACGTTCAGCGCCTCGGCGGGAAGCGCGGGCGGCATCTCGTCCTTCTCGGGGGTGAACACGACCACTCCCATCAACATCGAAGCCTCCGCGAACACCGGCACGACCTCGACGACGAACTTCACCGCGCCGAGCGTCACCACCACCGTCGCCAACACGATGGTCGTGACGCATCACGAGTACAGCTCCTCGGATCGCTTCACGCCGCCGACGGGGATGACCGAAGCGTTCGACGTGGCGAGCCTCGCCGTCGCCAACTCGAATGGCGTGGCGATCACCCAGGACTACAAGCTCCAGGCCGCCATCGGGGCGACCGGCACCATGATGGCCGTCGCCGCCAGCAATGGCGACGTCGGTAACATGGACACCCTGGCGCTGGCGCCGCTCGTCTGCGGGGCCGTCGGCAACGTGAGCTACGCGGCGGCCACCGCGCAGGACGCTCAGGCCGTCGTCTACTGGTCGAGCGCGAACTCGGTCGTGGTCCTTCGCAAGGCGAGCGCCTTCGCCGGCGAGGCGCCGACCAGCGGCGTGGTCTATGCGGCCGGCAATGCGGTCGGGGGCGCGACCGTCGCGTTCGTCGGCTCGGCGGCGAGCTTCACGCAGACCGGGCTCACGAACGGCACGACGTACAACTTCAGAGTGTTCCCGTACACGACCGGTCCCGGGCCGTGTTACGCCACGGGTGCCGGCAGCGACGTGACGGCGCGACCCGTCGTGGCAGGCGGGAACGAGGCGTGGAGCTACATGCTGGCGGGTGGGTCCGCGCTCAAGCCTCCGACGACGGGCGACGCTGGAACCGTCTACTTCTCGTCGAACGCCGGCCGCATCATCTCGCTGAACACGGCGGACGGGACGCAGAGCTGGGCGCCGCCGGCCACGACCGCAGCGGTCCAGGGCTACGTGGTCTGGACCTCGTTCTCCGCGGGCGGGAGCTTCGCGCTTGCCGGCGACCAGAGTGGTCGGGTCTATGGCGTCGATGCCACGAACGGCACGATCTACCCGGTGACGCTGACGGGCGCCGACGCGGTGCAGGCGGGGATCTCGATCCAGATCCGCCTCTACTCGAATGCCGCCTTTGGCACGGCGTACCCCGGCACCTACGACGTGGTCATCGCGACGACGAGCAACACCACCGGCTCGTTCACCACCAACAACAAGGTCATCGCGCTGCGCACGGACACGGGCGCGGTGCTGTGGACCTTCAATCCGTGCAGCCCCGCCTGCACTCAGAACGTCGACCAGATCATCGGCCAGCCCTGGATCGACTACGCGCGGAACCGGATCTACGTCACGAGCCGCGCGGGCGCGGGCGGCGGCCAGCGGAGCCTCTGGGTACTGAACTCGCTGAACGGCGCCGTCGTGGCCTCGTTCGCCCTGGGTCACATCAGCACGGCGCCGACCCAGAGCTGGGACGGCGACACGCTGTGGGTGGGCAACGAGAACGGCGACCTCAACGCGATCAACCTGGCGCCGGCGACTCCGGTGCTGAAGTGGACGGGCCCGCTAGCCCTCGGCGCCGCCGCCCGGCTCAAAGGGTTCGTCTGGGAAGATTGGATCGCCGGACGCCTCTTGTTCTCGACCGCCAACGGGACCGTCCGGTGCTTCCAGGATCCCGGCGCGGGCGCGACTCCGAGCCCGGCCGCGGTGTGCTCGGGCTGGGGCGCGGTGTCGACCGCCGTCGCCGGCGTGACGACCGGGGTGCTCCTCGACCAGCTCTACGTGGGCTCGTGGAACGGCACGGTCGGCCGGGTCGTTGCGATCGATCCCGCGACCGGTGTCGCGGGAGCTCCCTTCACGGTCGGTGACGGGACGCGGCAAGTCGGGGACGTGAGCACGGAGACCGGCGGTGAAATCTTCGTGGGAACGACGGAGGGCAAGATCTTCAAGATCACCCTCCCGTTGCCGTAGGAGGCGAGTGATGCTCCGTGCGATGACGACCGTTTGGCTGCTCCTCGCAGGTGTCCTGGTTCTCGAGAGTGCCGTGCCGGCGTTCGCCGGGCCGGCCCCGCGCCGCGAGTCCGCGAGCGTCGAGCTGATCGGCGTGAACCATCACGGTCGCGAGCGGAACGGCCAGCGCTTCGACACCGATCGGCTGCGCAGCCTGATGATCGAGGTGCACTGGAAGACGCTCGTCGGCGCGCACACCCAGCGGCTCGAGCTTATCACGCCGGACGGATCCGTCTATCAGAACCTGACCGGGCCGGTCGAGAGCGTGACGGGTACCGCGGTCGTCGAGACGCGCCTGCCAGTGGCCGGGACCTGGATCACCGAGTACGACCTGCACGGCCGGTGGACGGTCAACGTCTACCTCGACGACGCCGTCAAGCCGATCACCGGCGCCGGGTTCACGCTCGCGAAGTAGCCGCCCGTCATCATTGCCGCTCCCGCCCGCATCTGCTACCGTGTCCTGGACCCGGTCGCCTCGTGCCACACGCCCCTCACAGATCGGAGGAGCAGGTGATGGACACTGACAAGGCGGAGTCGAAGCCGTCCGGTCATTCGCCGCGCCGTACCTGGGAGCCTCCCGCTGTCGCATGGGAGGAGGACTTCACTCCGTACGCCTTCTCCTCGTGCGGCAAGATGATGGGCCAGGGCGGCGCATGCATCTCCAATCGCAACTCGTAGTCGGCTTCGACATCGCCGGCATCGTCTGCCGGGTTGAGAGCCGCTACGACGACTTCTGGAGCCTCCTTTCTCCTCGATACGCCGATTTCGTGTCGAAGGAAACGCCGACCATCTCTCTCAGAGTCGATGTGGTCGGCCCGCCGGCCGACGACGTCGTCGCGCGATGGATGGGGCCCTACGCGCGCATTGGCGGACGTGATGGCCGGCTGACGGTCGAGGGCGCCGGCTTCCAGGGCGCCTTCGACGAGCCCACCGGCGAGGGATGGATCACCCAGCCGCCTGACCCTGCGCCCTTCGAAACGTTCCTGACGGCGATCTGTGCCCAGCGCCTTTTGCACGGCAGGGGCTTCATGCTCCACGCCGCAGCGCTCGTCGCGCCCGAGGGCGCGCGGGTGTTTTTCGGCCCGTCGGGCAGCGGAAAGACGACCGTCGCCGAGCTGATCGGTGAGGGCGTCATCTCCGACGAGATCACGGTGATCCGCCGCGCGGGCGACGGCTATCGGGTCTCCGGTGTCCCGTGGCGTGGCTCGCGCCTCGAGGCGGATCTCTCGGCACTCTTCGCCCTCCGTCACGCATCCGAGACCGCGTTCACGCCGCTCGCCCCGGCGGAAGCGGTGCGACGTCTCCTCGGTAGCGTGTTCTTCGCGCGCGCCGACGGCGGCGAGATCCGACACTGCCTGGCGACCGCCGAGGACATGCTGCGCGCCGTGCCTTGTCACGAGATGCGGTTCACGCGCGACCACTCCTTCTGGGGCGCGGCGCCCCGGCCCGATCGGAGAGGAAATTGATGGTCTCGAACTACGATCGGCTGATCCGCACTGCCTCGCGGGCCCACGTTCCGCTCGCCGTCCTGTTCGAAGTCACCCACCGCTGCAACCTCGGCTGCGAGCACTGTTACCTGACTGAAGGCCCGGTCGGCCGCCCGCGGCCCACGCGCGAGGAGCTGACGCTCGACGAGGTCCGCCCCGTGCTCGACCAGCTCGCCGAAGCGGGGACGCTTTTCCTAACCCTGACCGGCGGCGAGGTTTTCATGCGCCGGGACTTTCTCGAGATCCTGGCTCACGCGCGGTCGTGCGGCTTTTCGGTCACGATCTTCACCACGGGCACGCTGCTGACTCCCGAGACAGCCTCCGCGCTCGCCGATCTGCATCCGCTGTCGGTCGAGATCAGCATCTATAGCGCGCGGCCCGAGACTCACGATCGGGTCACGAAGATTCCCGGCTCCCACGCGCGCTCGCTGCGGGCGCTTCGCCTGCTCCGGGATCGTGGCGTCGTGATCCTCATCAAGAGCCCGCTGATGAGCCTGAACTCGGGGGAGTATCGCGGCATCGCCGAGCTGGCCGAGGAGCTCGGCGCCGGCTACGGCTTCGATCCCTTGTTGATTCCTCGACGGGACGGCGACGCGACGCCCGTGAGCCTCAGCCTGAATCGCGACCAGCTGCGCTCGTACTTCTCGGACCCCGTCCTCGCCCGCGAGTTCCACGAGCCCGTGAAGTGTCTGCCCCAGAAGGGCGAAGAGCTCTGCGGGACCGGCCGACGGACGTGCATGATCTCGCCTTACGGTGACGTCTTCCCGTGCGGGGTTCATCCCCTCGCGGCGGGCAACGTGCGGGAGAAGAGCTTTCACGAGATCTGGACGGGCTCGCCCCTCCTTCGAGACCTCCGGGCCAGGACGGTGGACGACCTGCGTAACGGGGCCAGGTCGCTTCCGGGGTTCCGTTGCAGCGCGCTGGCTCTGATCGAGAACGGCGATTTCCTCGGGCCCTTCCCGCGTGGCGAGGCCATGGCGGACATCGAAGCCGAGGCGCGGGCCGATCGCGCCTGAGCCTCTCCTGGCCGCGGCCCGCGCCTGGGTCGACGGTGGGGCGCGGACCTCCTTCGACTGGCTCTCGCTCTCCGCCTCCGCCCGGGAACGGCTCCTCGCGACCGCCGAGCGCGAGCGGCTGGTTGCGCTCCTTCACGCCGTCACCCGCAGACAGCCCATTTCGCGGGACGTTTCGGATCGACTCAGGTCCGCCTGGGTCCTCGCGGAGCGGCAGCACTTGCTCGGAGTCGCGCAGCTCGGCCGGCTTCACTCCGCGTTCGACCGCCGCGGCATCCCGATGATCCCGCTCAAGGGGCCGGCGCTCGGCGAAGCCCTCTACGGCGACCCCGGCGTCCGCCCCTTCACCGACCTCGACCTCCTGGTCCATCGCGCCGACGTCGAGCGGGCGGTCGCGCTGCTATCGACCCTCGGCTACCGGCACATCGCCTGGGACCGAACACTCGACTACGAGCTGGCCCACGCGACCGCCGCGTGCTTCGTCCCGAGGGACACCGGTCCCGCCGATCTCTCGGTCGATCTCCACTGGGGTCTCGTGAGCTTTCCTGCCGGCGTGACGCCGCGGACCATCGACGCCGAGGAGGTGTGGACCAGGGCGGTGGAGACCGAACGCGGGGACACACGGGTGCTCGAGCTCTGCCGGGAGGATCTCCTCCTCTATCTGGGGCTGCACCTCGCTGTCCATCACCCCTTTGTGGGACACGTCTGGCGGCTCGACATCGCGCTCCTGCTATGCCGCCACGCGCGCGATCTCGACTGGGCGTCGATCGTCGCGCGAGCGCAGCGGTGGCGCGTGCGGGGCGCCCTCTACTTCGCGCTGCGCGTCGTCGAGGAGGACCTCGCCATCGCGGCGCCTGCTGGAGCGCTCGCCGAGCTGAGACCGCGCGGGCTCCGCGGCGACGCGCTCGAGCGCCTCGCCCGCCATCGCGATCCGATGGCGCGCTTCGAGCACCTCGTCGACCTCCTGCTCCTGGATGCCGGCGGGGACCTCCTCCGGGCGATCGCCACCAGCGCGGCGCCCACACCGGGCTTCGTTCGCGGGCGCTACGGCACGCCTTCGGCGCTCCGCGCCTACCTCGCTCACTACCGGCGGATCGGCGCGATCGGGCTCCGCGCGGCGCAGGCGATCGCCGGGCGGCACTGAGCCCCGAAGGGATCGCTGATGCACTGGCTCATCGACGGCTACAACGTCATCCGGCGCGATCCTGAGCTGCGGGCTCGCGAGGCCGAGAGCCTCGAGGCCGGACGACGGGCCCTCCTACATCTCCTGGCGCGAGCTCACCGGGGGCCCCGTGACGAATTCACCGTTGTGTTCGATGGCGCCCGAGTCTCCGGCGGCGCCCCGGCGGAGGGCCGGATCCGCGTGATCTTTTCACGCCCGCCCCTGACGGCCGACGACGAGCTCATGCGGCTCGCGCGCCAGCGGAAGAGCGGGGCGGTCGTCGTCAGCTCCGACCGGAAAATCCAGGACGCCGCCCGTCGCTCCGGCAGCGCCGTCCTCACCGTCGACCAATTTCTGGAAGGCCTGGAATTCCAGAAAGGGTTACCCCCGGAATCCGACCTCCCGAACCCCGCTACAAAAAACGACTCCTATCCCGTGCGGGACAAGCGGGGCAATCCCCGCCGCCTCTCCAAGGGGGCCCGGAGGGCGCAGCGGGCCCTCCGTCGGCTCCGCGAACCTTGACCCCGGAGGCGATTCGTGAAATAAAATCTTATGTGGCTGTCATGATCCGCCACTACTTCATCGTCGCCCGCGACCAGACGAGCCTCTGCGAATACCTGACCCGCCAGTTCGCGTCCGAGCAGAACGTCGAGGTCTTCATGGATCGCCGATCCGGTCGTGACCGCCGCCTGGCCGACCGCGATCCGAGCACCGTCGAGCGTCGAGCGACCGACCGGCGCAATCAGCCCTTCGTCGATACGCAGCTCCGGTCGCTCGGCTACGCCATGTTCCGCGTCGACTAGTCCTGCGGGCCGCAGGCCGTCGCGAGACTCCGCCAGCCGGGACGCGCCGCTGATCCGTCGCAAGCTCGCGCTCTCTCGAAGCGAATAGGCGAGTTGTATCTAAACGTTGACACCCGCCGACCCGGGGTGACACCGTGGCGGCGTGGCGCTCCGGCCGTGGCAGCTATCCCTCCTGCGTCTTCCGCTCCTACTTGTCCCGCTTCTGCTGGCGTCGCCCGCCCAGGGTGAGCCCGTCGAAGGCACCGTCGTCCGCGTCGTGGATGGCGACACGATCCACGTGAAGGTCGGCGACTACGTTGAGAAGGTTCGCTACATCGGCATGAACACGCCCGAGATCCATCACCCGACCAAGGGTGAGCAGCCGGGCGGGCGCGAAGCCGCCGAGATGAACCGGCGCCTCGTGGGCGGCAAGCGGGTACGGCTCGAGCTGGACGTCCGGTCGCGGGACCGATACGGGCGGCTCCTGGCCTACGTGTGGGTCGGCGAGCTGATGGTGAATGCCGAGCTGGTGCGCCTCGGCTACGCCCAGGTGATGACGGTTCCGCCGAACGTCCGACACCAGGAGCTCTTCGTGAAGCTGCAGCGGGAGGCCCGCGAGGCAGGCCGGGGCCTCTGGCGCCGCGCGTAGGATGCCGGGCGCGGCAGGCGATCGTCGGCTATCTGATGTAGCGCGTCATCCGCTCGTCCCGTCGCCAGCCGCGGTCCCCGAGCGCGTCCCAGAATCCCACGGCATGGGTTTCGTGGCGCTCGACGAGCGCCGACAACCGGCGAGCGCCCTTCGTCTGCATGACGTGCTCGGCCTCCTGGACGAGCCGGCGCGCCAGGCCGCGGCGGCGCGCCTCGGGGGCCACCGCCAGACGATAGATGTTGCCGCGCCAGCCGTCCCATCCGCCGATCACGCTTCCGACGATCCGGCCCTGCTGCACGGCGACGAGGAATCCATCACCGTGCTGGTCGACCAGTCGCCGGAGCTCCTCGAGGCTATCGGTCGGGCTCGGGATGGCGCCGGCGTGCTCCCACAGAGCGAGCACGTCCGGACATTCCTCTCGACGGCAGGGTCGGATCACGATCATCGAGGTGGCTCCTGGCCCGATCTGATTTGCGCCGTACCGGGGCCCCCCGTATCATACGGGCAGCCATCTCGAGAGGAGATCCATGGCGATCAAGCGTGATTTCACTCTGGACGCCAAGTACCGTCAGGAAGAAGGGCTCATCTTCCTCTCGGGCATCCAGGCGCTGGTGCGGTTGCCCCTCGATCAGCACCGCGCCGACAAGCGCCGGGGGCTCAACACCGCCACGCTCATATCCGGATATCGCGGCTCACCGCTCGGCGGCCTCGACCTCACGCTCGAGCGCAATCCCGATCTGCTCCGCGAGCACAACGTCGTCTTCCTCTCGGGCGTCAACGAGGACCTCGGGGCGACGGCCGTCTACGGTAGCCAGCTCGCCAACCTGTTCCCGCAGCCGAAATACGACGGCGTCCTCGGCATGTGGTACGGCAAGGGCCCCGGCGTCGATCGCACCGGCGACGTCTTCAAGCACGCGAACTACGCCGGCGTCTCGCACCACGGGGGCGTGCTCGCGCTGGGCGGCGACGATCCGCTCTCCAAGTCGTCCACGATCCCGTCGCATTCCGAAGTGGCCTTCTACGATGCGCTCTTCCCCGTGCTCTATCCCGGCAACGCGCAGGAGATCCTCGACCTGGGCCGGCTCGGCTTCGAGCTCTCTCGCTATTCCGGGCTCTGGGTGGGCTTCAAGATCGTGACCAACGTCGCCGACGAGATCGGTACCGCCGAGGTCGCGCCGGACCGGATCGTCCTCGCCGATCCCGGCTTCGTCTACGAGGGGCGGCCCTGGCAAGCCCGACAGAATCCGCTGCTGATGCCGCCGTGGGGCCTCGAGACCGAACGGGAGATCCACTACGGCCGGCTCGAGGCGGCCAAGGCGTTCGCGGCGGCGCACCGGCTGAACCGCGTCACGCTCCCCACGCCGAATGCCTGGCTCGGCATCGCCGCGCCCGGCAAGACGTACTACGACCTCCGCGAGGCGCTCGCCGAGCTCGGGCTCGACAACGCGGCGCTCCGGGAGTACGGCATCCGCCTGCTGAAGATCGAGATGCTGTTCCCGATGGAGCCGGGCGCCATCCGCGAGTTCGCGCGCGGCCTCGAGGAGCTCCTGGTGGTCGAGGAGAAGCGCGCGTTCTGCGAGCTCTTCATCCGCGACATCCTCTACAACCAGGCCGAGCGCCCACGGGTGGTCGGCAAGTACGACGAGCACGGCCGCCCCCTCGTGCCCGCCGACGCCGAGCTCGATGCCGACCGGATCGCCCAGCTCGTGGCCGCGCGCCTCGAGCGACGGATCCATCTCGAGTCGATCACGGCGCGCGTGGCGCTCCTCGAGACGTTGCGTCAGCGGCCCGCGCCTCTGACGTTGGCGCGCCAGCCCTACTTCTGCTCCGGGTGCCCGCACAACCGCTCGACGGTGCTGCCCGAGGGCTCGATGGCCAGCGCGGGCATCGGCTGCCACGGGATGGCGCTCTTGATGGACCGTAAGACGATGGGGCTCACCCACATGGGTGGCGAGGGGGTCCAGTGGGTGGGGATGGCGCCCTTCACCGAGACGAAGCACCTCTTCCAGAATCTCGGCGACGGCACCTTCTTCCACTCCGGTTCCCTGGCGATCCGCCAGGCGGTCGCGTCGAGCGCCAACCTCACCTACAAGATCCTCTACAACTCGGCCGTCGCGATGACCGGTGGCCAGGACGCCGCCGGCGCGATGCCGGTGCCCGAGTTGACGCGCTCGCTCGCGGCCGAGGGCGTCAAGCGCATCATCGTGATCACCGACGAGCCGGACAAGTATCCGAAGGGCACCGCGTGGGCCGTCGGCGTCGAGGTCTGGCACCGCGATCGGCTCGACGAGGCTCAGCGGCTGCTCCGCGATATCCCGGGCGTCACCGCGCTCATCTACGACCAGCGCTGCGCCGCCGAAAAGCGGCGGCTGCGGAAGCGGGGGCGGCTGCCCGACCCGAACCTGCGTGTCTTCATCAACGAGGCGGTCTGCGAGGGCTGCGGCGACTGCGGTGTGAAGAGCAATTGCCTCTCGGTGCATCCGGTCGAGACCGAGTTCGGACGCAAGACGCAGATCCATCAATCGTCGTGCAACAAGGACTACTCCTGTTTGCAGGGGGACTGCCCGTCGTTCCTGACGGTCGTGCCCCTCGTCGACCCCCTGAAGAAGGAGCGCCGCGTCTTCAAGGTCGAGCGGACACTGCCCGAGCCTCCGCTCAAAGTCGGTGGCGACGCCAATGTGTTCATGATGGGCATCGGCGGCACCGGCGTGGTGACCGTGAATCAGATCCTGGGCACCGCGGCGCTGCTCGACGGCAAGCACGTCCGCGGCCTCGACCAGACCGGCCTCAGTCAGAAGGGCGGGCCGGTCGTCTCGCACCTCAAGATCTCCGACCGGGCGTCCGAGGCCTCGAACAAGGTCGCCGCCGGATCGGCGGACTGTTATCTCGGGTTCGATATCCTCGTCGCGACCTCGCCGCAGAACCTCGATCACGCCCGCCCCGACCGGACGATCGCGGTCGTCTCGACCAGCCAGGTGCCGACGGGCGCGATGGTGACGTCAACGGCGGTCGAGTTCCCCGAGACGAACGGGCTCATCACGTCGATCGATCGGGTCACCCGCAAGGACGAGAACGTCTACCTCGACGCGCTCGGGCTCGCCGAGACACTCTTCGACGACCACATGGCCGCGAACATGATCGTCCTGGGCGCGGCATGGCAGGCCGGCGCCATCCCCGTGAGCGCGGCGGCGATCGAAGAAGCGATCGCGCTGAACGGGGTGTCGGTCCAGATGAACAGCCACGCGTTCCGCGTGGGCCGGTTGGTCGTCGCCGATCCCGCCTGGGTGCGCGGTGTCACCCGGCGTCGCCTGGGCGCCGTCGATGGGGCGCAGGAGCTCTCGGCGGAGGCGCGGCAGCTCGTGGACGGCGCTGGCGCGACCGGCGAGCTCCGACGGCTCCTCGAGGTCCGCGTGCCCGAGCTGATCGCCTACCAGCGCGCGGCGTA
This sequence comes from Candidatus Rokuibacteriota bacterium, assembly GCA_003220535.1. GTDB lineage: Bacteria > Methylomirabilota > Methylomirabilia > Rokubacteriales > CSP1-6 > AR31. Next base: position 28,705 of record QHSU01000079.1, read on the forward strand.
CGCGCGGGAGTACCTCCAGTTCGTGTGTCGCGTCCGCGAGGCCGAGACCGCGGCCACGCCCGGAGAGTCGCGTCTCTCCGAGGCCGTCGCGCGCTACCTCTTCAAGCTCATGGCGTACAAGGACGAGTACGAGGTCGCGCGCCTGCACCTGAAGACGGACATCGCCCGCGCGCTGGCGGACGAGTTCCCGGGCGGCGTCGAGCTCAAGTACAACCTGCATCCGCCTTTCCTCCGGGCGCTCGGGCTCGAGCGGAAGATCAAGCTCGGCACGTGGTTCGCGCCGGTCTTCGGCGTGCTCGCCGGAATGAAGTGGCTGCGCGGCACCCCGCTCGACCCGTTCGGTTTCGCCGCGGTGCGGCGCCTGGAGCGGCAGCTCCCCGGCGAGTATCGCGTGGTCGTCGAAAAGGCGCTGGTCGGGCTCTCGCCGGAGAGCTACGAACGTGCGGTGAAGCTCGCGGGACTGCCCGACCTGATCCGTGGCTACGAAGAGATCAAGCTCCGCAACGTCCAGCGCTTCCGGGACGAGGTCCGCGCGCTCGGCTTCTGACCGCGACGATCGCGCTGCGGCGCGGAGCCGCCGCCGGCGCGTCCGCCCTTCGTCCTCCTCGCGCTGGTCGGTGCCATCGGGTGCACGCGCTGGGCGCGGCAGCAGTCAAGGCAGCTCAAGACGGGAGGCGTGATGACGAATCTCGACCGGCAGATGAAGACGCTCCAGAAGCACCTCAAGACCCTGAAGCGGGAGGCCAACCGGGCAACCGGCCAGGCGCGCCGGCGCATGAAGCGGATCGAGCGACGCACCCGCGTCGAGGTCGAGCGGGCGATCCGCCGCGCCGAGCCTCGGGTGCGTCAGGCGGTCGCCCAGGCGGCGTTGCTGAGCCGGAGCCTGCAAGTCGGCGTGCGCGCGGGCGCGGCCGCGTATCGAGCGGGCCGCGCGCCCAAGCGCTGACCTGGCTCGCTCAGTCCTGCTCGCGGGCGCGCTCGCGCTTGAGCGCGCCCCGCCGCTTCTTCGTGTCGAGCCGCCGCTCGCGCGCGCCCGCGGAGGGCCGCGAGGCCTTGCGCGGGCGCGGCTCGCGCAGAGCGGCGGCGACCAGCGCGCGGACCCGGTCGCGGGCGTCCTCGAGATTCCGCGCCTGATTGCGCGTCGCCTGACTCGAGACCATCAATCGGCCGTCGGCGTCGAGCCGGTGGTGACAGAGCGCCGCCAGGCGCGCGCGCGCAGCCTCCGACAGCCCTTCGACGGCGCCGAGGTCGACGCGCAGGTCGACCTTGGTCGCGACCTTGTTCACGTTCTGGCCGCCCGGGCCCGACGCGCGCACCGCGCGGACGTGGAGCGCCCCCTCGGGCACGCGCACCGTGCTGTTGACGACGATCGCGCGGCTCATGCCTCGATTGTACCGTGCTCGACGCTTCGCCTCGGACGGCGGGGCCCCAGCCCCACGACGTCCTGCGGCTCGCGCGACCATCTATAATGTCCCGTTGTGATCATCGCTGAGCGTCGGCGCCTCACCGACGTCGCTCGCGGCGACGCCCACGCCGATCTCTACGTGCGCGGCGGATCGTTGCTGAACGTCTACACCGGCGAGATCTATCCGGCCGGCGTCGCGACCCGGGGGGAGCGGATCGCGTACGTCGGCGTCCGCGACGACATGATCGGCCCGCGCACGCGCGTGGTCGACGCGCGGGGCCGCGTCATCGTGCCGGGCTACATCGATCCCCACGTGCACCCGGCGACCCTGACGACACCGGCCGCGCTCGCGCGCTTCGTCCTGCCGCTCGGGACCACCGCGGTCGTCGCCGACACGCTCCAGTTCTGGGAGCTGGGCGGCCTCGCCGCGTTCCGCACGGTGGCCGACGCGCTGCTCCCCGCGCCGCTCCGGTACTACTGGATGATCCGCCCGCACGCCCAGAGTCGAATGCCCGACGAGTGGCGGCGGTTCGACGTCACGACCCTCGCGCGAGCGATGGACCATCCGCGCGCGGTGGCGATCGGCGAGGTCACACGATGGCCCGACGCCTGGCGCGGTGAGCCGGCGCTGCTGCGCCGCCTCGCCCTCGGCGGCCGCGTCGAGGGTCACACGGCGGGCGCTTCCGCCGAGAAGATCGCGGCGATCGCCGCGGCGGGCTTCACCTCGGACCACGAGCCGATCACCGCCCAGGAGGTGCTCGACCGCGCGCGTCAGGGCATCGCGGTGATGCTGCGCGAGTCGTCCCTCCGCCCCGATCTCGTCGGACTGCTCGACGCCCTCAAGACGGCGCCGGCACTCGTCTCGAGGCTGATGCTCACGAGCGACGGCTCGATGCCCGCGTTCCTCCGCACCCACGGCTTCGTCGATCACCTGATCCGCGTGGCCATCGAGCGTGGCGTGACGTCCGTCGACGCCTATCGCATGGCGACGCTGAACCCGGCGACCTACTACGGGCTCGATGCCGACCTCGGCGGCGTGGCGCCTGGTCGCTACGCCGACTTCTGTCTGCTCGAGAATCTGGCCGAGCCGAGGCCGGTCACCGTGATCGCGAGCGGGAAGGTGGTCGCCGAGGGCGGCCGCCTGCTCGCGCGCGTGCCGGAGCCCCCGTGGCGGCGTGTGTTCACCTCGGCCGAGGCGCGGCTGGCGGTGCGGTGGCGCGCTCGAGCGCGGGACTTCGAGCTTCCGGCGCGCGCGCGCTACCCGGTCATCACGTTGATCAGCTCGGTCATCAGCCGGCTGGACGAGCGACCGATGCAACCGGGGGACCTCCACGCGGCCCTTCTCGATCGCGCCGGTCGCTGGATCGCGCCGGGTGTCGTGGCGGGCTTCGCCGAGCGGCTCGACGGCTTCGCGACGACCACCAGCACCGACTTCAACATTCTGGCGCTGGGCCGCCGTCCGGAATCGATGACGCGGGCGGTCAACCGGCTCCTCGACCTGCGTGGTGGAATCGTCCTCGTCGACGGCGAGCGGATCGCCTACGAGCTGCCGCTGCCCATCGGCGGCATCATGACGCGCGGCACCGTCGACGAGGTGGCCCGGCGGGAAGACGAGCTGCGTCGGCACCTCGTCGAGCGCGGCTACCCGCACCACGAGCCGCTCTACACCCTGTTCTTCCTCGCGGCGGACTTTCTCCCGGCCGTCCGGCTCTCGCCGCGCGGCGTCTGGGACGTCAAGCAGAGCCGGGTTCTTCTTCCGTCGCGGCATCGGCGATGAGCGGCCGCCGCGTCGCGATCGCGATCGTCGGCGTGGCGCTGATCGCGGTCGTCGCGGCGCACGGCGCGCCGGCTTCTCGAAAGGACGACGGCGCGTTCAGGCGCGGCGTGCTCGGCCGGCGCGCCTATCGCCTGTACGTCCCGCAGCGTCCCCCTGCGGACCCGCTGTCCCTCGTCGTCGCGCTTCACGGGTGCTGGCAGACGCCGGAGGACTTCGCGCAGGGCACCCGCCTCAACGAGGCGGCCGAGCGCCGCGGCCTCCTGGTGCTCTATCCGGCGCAGAGCCGCTGGGACAACGTGAGCCGCTGCTGGAACTGGTTCGATCCCGCCCACCAGTCGCGGCGCTCGGGCGAGGTCGCCGAGCTCGTGGCGTTGGCCCAGGCGGTGGGACGCGAGCATGGGGCGGTGGCCGGCCGCGCCGTCGTGATCGGATTCTCGGCCGGCGGCTTCATGGCCGTCAACCTCCTGTGCGCCGCGCCCGAGCTGGTCGCGGGCGTGGGCGTCGTCGCGGGCGGGCCCTATCGCTGCGGTCTCGGCCCCGAGGGCGCGGTCGAGTGTATGGGCGGCCACAAGCTCGACGGCGTCGCGTCGGCGACCGCTTGTCTGGCGGCCACCGGAAGGCGCTCACTGGCCATGCGCGCCTCGCTCTGGCACGGCGACCGCGACTCGGTCGTGGCGCCGGTCAACCTCGCGGCGTTGGAGACGATGTTCGCGCGGCTCGCGGGCCTGACCTCGAGGGTCACCGAGACGAGGGACGGCGCCGCGTACGCGCTCTACCGGGACCGCCGCGGCGATCTCGCGATCGAGACCTGGCTCGTGCCGGGCCTGGGTCACGCCTGGAGCGGCGGCGATCCGCGTGCGACCCACACCTGGCCGCCCGGCCCGAGCGCCACCGATCACATCCTGGACTTCCTGCAAAGCCCGCGATGACCGAACACACCCCCCGGCGCCAGCGACGACTCGCGCTGGGCGTGCTGCTCGCCGCCGCCGCCCTGGCGATCGCGGTCTTTCCGCTGCGCGGCACGTGGTGGGGCGGCTGGATCCTGGCGATCGCCGAGGCGGGGATCGTCGGTGGGCTCGCCGACTGGTTCGCGGTCACGGCGCTCTTCCGTCGACCGCTCGGCCTGCCGATCCCGCACACCGCGCTCATCCCGGCCAACTGGGAGCTGATGGCGGCGCGCGTCGGCACGATGGTCGGCAGCCGCGTGCTCACGAAGGAGTACGTCGCTCAGGAGATCGCCCGCATCGACGTCGCGTCGCTGATCGCGCGCGCCGCCGAGCGGGTCACCTCGCGCGACCTCGACGTCGCCACACGGGAGCTGGCCCGCTGGCTCGCGGCCGAGCTCTCGCCCAAGGCGGCGGGCGATCTGGTGACGCGTCTGCGGGATCTGCTCCTCGACCGCCCCCTGGCCCCGATGCTCGCCGGAGCGCTCGAGGTGGCGCGCCGCCACGGGTGGGACCAGCGAGTCGTGACGGCGCTGGCCGGGGCGCTTGCCGAGGCCCTCGACCGGCCAGCGTTGCGCTCCACGGTCGGCGAGCTCGTGGACGATCTCCTCGCGCGCTACCGGGCGCGGCTGGGCGCGTACCCGCGATTCTGGATCAGTGTCGCGAGCCTGCTTGGGCTGATCGATCGTGACCGAGTCCTGGGCGCCCTCCAGGCGGGGCTCCGCGAGGTCGTCCAGGACTCCGATCATCCGCTGCGCCAGCGGCTCGCCGAGACGGTCGCCGAGCTTCCCGAGCGCCTGCGCGCCGACCGGCAGCTTGCCGCGCGCGTCGAGGCGGCCAAGTGCGAGCTGCTCGCGACGCCCGTCGCGACGCGCGTGCTGGAGGACGCGGCGGCGGCGCTCCACCGGACGGTCCTCGCCGATCTCGAGCGGCCGCGCTCCGAGGTCCGTCTCTGGATCGTGGAGCGGCTCGAGCGCGCCCGCCGGGCGTTGGCCGGGGACGAGGACCTTCGCCGGCAGCTCGACCGGTGGGTGAAGGCGCGCGTGATCGAGGTGATCGAGCGCCACCACCAGCGGCTCGCCGAGTTCATCGAGAACGGCGTGCGGGCGCTCGGGCCCGAGGGCGCGGTGCGACTCATCGAGGATCACGCCGGCGACGACCTCCAGTACATCAGGGTCAACGGCACCGTCGTCGGCGGCCTGGCCGGCGGCCTCCTCTACGCCGTTCACCTCCTGCTCCGCCTGCTCTAGCCGGCGCCTTGTCTGGCCCGGGCCACGCACGGGCCGGACCAGGCGCATCGCGGCGGCGGCGCGTTTGTCGGGTCTCGCGTTTTCACGTAAACTCCGAAGCGCCCACTTCCGCGGGAGGTGCCCATGTCGCGCGTGCGCATCGTGCTGTTTGCGACCCTCGTACTCGTCCTCGTCGCTATCGCTCTCATCACGCCGGCCACGAGCCAGACCCCCAAGTCCGGCGGGGTCCTGAACGTGATGCTCCGGGAAGACCTGTCCCAGGGCTTTTCCATCCACGAGACCTCCACGATCTCGACCGTGTGGCCGGCGATGCCGTGCCTCAGCAACCTCGTGCTGTTCGATCCACTGAAGAAGACCGAGAGCGTCGACACGATCATCGGCGAGCTGGCCGAGAAATGGTCGTGGCAGGACAACTACCGGAACCTCGTCTTTTTCCTGCGCAAGGGCGTCAAGTGGCACGACGGCCAGCCGTTTACCTCCAAGGACGTGAAGTTCACCTTCGACATGCTTCGCGAAGCGGCGGACGCGCCCGCCAAGCTGCGCATCAATCCGCGAAAAGACTGGTACGCCAACGTCGAGGCGATCGAGGCGCCGGACCCGTACACAGCGGTGTTCCGGCTGAAGAAGCCGCAGCCCTCGCTGTTGCTGATGCTCGCCTCCGGCTACACGCCGATCTATGCCGCCCACGTGCCGCCCGCCAACTACCGGACCGCGTGTGTCGGGACCGGGCCGTTCAAGGTCAAGGAATGGCGGAAGGGCGAGTTCGTCGAGCTCGTGAAGAACCCCGACTACTTCGTCAAGGGGCGCCCGTACCTCGACGGGCTCAAGTACTTCGTGATCGTCGAGCGCGGGACGCGGCAGGCGGCCATGCAGGCTGGCAAGCTCGACGTCTCGTTCCCGGGCGAGACCACCAAGACCGCCGCCGAGCAGCTCAAGAAGGCCGTCCCGCAGCTGGTCGTCACGCCGTACAGCCAGAACGTCACCGACAACATCATCATGAACGTCAAGAAGCCACCCTTCGACAATCCGAAGATACGGCTCGCGGTGAGCCACGCGATCGACCGCCGGGCGCTCATCCAGGCGGTTCACCAGAGCGGCGCCGTCGTCGGCGCCTCGCTCGCGCCCAAGCCCTGGGGCTTGTGGGGTCTCGCCGAGAAGGACCTGGTCGGGCTCCCCGGCTACGGCGCCAAGCCGGCCGACGAGAAGGCGCTGGCCCGGAAGCTCATGGCCGAGGCGGGCTCCTCGCCGGAGAAGCCCTTGAAGGTCGAGATCGTCACGCGTGCCATCGCGATCTACGTGGACATGGCGTCGTTCGTCATCAATGAGCTCAAGCAGATCGGCATCGACGCCTCGCTCAAGCAGATCGAGACGGCGCAGTGGCACGCGATGGCGACCCGCGGCGACTATCAGCTCGGCGCCAATCTGACGGGCATCGGGCCGGACGACCCCGACGCGAACTACTACGAGAACTACGCGTGCGGCTCGCCGCGCAACTACAGCCAGTACTGCAACGAAGAAGTCATGAAGATGATCGACGCGCAGTCGCAGGAGCTCGACCCGAAGAAGCGGCTGGCACTCAACTACGCGATCCAGAAGAAGCTCGAGGCCGACGCGGCGCGGCCGATCCTGGACTGGAAGATCGACTACTTCACCGTCTGGCCGCACGTGAAGAATCTGATCCCGCACCAGTCCATCTACAACTTCGGCCGGATGCAGGAAGTGTGGAGCGACAAGTAAGCGCCAGGGCGGTGTCGAGCGAGTGAAGACCTACGTCGTCCAGCGACTCGCCATCGCCCTCCTGACCTTGCTGGGCATGTCGGTGGTGATCTTCACCCTGCTGCGCCTGGCGCCGGGCGACATCGTTGACATCCTCTTCTCGACAGCCGGCTACGTCAGCCCGTCCGAGAAGCAGGCGATCATGCGGGAGCTGGGGATGGACCGGCCGTACTGGGTCCAGTACCTCGACTGGCTCCGTCAGATTGTCACCGGCGACCTTGGCAAGTCCTACCGGTACGACCAGGCCGCCTGGCCGATCATCCGACCGCTCGTTCCGGTGACGCTCGAGCTGGCGGCGCTCTCGATCCTCTTCGCGGTTCTCATCGGCGTGCCGACGGGTGTCGTCAGCGCGGTGCGGCAGGACACGACGCTCGACTATCTCCTGAGAGTGTTCAGCCTCGCCGGCCTCTCGATGCCGGCCTTCTGGCTCGGCATGGTGATCATCCTCGCCCTGGTCACGTGGTTCGCATGGATCCCACCGCTCACCTACGTGGGCCCGACGGAGAACTTCAAGCTGCACGCCGTCCAGTTCCTGCTGCCGGCGCTCGCCGTCGGCTATCGCTCCTCGGCGCTGATCATGCGGATCACGCGCTCGTCCCTGCTCGAGGTGATGCGCGAGGACTACATCCGGACGGCGTGGGCCAAGGGGCAGACCGGGCGCGTCGTCATCTGGCGTCACGCGCTCAAGAACGCGCTGCTGCCCGTGGTCACCGTCATCGGCATCGAGTTCGCGTTCCTCATCGGCGGTCTGGTGGTCACCGAGACGGTCTTCAACCTGCCCGGCGTCGCCCGGTTCCTGGTCCAGGCGATTCTCTGGCGCGATTATCCCGTCGTTCAGAACCTCGTCATGTTCATCGCCGTCGTCGTGATCCTCTCCAACCTGCTCGTCGACATGCTGTACGGCGTCCTCGACCCGCGCGTGCGCTATGGCGGTTAGGCCGGCCGCGATCGCCGTCCCGGTCGGAGCCCGGCCGCGCGCGGGGGCCTGGACGGTCCTCGCGCGCTTCGCGCGCAAGAAGCCGCTCGGCGCCGCCGGGGGCGCGCTGATGCTCGTGATGCTGCTGACGGCGATCTTCGCCGAAGAGCTGCAGACCCACGATCCCATCGCCACGAATGCGGCCTACACGCTCGGCGCGCCGAACGCGGAGCACTGGCTCGGCACCGACCATCTCGGCCGTGACATCTACTCGCGGATCGTCCACGGCGCGCGCGTCTCGCTGATCGTCGGCGGGGCCTCCACCTTGCTGGGCTCGGTGCTGGGGGGAATCGTCGGGCTCCTCTCCGGCTACATCGGCGGCAAGACCGACCTCGTGACCCAGCGGATCCTCGACATCCTGCAGGGGTTGCCGCTGCTCGTGCTGGCGCTGGTGATGTCGGCCGCCCTCGGCCCGGCGCTCCAGAACGTGGTCATCGCGATCTCGATTCCGATCATTCCCCGGGCCGCGCGCGTGATCCGCTCGAGCGTGCTGACGATCCGCGAGATGCAGTACGTCGAGGCGGCCCGAGCGCTCGGCGTCCGCCATCTGAGGATCGCGTTCCGCCACATCCTGCCCAACACGATCGGGCCGTTCATCGTGCTCTGCACGGCGCAGCTCGGGGGCGCGATCCTCGTCGAGGCGACCCTGTCGTTCCTCGGGCTCGGGGTGCCCGAGCCGTACCCGTCCTGGGGCCGGATGCTCTCGGTCTCGGCCGCCGAGTACGCCCAGAAGGCGCCGCACCTGGTACTCTTCCCAGGCGTCGCGATCAGCCTCGCCGTCTTCGGCTCGAACCTGCTCGGCGATGCGCTCCGGGACACGCTCGACCCGCGCCTCCGAGGCGGCTGACGCATGGCCCTCGTGGGCACGGGATGGCCCCGAGGCGCGATTCGAATCTGTCGTGCGCGCCGCAGGCCGTCGCGGGACTGGAGCCCCGCCGGCCGAGGCGCGATTCTCCTCGAGGAGGTGTGTCGATGGCTGACGCGAGGCTCGCCTGGCTGCCGGCGACCGAGCTGGTGGCGCTGATCAAGCGAAAGAAAGTGTCGCCCGTGGAGGTCGTCGACGGGGTGCTCGATCGCATCCGCACGATCAATCCGCGGCTCAATGCGTTCGTGACGCTGACCGAGGAGTCGGCCCGGCGCGAGGCGAAAGTCGCTGAGCGAGCTCTCATGAAGCGCGGAGCCCGGCTCGGCCCGCTCCACGGCGTACCGTTCTCGGTGAAGGACCTCGTGATCACCCGGGGCGTGCGGACCACGTTCGGCACGCCGCTCTACCGTGACAACGTGCCGACCGAGGACGCGCCCATCGTCGAGCGCATGAAGGGCGCCGGCGGCATCATGCTCGGCAAGACCAACACGCCGACCTTCGGCTGGATCGGCGCGACCCACAACCTCGTCTTCGGGATCACCCGCAATCCGTGGAACCTCGAGCGGACGCCGGGCGGCTCGAGCGGCGGCGCCTCGGCGGCGGCGGCCGCAGGTCTCGGGCCGCTCCACATCGGCACCGACGGCGGTGGCTCGATCCGCATCCCGGCGTCATGCGCCGGAGTCTTCGGCCACAAGCCCTCGTACGGCCGAATCCCGACGTATCCGGTGAGCGGCGCGTGGAGCCTGTCGCACATCGGCCCGCTGACCCGCACGGTGGCGGACGCGGCGTTGATGCTGACCGTCTGCGCCGGCCCCGACGAGCGCGACCAGTACTCGCTGCCCGGCCCGCGCCTGGACTACGTGAAGGCGCTACGCGGCAGCCTCAAGGGCCTCCGCGTCGCGTACACGGACGACCTCGGCTTCGCGGACGCGGTGGACGGCGAGGTGCGCGCCTCGTGCGCGAAGGGGGCCCGGGCGTTCCGCGAGCTCGGCTGCCGCGTCGAGGAGATCCACCCCGGCTGGCCGTCGCCGCGCGAGGCCTGGGGCGAGATCTTCTGCGGCGGGATCGCGACGCGGATGGCGCCCTACGTCGATCGGCGCAGCGACATCGAGCCCGGCCTCTACAGGATCATCGAGACGTCGCTGAAGAACCCGCCGACGAAGTACGTGCAGGCGTGGTTCGATCGGCTGGCGTGGTGGCAGCACCCGCGGGCACTCTTCGAGACGTACGATCTCTTGCTGACGCCCACGATCGCGTGCCCGCCGTTCCCGGTGGGCCTCGACAACCCGACGGAGATCGCCGGGAAGCCGGTCGCGGCCTACGCATGGATTCCGTTTACGTATCCGTTCAACATGACGGGCCAGCCGGCCTCGTCGGTGCCGTGCGGCTTCACGAAGGACGGGCTGCCGATCGGGCTCCAGATCGTCGGCCGTCGGTTCGACGACGCGACCGTGCTGCGCGCCTCGGCGGCCTTCGAGCGCGCCCGGCCGTGGGCCCAACACCGTCCGGTGCTGGAGTAGCGCCGTGGAGCGACTCTTGTTCATCGTGTCGCAGGGGCGGCGAGAGCTCTACGACTCTCTGCGCGTGGTGCTCGGCCAGGAGCGGGGTGTCGAGGTGATCCTCGACCGGCGCGAGGTGAAGCGGCGCCGGCACGAGGCGCCGGTCGCGACGGAGCGCCGCCGGTACGGCCGCCGGGGGCGCCACCTCGAGGACGCCGAGCTTCAGGTCCGCGGCTGGACGGTCGTGCGCCTGCCGTAGTGCGCGCCGCAGTCCGTCGCGGGGCTGGGGCCCCGCCGGCCGAGGCGCGACTCCGAACTCGTAGTGCGCCCCGCCGGCCGAGGGCGACTCTAGCCGGCGGCGGGCTCGGCCAGCCGGGCCCGGCGGACCCGGGCTTGAATGTCTCGCACCCGCTCGTGCTCGAAGTCGATTTGTACCTCGTGCTGCTCGACGTCCCAATGGCTGACGGTAGAAACCCATCCGAACGAGCGCTGACGGCGCGGCACGACCTGCTGGCCCCGATAGACGATGGTCCTGATCTCACCCGACGGGAGCCGCTGCTCCTCCTCGGGCTCGCTGCCGCAGAGCCGGAGCGTCTCCTCGTAGGTCGTCTCGCCCGGCCGGATCCGTTCGAGCGCGTCCGGAGGCGGGACAGCACCGCTCGCCCGCCCCCGGCCTTCGCCACGTCCCACGTGGATGCGCGCCCGCAGCGTCCGGGCCAGGCGCCGCACGACCGCGGCGACGAGCGGTCCCGTGAGATTGCCGAGCCCGAGCAAGAGCGCCGAGAAGAGAATGGGGCGCCAGGGCAGCCTGCCCCGGAAGTAGATGAACTGCACTTTCAAGAGCTGGGGCGTGATGCCGTCGGACGCCAGGATCGGGAGTGAAAACGTCTCGGTGTTCTCTCGCGTCTCGCTCATTCGCCGCCGCGCCGACGGGGGCGCGACCTCATCCACCTTGAGGTGGCCCGAGTCGGCGAAGTTGATCAGCAGCAAAGAGAAGTCTGGCGCCAGAGGCACCACCCGATTGCGCGCCCCGAAGTAGAGTGGGTAGAGCGACACGTACCCGACGTCCCCGAAGCTGACGGTGACGACGTGGCGGCGCCCCCAGAACATCTCTTCCAGCCAGCTCACCTGCCTGGGCACGATCAGGCCCCTGATCGGCATCTCGAGCCTCGCCAGCCAGTCGAAGCTCGCCATCTCGGGCTTCCAGGGGATCCGGATGTACGTGGCCCCGCGCGCGCCCCGGGCCGGGCCGTCCGGCCGGCCAAAGGTCACGAAGGGAGCCTCTCCGAGCGTTCGGGTGTCCGCGCCAGTCCCCATTCCTGACCGGCTGCGGGCCGAGAGATGCAGCGTGCCGTGCTCCTTGATCTTGAAGCCAAGACCCTCGAGCTGGCGAGCCAGCGTCGGATCGGCCCCGGCGCTGTCGGGCGTACCGGCCACCTCTCCCGGCCACAGAAGATAGAGGTCCTGCGCAATCTCGGCTGGGGTGCGATTCGCTGGTGGCGCAACGCTCCACGACACCGTCACCGTCATTGGGCCCATTCGTTGCGCGACATCCTCGCTCTTCACGCTCGCGGACACGAAAAGCGGGGCGATCCAGAAATCGGGGTGAGGCTTCGAGGCGATGAATACCTGGGCATGCGCCGGCGCCACACCGGGGCCGAGGAAAGGAAGCATCAGCCCCAGCGCGCAGAGGAGCCCGCGTGCGTACCAATGCGTCCCGACCAGTTCCATCTCAGGCAGCCTACCATCAGGACGAACGCTGGCCTCGCGCCAGGACGGCGCCGCGCCTGCCAGCGTGTAGAAGTTACGGTCTTGCTGCGTAGAAATTGCTGGTGGACTTCCTTGGAAGCTCTTCCGCCTCGGATCGGCAAGCCGTAACTCCACGATCGGTTGGGAACAGTAAGGCTGGCACGGACTTCGCACCACGTATCGTCCCCCGAAGTGGAGGTGACACACTCATGAAATACTTCGAGGCGCGAGGCCCCGCTCTCGTCGGGTGCGCCACCGTCGTCACGTTCCTCGTCGTCGCCAGCCAGAGCGCCCGGGCCGGGGCGCCTACCGAGCAGCTCCGGGAGCACGTCGATCAGGTGATCAAGATGCTTCAACGCCCAGAACTTCAAGGCGACGGCAAGACGACCGAGCGCCGGACAGCGGTCCGCAAGATCGCCAACAACATCTTCGATTTCCAGGAGACGGCCAAGCGGAGCCTGGGACGGCACTGGCAGGCCCGCACCCCGGCCGAGCGCGACGAGTTCACCCAGCTCTTCTCCGACCTGCTCGAGCACGCGTATATCGGGAAGATCGACCGATATAGCGGCGAGAACGTGAACTACGTGGGCGAGTCAGTGGAAGGAGATCAGGCGACCGTCCGAACTAAAATCCTCACCAAGCAGGGGTCCGAGGTGCCCGTTGACTATCGATTGCTCCGCGAGGGCGCCCAGTGGCGGGTGTACGACGTCGTCATCGAGGGCGTGAGCCTCATCGCGAACTACCGCACTCAATTCAACAAGATCATCCAGACGTCGTCCTTCAACGACCTCATCGCGAAGATGAAGGCCAAGGAGTTTTCGACGCCCGAGGGGGCGAAATCCAAGCAGGGATGACGTCAGGCGTCCGTTAGCGTCCTGCCGACTACGTCCGGCGGCGCGTCCTCCACAGCCTTTCACCCGCCTGCCCACCGACCTCTCCGAAGACCAGAACAGGGTCGCACCGACGGGGACGGCCGGCACACGGTGGGCAGAGAGCTGGAGAAGCCGTCGGCCGCGTCGCGCCCGCCGTGAAGGTGAAGCTCGTCGCGAACGAGCGATCTCCCGCCGTCGCCAGACTCCCAAGATCGCGTCCAGGTCGAAGCCCGAGAACACTCCGGCAGCACCCCCGACCGGCGTCCCGTCATCGACGATCGTGATCGACCCGATCTGCGTGATGCCCACGATTCCGGTCAGACTCGCCGTGAACGTCAGCGTGCCGCCGACGGTGCCGTTGGCTACCGGCGTCAACGGAACCGACAGCGCCATCGCGACAGTGGCAATCGAGAGCGTGACGACGCTCGTAACGAGCACGAGGAGCGCTTCGCCTATTTCTTGGGGGGAATCAGGCCGCCGAGAGCGTTTCACGCATGGTCACAAAGACGGCGTTCAAACTCTTCATCGAGCAATCCAATCGCTGTCCACTAGCGCCCACCCGGCCCGTCGGAGGAGGGCATCGACGTTCACCGAGCGTCGTTCTCTCAGTCGGCGCTCCCCTTGGAGGAGCGGGAAGGCCGCCTCGCGTCGTTCGATGTGCCGTCGGTCGAGGATCACGTCAACGTCGGGAAAGTCGGCGAAGACCTGGCTCAAAGTTGCATAGATCAGGGGATCACCACGCGCAACGAGCAAGAGATACCGCCGCACAGACAATCCCCTTCATGGACCCGGCCCGGTCAGGGGCCGAGCGCAATCAGACCTAGCCCCGAGGCATAGGGGCTACAGGCGCCACCTCTTCGGCATCAGTCTCAGTCGAGATCAGAGCCCGCTTCCCGACGAGCGGACCCCAATGGGGCTGAAGGTGTGCCCTCTGGCGCAGGTAGGCTCGCCGCCACCGCCAGAGCTCCAATTCGCGCCTCAAATGCCCGAGAATCCCGTCAATGGCCTGACTGTAACGATGCACGCTCCAAAGCTCCAAGCTTTATGCGTGGCTGGGTCGGAGAGTGACCGCGTTCAGACACAGTGGAGGACGTTGGACATTGACGGGGCGCGCGTCGCCGGGGACGCTAGCCACGTGCACCTCGCCGACCTGCTCGTCGCCATGGCCCTCTTCGGCGTCGTCTCGGCGGCCGTGTTTACCATGCTCGAGCAGGGCCTGCGCGTCTATACGCTCGGTGCCTCGCGCGCCGAGTCCCAGCAGAGCGGGCGCATCGCGCTCGAGCGCCTCGCGGGAGAGATCCGCACGGCGGGTCTCGGCCCGCGGCCATCGACGTTCGCCGCGATCTCGGTGGCCGAGCCGACACACATCGTCCTGCAGCGTGACCTCGACGGCGACGGCGTCATCGCCGGGAACGGCGAGACGATCACGTGGCGCCTCACCGAGAAGACGCTGCGCCGCGACGCGGGCGCCGGCGCTCAGCCGATCATCGACGGGGTCAGGAGCCTGGCATTCGCGTATCTGGACGCCTCGGGCGAGCCCGTCCGAGCTCCGGACGAGATCCGGACCGTCGTCGTCACGCTGGTGACCGAAGCCGTCTGGGATCTGGCCGATCGCTCCGTCGTGACGACGTTCGCGACGCGGGTGCGACTGCGGAATCGCTGACGGCTCGTCTCCGGCGTGATGGCGCCAGCGCGCACGGGCGCATCCTCGGACGGGTATCATCCGTCGGCCGTTAGTGACCTATGGGTGATAGTAGCCGAGGCGTCGAAGGGCGCCAGCGTGCGCCCGAGTTCGTCTCGATGCCGGCAGCCCTGAAGTACTACCGACCCCGCCCCTAGCCACGGTCACTCCTCCCCCCGGTCACCACCATCCGGGGGGTCGAAGTGGGATTCAGGCCACCACGGGTCGCCTGACGGTCTCCAAGGGCCTAATCTCTCTAAAAATCATCAGTTTTTCCCTTGACACGACCTTTCGGATGACGCTAGTGTCGGCTTTCAAGTGGGACAAAGTGGGATGAAGTGGCGCACAAGTATCGCCGGGTCCGGGCATGTTTAGGGGTCGTTATCAGCATACGATCGACCCGAAGGGGCGCCTGAGCGTGCCGGCCAGATTCCGGGACGCCCTCGCGCAATACGACGGCGCGCTGGTCGTGGTGCCCAACGATCACTGCCTTGAGGTCCATCCTCTGGAGGAGTGGCAGCGGATCGAGACGAAGCTGCGCGAGCAGTCGATCTTCCACCCCGAGGTGCGGGAGCTGAGCCGGCTCTACATCTCGCGCGCGAAGGACGTGGCCCTCGACGCGGCAGGGCGCGTGCTCATCCCGCCGGACGTGCGCGACCAGGCGGGGCTCTCGAAAGAGGTGACCTTGGTCGGTGGGGGGCTGCCGCAATTCGAGGTGTGGGATCGCAGCCGGTTCGAAGAATACGAGCGCACGCGACAGGACCGGCTGCCCTCGCTGTTCGAAAGGCTGTCGAGCCTGGGAGTGTAGCGGTTCACGTTCCGGTGCTCGTCGACGAGGTCGCATTTCTCTTGCGGCCGCGCGGCGAGGGATGGGTGATCGATGCGACGGTGGGGATGGGCGGTCACGCCGAGGCGATCTTGAGCGCCAGCGAGAGCTCCGTGAGCCTCCTCGGCCTCGACGTGGACCCCGAGGCGCTGGCGAGCGCGGGCGCGCGGCTGGCGCCCTTCGGCGACCGGGTCGCGCTCGGGCGCTCGAGCTTCCGCTATCTCGCCGGCGCCGCCGCCGCACGTGGGATCGAGAGCGCCCGGTCGATTCTCCTGGACCTCGGCGTGTCCTCCTGGCAGCTCGAGCAGTCGGGTCGGGGCTTCTCATTCCAGGGTGACGAGCCTCTGGACATGCGGCTCGATCCCTCGATCGGCGAGACCGCGGCCGCCCTCGTGAATCGCCTGCCCGAGGCCGAGCTCGCGCGCATCATCTTCGAGTACGGCGAGGAGCCGCACGCGCGGCGCATCGCGCGGGCGATCGTCCGGCGTCGGCCCCTGGGGCGGACCGGCGACCTCGTCGCCGCGGTCCGGAGCGGGGTGCCCCGGGCGGCCTGGCCCCGCCGCCTGCACGTCGCCACGCGCACCTTCCAGGCGCTGCGTATGGCGGTCAACGACGAGCCTGGCGCGCTCCGAGAGGCGCTGGCCCACGCGCCCGCGTTGCTGGCGGCCGGTGGCCGGCTGGGCGTCATCTCGTTTCATTCGGGCGAAGATCGCATCGTGAAGCAGACGTTCCGAGCTCTGGAGCCGGCGGGATACGCCGAGCTCGAGCCGTCGCCCCGACAGCCCACGGACGACGAGGTGCGGGACAACCCCCGCGCCAGGAGCGCGAAGCTGCGCGTGCTGGAGCGGCTCCCATGACGAAGGACCAGCGACTTCATCGCGAAGCAGACCCACGCGTGCGGCGCTCGCTCGTCGTGGCCCTCGCCACCTCAGCCTTGCTCGTGGCCGGCGCCCTCACCGTCGTCGGGGTCCGGGTCGAGCAGGTCCATCTCGCGTATCGGCTCGACGCGGTCCGGAGCGAGCGAGTGCGGGCCAAGGAGATGATCCGCCAGCTCGAGATCGAGGTGGCGACGCTCCAGTCGCCGAGTCGCATCGAGGCGCGCGCCCGGCAGCTCGGCCTCGTGGTCCCGGCTCGCGATCAGATCCGGCTGGCGAAGGAGTACGTGGCCGGCAGCACCGGTCTGGCGGCCGTCCAGAGCCGCGCCGCGTTGCTCGGCACCGCGAGGCCGCCCGCCCAGTGAAGGATCTGGCCGTCCGGACGCGGGTCCTGATGCTGGCGGCGATTCTCACCATCGCGTTCGGCGGCCTCACCTGTCGTCTCGGCTGGCTGATGATCGTCAAGCACGGCGAGCTGACCCAGCTCGCGGAGCGCCAGTACTCGCGCACGGTCGTGCTCCGGGCGCAGCGCGGACCCATTGTCGACCGCCTGGGCGGCGCGCTCGCGACGTCGACCGCGACCGAGTCGCTCTTCGTCCAGCCGCGCAGCGTCGGCGACCCGGTGCGCGTCGCCGCGCGCCTGGCGCCGGTCATCGGCCTGCCGGAGCCCGAGGTTCACGCCGCGCTGACCAGCGCGCGCCCCTTCGTGTGGCTCCGGCGCAAGCTGCCGCCGACGGTCACCGAGCAGATCCGGACGCTCCGCGAGCCCGGGCTCGGGTTCCTCCCGGAGCCGCTCCGCCTCTATCCGAATCGTGAGCTGGGCGCCCATGTGCTCGGCTTCGAGGGCGCCGAGGGCGGGCTCGAGGGCGTCGAGCGCGCGTTCAACGGTGAGCTGGCCGGCGTGCCGGGCAAGGCGATCGTCGGACGCGACGCACTCGGCCGCGAGGTGGCGGCCCAGCACGTGCTCCAGGCCCCGCAGCCGGGCCACGGCGTGATGCTGACGATCGACCGGACGATCCAGTACATCGCCGAGCGCGAGATCGACGCCGCCTACCGGCGGACACACGCCAAGGCCGCCGTGGCCCTCGTACTCGAGCCGCGTTCGGGCGACATCCTCGCGATGGCGATGCGGCCGACGTTCAACCCGAACACGTTCCTCGACGTGCCGTCGGCGGAGCACTGGCGCAACCGTGCGGTGACCGACCCCTTCGAGCCGGGCTCGACGTTCAAGGCGATCCTCGCCGCCGCGGCGCTCGAGGAGGGCGTCGTCCGCCCCGACGACCAGATCTACGCCGAGAACGGCAAGATCACCCTGGCCGGAACGACGATCCGCGACTGGAAGAAGTACGGGTGGCTCACGTTCGCCGAGGTGCTGCAGAACTCGTCCAACGTCGGGTCGATCAAGGTCGGCCTGGCGCTCGGCCGCGAGCGCTACCACCGGTACATGAGGGCGTTCGGCTTCGGCGCGCCGACCGGCGTGGGGCTGGCCGGCGAGAGTCGTGGGCTCTTGCGTGACCCGCAGCGCTGGTCGCTCCTGTCGCTGCCGACGATGTCGATCGGCCAGGAGATCTCGGTGACGGCGCTCCAGCTCGTCGCGGCATTCGGCGCCATCGCCAATGACGGCACGCTGATGCAGCCTCGCCTGGTGCGCTCGACGTTCGACGTCGAGGGCCGCGAGATGCGCCGGTTCGAGCCGCAAGCGGTGCGCCAGGTCGTCTCGCCGGATACCGCGCGCACGCTCGCCGGCCTGCTCACCCGGGTCGTGGAGTCGGGCACGGGGCGCTTCGCGGCGATCCCCGGGTACGCCGTCGCCGGCAAGACCGGCACGGCCCAGAAGCTCGATCCGGCCACCAAGCGGTACTCGCACGCCCCCGGCGTCCTGTCGTTCGTCGGCTTTGCGCCCGCCGACGAGCCACGGTTCGTCATGCTGGTCATGCTCGACGAGCCCCGGAACGAGAAGTGGGGCAGCGAGGCGGCGGCGCCGATCTTCGGCGCGATCGGCCGAGAGATCCTGCGCTACCTCGAAGTCCCGCCGCGAGACACCCCACCGGTGCAGATCGTCACGGGCCCGTCCAGCGAGACCGCCACGACGGCGCGCGTGAGGCTCGTGAGCACGGCGGAGGTGGTGGAGCCGGACGGGACGAGGCGGATGCCCGATCTCGCCGGCAAGACATTGCGCCGGGCCCTCGGAACCCTCGAGCCGCTGCGTGTCGAGGTGCGCCTTGCGGGGCAGGGGCGTGTCGTTCGCCAGGCTCCGGCGCCGGGCGAGCCACTCGAGCCGGGCGCGGTCGCCCGCCTCACCCTGGCACCCGCACCGGGAGGCGCGCGTTGAAATGCCCGCACGGGACACGGCCATGAGCGATCTGCTCGCGGCGCTCCCGGAAAAGCGCGTGATCGGCGAGCCGCCGCGCTCGGTGTCGTCGATCGCCGGCGACTCGCGTCGCGTCGAGCCGGGAGGGTGCTTCGTCGCGGTTCCGGGGTTCAAGCAGGACGGGCGCCGCTTCATCCCTGAAGCCGTGCAGCGGGGAGCGGCGGTCGTCGTCACCGAGGGTGAGCCGCTCTCGGGCCTTCCCGTCGCCCAGGTGCTGGTGCCCTCGGTCCGGGCGTCGCTCGCCCGGCTCGCCGGCGCGTTCTACGGTCATCCGTCGCGGCAGCTCACGCTCGTAGGCGTCACCGGGACGAACGGCAAGACGACGACGTCGTATCTGATCGACGCGCTGCTGCGCGCCCGCGGCCTCGCCACCGGCGTGATCGGCACGATCCAGTACGTGCTGGGCGACGAGACGCGGCCGGCCAGCCAGACGACTCCGGAGGCGCTCGATCTCCAGTCGATGCTCGCGCACATGCGCGACCACGGCGTCCGGGGCGTGGCGATGGAGGTGTCGTCGCATGCGCTGGCGCTCGCGCGCGCCGACGGCCTCGCCTTCGACGTGGCGGTGTTCACGAACCTGACGCAGGACCATCTCGACTTCCACGGTACGCTCGAGCGCTACCGGCTCGCCAAGCGCCGGCTGTTCGAGCTTCTCGCCGAATCGCCGAAACCCACGCGCACCGCGGTGGTCAACGGGGACGATCCGGTCGGGGCGACGATGGCGAGCGGGCTCGACGTGGCCGTGCTCACCTTCGGGCTCGGCGCCGCCGCGCGCGTCCGCGCCGTCGAGCACCGGTCCGCGCTCGAGGGCATCCGGATGGCGGTCGAGACGCCGCGCGGCCGGATCGCGCTCACGTCGCCGCTGATCGGCGAGCACAACGTGATGAACCTGCTCGGGGCCGTGGCGACCGGGCTCGCGCTCGGCCTCGAGCCGTCCGCGATCGCGCAGGCGCTCGCGACGGTCGGGACCGTGCCGGGCCGCTTCGAGCAGGTGCAGGCCGGCCAGCCGTTCCTCGTGGTCGTCGACTACGCCCACACCCCGGACGCCCTTGAGCGCGTGTTGACCACGGCCCGGAAGCTCACGCGTGGGCGGCTCGGCGTCGTCTTCGGCTGCGGCGGCGACCGCGACCGCGGCAAGCGGCCGATCATGGGCGAGATCGCCGCACGGCTCGGCGACCGCGTGTGGGTGACCTCCGACAATCCCCGCTCGGAGCGGCCGGAGGCGATCATCGGCGAGATCCTGGTCGGCGTCGGGCGGACCGGGGCCGGCTCGAGCCGCTACGCGACCGAGCCCGACCGCGCCGTCGCGATCCGGGCCGCGCTCGCCTGGGCCGAGCCTGGCGATACGGTCGTCATCGCCGGGAAGGGTCACGAGACCTATCAGATCGTCGGCGCCGAGGTGCTCCCGTTCGACGACCGCGACATCGCGCGGCGAATCCTGTCGGAGCGCCGGACCTAGGAGCGACTGTGCCCCCATTCACCGTGCAGGACATCGTCCGCGCCACCCAGGGCGCCCTGGTCGCTGGTGACCTCGGCGTGCCCGTCACCGGAGTGTCGATCGACTCGCGGACGCTCGGCGTCGGGGAAGCCTTCTTCGCGATCCGGGGCTACCGTCTCGACGGCCACGCGTTCCTCGCCGACGCGGCCTCCCGCGGCGCCGCGTGCCTGGTCGTCCAGGCGCTCCACGACGACGTCCCGGCCAACGTCCCGCTGGTGCTCGTCGAGGACACGACGCGGGCGCTGGGTCTGCTCGCCGCGTACCACCGCGCGCGATTCTCGATCCCCGTCGTCGCGGTAACCGGCTCGAACGGCAAGACGACCACCAAGGAGCTGATCGCCGGCGTCCTCGGCGTGCGTTGGCAGGTGCTGAAGCCGAGCGGGAGCTTCAACAACCAGTGGGGGCTCCCGTTGACGCTCCTGCGGCTCGCGGCCGAGCACCAGGCGCTCGTGCTCGAGATCGGCAGCCAGCATCCGGGGGAGATCGCCGCCCTCGCCGAGCTCGCGCGCCCGACCGTCGCCGCCGTCACGACGATCGCGCACGCCCACACGGAATTCCTCGGATCGCTCGACGGTGTTCGCGCCGAGAAGGTGGCGCTCGTCCGTGCCGTCGGTGCCGAGGGCCGCGTCGTGCTCAACGCCGACGACCCGCGGGTGGCCGGGATGGCGCGGGACGCCCGGGCGCCCGTCATCACGTACGGCCGCTCGGCGGCGGCCGACGTGCGGGCGACCGGCGAGCCCGTCGAGGATGCGCGGTCGCTCACGTTCACGCTCGAGAGCGGCGGCGCTCGCGCGCCGGTGACGCTTGCCTTCGTCGGACGGCACAACGTGACGAACGCGCTGGCCGCCGCGGCGGTGGGCGTGGCCCTGGGCTGGCCGCTCGACGAGATCGCCCGCGGCCTCGGCGAGGCGCGGCCGGTGGCGGGGCGCTGCGTGTGGCGCGACGCGGGCGGTGTGCGCATCCTCGACGACACGTACAATGCGAATCCGGTCTCGGTCCGCGCCGCCCTCGAGACCGCCGCGGCGCGCCGCGCCGCGGCGCCGTCCGGCCGCCTCGTGGTCGTGCTGGGCGATATGCTGGAGCTGGGCGCGATCGCCGAGGAGGCGCATCAGGAGATGGGCCGCGCCGTGGTGGCGGCCGGCGCCGACGAGTTCGTCGGCGTGGGCCGGATGTCGCGCTTGGCCGTCGAGACCGCGCGCGCGGCGGGCCTCGTCGAGGCGCGCCACGCCACGACGTTCGAGGACACCGTGGCCCACCTTCTCAAGCGGGTCGCGTCCGGCGACGTCGTGCTCGTCAAGGGCTCGCGCGGCATGCGCATGGAGCGGGTCGTGGACGCGCTGGTGGCGCGCCTGGCCCGATGAAGGGAACGGATGCTCTACTACTTCCTGGTCCCGCTCGCCAAGGACCACATCGTCTTCAACGTCTTCCGCTACCTCTCCTTCCGCTCATTCATGGCGCTGATCTCGGCACTCATCATCTCGCTCGTCGTCGGACCGTGGCTGATCCGCCGGCTGCGCCTGATGCAGCACGGCGGCGAGACGATCCGCGAGGACACCCCGGAGCGGCACCGCACGAAGAAGGGCACGCCGACGATGGGTGGGATCGTCATCCTCGTCGCGATCATCTCGACGACCCTGCTGTGGGCCAACCTCACGAACCGCTACGTGTGGGTGGTGGTCCTGGCGACGGCCGGCTTCGGAGTGATCGGCATCTGGGACGACCTGACCAAGTTGCGCCGGCGCAAGGGCCTCGCCACGCGCGTGAAGTTCAGCGCGCAGCTCGTGCTGGCGCTCGGGGTCGTGCAGCTGGTCTTCTGGCAGGCGCCCAGCGCGTGGCTGCCGGTGCTGGCGATCCCCTTCTTCAAGGGCTGGCTCGTCGAGCTGGGCTGGCTCTGGATCCCGTTCGCGATGCTCGTCATCGTCGGCGCCTCGAACGCCGTGAACCTGACGGACGGACTCGACGGGCTGGCGATCGGCCCGGTCATCATGGCCGGCGCCGCGTTCGGAGTGATCGCGTACCTCACGGGCAACTTCCGGGCCGCCGACTATCTCAAGATCCTCAACGTGCGCGGGGCGGGCGAGCTGACGGTCTTCTGCGGCGCGCTGATCGGCGCGGCGATCGGATTCCTCTGGTTCAACTGCCACCCGGCCGAGATCTTCATGGGCGACGCGGGCTCGCTGGCCCTGGGCGGCGCGATCGGCACGCTGGCGGTCCTGACCAAGGCCGAGCTGCTGCTGCCGCTGATCGGCGGCCTCTACGTCGTCGAGGCGGTGTCGGTCATCATCCAGGTCGCGAGCTTCAAGCTGACCGGGCGCCGCGTGTTCCGCATGGCACCGTTGCACCATCACTACGAGCTCTCGGGCTGGCCCGAGCCGAAGATCGTCGTCCGCTTCTGGATTGTCTCGTTCGCGCTCGCGCTGCTGGCGCTCACGACCTTGAAGCTCCGATGAGGGACGCGTGAGCCCCCTCGACGAGGTGGAGACGATGACCCGGGGTCAGGCCTATCTGCGCTCCCTCGCCGGCCGTCGCGTGACGGTGGTGGGGCTCGCGAAGAGCGGCATCGCGGCGGCGCGGCTGCTGCGCGCGGCCGGGGCCGACGTCGTCGGCACCGACGCCAAGCCGATCGGCGCGCTCGGGCGCGAGGCGGCCGGGCTCGCCGAGATCGGCGTGCGCCTGGTCGCGGGCGCCGGGGAGACGGCGGCCGCCTTCGCCGACGCCGAGCTGGTGGTGGTGAGCCCGGGCGTCCCGCTCGACGGGGATCAGCTCGCCCGCGTGCGCGCCCGCCAGGTGCCGATCATCGGCGAGCTCGAGCTCGGCTGGCGGGCGATGGAGGCGGACACAATCGCGATCACGGGGACGAATGGCAAGACGACGACCACCGCGCTGATCGGCGCGGTGCTGGACCAGCAGCCGCGGCCCGTCCTCGTCGCCGGGAACATCGGCACGCCGCTCGCCGCGCACGCGCTCGCGTTTCCGGCCGACGGTCTCGCGGTGTGCGAGGTGTCGAGCTTCCAGCTCGAGACCACCGAGCTCTTTCAACCCAGGGTCGCGGTGGTGCTCAACCTCACGCCGGATCATCTCGACCGGCACGGGACGTTCGCCGCCTACGTCGATGCGAAGGCCCGGATCTTCGCGAATCAGACGGCGGCCGATTGCGTCGTCCTGAACGCGGACGACGAGGCGACCCGGGCGCTCGCGCCCCGGTCGGCGGCGCCCGTGGTGTGGTTCAGCCGGCAGCGCGAGCTGGCCCACGGTGTCTTCGTCCGCGACGGCCGGATCGCGGCGAAGCTCAACGGCCACGTCGAGGAGATCTGCCTGCTGTCGGAGATCTGCCTGCGCGGCCAGCACAACGTGGAGAACGTCCTCGCGGCGACCGCCTGCGCGCTCTGGACCGGCATGTCGCCCGCGGTGATCCGCTCGGCCATCGGGCGCTTCCGCGGCGTGGCGCACCGGATCGAGTGGGTCCGCGATCTCAAGGGGGTCCAGTACTACAACGACTCCAAGGGCACCAACGTCGCGTCGACCCTCCGGGCGCTCGAGAGCTTCCCGGGGCGGATCGTGCTGATCGCGGGCGGCAAGGGCAAGGGACAGGCCTGGGAACCGCTCGCGGCGGCGGCCCGCGGGCGGGTCACGCACGCGCTGCTCATCGGCGAGGACGCCGAGAAGATCGGCGCCGCGCTCACGGCGACGGCGATCCCCCTGACGTTCTGCCGATCGCTCCAGGAGGCCGTCGAGAAGGCGCGCACGGTCGCCGCGCCTGGCGACGTCGTCCTGCTGTCGCCGGCCTGCGCCTCGTTCGACATGTTCGACAATTTTGAACATCGGGGTGACGTATTCAAAAAGCTCGTGGAACGGCTCGACTGATGTCGAGAACGCAGCTCCGCTGCGGCGAACATCGGGGTGACGTGTTCACAAAGCTCGTGGAGCGCCTCGACTGATGTCGAGCCTGCATCGGTTAGTCCGGGCGATCGGAGAGTCCGCAGCGCTCCTTCGAGCGGTGGGGGGGTCTGGGGGAGGAGCGGCGCTCGCTCCCCCCCAGCCCGACTAACCTGCCCAGAAAGCTCGCGCCCGACGTGTGGCTGTTCGGCGTCGCCGTCGTCCTCCTCTCGGCGGGCGTGGTGATGGTGTACTCCGCGAGCGCGATCGTGGCGGCCGACCGCTTTCACGACCCGTACTTCTTCCTCAAGAAGCAGCTCTTCTGGGCGCTGCTCGGCGCCGCGTGCCTGTGGATGGCGATCCGCCTCGACTACCGGCGCCTCGAGCGGTTCGTGCTGCCGCTGCTGATCTTCGCGGGTGTGCTCCTGGTGCTGGTGCTCGTGACGCCGATCGGCCAGGCGATCAACGGCACGCGCCGCTGGATCCGGTTCGGTCCCGTGTCGTTCCAGCCGGCCGAGCTGGCCAAGCTCGCGCTCGTCCTCTATCTCGCGGCGTTTCTCGCGCGCAAAGGGGAGGCGATCGCCGACTTCCGGCGCGGGCTCTTGCCGCCACTCGCGGTGGCCGGCCTCCTGGCCGCCCTCGTCCTGGCGCAGCCGGATCTCGGCAACTGCCTGACGCTCATCACGCTTACCTTCACGCTCCTGTTCCTCGCCGGCGGCCGCGTCCGCCACCTCGGGCTCATCCTGGCCGCCGCGGTGCCGCCGCTCGTGATCGCGATCTGGGCGGCGCCGTACCGGCTCCGTCGCATCGTCGCGTTCGTCGACCCGTGGTCGGATCCGCGCGGCAGTGGGTTCCAGATCATCCAGTCGTGGCTCGCGTTCGGCAACGGCGGGATCTTCGGCCAGGGCATCGGCGCGTCCCGGCAGAAGCTCTTCTATCTCCCGGAGCCGCACACGGACTTCATCTTCGCGATCATCGGCGAGGAGCTGGGCTTTGTCGGCGCCGCCGCCATCGTCGCCCTGTTCGTCGTCTTGATCTGGCGCGGGCTCCGCATCGGCCTGCGGGCGCCCGATCCGTTCGGCGGATACCTGGCGCTCGGGATCACCGTGCTGATCGCGACGCAGACGCTCGTGAACCTGGGGGTCGTGACGGGCCTCCTGCCGACCAAGGGGCTGCCCCTGCCGTTCATCTCCTTCGGCGGCTCGGCTCTGCTCGTGACGATGCTCTCGACGGGAGTGCTCCTGAACATCTCCCAGCATGCCCATGTTTAAGCGCTACCAGCAGATCCATTTCGTGGGGATCGGTGGCATCGGCATGTCCGGGATCGCCGAGATCTTGCTCAACCTCGGCTACCGGGTGACCGGATCCGATCAGAAGAAGAACGATGCGATCGAGCGGCTCGCCGAGCTCGGCGCGAAGATCTTCATCGGGCACCAGGCGGCGAACGTCGAGGGCGCGCACGTCGTCGTCTACTCCTCGGCGGTCTCGCGCGACAACGTCGAGGTCCAGGTGGCGCGACAGCGTCAGATCCCGACGATTCCCCGGGCCGAGATGCTGGCCGAGCTGATGCGTCTCAAGTACGGGATCGCCGTCGCCGGCACCCACGGCAAGACGACGACCACCTCGATGGTCGGCGCCGTGCTCGCCGAGGGCCATTTCGATCCGACGATCGTGGTGGGCGGCCGGGTGACGAGCCTCGGGTCGAACGCGCGGCTCGGCCAGGGCGAGTACCTGGTCGCCGAAGCCGACGAATCCGACGGCTCGTTCCTGAAGCTCGCCCCGACGATCGCGGTCGTCACGACGGTCGACGCCGAGCACCTCGATCACTATGGGAGTCTCGACGCGATTTGCGACGCCTTCGTCGCGTTCGTCAACAAGGTGCCCTTCTACGGCTCGGCCGTCCTGTGCCTGGATCAGCCGAACATCCAGCTGCTCATTCCGCGAATCGAGAAGCGGATCATCACGTACGGCCTGGAGTCGGGCGCGGAGCTCGTGGCGCGGCGCCTGCACCTCACGGGAATGACCAGCCGCTTCGAGGTCTTCCAGCGCGGGAGCCTCCTCGGCGAGCTCACGCTGCAGATCCCGGGCCGCCACAACGTGCTCAACGCCCTGGCGGCGGTGGGCGTCGCGCTGGATCTCGACATTCCCTTCGCCGCCATCCAGAAGGCGCTGGCCGGGTTCTCGGGAGTCCAGCGCCGCTTTCAGATCCGTGGGCGCGCCCGCGGCGTGACGGTCGTCGACGACTACGGCCACCACCCCGCCGAGATCCGGGCGACCCTGGCCGCCGCCAAGGCCGGGTTCGACTGCCGGGTCGTGACGGTGTTCCAGCCGCATCGCTACACTCGCACCTTGCACCTACGACAGGAGTTCCTCACGGCGTTCAACCTGGCTGACGTGCTGATCGTGATGGACGTCTACGGGGCCGGCGAGCCGCCGATCCCCGGCGTCACGGGGGAGGATCTCGCCGATGGGATCCGCTCGCACGGACATCGCGACGTCACGTATCTCGGAAGTGACCGGACGCGCATCGTCGAGCATCTCTGGGAGATCGCCCGCGCAGGCGACCTCGTGATCACGCTCGGCGCCGGCGACGTGAGCCAGCTCGGTCCGGAGCTCCTGAAACGCCTCGACGCCGACTCGCAGACTGGGAGGTCCACATGCTAGGAGAGATCCGGGGGGAAGTGCGGTTCAAGGAGCCCCTGAGCTTCCACACCTCGCTCCGCATCGGCGGCAGCGCCGACATCTTCGTCGTGCCGCAAGACGTGGACGACATCCGCCACGCGCTCATGTTCGCCGAGCGCGAGCAGCTGCCGGTCTCGGTGATCGGCGGCGGCAACAACATGCTGGTCAAGGACCGTGGCGTGCGCGGTGTCGTCCTGCGGCTCGAGGGTTGCCTCGGGCGCGCGGAGTTCCACGGCGAGGAAGCGATCGCCGGGGCGGGCGTGAGCCTCTCGGCGCTGATTCGAGAAGCGGCCGCCATCAACCTCGGAGGCATCGAGTGCCTCGTCGGGATCCCGGCCACCATCGGCGGCGCGCTCGCGATGAATGCCGGCACCGCCGACGGCTCGATCGGCGATTTCGTCAGCGCGGTCTACTTCCTGCACCCGGATGGCTCGCTCGGCGAGTTCAAGCCGAGCGCGGGCACGTTCGCCTACCAGAACTTCAACGCGCCGCTCGGCGCCGTGCTGATCGGCTGCCGCCTCCGGTTCCATCGCCGGCCGATGGCGGAGATCCAGAAAGAGATGAAGCAGCGGCTCAAGGTGAAGAAGTCCACGCAGCCGCTGGCGCTGGCCTCGGCCGGATGCGTGTGGAAGAACCCGGCGGGCGACCTCGCCGCCCGGATGATCGAGAAGTGCGGGCTCAAGGGCAAGCGGATCAACAGCGCGGAGATCTCGTCCAAGCACGCGAACTTCATCGTGAACCGGGGCGGGGCGAGCGCCGCGGACATCCTGGCGCTCATGGACCTCACGCGTGAGCGCGTGCAGGCTCAGTTCTCGGTCACGCTCGAGAACGAGATCCGGGTCATCGGGGAGTAGATGCCGAGCGGCCTCATCTCGCCGAGAAGCCGCGCCGCGACCCTCGCCGATGTGGGCGAGCGGTCGGCGTTCGTCGCGCGCCAGCGCGTGGGCCGGCCGCGGCGCCGGCGGGTGGACTGGCGCGCGCGCGTGCGGCGCCTGATCGGCGTCGCCCTGACGATCGTCGCGGTCCCGGCCGCCGTCGGCGCCGCCGGCCACTGGCTCACGACGACGCACCGGTTCGCGGTGACGAGCGTGGAGGTGCGCGGCGTCTCCCGCCTCCCGCCCGAGCACATCCTCGCGGTGGCCGCGATCCCGCGGGGCACGAACATCTTCCGCCTGGACACGACCGGGGTGACCGGCCGCGTGGAATCGCTGCCCGAAGTCCGCCGGGCCGACGTCGTGCGCGAGTTGCCCGGCCGGGTCGTGATCAGCGTCGAGGAGCGGCGCCCGTTCACGCTCGTCCACGGCGGGCGCCTGCACTGGATGGACGAGGAGGGACGGTTGCTCGGCGCCTCGCCCGAGGCGGTGGCGCCGCCGATGCCCGTCATCAGCGGTCTGTCGGCGGACGAGCTCGCGTCCATGCGAACCGCCCCCGGACCGAAGGCCCGCGCGGCGATCGCGGTGATCCGTGCCCTGCTGCGGAGCGGCAACGGGCTGACCGCCGAGATCTCGGAGATCGACATGAGCCGTCGGGAGGGCCCGGTGCTCTACACGGTCGACGGCGTCGAGGTGCGCCTCGGCAACGAGGACTGGGAAGAGCGCCTCGCCCGCCTCGAAGGCGTCCTCGCCCAGGTCGCGACGCAGGACGTGCGGACGGTCGACCTCCGGTTCCGCGATCAGGTCGTCTTCCAGCGCGGAGGCGCGCGATGAGACGCTCGCGGACGCCGGACCTCGTGGTCGGTCTCGACGTCGGCACCACGAAGGTCTGCGTGGTCATCGCCGAGCCCGCGCCGCGCGGCACCCTGAACGTCATCGGGGTCGGGACCGCGCCCTCGCGCGGGCTCCGGCGGGGGATCGTCGTCAACATCGACTCGACGGTCGAGGCGATCAAGACCGCCGTCGGCGAGGCCGAGCAGATGGCGGGGGTCGAGGTCTCGGGCGCCTTCGCCGGCATCGCGGGCGGCCACATCCGCGGCGTGAACAGCCGCGGTGTCGTGGGGATCACCGGCAAGAACCACGAGGTGAGCGAGGCCGACGTCGAGCGTGTCGTCGAGGCCGCGCGGGCCGTCAATCTGCCCCAGGACCGCGAGATCATCCATGTCCTGCCGCAGAGCTTCGTCGTCGACGACGGGGACGGCGTCCGCGAGCCCATCGGCATGTCGGGGGTCCGCCTCGAGGTCGAGGTGCACATCGTGACCGGGACGGTCACCTCCGTCCAGAACGTCATCCGCTCGGTGAACCGCGCGGGCCTGGCCGTCCAGGACATCGTGCTCGAGCCGCTCGCGTCCGCCGAGGCGGTGCTTTTCGACGACGAGAAAGAGCTCGGCATCGTGGTGATCGACATCGGCGGGGGGACGACCGACGTCGCCCTCCTCCGGAACGGCGCGGTCTGGCACACGGTGGTGCTGCCGCTCGGCGGCGACCACATCTCCAACGACATCGCGATCGGGCTGCGCACGCCGACGGCCGATGCCGAGGACATCAAGAAGCGCTACGGATGCGCGCTGACGGCGCTGGTGCCGGCCGAGGAGACGGTCGACGTGCCGTCCGTCGGCGGCCGCAAGCCGCGGCAGCTCTCGCGCCAACTCCTCTCGGAGATCATCCAGCCCCGTGTGGAGGAGATGTTCACGCTGGTGGCGCGCGAGCTCGCGCGCGCGGGCTTCCAGGACGCCGCGACGGCCGGGGTCGTCGTCACCGGCGGCACCTCGATCATGGAGGGCGTCCCCGAGCTCGCCGAGGGCATCTTCGATCAACCCGTGCGCCGCGGTGTACCGATCGGCGTCGGCGGCCTGGCCGACGTGATCGAGAGCCCGATCTACTCGACCTCCGTCGGCCTGGCACTCTACGGCTCTCGGTCGCGGGCGCCGGGCGAGTCGGGGGGTGTTGGCGTGGGCAGCACGCCGATGGGCCGTCTGACCCGACTGGTGACTGGATTCCTGGGTGACATCTTCTAGGGCGGGCCGGGACGGGCGACAGCCGCCCCTGTTCGCCTCGGACGTGGTCCGTTCACGCGGCCGGAGGCGTCCCTCCGGCGAACACTCACAGGAGGAAGCGATGGAGAAGGATCGCGCGCGGCGACCGCTCTTCGAGCTCGAGCAGACCACGCAAGCCGCGAAGATCAAGGTGATCGGGCTCGGCGGGGGCGGCGGCAACGCGGTGAGCCGCATGATGGCGGCGCAGTTCACCGGGGTCGAGTTCATCGTGGCCAACACCGATCTGCAGGCGCTCCACGCCTCGCCGGCCCCGATCAAGCTCCAGCTCGGCACGAAGCTCACGCAGGGCCTGGGCGCCGGCTCGAATCCGGAGGTCGGGCGCAGCGCCGCGCAGGAAGATCCGGACCAGATCACGCGCCTGCTGAGTGGGTGCGACATGGTCTTCATCACGGCCGGGCTCGGCGGCGGCACCGGCACCGGCGCCGCACCGGTCGTCGCGTCGCTCGCGAAGGACCTGGGCATCCTCACCGTCGCCGTGGTAACCAAGCCCTTCACGTTCGAAGGCAGGAAGCGGATGCTCCAGGCCGAGGCCGGCCTCGAGGCGCTCCGGGCCGTCGTGGACACGCTCATCACGATCCCGAACCAGCGGCTCCTCTCCGTCGTAGATCGCGGCACCCCGCTGATCGCCGCGTTCCGCGTCGCCGATTCAGTCCTCCAGCAGGCGGTGCAGGGGATCTCGGACCTGATCCTCGTACCCGGACTCGTCAACCTCGACTTCGCCGACGTCCGCACGATCATGTCGGGGATGGGGCTGGCGATGATGGGCACGGGCACCGGCAAGGGCGAGAACCGCGCCCTCGACGCCGCCCAGAAGGCGGTCGCGAGCCCGCTACTGGACGAGACGTCGATCGAGGGCGCGCGTGGCATCCTGATCAACTTCACCGGTGGCGCCGACCTGTCGATCCACGAGGTCGAGGAGGCGGCGCGGATCGTCCAGGAAGCCGCCCACGAGGAGGCGCACATCATCTTCGGCGCCGTCATCGATCCGCAGCTCTCGGACGAGGTCCGCATGACGGTCATCGCGACGGGCTTCGCCGACAAGAAGGAAACGGTCGGCGTCGGCGGCAAGGTCGTCGATCTGCCGCGCCCCTCGCGCGCCGTCCCGGCGGCGCCGGCGCCCTCGACGCAATGGCGTCGTCGGTACGCCGACCCGCGGGCTGAAGCCGAGGGCGCGATCGGCGATGGAGACCTCGAGGTCCCGGCTTTTCTCCGGCGTCAGGCGGATTAGAGGCGCGGGGGAGCGGGCCGGGGGGCGGGGCAAGGGGTCGCTCGACCACGCCGCACGCGTTCGCTGCTCCGGTGCGGCTGGGCTCCATCTGGGCGCGTGGCGCCCGTCGTCACTGGTCGGGAACGGGTCTCGACGACCCCTTGCCCCGCCCCCCGGCTCGCTCCCCCCGCGGCTCGCGGGTTCGTCATAGTGAGAAGAGGTACTCTCCGTGGGAGTGGGTCGCTCGACCACGCCGCACGCGTTCGCTGCTCCGGTGCGGCTGGGCTCCATCTGGGCGCGTGGCGCCCGTCGTCGCTGGTCGGGAACGGGTCTCGACGACCCCTTGCCCCGCCCCCCGGCCCGCTCCCCCGCGGCTCGCGGGTTCGTCATAGTGAGAAGAGGTACTCTCCGTGGGAGTGGGTCGCTCGACCACGCCGCACGCGTTCGCTGCTCCGGTGCGGCTGGGCTCCATCTGGGCGCGTGGCGCCCGTCGTCACTGGTCGGGAACGGGTCTCGACGACCCCTTGCCCCGCCCCCCGCGACCCGCGGTTCGTTGATACTGAGAAGCGATGACCTCTCGTTTGCTTCCGCACGGGGAGCCGGCGGCGTACTTCACGTTTCCTTCACTTACGGCGGTGGGGTTGCCGCATGTGACGACGACGCGGCACTGCCCGGGGATCGTGTCGTTTGCCGAGCCGATCGCACCCGAGGCGCCGCGGGCGCCGTTCCGTCCCGAGGCCGCGGCGGTCCTGGGCTCGGCCGGGCTCGAGTTGGGCCGGGTGAGCTACGCCCGTCAGGTGCACGGCGCCGACGCGGCGCAGGCGCCGGCGCGCGGGGGGTTCGCGGGCTCGGTCGACCTCCTCGTCACCGGCGAGCGACGGGTGCCGCTCGCGATCTTCACCGCGGACTGCCTCGCGATCGTGCTCTACGATCCGACGGCACAGGTCCTCGGCCTCGCCCATGTCGGCTGGCGCGGCACGGTCCGTGGCGCGACGCAAGCCGCGGTGCGCGTCGTCGGCGAGCTCGGTGCGCGCGCCGGGGCACTCCGCGTCGCGATCGCGCCGTCGATCGGCCCGTGCTGCTACGAGGTGGACGAGCCGGTCACGACCGAGTTCGCGAGCGCCTTCGGCGAGCGCTGGACGGCGTGGGCCCGACCCTCGCGGCCCGGCCACGTGATGCTCGATCTCTGGACGGCCAACGAGACGCTGCTGACCGAGGCCGGGGTGGCGCCGGCGTCGGTCGACAACCCGCGACTCTGCACCGCATGCCATCCGGAGCTGCTGTACTCGTACCGCAAGGGGAGTCGCGGCCGCCTGGTCACGGTCGCCGCGCTCCCCTGACGCCCCCACGCTGACGCTTCACCCACCCCGTTGGCCCTCCCCCGACACTCGGCCCCCTGCTAGAATCACCCTGCGGCTATGATCGACATTCGTGCCAACCTCGAGCGAGTACGCGAACGGGTCGCGCGGGCGGCGGAGCGCGCGGGCCGGCGCGCCGAAGACGTGCTCCTGGTCGGCGTCTCGAAGACGGTGGACGTCGCGCGAATCCGCCAGGCGATCGAGGCCGGCGTGCCGGCGCTCGGCGAGAACCGGGTGCAGGAGGCCCGCGGCAAGGTCGCCGAGATCGGCCGCCCGGTCCCGTGGCACCTGGTCGGCCACCTGCAGACGAACAAGGTGCGGGACGCCCTCGAGCTCTTCGACGTGATCCAGTCGCTCGACCGGCTCGAGCTCGCGAAGGAGCTCGACAAGCGCGCGCGGGCACGCGGCCGCACCGTGGACACGCTGGTGGAGGTCAACGTCGGCGGCGAGACGTCCAAGGGGGGCGTGGGCCCGGATGGGCTCGGCGAGCTCCTCGAGGCGGTCGCCGCCTTGCCGGCCGTGAAGGTCCGCGGCCTCATGGCGATTCCTCCGGAGGCGAAGGAGCCCGACGACTCGCGCGCGTGGTTCCGCGCGCTGCGGAAGCTCGGCGAGCACCACGGCCTCTCCGAGCTGTCGATGGGGATGAGCGGCGATTTCGAGGTGGCGATCGAGGAGGGCGCGACGGTAGTCCGGGTCGGCACCGCGATCTTTGGACCCCGTCCACTGCGCCCGGAGGAACGATGACGATCAAGGGCCGCAACGTCGGCTTCCTGGGCGCCGGCAACATGGGCGAGGCGCTCATCAAGGGGCTCCTCGGGGCGAAACTGGTGCCCGCCGAGGCGATCCATGCGACCGACGTGCGCCTCGAGCGGCTCAAGGAGCTCGACCGCCAGTACGGGATCCAGGTCTCGTCGGACAACGCCGATCTGGTTCGCCACGCCGACATCGTGATCCTGGCGGTGAAGCCACAGATCATGGAGTCGGTCCTGAAGCAGGTCGCGCCGGTGGTCACCCGCCGCAAGCTCCTGATCTCGATCGCCGCCGGCGTCTCCACCGCGCAGATCCGCGCCATGCTGCAGAAGGACGCGCGCCTCATCCGGGTGATGCCGAACACGCCGGCCCTCGTCCTCGCGGGCGTGACGGCCATCGCCAAGGCGGAAGGCCTGGAGGCGGACGATCTCGACGTCGCCCGCGAGATCTTCGGCGCGGTCGGGCGGGTGGTGGTTCTGGACGAGGAGCTGTTGGACGCGGTGACCGGCCTGTCGGGCTCGGGGCCCGCCTACGTCGCCGTCGTGATCGAGTCGCTGGCCGACGGCGGAGTTCGGATGGGGCTCGACCGGATCACCGCGATGACCCTCGCGACCCAGACCGTGCTGGGTGCTGCGAAGCTCCTGCTCGAAACCGGCCTGCACCCGGGCGCGCTCAAGGACATGGTCAGCTCCCCGGGCGGAACCACGATCGCCGGGATCGCCGCGCTCGAGGAGGGCGGCATCCGCACGACCTTCATCAAGGCGGTCGAGCGGGCGACCCAGCGTTCGCGCGAGCTCGGACGGGGGCCGAAGTAATGTTCATCATCGGCTACTTCTTCAGCGCGCTGGCGACCCTCGTCAACCTGGTCATCGTCGCCTACATCTGGATCCTGATCGCCCGGGCGATCATCTCGTGGGTGAGCCCGGACCCCTACAACCCGATCGTGCGCTTTCTCTACCGGGTGACCGAGCCGGTGCTGCGGCCGGTGCGCGAGCGGCTGCCGATGCACCAGATCGGGTTGGACTTCTCGCCCATGATCGTCATTCTCGTGCTTTACTTTCTGAAGGAATTCCTGGTCCCGGTGCTGTTCCGGATCGCCACCGAGATCGGGTAGGACGTCGGAGGCCTCGATGCGCATCAGTCCGCTCGATATCCGTCAGCAGCAGTTCAGCGTGCGGTGGTTTCGAGGGTTCGACATCCACGAGGTGGATGCGTTCCTCGACGACGTCGCCGAGGACTATGAAACGGTGCTCAAGGAGAACGCGCAGCTCAAGGAGCAGGTCGCGACCTTCGAGGAGCGATCGCGCGGCCTCAGCGAGCGTGAGCGGGCCCTGCAGGACACGCTGGTCACGACCCACCGACTCGGCGACGAGATGAAGGCGACCGCGCGGCGCGAGGCGGATCTACAGGTGCGGGAGGCCGAGCTGCGGAGCGAGAAGATCATCGAAGAGGGGCGCGCCGAAGAGGCGCGGATCCGCAGCGAGATCCAGACACTCCGGCGGGTCCGCCGCCAGCTCATCGAAGACTTCCGCGCGACGCTCGAAAGCTACTACCGGATGATGTCGGCCGAGTTCGGCGAGGACAAGGACGACGGCAAGGCCTGAGAGCACGCTGCTGTCGCTCCGCGTGCAACCGCGGGCTTCCCGTGACGAGATCGTCGGCTGGCAGGACGCGACGCTCCGGCTGCGCGTCACGGCGCCGCCCGTCGCCGGGGAGGCGAACATGGCCGTCGCCCGCCTGCTGGCCCGGGCGCTCGGCGTCCCGCCATCGTCGATCAGCGTGGTCCGTGGGCTCCGCGGTCGCGACAAGCTGGTCAGCATCACCGGCCTCGGTGAAGCGGATATCCGGAGCCGGCTCTTGTCTCATACGCCCCGGGCGGGATCGGGCGTGTCGGAGCCACGCGCTCCTGTTTCAGGCCACACTCGGTCCAAGGCGAGCTCATGGCCGCTCCAATAACCATCGCACCCGTGCGATGGTCCGACGACCGGCTCATCCTCGTCGACCAGACGCTGCTCCCCGAGCGTGAAGTCGAGCGTGGCTACCAGCGCTGGGACGAGGTAGCCGAAGCGATCCGGGCGCTCGTCGTGCGTGGAGCACCCGCGATCGGCGTCGCCGCCGCCTTCGGCGTGGTGCTGGCGGCGCGGCAGAGCCCGGCCGGCACCGTCGACGGCCTGCTCGCCGATCTCGAGCCGGCGATCAAGGGGCTCGCGGCAACGCGGCCGACCGCCGTCAATCTGTTCTGGGCGCTGGATCGCATGAAGCGGGTGGCGCTGGCCTCCCGCGCGCTGCCGCTGACCGAGGTGCGGGCTCGCCTCCTGGCCGAGGCGCAGGCGATCCGCGACGAGGACATCACCGCGAACCGCGCCATGGGCGCCCACGGGGCCTCGCTCGTGCCCCCGAACGCGCGCATCCTGACCCACTGCAACGCGGGCGCCCTCGCGACGGCCGGCTACGGAACCGCCCTCGGCGTGGTCCGCGCTGCGCACGCTCAGGGCAAAGTGGCGCTCGTGTGGGTGGACGAGACCCGCCCGGTGATGCAAGGCTCGCGGCTGACCGCCTGGGAGTGCGTGCGCGAAGGGATCCCGCACCGGCTGATCGCCGACGTGGTCGCGGCGTCGGTGATGGCGCGCGGCGAGGTCGATATGGTCGTGACCGGCGCCGACCGCATCGCCGCCAACGGCGACACCGCCAACAAGATCGGGACGTACTCGCTCGCGGTGCTCGCCGCCCACCACCAGGTGCCGTTCTACGTCGCCGCGCCCTTCTCGACGATCGACCCCGCGCTCGCGTCGGGCGCGGAGATCCCGATCGAGGAGCGCGACGGGTCGGAAGTCCGCCGTGTGGGCACGCAGCAGACGGCACCGACCGCCTCGCCCGTATTCAACCCCGCCTTTGACGTGACACCCGCGCGGCTCATCGCGGCGATCATCACCGAACGGGGCGTCGTCCGTCCGCCGTATCGCTTTTGACCACCCGCGAGTACCACGACCGGACGGCGCACTCGCCGGCGTCGGTCCGCACGAGCGGCCACGCGCTCGAGTGGGACATCAAGCCGTTCCCGTTCAAGGTCTATACGGATCTGCCGCCGATCACGCTGCAGCGTGAGCTCGATCCGCTGGCGGTGGATGCGCTCGGGGCCATCGCGGGCCCGGCGCCGGCGGGCCCGACGGCCCTCACGCTCGGTCACCTCGCGGCGGTCCTCTATTACTCCGCGGGTGTGACGAAGAAGAAGGCGTACCCGGGCGGTGGCGAAGTTCTCTTCCGCGCCGCGCCCTCGACGGGCGCGCTCTACCAGACCGAGGTGTACGTGGCCGTGGGTGCGGTCGCCGGGCTCGAGGCGGGTCTCTATCACTTCTGTCCGGGCGACTTCGCCCTTCGGCGCCTGCGCGCCGGCGACGTCCGCCAGGCGCTCGCGGCGTCCGCGGCCGACGATTCCATCGCAAGCCGCGCCGCGACCGTCGTGCTCACCGCGATCTACTGGCGGAACACCTGGAAGTACCAGGCGCGCGCCTACCGCCACCTCTTCTGGGACTCCGGCACGATGCTCGCCAACCTGCTCGCCGTCGCCGGCGGCCTCGGGCTCGCCCCGCGGGTCCTGACGGGATTCGTGGACGTGGAGGTCGATCGCCTGCTCGGGCTCGATGCGGCTCGCGAGGCCACGCTCGAGCTGGTCCCCCTCGGGCCTGCGACCGCCGCCGCGCCCGCCGTCGTCGCGCTCGACGCGATCGATCATCCGACACTCCCGCTTTCGTCTTCCGAGATCGACTATCCGCTCGTTCGCGAGATCCACTCGGCTACGTCGCTCTCGACACCCGACGCCGTTCGCGCGTGGCGTCTGCGAGGCGGGGCGGGGGGGCGAGGGGTGGTTGCCGAGACCACGCTAGCAGTCACCCGCGACGTCGGTGCCGGGAAGACGACGGTCGGATCGGAACCCGAAGACACGGCTCGCGGCAGCCAGCCGCGCATAGTCGCGTTGCCGGCGGTGCGGGGCGAGGGTGGGCGGGGGCTGGGCGAGACGATTCAACGGCGCGGCTCGACTCGAGAGTTCGGGCCCGCGGCGCTCACGGCCTTGGAGCTCGCGACGGCGCTGTGGGCGGCGACACGCAGCGTCGAGGCTGACGTGCCGGCGGGGCTCGTCGACCTCTATCTCGTCGTCAACGCGGTCGAGGACGTGCCGTCCGGTGCCTATTACTACCGGCCCGCCGAGCACGTGCTCGAGCTCCTGGCCACCGGGGATTTCCGGAACCGGTCGTCGTACCTCTGCCTCGAGCAGCCGCTCGGCGGGGCCGCGGCCACGGTCATCTATTTCCTGGCTCGGCTCGACGATCTGTCGCGAGCGTTCGGCGAGCGTGGCTATCGCCTGGCCAATCAGGACGCGGGGCTCGCCGGCGGGCGCGCCTACCTCGCCGCGTACGCCCAGGGATTCGGCGCTTCCGGACTCACGTTCTACGACCGCGACGTGGTCGAGTTCTTCTCGCCGCACGCTGCCGGTAAGGACGCGATCTTCGTGACCGCGCTCGGCCGCTCGGCCGCGGAAGGCCGTGTTACCATCGAATCGAATCTGAGCCCTCGAAGGAGGCCGTCTGCATGAAGAAGTACCAGTTGATGGCGCCGGGGCCCACGCCGGTTCCGAGCGAGGTCCTCCTCGCGATGGCGCAGCCGATGATCCACCACCGGACCCCGCAGTACGAGGCGGTGTTCGTCGAGGTGCGGGCCGGCCTCAAGAGGCTCTTCCAGACGAGCGCCGAGGTGGTGCCGCTCGCGTGCTCGGGGACGGGCGCAATGGAAGCGGCGGTCGTCAACACGCTGTCGGCGGGCGATCGCGTCGTCGTGGTCCGCGCCGGGAAATTCGGCGACCGCTGGCTCGAGATCGCCAGGGCGTATGGACTCGACGTGATCGACCTGACGGCGCCGTTCGGCGATTCGGTAGCCGCCGAGCGGATCGCCGAGGCGCTGAAGCAGCACCCGAACGTGAAGGCCGTGCTCACCCAGCACAGCGAATCCTCCACCGGCGTGCTCCACGATGTCCGGGCGTACGCGGCGGTCGTCCGCACGAGCGACGCGATCCTCATCGTCGACGCGGTCTCGAGCCTCGGCATCGCCGATCTGCCGATGGACATCTGGAACGTCGACCTGGTGGTGTCGGGCTCGCAGAAAGGGCTGATGCTCCCGCCGGGCGTCGGATTCTGCGCGCTCAACGAGAAGGCGTGGAAGAAGGCCAAGACCTCGACGCTCCCGAAATACTACTTCAACCTCACCGAGGAGCTGAAGAGCGTCGTGAAGAATGAGGCGCACTTCACGCCGGCCGTGTCCATCGTCGTCGGCCTGCGCGAAGCGCTGAGACTGCTCGAGGCGGAGGGGCTCGCGAACGTGTTCAAGCGGCACGACCGGCTGGCGCGCGCCACCCGGGCGGGTGCCGAGGCGCTCGGGCTCGAGCTGTTCGCGAAGGCCACGCCCAGCCCGGCGCTGACGGCGATCATGGCGCCCAAGGGTGTCGACAGCGAGAAGATCGTCGCGGCGTATTCCCAGAGCCACAACATCACCATCGCCGGCGGGCAGGGCGAGATGAAGGGCACGCTGTTCCGCCTGGGTCACATGGGCTACGCCGCCGAGTTCGACGTCATCGTCGCCCTGTCGGCGCTCGAGCAGGTGCTCGCCGACCTCGGGCAGCCCGTCGACTTCGGCTCGAGCGTCCGCGCCGCTCAGAAGATCTTCACCGAGAAGTCGTGAAGCGGGTCCTCGTCACCGACGGCCTGCAGGCCGTCGGCGTCGACGCGCTCCGCAAGCATGGCCTCGACGTCGACGTGGCGGGCGCGCTCGGCGAGGGCGAGCTCGCCGCCCGCATCGGCGAGTACGAGGGGCTCGTCGTCCGCAGCGCCACCAGGGTGACGCGCGCCGCCATCGAGGCGGGCCGCCGCCTCGAGGTCATCGGGCGGGCGGGCGCCGGCGTCGACTCGATCGACGTGGACGCGGCGACTGAGCGCGGCGTGATCGTCATGAACACGCCCGGCGGGAACACCACGGCCGTCGCCGAGCACACGCTGGGCCTGCTGCTGGCCCTGGCCCGCCGCTTGCCCGCCGCCGACGTCACCCTCAAGGCCGGGCGCTGGGAGAAGAGCCGGCTCCAGGGTGTCGAGCTCCTCGGCAAGGTGCTGGGGATCCTCGGCCTCGGCCGGATCGGCTCCGAGGTGGCCCGCCGCGCGCTCGGATTCCGCATGCACATCATCGCGTACGACCCGTATCTGACGCGCGAGGCCGCCGAGCGCCTGGGCGTGGAGTCGGTCGAGCTCGACGAGCTGCTCACGCGCGCCGACTTCATCACGATCCACACGCCGCTCACCGGGGACACGCGGCACCTCCTCGGCGAGGCCGAGCTGGCGCGTCTCAAGCCCGGCGCGCGCCTCATCAACTGCGCCCGCGGCGGCCTCGTCGACGAGATGGCGCTCGCGCGCGCGATCCAGGCGGGCCATGTCGCCGGCGCCGCACTCGACGTCTTCGAGCAGGAGCCGCCTCCGGCCGACCACCCGCTCCTCCAGCTCGAGCAGGTGATCGTGACCCCGCATCTGGGCGCGGCCACCGACGAGGCCCAGACGGCCGTCGCGCTCGCCATCGCCGATCAGGTCGCCGACGCACTGCTGCGCGGGGTCGTCGTGAACGCGGTGAACCTGCCGGCCACCGACGCCGAGACGCACAAGGAGCAAGCGCCCTACCTCGGGCTGGCCGAGAAGATGGGCCGCTTCCTCGCGCAGATGGCGGAGGGCCGGATGCAGGAGGCGCGACTCACGTATGCGGGCGAGATCGTCGGACGGCCGACGGCGATCCTGACGCTCGCGTTACTCCGCGGGCTCCTCGGCACCATCCTCTCCGAGCACGTCACCGACGTGAACGCGATGCTGATCGCCAAGGCGCGCGGTCTCAAGGTCACCGAGACCTCGACGACGGAGAGCCCCGACTACGCGAGCCTCGTCAGCGCCGAGCTCTACACCGATCGTGGTGTCGCATCGGTCGCCGGCACCGTCTTCTTCAAGCGGGAGCCACGTTTCGTGCAGATCGACGGGTTCTCACTCGAGGCGCTGCCGCAGGGCTGGATGCTCGTCTTCGCAAACCTGGACGTGCCGGGCGTGATCGGCCGCATCGGCACCCTCTGCGGCCGCCGCGGGATCAACATCGCGGGGATGCAGCTTGGCCGCGAGCGCCGCGGCGGGCGCGCCGTGTCGGTCCTGAACCTCGACGATCCAATGGACGCGGCCGCACTCGACGAGATCCGCGCCATGCCCGATATCGTCCTCGCCAAGCTCGTCAAGCTCTAGTCTCCGCGGGACGCGGAAACAGGTCGGCCAGCCGGTGCGGGCGAGCAGTGGAACGGGTGGCGCCGGGGGCCGTGCCCCCGCGATCGACGGAGTGGGACCCCCTCGTCCCGCGCGCAGCTCGAAGAGCTGCGATTCGGGCGAGTGGGTGACGGAGCCGGTCGCGGGGGCGCGGCCCCCGGCGACAGGCCCCGTTCCGCTGCTCGCCCGCACCGGCTGGCCGACCTGCCTCCAGTGCATACCGGCTCACCCGACTCGACCGCGGAGCGAATCGGGATAGAATGGCGGGGTTGTGAGCAAGCTGAGGCTCTTCGTCGTACGGCATGGGGAGACGGCGTGGGTCCGGGAGCGGCGCTTCGCCGGCTCGCGGGACATTCCGATCACGGAGACGGGGCGGCATCAGTGCGCGGCCGTCGGGCGCGCGCTGACGGGCAGCGCTGTCGCCGCCGTCTACGCGAGCCCGCTCGAGCGGGCTCGGGCCTCGGCCGAGGTGATCGCGCAGCCGCTCGGCTTGCCGGTGCGCATCGCCGCGGCCTTCAGCGAGATGGACTTCGGCGCCTGGGAAGGATTGACCCTCGACGAGGTGCGGGCGCGCTTTCCGGAGGCCTGGGAGCAGTGGAGGTCGGCGCCGCACCTCTGCAAGCGGTCCGACGCCGAGGCCCTTCCAGACGTCGCCGAGCGCGTAGCGGCGGGCGTCGAGACGCTGCGGGTGGCGCATGCCGGGCAGTCGGTTGTGCTGGTCAGCCACGCCATCGTGGCGCGCGTCATCGTGCTGGGTGCCCTGGGGCTCGGGCTCGACCGGCTCTGGACACTCGACGCCGCGCCGGCCGGGATCACCGAGATCGAGTACGAGCCCGGCTGGGCCACCGTGCATCGGATGAACACCGTCGCCCACCTGGAGGGGGCGGCGACGTGAAGCCGCTTCACACCCAGCTGCCGAAGGGCGCCAGAATCTACCTGCCGGACGAGGCGGAGCGCAAGCGGCACGTCGAGGCGACGCTCCTCGGCGTCTTCCGCCGGTGGGGCTATCGCGAGATCGTCACGCCCACGTTCGAGTACTTGGACGTGCTGGCGGCGGGGACCGATGTCGACGTGCAGGGCAACATGTTCACGCTCGTCGATCGCGAGACGGGCCGGATGCTGGCGCTCCGTCCGGACATCACGCCCCAGATCGCCCGCGTGGTCGCGACCCGGCTGCGCGACGAGCCCAAGCCCATCCGCCTCGCCTACGTGACGAACGTGTTCCGCTACGACGAGCCGCGCGTCTCGCGCTATCGCGAGTTCTACCAGGCGGGTGTCGAGCTGGTCGGCCTCGACAAGCCCGAGGCCGAGGTCGAGATCATCGCGATGGCGATCGAGGGGCTGCGCGCCCTCGGGCTCGAGCGGTTCCAGATTGATCTCGGCCATCCGGATTTCTTTCGTGGGCTCCTCGAGGAGGCGAAGACCGACCCCGCGCAGGGGCGCGAGCTCTCGGCGACGCTCGCCCGCAAGGATAGCTCGACGCTCGAGCGGCTGGTGGCGGACCTCGCCCCGCCGGCGCACGTCCGCGACGCGCTGCTGACCCTGCCGACCCTCTTCGGCCGCGAGGCCGTGCTGGAGCGCGCCGCGGCCTTCGCCCGGAACGAGCGGTCGTCGCGGGCCCTGGCGAACCTGGCCGAGGTGTACCGGCTGCTGAAGATCTACGGGCTCGCCGACAGTGTGTTGCTCGACCTGGGCGAGGTCCGCGGCTTCGACTACTACTCGGGCACGTACTTCGAGGCGTACGTGGCAGGATTCGGCGCCGCGATCGCGGGCGGCGGCCGCTACGACGACATGCTCGGACGCTTCGGGTACGACTGCGCGGCCGTCGGGTTCGCGTTCGACATCGGGCGGGCGCTCTCCGTCATGGAGACGCAGGGCGTCGCGGTGACGCTGCCGGGGCCCGACTTCTTCATCATCGACTTCACGCCGGAGAAGACGGCGGCGCTGTCGCTGGCGCGTCGCCTCCGCGACCTGGGCGCGTCGGTCGCCCGCGACATCATCAGCCGCGGGCTCGAGGAGTCGGTCGCCTACGCCCAGGCCCAGCGCGTGCGCCACGTGCTCGTCATC
The DNA here is from genome assembly GCA_003220535.1 of Candidatus Rokuibacteriota bacterium. Classification (GTDB taxonomy): domain Bacteria; phylum Methylomirabilota; class Methylomirabilia; order Rokubacteriales; family CSP1-6; genus AR31. Next base: position 71,326 of record QHSU01000079.1, read on the forward strand.
GGGCACGTTCGCGCCGGGGCGGGAGAGGTGCTGGCGATGGACCTCGCCGACGGGGCGGAGCGCGTGCTGGCGGTCGCCGATATCCTCGAGCATCCAGAGCGCCTATTCAGAGGAGTGAGCCATGCCTAACATCGTGGTCGTCGGAACGCAGTGGGGGGACGAGGGCAAGGGGAAGGTCGTCGACCTCCTGGCGCCGCACGTGAACGTCGTCGCGCGCTTCGCGGGCGGGAACAACGCCGGCCACACGGTCGTGGTCGGGCGGGAGAAGTACGTCCTGCATACGATCCCGTCGGGCATCCTGCACCCGGGCTGCCGCTGCGTGATCGGCTGCGGCGTGGTGGTAGACCCGGGCTCGCTCATCGAGGAGATGGAGGCGCTCGTCCGCCGGGGCGTGACCCTCGACGGCAACCTCTTCATCTCCAAGAACGCGCACCTGATCATGCCCTACCACCCGGCGCTCGACCTCGCCTCGGAGGCCAAGCTCGGCAAACGGCGGATCGGCACCACCGGTCGCGGAGTCGGGCCCGCGTACGTGGACAAGGCCGCCCGCGTCGGCATCCGCATGGCCGACCTCCTCAACGAGCGGCTGTTCCGCGAGAAGCTCGAGCTCAACGTCGCCCAGAAGAACCGGCTGCTGCGCGAGATCTACGACGCGGAGACCTTCACGGTCGAAGAGATCCTGGACAAGTACCTGCGCTACGCAGGCTGGCTGGCGCCGTACATCACCGACACGGCGCTCCTGCTGTCGCGCTGGATGGAGAGCGGCTACAGCGTGTTGTTCGAGGGCGCCCAGGCCACGATGCTCGACATCGACCACGGGACCTATCCCTACATCACCTCGTCCTCGACGACCGCCGGCGGCGCCGCGACCGGCACGGGCGTGCCGCCCACGCGGATCCACGGCGTCGTCGGCGTGAGCAAGGCCTACACCACGCGCGTCGGATCCGGGCCGTTTCCCACGGAGATGTCGGGGGCGATCGCCGAGGCGATCCGCGCGCGCGGCCACGAGTACGGCGCCACCACCGGGCGGCCTCGGCGTTGTGGCTGGTTCGACGCGGTCGTCGGCCGCTACGCGACGCGCATCAACGGCCTCGATACGGTGGCCCTCACCAAGCTCGACGTCCTCGATCAGTGCGAGACCCTGAAGGTCTGCGTCGCCTACCGGCACCGGGGGGAGACCCTCACCGAGTTCCCGGAGGACGAGACGGTGGTGGCCGCGGCCGAGCCCGTCTACGAGGAGATCGAGGGCTGGCGGGCGCCGACGGGCGGGGCCAAGAACGAGGCCGATCTGCCGGCGAAGGCGCGGCGCTATCTCGAGCGGCTCGAGGAGCTGATCGGCGCGCCCTTCTGTCTCATCTCGACCGGCGCCCAGCGGGACGAGACGATCCTCTGCGAGGACTCGCCCCTCATGCGCTGGTTCCCCTCGGTGCGGTCGAGCCTCGTCTAGGCATGGCCGAGACGATCCGCCAGCTCCTCTTCATCGTCGGGAGCAAGCGGCCGGAGTTCTACGAGTCGCTCCGGCGGACCTTCCGAGGCGATGACACGGTGCAGGTGGTGCTCGACCGCCGACGCGGCGAGCGGCGGAGCCGCCGCGTCGGCGGTCGAAAGATCGGCCGCGAGCAGCGTGGCGCGGACCGCCGCGCGCACCTGGAGATCCAGCGCCAGCTCCGCTCGCGTGGCTACGCCGTCGTCGGCGTCCCCGCGTCTCGCCAGACGCCGGCCGGCCGCAAACCACGCTGACGCGGGCGCCTAGAGATACTGTCCGGTCGTGACGATCCGCTCGACGCTCCGCGGCGTGCTCGGGGCCTCGTTCCGGAGCATCGTCACCGAGATGATCCGCTCGCCTTTCTTGCCGGCGATCTTGGCCCAGTCGTCGGGGTTGGTGGTGTTGGGCAGGTCTTCGTTCTCCTTGAACTCCTCGCGGACGGCGGTGAGGAGGTCGTCGACCATGATGCCCTTCTGGCCGCCGGCGATGTAGCGCTTGAGGGCGAGCTTTTTGGCGCGGCGCACGACGGACTCGATCATGGCACCGGAGGAGAAGTCCTTGAAGTAGAGGACCTCTTTGTCGCCGTTGGCGTAGGTGACCTCGAGGAAGCGGTTTTCCTCGTCGCAGGCGTACATCGCCTCGACCGCCAGCTGGGTGAGCCGACGGACGGCCGCGACAACATCGCCGTCCTGGTGCAGGACCTCGGCGGCGATCGGAACGTCCGGGGTCAGATACTTGGCGAAGACCTCGACCGCCGCCGCCGCGTCCGGTCGCTGCACGCGAACCTTCACGTCGAGCCGACCCGGGCGCAGGATGGCCGGGTCGATGAGGTCCTGGCGGTTGGAGGCGCCGATGACGATGACGTTCTTGAGGCCCTCGACGCCGTCCAGCTCGGTGAGGAGCTGCGGCACGATCGTCGTCTCGACGTCGGAGGAGATGCCGGTGCCGCGGGTGCGGAACAGGGCGTCCATCTCGTCGAAGAAGACGACGACCGGCACGTCCTCGGCGGCCTTTTCCTTGGCCTTGACGAAGATCTCGCGAATCTTCCTCTCGGTTTCCCCCACGTACTTGTTCAGCAACTCCGGGCCTTTGATGTTGAGGAAGAAGCCCTTGATCTTCTCGCCGCGTTTTTCGGAGATCTTCTCGGCGAGGTTGTTGGCGACGGCCTTGGCGATCATGGTTTTGCCGCAGCCGGGGGGGCCGTAGAGGAGCACGCCCTTGGGCGGCGTGAGCTTGTGCTCCTTGTAGTAGTCGGCGTAGAGGTACGGGAGCTCGACGGCGTCCTTGATGGCCTCGATCTGGTCGCCGAGGCCGCCGATATTGTCGTAGCCGATTTGTGGAACTTCCTCGAGGGTGAGGTCTTCCACTTCGCTCTTCGGCAGTTTTTCCAGAAGATAGCCACTTTTCGTGTCGAGCAGCAGATGGTCCCCACTTTTCAGGCGCAGGGCGCGCAGGGGCTCGGCGATGATGCCGACCTTTTCCTCATCGGCGCGGAGGGTGACGAGGGCGCGCTCGGCATCGAGCTGCTCTTTGAGGATGACGACCTCGCCCTGGATCTCGTAGGCGGCGGCCTCGATGACGTTGAGGCCCTCGTTGAGGATGAGCTCCTGGCCGGGCTTGAGGGTCTCGGTCTTGATCGAGGGGTGGAGGTTGACCTTCACCTTGCGGCCCTGGGAGAGGATGGTGACGGTGCTGTCCTCGTTGGCGGCCAGGTAGACGCCGTACGTCGAGGGCGGCGCGCAGAGCTTGTCCACCTCTTCCTTGAGCGCGGTGACCTGCTCGCGCGCCTCCTGTAAGGTGCGCACGAGGATCTCGTTGCGATTGTACGCTTGGGCGAGCTGATGGTTGACGTCGTGCAGCTTCGAGTCCTCCCGGTCTCCGGAACCCGTCGTCGGTATCGAGCACTGCGGCCTTCGATCTCATGGCTCACGACCTCCGGTGTCGGGACGGCGGCGGTCCGTCCGTCCCATGCGACGCGTCGTTCGACACTGATCTTTGTGCCGATTCTTCTTCGCAAATGCTGCCCGCCGGGCTTGCAAGCTGTGTGCCCACCGATAAGTTGCATCGCGTTCGACCTTGACTCGGCCGTCACCTCAATATGTGAGTAGTGGAGGTGTAGAAGCTACACGCTTGGACCGTGTACAAGTTACCGGTCGAGCCTCGTGCGCAGGATTTTCGAGATCAGTTCGCCGTCCACCGTGGCTGCGGGCGGAACGCCGAGAATCTCCATCACGGTCGGCACGACGTCGATGTTGTGCAGCACGTCGACCTTCCGGCCCTGCTTGAGGCTAGGGCCGGCCGCGTAGAAGATCGCGCTCATCGAGGCCAGGCTCGAGTTGTGGCCGTGCGCGCCGTAGAAGTTCGGCACCGAGTAAACGGTCGTCGTCGCGTCGAATGGCGCGTCACCCAGCCGGGCGACGCCGGGGCTCTGGATGCCGTCGAAGTTGTAGCCCTCGATCATCAGGGCGAGCACGTCGCCGGTGTCCTGGCCGAAGTCCTCGTCGACGCCTGGGCAGCTCGGCGAGGCGTACGAGGCGGTCCGACTTCATCCTCGCCGCTATCCGCGTCGATGACGAGCTGATGGTGCACGTCGCGTTTCATGGCGGCGCGGCGTCAGCGGTGGCGGCAGGGGGCCTCGAGAGTTTGGTCCCACGGTACCCCCGTCGCCGCGGTCGCCGGATCACCCCGCGGGTCATCGAATTGGTCGGCCAGGCACGGGCATCGTTACATTCGGCCGCGGCGGCCCCGGCAGAACGGCAAGGTGAAAACGCAGCCATGGCTAAGCGCAGGGCTACGTATGAAGCAATTGTCAGAATCGCGCGGCGCTACCCTGGTGTCTACGCCACAAGTTGCTGGATCGCTCACGTGAAGAACTGCATGGCCTGCCGGTTCGGAAAGCGTGGAATCGCGCCCCCTGGGTGGCAGAGCCCGTGCCCGGTCGAACTGCAGCCCATGATCAAGAAGGCCCTTCGTGATCTCGGCGCGATATGAGGTCGTGACAGCGTTGATCCGCTTGGAACATGGAATGGCACAAAGCGATAGAATCGGGCGCGGGCGCGCCGTAAGTCCTTGTCGAGCCGTTAGCTCAGACGGTTAGAGCACCTGACTTTTAATCGTCAAGGCGAAGTGAAGCCCCTCGGTGAATCGCTGATTTGCCGAGGGGTTTTCTCTTTCTGGTTGGCTGGAGTGAGGCCAGTTTTGGCTGTGCCGCAGGCACTCGCGGGCATAACGACGGGCATAACGTCGGCATCGGCTGGCCTGTCCGTCTTCGCGCTCCTATCTTCGCCTCTCACTTCGGCGTGGTCTCCGATTGGGCGGTGAGGAGCACATAGGCGTCGGTAAGGCGTGCGGGCACCGAGCGACCGTCAGGCGGCGCCGTGCCGACCACCCGCAGATGAAACTGCTCGCCATCGCGCTCGGCCGAGACGAGCTCCCAGGCCTGTCCCCGCGGCAGATGCTGGAGGCGCATCGAGGTCTCGAAGACTTGTCCGGCCGCTCTCATCGTGATCTCCGAAGGGCTCCCCCATGCCACAGCCCGGCCCCGATGCAGGATTAAGATCTCGTCACAGATCGCGGCGGCATCCTCGGGATGGTGTGTCGAAAAGATGATGCCCGCGAGATTCCGTAGTCGATCGAGCAGACGGAGAACACGGAAGCGTTCTCGAACGTCCAGCGGGGATGTC
>QHSU01000154.1 GCA_003220535.1 Candidatus Rokuibacteriota bacterium
ACCGAGAAGCACGCGATTCGCCTACTGCTCGCCGACGTTGTCATGCCCGTGATGACGGGCACGGAACTCGCGCGGCGGGTACAGGCGATCAGCCCCCAGACGAGGGTGCTCCTCATGTCGGGCTCCACGGTCTTTGACGCCGCTGCCTCGGGATACCCGTTCATTGCCAAGCCCTTCACGCCGGACGCGCTCGCCGCGAGAGTGCGCCAGGTGTTGGCCTAGCCACTCACCATTTGCCGAAGGAGAGCCCCATGCACAGGATCTTCGGACTGATCGCCGCCATCGTGCTGCTCGTCTCGCCACTCGCCGCCTCGGTCCAGGACGCCCACGCCGACCTGAACGACGTGGCGAAGGCCTTGGGCGCGTCCACGGTCAAGTCGATCCAGTACACCGGGAATGGCGGGGTCTACGCGGTCGGGCAGAGCGCCGTGCCCGGGCTGCCGTGGCCGGAGTACAACGTCAAGAGCCACACGCGGTCGGTCAACTACGACACGGCCTCCCTGCGCGACGAACAGGTGCGGACGCAGGCGCTGGACCCGCCCCGCTCCGGCGGCGTGCAGCCCATCCGCGGCGAGCAGCGGCTGAACTTGCTGGTGAGCGGCGATCTCGCGTGGAACATCGTGGCCGACCAGCCGGTGCCAGCGCCCATCGCGCTGGCCGATCGGCAGTTCCAGCTGTGGGCTACCCCGCACGGCGTCGTCAAGGCCGCGATGGCGCACAACGCCATCGTGAAGGGTCGAACGATCGCGTTCACCGTTCCCGGCCGCTTCAGCCTGAAGGCGACGGTCGGTGACGGCAACCTGATCGAGAAGGTCGAGGGGCTCGTGCCGAACGCGGTCGTCGGCGACATCCCCGTCGTGATCACCTACTGGGACTATCGCGACTTCGGCGGTGTCAAGTTCCCGACGCGGATCCGCGAGACGACCGGCGGTTTCCCGACGCTCGACCTCCTCGTGAGCGACGTCCGTCCCAACGCCGCGGTCGACATCCAGGTTCCAGACGCGGTGCGCCAGAACCCCAACCCGTACACGCTGATCGCCACGCAGAAGGTGGCCGACGGCGTGTGGTACCTGACGGGGGGCACGCATCACAGCGTGGTCATCGAGATGAAGGACCACGTCATCGTCGTGGAGGCGCCGCTCAACGAGGAGCGCTCGGTCGCCCTCCTCGCGGAGACGCGCAAGCTCGTCCCGGGCAAGCCGATCCGCTACGTGGTCAACAGCCATCACCACTTCGACCACGCGGGCGGCCTGCGGGCGTTCGCCGCCGAGGGTGTGACCGTGATCACCCACGCGGTCAACCGCACGTTCCTCGAACAGGCGCTCGGGGCACCCGCCACCATGCGGCCGGACCTCCAGGCGAAGTCGAGACGCAAACCGATGGTGGAGGGCGTGGGCGACCGGCGCACGCTCAGCGACGGCACGCGGACCGTGGAGATCTATCGCATCCAGGGAATTCTCCACCACGACGGGATGCTGATGGTGTACCTGCCGAAGGAGAAGCTCCTGAGCCAGGCCGACGCCTACACGCCGGTGGCCCCGAACGTGACACCGCCCACGCCGCCGAGTCCGTACAACGTTGCCCTCGCCGATAACATCGCGCGCTTGGGACTCGACGTCGGCGACCTGCTTCCGCTGCACGGCCGTCTGGTGCCCCTCGCCGAGCTTCACCGCACCATCGGCCGGGCGCCGTAATTTCGGGCCCCTCGGCTTGACCGCTCTCGCGCGCCGACGTAGCATCGGGCCGCTTCTCGACAGTCCGGCTCTCGGGCCGCGGTGTGGGGTGCTCGCCGCCTTTCGTGATCCTCACTCCGTAGAAGGAGCAGAGAGATGAAGACGGCTCTGTCCTCACTCACCTGCAGCATCGCCTTGCTCGTGCTCGCCTGGGATCCGTCCGGGGCGGCGGCACAGGAGAAACCAGCGACACCCGGCGATGCACCGGGATTCGCCTATGCCGCGCCGGCGTTCATCAAGGAGCTGGACACGCGGTATCCCGTCCAGCCACCCGTCCCACCCTCGCCTCCACGCTACGGCGGCGTGTTGCAATTTCCCGCAACCGTCAGGGCCTTCGATCCCACCGTGGGCTATCGTCCGGAGCTTGCGCTGGTCTGGGACACCCTCACGGAGTGGGAAGCCACCTGGTATTTCCCCGAGGTCCAGCGAACTCCGGTGATCCGGAAGACCCTGGCCACGAGCTGGGAGATGGTCAATCCCTCGACGTGGATCTTCAAGCTCCGGCAAGGCGTGAAGTTCCACAACCGGCCGCCCGTCAACGGGCGAGAGATGACCGCCGAGGACGTGAAGTACTCGTACGAATTGCTGAAGGACAAGGCGCAGTACTCCACCCGCGCCGCCCTCGTCAAAGCAATCCAGGTCGTCGACAAGTACACCGTCAAGTTCGAGCTGTCGCTACCCGATCCGAAGTTCTACCTCAACGTGGTCGATTCGCTGTCGCCGGTGATCGTGCCCCGCGAAGCCGTCGAAGCGCCCGGCGGCCTAGCCGAGAACCCCATCGGTACCGGCGCGTTCATGCTGAAGGAGTTCGCTCCCGGGGAAGGCGCGTTGCTCGTGCGCAATCCCGACTATTACCTGAAGGACAAGGACGGGCGGCAACTGCCCTACGTCGATGCGGTACGTCTGCTCTTCGCCAAGGACCCCGCCACGGACACGGCGCTGTTCCGCACCCGGCAGCTGGACGTGATGCGGGTCTCTACGCTGGACGTGCTCTA
>QHSU01000156.1 GCA_003220535.1 Candidatus Rokuibacteriota bacterium
GAGCTGGAGGCGCGCAACAGCGAGCTGCGGGTCGCGCTCGAGCAGCAGACGGCGACCAGCGAGCTGCTCAAGGTGATCGGGCGGTCCACGTTCGATCTCCAACCGGTCTTCGAGACGCTGGCCGACAACGCCGTCCGCCTATGCCAAGCCGAGCGCGCGCTGATCTACCGCTTCGACGGGCAGGTGCTGCGCATCGTGGCCACCCACAACGCCTCTGCCGAGCTCAGAGCGTTCCTCGAACGCAATCCCTTGTCCCTTGCGCGCGGGAGCGCGGCGGGGCGAGCCTCCCTCTCGCGGCGAACGGTGCACATTCACGATGTCCGGGCCGACCCCGAATACACCTACGGCGCGATGAAGATCGACGCCGTCCGGACCGTCCTTGGGATCCCCATGCTCAGGAGCGCCGAGCTGCTCGGGGTGATCGTCATCTATCGACACGAGGTCCGGCCGTTCACCGACAATCAGATCGCCCTGATGGAGACCTTCACCGACCAGGCCGCCATCGCCATCGAGAACGCGCGGCTCCTCAGCGAGCTGCAGGCCCGCACGACCCAGCTCACCCGCTCGGTCCAGGAGCTGCAGGCGCTGGGCGAGGTCAGCCAGGCCCTCAGCTCCACCCTCGACCTCGAGACCGTGCTCGACACGATCGTCTCCCGCGCCAACCAGCTCGCCGGCACCGATTCGTGTACCGTGTACGAGCACGACGAGCGGACCGAGGAGTTCGTGGTGCGCGTCACGCACAATCTCGACGAGGAAGTGGTCGCCGTCGCCCGGCGCACGCCGATTCGAAGAGGCGAAGGCGTCCTGGGGCGCATGGCCGTGACCCGTGAGCCGGTCCAGATACCCGACATCGGCCAGGAGGGCGCATACAGCGGCCCGCTGCGCGACGTGCTGTTACGGACGGGAACCCGCGCGCTCCTGGCGGTTCCGCTGCTGCGCGAAGAGCACCTGATCGGCGGGCTGACCGTCAACAAAAAGACGCCGGGAGAGTTCTCGCCGGAGGTCATCGACCTGCTCAAGACCTTCGCCGGCCAGTCGGCCCTGGCCATCCAGAACGCGCGGCTGTTCCGGGAGATCGGGGACAAGAGCCGCCAGCTCGAGGCGGCCGACCGCCACAAGTCCGAGTTCCTGGCCAACATGTCCCACGAGCTGCGCACGCCGCTCAACGCGATCATCGGCTACAGCGAGATGCTCCAGGAGGACGCCGCCGACCTCGGGGCCGAGCAGCTCACGGACGACCTCAAGAAGATCAACGCGGCCGGCAAGCACCTGCTGGAGCTGATCAACGCCGTGCTCGACCTCTCCAAGATCGAGGCCGGCAAGATGGAGCTGTACCTCGAGAGCTTCGACGTGGCTGGCTTGGTCAGGGACATCGCTGCAGTCATACAGCCGCTAGCTGCGAAGAACTCGAACCGCCTGGAGATGTGCTGCCCGGACGAGATCGGGACGATGCGGGCGGACCTGACGAAGGTGCGCCAGGCCCTCTTCAATCTCCTGAGCAACGCCTGCAAGTTCACCGATCGGGGAACGATCTCGCTGGCGGTGGCCCGCGAGGTGATGGACGGCCAGGACTGGATCGAGTTCAGTGTCAACGACACGGGCATCGGCATGACGCCCGAGCAGCTCACGCGGCTGTTCGAGGTCTTCTCTCAGGCCGACGCGGCCACGACCCGCAAGTTCGGTGGGACCGGTCTCGGCCTGGCGCTGAGCCGGAGGCTCTGCCGCATGATGGGCGGTGACGTCACCGTCGAAAGCGAGGCGGGCCGGGGCAGCACCTTTACCATCCGGCTGCCGGCCCTCGTGGCCGAGATCGTCGAGGAGCCGGCGGCGCCCGCCGCGCCCACCGACCGCGTGGCGTCGGGCGTCGGCATCGTGCTGGTGATCGACGACGAGGCGGCGGTGCGGGACCTGATGCAGCGCTTCCTCGCCAGGGAGGGGTTCCGGGTCGTCACCGCCGCTGGCGGCGAGGAGGGCCTGCGACGGGCCCGCGAGCTTCGCCCGGATGCGATCACGCTCGACGTCATGATGCCTGGAATGGACGGCTGGGCGGTCCTGTCGGCGCTCAAGGCCGATCCAGATGTCGCCGACGTTCCTGTCATCATGCTGACGATCGTCGACGACAGGAACCTGGGCTACGCCCTCGGCGCCTCCGACTATCTCACCAAGCCGATCGACCGCGAGCGCCTGGTGACGGTGCTGAAGCAATACCGGCGCGACCGCCCGGTGCTCGTTGTGGACGACGACGCCGGGCTCCGACAGCTCCTCCGGCGCATGCTCGAGCCGGAGGGCTACACGGTCGTCGAGGCGGAGAACGGGCGGGTTGCGCTCGAGCGCCTGCGCAACGTCTCGCCGAGCGTCATCCTGCTCGACCTGATGATGCCGGAGATGGACGGCTTCGAGTTCGTCGCCGAGCTCCGCCGCCACGAAGCCTGGCGGGCGATTCCGGTCGTCGTCATCACGGCCCGAGACCTGTCCCGCGACGACCACGAACGGCTCAACGGCTACGTCCAGAAGATCCTCCAGAAAGGCGAGCACGGCCGCGATCAGCTCCTGGCCGAGGTGCGCGAGCTGGTGGCGACCAGCGTCGCCCGTCGGAGGCCCAAGGCCTGATGGCCAAGC
>QHSU01000105.1 GCA_003220535.1 Candidatus Rokuibacteriota bacterium
TCCCGCCGCAGAGCGTGGAGGCCGTCCCCGGCCCTACGGCCACGGCTGGCGCACTGCCCGCGCTCACCGTGCGGAGCGCACGGGAGAACGCGCTGCGAGGTCGGGACAAGGCCGAGCTGGAGACCATCCTTCCCCGCTATCTCAAGGGACAGCGCTGGTTCAGGAGCAAGGCCCGGCTGATCCAGGCCGCCGAGATCGTCGAGGCGATTCCCGTGCCGCCTGACGCGCCGGTGGCTCACATCCTGCTCGTCCAGGTGACCTATACCGAGGGCGAGCCTGAGATCTACGTGCTCCCGGTGGCCTTCGCTGACGGTGGACGCGAGACCCCGGGACCGACGAGTCATGCGATCGCGAGCGTGTGCGTTACGGGCACGGGATCAGAGGAGAAAGGGGTCCTCCACGACGCGATGGTGGATCCGCGCTTCTCGCTTGGCCTCCTCGATCTCATCGCCCGAGGCCGGCGCTTCAGCGGGCGATTCGGCGAAGTGATCGCCTCGCCGACGCGCGATTTCCGCTCGCTCCTGGGGCCGGCGGGAGATTTCCTGGAGCCGGCCGTCGTGAAGACCGAGCAGACCAACACATCGGTGGTCTACGGCGACCGCTTCATCCTTAAGCTTTTCCGCCGTCTCGAGCCGGAGACCAATCCCGATCTTGAGCTCGGGCGGTTCCTGACGGAGGAGAGAGACTTCCGGAATATCGCGCCGCTCGCCGGGGCGCTCGAGTTGCGCAGGCCAAACGGCGAGCTGACGACGCTCGGGGTCCTCCATGGCTTCCGGCCGAACGAGGGTGATGCCTGGACCTACACGCTGGACACGCTCGGGCGCTACTACGAGGAGGTCCTCACGCATCGAGCTGAGGCGCCCACCCCTCCCGCCTTCGAAGGGCCGCTGCTGGCCGCTGTCGAAGACGAGCTCCCGCCGCGCGGGCGAGAGTGGATCGGCCTCTACCTGGAGGAGGCCCGGCTGCTCGGGCAGCGCACCGGCGAGCTCCATGTGGCCCTGGCGAGCGACCCCGTCAAGCCCGAGCTCGCGCCCGAGCCCGTCTCGGACTTCTCCCGGCAGGCTCTGTACCAGGCCATGCTGAGCCTCGCGAACGATACCTTCTCAGTCCTCCGCCAGCGACTGGCCGGGCTGCCCACAGCCACTCGCGAAGAAGCGCGAAAGGTCCTGGAGCTCGAGGGCGAGGTGCGGAACCGGTTCCGGGTGCTTCGCGATCGGAAGATCGCAGCGATCCACCTCCGTTGTCATGGGGATTACCATCTCGGGCAGGTCCTCCACACGGGCAAGGACTTCATCATCATCGACTTCGAGGGCGAGTCGGCCAGGCCCCTCAGCGTCCGACGGCTCAAGTGCTCCCCCCTTCGGGACGTCGCTGGAATGCTGAGATCCTTCCACTACGCTGCGTACGCGGCGCTGCTCGGCCAGGTGCCCGGGACGCGTCCGGAAGACTTTCCCACCCTGGAGCCGTGGGCGCGGTTCTGGTACCGAGCGGTGAGCGCGGCGTTCCTCAAAGGCTATCTCTCGGCCGCCGCCTCCGCCTCGTTGCTGCCGCAGGCGCCGGCGGAGCTCGGGATCCTGCTGGACGCCTACCTCCTCGACAAGGCCATCTACGAGATCGGCTATGAGCTCAACAACCGGCCCGAGTGGACACTAATTCCTCTCAAAGGGCTCCGGGGGCTCTTCGAGACCGAGCGATGAGGAGCAACGACACAAGGGAGATCACTGTACGCCAGGAGGGGACGGCGACGGTCTTGGCCCTGTCGGGGACGCCATCAACAGTCCCCGACTCGACAAGCGATCGCTGGCTTCTTGGCTGAGGGACACCGGCAGTTCCTGATCGATCTGACGGCGGTGAACTTCGTCGATAGTTTCGGGGCTGTCGGCGTTGGTACGCGGGCTGAAGCGCGTTCGGGGAGGCGCTGGCAGCTTGCGCTTGGTCGGCTTGCAGCCGGGGGTTCGCAGAGTGTTCGAATGGTGGACCTGCTCCCCGGAGAAAGCGATTTAGTAAATATCACTGGGCTGCATAACCCGAGACGCGGCGGCTGGGACCGGTTGCCGAGCTCGCTTCGGGTTGAGAGATCCGTAAAACGTGCGCCGTAGACCACAAGCGTTGGCTTGCCAGATATCGCGGCCAATCGCGGTCCACGCCCTCGAGCATCTTGGATCCACGGACCGCGGCGTGATCATGCTCCGGCGCATCGTCCGCGCCGGGGTCCGCGCGGTGGCGGGCGGCGGTGATCCCTGGGGAACACATTCGCGCGAGGGGAAGATCATCCGGACATTCACGCAGGACACCGGGCTCAGAATCCCGCCGGCGCCGAGCCCGGAGGCGGATCGGAAGCTCCTGCGGGCCACCGGGCGCTCAGTGATCGGTGTTGACCCGGAACAGAGCGCAGCCGGCGGGCTGGGTTGACAGCGGCCACGAGCGGCGTTCCACTATTCGTCTAGCCGAGTATCCGTTTAGCTCCAAAAGGCATCATCGGGTGACCTGAAGTCTCGCACAGACAGAGGAGTCCAGGGTGAAGCAGTGCGGCACTCTCGTCGCGTCGGTGTCACTTCTCATTGGCATCCTTCTCATGGCGCACCCGAGTCGTGCCGCGAGCGCCTCGCCTCGCGAGCAACTCGACGACTTCTTCCGAAAGGCCACGACGGTTCTCAGCGAGGCCTCCCACGCCAGTCAGGCGCAACACGAAATCCGTCAACTCGCGCGACTCCTGTTCGATGTCCCGGGCGCGGCGCGCCGCGTGCTCGAGCCCGAATGGAGTGCGCTCAGCGTGGTCGAACGCGAGGAGTTCATCCGCCTCTTCGGTGATCGCCTCCTGGGGGGATACCTCAGCCTCGTCCGAGGCAAACTGCCGCGGGATCGGCCTCCGGCCATTCGCCTTGTCGGTGAAGAGGTGGGCGCGGGCGGGCGTGTCGCGCTCGTTCGCACCATGATTCGAGCCAAAGACGGTGCGGATGTCCGGTTCGACTATGTCATGACGAAGGCGGGCGCGAACTGGCTCGTTCACGACGTGGTGGTCGACGGCGTGAGCCTGATCGAGAATTACCGCGCTCAGGTCGCTCAGGTGCTTCGGACCTCGTCGTACGCCGGGCTCGTGGCCCGGCTGAGATCCGGAGCCGCCGCCGGAGGCCCGTCCTCGACTCGGCAGCCCGAGAGCAGGACTGCCGCAGGAAGGCCTGCTCCCTATCCCCCAGTCCAGCGCGCTGCACCTCAGAAGGCGGAAACGCCATGACGACGACTCAAATCGAGATCCCGAAATCAAAAGGAGGACTCCCAATGCACGAGCAGAAACACATCGTGGAGACCGTGAAGACAGGGATCATCGAGAGCATTCGAGGGACGGGCGAGGTCGTTGACGCTGCCATTGACACCGTGAGCGGGACCCTAGTGAATACTCTCAAGAGCACCGGCGCCGTCGGTGCGGCGCTGACGGGCACCGTGTCTGACGTTCTGCGCGGAACGATCTTGGGGACGGCCCACGTAGGGGCCGACATCCGTGGGGCCGCCAAGGGGGGCGTCATCGGGGTGATCCGCAGCACGCGGGAGGTTGGCGTCGAAGCCACGGAGAGCATCGGCGCCGGCGCGAGAGCGGTCGTGAAGAGCGCGGCGGAGGTCGGTGGCGATCTCGGGTCCGCCGCGCGGGGCGCTGTGGAAGGTTCAATCGCGGGGGCCAAGGAGGTGGGGCTCCGGGCCGAGGACGCAGCATCGGCGGCGGCCAGCGGCGCCATCAAGGGCGCTGGCGAAGTCAGCGCGACGGCGGGTGAGCAGGTCCGCCATGCCGTGACCGGCGTAGATCGCTGGCGTCAAGGTCGTGGTGAAAGAGCCCTTCAAGTCCGAGGAACAGAAAGCACGCTGACAGATCCCGTCGCATGGGCGGCCCTGACGCCTCGGCTCTCAGGCGTCAGGCCTGCCGCCCAGCAGACCTGACTAGAATTTCAGGCCGCCTACTGGGCCCACATTCAACGGGACCATCGGCTGATCGCGCAGCAGCGCCTGCCTGGGGTGCGGGGTCTTGGCGCCGGCCAGCTCGGCGAACGGTCTCCAGGCACGTGCGCGGGCCATGCCGAGAGCCACGGCGGCGTCACCGGAGGCGACCACCGCCCGTCGACGCGCAGGCCGGCTTCTGGTGCGTCGGGCCGCCCGCCTCGTAGAATCAAACAGCGTGGACACCGCGTCGGCCGCTCCCTGCCACGCATGACGCTCGACCCGCACGTGATCCGCGCGCTCGTGGAAGGCGAGCACGGGGACCCCTTCGCACTGGCAGCCGTGATCCGCGACAAAGATGCGCCCGACCTTCCTGCTTCCAACCCGCTGTCTGGAGTCTCCTGATGTTCCTTGGCCTGTCACGAGAGCACCGACCGTCGTCAACTAAGTGGGACGAGGTTTTGGCGAAGGACAGGGTGGGTACTCTACCGGATCGTGAAGGACAGCTTGCAAGAATGAACGTCACTCCAAGGCGAGCGTGGTGAGCGTAGCGCGGCCAGCCTTGCCGCCTTTGTCCGGCTTGATCCTGAGCTGCAAGTGGCTGACCGCGTCGGCCTTGATTGACCACTCTTCGTGCTCGAGCGTCGTCCCAGGCGGGCTGAGCGAGATGGATACCGCCATTTCTTGCGTGCGGCTGATCTCCGGCTCCTCGACCTCGACCAGGATCTTACGAATCGTCTGCGGGGTATCAAACGCCAGAATCAGCGCCTGTTCACCCGACTGTGGGCAATCCAGCGACTTGCCCCCGGTCCTCGCTGACCGTCGAACGCGTAGTCGATCGGATGGCGCGGATCTTCAGAGCTAACGAGTACCGTCGCGACAGCGCCGATATCCTTCTCGGCGGCGCCACGACCAGACATGGTCTGATGTGTTGTCAGAATTTTTTTGCGCAACATCTGATCCTCCATGTTCTCGAAACCGGTCGGCGTCTCCACACGACCTTCCAAGGACTACCCGCGAGTCCGCGGGATCTCCGATGCGACGAGTACACTCATGCTACCGCCTTTTGCCGCAATCAAAAGAAGAGACCGGGAGCCGAATCTGAACGGCGGGCTGGCATCGGGCACGTCGCGGTCGGCATGGCGCGGCAATGCTACGATCTCCAACTGACGCAGTACGACGAGAAGGGCTGGCGCGCGACCTTCTACACGACCGGGATGGAGCACTCGCCTACAAGCGCCACGGGCTCCGCGTGGGAGCGCACGCCGTGGCACGCGACGCAGCGAGCGGCGTGGGAGGCGCTAAGACAGGCCGGCCACGATGGCTAGGCCGCCCGCCACAATCCGTTCTTACCGATGGAGATTGTAGATAGTCAGTTCAGGTCATTTCCCCCTCGAGAACCGTGGCTTTTACGGCGATCGGTAGTGCTAACCTCGCCTCGCCGGAGCTTCATCGCGATGGAACAGCAAGCGTGTGCGTGCCCGCGCTGCTCCCGGACGATCTCGCCGGAGGATACCGTCATGTTCGGCCCCGGCCGTCTGTCCCATCTCGATTGCCAACAGCCTCGGGTCTTGAGCGCCGAAGAGCGCGCGCTGCTTTTCACCTACTGTCGCGACCATCCGGTGGGGAACTGCATCGCATGCGCCGGTGACTTCAAGCTGTCCGAATTGGCCTTAGACGTGCTCGGCTTCCTTCGATACCTCTGCCCTCGGTGCCGTCGAGACCTGACCGACAGCGTCCGCGCGCATCTCTATGGCTGCGCGATGCTTCCAATGGAAGTCCGACGCAGAGCGCAGGTGGCGCGCGAAACGGCGCGAAGCCTGGTGAAGCAAAGCTCCCAACGGGGCGGTGCTGCGGATGTGCTGATGCGAGAGGCCGAAAGTGCTCTCGCCGCACTCCGTGAGGCCATGCGGCAGACTCCGATCCTCAGGCGGGTGAGCGCGATCGAGCATCAAGGATGGCAGATCACACCACACTCCTATGAAGTGGACGGCGCTCGGTGGTGTCCCAAAGCGCTGATGAGAAACGTTGCGCGCGAAAGTCTTCACACGCAGGTCGCACTCGCCCGGATGTTCGACACGAAGCAGGACGCCGACGCCTACGCCGTCGAGATGGCGAAGAGGTTAATCGACAACCACGGCCAAGCGTTGGCCTAACGAAGGATCCGAGCGGAAGCCCGAGCCGGTCCCGCCTGCGTGGCGGTGCGAACGGGGGGCGCGCACGAGTGCATCGCGGTGGCAGCGAGCATGAGCGATACCGACGTCGGGAGCACTCCCCGAGGTAATCCTCATGCGTCGGCGACTCCAAACGAGTGACATCGTTCTCCTGATCCTCTTGGCGGCACTGCTCTTAGTTCTTGGCTCCTACTTGCGTAAGGCATTGCCTTGGTGAGGGGATCAGGTGAGGGGTGGGTTCGGCACCTACGACTCGCGCTGCCTCCCCGACACCGTGGCCCGCGCAGACCGAAGAGTGAACGGAGACGAAGATGCCGGACGATGTCGAGTACAAAGGCTGGGTGATCGCGGCGTACTCGTACCCGTCGGATTTCGGTCGCTGGCGACCGAGAGCGGTGGTCCGCATCGTCGCAGAGGGCCGTCTCTGCATACAGGCCGTGCCCGCGCCGCTCGACGTGACGCGCGCTACGCAAGAGGACGCTCACGCGTACGCCATCGAGATGGCGATGAAGTGGATCGACGAGAAGGGATGACCCGGAGCAACGCGGCGACCCACACGCGGCTTGAGCGTTGCTCGCCGCGCGCGTTAGTGTACTGCCCTGCTGCTCGTCCTCGGCCCGCTCGCGGGCGCCGTGCGCTGGCCCTGGCGCTCATGCTTACCTGGCCGCAGTGTGGACGTCCCGCTCGAGCCGGACTCGACGCCGGGTCGCGAAACGCTCCGACACCGCTGGTGGGATCGTCGAGCCGGCGACCGACGCCATCCGCGCCAGCGGCTTCTGCGGTATGAGATTCGGACACGTCCGCGCGTGGGCGATGACCGACTCTCTCAGATCGGCTCCGCAGTCGCGACAGAGATAGCAGCCGTCGCCGATCTCGGTCCCGAGTTGCTCGGGCGTGTACGTTCGGCGGCACGCCTCGCAGAGCGCCACCGGATGGTCCGGACACGACGCGAAGAGCAACGATCTGAGTCGGACGAAGAGCAACACGGCGCGCGTATCGTCGGCCTCGAAACACGAGCCTGTCAAGCCGGGGAGCGAAATAGTTCGGTGGAAGGTGTGGCTCCTGGTGGATAACTCCAGCCCGCCCCACACTCTTCCCCATCTTCTTCGGTGGATAGCTCTATCCCGTTTGATCCAATCGTCTGAGCCGCGATGCCGATCGCCGTCGCCCACAGACCGAGACGAAACCAGCGCTCGGACGTCTCGTAGCGGCTCGCCCGCAGAGAAGTGCGAAGGCCGACGAACAGCAGGATCGCGCCAGAGAGAGCTGACCGGCGCCCGCGGCGCGGCGTCAGGCAGGCGGCTGGCGACGCGTGTTCCTGGGCGTGCTCGAACACCATCCGCACCGCGCGCGCCCGCACCTCCGGGGAAAACCTGCTTGGTCTCGCCATGACCCCATCCTCTCAAGGTATGGAGCCTCCGGGAAACCCGGTGCGGTTCAATCGTCGTCCGGGCCGTACCCCTTGACATCCTGCAAGCGTGTCCAGGGAATCGGGTGCGATACACCGGCACCCCAACTTGCGCGAGGAGGCAGAGGGTCAACGGTGTACGGGTATTGAGGGACCCACGGGCGCGCCAAGACCTAGACCGGGCGCTCCCTAGACAGTGGCACAACGGCAAATCCGCACCCCCCGAAGACTCCGACTGACCCATTCGGGATTGCGCCCGGGATCTCTTCGGCGGTCGAAGATGACCCACACGAGGCAGTCATCGCTGAGAGCCGCAGAGAGCTTGTGGTGCACCTCGTCCTGGTCGCGGGCAACGACGACGAGCCACCGCGGTCGAGGGTTCGCCCTCCGTCGCCTGGACGACATCCCAAGAGGAAGCATATCCTAGCCAGAAATCCGTCAGCTCTATGTTCGCCGTCAGCGAAAAAGAGAGGGCACCACGATCCTCATGACGGCGATCCACCTCGGCGCTCCGAGCTTGGCTCTACTCGCGGCGGTTCAGCGACCGTCGCATGACCATTCGTAATGGTCGAGGGCGTCACGCGACACGACGAAGACCAGACCGGATCGTGGGCCGGATCTTGCCTTCCGCTCGGAGGCACGCCGCTGCGGCAGCGGGTCAGCGGGCAAGGCTGGTCCCTGCTGCTGACAACTCCGGAAGGGCGCCCAGTGAGTGTCGCAAAGCGCTGAGACTCTATCATCAAACCTGTTGCTGGCACTGGCATCATCTCCGTCAACGACGGGGGTTACGACCGGGAGTTGAGTAGCTTCCACACATTACATTGGCGGTTAGAGGCAAGCCCCGGCTGGATCGCTACCGGTGCTACCTCGGGTTACAGCCGGGACCCGAGAGCCTCGACACGGCTCTTCCGTGATGAGCAATCGTTTTGACGATGACGATCTTGCTGTCACGAGCGAGCAACCACTCGCGAACCGCTGTCCACTGGTGCGGGTCGTCCCGCTGCCACCGGGCGATCGCCGCCGATGCGATCGCAAGCGTGCGCGCGCTTCGGCCGAGCGAGGTCACGACAAGCTTCTTCAGATCCGTCGGGCTCGCCTCGAGGTCACGCAGCAAGGTCTCGGTCGCGTCATCCATGGAGGGACCTCAGCCTAACCCTCGTGTCGGTGGCACAGCGTTAAGAGTTCACTACAGCGGTGAAATGTGTCAGCGTCGACGACGCAACGGGGCATGCGCTGGGAGAGCCGAGCCCGCCGCATTCGTCGCAGCAGGAACTGGAGCTCGAAGACCGTCGTCCTCGATCCCCTAACGAGCGATCACCGGAGCGCTGTCCCCGTGTCCCCGCTGGTCACGGAGCGGTGGGCGATCGTGCTCCGGCGCCGCCGGGCGAGATACGTAAACTGCGAGCAGGCCGATCCTGCGCTTACGGTCTCGCCCACCAGAGCCCGCGACCTGAATCGGCTCCGTTAGTTTCTGCGCGGTGCAGCACGGAGGGCCCCACGCCACGGCGCGCCGCGTGAACAGTAACTATGCGCGTGCCGTGGCGGTTCCGGCGCCGGCAGCCGCAATTACGCTGACCACCGACAAGCCGGTCGGGCTCGCCCTGTCGAGAGGTCGGATCCGGAGCGCGACGTTCACGCTCGGCGTCTGCCGACCCGATCGTCGCGACATCGTTGCTCCGGACCCGGTGTGACGGAATGCTCTCGAGCGGCCTGGCTCGAGATCCTCGAGTCCACGCCCGACGCCCAATACGCCGCGTGGGTGTGCCGTCGCTCGGCGTAGCGAAACCTGCCTGCCCGGTAGAATCCGGATCACCACTCCTTGTGCACCATGCAAGCACGGGAGAAGTCGTCCTCACCTTTCGCGGGCCTAGCGCCCATCCTGGGTTGGCAGACTCGTTGCTCCCTGAAATAGTCAGTGAATGTTGAGTCCCGGCCCGGGATCGAATCGCCTCACCTGACCCCGTCGGACGGGGCTGGGCTGCCGGCTGTCCGCAACAGCCCCTCGCGCCGCCAAGCGGGCGTCCTGCGGCTCGGTGACCTGCTCGTCGCCGAGGATCTCGCGACCCAGTCCCAAGTGCAGACCGCGCTGCGCGTGCAGAGCCAGTCGAAGACCTACCTGCCGCTGGGCCACATCCTCGTCGCCCAGAAGGTCATCACCCGCAGCCAGCTCCAGTCGGTCCTCGAGCGCTATCGGCGCCGGTCGAAGCTCGGCGAGCTCCTGGTCAAGACGCAGGCGCTCACGTCGGAGCAGCTCGCGACGGCCCTCGCCGAGCAGCGGCGATGGAAGCAGTCCCTCGGCGAGGTCGTCATCCGGCTGAAGTTTGTCACCGAGGAGCAGATGCGGCGGGCGTTGTGCCTCCAGCTCCACATCAATTTCTTCGACCTCGCCCCGATCGTTCTGGACCGGTCGCTGAGCGCGCTGATCAACCCGCGGTTCGCCCAGAAGCGCCTCGTCGTTCCGGTCGCGCGGGTCGGCCAGACCTTCGTCATCGCGATGGACGACCCGACGCGGACGGCGGTCGTCGACGACCTCAAGTCGAGCACGGGCCTCGACATCGAGGTGATCACGTCCACGACCGCCAGCATCCGTCGGGCGCTCGGGCAGATGTACCCCAGTCTCGTGGCGTCCGGCGCGGAGGAGCCCGCGCTTTCCCGGAGCGGGCACGAGGTGCCCACGATCGTGGGTGAGCCGCACATCCTGAGCTTCGAGGAGATCGACCGGCTCTCCGAGGACCGCACGACCTACCTCGACGGGCAGCGCGGCGCCGAAGGCACCTCTGGCATGGTCCGCCGGCTTCTGAGCCTGGCCGTCGAACGGGGCGCCTCCGACATTCACCTCGAGGCCGTAGAGCGAGGCATCAAGACGCGGTTCCGCGTCGACGGCGTGCTGCAAGAGCTCGAGCTCGACGGCCTCGACGAGATGCTGGGGCCGCATCCTGGCAAGCTGATGTCGCGGCTCAAGATCTTGAGCAAGCTCCACATCGCGGAGCGCCGCCGGCCTCAGGACGGTAGCTTCCGCGCGCGCCTGGCGCGGGACGGGCAGACCGCGACCGTCGACTTCCGGATCTCCATCATCCCGAGGACGCCAGTGCCGAGCTGGCGGACGACCAAAGTCTAGTTCGTCTCGGAGGCTTGGCCACGCGGCCCGCGGTTTGATCGCCATGCCGTCCGCCGTCGGACCACGACGCTGATGAGCGTCGCAGTGCCGAGGCGATCGACGGCCCTGTATCGAAGTCGAACCTAGACCAGCACGTCACCACCGCCTTTCGCTCACGACGGGGGGTGTCGGGACACGTTGAAGCCGCCGCGACGTTGGCACCGCCGTCGAACAGACCACATGCAGAGAAGCGCCGCCCGACCATCGTGAAGCCAGCAGACGGGTCTGCGGCGGCAGGAGCTGTGGACCGTGGGTGAGGGCCCCTCACGAGGAGACGGGCTCCGGGCAGGCTCGCCGCCGCCCGAACGCATCGCAAGATGGGTCGGGGGTTCTCGAAGACTTCATTGGGTGCCCACGCGGCGACCGTCTCGCCTACTCTTGACGCTCGCGCCAGGACGTGGCCTGTCTCGCGACGCGATGGACCGTGGCGTCGAACCTCGGGGCCAAGACAGCCGCTCCGAGCGCCGATGGCCGACCGCGTCGATGATGTCCGCCCGGCCGCGCACATGGTACGAGCGCGACCCCGACGTCATCGCGTTCGACCGCAGGCCTTGGGGGTTGAGCTCGGGCCAAAGATCGGCAGCGTCGGGTGAGGACTGCGCACCTGCGCGGGCGCTCGTGGGCGTCGTGACCATTGCCGTAGATTGCAGCAGTCCGTGGAATCTCGCAGCGCCGGGCCCGGCGTGATCAGCCCGTCGTCACGACGGACATTCGCTCGGGCACACTCGATTCGGTGAGGGCTTGGCCGTCGGCGAGCTCCGCTTGACCAGAGGCTGGCATGCGACTCGCTCTTGGGCCGCGGAGTCTGACTCGCTGACTGCAGCGCCGCATGACCGAGGACGTTCGTGGACGCGCTCGTCGCGAGCGCGACCCCGGAGCGCGATGACACGTCGGAGACTGACATTGGAACAGCAGCACGCCGCGCTGCGGCTGGGGGCCCTCGCCTCCCCGCATCGCTTCCGGGTGGTGGCCGACCCTGAGGGCTTTCCGATCATCCCCGGCCGCTACGGCCAGATCGAGTGGTACTGCGATGGCGTGCAATGCTGGTCCTGTGCATTGCCGGGCCAGTTCGCCCTGGCCGTCTATACCGATCGTCCGCGCCTCTTCGAGAAGCTGTGGGCTATCCCCGGCGTGAAGTGCCACCAAACAGGCGCCGCCGAGATGCGCGCAGTGTTCTCGCCCGAAGCCCTGGAACAGGTCGCTGCTGCCATCAAGGCCCGCCACAAGCGCGCCCTGTCGACCGACGAGGCCCGTCGGCGGGGGTTCAAACCCACGCCCAGGGCGTTTTCCGAACGCTAGGGCCCGCGAGCCATGAACGCCGAGGGTCGCGAGCCTCGTGAGTCGATTCCTGCGAGCCCAAGGCCTCGGAAGGCGAAGCCCACGCCTCGCTCCGGTCTCACAACCGGCGAGGTGGCTGGCTCTTTCGCCGACCCCTTTCTCGATCTCCGTGCCCTCACCCACTACTCGAACCTGAGCGTCCGAACCCTTACCCGCCATCTTCAGGATCTCGAGCACCCTCTGCCCCACTACAAGGTCCGGGGCAAGATCCTCGTTCGCCGTTCGGAGTTCGACCGCTGGATGGAGGGTTTTCGGCGTCGGCCGCAGCAGGACGTGCCACGCCTGGTGGACGAAGTGCTAGCGAAGTTCCGGCGTTGACAGAGGGGGGTATGGGGCTGCCAAGCTCAACGCTGCAGCCTCGCACCTTCGTGAACGGAGGCCGGAGATGGGCGTGAAGGTCGTGGACTTCAAGGGCGACGGCAACGCGTGGATCGTCGTCCATGACCAGCGCCTTCCCGGGGGTCGGCTCCGGAAGTATGTGGGCCGAGACTGGAAGGCCGCGAAGCTGGCTGCAAGCCATATCCGCGTCAAGCTCGCCGCCAACGATCTCTCGTTCGTCAACGGCGACCGGCCGCAGGCCGAACCCCTGACGCTCCAGCAAGCGGTCGAAACCTATCTCCGCGAGCGCACCGCGTTCGGCACCATGGACGAGGCCACGCGTCGAAACTACGAACGCCTGTTGGTTCGACACGTGTACCCCACCCTCGGCGTGAAGCCCGTGACGTCGATTCGGCGGGACGATCTTGTGAGGCTGTTCGAGGGGTTGTTGAGCGGCTCAGCCGATCCCGGAAGCCGCAAGCGTGGCAAGGCGACATGTCGGAATCTCCTGGCTCCGATCCACTAGGCCTATGAGTGGCTGATCGTCGAGCGCAGGATGGCTGGCCTCACGAATCCCGCGCTTCGCCTCGGAAAGTTGCTCCGTGAGACAGGGGACAAGAAGAAGCGTGTCCACCCGCTCCTGCCGACGGAGCAAGCCACCCTGCTTGCCGCAACACGACGCAGCTCGCCGCGGTATCACCTCCTCTTCTTGGTCGCGCTCCGAACCGGGCTCCGGCTGAGCGAGTGTTTCGGCGTGCAGTGGGCTGACTTCGATCTTGAAGTCCGGACCGTCACGGTCCAGCGCCAGTTCCGCGAAGGCCGGCTCCTCGACCGGACCAAGAAGAACAAGGTCCGCGTGGTCGACCTTTCGCGCGAGGTCTGTGAGGAGTTTCGAGCTCACCGGGCGCGGATGCAGCGCGAAGCGCTCGCGACAGGGCGTCCGCTCTCCGAGTTTGTGTTCCACAACTAAGCTGGGAGGGCCGATCCGTTCGAAGTCGAGCTTCGAGCGACGAATATTTCATCGGTTGCTCCGAGTGGCGGGTATCACGCGTCGGGTCACCTTCCAGAACCTCCGTCAGACTTTCTGCTCGGACATCGTCGCCTCGACCGGTGACCTGCTCTACGCCTCCGAGCAAGCGGGCCACTCCTCGGTCAAGATCACCGGCGACTACTACGCGCACTACCGCCCTGGCCAGAAGCGCCACATCATGGACGGGCTCGACGAGCGGGTTCGGCAGGCAGCCCAGCAGCAGTAGCCGAAGCATCCCATACGGCGTGCGGGGCAAGTGCTGAGGCATTGCCACCGCACGCCACCTATACGCCACCATGTGCCACGCTGCCCAGAGGCTGCGCCGCGTAAGCTATCGGAAGATCTGGTGAGCCGTCCGGGACTCGAACCCGGGACCCCCTGATTAAAAGTCCCGGACGGCTCATATCCATGCGTTATCAGCGAGACGTATCTGCGCGAGAAAACGAGACAGCTCAACGTTCGTTCATCGTGATGGGTTCGGGTGGATCGCGGTAGTTTGGAACCAACATGGAACCACCCGCGAGCGTATCGTAGGCCGTCAGGTCAAGGATTCAAACCTTGGACCCGCTGATTGACCGTGATCCCCAGGGTTGGCACGGGACGTCCAGGACGATCTAAAGCTGTCATAATATGGTTTCGATCCGGTTCAATCCCGGACGGGGTTCGAACCTGTGTTTCCACACCGCCGCGCGCTTTTGCCAGCGAATCAAGGATTTGCGACGTGTCGAGTCAACGGGCATCCACCCGGGATTGAGATCCTACGCCGACGGGTGCCGATAGTGGTTGAGCCGTGGCGGCGCGGCGATCGAGGATACGCACTCGCGTACCTGTTGCGGGACGTACAGCACTAACGATGCGCTACCGAGGCTTCGCTCGGCTCGCCGAGGCCCGTGGCGCCACACGGTGTCGCGTTCTGGTCCCGCTTTGCGCCGATCGTCGAGCCCGGACGGACAGCGCCCGCCGATGCCAGTTCCCGCAGCTTGTTGAGGCCGTCGAGCGCTGCCACCTTGTAGCACTCCGCCAGCGTGGGGTAGTTGAAGACACTGTCC
>QHSU01000055.1 GCA_003220535.1 Candidatus Rokuibacteriota bacterium
TCACCGCGTATCATGTCCTGGCGCGACAGACCACGTATCAAGAACTCGGTGCCGACTACTTCGATCGCCGGCACGGGGAACGAGTCACTCGGCGGGCTGTCCAACTGCTCGAGCGCCAGGGGTACCGCGTGACGCTCGAACGGGCGGCGTGAGGGCGAGGGCTGCCATCGGGATTTTCTGAGCAATAGTAGAGGGTATGAACTGAGTCTCAGAGGTAGACGCGCTCGGCGCGACGGATGGCGCGGTAGCGCTCGAACGTCGCCCGCTCGTCTTCGAGGCCCAGGACCGACCGGAGGCTGCTGCCCCGGAACGTGTGCCGAAGCATGTTGATCCCGTGGCGCAGGCCGAAGAAAGGCGTGTGGACCAGGGCCGCGGGGAGATGCCGCAACTTGATCCACCGGTCGGCCCGCCAGCGCAAGAACTCGATCTCGTCCCCCTCCAGATGCTCGGTCCGGACCACGGCCGTCGTGCCGTCGTAGTCCTCGAGCCGTTCGTTGATGATGAGCCCCTGCTCCTGGAACGCCTTCGTCATCGGTGTCCGGGGATAGGGTGTGGGATGCTGGATGTACGGGACGTCGACGTACCGGCGAGCGAAGGCCAGGTTGGCCTCGATCGACGCGCGGGTGTCCCCGGGGTTGCCCACGATCAGCCCGCCCACGACGTACATCTTGTTTCGATGCAGGCAGTCGATGGCCTTCACCGCCGCGTTGCCGCCACGCGAATCGTCCCCGCGCTGGCGGTTCTTGGCGTCGGCGCGGAGAAACTCGAGATCCTCGTCGAGGATGTTCTCGATGCCGAGGAAGACGTACCGGAAGCCGGCCCGACGCATGAGCGGGGCGAGCGTCGCGCCGTGATTGGCGATGGCCGAGGTCATCGCCTGCACGATGTAGTCGAGGTCGTCGACGCCCGCCGCGATGATCGCGCGGCACAGCGCCTCGAACCGCCGCACGTTCAACGTGATGTTGTCGTCGACGAGGAAGATCGTCCGGGCCCCGTGCGCCCGGGCGTCGCGGATGTCCGCGATCACGCGGTCCAGGGCGTAGGTGTGGAAATTGCGGCCGCGCATCTCGATGATCGAGCAGAAGCTGCAATCGAACGTGCACCCCCGCGAGGTTTCCACGACGTCGACCTGGCGACCG
The DNA here is from genome assembly GCA_003220535.1 of Candidatus Rokuibacteriota bacterium. GTDB lineage: Bacteria > Methylomirabilota > Methylomirabilia > Rokubacteriales > CSP1-6 > AR31. The sequence continues at coordinate 1,140 of QHSU01000055.1, forward strand.
ATCATCGTGTAGCCGCGGAGGACGCGCGCGGCGCGATCGGGCAAGCGGATCTGGCCGTCGTCGAGCCCACTCACCGCGCGCGCCGCGTTGTGCACGAAACGGTCGCCACATCGGTAGGACAAGCCGGCCACGCTGGCGAAGTCCGATCCGTGCTCGATGGCGCGCACGAGCTCGCGAAACGTCAGCTCACCCTCGCCGCACACGAGGAAATCGACGTCGGCCTCGGTGTAGGCGTCCGGGGCCAGGCTGGCGTCGTACCCGCCGACGACCACGCGGATCCCGCGCCGGAGGCGGCGGAGCAGCTGAGTGATTCGAAGCGCGGTCCGTCGCTGGAAGGTCATCACCGAGAGTCCCACCACGTCCGGCTGGATGTCCCGAACGAGGCGCTCGAGCGTCTCCGGCACGCGGCGCTGGACGAGGATCAGATCGGCGATCGCCACCCGGTGGTGGGGATCGACGTTGCCCGCGAGCGAGGCCAGCGCCCCGTTGGGCATCCGAATGGCCACCGCCGGCATGTGCTCGAACGAGTCGGGCATCGATAGCAGCAGAATGTTCATCGTCGCGACTGACCGACCGACGAGCTCTGCAGCCCGATCGCGCGCGCCACGGTGTCCAGATGAAGCTGCGCATCGCCGAATTCGAGGCTCGCCGCCTGGATGCGCTTGTGGACGAGGTGCAGCGGGTGCTCCTCGCAGTAGCTGATGGCGCCGAAGATCTGATGACCGCGACGCGCCACCGCCAGGCACGCCCGGCCCGCGTACGCCTTGGCCAGGGCCGCGTCGAGCTCGGCGGGTTGCCCCTCCGCCATCTTCCAGGCCGCTGCGTAGAGGAGCGCGCGCGAGGCGTCGACGTCGCGCACGAGGTCCGCGCACGAGTGCTGGATGGCCTGGTAGCCGCCGATCGGCCGTCCGCCCTGGACGCGCGTCTTGGCGTGCTCGACCGCGAGCTCGAGCACGCGCTGCGCGCCGCCCACCATCTCGGCCGTCCGCGCGAGCGCGCCCGCCCGCAGCGCCGGAGCCAGGAGATCCGGAGCGCCGCCGACCGGGCCGAGCAGATCGTCCAGGTGGACGTCCGCGCCATCGAAGGTCACCTCGAAGAGCTTCTCACCGCTGATCGTGTCGAGCGGCAGCCGCGCGATGCCGGGCCGGTCCGTGGGCACGAGGAGCAGCGTCGGATCGGCGCCAACCCGCACGGCGACGACGAGATCGTCGGCGACGTGGGCATCCTTGACGAAGAGCTTGCGGCCGCGGAGCCGACCGGGCACGGCGCACTCGAGCGCGACCGCGTCGACATCGAACGAGCCGCTCTCTTCCACGAGCGCGAGGCTCGCGATGCGCTCGCCCCCGGCCAGCGCGGGGAGCAGACGCTTCTGCTGGGCCGGGTTGCCGGCCGCGAGCACGAGCGACGTCGCGACCACCGCGCTCGTCACGAACGGTCCCGGCAGGCCGGCGCGCCCCATCTCCTCGGTCAGCAAGACCACGTCGAGCAGCGAGCCGCCGCTGCCGCCGAGCTCGGGAGGGATCAGCAGTCCCGCCCATCCCAGCTCGGCCATACGGCGCCAGAGCGGCTCGTCGAAGCCACGCTCGTCGATGGCCAGACGCTGCCCCAACTCGGGCGGACAGTGCTGTCGGAGGAACGCGCGGGCCGTCGAGATCAGGATCTGTTGAGCCGGCGAGGGGCGGAAGTCCATCTCAGCGCGCCTTCGGCTCGGCGGCGACCTTCGGCTCCGCGGCCAGGCCGAGGCCGCGCACGGCGACCGAGGTGCGGAGGACCTCTGCCGTGCCGCCCGCGATTGTGTGGCCGAGGGTCGTCAGATAGAGGTGCGAGATCTGTCCGCCGAGCTTGGCCCACGGCGAGCCCGCGCGCAACGGTCCCCACACTCCCAGCAGGTCCATGCCGAGGCGCGCCAGCTTCTGTCCCGTCTCGTCGGCGTAGACCTTTGCCATGGCGGTCTCGTAGGTCAGGGGCGCACCGTCGCGGATGAGGCACCCCGTGCGGTAGAAGATGAGGCGCAGCGCTGCGATGTCGGCGGCGATCGCGGCGAGCCGCCGCCGCACGACCGGATCGTGGGCCAGCGGCGCGCCGGCGACGAGCGTCGTGTTCGCATAGTCGACCAGCTGCCGAACCACCCGCTCGAGCGCGGGCGCCTTGTAGAAGCGCCCCCAGAACCGGTCGGCGTCGAGCCCGTTCAGGAGCGCCTGGAAGCCCTCGCCCGCGGGCCCGAGCATGAGGTCGGCGGGCACGCGCACGTCGTCGAGGAACACTTCGTGGTGGTAAACCTCACCGGTCAGGCTCCGGATCGGGCGGATGTCCATGCCCGGCGTCCCGTTCGGGACCACGAACATGCTGAAGCCACGGCTGCGCCGCGCCTCGCGGCTCGTCCGGGTGAACACGAGCCCATGGGTCGCGATGCCGGCGTGACTCGACCAGATCTTGTGGCCGCGGATCACGTAGTGGTCGCCGTCGCGCCGCGCTTCCGTCTTGAGCGCCAGCAGATCCGAGCCCGCGTCGGGTTCGCTATAGCCCTGCCAGAACGTCGCCTCGCCGCGGGCGATCGCTGGCAGCAGCTCCTGACGCAAGCGCTCGGTGCCGTACTCGATGATCGCGTCCGCCGTCTGCCAGCAGCCGGCGAGCGGCCCGAAGGGCGCACCGGCGAGCGCTAGCTCTTCCATCAAGACGAGCTTCATGAACATCGGCTGCTCTTGGCCGCCGTACGTCCTCGGCCAGCACATGCCGAGCCAGCCCTGCGCGCCGAGGGCCTTCAAGAACGCGCGCGAGTTCGCGCCCGAGCCGTAGCCCGCGTCCATGCCGTCGACCGCGAACGTCTCGGGTGAGTTCGCGCGGAGGAATCGGCGGATCTCCTCCGCGAACGCCCGCTCTGCGTCGGTGAAGTCGAAGTTCATCGGATGCGGCCGCCAGAATAACGCGTTCACTGGACGGCCACCAGCGAGCCCTGCCGTGCGCGCGGCAGGCCGTCGCGGGGCTGGGGCCCCGCCGGCCGAGGCGCGACTGTGAACTGATGTATGGTGTGACCCATGCGATACGGATTCTATCTCCCGACCCGCGGTCAGACGGCGACGCCGGAATCCCTGGAGAGTCTGGTCACGCGCGGCGAAGCCCTCGGATTCGCCTCCGTCATGATCGCCGACCACCTCGTGTTTCCCGTCAGCATCAAGTCCAGGTACCCGTACACCGTGACGGGTGACTTCCCGGGCCAGGGCGACGTGCTCGATCAGCTCTCGCTGATGGCCTTCGTCGCCGCCAAGACCACCAGGCTGCGTCTGGTCACGAGCGTAATGATCGTGCCCTACCGCAATCCCGTGCTGACGGCCAAAGCCCTCGCGACTATCGACGTGCTCTCCAAGGGGCGGGTCACCCTCGGCGTCGGCGTGGGGTGGATGCGTGAGGAGTTCGAAGCGCTGGGCGCGCCGGAGTTCGATCGGCGCGGCGCGGTGACCGACGAGTACCTCCGCATCTTCAAGACGCTCTGGACAAAAAGCCCCGCCTCGTTCTCTGGCCGGTTCTACCGCTTCGAGGCGCTACGCTGCCAGCCTCAGCCCGTGCAGAAGCCGCACCCGCCGATCTGGGTCGGCGGCCACAGCAAGGCGGCCCTGCGCCGGGCGGCCCGGTTCGGCAACGGCTGGCACCCAGTCGGCGCCAACGCCGCGGTCCCGCTCCCGCCCGCGGAGCTGCGCGCGCTCCTCGAGGAGCTCTACCGCTTGGCGGAGGCCGAGCGGCGTGATCCCGCGTCGCTCACGATCTCGTACAAGGCGCCGGTCTACGATGTGAGCCAGACGCAGCTCCGATCGGGCGGGGAGCGTCGGCCGTTCTCGGGCAGTGCGTCGCAAATCACGGACGACATCGCCACCTACGCGCATCTCGGCGTGAGCGAGCTCGTATTCGACTTTCGCAGCGAGAGCCTCTCCGAGAGCCTGGAGCGGATGGAGCGCTTCGGCTCCGTGATCCGAAAGACCGCCGGCGTGTGACGCGGCGGTCGCGCCGGTGCGCGGCTAGCCGGGCGCCTTCACGCGGCCTCGATGCTGCAGGGACCGCGCGACCAGCCAGCAGAGCAATGCCCACGCCAACCCGGCGGACCAGCCAGCCAGCACGTCGGTCGGGTAGTGGACGCCCAGATAGACGCGAGTGACCCCGACGAGCAGCGCCAGAACGAGCGAAACACCGATGCAATACGTTCTGGTCCGCCGACGGGATGCGAACCGGGCCAGGAGCGCACCCAGCGTGAGGTAGGTCACGACCGCGAGCATCGAGTGTCCGCTGGGGAAGCTGGCGCTGCCGACACTGACCAGGTGCGGCACGACATCGGGACGGGCGCGGGCGAACCAGAGCTTCAACGCTTCGCTCAGGAGACCGCCGCCCGCCGACGCGCCGGCGAGCAGCGCGATCTCCGCGTAGCGTCGCTCGAGCGCCAGGTAGCCCACGACGACCACCAGGACGATCACGAGTACCGTCGTGCCCCCGAGCGCGGTCGCGTCCTTCGCGACCCCGACGAGCCACGGTGGACCGACGGGGCGCTGCGGGTCGTCGGCGCGGCGTAGGAGGCGGAGCAGCCCTTCGTCGAACTCGCGCATGTCGCCTTCCAGCATCTCGCCGGCGGTCTTCGCGAAGACGAAGAGCGCGAACGCGATGCCGAAGGCGACGAGCAGGACGACGGCCTCCTGGCGCGTGAGCCAGCGGACGGCGAGCCGGAGCGCTTTCGCCGAAGCCCCAAGCATCGGGTGTCAGTCGCCGCCGGCCCGAGGCAGCCTCGCCACGGCGACGCTTCATATCGTACTTCGGATCGCCAGGTGCCGGCCCCCTCCGAAGGCTGTGGTACGCTTCGGCCGAGGTGAACACGCGATGACCCAGGCGCGCGTCCAGATCGGTATCGTCGGGGACTTCGACCCCGCGAACAGAACCCACCGGTTCACGAACGAGGCGCTCGAGCACGTCGGGCTTCGCTTCGAGTGGGTTCCGACGGACGCCCTCGGAGACTCGGACGAGAGGCTGGGGGCGTACGACGGCATCTGGATCGCGCCGGCGAGCCCGTACCGCAGCATGGACGGCGCCCTCGCCGCGATCCGCTACGCGCGCGAGCGTGGCGTTCCGCTCGTCGGGACCTGAGGCGGCTTCCAGCACGCGATCGTCGAGTTCGCGCGCAACGTTCTCGGGTTCCGAGACGCCGACCACGCCGAGACGAGCCCCGACGCCGAGCGGCTGGTCATCACGCCCTTGGCCTGCTCGCTGGTGGGACAGACGCAGCGGATCGTCCTCGTTCCCCGCACGCTCGCCGCCCGGCTCTACGGATCGACCGACGCCACCGAGGACTACTACTGCAACTACGGCGTGAACCCCGATTATCGCTTGCGGCTCGAGGCCCACGGCCTTCGGGTGAGCGGCGTGGGCGGGGAGGGCGAGATCCGGATCGTCGAATTGCCCGAGCATCCGTTCTTCGTGGCCACGCTCTTTCTCCCGCAGGCCCGGTCCACCGCGGCCAACCCCCACCCGCTGCTGGTCGGTTATGCGGCCGCGGTCGCCGCCGGGCGAGATGTTCGGCGACACCTTTCGCTGGCGCGGCCGTGAGGCGCTAGCCCGCGCTACGAGTTCAGCCGTCGGCGCAGGAAGCCGAGCAGCCCCTGCGGCAGGAAGATGATCATGATGATGAAGATGATGCCGAGCGGGATGAGGTAGTACTCGGTCAGGAAGCGCGAGAGCCCCTCGCGCAAGAGCAGGAAGAACGCGGCGCCCGCGAACGGCCCCACCAGCGTGCCCATCCCGCCCATCACGTTGAAGATCACGACCTCGCCCGACACGACGAAGAAGACGAAGTCGGGCGCGGCGAACTTGTTCTGGATGGCGTAGAGCACGCCCGCCAGCCCCGCGAAGAGCCCCGACAGCATGACGGCCACGATCTTGTAGCGCTCGACGTGATAGCCGATCGCGCGCGTGCGCGGCTCGTTTTCGCGGATCGACTGCAGCACCATGCCGAACGGCGACTGGGTGATCCGCCGGACCAGCAGGTAAGAAAGCACCACCACCGCCAGCACGAACCAGTGAAAGGTCACGGGGGTGAAGCGGTCGCTCCAGAGGCCGGGGATGGTCAGGCGCGGCTGGCTGAAGGTGAGGCCGTTCTCGCCGCCCGTGACGTCCGTCCAGGTGAAGATGATGACGTAGAAAATCTGCGAGAAGACGAGGGTCGAGATCGCGAAGTAGATGTCGCGCAGGCGCGTCGCGAAGTAGGCGACGAAGACGGCCGCGCCGCCGGCGGCGACCAGGCCGTAGAGCACGGCGAGCGAGAGGCTCGGCGGCTTCACCATGAGCAGCGCGGCGGCGGCGCCGTACATGCCGAGACCGAAGAACGCCGAGTGCCCGAACGAGACCATGCCGGTGTAGCCGATCAGGATGTCCGAGGACATCGCCAGGAGCCCCCAGATCAAGATCTCCGTGGCGAAGCGCTGCCAGAACGGTGGTAGCACGAGCGGCGCGATCACCAGGAGCACGACCACGCCGGTGAACCCGAGCCAGTAGCCGACAGCAGGTGGCCTCGGCCGCGCAGCCGGCGTCGCGGTCATTTCGGCGTCGGGACGAAGAGCCCGGTGGGCCGGAAGAGCATCGTGAGGACCAGCACGACGAACGAGACGATCACCGCCTGGGCGGGGCTCACGACGATCGCGGCGTAGCTCTCGAGGAGGCTGACGAAGATCGAGGCCAGGATCGAGCCGCCGAGGTTGCCCATGCCGCCCACGACGACCACGATGAACGCGCGGAGCGTGAAGTCGAAGCCCATCGTCTGGGTGACCCCGGCGAACGGACCGAAGAGCACGCCGCTCGCCGCCGCCATCGCCGAGCCGATGGCGAACACCGCTGTGTACACCAGCGGCACCGGAATCCCCATGGCCTGAGCCATCACGCGGTCCTGGGTCGTGGCGCGGATCCAGATGCCGTACTTGCCGTATTTCAAGAACAGCCACAGACCGCCGATGATCAGGCCGGCCAGGACCGCCGTGGCGACGCGATACCAGGGGTACTGGAGGTGGAAGAGCGTGAAGTCTCCGGGCACCGGCTCGTTGATCCGGCGCACCGACGGGCCCCATTGCCAGAGCGCGTACTTCTGGATCACGAGCGAGACGCCGAACGTGGCGAGGATTGTCGTCAGCGGGTCGCGTCCGATGAGGGGCCGCAGCGTCGTGACTTGAAGGATGGCGCCGAGCGCGGCGATGACGACCGCCGCGACGATCAGTGCCAGCCAGTAGTTCCCGGTCATGCCCACGACGCTGGCGCCGACGAACGCGCCGAGCATGAGCAGGTCGCCGTGGGCGAAGTTGACGATGTCCATGATCCCGAAGATGAGCGTGAGGCCCGAGGCGACCATCGCCAGCACCATCCCGTTGACCAGGCCGTGGAGCGTCTGGATGATGATCTGGTCCATGACTCAGACCCCCAGGTACTCGTGGATGACGCGCTGGTCGGCGCGCAATTCGGCCGCCGACGCGTGGTGGCGCACGGCGCCCTTCTCCATGATGTAGACGCGCCCGGCCGCGTCGAGCGTCAGCGGAACGTTCTGCTCGACGAGGAGGATCGCCACCCCGTCGCGGTGGAGCGCGTGTACGATCTCCTGGATCTGGGCGACCATGCGGGGCATGAGCCCCTCGGTGGGCTCGTCGAGCAGAATGATCTTCGGCTCGAGCACCATCGCGCGCGCGATGGCGAGCATCTGTTGCTCGCCGCCCGAGAGCGTCCCACCCGCCTGATTGCGTCGCTCCCTCAGGATCGGGAAGTAGCTGTAGACCTTCTCGAGCAGCCGCTCGCGGCCTTCCGGAGTCGTCCCGCGACGGTCGAGGCCGGTGCGAAGGTTCTCGAGCACCGTCAGCAGGCGGAAGATCCGCCGCTCCTCCGGCACCCACGCGATGCCGAGGCCGGCCAGCCCGTGGGGCGGCACCCCGTGCAGGTCCCGCCCGTCGAACGTGATGCGGCCGCCCGTTCGGCGCACCATCCCCATGATCGCCTTGAGCGTCGTCGTCTTGCCCACGCCGTTGCGGCCGAGCAGGCCGACCACCTCGCCCGCGCGCACCTCGATGGACACGCGGTGCAGCACGTGGGACTTCCCGTAGTGGGCGTCGACGTTCTCGAGGACCAGCATCAGGTCTTGAGGTAGACCTCTTGGACGCGCGGGTTGGCCTGGATCTCGGCCGGCCGGCCCTCGGCCAGCACTTCGCCGTAGTTCAGCACGGTGATCGTGTGGGCGAGGCCCATCACGACCTCCATGTCGTGCTCTACGACGAGGATCGTGAGGTCGCGGGCGATGCGGCGGACGAGGTCCACCGTCGCGTGCGTCTCGGCCACGCTCATCCCGGCCGTCGGCTCGTCGAGGCAGAGAAGCTTCGGCTCCGTGGCGAGCGCGATGCCGATCTCGAGGTTGCGCTGCTCGCCGTGCGAGAGATTCGCCGCGAGCTCGTCCTCCTTGCCGGCGAGGCCCACGTCGGTGAGGACGGCGCGCGCTCTGTCGATGACGTCGGCGTAGGCTCGATGGTGGCGCAGCATGCTCCAGTTGTGGTGGCGGGACTGGCTGGCGATCCGGACGTTTTCCAGAACCGTGGCGCCGGGCAGGATGTTGGTGATCTGGTAGGAGCGCGCAATCGCCTTCCGGGAGATGGTGTAAGGCGGCAGGCCCGCGATGTCTTCGCCGTTGAACACGATCCGGCCACTCGTGGGTCGGAGCACGCCGGTCAGACAGTTGAAGAAGGTGGACTTTCCGGCGCCGTTGGGGCCGATGATCGCGCGGATCTCCCCGGTGGGCACGGCGAGGGACACGTTGCTGAGCGCCGCCAGCCCACCGAAGCGGACCGTCAGCGCCTCCGTCTTGAGAATCGGCGACGCTGCAGTCAGGGTGGACACGTCCTAGAGAAGGTCGAGAAGCGGAAGAAGATCGAGAAGCGCCCCGGGTTTCCCGGGGCGCTCAGCGCATCTGGGGGGGTATGGGGGGCCATGTCGGGGCCCCCATGTCCCTAGCCGGGCCACGTCGGGGCCCCCCCATGTCCTCAAACGAACTTGCACGCCGGTGGGACGATCGTTTTCTCTTTCGGGATCACGTCCAGGAGCTTGTGCTTGTTGTTCTGGATCGTGAAGATGAACTCGCGGAGGAACGCCTGGTGGTCTTCCTTCCGGAGGGTCTTGTCTCCCTGCGGGAAGTCGTCGCCCTCCTTGACCTCCATGCCCTCCAGGGCCTCGATGAGCTTCATCGTGTCTTCGCGGCCGCGGAAGCCGGACTTCTGGATCCCGAGCTTGAGGAAATTCATGGCCTCGAAGTTCGACTGGACGTAGCGGTCCGGCAGCGGGCCGGACGGATCGATCTGCTTGAGGGCGGCGACGGCCTGGTCGAAGAATTTCTTGTGATGGGGCGTGTTCAGCGGCGGGTCCATCACCGGGATGTAGCGGTTGATGCCGACGAATCCCTCGATCTTCGGGCCCAGCGCCGGCAGGTGGGTGGATTCTGCGATGGCGCCGTCGCCCGCGTACTTGTACTTCTTGGTGAGCCCGAGATCGTAGACCGCGCTCGTGAAGTTGACGGCGTTCGCACCGAAGAAGATCCCGAAGAGCCCGTCGAAGCTGCCGCTGATCTTCGAGACGAACGGCGCCATGTCGGCCGTGCCCAGCGGTACACCCGTGGTGCCGACGACCTCGCCGCCGTTCTTCTTGATCTCATCGATGTACGCGTCGCGCGTGGACTGGCCCCACGCGTAGTCGAGGAACGCGATGTGCCACTTCTTGCCCATCTTCTTCACCAGATACGGGGAGATCGCGACCGCCTGGGCCGGCGCGTAGTCGAAGGGCCGGAAGACGAAGCGGCTGCACTTGGTCGTGGTGATCGTGGTGTCCAGGCAGACGCCGATCATCCAGACGGTCCGGTGCTCCTCGAAGACCGGCATACAGGCCAGACATACGTTGGAGAGGTAGCCGCCCTCTGCGATGTCGACCTTGTCCTCGAGCACGAGCTTCTCGGCCTTACGGCGGCCCACATCGGGCTTCGACTCGTAGTCGGCGACCACCAGCTCGATGGGTCGACCGTTGACACCACCCGACTTGTTGATCCGCTCGACGGCCATCTGCGTGCCGACCAGCGCGGTTTTGCCGCCGGCCGCGCCCGTGCCGGAGAGCGGCTGGAGAACGCCGACCTTGTACGGCTTGGCCTGCCCGAACGCCTCGCGCCACGGTGCCGGGACGAGCACGGTCGCGCCGAGGGCGCCGGCGGTCGCCGACGAGAGCGCCAGGAACTTGCGCCGCGTCGTCTTGCCGCTCCACCACATGTTCTTCGCCCAGGCTTCGTCCTGCCAGCGCTCAGCCATTGGTAGTTCCTCCTTGCGCCGCGCGCGCCGCCGCCGCGAGCCTACGGCGTGAGCAGCGGGATCGCCGGTATGAGAATTGCTCCTACTTACACTAACCTTCCTGACCGTGCAAGGGTTCACCTTTAGCCGACGCCGGACGCGGGTGCGCGGTAGGGTCGACCGGACCCGTTCCCGCAACGGGGCGACGGACCGCGACGCGCCCGGATGGAGCCCAGCCGCGGCGGGGCAGCGGACGCGTGCCGCGTGGTCCGGCGACCCCTACCGCGCACCCGCGTCCGGCGTCGGCTAAAGGGTACCCGGGTAGGCGCCGCCGTCGAGGACGAAGTTCTGGCCGGTGATGTAGCCGGCCTGGGCGCTGCAGACGAACGCGCACACTTCGCCGAACTCCGCCGCGGTGCCGAAGCGTCCCGCCGGGTTCTGCGCCTGCCGTTCCTTGGCGACCTGCTCGACCGGCTTGCCGCTGGCCTTGGCCTGGGCCGCGATGTTGGAGCGCAGCCGGTCGGTGTCGAAGGGTCCGGGCAGGATGTTGTTGATCGTCACGTTGTGGGCGACGGTCTTGCGGCTGAGCCCGGCGATGAAGCCCGTGAGCCCGGCGCGCGCGCCGTTGGAGAGGCCGAGACTCTCGATGGGCGACTTCACCGAGACCGACGTGATGTTGACGATGCGGCCGAAGCGCCGGCTGATCATGCCGTCCACGGTCGCCTTGATCAGGAAGATCGGCGTGAGCATGTTGGCGTCGAGCGCCCGCAGCCACACCTCGCGGTCCCACTCGCGGAAATCGCCGGGCGGCGGACCGCCCGCGTTGTTCACGAGGATGTCCGGGTTAGGGCATGCCTGCAGGAGCGCCGCCCGCACCGCGTCTGTCGTGATGTCGCCCGCCACCGTCATCACCCGCACGCCGGTCGCCTCGTGGATCTCCTTCGCGGCCGCCTCGAGCGCGTCCTTGGTGCGCGCATTCATGGTGATGTTCACGCCCTCGCGCGCGAGGGACATCGCACAGCCCTTGCCGAGCCCCTTGCTGGCGGCGCAGACGATCGCGTTCTTGCCCTTGATCCCGAGATCCATAGTCGCCTCGCTCCTCTCAGAGGTTGGAGAGCTTAGCGCCGCTCCGCGACGAGGCCCGACGCCACGAGCGCCCGGCGGATCGCCTCCCGCTCCGCGGCACCGACCGGTGTCAGCGGCGGCCGGACGTGGGCGGCCGGGATCCGCCCGAGCAGGACGAGCGCTTCCTTCATCCGGTTGTGCATGTCGACGAAGGGCGGCGCGTAGAAGACGGAGACCAGCGCCGCCAGACGGTCGTTGATCCGGCGCGCGCCGTCGAGGTCGCCCTTCACGCACGCGTCGAAGAGCTCGACCTGCAGATCGGCGGTGACGCTGCCCATCCCCGAGATCGCACCGTCGGCGCCCAGCAGGAAGGTCGCCATCAACGACATCGTGAACGACGAGAGCATCGCCACGGGACGGTTGGTGGCGCGCAGCGCTCGCAGGTTCGCCTCGAAGGCCACGATCTCGTTCGACCAGTCCTTCACGGCGGCGACCTGGGGGATCTCGGCGAGCATCGCGAGGGTCTCCGGCGCGTAGCCGATCCCGGAGGCCGGCGGGTACTCGAACACGATGATCGGCAGATCCGCGCCGGCTGCGATCTCGGAGAAATGGCGGCGCACCATGTCGGGCTTGAGCTGAGCGCCCCACATGAAAAGCGTCGGCGGGAAGACCAGCACGCCCGCCGCGCCCGCCGCACGCGCGTCGCGGGCGAGCTCGACCGCCTCCCGCGTGCCGTCGGAATAGACGCCGGCGACGACCGGACACGCCCCGGCGACCTCGTCCAGCGCGATCGACAGCGCCCACTTTCGTTCCTCGCGGCTCAGCGAGGACACCTCCGAGGCGTGCCCGTTGGCGACGATGCCGGTGACGCCGCGCGTGTCGACGAGCCAGCGCAGGTGCCGGCGGTAGGCGGGCTCGTCGATCGCCAGGTCTGATGTGAAGGGAAGCAGGTTGGCGGGCATGATGCCCGAGAAGCGCAGCGGCTGACTCATCGCGCCCTCCTCACCACCTCGAGATCTGATCGGCGACTTCCTGCCAGTGACGACGCGGCCGTACGCCCTGCCGATGATGTCGAGGGTAGCGCGCTGGATCTCCGGCCAGAGCGTCGCGACGCCGTCCTCGACCACGGTGATCCGGTACTCGCGGTGGAGCGCGGCGATCACCGTCGCCAACACACACAGATCAGTCATCGTACCGGTGACGACGAGCGATGTCACGCCTCGGGCGCGGAGCGCCCCGTCGAGCGGCGTGCCGGCGAATGCGTCGTACCCGCGCTTGCGGACGACCAGGTCGCCCGGTCGCGGCGCCAGGTCGGGCACCGTGTCGGCGCTCGGGGTGCCCTCCAGGCACGAGGAGGACGGCAGCCCGAAGCCGCGTGGCGCTCCCGGCGGCGCGAGCTGGTGCTCGGGATGGAGGCTGCCGATGAGCAGGGGCGCGCTTTCGGAGTACACGAACTCGGTGAACACCACCGGCAGACCCTTTGCGCGGAAGCTGTCCAGAAGCATGCGGATCACGGGCACGATCTCACGCGCCGGCGGGACTTCCATCGCCTCGCCGGGGTCGAGAAAGCCGCGCTGCATGTCCACGACAACCAGCGCCGTCCGCCCCCGCTCTGGCGCCAGCACGGCTCGAAGATCTCGCGGCGGTCGGCCATCTTAGCGTTCTGTCCTCGAACTCATGCTGAGACTGCGCCGCAGGCGGAGGCGACGGGCGGGTGCGGCAGGGATCGACCGGACCACGCCGCACGCGAGCGCTGCCCCGAGGTGGCTGGGCTCCATCCGGGTGCGCTGCGCCCGTCGCCGCGTCGAGGGAACGGGTCCTGTCGACCCCTACCGTACCCGCCCGTCGCCCCCGGCGCCGCGTGATCGGTAGCAGGACTTCGCGGATGGAACACTAGCGGCGCCCGCGATCCGCGTCTGTCGCGGCGGCATGGGCGAGGCGTGGGAGGATTTCTTGGGAGATCTGCTCGACCTGGTCGGGCTCGTAGCGGTAGGGGATCAGGATGATCCGGTCGACGCCCGACTCGGCGTGGGCGCGGAGCTGCTCCACGCACTCGTCCACGCTTCCACGGATCGCGTGCTCGATCGTCGACTCGCTCCACGCGGCGACGTCCCATTCGGTCTCGAGCCAGCGGCGCATCGGCGCCTCGGTCGCCTCGCGCGAGCGACCGACGTAGATCGCGAGCTGGTTCGTGCCGGTGAGCGTCTTCGGGTCCCGGCCCGCCTCCTGCGCGAATCGGACGATCTTGTCCCACGAGCGTCGATAGCTCTCCGGCGTGTAGAAATACGTGAGCCACCCGTCGCCGTGCGTGGCGACGCGTTTCAGGACCGCGTCCACGTAGCCGCCGATCAGGATGGGCGGACGCGGTCGCTGGGCAGGACGCGGTAGCATCACCGCTTCGCGCAGGTTGAGCTCATCGGCCTGGAGGGTGACGCGGTCCTCGGTCCAGAGACGCGTGAGGATCTCGAGGTTCCGCTCGAAGAGCCGGCCGCGCCGCTTGAACGGCACGCCGACGGCGTCGAACTCGCGCGCGTACCAGCCGGCGGCCACGCCGAGGATCAGGCGGCCCTTCGAGACGACGTCGAGCGTGCCGAGCGCCTTGGCCGCCACGGTCGGGTTCCGCAACGGGAGCACCAGGACGCCGGTCCCGAGCTTGATACGGCTGGTCCGCGCCGCGATCGCCGTCAGCGTGCCGACGGCGTCGAGAATGGGGAAGGCCGGCTCGACGCCGAGGATGACGTGGTCCCACGCCCAGAGCGACTCGAAGCCGAGCGCCTCGGCCCGCTCGGCGTAAGCGTAGAGCCCGTCGATGTCGGGAGTCTCGCCGGGTCCCACGAAGTTCTTGAGCGCCAGGCCGAACTTCATCGCGACTCCCGTGACCCAGCCTATCGCCAGTCGTCCACGACGAAAACGTCGGACCGATCGTATCCGGGTGCGTTGAAACGGTGCATCGCAACGCCTGTGAAGTCTGTGCGAAAGCCCCGAGCGAGCATTCGCCGATACGCCTCGTGGCGGCCCGTGTTGACACACGCGACGAGTCGCGCATGGCCGCGGGCCACCGCGAGCGCCTCACACGCATCGAGCAGGCGCTCGAAGCGCTCGGCCGCGCCATCGCCTCCGCGCACCGCGCCGAACTTCACCAAGCAGACATCCTTCGTCTCGGCTTCGGAGCCGGGACCGAAATCGCAGACACTGAAGCCTGCCAGCTTGGCGTCGTCCGGGAGCAGGATCGTGTCGCCGATCGCTTGCGAGGCGACGGCCTCGATCTCCCGCTCGACGTTCAACCCGGCGTAGACGCTGTCGGTGACCTCGCGACACGCTCGCACGTACCCGCCTCGGTCACGCTCCGGCGTCTCCGACAGCCGCGCCCCGTGCGCCGGAAGCTGCCCGCGTACCACCGGCTTGGCCATGACGGCGATCAGTGTTCGCGGCCAGTAGCCGAACTTCTGATAGAGCCCGAGGTGCTTGGGGCTGTTGGGAAAGGTGAAGAGCCCGAGATGCTCGCTTCGCCAGGCCTCGAAGCAGTCGATCGTGGGCTCGAGCAGTCGCTTGGCGATGCCCCGGTTCCACAGGTCCGGGCGGACGGTGAGGGGGCCGAACAGCCCGACGCTGCCCCAGTTGATGGCGCAGTTCGAGCCGACGATCTCGCCATCCAATTTCGCGGCGAGCACGGCGGTCGGATCGGTCCGCCATCGCGAGCCGACGATATCGGCATCCCCGCCGAAGGTCATCGGGTCCTCGAGACCAAGGAACGTGCCGAAGGAGACGCGGAAGATGCGATCCGCGACAGGAAGCTCGCTCTCTCGAAGGGGGCGGACCACCGGGGTCGCCAACGGGTCTCTCAAGCTCCGAGGAAGCGGCGCTCGGGGTCGAGGGCGCGCAGCATCTCGAGCTCCTCGTCCGACGGCGGTTCGGTCACCTCGACCCGCGGGGCCTCGAGCAGGGAGAACCCGGTGTTCTGTCGGAGCGTGTCCACCGAGACGCCCGGATGGGTCGCCTCGATCCGCATGCGCTTCGAGTCGGCGTCGAACCCCAGGATGCCGAGCGTGGTCACGACGCGCGAGACCCCGCCGAAGAGGAGGCCGGCGGCGCGGCGCGAGCCGTCGCCCCGGAGCCACGCGGGGCTCGTGACGAAGTCGACGCGCTCGATGAAGCGCCGCTTCTCGTGGGGCGTGACGATGATGACCTCACGGCAGAGCGAGGCGATGTCGTTGGCGCCGCCCGTTCCCGGCAGGCGGACTTTCGGATGCCAGTAGTCGGGGCCGAGCACACTGGTGTTGATGTTGCCGTACTGATCGATCTGCGCGCCGCCCATGAAGCCGACGTCTACGAAGCCGCGTTGGGCGAAGAGGAACGCGTCGGTGATCCCCGGCAGCATCGTCGCCCGGTGGCCGGCGCGCATCTCATTGGTCGAGACCGGCAACCGTCCCGAGGCGATCTGGGGCCCGATGATGCCGCCCTCGATGACCATCGTCAGGCGCGGCGCATGGCGGCGCTTGGCGAGCGCCGCGGCCAGGAGCGGCACGCCGACACCCGCGAAGACCGTCGTGTCGTCGCGGAGCTGGCGCGCCGCGATCACGGCCAGGAGCTCGGCGGCGTTGAACGTCATTGTGTCGACCGCAAGAGCCCGGCGTTGACCGAGGGTGGCCCGAGAAAGGCGCTGGGCTCGGTCATCGGGTCAACTCCTTCGCGCGCTTGGCCTGCAGAGCCAGGCGCTCGCCGCCGAAGAGATCGAGATAGTCGTTCCACGTCGGCGGCGTGTAGACATAGCGCTCGAGGTACTCGGCGACGGCTGCGGGGCCGCGCGCGTCGATGGCCGCGGTGTACTCCGCGAAATGGTCGTAGTCGGCCTCGTAGAGGCCGTAGCACTCGTGGGGAAACGAGCCGAACGGCGCCAGCACGAGCGCATCGACGGCGAACCCCGGGATGACCGTGCGATCGGGATACCGGCGCGTCTCCTCTTCCGAGACGATCTCCTCAGTCGTCACGAGGACGGTCGTCGCGGCGCGCGCGATGTCGGCGTCCATGTGGGGGTAGCCGTCGATCTGGCAGTTGCCGAACCGGTCGGCGCGGTGGACGTGCACCAGCGCCACGTCGGGAAAGAGCGCGGGCACCGCCGCCAGCGTCTGGCCCGTGTAGGGGTCCTGCACCGTCTTCAGGCCGACGACCGCGACGAGGTCCGAGCCGAGCATCGTCAGCGCGGGCAGGAACGGGACACCCATCGCACCGGCGCGGAACCGAAGCCCGAGCGCCAGGTGGCTCCATTCTTCCAGCGCGACCGCGCCCGACTCGACGTAGTGGCGAAGGATCTTCGACACGCCCCACGGCAGCCCGATCGACATCCACGCCGTCACGACGCGCGTCACCGCCCCGGCCGCCATGAAGAGCTCGCCCTCGGTGCAGGTGAGATTGCGCGAGAGCGTGAGCGCGCGGCGCCGATGACGGAGGATCTCGCGCAGGAGCGCCATCGGCGTGCGCGAGAAGAGGCACCCGCCGACGCTCAGGTGGTCGCCGTCCTTGACGCGGGCGACGGCGTCCTCGAGGCTCGTGAGCTTCTCACCCGCCGACTTCGGCTTGGCCTCGAGGCGCTGGCGCGCCCCGATGAAGTCGTATTCGACGGGATTCACGTCAGAATCTCCCACTTCGGCTGGTAGCGATCGAGCTGGTCCCGCGTGCGCGGGTCCATCGGATGCTCGCGCTCCGGGACCTCGACACACTTGTCCTCGCCGCAGAGCGCCGTGGTGAAGTACCGCTGCCCCGTGTCGTTCGCCATCGTCACGATCGACGGCAGGTCCGGGCGGCGCCGCGCCAGCTTGAGCGCCGCGGCGACGTTGCAGCCCGTGGAGATGCCGCAGAAGATGCCTTCCTCGGCGGCGAGCCGTCGCGCCATCGCCAGGCTCTCGGCG
The DNA here is from genome assembly GCA_003220535.1 of Candidatus Rokuibacteriota bacterium. Classification (GTDB taxonomy): domain Bacteria; phylum Methylomirabilota; class Methylomirabilia; order Rokubacteriales; family CSP1-6; genus AR31. The sequence goes on from QHSU01000055.1 coordinate 18,430, forward strand.
GTCGTGGTGGTGATGACGCCGGACAGCAGGGCGACGTCGAGGTTCGCGGGGATGAACCCGTCGCCGATGCCCTCGATGCCGTGCGGGCCCCACTCGCGCCGCGCCAGGAGGGCGCACTCGTCGGGCTCGACCGCGTAGAGACGCACCCGCGCATCGCGCTCGCGCAGGCAGCGTCCGACGCCGGTGAGCGTGCCGCCACTGCCCTGCGAGGCGACGAACGCGCCGACGATGCCGCCGCACTGCTCCCAGATCTCGGGGCCGGTCGTCCGGTAATGGGCCTCGACGTTGTCGGCGTTGTCGAACTGCCCGGGTACCCAGTAGCCCGTCGGGTCGCCCGCGCGGATCTCGTCGAGGCGCCGGAGCGAGAGGTCGACGTCGCTCTCGCCGCCGGGCGTGAAGACCAGGTCGGCGCCGTAGGCGCGCATGATCTTCTTGCGCTCGTCGCTCATCCCTTCGGGCATGACGATCGTGCAGCGATAGCCCTTGACGGCCGCGACGAAGGCGCAGGCGATGCCCGAGTTGCCGGTCGAGCACTCGAGCACGCGCATCCCCGGGCGCAGATCGCCCCGTGCCTCGGCACGTTCGAACATGTGCAGATAGATGCGGTCCTTGAGGCTTCCGGTGGCGCCGTACCACTCGAGCTTCACGTGGATCGGCGGCGTGACACCGGCGGTCACGCGGTTGAGCGTGACGAGCGGCGTGCGCCCGACGGCCTGGGCGATCGACCCGAGCGCGCTACGGTAGGTGTCCCAGAGAATCGTCACGGGAGCGTGATTGTACTCCGAAATCCGAGGGGCTAAAGACCTGGCCCGAGGGGCCGAAGATCCAGCCCGAGGGGCCGAAGATCCAGCCCGAGGGGCCGAAGATCCAGCCCGAGGGGCCGAAGATCCGGCCCGCGGAGTCGAAGCTCGGCCCGAGGTCCAGGCGAGGGAGGCGCCGACGTCAGACCACGCCGGTCGCGTCGAATGCGGCGGGGATGTGGCGGATCTCGAAGCGCCCGTCGCCGCGCGGGGTGACCGCGACCACGTCGAACCGGCAGTGCGCGTCCGCGATGTGCATCCACTTGAGGTAATGCTGGGCCAGGCGGATGAGCCGGCGTCGCTTCCACCAGGACACCGCGGCGGCGGGCCCGTCGTCCCAGCGTTCGTGCCGGCACTTCACCTCGACGAAGACCCACACCTCGCGGTCACGGCAGACGAGGTCGATCTCGCCTTGCCGCATCTTGACGTTGCGCGCGACGATGCGCAGCCCGGAGCGCTCGAGCAGGCGCGCCGCCGCGTCTTCCGCCGCACGCCCGAGAAGATGCCGGGGATCGCCCATGCGTTGGATCGTGAACGAACGAGCGACCGATGAAAATGTCCAATGTCTCAGACGTCTCCATAAAGATGCATGACTTAAGGAGCGCACCTCTGCAAATCGCGGCAAAATGCGGAAAGGCGCGCGCCAATACGCGCCACGTTTTTGTTGGGGGCTCGGGGTGAGGGGCTAGGCCCACCAAAGAGGCTCGTTCCGCGCAGAGCCGTGCCGCGAGCCAGCCTGGATGGGGATTCTGCTGTTCGTCTTCTACTCACCCCCCAACTTTGCGAGCAAATCGTCGGTCGCCTGGACGTCGCCAAAGGTCACCAGGAACTTGCCCAGCGTGTGATTGTGCAGCGCATCCGTCTGGTCGGCGTTGCCGTCCGATACCATGATAGTGCGGTAACCCCACATGGCGGCGTCACGTGCAGTCGACTCGCAACACGTGCTGGTGGCAACGCCGGTGACGAGCAGCGTGTCGATGCCGTGCTTGCGCAACAGGTCATCGAGTTCCGATGGATACGGAATGAACGCCGAGTAGCGGTACTTGATCGCGATCTTGTCCTCCGGCAACACCGCGCAGGTGGGGTAGATCGCAAATCCGTCGCCGGACTTGGCCAAAAGCGACTGACGTTTCGCCCATCTTGCAGCGCTCATCGCTTCCTTGCGGTTGGCCCAGTCCTGCGGGTCCGCAATGAGCGCTTCGGTCTGGATCCAGATCACCGTCCCGCCGGCCGTCCGAGTTGCCCGGGCCAAGCGGTTAATGTTGGGCACGATCGTCCGCGCCTCGGGGGCACAGGCCGGCATACCGTCGGCGACGAAATAATTCTGCATGTCAACGACGACGAGCGCCGTCTTGCGTGCATCCAGTGTGTCATAGGCGTTGAGCCGGCCGTCGCGGCTCTGCTTCGCCTTGTTCACGAACCAGGGATCGATGTTCAACGTGTGCATAATGATCTCCGCACGCCTACTGAAGCTCGTCCGCCTCTTCCCCAGCTCCTGGCACTGCACGTTGTGGCGCCAGGTCAGTCACGCTCGGCACGGGACCGGTCGGCCTTGTGGGAGGCGCGAGCGGCGGGGACCTTCTCTCGTGTGAGCTCCTTATCCAGCGGTTCGGCTCCCTCGATAGGCTCGAGCCGCCAACCCAGGGCCTTAGCCGAGAGTTGCGTCATCTCGGCGCCGAAGAGGAAAATAATGGACGAGTAGTAGACCCACATGAGGATGACGATCATCGAGCCGGCGGCGCCGTAGACGGAGGCGACGGAATCCTGCCCCAGGTACCTGCCGATCAGCTCCTTGCCGATCGTGAAAAGCAGGGCCGTCACGGCACCGCCGAACCAGACGACACGCCAACTGATGCGCACGTCGGGGAGGATCTTGAAGGCTGCGCCGAAGAGGAAGGTCAGCACGCCGAAAGAGATAACGCCGTTGACGATCCGAATGAGCAGTTCCTGCTCGGGGACCAGCCCGGTGCTCCACCGGGCGAGGGCGGAGAGAGCCGCGCTGACGGCCAGAGAGGCGAGCAAGAGGAATGCGATCACCAGCATCATCGCGAACGAGACCACGCGGCCCCAGATCAGTCGCATCAGCGTGTCGCGCGGCTTCTCGGATTTGATTTGCACCCCCCAAACTTGATTGAGGGCGGCCTTGAGCTGCACGAATACGCCGGTCGCGCCGAAGACGAACGTGCCGATGCTGACCACCGCGGCCACGCCGCCGCCTCCCTTCTTGGCGCGCGAGATAACGCCGGCGATGAACTGGGCGCTGTCGGCCCCCATGAGGGATTCGAACTGGCTCTGGATCTCGGCGCGGGTCTGGTCCTGCCCGAAGACCAGGCCGGCGAGAGCGACGACGAGCAGTAGCACGGGGGCGAGGGAGAAGATCGTGAAGAAAGCGATCGACGCGGCGAGAACCAAACCGTCGTCCGCGATCAACTCGATGACCGCGCCGTAGAGCACCTCCCACACTCCGCGCAGTTTCTTAATCATCAGGCGATGGCACCGGAGATCAACCGCCTCATCGGCCTGTCGGCAATCGGCCCACCTTGAATTGCCCTCCCAGCGTCCGGGCCGCATCCCGGCCGTCGTGCGGACAATAAGGACTGCTCCTCCGCACCCATACGATGTTGAACATCGGCATCCTCCGTGAGCATGACCGCGACCCGAGCCGCATGGGCACCTGGTTGAGGATGGCTGGCGGGAGTCTAGCCGAACGCCACGACACGCGCCAGCACGGCCCCGCACGAGCACGTTATCCAGACGCGGTCGCCCATCCCTCGACACCGCCATCTATCTCGCGGTCGCGCGCCCGGCGAATCTCCCGTGCCGCAAGCGAAAGCCGTTCCGACAAAGATATGACCGTCACGGCCTATTCGGTCCTGGTAGGAAGTACCGCCCTGTGTAAGAAGTGATAGGTCAATATGGCGTACTTCCCATAGAGCGTCTCCGGCCTTCACGCCAGAGCTCCCGTAATCTTATCTCCATTATTTTGGCTCGGTAGCCTTCGCGACTCCCTGTTCCGAAGACCTGGATTGTTGGAGCGAGTCTCCTGGCACGACTCTTGCCGAACGCAGGGAGCTTCGGGTCGCGGAGGCTAGCCGAAACCGTGAGCCGTACTCGTCGGCGTTGGCTATGGGTGTTCGGGACCCTCGGGTTGCTGAGTGTCCTGATCTACGGGATCGCCCGGTCCATGGACGAGCCCATGCGCCGGTACCTGGAACGCCAAGTCAACCACCGGCTCACCGGCTATACCGTCCAAATCCGAGCCCTGCGAGTGCATCCCTGGATCGGGTCGTTCGAGTTGTACGACGCCTCGATCGTGCAGGACGCCAACCCGGATCCACCGGTGACCCACGTTGCGCGGCTCGTCACGAGCATCGACTGGCGCGCCTTGTTGGACCGGCGGCTCGTGGCGGACATCATCTTTGATCGGCCGACGGTCTATCTCGATCTCAAGAACGTTCGCGCCGAGGCCGCCGGAGACGTGGCCCTGAAGGACCGCGGCTGGCAGCAGGCGCTCGAGGCGCTGGCCTTCGACCTCAAGATCAATCGCCTCCGCGTGCTCGGCGGTGACGTCACCTATGTCGACCAGGGTCCCTTCAAGCCGCTCCGTCTGAGCCGTCTCAACCTGAGTGCCGACAATATTCGCAACGTCCAGTCGCAGGAGCGGGTCTATCCCTCCAACATCCACCTCGAAGGCGTCGTGTTCGATACGGGGTCGGTGTGGCTCGACGGACGAGCGGACTTCCTCGCGGAGCCCCATCTGGGGGTGGAGGCGGCCCTCCGGCTCGACCAGGTCGCGCTCGACTACTTCAAGCCCGTCACCGGGCGGTACAACCTCTCGGTCGACCAAGGCACTCTCTCGCTGGCAGGTGCCGTAGAGTATGCGCCGAAGCTCACCCGTTTGGTCCTCGACCGGGTGCTCGTGCAAGGCGTGGCGCTGGAGTACCGGCACCTGCCCCACACCGCCCAGGTTGAGCAGGCCCGGGCGCAGCAGACGGCCCAGGCGGCCAAACAGGTGGCGGGTAAGTCCGACACGCAGCTCCGGATCGATCGCCTCGATGTGATCAAGAGCACCTTCGTCTTCGCGAACCAGGCGGCGACCCCGGCCTACCGGCTTGTGCTGACCGACACCAATCTCACCCTCCAGCATCTCAGCAACCAGCAACGGGACGGCCAGGCGTCCGTGCGGCTCCATGGAGAACTCATGGGGAGCGGTAACACCAACGTGACGGCTACGCTCCAGCCTCAGACGGGCAGCGCGGACATGGACCTCACGGCGCAGATCGAAGGGGCCGATCTGGTCCGATTGCGAGACCTGGTACGGGCCTACGGAGGGTTCGATATCGCCGCGGGGGAGTTCTCGGTGTATTCGGAGCTCCAAGTGAAGAACGGCGCGATCGCGGGTTATGTGAAGCCCCTATTCCGCGGCATCGAGGTCGGCAACGACGGACCGGGGGCCGCCGAGAAGGGACTCCGCCGTCGGCTCTACGAGGGCATGGTCGGAGTCTCCGCGAAGATCTTGAGGAACCGCCCGCGCGGAGAGGTCGCGACGGTGGTCCCGATCTCTGGTCGAGTGGATCGTCCACTAATCAGCCGCTGGGAGGTGGTCGGCGGGTTGCTGCAGAATGCGTTCTTCAAGGCGATCCACCCGGGGTTCGAGCCGCAGCGCAGCCCGACGGACGAGTCAGCTCCCATCAAGGAGCTCATTGGTCGCGATCAAGCCACGCCTCGGGCCGACTCCACGCCGACGATCGAGGCGCCGTGATGGCGGGAAGCGCCGCGCTTGCCCCCGCCTCCGGCGCGTGTCCGGACCCCGCGCGGTGATGTCTGGTCAGGAGCAAGGAGGTCTCCTGCTTGCCCCACGTGGCCCCACAAGGTTCCGTTCGTACCAGTGACTCGACCATAGCGCCGTGCCGACGAGGCATTCGGCTCCGAAGGAGGTCCAAGATGACCGCCACGCACAAGGGGATCATGGAGTCAGTAAAGGACAAGCTGGTCGGCTCGATCAAGGGCACCGGTGAGATCCTGAACAGCGTTGTCGACACCGTCAGCGGCACGCTCGTGACCACCATCAAGGGGACCGGCGCGGTCGGCACCGCGCTGACCTCGACGATCTCCGACGTCCTTCACGGCGCCATCACGGGCACCGCCCAGGTTGGGGGCGACCTGGGCGCCACCGCCAAGGGTGGCGTCATCGGTGTCCTCAAGGGCACCAAGGACGTCGGAGTCGAGGCCGTCGACACCGTGAGCACGAGCGCCCGCGTCCTTGTCAAGAGCACCGCCGATGTCGGCGGAGACGTCGGGCTGGTGGCGCGGAATGCGGTGGAGGGCGCCATCGCCGGCGCCAAGCACGTAGGCCTCGGCGCCGAGGAAGCCGCGTCGGCCGCCGCGACGGGTGCCCTCAAAGGGGCGGGTGAGATTAGCCAGGAAGCGGTGGAGCAGGTTCGCAAGGCAGCCACCGGGGTCATCTCCGGGGTCAAGGTGGTCGTGAAGGAGCCGTTCAAGTAGCGTCCACGTCGCGCGCGAGGCGAGTGCGCGGCCGGCCGCGGACCGTAGACGTCCGCGCCGGTCGCCTCCTCGCCGGGGGCACGTTGAGCTGCCGGGCAAGGATCATCTACCGTTCTGTGACGACGCCGATGCGATCCTTGACGAGGTCGAGGAGTTCCTGACCGGGTTTGCCGCGGTCGGGCTCCCGCCCGCGTGCTCGCCACCGTCATGATGTTTATGGACGTCGTCGACTCGACCCGAAAGGTTGGGCGACCGCCGCTGGCGCGACCTGCTCATTGCCTTTCAGGGGCTTGTGCGCGAGTACGTGACGATTTCGTGGCCGCGAGATCGACAGAGCCGGCGACGGGATGCTGGCGACGTGCGATGGTCCGGCCCGCGCGGTGCGCGCGCGGCAGCCGTCAGCGCCGACGTGCGGCGGCTGGGATTGAACGTGAGAGCCGGCTTGCATACGGGCGAGTGCGAGGTCATCGGCGCCAAGCTGGGCGGTGTCGCTGGCCGAGGCCGGCGAGGTGTTGGTGCCGAGCACCGTGCGTGACCTCGTGGCTGGCTCCGGTCTGAGGTTCGCCGACCGCGGCCTCCACGCGTTAAAGGGCGTTCCCGGTGACTGGCGCACCTTCGCTGGGGAGACAAACTAACTCTGGTTGGCGAATTACCGGCTGTAGACTGCACAGAGCGTGGCAGATCCAACCGCAGTCTTACAAATCGGCCGGCACGCGTTGGCGTCCGAAAGCATTCGTGAGAACCGTCGAGGGCGGCATGCTTCACACGCAGATCGCACTCACCCGAACGTTCGACGCGAAGAAGGACGCCGACGCCTACGCCGTCGAGATGGTGAAACTAAGCACTCGCTCGGGTGCCCAAGCGGGCACAGAAGAAGCCAGGCCAACCCCACCCCTTCACGAGCCGTGTCCTGCCGATGCGGCATCAAGTCGGCGACCGCTTCGCGGACGAGACCTGGGAGTGGGAAGTAGGCGGTCGGCCCTACACGATAGCGGGCGGCAAGCGGATGTTCGCGTCCAACGGGGCGACGAGCCTGCCGTCCCCGAGCTGCGGATCTGGGGCGAGCACGAACGTATCAACGTGAAACGCGCGCCCGACGGGGAGGGCAAGCGATGATGCGACTACATCGGGCTTCAGCGATCGTTGCGCTCTGTCTGCTTACCTCGGTTGCGACCGCCTCTGCCGAGTGCGTGTGGGTGTTGTGGAGCGGATCAAGCGGCGCCTCGCTCCCTGTCAGCGCGTGGGATACGAAGTCGCGGTGCGAGGAAGCGAAAAATGAGAGGCTGCGCGCGCTCGGCGGTGCCATTGAGCCCAAGGCTGTGGCCTTCGTCTGCCTCCCCGACACTGTGGACCCCCGCGGGCCGAAGGGAAGGTGAGCGACAACGGGTGACCCTTCTTGCCGAACTCGAGGAATTCGTCGCCGACCATCGCGCGCTCGGGAGGTTGACAGGCGACGCGACCGTGCCCTCTTGGAACGGCTACCTCACTCCGCGTCGCTGAACTGAGCCCACCTCACGACACGCTCAAGTCCTTGGACTGCGTGCAGGTCCTCCCGCCCGTGTAGACCCCGGTGCGAAATACCAGCGCTCCAGACCGCGTCTAACTCGGGCAGGAGGACGGGCGGCGATGGGAGTCAGCCCGCTGGCGCGTACCGACAACGCCTGGGGCGAGTGGGGACTTGCGAGAATGGCCGTTTATGTTTCCTACGCTCTACACGCGCGATGTTCGCGCACGTCGGTTGCGACGATGCGTGACGAGCGACCACACCAGACCTGCGCCGAGAAGCGTGAAAGTCGCTGGTTCCGGGACCGTCCTCTGGCCCAACCGGTCATAACTAAGTGCGTCCATAACGGTGAGATCACCAGGAGAGGTCGGCAACTCATGGTCGCGGCACGTCCGCCGCGTCCCCGACTGATCGTCTCGTAGACCACGGGTAACCGATGTCGCCGCCACCAGTTGGGTGGAGGCTCTCAGAGAGGGCGCCCAACCTCCACGGGCAATTACCGGGTGCGCCGGTCCCACCCGGCTACCTCAACCTCACCGCGCCAAGCTGAGGCTCGCTCGGGCACCTCACTTCCCCTTCACCCCGCGCGGGTGTCCACAGTGTCGGGGAGGCAGAAATACCGCATGAAGACGTTGCCGTCCTTTGTCTTAGTGGTGCCTGACGTTCGGTCTCATTGTCGACCAGTCCCCCGGCTCTGCACGCGGTATTCCAACCGGCCCGATTCGGGGATTCCCCTGCTTGTCCGCGAGTCGCTCCTCTTGCTACGTGGTGTGCATGGGGTCTGTACGAATGGTTCCATGCGGATTCTTTGAGTGGGTAGGGCATCACGTCCAGCCCACAGATCCCTCACAGGTCGTGTCTGCCTTCCGCCTCCCCGGTCGCGGCGTCTTCAGACCACTCAGCTTCCCACGCCAGATGGCGGAGCCCAGGTCATCGTGACGGGTCGCGTCCGGCGTTGTCAGGGGCTTCCATTCTTGAGTGGACCGCAAGCCGGACTACTAGCGGAGGCGATTATGGCAGACTTGCTCTTCATCGTGTCGCGCACCGAGCCAAAACGATACTTTTATCTCAAGCATGTATACGCTGCCGAGGGCAGGGGCGTGATCGTCGACCGTCGAGGGGGCGAACGGCGCCGGAGTCAGAGGCCGCGGCCGGCCGAGAGACGCCACGTGGAGCGGCGCCATCGCGACATCACGCAGGAACTCCAGTCATCAGGCTGGGCCCTGGTGAGGCGCCCGGCGCAGTAACGGGCCAGGATTGTGCTTCCATACCGACACGCGCACTCAGCGCGGCCGAGGTGAGCACGGAGAACGCGACGAGCAGCGTGGCCCTTCGTTGGAGTCGCTTCATTCGCCTCTGGGATGCCGCACGGCGCGCGGCCCAGGGGCGCACGGGATAGTTCGCGAGCCGCTTCCAGCGTAACGAGGAGCAGGCGTCCGAAGCGGCTCATGCTCGCTTCACGCTGACCCCTCTCGTGCGCGCCCCACGTTCAGTTTCCGGAAGCGACTACCACCCGCATAGCGGCCGGGCGCGCAGCATCACCGGTGCCCACGGTCGAGCCGAGTGGCTACTGCTTCGGTGTCACGGTGAATGTCGTCACGGTGAATGTCGCGAGCAGCGCGCGAAACTTATCGACCGCTGCCGCGTGGTAGGAGGCCCGGAGAGGGTCGCTATCAGGGGTTGCGAGGCAGCGATTGCCGCATGGCCTCGCGAAGCGAGGCGAGCGCAGCTTCGGCCTCTCGCGTCAGCACATCCGCCGTGTCGCCTGGTTCGCGGCTTCGCTTCACGAGGCGTTGGGCGGCCGCGCGTGCTGCAAAGGCTCTTTGGCGCACTTCCGCCGGGAGTATCGTACAGCCGTAAAGATGCGCGCGGATGCTGGCGGTCAGGTCCCGACGACACCGAGGGCAGAGGTGCGTATGGCCGCTGACAAGATCTGAGGCAAGGTCTCGCAGGCCGAACCTTCCAGAACAAGTAACGCACGCACCGACTTGGTGGTCTCGACAGTGGACGAAGAGAAGAGCACGCTCCTCGGCGCTCAGAACGCGGGGCCTTCCGCAATCGAGATGGGACAGACGGCCGAGACCGAACACGACAGTGTCATCCGGCGAGATCGTCCGAGAGCACTCCGGGCACGTCGCGGTCCGCTGTTCCGCCATCGGAGCATCCCCAATGCGAAGGGAGACGGATGGGCCTGACGCCAGGAGGGCACGACGCCAGCTTGCGTCACCCCGGGTGCTCCAGTGGCCGTCGAGCGGGAGGATAGCACCGAGGTCCTCCTTGCTCAATGTCCAATGTTCGATACAGATTGAAGTGGGCATGCGCGATCGGATCTGGAGGGGTCCCGATGAAGGCCGGTCAGCCGGCGGGTCACGCCTCGGAAGTGGGAAAACGGGCCGCCGTCCTTGCACGGGCTTTCGAAGCCTCGACGTCGCGATCGCGCGACGGGGCCGTCGTGACGAGCGAGTCGAGGAGCTCCCGGACTGCGTGCGCCACCTGGTCCACGGCACGAGCGAACGCGACTTCGTTGGCTTTGGAGGGTCTTGTGAAACCGCTGAGCTTTCGGACGAATTGCAGCGAAGATGCCCGGATTTCGTCGTCCGTGGCCGGTGGCTTGAAGTTGTGCAGCGTCTTGATGCTGCGACACATCGGAAATCCTCCTCGTCAACCTATCGGTTACTTATCGGCATCGCTCACTCGGTGAGCAGCTTATCGGCCCACTCGATGAGCTGCACGAGGATCGCGGGATTGGCGAAGGAAGCCTTCTTACCCACCAGGTCCTCATCAAGGACTCCACGAGCCCTTGAGCATGCGCCTCACACGTGGATCGGTGTGCCGAGCGCCACAGTGGTTCGCAGGGCTTCGGCCAGGGGGGGCCAGCCGACCGGGACGACTGCGTTTGCTACTGGATCGCGCATCAAGGACACTGCCTCGCCCCGAAGGAAGAAGAGCGTTCGCATGCAGAAACGGAAACGCCGCCTTGGTCGGGTCGTCGGAACCCCACGCGCTCTTCACCAGCACCTTGCTCATTCTCGCCTCACAGTTGAGAGGGTCGTGCTGCGGTTTCACTGAGATGCCTTGTGTAGACCGCAAGGTCGGCGGCCGAGAAGCAGCAGAAGACTACCTCCTGAAGGGTCGCGAACTCTTGCACGGAGGATCGGACGCTGGCGACAGCAACCTTCGCCGCGAGGTCGACCGGGTAGCCGTAGATGCCAGTGCTGATGCTCGGGAATGCGAGCGTGAGAATGCCATTCGTGGCCGCGACCTCGATAGAGCGCCGATAGCACGACGCGAGCAACTCTGGCTCGCCGCTGCCGCCGCCGCGCCAGACCGGGCCGACGGTGTGGATGACGAACTTGGAGGGTAGCCGATAGCCCCTGGTGAGCTTGGCGTCGCCGGTCTGGCAGCCGCCGAGAAGGCGGCACTCTTCGAGCAGCTGCGGGCCGGCGGCGCGATGGATCGCACCGTCGACGCCACCACCGCCGAGCAGCGAGGAGTTCGCGGCGTTGACGATGGCGTCGACCGTGAGGGTCGTGATGTCGGCTCGAAGAGCGCGCAGTCTGGCCGCCGGCATCGCCTTTACTTCCACGCCCAGGTGTTGCCCATCGCGCACAGGTACTTGTCGCGATCGCGGCCGCACGCGAGGTCGTGCGGCGTGTAGAAGAGATCGGGCGCCGAACGCCTGCGCTCGGCCTCGACTTTCTTCAGCGACGCCACGCACGCGTCGAAGTTCGCGCCGTCCTGTCGCCACGCCTCGCGCGACGCCTGCCACCCGAAGTCTACGACGCAGAGGTAGTAGCCGGGCACGGGCTGCTGCGCGGTGCGGCGCGCACGGATCTCGACCCCTTCGCCACGCGCGACCTGCGCGCGGCTCATCGCGCGAGCGCTTCTTCGAGTTTCCTGCGCACATCGGGCCACTCGGCCCGCACGATCGAGTAGTACGCGGAGTTGCGAACGGAACCATCCTGGCCCGCCATGTCGGCGCGGCGCACGCCTTCGGCGATAGCCCCGAGCCTTTCGATGGCTCGACGGGATTTTGCATTGCGTTCGTCGGTTTTGAGCGAGACGCGATGCACCCGCCAGACGTCGAAGGCGTGGGACAGCAAGAGGTACTTCGCCTCTGTGTTGCACCGCGTGCGTTGGGCAGAGGCCGCCAGCCAGGTGGAACCGATCTCCACCGCATCAGGATAGTCGGTTCGCTGGAGCGGGGAGCCGGCCGGCCACCGCCATCGCTGCAGATCCAGATAGCTGGTGGCGCCCACGACCCGATCGTGCCACACAATGGCGAACGGCACCCGGCGGCCCGCCTCGCGATCAGCCAGCCCCGCCTCGATGTAGTGCTGGGCCTCCTCGACACCGTCGGGAACGCGGGTGTAGACAAACTCCTGCCTGGACTCTGAGGCGGCCGCGGCAAGCGCGCCGGCGTCAGCGGCCGTGAGGGGGCGCAGCGTTACCGTCTGGCCCCGAAGAACGGTAAACCGAATGTCATCCATCCCGCTTGCTCTGGGTTGGATCCACGACATCACGATGCTGTGTCCCGAGCGTGGGCGTGATGAACAGCAGATCGCCGGGCTCGCGCACGACGAGCCGGTGCCATCGCCCGCGTGGCACCACACAGGCGCCGCCTGCGCGGAGCTCGGTCACCCGCCCGCCCGGCGCCTCCTCGGTGACGACGTCGACCGCGCCAGAGAGAAGATGAAGGCACTCGTCGCCGTTGGGATGCATCTCCCACGCCGTATCGCGGGTCATGTGAACAGCGCCAGCAATCGCGCCGCCGAACTTGCCGAGGAACTTCATCTCCGGCTGCGCCGGGATCTTCATCACGCTCTCCTCTTGCATGGCCGGCACGGTCGCTTTGGTCACCGATCGCGAGAACGACCATCGAGAAGGATAGTCCACGGCTCGACGCGCCCGATCTCGAGCAAGCCCGATTCGCTCCGGGGATCTGCGGCGAGGCGAGCCCGCAAGGCGTCCGGTCTCCTCCTCGCCCGGGCCCACGGGGCCGCCGAGAACGACGAACCCGTCCGTTGCAAGCGCGTTCATGAAGGCAGCATGCTCGGCCCAGAGCGCTTGAGCGCGCATTGGCACAGCGGTATTCCAGGCTGAACCCCGTCCGCGTCGAACGGCGAAGTGCGTCGGCATAGTCACGTCCTGGCGACGTCACAAGGCCATTCACGATCACGGGCCGTCATCCAGGCGGAACTGGCGGCGGGTCGTCACGGAATCTTCGACGAGGCGCTATCTCTCGACCGCCTACGACAAGGGCCTCGTCGAAAACCTCGAGCCGGTGATCAGGCGACATCAGCTCCGCCGGCCCCCGCACGTCGCCTCGGCTGATGCAGTCCATGAAGCTGATCGTCAGCGCGACGGCGGGGAGAGATCTCACGACCATGTCGGGCTAACGGCCATGTCGTCCTCGGCCGCTGACGTGAGAGCGGGCGCCACGCCGGCCTACTTGGCGGTGAAGAAGTAATAGTCCGCCGTGTAGTTGATGCGAGCCGGCGTCCCGGCTGTGGCTTGAGAGCAACCGGCCTTAGGCGCCACGCCGCCCACGGTATTGACGCGCTGGATGCCCGTGACCTTGCTGAACGAGCCATCCGAGCCGACGGACTTCGCGGTGAGCAGCAGCCAAGGGATGGCGTCGGCCACTGGCGCGTCGGCACGTTCCCTGACCGTACCCAAGATCTTGCTGCCATCGGTCGATTCCCAGTGTGGGCCCGCATAGTGTCGGCCGGTCCTGTTTCCGCGCGCGTCGAAAAGATCGGCTTCGGGAGCCACGAACGCCCATTCGTATTCCCCGACTTGATCCTTTCTTGCGCGGCATTCGTAGATCTGCACGCCCTTTGCTGGAACGATCATCGCCAGCGATTCGTTCACGCCGGGTTTGAGCTTATCCGGCACCTTGACCATCGACGTCGGTGGGTGCTGGCTCGCGCAGGCCGCCACGAGGAGCACCAGCAAGAAGGCCGTGACCTTGGATGCCTTGGTACTCATGCAGTCCTCAGGATAGCGCTGTCTCACGCCAAAACTCACCTGTCCCTGGAGGCCGCAACGAGGAACGAGCGGCAGCCGGAGGCGGTCAGGTGCGGTGCCTTGCTAGACGGCAGTCGAAGCATGGGGATCGAGGGGCCGTGGGTAGCGTTCCTCCCAGGCTCTCCGGATCTTGCGCAGGACCGCCGGATAGACGATGAACCGGCGGAACGGGTCGATCAGCGCCATGTACAGCGCGGTGAGCCGGGACACTGGTTGAACGTAGACGCCCAAATACAGGCGGTATCCGGCAAGAGTCTCGGTGAGCGCGAACGCGAACAAGGCGTGCACGGTCGCGTTCCGAAACTCGGCGAGCGATTCTCTCTCGAGAACGTACAAGAGATGGAACCGGCCGTCCGGCGAGCCGGGGGCCAGAGCCGAACGCCGTCTGACGTCGAGGCTGAGCCGATGAATGTACGACGTGTCCTGGTGCCTGTGAATCGTGTGAATGTCGGAGTCCCAGCCACACAACCGTCCGACTCGTGTACGCAGCGCGACGAGTGCGCACACGGCAGGGTTCGCCGCCCTCAAGTTCACGCCGGCGAGGAGCGATCGCACGTCCGAAATCGTGCGTCCGGCGCCTCCCCCCGGCAGATCGATAGCCGAGACGTCGTGGAGCGGAACATCGCTCAAGATGCCGTGGACTTCAAGGCCGAGGCTCCGGAACTCGTCCCGAGGAACGCGCATTCTAGGTGACCCTCCGTCACCTCTTCTCGAACGCACAAGCGATACCAGCATAGTGACGCGAAGAAGTCGGTGCAAGAATGTGCCTGGACGGGGGCGTCAGCTACCCTCCGAGGTACGCCCGCCGCACGTGGTCGTTGTCGAGCAGGTCGCGGGCCGGGCCCTCGAGCACGATGCGGCCAGTCTCCATCACATAGGCGCGGTCGGCCATGCGGAGCGCCGCGTAGGCGTTCTGCTCGACCATGAGCACGGTCGTGCCGCGGCGCCGGATGTCCGCGATGACCGCGAACGTCGACTCCACCACGGTTGGCGCGAGCCCCAGCGACGGCTCGTCGAACAGGATGAGCCGCGGCCGCGCCATCAGCGCGCGGGCGATGGCGAGCATCTGCTGCTCGCCACCCGAGAGCGTGCCGGCCATCTGCCGGCGGCGCTCCGTCAGAATGGGGAAGTGCCGGCAGACCTCGTCCACGTCGGCGGCGATCGCGTTCCGGTCGCGCCGCACGTACGCCCCCATCGCAAGGTTCTCCTCGACGGTCAGGTAGGGGAACACGCGGCGCCCTTCGGGGCAGTGGGCGATGCCGGCCTTGAGAATCGTCGCCGGCATCTCGCCCTGGATCTCGCGCCCGTCGAAGACGATTCGCCCGCGAGCCGGCGGCAGCAGGCCCGAGATCGAGCGGAGTGTGGAAGTTTTCCCGGCGCCGTTGGCGCCGATCAAGCAAACGAGCTCGCCCGACGCGACCGTGAGGTCGAGTCCCCGCAGGGCCGCGATCGGACCATAGCCGGCGTGGAGATTCTCGAGTCGGAGCAATGCCGGCGACTCAGGCCGAGCCAGCCGAGGCTCCGAGATACGCGCGGATCACTTCGGGGTGCGCCTGGATCTCGGCAGGCGCTCCTTCGGCGATCACCCGGCCCCCGTTCAGCACGATCACGGTGTCGGAGATCCCCATGACCATCCGCATGTCGTGCTCGACCAGCAGGACGGTCACGCCCTGCTCGCGGATTTTTCGGATGAGGCCGCTCACCAAGGCCTTCTCGACACCCGTCATGCCGGCGCCCGGCTCGTCGAGCAAGAGCACGCGCGGCCGCGCGGCGAGGGCCACGGCCAGCTCCACGAGCCGCTGCTCGCCGTACGGCAAGGCGCTAGCGACTTCGCGCCGCCGGTGCGCGAGGCCGACGAACTCGATGATGGCCGCGGCGTCGGCGGCGAGGCCCAGCTCTTCGGCGATGAGCCGGCGCCGACCGGCGAGGACGGCCAGGAAACCCGCGGTGCCGCGCAAGTGGAGCCCGGTCAGCACGTTGTCGTCGACGCTCAACGCGGGAAAGACGCTCGTCTTCTGGAACGTCCGGACGATCCCGCGCCGCGCGATCGCCGAGGGCCGGAGCCCGGTCAGCACGGCGCCCTCGTACATGATCTGGCCGCCGGTGGGGCGGAGGTATCCCGTGATCGCGTTGAACGCGGTCGTCTTACCGGCGCCATTCGGGCCGATGACGCTCGTGATCGAGCCCGGCCGCACGTCGAAGGACACGCTCTCGAGCGCGGTCACGCCGCCGAACCGCACGGCGAGATCGCTGACGGCCAGCATTATGGTGACGGGGCCCGTGAAGCCGGATCGGCCCGAGCGTGGCCCGAGATCGACGCGGTGATTTGAGGCACGATGCCGCGCGGCAGGAAGAACACCAGGAGGACGAGCAGCACGCCGTACGCGAGCATCTGCCACTGCCACGACGCGGCCGCGCGCAGCGCCTCGGGCAGCGCCGTGAAGAGCACCGCGCCCACGAGTGGCCCGGCGAGCGTGCCCTTGCCGCCCGCGACCACCATGATGACCATCGTCACGGTGTAGGTGAACAGAAACACCTCCGGGCTGACGAACCGCGTGTAGTGGGCGTACAAGCTTCCGCCCAGGCCGGCCATGGCCGCGCTGACGACCGCGGCGAGGACCAGGTAGTGGGTCACGTCGACGCCGATCGACTCGGCGAGGGCTTCGTTCTCGCGGAGCGCCACGAAGGCGCGGCCGATCCGCGACCTCACGAGTCGCCGGGACACTGTGTAGGACAGCGCGACCGCCGCCAGGACCAGATAGTAGTAGGCGGTCTTGGTGCGGAGCGACCATCGCCCGAGCTCGGGTGCCGGCACGCCCGGGAGCCCGAGCGGGCCGTTCGTCAGCTCGATCCAGTTGACGCTCACCAGCGAGATGACACCCGCGAAGCTGATCGTGACGAGAACGAAATAGGCGCCGCGAAGCTTCAGCGCCAGGCGCCCGATGATCCAACCCGCCGCGCCTGCCAGCGCGATCGCGGCCGCCAGCGCCGGCCAGAACGACCAGTCGAGCTTCAGGGTCAAGAGCGCCGAGGTGTAGGCGCCGATGCCGAAGAACGCCGCGTGACCGAGCGAGAGCTGGCCGGTGTAGCCGAGCAGCAGGTTGAGCGACAGCGCGAGCACGCCGAAGATGCCGGCCATGATGACGATGTGCAGGTGATAGGCGCTCGGGAGCCAGAGCGGCAGCGTGAGGGCGCCCGCCGCCGCGAGCCAGCCGCCGACCCGCGTCATGCGATCCGTTCTTGACGCGCGAAGAGACCGGAGGGTCGGAAGAGCAGCACGACGATGATGATGACGAAGCCGACGGCGTCGCGGTAGCCGGACGAGATGTAGCCGGCGCCCAGCTCCTCGGCGATGCCGAGCAGCAGGCCGCCGAGCGTCGCGCCCGGCAGGTTGCCCAGGCCGCCCAGGATCACGACCGAAAATGCTTTCAGCGACGCCAGATCACCCATCGACGGGTAGACAAGAAAGATCGGACCCAGGAGGGCCCCCGCCGCCGCCGCGAGCCCTGAGCCGAAGGCGAACGTCGCGGCGTGAATGCGCCCGATGCTCACGCCCATGAGCGCGGCGGTGTCGCGGTCCTGGAACGTCGCGCGCATCGCGCGGCCGAGCTTCGTCTTCTGGACGAGGAGCCACGAGGCCGCGATGAGCCCCGCGGCCAGGACGAGGACGAAGAGCCGGAGGGGCGCGATCGCGATCGGACCGAGGACCAGCGGCGCCGTCGGGAATGGATGGGGAATCGACTTGGCGACGCCGCCCCAGCCGAGCAGCTCGGCGTTCTGCATCGCGATCCAGACGCCGATCATCACCAGCATGGTCGTGTCGATGGATTCGCCCCGCAGGGGGCGCAGCAGCGTGACCTCGCACAGCCATCCGAGCGCGGTTCCGGCCACGATCGCCGCCAGCAGCGCCACGAAGAACCCGACGCCGGCGAGCGCCAGCGCGGCGAACGCCGCGTACGCGCCCAGCGTGTAGAACTCGCCGTGGGCGAAGTTCACGACGTTCATGAGCCCGAAGATCAGCGTGAGACCGATGCCGAGCAGCGCGTACGTGCCGCCCAGCACCAGGCCGTTCAGCAGATGCTGAAGGAGCTGGTCCATCCGAGCCGCGCGGGCGCTATTTCTTCGCGAGGAAGTCGGGCAGCGCCACCTTGCCGTCGCGGATCTGGACGACGAAGATGCTGGGCTTGCTCTGGCCGCTCTCCTTGCCGGCGGGGCCGTCCTTCTCGAACTTGATCGGGCCGTTCACACCCATGAGGCTCACCTTCCAGAGGGCGTCGCGGACGGCGGCGGCCTCGTCCTTGCCCGCCAGGCGGATCGCCTCGGCGATCGTGGCGATCCCGTCGTGGCCGCGGAACCCTTCGGTGAGTCCCTCGAACGGATGGCCGCGCTTGGCCCACTCGTCCACGAACGCCTTCGCGAGTCGGCCGTCGGGCATCGCCTCCGGGAACCACGGCATGAAGAAGACGATGTGATAGCTGCCCTCGGCGGCGGCGCCCGCCTGCTTGATGAGCTGCGTCGGCGACGAGCTGCCGCCAGTCGTAACGATCTTGCGCCCGAGCCGCTGCTCCTGCGCCTGCTTCATCACCAGGGTGATCTGCTCGACGGCCGTCGTGAGGAAGAGGGTGTCGCCGCCCGTTGCCTTGATCTTGGTGATCTGGGCGTTCATGTCGGTCGCGGCCTGATCCATGTACTCCGCCACGCCGACCGCGGCGCCCTTCTTCTTCAGCATGTCGCCGAACGCGCTGATGGCCCCGCGGCCCCAGTCGGTGTTGACGGCCAGGAAGTCGACGCGCTTGACACCGAGCTTGTCGACGTATTGCTCGAGCCCGAGCGCCTCCATCTCGGAAGGCGGGCTGATGCGGAAGATCCACGGATTGCCGCGCCTGGTGATCGACGCCGCGCTCGAGGTCTCGACCACCATCGGCACCCCGTACTCCTCGAGCTTGGGCATCGCCGCGAGCGTCATCGAGCTGCCCCAGGCGCCCATGATCGCCGGCACCTTGTCGCGGACGATCAGCTTCTCGGCGGCGCTCGCCGCCTCCTTGGGATCGGACTTGTTGTCCTCGATGAGGAGGTCGACCTTCCGGCCCGCGATCCCGCCCTTCGCGTTGATCCAGTCACGCGCGATCTCGGCGCCCATGCGGATGTAGTTGCCGGACGCGGCGACCGAGCCGGAGAGCGGCTCGATGACGCCGATCTTGACCGGCGCTTGCGACTCTCCAGGTACCGTAATCGCGGCGAGCGCGGCAAGGGCGAGGGCGATGAGGACGATCGACCGTTTCACCATCGGGTGCCTCCTGCGAGATCGGGAATGTGGCAGCGAGAATAGCGCACGATTCCGCATCCGGGAAGCGGGTGTATAGTCGCGGGCTGGGCGGGCCATGGGCGCCAAATACTTCGGCGCGGCGGTGAAGCGGCGAGAAGACCCGCGCTTTCTCCGCGGCGACGGGCGATTCGTCGACGACGTGATCGTGCCCGGCGCGCTCCACGCCGCCTTCGTCCGCTCACCCCATGCCCACGCGCGCATCGGGAAGATCCACACCGCGGCGGCGTCGACGGCGCCGGGGGTGATTCGCGTCTTCACGTTCGGCGACCTCGAGCGCTGGATGAAGCCCCTGCCGCTCTTCGGCGCGGTGCCGCCCGGACTCGCCGCCGTCGTGAAGTTCGAGGTCCGCCAGGCGTTCCAGTGGGCGCTCTGCCGTGAGCGCGCCCGCTACGTCGGGGAGATCGTCGCGATGGTCGTGGCCGAAAGCCGGGCCGCGGCCGAGGACGCCGTGGATCTGGTCGAGATCGACTGGGACCCGCTGGCCCCGGTCGTGGACATGGTCCGCGCCGGCGAGCCCGGGAGCCCACTGGTCCACCCGGAATGGGGGAGCAACGTCGGCGTCGGCTTTTCGCACTCGATCGGCGACGCCGACGGGGCCTTCGCCCGGGCGGAGGTCTCCGTCAGCGAGACGTTCCGCATCCAGCGCTACGTCGGCATGCCGCTCGAGGGCCGGGGAGTCGTCGCGGCGTGGGACCGACGGGACGGGACCCTGACGACCTGGAACTCGACCCAGGTCTCGCACTTCGTCCAGCAAGGGCTCGCGGCGGCGCTCGACCTTCCGCCCCACAAGATCCGTGTGATCGCCCCCGATCTCGGCGGCGGCTTCGGAACGAAGGCGTCGGGGTACCCGGAGGACGCGCTCGTCCCCATCGCGGCGATGGCGCTCGGCCGGCCGGTGAAGTGGATCGAGAACCGGCGCGAGCACATGTCCGGCGCCGCGCACGCGCGCCATCAAGTCCACGCGATTTCCCTCGCGGCCACGCGCGACGGCGCGATCCTCGCCGTGCGCGACCGCATCTGGCTCGACCTCGGCGCCTACAACGTCTGGGGCGTCGTGCTCCCATACAACACGGTCGCGCACCTGATCGGGCCGCACCGGATCAAGAACATGCGGGTCGACGTCCAGGCGGTCGTGACCCACAAGACGCCGAACGCTCCCTACAGGGGTGCCGGCCGGCCCGAGACGGTGTTCGCGATGGACCGCATCGTCGACTGTCTCGCGCGCGAGCTCGGGATGGACCCGGCGGAAGTCCGGCGCCGCAACTACATCCGCCCGGACGAGCTGCCGTACGACTTCGGCATGCCCTACCGTGACGGCAACCCGCTCGTCTACGACACCGGCGACTTCCCCCTGGCGCTCGAGAAGGCGCTCGAAACCTCAGGTTACCGGCAGTTCCGCGCCGAGCAGGCGGGGCTGCGGGCCCAGGGCGTTTACCGCGGCGTCGGGATCTCGGGGTACGTCGAGGGCACAGCGATCGGCCCGTTCGAGGGCGCGACGGTGAAGCTCGACCTCGCCGGCCGCGTGCTCGTGGCGACCGGCGCGATCAACTCGGGGCAGGGGCACGAGACGAGCTTCGCCCAGATCGCCGCCGACGCGCTCGGCGTCCCGCTGGAGTGGGTCACGGTGGTCGGCGGCGACACGGCCGCCGTGCCCTTCGGCGTCGGCACGTTCGCGAGCCGCAGCGCCGTGACGGCGGGAAGCTCCATCGCCGACGCCTGCCGTGAGGTGCGGACGAAGCTGGTCCGCGCGGCGGCGGTCCTGCTCGAAGCGGCGCCAGACGATGTCGAGATCGACGACGGCAAGGTCTTCGTCCGGGGATCGCCGGGCTCCGCCGTCGATCTCGCGCGCGTCGTCCAGGCGTCGATCCCGACCTTCGCCCGGCCCGGCGTCGCCTCACCCGACTTCGAGGCGACCGCCTACCACCACGTGCCGACGGTGACGTACGCGAGCGCCGTCCACGTCGCCCAGGTCGAGGTCGATCCTGGCACGGGTGGGGTCAAGCTCTTGCGCTACGTCGTCGCCCACGACTGCGGCCGCGTCATCAATCCGACGATCGTCGAGGGGCAGGTGCACGGCGGCGTCGCGCAGGGCGTCGGCGGCGCACTCTTCGAGGAGATGGTCTACGACGAAGCGGGCCAGCTCCTGACCGGCTCGTTGATGGACTACGCCGTCCCCAAGGCGGACGATCTGCCGCAGATCGAGACGGTGCACCTGGAATGCCCGTCGCCGCGCAACCCGCTGGGGGTGAAGGGGCTCGGCGAGGGTGGCGCGATCTCCCCGCCGGCCGCGATCGCGAACGCCATCGAGGACGCGCTGGCGCCCTTCGGTCCGCGCGTCACCGAGACGCCCCTGACGCCGGCGCGCATCCTCGCCCTGCTCACCGCCCCAGCACCTTCGCGCAGTCCGTCATCTTCCCTTTGAACTCGGCCCATCCCGGATACTTCATGAACTCCTCGGGCGTCCAGGTCCAGAACTGGGAGACGCTCGGGTAGGTCTTGATCGGCGTGTTGACGAGGGCCTGCCCCATGCGCTCGACCTTTCGCACGTATTGGGGCTGGACGATATTCTGGAACTTGTCGAGCTTCACCGGGCCCTTCGGGGAATCGAACTCCAGCGTGCGCATCGCGGCCATGAAGGCCTCTTTGTCCTCGACCCGCCCGTTCACGAGCTTGAGGGCCTCCACGATCGCCTTCGCCCCGACGTAGCCGTCGGCGGCGTTGTCGAACGGGACCCGCCCGTGCTTCTTCTCCCACGTCGCCACGAACCGCTTGTTCTCCGGTGTGTCGATGAGCGCCGTGTAGTGGATGGTCGAGTACCAGCCGAGCGCCGCGTCCTTGAGCTGGGCGAGGTTCGCCTCGTCCATCACTTGCGCGTACACGTCCATGAGCGGGAGCTTGATGCCGTACTCGACGTACTGCCTTCCGAACCTGAGCCCGTCGGCGCCGGGTGTGAACTCGATGACAGCGTCCGCGGAACGATCGATCTGCGTGAGGAACGGGGCGAAGTCGGCTGTCCCCAGCGGTGGCCAGAGCTCCTGGACGACGCGTCCGCCGAGGGAGCAGAAGACGCGGGCGAAGGAGCCGCCCACCTCCAGGCCTCCGACGTAGTCCGAGGCGATCGAGACGACCTTCCGCCATCCGGCGACCTTGTAAGCCCAGTCGGCGGCCGCCTGGCCCGGCCCGGTCCCGCTCTGGGACCAGCGAAAGATGTATGGGTTGAGGAGTGGTCCGGGCACGGTCAGGGCGCTGGCGCCGAAGTCCGCCGACACGATCAGGGGGATCTTCTTTTCCTTCGCATACGCCGCGACGGCCAGCCCGACCGCGCTGCTGACGATGCCTTTGAGCATGTGGACGCCGTCGCGCTCGACGAGCTTCCTGGCCTTGGTCAGCCCGACGTCGGGTTTGCCCTCGTAGTCCTCGACCAGAAGCTCGATGGGCCGCCCCTGCACCTTCCAACCGATCTCGTCGAGGTACAGCCGCGCCCCGTCGACGGCCTCGCGGCCGTTGCGAGTGAAGACCCCGGTCAGGGGAACGAGCATGCCGATCTTGACGGGTGTCGGCGTCTGGGCGACGGCCGGCCCGCGTGCGAGAATAATTAACAAGAGGCCCGCCGCGACGACCCTATCGAGACGCCCCATCGCCGTTCCTCCGCAGTGTCGGGGGGACAACGCGCGACCGCGACCTTAGCACATTCCTGATATAGTCTCGGGTCGACGATGGCGAACGCCACCCATCCCGGCTGGATGACGGTGCACAGCGTGCGACTCGAGATCGCCGAGCGCGGACAGGGGCGGCCGATCCTCTGGCTCCACGGCGAAGAGGGGCTCGATCCCAACGCGCCCTTCCTCGATCTGCTCGGGGCTCACGGGAGCGTGCTGGCGCCCTCGCATCCCGGCTTCGGCCGTTCCCCCGACGTCGGCAGCATCGACACCGTCGACGATCTGTCCTATCTCTACCTCGACCTGCTCGTCGAGCGGAATCTCCGCGACGTCGTCGTGATCGGGTCCTCGCTCGGCGGCTGGATCGCGGCGGAGATGGCGGTGAAGTCCAGCGACCGCCTCGCCGGGCTCGTCCTCGTGGCGCCGCTCGGCATCAAGGTCGGAGACCGAGAGACCCGCGACATCCCGGACATCTTCGCGCTGCCGCCGGACGAGGTCGCGCGTCTGCAGTATCGCGATCCGGCACGCGCGGCCATCGACCACACGAAGCTCTCGGACGACCAGCTGACCGTGATCGCGCGCAATCGCGAGGCGACGGCGCTCTACGCCTGGGAGCCCTACTTCCACAACCCCAAGCTGCGGCAGTGGCTACACCGGATCACCGTACCCACGCTGCTCCTGTGGGGCGCCGATGATCGGTTCGTCACCGCGTCGTACTACGGCGCCGCGTATCGAAGCGCCATTCCAGGCGCCCGCTTCGAGACGATCGATCGCGCCGGGCACTTTCCCCACATCGAGGAGCCGGCGGCGCTCGTCGACCGAGTCCGAGGGTTCCTCGCCGAGCGAAAGGCGTAAGACAGTGGGTATGCGGGCCTGGTTCTTCAGCGAGAACGCGTATCATCTCCTGCCCGATCCCAAGGAGTACGACTCGATCCGGGTGAAGCTGCCCAATCGCTACTACGACCCCAAGATCGGCGCCGACCTCTATCACCGCTTCATCGACGAGTGGCAGATCGCCGAGGACCTCGGTCTCGAGATCATGGTGAACGAGCACCACCAGACGGCGACCAACCTGAACCCGTCGGCGGCGGTCGTCATGGGCGCGCTCGCGCGCGACACGCGCAAGGCACGCATCCTGATCCTCGGCAACCCGATCGCGAACCGGCGCGAGCCCGTGCGGGTGGCCGAAGAGATGGCGATGGTCGACGTCTACTCGCGCGGCCGCCTGGAGTGCGGGTTCGTGCGCGGCGTGCCGTACGAGATGTCGGCCGGCAATCATCGGCCGACCCGCATGATGGAGCGCTTCTGGGAGGCCCACGATCTGATCGTCAAGGCGTGGACGAGCCACGACGGGCCCTTCAACTGGGAGGGGAAGTACTTTCACCACCGGCAGGTGAACATCTGGCCGCGGCCCTACCAGGAGCCGCATCCCCCGATCTGGATCACCGCGCTCAGCCCGGCCAGCGCGCGGGACGTCGGCGCGAAGGGCTACGTCGTCGCCTGCTTCCTGACCGGCTTCGACGGCACCAGGACCGTGTTCGGCTCCTATCGCGAGCGGCGCGCCGAGCTCGGACTGCCCACGGCGGCGCTCGATCGCTTCGCCTACGCGGCGCTGGTCTACGTGGGCGAGACCGACGAGGAAGGGTACGCGGGGGCGCGCAAGCTGATGTGGTACCTCGAGTCGAACAAGGTCCCGCCGCAGTTCACCAGCCCGCCGGGCTACCACCCGACGGCGTCGACGGTGAACACGATGAAGGGCACGAACCCCGGCATCTTCAAGATGTTCCAGAACCCGGCGCTCGGCCCGCTCATGGAGAATGGGCTCGTCTTCGCCGGGAATCCCGACTCGGTCTATCGACAGATCATGAAGATGCACGACCATGTCGGCGGCTTCGGCCACTTGCTCATCATGGGTCAGGCTGGGTTTCTCGACCATGACGAGACCGTCAAGGGCATGCAGATGTTCGCTCGCGAAGTCTACCCTCGGCTCAAAGCGCTCGCTTAGCGCTCGGGCCTGAGGGCGGGTCGCCGGGAGGGGTCGCCGGACCACGCGGCGCGCGTGCGCCGCTCCGCGGCGGCTGGGCTCCATCCGGGCGCGCGTCGCCCGCCGTCGCGCTTCGGGAACGGGTCCGGCGACCCTCCCGGCGACCCGCCCTCGGGCGCGGGCACTCACGTGACGAATGGGCCCTTTCTCAGTTGACGAACGAGCCCTCGCTTACTTGGCGAAAGAGCCTTTCAGGGTCACGAGGCGGGGCTTCTTCAGGTACTCGGCTGGGTCCATGCCGAGGAACTGGTCGACGCCGCGAACCGTTTCGATCACGACGGGAACGATCTGGTCGCCGACCTTGTCGATCCGGCTGATGTGGATGTCGGTGACGACGTTCTGAAATCGATCGAAACGCAGCCGTCCCTGCGGCGCCTCGAGATCTGTCTTTCGCAACGCCTCGACGAACCGCGCCGAGTCCTCGATGTTCCCGCCCGTCGCGGTGACGGCCTGATCGATGGCCGCCATCGCCGCGTAGGTGAATGCGGCGGGGGAGCCGGGGTCGCGCCCGAACTTCGATCGGAAGGCCTGGACGAACTTTCGGTTGCGGGGGGTGTCGACGGTGTACTGGTAGGGCTGGCTGTTGTAGACGCCGACGGCCGCGTCGCCTGCCGTGGGCAGGAGCGAGATCTCGCTGACCCCCACCGACGCGTCGACCAGCGGGATCTTGCCCTTGAGCCCGTACTCCTGGAACTGTTTGACGAACCGCACGCCGTCGGCGCCGACCGTTTGCACCCCGATGACGTCCACGTCGTGGCGGAGCTTCGCGACCCAGGGTGCCATGTCCGCGGTGCCCAGCGGCGGATAGATCTCCTGGACCACTTTGCCGCCCGCTTCCTCGAAGGCGCGGGCCCACGCCATCATGAGCTCGAGCGGCCCCACGCTGTCCGAGGCGATGATCGCAGCCCGCCGCGCCTTCAGATGGCGATAGGTCCACTGGCCGATGGGGGCGCCGGTCATGGCCGCACTGTACGTGAACCGGAAGACGTACGGGTTCAGCTGCAGGGTGAGGTTCTCGGCGACGGCGAAGCCAGAGATGAGCAGCGGAACCTTCTGGGTGTTCACGTAATCCTTCACCGCGAGGGCCGCCGCCGAGAGCACGAGGCCGACGATCGCCTGGGCCCGGTCGCGCTCCACCAGCTTGCGAATCTTCGTCAGCGCCACGTCCGGCCGCGTCTGGTAGTCCTCGACGACCATCTCGAGCTTCCGCCGGCCCAGCTGCCCGCCGACCTCGTCGGAATAGAGGCGCGCGCCGTCGATGATGTCGCGCGCGTACGTCGCGAACGGGCCGGTCGACGGCGCCAGAACGCCGATCGTGATGGGACCGCCGGGTGCCGGCGTCTGGGCAGGGGCGCTCGCGGCAAGAACGACAATCCCGAGCGTCAAGACGCCGGCGATCGCGACCCGGCAAGGACGGAACCGATTCATGGACCTCTCCTCAGTTGCTCAGGGTTGGAAGGCCGGCATCACCTGCTCGGCGAAGAGACGCAGGGAGCGGAGCGACTGTACCAGACTGAGGTCGCCCCACGCGAAGCAGCAGATGACGTAATTGACGCCCGTCGCCTCGATCAGGCGCGAGACCTGATCGCGCACGCGTGCCGGGGACCCGACCAGAATCGTCTCGTGGCGCAGCGCCGCGTCGAGGTTGACGCGGTGGACGTAAGTCGTGTCGCCGTGGTCGGCCCAGAGCTTGACGAAGCTCGCCGCCCAGCGGGGGTGGACGGCGCGCGCGATCGCCTCCGCCTCCGCGTCCGTGTCCGCGACCACGACCTGGCGATTGATCCCGATGCGCGGCGTGGCGACCTGCGGGTTGCGACGGCGCGGATCGTCCCGGTGCTCGGGCCAGACCGCTCGATATTTCTCGACGAACGGTCGGTACGCCTCCGCCGGGCCGAGCCCGACCAGATGCATGCCCTGCGCCGCCGCCCAGGCCACGCTGTCGAGGTTGCTCGTCGCGTACCAGAGCGGCGGATATGGCCGCTGGAGCGGCGCCAGCTCCATCGGCACGTCATCGTAGCGGTAGTGCTCACCACGGTGCGTGAGCCTCGCGCTCGTCATGCCCGCGACGATCACGTCGAGCGCCTCCTGGAACATGGGGCGCGTGCGCGCAGGGTCGAGACCGTGGTAGCCGATCTCGTACGGCGACACGCCGCGCCCGACGCCCAGCTCGAGCCGGCCGCCGCTCAGATGGTCGAGCATGCAGATCTCGCCGATCAAACGCAGCGGAGAATAGAGGGGCAGCAAGTATACGAGCGGCCCCAGGCGGATGCGTCGCGTGCGCTGGGCCGCCGCGGCCAGGAACACCGACGGCGACGGCGCCATCCCGAGCGGCGTCGCGTGGTGCTCCGCGAGGTGGTAACAGAAGAAGCCCGCCGCCTCCGCCGCCTCGAGGAGCTGCAGCCGTTCCTCGTAGAGCGGCCCGATCGGCCCTGGCCGCCGGTCGATCCAGTCGAACAATCCGAACGTGACTTCGGTCATGGTCCTCTACCCGGCCCCGCCCACGAGCCGGCGCGACATTGTCGCACCGAGGGAGGAATTCTGCCGATCAGCCTGGGCTCGTGGCCCGGACGCGCGGGCGCGCGCCGCGCCTGAAGCGGATCTTGTAGTAGATGATCCACAGCGTGATCAGCGGAATGCCGATGGCGGTCGGCCAGAGCCAGCGCACGGCGGTCGGCAGAAACGTGAAGTTGACGACCGAGAAGGCCGACACCGTGGCGATATACGAGCCGAGCATGCCTCCCATGTGATCGAACCACCAGGCGTTCTTGTCCGCCGGCGGCCGCGCGAACTTCCAGACGTCGAGCCCGGAGAGCACGATCCCGAGCGCGCCGAAGACCACTGGAACGAAGCCGACCCGCTTCCAGCTCGGACCAGGTTGGAGGAGCCCGAGAACGACCAGCGCCGCGCTGGCGGAGAACGTCACCAGGGCGGCGGCCCAGTCGATGGCCCGGGGCCCTTGCCCCGGCGCCGGGCGCTTGCGAAACAGCGCGCGATAGGCGGAGAAAGCCAGGTAGAAGCTGAAGACGGCGAGCAGCGCCAGGAAGATCTTGGGACGCCAGAGACCGAGGCTCACGGCCGTCGCCGCGACCACCGCCATCGACCAGAAATAGATCTTGCCCCAACGCCGGTGAGCTCGCCCGCCCTTCACGGTCAGCATCGCCGCGGGCGCCAGGCCGAGGGCGAGCATGCCGGCGACGATGTGGATCCAGCGAAGCGTGACGATCAACGTCTCCATTGTTCCCCCTCCGAGAGGTTCCCCGTCCTCAACGACGGCGGCGGCGGTCGCGACGCCGCTCGAGCAACGACGAGGACCAGACCAGCCATCAGCCGCGTCGTACGACTCATGCCGAGCCTCCGTTCGGTCCGACGGCAACCGCGCCTTGAAGAAGGCAACTACTCGGGTGGAAGGCCTCGCGGTCGAAGTCCGCCGCATCGCGGCGGATCACCGGCGCCCGCCTGGCCATTTCCGCGCGCCACGCAACGAACACAAAGTGGCCGGCGTTCGGCACGACGACATAGTCGGGCATGGTCGGCAGCGCGGCATAGATGGCCCGGGGGCCCGCGGATGGGGTGTAATCGCCGTTGGGCTAGTCGGTCGCTTCCAGCACGAACAGCTCGCCCTGGCGCCAGACGCCGGCGAAGGTCCGCCGGTGGAGCGGGCACGGGCCCCAGCGGTCGAGCGCGGCGAGGTGCTCCGGGGTCGCGTAGCCCTTGTGGCGGGCGAAGCCGTACTCCGGAAAGCTCCGGTCCGCCTCGACCATCAGCCGGTCACGGGTGACCTTGGCGATGATCGAGGCGGCGGCGACGGTGGCGCACCGCGCGTCGCCGTCGACGAGGTTTTTCTGCGGGCAGGCGAGGTCGCGCAGCGCGACGAAATCGGTGATGACCAGATCGGGCCGCACGACGAGGCGTGTGAGGGCCTCGGCCATCGCGAGGCGGGTGGCTTGCAGGATGTTGACGCGGTCGATCGTCTCGTGGTCGACGATCCCGACGCCAACGGCGAGAGCCCGCTCGCTGATGACGAGGAACAGCGCCTCGCGCTGCTCGGGCGTGAGGACCTTCGAGTCCGCGAGCCCCTTGATGCGCCGGTCGGCTCCGATGATCACGGCGGCCGCAACGACCGGCCCGGCCAGGGGTCCGCGCCCCGCCTCGTCGAGGCCGGCGATCCGCGTGACACCCGTCTTCCAGGCCCGAGCCTCGTGATGATACGGCGCCGACGGAGGCGGCGTCACGCCGAGTACGTCGATTATTGCTCGGGGGCGGTGGCGGGGACGAGGGGCGCGCGCTTTTCCTTGAGGCGCGCAGCTTTGCCGGCGAGCCCGCGGAGGTAGTAGAGCTTCGAGCGCCGCACACGGCTCCGGCGGGCGACCTCGACCCGCTCGATCCGTGGCGAGTGCAGCGGGAACGTACGCTCGACGCCGACGCCGTACGAGATGCGCCGGACCGTGAACGACGCGCGGCCACCCTCCCCGCGCCGCCGGATGACGATGCCCTCGAAGAGCTGCAACCGCTCCTTCTCGCCCTCGACCACCTTGACGTGCACACGCACCGTGTCGCCGGGAGCGAACCCGGCCCGGTCCTTCTTGAGCTGAGCAGCCTCGACCAGTCGAATTGCGTCCATCACCAAGGGTCCTTTCCTTCGTCGATTTGCTCCGGCGTCTCCCCGCGCTCGAATCGTTCCACCAGCTCGCGCTCGTCGGGCGTCAGACGCGCCGTCGCCAGGAGATCCCGGCGGTCGCGCCACGTGAGCCAGATCGCCTGCACGCGTCGCCAGCGCGCGATCCGCGCGTGGTCGCCCGAGAGCAGCACCGCCGGCACGCGCGTCCCCCGGTACGCTTCGGGCCGCGTGTACTGCGGCGGCTCCAGGAGCCCCTCGGCGAACGACTCGCGGGTCGTCGCGCCTTCGGCCCCGAGCACGCCCGGGAGCAAGCGCGTCACCGCGTCGGTCACCACCAGCGCCGGCAACTCACCGCCGGTCAGCACGTAGTCGCCGATGGAGATCGCGTCGTCCGCGAGCCCCGCACCGACCCGCGCGTCGACGCCCTCGTATCGGCCGGCCAGCAGGATCAGGTGCGTCTCACTGGCGAGCTCGGCCGCCACCGTCTGCGTGAGCGTTCGACCCCGCGGGTCCATCAGCACGACGCGCGCCTCCGACGTGCGCAGCGCGTCCACCGCGGCGAAGAGCGGCTCCGGCTTCAGCACCATACCGCCGCCGCCCCCGAACTGATAGTCGTCGGTGACCCGGTGCCGACCCTCCGCGTAGTCTCGGAGATTGACCACCCGGATGTCAACGAGTCCGCGCGTTCGCGCGCGCCCGAGCATCGATTCCGACAGAACCGGCTCGACCATGCCGGGAAAGAGCGTCACGATGTCGATGCGCACAGCACGCCTCGGCCGCTAGAGGTCGAGCAATCCGTCGGGCGGCCGGATCACGACGCGGCCCCCCGCGAGGTCGACCTCGAGCACGATCTCGGCCACCGCCGGTATCAGGAGCTCACGCGCGCCGTCGCCCACCACCCAGAGATCCTGGGCCGCCGATCGCTCGATGCGCGTCACCCGGCCGACCTCCCGCCCGTCGTCCGTGAGGACCCGGCAGCCCTCGAGCTGCCACGGATAGAAACGGCCCGGCGTTAGCGGCAGCGCCTCGGCTTCGGGCAGCGCCACCAGGCGCCCGACCAGCGCGCTGGCGGCTTCGACCGTCTCGCAACCCGCCAGCGAGAGGAGGACCGCCGCACCCTGTCGGCGCGCCCCGGTGACCCGGCACCGCTCGCGCGTGTCGCGCGCCTGGTCCCAGAGCACGCAGTCGGTCACCCGCTCGAATCGCTCGGGATGGTCCGTGAGCGGCGTCACGCGCATCTCGCCGCGGAGGCCGTGGGGCCGCGCGATCTCGCCGATCACCACGAGCCGGTCGTTCATGTTCCGTCGGCTCGGCTCGACACTCGCCCCTTCGCGGGCGAGTCCGGCCGTGGCCTCCTACTTCTTTTCCAGCACGCTCGCCGGAACGGTCGCCGGCGCGTTCGCGATCAGCCTCCGTACCGTGTTCGACGGCTGGGCGCCCTTCTTGATCCACGCCTCGACCTTCGCGCGGTCGATCGACACGGTCGGTGGCTCGGTCAGCGGGCTGTAGTGCCCGAGCACCTCGATGAAGCGCCCGTCGCGCGGTGAGCGCGAGTCCGCCACGACCACCCGGTAGGCCGGCCGCTTCGTCGTCCCCATCCGTCTCAGCCGAATCGTCACTGCCACGTTCTCACCCCCTCGGCATCGGAAATCCTGGAAGATTCTTCATGCGGGGAAGCTTCCCCTCCATGCCCTTGAACTGCTTCATGATCTTCCGCAGCTGCGCGAACTGCTTGAGCAGTCGGTTCACGTCCTGCACGTTGGTGCCGCTGCCGCGCGCGATCCGCTGGCGGCGACTGCCGCTGATGATCTCGGGATTGCGCCGCTCGCCCGGCGTCATCGAGCTGATGATCGCGTCGAATCGGCCGAGGTCCGCCGACTCGCCGTCGAGATCCTTGGGCGTGCCCTTGAGCATCTTCCCGAACGGGAGCATGCCGAGGATCTGATCGAGCGGCCCCATCTGGCGGAGCTGCTTGAGCTGGTCGCGGAAGTCTTCCAGCGAGAACGTGTCCTCGCGGAGCTTCTTGGCCAGCGCTTCCGCCTTGGTCTGATCCACGGCCGCTTGCGCCTTCTCGACGAGCGAGAGCACGTCCCCCATGCCGAGGATGCGGGAAGCCAGGCGATCGGGGTGGAACGGCTCGAGCGCGTCGGTCTTCTCGCCCACGCCGACGAAGGCGATGGGGCGCCCGGTGACGTGCCGGACGGAGAGCGCGGCGCCGCCGCGCGAGTCGCCGTCGAGCTTGGTCAGGATCACGGCATCGATGCCGACCGCCTGGTTGAAGCGGTCGGCGACGGTGACCGCGTCCTGGCCGGTCATCGCGTCCACCACGAGGAGCACGTGGTGGGGCGCGACCTCGCGGCGGATCGCTTGCAGCTCCTCCAGGAGGACCTCGTCGATGTGGAGGCGGCCGGCCGTGTCGAGGATGAGCGGCGTGAGCCCGCGGGCCGCCGCCTCTTCGCGGGCCGCTCGACAGATCTCGAGCGGGGTCTGCCCGGGCGCCCCGGTCACGGGGACGTCGAGTTGACTGCCGAGCGTTCGGAGCTGCTCCATCGCGGCGGGCCGCTGGGTGTCTGCGGCCGCCAGCAGCGGATGCTGCCCTTGCTTCGTGTAGAGACGGGCGAGCTTCGCGGCGGTTGTTGTCTTGCCCGAGCCCTGCAGCCCCATGAGCATGATGACGGTCGGCGGGTGCGACGCCATCGTGAGCCGATGCCCGCTGCCCCCGAGCAACTCGACCAGCTCGCCGTGCACGACCTTCACCACCTGCTGCGCTGGCGTGAGCGACGTCAGAACGTCCTGGCCGACGGCCTTGTCCTTCACGCGATCGATGAAGGCGCGCACGACCTTGAAGTTGACGTCCGCCTCCAGGAGCGCCACCCGGACCTCGCGGAGCGCCTCCTGGATGTTCTCCTCCGACAGCCGGCCGCGCCCGCCGAGCTTGTCGAAGATGGTTTGCAGTCTCGTACTGAGGGAATCCAGCATGGGAAACACTAACTCTACGGAACGGCGAGAGGAATTTCAACAACTAGCACGGTTCTGTATACTGTCGGGCCAGGGGGACCCGTGATGGTCAGGACGGTCATGGTCGCGGTCGTCGCAGTGACGCTGCAGCTTTTCGGTGGGTCTTCGGCGTTCGCTCAGGGCAATCCGGCCAATCCCGCGGATAACCTCAACAACCCCCACCCGGCTATGCCATGGGCGTTCCCGAACCAGGTCGACTACGGGCAGGTCATCCGGTACATCGAGGTGCCCGCCCAGCAAGTCGTCCTGACCCTGCCGGTCTCAGTTCCCGACGGCGTGCCCGCCCGAGCCGAGCAGCAGATGCAGACGATCCCCGGGTACTACGTCACCGAGACGACCACCGGCTACTGGTACCCCGAGCGCTGGATGCTGCGGCAGCTCAACGTGGGTGTTTATCAGTGGGCGAAGCTCCCGGCCGAGTTCCGTAGAAAGTAGTCCCGGGCGTTCGATCTTCCCCCGACCGCTGCCCGCGTTCAGTACGCCGGGGGCGCGTAGACCGTCACGAAGAAAAGCGGGACCTCGCCGGCGTTCGTCACGTGGTGGCGCGTGCGCGCGGGGATCATGACGAGCGCCCCCGCGGCGGCCCGGTACTCTTTGTCGCCGATGCGGACGACTGCCTCGCCCTCGACGACGTAGATGACCTGATCGCCGTCGTGCTCCTCCTCGGGTCCCGCGTCCGCACCCGGAGCGATGGTCATGACGGCCGTCTGGCTGCGCGCGGTTTGCTGGAGCACCCGGAAGAACCGCCCGCGGTGGGCGAGCGCGTCGACGACGTCCATAAAAACGCGCTACGCCGGCGTCGCGGCGGCGCGCAGCGCCCTGACTGCCGCCGCGGGGTCGGCGGCGCCGAAGATCGCCGAGCCGGCCACGAGGGTCGAGGCCCCGTCCTCGGCCAGGGACTTCGCGAGATCCGCCTTCACACCGCCGTCGACCGAGACCTCTACGGGCCGCCCGGCCAGCAGGGATCTGACCTCGCGGATCTTGCGGTGCGCGGCCGGGATGAACGACTGGCCGCCGAACCCGGGGTTCACCGACATCACGAGCACGAGGTCGAGGTCGTCGAGCACGAACTCGAGCGCGGAGGGCGGCGTCGACGGGTTCAGCGCGACACCCGCCCGCGCGCCGAGCTCGCGGATCTGAGCGAGCGTGCGCGCCAGATGCGGGCAGGTCTCGATGTGTATGGTGACCATGTCGGCGCCCGCCGCCACGAACTCGGGGATGTAGCGCTCCGGCTCGACGATCATCAGGTGCACGTCGAGCGGAAGGCGCGTCCGCTTGCGGATCGCCCCGACGACGACGGGACCGATCGTGATGTTGGGAACGAATCGTCCGTCCATGACGTCGACGTGGAGCTGGTCGGCGCCGCCGGCCTCGACGCGCGCGATGTCGGTGCCGAGGGCGGCGAAGTCGGCCGAGAGAATCGAGGGCGCGATCTTGATCACTGCGCAGTTATACCCCGAAAGCTAGGAGCGACGGAAGCGGACGGCCGTGAACCCGTCCGTGCCGAGGCGGTGCGGCAGGCACCGGAGCCAACCGTCGGGGTCGAGTGGCAGCGGGAACTCGTCGGGCGGATCGGTCTTGAAGTCCGGATGGGCGGCGAGGAAGGTCCCGACGACCTGCTCGTTCTCCTCGGGCTCGAGCGAGCACGTGGCATAGACGAGCCGGCCGCCGGGCCTGACCATCGTCGCCGCGGCCGCCACGATCTCGAGTTGGCGTCGGCTCGCCAGTCCCAGGTCGGAAGGCTGACGCCGCCACTTCACCTCGGGATTGCGTCTCAACACGCCCAGGTTCGAGCAGGGCGCGTCGACGAGAACGCCGTCGCACGCAGCGCGGAAGGCCGGCGCCAGGGCCTCGACCGGTCCGTGTCGGGCCTCGATGATCGTGATCCCGAGCCGCGCGGCCGCCTCCCCGACCCGCGCCAGGCGCGCGGGCTCTCGATCGAAGGCGAGGACGCGGCCCCGGTTTTCCATGAGCGCGGCGACGTGGGTCGTCTTGGTGCCGGGCGCGGCGCACACGTCGGCAACCGTGGTGCCGGGCGCGGGCGCGAGCAAGCGCGCGACCAGCATCGAGGCTTCGTCCTGCACGGCGAAGCTCCCGTCGGCAAAGGCGCGCCACTCGCCCGGCGCGCCGCCGGGTCCCACGACGAGCCCCTCGGGCGCCAGGCGCGTCGATCGCCCGGCGAGCCCTTCCTCGGCTGCCAGGCGCGCGGCGAGCGCGTCGCGCGTGATCCGCAGCGTGTTCGTGCGCAACGTCAGGGGTGGCCGCTCGTTCAGGGCTCGCATCAGCGCCTCGGCGTCCTCGCGGCCGTATCTCGCCACCCACCGCTCGACGAGCCACGTGGGGAACGAGCAGCGCGTCGCCAGCGCGTCGTTGGGGTCCCGCGGCGGCGCCGGCTCGCGCTCGCGCGCGCCGCGCCGGGAGAAGGACCGGAGCACCGCGTTGACGAAGGCGCTCACACCGGGGGTGCGCGGGGCGAGCGTGACCGCGTCATTGACGGCGGCGAACGCCGGCACGCGCTCGAGGAACGCGATCTGGTACGCGGTCATTCGCAGGATCACCCGCACGCGGGGATCGAGCGACTCGAGCCGGCGACGGGAGTGCGGCGCCAGGACCCAGTCGAGGTAGCGTTGCCAGCGGAGCGTTCCGAACAGGAGCTCCGTCGCCAGCGCGGCGTCACGGGCCTCGAGCCGGCGCGCGCCAAGCTCGGCCTCGAGCGCGATGTCCGCAAAGCTCGCGTCCGCTTCGACGCGCTCCAGCACCGTCACCGCGACCTCGCGCGCCGGCGAGGGGCGCAG
Organism: Candidatus Rokuibacteriota bacterium; assembly: GCA_003220535.1. Lineage (GTDB taxonomy): Bacteria > Methylomirabilota > Methylomirabilia > Rokubacteriales > CSP1-6 > AR31. Next base: position 53,729 of record QHSU01000055.1, read on the forward strand.
GGGGGGCGAGGGCGGGGTCCGGGGCGAGTGGGGTTCTCGAAGCCCCGGACCCCGCCCGCGCCCCCCCTGCGCCCCTCGCCGGCGCGGCGGTGTCATGGTCGGGCCCTGGAGGTGTCGGGGTTCGCGAACGTAGCGCCCGGGGCGAGGCGCGCGCCCCGGAGATATTCCGCCCAGGACATCGCGCGGCGATTCTCCGGCTGAACTTCGATGGGACGAAGCCAGCCTTCGGCGGTGGCGATGGCAAGCTCCTCGCTATCGGGGCGAGGGCGAGCCAGCGTGCCCGGCGGATCCGTCGGCCCTGTGCCGGAGGCGGTTGCCCGCCAGATCGTGAGCGCGCCGGCACGACTCAGCGTGATGGCGCCCGGCCAGGGGTTGCAGCCTCGGACGATGTTGACGAGCTCCCGCGCCGCGCGGTGCCAATCGAGATGGCCGTCGCTCCGCTTCAGTCGCGGCGCGAGCGTCGCGTCCTCGTGACGCTGGGGCTCGGGCGTCAGCGCATCGAGCCGCGCGAGCGTCTCGACCAGGACGTCGGCGCCGAGTGAGGCGAGCCGCGTGGCCAGCTCGCCGGCGGTCTCCGCGGGACCGATGTTCAGAGACGCCCTGAGCAGGATCGGCCCGGTGTCCATGCCCTCGTCCATCTGGAACGTGGTGATCCCCGTGACGGTCTCGCCGCGCATGATCGCCCACTGGATCGGCGCCGCGCCCCGATAGCGAGGCAGGAGCGAGCCGTGGACGTTGATCGAGCCGCGCCGGGGCGCGTCGAGCACCGCCTTCGGGAGGATCTGGCCGAACGCGACGACCACCGCCACGTCGGTGCCGAGCGCGCGGAAGCGCGGGGCCCATTCGGGATCGCGCACCCGGGCGGGCTGGATGACCTCGAGCCCTGCGGCCAGCGCGCGCGTCTTGACCGGTGGTGGGGTCAGGCGCCGTCCGCGGTGCGCCGGCCGGTCGGGCTGGGTGACGACGGCGACGACCTCGTGATGGCGCAGGACCGCCTCGAGGGTCGGCAGGGCGAACTCGGGCGTGCCGTAGAAGAGAACCTTAAAGCGCGAAGGCGTGGCGGGAGGCGTCCTCGCGGAGACCTTCCTTCTTGATCTTCCGCTTGATGCGGTCACGCGTCACGGCGTCGACGCGGTCGATGAAGAGCACGCCGTCGAGGTGGTCGATCTCGTGCTGCAAGACCCGCGCGCGCAGGCCGCGGGCGTTGATCGTCAGGAGCTTGCCGTCGAGGGCGTGCGCCTCGACCTTCACCCACGCGGCGCGCGTGACCGGGGCGAACACGCCCGGAATCGACAGGCATCCTTCCTCGCCGACCGCCTCGCCGCCCTGCTCGACGATCGCCGGGTTCAGGAGCGCCTGCACGCTCCGGCCCTCCTCGTCGGCGACGACGATGAGCCGGAGCGAGATCCCCACCTGAGGCGCGGCGAGCCCGATGCCGACCTCGTCGTACATCGTGTCGGTCATGTCCGCGATGATCGCTCTGAGCTCGGGAGTCACCTCGCCCACCGGCAAGGCTCGCTGCCGGAGCGCCGGATCGCCGTATTTCCGGACTCTCAGAACTGCCATTCGACCGGATCGACCTCCACGTCAAATATACCGCGGCTCCCCGCTCGCGGTGTTTTGAACTCGCGCAGCGCTTCGTCGAGAAGGCGCGGCAGATCGGCGTCGCCCTTCGCGACGACCCGCTGAGCGCGGTCCTTTCGGTCGGCCACCGGCGGGTACACCGTGAGCCCCCGGCGCCCACGCAGCGCGGCGCCGACCGCCTCGGCCAGCCGGCGCGTGTCGGCGGACGGCCCGGCGCGGACCGTGACGACAGCGAGGCGGCGGAAGGGCGGGTAGCCGAGCTCGGCGCGGAATTTCAGCTCCTGCCGGTAGAACGCGCGGAGGCTCTGGCGGGCGACCGCCTCGAACGCGTAGTGCCCGGGGTTCTGCGACTGGATGATGAGAGCGCCGTCGGCGGCGACTCGCTCGGCGGCCGCCCACGCGAGCGCGAGCGTGCGCTCTCCGGCGCGGAAATCCGGCGCCCGGAGGAGCTGGTCCGGCGACACGAACGCCGCGAGCCCGAGCGCCGCCGGACCGAAGAGGCGTAGCGCGCCGCGGGTGCCGATCACGACGTCGGCGGCCGCGGCCGCCGCGCGCTGCGCTTCGCCGCGGGCGGACCGTGCTGCCTCGGCATCCCAGCGCGCGATGCGCGCGTCGGGGAAGCGGCGGCGGACCGCGTGCTCGACGCGCTCGGCCCCCCAGCCGAACGGCGAGAGGCGTCGGCCGTGACAGGTGGCGCAGGTGTCGGGCAGGGGGTGCGAGGCGGCGCAGAGCCGGCAGACGAGCCGCGCGGCGGCGCGCGAGTAGGCGAGCGCGATCGCGCACTCGTCGCAACGGACCACGGTTCCGCACTCGTCGCAGGCGAGCGACGACGTGAGCCGGCTCACCGCGAGGAAGACGCGGCGCCGGGCGGCCAGCGCTTCGCGGATCGCGCGGGAGACCGACGGGGTGAGCGGCTCGCGCCGGAGGATCCCTCGGGTGTCGGCGACGCTCACCGCCGGCCACGGGCCGGGCTCGCGCGCGGGCATGTCCACCAGCCCCGCCTCGGCGCGCCACCAGGCCTCGACGCTCGGCGTGGCGGACGTGAGCAGCAGGGCGAGCGGCTCACGCGCGGCGCGCTCGAGCGCGACGTCGCGCGAGTGCATGCGTGGCGGTCCTGGCGGCTTGTGGGCGGCCTCGTGCTCGTCGATCAGCGCGAGGGTGGCCGGCGGCGGGAGCGGAGCGAGCAGCGCCGACCGGGTCCCGGCGGCGAGCCCCGCCGATCCGTCGCGGAGGGCGCTCCACGCGGCCGCCCGCTCCTCGTCGGGTACGCCCGAGTCGAGTCTCACGACGCGGTCGATCTTCGCGAGTCGCTGCGCCCACCGGGCCGCTGTCTCGATGTCGGCCGTGATCACGAGTACCGCGCCCTTCGCCGCCTCGATGCGCTCGAGCAGCCGCTTCTCCCGGCCCGCGCCCACCAGGAGCTCCGGCTTGGGCGCCGCCGGCGTATCGGCGCGCCGCGGGCTCTCGCGAGAGCCGCTGGCGGCCGCGCTCGCCGCCGGCGGGAGGAGCGCCGCGCAGGTCGAGCCGACGGACGAGAGGCTCTGCGCCGCGATCCAGTGGACGAGGTCGAGCTGTGCCGGCGAGAGCACGGGTTCGCGATCGACGAGGCGGTCGAGCGGCTTGAGCCGCGGGTCGGCCCCGTCGCGCAACGCCACGATCATCCCGACGCGTGACGCGCCCCGGAGTGGGGCCTGCGCGCGCTGGCCGGGGACGACCGTCCAGTCGTCGGGCACGCGATAGGAAAACGAATGACCCATCGGAGCGTCGAAGGCGACCTCCGCGATCATTTATCGCGTCCGGCGGCGGTCGTACTCCCGTCGGGCGAGCTGGAGGTCCTCCCACGCCATGCGCTTGTACTCGTCACCGGGGTTGCGCAGGAGAAATGCGGGATGGAAGGTGGGGATCAGCACGGCGGACCCATATGGGTGCACACGACCGCGAAGCTTGCCGATAGGCTCGCGGGTACCGAGCAGGCTCTGGCTCGCGACGCTGCCGAGTGCGAGCACGACCTTGGGCTGGAGCACCGCGAGCTGGGCCGCCAGGAACGGCGCGCACGCCGCGAGCTCGTCGGCTTCGGGATTTCTATTTCCGGGAGGCCGACATTTGACCGCGTTCGTAATGAACACGGCGTCGCGCGACAGCTCGACCTTCCGGGCTTCGAGCATCTTCGTGAGAAGCTGCCCGGCGCGCCCGACAAAGGGCAGCCCCTGGGCGTCCTCGTCCGCGCCCGGGCCCTCGCCGATGACGACGAATTCCGCTCGCGGGTTCCCGGAGCCGAACACGACCGTCGAGCGCCCCTCGCAGAGCTTGCACTTGCGGCAGCCCTGGAGAGCTTTCTCCTGCGCCCGGAGCGCCGCCGCGGGATCGAGCAGGTAGTCGCCGGCGAGCGAGAGCTCGGTGAGCCCGAGATCGCGGTGGTGGCGCAGGGTCTCGCCGAGCGCGCCGAGGGCCTCGGCGAGGGTCGCGCGCGGATCGGCGGTCGCCATGCGCGCTAGGCGGGGGTCTTCCTGGTGATGCCGGCGCGCAGGCCGAGGACGTGCGAGAGGATCGCGTCGGCGACCGCGGCCTTCGGCATCCGCGGCAACTCGCGCGTGCCGCCCCAGCGGTCGAGCAGCAGCACCTCGTTGTCCTCGGCGTCGAAGCCGATGCCCTGCTGACTCACGTCGTTCGCCACCAGGAGGTCGATCCCCTTGCTCTCGAGCTTCGCGCGCGCGTGTTCGGCGACGTCGTGGGTCTCGGCGGCGAACCCGACGACGAACGCGGTCGTGCCTCGCGCCGCGACCTCCGCGAGGATGTCCGGGTTCGGCGTCAGCTCGAGGGTGAGATCGCGCTTGCCCTTGATCTTCACGCTCGAGGCCTGCTTGGTGCGGTAGTCGGCGACCGCCGCCGCCTTGACGACGATCGTCGCGCGGTCGAGGTGCTGGAGCACCGCTTCGCGCATGTCCTCGGCGGTCTGCACCGGGACGAAGACGGCGCCGGGCGGCGGCGTGAGCGCGGTCGGGCCGGAGATCAGCGTGACCTCCGCGCCGCGCCGCAGCGCGGCCACCGCCAGGCCGTAGCCCATCTTGCCCGACGACCGGTTGGAGATGTACCGCACCGGATCGATGGGCTCGCGCGTCGGACCGGCGGTGACGAGCAGCCGGTCGCCGGCGAGGTCGCGGACCGGCGCCAGCAGGCGGCGCAGCGCCTCGACGATATCGTCGACCTCTGGGAACCGTCCCTTGCCGCTCTGGCCCGAGGCGAGGGCGCCCGTGTCCGGCTCGAGCACGGTGACGCCCCGGCGACGCAACGTGACGACGTTGGCCGCCACCGCCGGGTGGTCCCACATGCCGCCGTCCATCGCCGGCACCATGAGCACCGGCGCGCGGGCCGCGAGCAGCAGGGTCGTCAGGAAATCGTCGGCGATGCCGTGGGCGGCCTTGGCGAGGACGTTCGCGGTGGCCGGCGCCACGACGACCGCGTGGCAGCGCTCGGCGAGGGCGACGTGCTCGACGGCGTCGGTGCTCTGCGGGTCGAAGAGGTTCGAGAGCACCGGACGCCCGGACAGGGTGCGGAACGTGAGCGCCCCGACGAACTCGCGGGCGTGCTCGGAGAGACAGACGCTGACCGAGGCGCCGAGCCGGGTCAACTCGCGCAGCAGGTACACCGCCTTGTAGGCGGCGATCGACCCGGTGACGCCCAGAATCAGCTCGCGGCCCTCGAGGCTCATGCCTTGGGCGCGTCCTCTTCCTTGACGCGGTACTCGACCTTGGCTGCCGCGATCTCCTCCAGCGCACCGCTGGTCGGCTTCTTGTGCCGACTCTCCACGCGCGGCGCCGCGCCCCGGTTGAGCTGGCGCGACCGCTTCGCGGCGAGGACGACGAGCAGGTACCGGTTCGAGACCTTGTTCAAGGCGCTTTCAAGCGAAGGGAATGCCATCAATTGTGTACCTCCAGGTCGGGAAGGGTAAGGTCGAGGCGTGCCACACGACAGCGCTCGGCCATGATGATCGACTCGAGCTGTTCCATCGCCTCCTTCACGTCGCGGTTCACGATCAGGTAGTCGTAACGCCGCCACAACGCGATCTCCTCGCGGGCCCGGACCAGGCGCCGCTCGATCTCCACGTTCGCGTCGGACCGCCGCTCGCGGAGCCGCTGCTCCAGCTCCTTCACCGACGGCGCCACGATGAAGATCAGCACCGCGTCCGGGTAGCGTGCCCGGAGCTGCGCGGCGCCCTGCGTGTCGATGTCCAGCAGCACATCGCGCCCCGCGGCCAGGGCGTCCTCGAGCGCGCGCGCCCGCGTGCCGTAGAGGTTGCCGTGCACGGTCGCCCACTCGGCGAGCTCCCCGGCGCCGAGCATCGCCCGGAACTCGGGCTCGCCGACGAAGCGGAAGTCCACGCCGTCGATCTCGCCCGGCCGCGGCGGCCGCGTGGTCACCGAAACCGAGTACGCCAGGTCGGGCAGGCGCAGCCGGATCTCGCGGCACAGCGTCGTCTTGCCGGCCCCGGAAGGTGCCGAGACGACGAACAGCGTGCCGCGACGGCTAATCACCAGTCGTGCCCCGCTCCGGCCCGAGGCGCAGCGCCAGCGTGGCGGGCTCGAGCGACGAGAGGATGAGATGGTCGCTCTCCGTCACGATGACCGCGCGCGTGCGACGCCCGTTCGTGGCGTCGACAAGCTTCGTGCTGCCCTTGGCGCTCTCGATGAGCCGCTTCACCGGCAGCGAGTCCAGCGCGACGATCGCCACGATCTGGTCGGCGACGACCACGTTGCCGTGTCCCACGTTCACCAGATGCGTCCGGCCCGCGCCGTTCGAGCGGCTACTCAAGGTTCTGTGCCTGTTCGCGCATCTTCTCGATGATCCCCTTGGCGGCGAGGGCCGCCTGGCTCAGCTCGAGGTCGTCCGCCTTCGACGCGATCGTGTTGACCTCGCGATTCAGCTCCTGGATCAAGAAGTCCAGCGCGCGGCCGACGGCGCCGCCCTTGTCGAGGAGCTGTCCCAGCTGCTCGAGGTGCGCGGCGAGTCGCGTCAACTCTTCCCGCACATCGGTCTTGTCGGCCCAGATCGCCACCTCGGTGAGGAGCCGGCCCTCGTCGACCACGAGATCGCCGAGGAGCGTCCCGATGCGCTCCCGGAGCCGAAGCTGGTACCGTGCGAGCGCCGCCGGGGTGCGCGCCGCGATCACGTCGACCTGCGTCCGCAAGGCGGCGTGCTGGGCGCGAAGCTCGGCGCCGAGCGCCGAGCCCTCGACCCCGCGACACGTCACGAGCTCGTCGAGCGCCTTGCCAAGCACGCTGGCGAGGACCCGCCACGCGACTTCGGCTGCAGCCGTCTCGGCGTCCTCCATGCGCACGACACCCGGACGCTCGAGCACCCACGTGAGCGCCACGTCTGGGCCGAGGCCCACCGCGCGGCCGAGCTCTCGAGCCTCGGCGACGTACTGGGCGGCGAGGGCCTGATCGACGCGGAGCTGCTGCGACGACTGGCCAGGCACGGGGCCGAGCTGAACGGTGACGTCGATCCGCCCGCGCTCGAGACGCGACTGGATCAGACGGCGCGCGTCCATCTCGAACGCGGCGAGCGCGCGCGGAAGTCGCAACGCGATGTCGAGGTGCCGATGGTTGACGGAGCGCGCTTCGACCGTCAGGGCGACCGTGTCCCCGCCCGCCTCGGCCCGGCCGAATCCCGTCATGCTGCAAAGGCCCGGAATCGGGGTAGCCCGAGCGGGTGTCATCCAGTGATCATAGGGCGAAATCTCCTGTAGTGTCAATATGTTGCGGTTGACACCGTGCGATTGGGCGGCTAGACTCACGCAAGTGACCCGCTGGGCGCTCGCCACGTTGGGTGCGCTCCTCGTCCTGGGCATCGCAACCGTCGCGTTCGCCCGGTTTTTCGGGAAGTCCGGCTCGCGAGCCTCGATCGGTGTGTCCGTCGTCTCCCACTGGCTCGCAGCATACGTCCTCTGGAGCTTCGCCGCCGGGTTAGCCCTGACCTCCGGTCTGCTCGCCACGTACTACTCGGCGGCGTTCGCCGCGATCTGTCTCCTCGGGGCCATCTGCCAGTACCGGGCACACGTGCGGGCCGGACGAGAGCGCGGTCTGACGATCTTCGTCGGTCTGCAGCTGGCGTGGCTGGTTTTCGTGCTCCTCCAGAACGGCCTGTTGGCTGCTGCGTGGTGATAGGCTCGTAGAATGGGCGATCAGGACGCGATCCTGGTCATCGACCACGACCCCGACACCGCCCTCCTCCTGAGCGACTTCCTCGAGCGCGAGGGGTACCCGGTCGTCGTGGCCTGCACTGGCGCCGAGGGCCAACGCCTGATCCGCCAGAGAGCGTTCGCCCTCGTCCTGCTGGATCTCAACCTGCCCGACGTCGACGGGACCGTCCTCATGCGTGAGGCTGGGCGGGTCGAGGCCCCGCCGGAGGTCATCGTCGTCACGGGCCACGCCACCCTCGACTCGGCGATCCAGGCGGTCGAGAGCAGGAGCGCGGGCTACATTCTGAAGCCCGTCGACTTCACCCGGCTCGGCGCGATCGTCGCTCGAGTGTTCGGGCGGCGGCGGCTGGCGCAGGAAAACGCGCAGCTGCAAAGCCAGCTCGCCGAGCGGCTCGGCGAGAGCGAAGCGCTGGCGGCGATCTCGGCCACGGTCAGCTCGACCCTCGACGTCCGCGAGGCGCTGCGGAGAATCTGCCGCGAGCTCGCCCGCCTGCTCGGCGCGGATACCGCGGCCGCCTATCTGCACGACTTCGGCAGCGGTCAGCTCGTGCCGACCGCCGCGTACCACGTGCCCAAGGAATATCTGGAGACGCTCTCCTCGTCCCCGCTGCCGCTCAAGGAACAGGGTTTCTTCCTCCCGGTCTGGGCGGAGCGGCGTCCCGTGTACTCGGACGACGTCGCGCACGACGAGCGATTCACCCACGCGATGTTCAGGAGCTTTCCGCACCGGTCGGGGCTCCTCCTGCCGCTGATCGTCGACGACGCGGCGATCGGCGGCTTCTACGTGGTGTGGTGGACGGCCCGCCGCCGCTTCTCCGACCGAGAGCTGCGCGCGCTCGATCACGTCGGCGAGCAGGTCGGATTCTTCCTCCGCAACGCTCGCCTCTACGAGCAGGCGGAGCGCAACCGGCACCGCCTCGAAGTTCTCAACGACGTGTCGCGACGTCTGGCCGCCGTCCACGACCCGGAGGAGGTGCTGACGGTCATCGTCAACGAGGCCGCCCGGCTCGTGGGCGCCGAGGCGGCGGGCCTTCGCCTGTTGGACGGCGACGGCGACGATCTCGTGGTCGGCGCTCGGACCGAGTCGGCCGCCGCCGTGATGTCACGGCCGCGGCTCAAGGTCGGCGAGAGCCTGAGTGGGCATGTCGTCGCGTCCGGCGAGCCCGTCGTGGTCGAGGATCTGGCGGCGGACACCCGCTACGATCCGGCCCACAAGCGCGGTGCGCTCGAGACCGGTTTCCTCGGGTACCTCGGTGTCCCTCTCCGAGCTCACGGGCGCGCCATCGGCGCGCTCAATGTCTTCACCAAGAGAGCGCGCCAGTTCCTGCCGGATGAGATCGCGCTGCTGGCGGCGCTGGCGGACCAGGCCTCGCTCGCCATCGAGAAGGCGCGGCTGCTGCGGGCGACGGAGGAGGGACGCGCGCTGCTCGAGCGGCTCTCCCATGCCGCCATCGCGATGCAGAGCTCCCGGGAGCGGGACGATCGCCTCGCCGCGTTCGTCCGCGCGTCGCGCGAGGTGGTCGGCTTCGATCGCGTCATCGTGTTCCTCTTGACCGCCGACGGCTCGGCGCTCGAGTCGGTCACGACGGGCGGTGACGACGGCGTCCTCGGGCTCCGGCTGCCGGTGACGCCGGACGCCGGTCCTTACTACGAAGCCCTGAAGAGCCGACGGCCCCTCGCGGTGCTGTCCGACGCGGACCTGGCACGAGGGCTGCCGCTCGATCGGACCCACCTCGACCACCCGTCGCTGCGATCGCGCCGGTTCGTCGTCGCTCCGCTCGTCGTCGGCGACCGCGTGCTCGGCGTCGTGAGCGCCGACAACAAGCCGAGTCGGCGGCCGATCAGCCGCCAGAGCATCGAGCCGTTCAGCTCGCTCTGCCAGAACCTCGCGATGGCGCTCGAGGAGAGCCGGCTCTACGCCGAGGCCCGCGCCCGCGAGCAGGAGGCGACGCGGCTCTACGCGGTGACCCGGCAGCTCGCGACCAGCCTCGACCGCGAACGCCTGCTCGACCTCATCGCCGAGCAGGCGATGGAGCTGACCGGCTGTGACGCCGTGGGGATCTTTTTCTACGACGTGGCGCGAGGCGCGCTCGTCTTCCACCGCGGGCTGCACCTTCCGGCCGAGCTGACGCAAAGCCTCGCGCTGCGCCCCGGCGAGGGGATCGCGGGCCGCGCCTATCAGGAGCGTCAGCCGGTGTGGACGCGGGACCGATTGACTGATCCGGTGCTCCGCCACTCGCCGGCGACCCAGCGGCTGGTGGACGCGGCAGCGCCGCGCGCCTATCTGGCGGTGCCCATCACCAGTCGCGAAGAGACCCACGGCGTCCTCGTCGTGTACTTCTTCGCTCCGCACGACTTCACCACGCGCGAGATCCAGCTCGTGTCGACGCTCGCCGACCACGCGGCCGTCGCACTCCAGAACGCGCGCCTCTTCGCGGAGACGGGCCGCCGCGAGCGTGAGGCCAAGACGCTCTCCGACGGCCTGGTGCTCCTGAACCAGGCGGCCCGAGCGCTGCACCGCACGCTCGACGTCGACGCGATGCTCGACGGGGCGCTCAAGGAGCTGGCCCGGGCGTTTGCCGCCAGCGGTGCGCTCGTGCACCTCCTGGCCGACGACGGGAGCCTCAGCCGGCGCGTCGGTCACTGGGTGTCCGGCGGGCAGCACCCCGGCGAGCCGGGACGTCCGGGCGGGATCAGCGACTACGTCCGCCGGACACGGGCGCCGCTCCTCCTGCGCGACGTCACCAGGCACCCCGACTTCGTGCATCCGGCGAACGTCGCCCATGGTGTGCGGTCCATCGCGGCGTTTCCGATCGTCGGCCAGAGCGAGCGCGTGCTCGGCGTCCTGATCCTCTACTACCCGACGTCGCAGGCGTTCGCCGACACCGAGACGCGCCTGCTCGCGTCCTACGCCGACCAGCTCGCCACGGCGCTGGAGAACGCGGGGCTCTACCAGGAGACGCAGACCCAGCGGGTCCGCCTCGCGCAGATCTTCGACTCGACCTCCGATGGCATCGTGCTCGTCAGCCGCGAGGGCGAGATCCAGGCGGCGAACCGGCAGGCCGGCGAGCTGCTCGGGTTCGATGCGAGCGCCGTCATCGGGGTCCGGCTGTCGGAGCTCGCCGCCGGCCACCGGGGCTCGCTGCCCGACTACGACCGCGTGTTCGAGAAGCTCCACGCGATCCTCGAGGATCCGGACCGCGGCGGCGAGGGGGACCTCGAGCTCCGCCGGAGCGGCCGCACCATCCATTGGGCGGGTCGGCCGAGCAAAGACGCCGCGGGCGGGACCATCGGGTTCACGCTGACGCTCCGTGACGTGACTCAGGAGCGGCAGGTGAGCCAGATGAAGACCGACTTCGTCTCCTTCGTCACCCACCAGCTCCGCACGCCCCTGGCGGGAATCAAGTGGATGCTGGAGCTCGCGTCGCAGACGCCCCGCGTCCCCACCGACGCGAAGAGCTACGTCGGCGACGCGCGGGCCGCCGCCGAGCGGCTGATCGGCCTCGTGAACGACTTGCTCGACGTCTCGCGCCTCGAGAGCGGCAAGCTGACGCTCGCGCTCCAGCCGACCAGCCTCGGCGATCTCACGCAGAGCGTGCTGGCCGACCTCAGCGCGCTGACCCGGGAGAAGGGACACCGGCTGTCGGTGACCGGCGCGGACAGGGTGCCGATGGTGATGGCCGATCCGCAGCTCCTCCGGCAGGTGGTCATGAATCTCACGTCCAACGCGCTCAAGTACACGCCGTCCGGCGGCGACGTCTCGATCCGCGTCGGCGTCGAGAACGGCCCGACGGCGCGCTGGGCGATCACCGACAGCGGCATCGGGATCCCCAAAGCGTCGCTGGCGAAGCTCTTCGAGAAGTTCTACCGGGCCGACAACGCCCACACGGTCGAAACGGAAGGCACGGGACTGGGCCTTTACCTGGTCCGCCTCATCATCGAGAAGTTCGGGGGCCAGGTCTGGTGCGAGTCCGAAGAAGGCCGGGGATCGACGTTCATCTTTACGCTCCCAACGAGCGGGTGAGGCTGATGGAGACTACGGGAAAGCGGATCTTGCTGGTCGAGGACGATCGGTTCCTGCGCCGGGCGTGCGAGGCGAGCCTGCGGCAGCGTGGGTTGACGGTGACGACCGCCGCGGACGGCGAGGAAGGGCTCCGCCTCGCCCGGAGCGAGAAGCCGGACCTCGTGCTGCTGGACATGCTGATGCCGAAGCTGTCGGGCCTGGAAGTGCTCCGGGCGCTCCGGGGCGACGAGGCGACGCGAAACGTGCCCGTCCTCATTCTCTCCAACTCCTCTCGCGAGCAGGACGTCGCCGAGGTCACCAATCTGGGGATCTCCGGGTATTTCGTGAAGTCCAACCTGTCGCTCCAGGAGCTGGGCGAGCTGGTGGGGCGCTTGCTGGAAGGCCACCGTGTCTGAGGGCTCGCGACGAGTCCTGCTCGCGGAGGACGATCGATTCTTGCGCCGCGCCGCGGAAGCCCGCCTGCGCCAGCACGGGTTCACGGTGATCGCGGCGGTCGACGGTGAGGAGGCGCTGCGCATCGCCCGGGCGGAACAGCCCGATCTCATTCTCCTCGATCTCATCATGCCCAAGATCCAGGGGTTCGAGGTGCTGAAGGCGTTGAAACAGGACGACGCCACGGCGCACATCCCGATCATCGTGCTGTCGAACCTCGGCCAGGATCACGACGTCCAGCGCGCGATGGCTGAGGGCGCCGTCGCGTACTTCGTCAAGGCCCACCTCTCGTTGCAGGACCTCGTACAGAAGGTCAACGAGGTGTTCGAGGGAGGGAAGACCTGATGCAGCCGCTACGAATCTCGGAAGAAGAGCTTCGGGCCCTCGTCGTCGATCAGCTGGAGGTCGTCGACAAGGTGGAGTTCGAGCGGGCGCGGAAGATGGCCGCCCGCGTCCGGATCCCCCTCGAGCGGGCGGTCGTCGAGCGCGGCCGCCTGCCGATCGGGTTCGTCCTGACACACATCGCGGAGGCCTGGGGCGTCGGCTTCGTCGATCTGAAGGTCAGCGACGTCAAGCTCGAGGCCCTGCAGATAGTCCCGGAAGAGTACGCGCGCAGGAACCTGCTGCTGCCCTTCGATCTCAAGGACGATGAGCTGCACGTCGCGATGTGGGACCCGCGTGATCGCCGGGTGATCGACGAGATCGCCCGGACGTCGCGGCGCAAGGTCGTGTCGTTCCTCGCGCCCGAGAGCTCGATCCAGCGGGGTCAGCTACTCTATCGGAGCCACCTCCGCGCGATGCTCGAGCGTGCGGACGTGGAGGAGACCCTCCGCGTCACGCAGACGGAGGGCGCCGCAGCGGGGGGCACCGGTTCGGGATCGGATCTGCTGACGCGCATCCTGGAATACGCCGCGGTGGCGCGGGCGTCGGACGTCCACATCGAACCGTACGAGCTGGAGATCCTCGTACGCTATCGCGTCGACGGCACGCTCCGCGAGGTGTTGAGCCTGCCGCCGACGGCGCACCAGTCGCTCGTCGCCCGCATCAAGGTCCTCAGCCAGTTGCGGATCGACGAGCGTCGCGCGCCGCAGGACGGCCGGTTCGAGGTCGACCTCGGTGGCTACAAGGTCGATCTCCGAGTCTCGACCATGCCGACGCTGTGGGGCGAGAAGGTCGTCATGCGGGTCCTCTCTCGCGAGAACATCGTCATCGACCTGGAGGACCTTGGACTCGCGGCGCGGGACTACGGGATCGTGCTTCGGAACGTCCTCCGGCCGTTCGGGATGATCCTGATCACCGGGCCCACAGGCTCGGGGAAGACGACGAGCCTCTACGCCATGCTCGTGCGGCTCGGCATCGAGCGGCAGAACGTCGTGAACATCTCGACGATCGAGGACCCGATCGAGTACAACCTGCCTCGCATCAGCCAGGTGGCGGTCAACCCCGGCTCCGGCCTGGAGTTTGCCAGCGGGCTTCGCGCGCTCTTGCGCCAGGATCCCGACATCATCATGGTCGGGGAGATTCGAGACCGTGAAACGGTGGACATCGCGGTGCGGGCCGCGCTCGTCGGCCGCCTGTTGATCTCGACGCTCCACACCAACGACTCGGTCGGTGTCATCCCGCGGCTCCTCGACATGGGCGTCGAGCCGTTTCTCGTCGCCTCCACCCTGGCCCTCGTGGTCGCGCAGCGGCTGGTGCGTCGCATCTGCATGACCTGCCGCGAGTCGACGACGCCCGATCGCTCGATCCTGGATACGTTGCAGGGCCGCGACGACTTCGATCGGACGATCGAGGTGCTGCGCGGCGAGGGCGTGCTCGGCGCGACGGACGACCCGCTGGCGAGCATCCGGCTGTTCCGCGGCCGGGGATGCGCCCAGTGCAACGGCAGTGGCTTCCGCGGACGTGTCGGCGCGTTCGAGCTGTTCGAGATCGACGACCGGATCCGCACGATGATCATGGAGCGACGCGACGCGACGACCATTCGCGCCGAAGCGATCACCCGCGGCATGAAGACCATGTTTCAGGACGGCCTCGCCAAAGCCCTGCTCGGCGAGACGACGCTCGAGGAAGTGTTCCGCGTCGCGCTCTGAGTTGCGCGACGGGAATTCGAGGGTGACCCGGCTACGCCGGGGCATCTCCGAGCGAGTGGGGGGTATTGGGGGGCCCTTCGAGGCCCCCCTTGTTGGTTATCCGCGGCTGCCCGGCTTGACCGCCTGACTGCCGGCGCGGCAGAGCGGGCAGTCCTCCGCCTTCCAGGTCGTGGCCTTCACGGTCGCGAGCGAGGCGCGCTTCACGGGGAAGTGCGCGGCTCCGCCGCTCCGGTCGATCAGCGCACCGACCCCCACCACCACGCCGCCGAGCGCCTCGACGCAGCCGACGACCTCGCGGATCGAGCCGCCGGTGGTCATCACGTCCTCGACGACGAGGCACCGTTCGCCCTGAGCCAGCGCGAACCCACGCCGCAAGCGCATGACTCCGTCCTCGCGCTCCGTGAAGAGCGCGCGGGCTCCGAGCGCGCGGGCGACCTCGTGGGCGACCAGGATGCCGCCGATCGCGGGCGCCAGCACCGTCTGGGCGGCGTCGCCCCGAAACCGCGAGGCGAGCGCTCCGCCGAGGGACGCCGCGTGGGAGGGGTGCTGCAGGACGAGCGCCGACTGGAGATAGACGTCCGAGTGCAGTCCGGAGGTGAGCCGGAAGTGGCCGTGTAGCAGGGCGCCGGTGGCCTCGTAGAGATCGAGCGTCTCGCGATCCGTCATGGCGCGCCGAGCTCGGCGACGATGGCGGCCGCCGCCGCGGCCGGGTCGGGGGCGCCGCTGATCGGTCGCCCGACCACCAGGTAATCGGCGCCGGCGGCCAGCGCCCGCCGCGGCGTCGCCGTGCGCATCTGATCGTCTGTTGGGAGAGGGGGGCTCCGCCTGTCCGGCATGCGGACAGGCTCCGCCCCCCTCTCGACTCCCCCCGATGGGAGAAGGGGGCTCCGCCCGAGAGGGCTTACGGCCGGACGGATGCCCGGCGTCACGATCACCCAGCCGTCGCCCATCGCCAGGCGCAAGAGGCTGATCTCCTGGGGTGAGGCGACACAGCCGTCGAGGCCGGCCGTCCGCGCGAGCCCCGCGAGATGAAGGACGTGCGCGTCGACGCTCGTCGGCACGCCGACCTCGCGCTGAAGCGCCTTGCGGTCGAGGCTCGTCAGCACGGTCACGCCGAGGCAGAGCGGTCGGGAGATGCCGAAGTCGCCGGCGGCCTTCAGCGCCGCTTCGGCGCCGGCTCGCGCCATCGCCAGACCGCCGCTGGCGTGGATGTCGAGCATGAAGACCCCGAGGCGCGTCGCCTCGCGGACCGCCGCGGCGACGGTAGTCGGGATGTCATGGAACTTGAGGTCGAGGAAGACGCGAAAGCCTCGCTTGCGCGCGGCCTCGATTGCCGCGGGCCCGACCGCCGTGAAGAGCTGCGAGCCGATCTTGCACCCCGTGAGGATTCCCTCGAGGCGCCCGAGCAGCGCCTCCGCCTCGTCCAGGCTCGGGACGTCCAGCGCCACCAGCACCCGATCGGCCAGACTAGGCGAGGCCAGCGTGGTACTCCTGCAGGCTCTTGACGTGATGCTCGCCCTTGAGCAGCGCCTCGATCGCACCGATGGCCGCCTGCGCGCCGTCGAGCGTCGTGAAGTGCGGAATGTCCTGGGCCACCGCGGTGCGCCGGATGATGGCCGAGTCCTTCCGGGCGCGACCGTCGGCCGGCGTGTTGATGACGAGAGCGATCTCACGCCGCTTCATGAGGTCGATCACGTTCGGGCGATAGCCCTCGGCGACCTTGTGGATCGTCTCCACCGCCATCCCGTAGCGCCCCAGCACGCGCGCGGTGCCCGGCGTGGCCACCAGCGTGAAGCCCAGCTCGATGAGTCGCCGCGCGAGCGGCGCCACCGCACGCTGGTCGCGGCTGCGCACGGAGACGAAGACCTTGCCCGAGGTGGGCATCGGCAGACCGGACGCCACCTGAGCCTTGAGATAAGCCTTGCGGAAGTCATAGTCGATGCCCATCACCTCGCCCGTGGACTTCATCTCGGGGCCGAGGACGGTGTCCACGCCCGGGAACTTGACGAAGGGAAAGACCGATTCCTTGACCGCGATGTGGGGCAGGTCGCGCCCGTCCCACGCGAGCCACGGCTCGAGCGTCTCGCCGAGCGCGGCCCGCGTCGCGATCTTGGCGAGCGGAAGCCCGATCGCCTTGGAGACGAAGGGAACCGTCCGGGAGGCGCGGGGATTCACCTCCAGCACATAGACGGTGTCGTGTCGGATGGCGAACTGCACATTGATGAGCCCGACCACGCCGAGGGCCCGGGCCAGCGCCTGGGTCTGGGTGCGCAGGATCTGGATCTCGTCCTCGCCGAGCGAGTAGGGCGGCAGCGCGCAGGCGGCGTCGCCGGAGTGGATGCCCGCCTTCTCGATGTGTTCCATGACCCCGCCCACGAGCACCCGCGTGCCGTCGGCCACGGCGTCCACATCGATCTCGATCGCGTCATCCAGGAACTTGTCGATGAGGATTGGATGCTCGGGCGACACCTGGACGGCTTCGTGCATGAACTCGCCCAGGTCTTGCTCGTCGTAGACGATCCGCATGGCGCGCCCGCCGAGAACATAGGAGGGGCGCACGAGGACTGGATAGCCGATTTGGGTCGCGATCGTCTGAGCCTCCGCGAGCGAGCGGGCGGTCGCGCCGGCCGCCTGCTGGAGCCCGAGCTCGGTGAGGAGCGCGCTGAAGCGCTTGCGGTCCTCGGCGCGGTCGATCGCGTCGGGCGAGGTGCCGAGGATCGGCACCCCGGCATCGCGCAGGGGCACCGCGAGCTTCAGCGGGGTCTGCCCGCCGAACTGCACGACGACGCCGAGCGGCCGCTCGCGCTCAACGATGTTGAGCACGTCCTCGAGCGTCAGCGGCTCGAAGTAGAGGCGGTCGGACGTGTCGTAGTCCGTGGAGACGGTCTCGGGGTTGCAGTTGACCATGATCGCCTCCACGCCGAGGTCGCGGAGCGCGAACGCCGCGTGGACGCAGCAGTAGTCGAACTCGACCCCCTGGCCGATACGATTGGGACCCGAACCGAGAATGACGACCTTCGGCCGCGCCGTCGGCGGCGCCTCGTCTTCTTCCTCGTACGTGGAGTAGAGATACGGGGTGTGGGCGACGAACTCGGCGGCACACGTGTCCACCGTCTTGAACGTCGCGCGGATGCCGTGCTCGAGCCGGCGCGTCCGGACCGCCCCTTCGGAGGCGCCGGTGAGCTCGGCGATGCGCCGATCGGCGAACCCGAGCTGCTTGGCCCGCCGGAGCACTTCGCCATCGGTCAGCGCCGAATCGGCGATCGGCCGCTCGAAGGCGACGATCTCCCGCATGTTCTCGAGGAACCAGGGATCGATGCGGGTCAGCGACTGGATCTCCTTGGTCGTGAACCCGGCCCGGTACGCGTCGCCGATGGCGAAGATCCGGTCGGGATTCGGCACGCTCAGCAGGCGGCGGAGCTCGTCGTCGTGGAGTGCCGTGCCGAGCGTCAGGGCCCAGCGGTCCTGCTCGAGCGAGCGGATCGACTTCTGGAGGGCTTCCTTGAACGTTCGCCCGATCGCCATGACCTCGCCGACGGACTTCATCTGGGTCGTCAGCGTACGGTCGGCCTCGGGAAACTTCTCGAACGCCCAGCGCGGGAACTTGACCACGCAGTAGTCGATGGCCGGCTCGAACGACGCCGGCGTCTCCCGCGTGATGTCGTTCCGGATCTCGTCGAGCGTGTAGCCCACCGCGAGCTTGGCGGCGATCTTCGCGATGGGAAATCCGGTGGCCTTGGAGGCGAGCGCCGACGAGCGGGACACGCGCGGGTTCATTTCGATCACGACGAGCCGCCCGTCATCGGGGTTCACCGCGAACTGGATGTTGGAGCCGCCCGTCTCGACGCCGATCTCGCGGATGATCGCGATCGAGGCGTCGCGCATGAGCTGGTATTCCTTGTCGGTCAGCGTCTGCGCGGGCGCGACGGTGACGGAGTCCCCGGTGTGGACCCCCATCGGGTCGACGTTCTCGATCGAGCAGATGATGACGACGTTGTCGGCGAGGTCGCGCATCACCTCGAGCTCGAATTCCTTCCAGCCGATCACCGACTCTTCGACGAGGATCGTGCCGACGGGCGACATCTGCAGGCCCCACCGCACCGCGTCCTCGAGCTCCTCGGGATTGTAGGCGATCGAGCCGCCCGTGCCGCCCAGTGTGAAGGAAGGGCGGATGATGGCGGGAAAGCCGACGCGGCCCACGATGGCGCGCGCCTCGTCGAGGCTCCGGGCGTGGCCCGAGCGTGGCAGCGCCAGCCCGATGCGCTCCATCGCCTGCTTGAACAGGGCCCGGTCCTCGGCCTTGCGGATCGCGTCGAGCTTGGCGCCGATCAGCTCGACGCCGAACCGGCTGAGCGTGCCGTCTTCCGCCAGCGCGACCGCGATGTTCAGCCCCGTCTGGCCGCCGAGGGTCGGCAGGAGCGCATGCGGCCGCTCGCGCTCGATGATCTTCGCGACGAACTCCGGCGTCAGCGGCTCGATGTAGGTCCGGTCCGCCAGCTCGGGGTCCGTCATGATCGTGGCGGGGTTCGAGTTCACCAGGACCACCTCGAACCCCTCTTCCCGGAGCGCGCGGCACCCCTGGGTGCCGGAGTAGTCGAACTCGCACGCCTGGCCGATGACGATCGGCCCCGAGCCGATGATCAGGATCCGCTTGAGGTCGGTGCGCTTGGGCATCGGGTTCCCGTGCGGCGCGCGCCGCGCCGCCTATTCCTCCACGAGGCCGTAGACGATCGACGTTTCCGGCGCGGCTTCCTCGCGGCGGTAGAGCACGTCGTCCAGACGGCCGCTGCCGATCCACACGACCTCGCCACTGCCCCAGAGCTGCTCGCCCAGCACGCTCATGCGCCGGTCGACCCGCTCGCGGATCGCCTGCGCCTCGAGCGAGGTCTCGTTCTGCGCGGTGAACGAGGTCCACTCTGGCTTCTGCCCGCTCCCTTCCGTCTTCCGGTACGAGATCAAGTACTTGGGCATGACGCGGTCAGCCTCCCTTCCGGGACATGAGATCGGTGAAGCGGTGGAAGAGGTAGTTGGCGTCGTGCGGGCCGGGTGAGGCCTCGGGGTGGTACTGCACGGAGAAGACCGGCCAGTCGCGGTGCCGCAGGCCCTCACAGGTGCCGTCGTTGAGGTTCGCGTGCGTCGGCTCCCAGCCGAGCGCCGTCACCGAATCCGGGTCGACGGCGAAGCCGTGGTTCTGCGCGGTGATCTCGACCTTCCCGGTCGCGAGGTCCTTGACCGGGTGGTTGGCGCCGTGGTGGCCGAACGACAGCTTGAACGTGCGCCCGCCGGCCGCCAGGCCGAGGATCTGATGGCCGAGGCAGATGCCGAAGATCGGCACGCGACCGAGCAGCCCGCGGACGGACTCGATCAGATAGGGCACGCCCTCCGGATCTCCCGGCCCGTTGGAGAGGAACACCCCGTCGGGCTTCGTCGCGAGGACGTCCGCCGCGGGCGTCGCGGCCGGCACGACGGTCACGTCGCATCCGACCGTGCGGAGCTGGCGCAGAATGTTGAACTTGATGCCGCAGTCGTACGCGACGACCCTGAAGCGTGGAGGGGGCGGCGGCACGTAACCGCGCGCGAGCTGCCAGCCGCCCGACGACCAGGTGTAGGGCGCGTCGGCCGTGACTTCGGCCACCAGGTCGCGGCCGACGAGCCCGGGCAGGGCCCGGGTGCGCTCGAGGAGGCGAGCGGGATCGGTCTCGACCGAGGAGATGATGCCGTCCTGG
This sequence comes from Candidatus Rokuibacteriota bacterium, assembly GCA_003220535.1. Classification (GTDB taxonomy): domain Bacteria; phylum Methylomirabilota; class Methylomirabilia; order Rokubacteriales; family CSP1-6; genus AR31. Next base: position 73,784 of record QHSU01000055.1, read on the forward strand.
GCGCCGTGGTCCCGCAGGTGGCGCGTCAGCGCGCGCGTGTCGATGTCCTGGATACCCACGATGCCGTGGCGCCGGAGGTACTCGTCGAGGCTCGCGCCGGCGCGGAAGTTCGACGCGACGGGCGACGCCTCTTTGACGATGAACCCGTTGACCCACGGCCGCCGCGACTCCTCGTCCTCCTCGTTGACGCCGTAGTTGCCGATCATCGGGTAGGTCATCGCGACGATCTGCCCTCGATACGACGGATCGGTCAGGATCTCCTGATACCCCTGCATGGCGGTATTGAAGATGACCTCACCCGAGGCTTCTCCCTTCGCGCCGAGCGGCCGGCCCCTGAACGTGCGCCCGTCGCGCAGCACGAGCCAGGTCTGCTCGCTCATGAGCTCGCCCTGCGCACGAGCTTGCCGCCCACGAGCGTGCCGCCCACGAGCGTCATCCACGGACCGCCCCGAAGCGTCCAGCCTCCGAACGGCGTGTTGCGGCTCCGGGATTGGAACCGCGACGGCTCGACGGTGGCTTCCGCGTCCGGATCCAGGATCGTGACGTCCGCGGGTGCTCCGACGGCGAGCGTCCCGCCGGGAAGGTTGAGCAGCCGCGCCGGATCGCGGCTCCAGCGCGCGATCAGCGTCGCGAGCGGCAGGAGCCCCGGGCGCACCAGCCGGTCGAGCAGCACGGCCACAGCCGTCTCGAGCCCGACGACGCCGAAGGCGGCGTGATCGTACTCGCCTTCCTTCTCGGAGAGGGCATGCGGAGCGTGGTCGGTCGCGATGCAATCGATGGTCCCGTCGGTGAGCCCCTCGATCAGCGCCTCGACGTCGCGCTTGGTCCGGAGCGGAGGCGCCATCTTCGTGTTCGCGTCCCAGGTCCGCACCGCGTCCTCGGTCAGGACCAGATGGTGCGGGGTCACCTCCGCGGTCACGCGGACGCCGCGCGCCTTCGCGTCGCGGACCAGGCGCACCGCGCCTGCGGTGGAGGCGTGCGCGATGTGGACGTGGGCGCCGGTGAGCTCGGCCAGGAGGATGTCGCGGGCCACCATCACGTCCTCGGCGGCGGCCGGCTGCCCCGCCAGGCCGAGCTCCGTGGAGACGACGCCCTCGTTGATCGACGCGCCGCGGCTCAGGGTCGCGTCCTCGGCGTGGCTGATGACCGGCGCGCCGAAGGGCAGCGTGTACTCCATCGCGCGCCGATAGAGCTCGGCGTTCATGACGCAGCGGCCGTCGTCGGAGAAAGCGACGCAGCCCGCGTCCGCGAGCTCCGCCAGCTCGGCCAGCTCCTCGCCGCGCAGGTTCTTCGTGACGGCGCCGATCGGATAGACGCGCACCACGCCCTCGACCCTCGCCTTGGCGAGGATGTAGTCGGTGACCGCGCCGTTGTCGTTGACGGGACTCGTGTTCGCCATGCAGCACACGGCGGTGAACCCGCCGGCGGCGGCGGCCCGCGTGCCCGTCGCGACGGTCTCCTTGTACTCCTGGCCGGGCTCGCGCAGGTGCACGTGCATGTCGATGAATCCCGGGCAGACGATCTTGCCATTGGCGTCGACGACCTCGGCGTCGGCGGGCACCGAGAGGTTCCGCCCGAGCCGCTCGATCTTGCCGTCCGCGATCAGGACGTCCTGGACGGCGTCGAGATTGTTGGCCGGATCGATGACGCGGCCGCTCCGGAGCACGAGCCTCATGCGCCGTCTCCGCCCTTGCGGCCGGCGAGCAGCAGCAGCACCCCCATGCGCACCGCCACGCCCCGGGCCACCTGGTCGAGGATGACGGAGTACGGACCGTCGGCGACCTCGGGCGCCAGCTCGATGCCTCGGTTCACGGGCCCGGGGTGCATGATCAGGACGTCGGGCCGCGCGTGCCGCCCGAGCTTGTCGAGCGTGAGCCCCCAGTAGCGGGCGTACTCGCGGAGCGATGGGATCAGGCCCGCGGTCATGCGCTCCTGCTGCAGGCGGAGCATCATGATCACGTCCACGTCGCCGATCGCGTCCTCCAGGCGGTAGCTCACCTTCGCGCCCAGCTCCTGGACGAACGGGGGGATGAGCGTCGGAGGTCCGGCCACCGTGACGGTCATGCCGAGCTTGCGCATCCCGTGGATGTTCGACCGCGCGACCCGGCTGTGGGCGATGTCTCCGACGATCGCCACGTGGAGGCCGTCGAGGTGGCCCTTCTTCTCGCGGATCGTCAACAGATCGAGCAGCGCCTGCGTGGGGTGCTCGTGGGCGCCGTCCCCGGCGTTCACGATCGAGCAGGGCAGCGCGCGCGCGAGCAGCTCGGCCGCGCCGGCCGACGAGTGGCGAACGACGACGACATCGGGGCTCATCGCCGCGATGTTTTTTGCCGTATCGATGAAGCTTTCACCCTTGCTGGTACTCGATCCACTCGCCGAAAAATTGACGACGTCCGCCGAGAGCCATTTGCCGGCGATCTCGAACGACGTGCGCGTCCGTGTAGACGCTTCGTAGAAGAGGTTCACGATGGTCTTGCCGCGGAGCGCCGGAACCTTCTTGATCTCGCGCGAGGCGATCTCCTGGAGCGACGCGGCGGTGTCCACCAGCAGCACGATTTCACCCGCGTCGAGGTCGCGCATCGTGAGCAGGTCCTTCCGCGTCCAGCCCATGCTAGGCCTCCTCGGGTTCTTCGATGACGACGCGGTCCTCGCCGTCGTGCTCCCGGAGCCGCACGGCGACGCTCTCGCGCCGCGAGGTCGGCAGGTTCTTGCCGATGTAGTCCGGCCGGATCGGCAGCTCGCGGTGACCGCGGTCGATCAGGCACGCGAGCTGGATGGCGGTCGGACGTCCGAGGTCGATGATCGCGTCGAGCGCCGCGCGGATCGTCCGTCCCGTGAAGAGGACGTCGTCCACGAGGATCACCGTCTTGTCCTTGATCGAGAATGGGATGTCGGTGCCGCGGATCACCGGCGTCCCGCGCATGCCCAAGTCGTCGCGGTAGAGCGTGATGTCGAGCGCCCCGACCGGAAGTGTCGTGCCGTCGATCTGCGCGATCTTCGCGGCAAGGCGATGCGCGAGGCTCACGCCGCGCGTCCGCAGCCCGACGAACGCGAGGTCCTTGGCGCCGCCGTTCTTCTCCAGGATCTCGTGGGCGATGCGGGTGAGGGCCCGGTCGAGCGCGGTCTCGTCGAGGACCTGCGCTTTCTCCCGGTGGCGTGGTGGGGGGCTGCTCATCTTCTCTCCTTGCGGGCCTCTCCGGGCTCGCTTAAAGGAAAGCACCTGATCGACTCTCGTCACTCTACATGGCGCGCTCCGCCCGTGTCAACCTCCCCGCGAGCCGGACGACTCGCCGGAGCGCCAGCGCTCGACGGTCCGTCGCTCGTGCTCGATCGTGACGCGGCCCGCTTTGACCACGAGGCGTCGCGGCGGCAAGGCCGTCACGATCTCCTCTACCCGCTCGCACTCCCACACGACCAGATCCGCGCGGCAGCCGGTGGCGCAGCCGTAGTCGCGGAGGTTGAGGATGCGCGCTGGATGCGTCGTGACGGCGGCGACGAGGTCCCGCAGGAGCTCGGGTGTGCCCATGTGGGCGGCGACGGCGCTGACGAACGTCAGGTGCGTGAGGTCGGCCGTGCCGACCGGCGTGAACGGATTCCGGATATTGTTGGACGCCAGCGCCACCGGAACACCCGCCGCCAGGAGCCGGCGGATCGGCGTCAGGCCGCGGCGGACGTTCCGCTCGTCGCGGCGTCCCATCAGGTAGAGGTCGGTCAGCGGAAGGCTGATGACGCCGATTCCCGCGGCCGCGAGCTCGGCGATCACGGCCGCCTGCTCGGCGGGGGGCAGCGCGGCCAGCTCGGTCAGGTGTCCCATCGCGACGCGTCCCTGCCAGCCGGTACGAACGGTCTGACGGACGATCTCGCGCACGTGCAGGTGCTCGGGCTCGTCGGAGAAGTCCACGTGGAAGTCCGCGTCGACGCCGAACTCGCTCGCGAGCGCGAAGACGATCTCGACGTGCCGGCGCGCGTCGGTGTCGTTGTAGGGGCACCCGCCGACGAGGTCGGCGCCCATCGCCAGGGCCCGCCGGAGCAGCGCCTCGGTGCCGGGGGCTTGGAGGATGCCCTCCTGCGCGAACGCGCAGAGCTGGAGGTCGACGGCCGGAGCGTACTCGCGCCTGAGCCGGAGCATCGCCTCCATGCCCGCGAGGCCCACGATCGGGTCGACCTCCACGTGCGCGCGCATCGCGGTCGTGCCGGCGCCAACGGCCAGATCGAGCACGCGCCGCGCCCGCGCGTCGATGTCGTCGACCGTGAACGCTCGCTTCGCCAGGCCGGTCAGCCGGATGGCCTCGGCGGCCGTCTCGGCCGAGCCGTCCACCCGGTCCGCCAGGAGCGCCTTGTCCAGATGGATGTGCGCCTCGACGAGGCCGGGAGTGACGAGCCGTCCGGCGACGTCGATCGTCTCCCGCGCGGGCCCGCTCGCGGGGCCCACGGCCACGATGCGCCCGCCGGCGATCGCGACGTCGACCAGCTCAGCGCCTGAGGGAAGACGGCAAGAGCGGAGGACGAGGTCGAGCACCGCGGTCACGCCGGCTCCGGCGGACTCGCGGGCGCGTTCCAGCAGCGCAGGAGCTCGAGGGCGAGCAGTACGAGCGCCGCGAGCATCGTCAGCGCGCCGACACCGAAGATCGCGCGGCCGACGGTCTGGGCGGATTCGAGGAGCCCGAGGCGCCCGAGGATGTAGTGCCAGTCGTGGATCAGCCCCTCGGCCAGGAGGGGCAGCGCCCGGGCCCGCCCGTCGGCGGCGTAGATCGCGACGTCGGTGAGCGATTGCCCGGTCCAGAAGAGCGTGACGGCCGCCGACGCCCACTGGCGCGTTCGGAGGAAGGCGCTGGTGGCGATCGCCGGGATCAGGACCTGGTTCAGCGAGCCACCGAGCACGGCGAGAAACTCGCCGAAGAACCCGAAGATCACGTGGCCGGCCTCGTGGAAGACGAGGTCGACGCCGTGGATGAACCCGAGGACGCCGCCGCCCTGAAAGGTCAGCCCCTGGGCCAGGACCTTCCACGCGAGGACCATCAGGATCACGAACCCGACGCCGCGGCCGGCGGCTCCGGCGAGCCTGACGCTGTCGTCGCGCTTGGGCACGACGCGGGTCTAGGTGTCGCGCTTGGGCGGGTTGATGTTGTAGGCCTTGAGCTTGCGGTAGAGGTGGCTGCGCTCGATCCCGAGGCGCTCCGCGGTCCGCGTCACGTTCCAGTCGTTGATGCGCAGCTCGGCCAGGATGTACGCGCGCTCGAAGCTGTCGCGCGCGTCCTTGAGCGACCGTTCGCGCGCCTCGCCCGCCGCGGCCGCTTCCTTGGGGCGCAACGGCGCCGGCAGGTCGTCGGCGGCGATCACGTCGCCGGGCGCCATGATCACCAGGCGCTCGAGCATATTGCGGAGCTCGCGGACGTTCCCGGGCCAGTCGTAGGCGAGGAAGTAGCCCAGCGCTTCGCTCGAGAGGGTCTTGATGCGCTTACCGTTCTCGGCGCAGAACTGCGCGATGAAGTGGCTCACGTGGGCGGGAATGTCGTCCTTGCGCGTCCGCAGGGCCGGCACCTCGATCGGGATCACGTTCAGGCGGTAGAAGAGGTCTTCGCGGAAGCGGCCCTCGCGGATGAGGCCGGCGAGGTCGCGGTTCGAGGCGGCGATCACCCGCACGTCGACCCGGAGCGTGTCCTTGCCTCCGACCCGCTCGAACGCCTGCTCCTCGAGCGAGCGCAGGACCTTCGCCTGGGTCTTGAGGCTCATGTCCCCGATCTCGTCCAGGAAGAGCGTGCCGCCGTCGGCCATCTCGAACTTCCCGCGGCGGCGCGCCAGCGCCCCGGTGAACGCGCCCTTCTCATGGCCGAACAGCTCGGACTCGATCAGCTCTTCGGGGATCGCGGCACAGTTGACCTCGACGAAGGGACGTTCGTGACGAGCGGACTGGACGTGGATAGCCCGGGCGACGAGCTCCTTGCCGCTGCCGTTCTCGCCGTGGATCAGCACGCGGCCGTTGGTGGGCGCCGCGGTCGCGATCTGATCGCGGAGCGCGCGGATCGCCGCGCTCTCGCCGATGATCTCGGTCCGCTGCTCGAGGCTCGCGCGGAGCGCCGCGTTCTCCCGCTCGAGGCGCGCGTGCTCGAGCGCACGGCTGACGGTGACCAGGATCTTCTCGAGCGAAAGCGGCTTCTCGACGAAGTCGTATGCGCCCAGGCGTGTCGCCTTGACGGCGGTCTCGATGGTGCCGTGGCCGGAGATCATGACGACGATCGCCTCGGGGCGCGCCCGCTTGATCTCGGCGAGGGTCTCGAGACCGTCCATCCGATCCATCCAGATGTCGAGAAAGGTCAGGTCCGGCAGCTCGTCGGCGAAGAAGCGGAGCGCGTCGGCGCCGCCGCCGACCGACGACACGCGATACCCCTCGTCCTCCAGAACGCCGCGAAGCGTCGACCGGATGGCCGGCTCGTCGTCGACTATTAGAATATGCTCGCCGGCCATGTCACCCTCGGCGCCGCGCCCAAAGGCGCAGGCGCGCTTGCGCGCGCACAAATATGCTCGCCGGCTATACTACGCCTCCACCGGCACGACGGCGCGCGACACCGGGACCTCGATCACGAACCGGGTGCCCCGGGGCTCGTTGTCCTCGATCCAGATCGTGCCGCCGTGCTCGGTCACGATCTCGTGCACGATCGGCAGCCCGAGCCCCATCCCTGCGACCTTGGTCGAGAAATAGGGTAGGAAGAGCTTCTCCCGGTCCTCGGGGCTGATCCCCGGGCCGTTGTCGGCCACGATGATGCGGGCGTGCCCCGTCTCGACTACGTGGACGGTCTCGACGAGCACGTCACCGGTGCCGCCGACCGCCTCGACTGCGTTGTCGACGAGGTTGAGGACCGCGCGCTTGATGTGGTCCGGATCCACCTCGAGCAGCGGGAGGTCGTCGGGGTGCTGGGTCGTGATCGAGAGAGCCGGGTGAGACTCGCGATAGAGGCTCGCCACGCTGTCGATGAGCTGGCGCACGTCGGTCGGCCGCGGGGTCAGCACCGGCATCCGGGCGAAGCGCGAGAACTCGTCCACCAGCCGCTTGAGGCCGTCGACCTCGTGGATGATCGTCTCGGTGCACTCCAGCACCAGCCGCTCCTCGCCCGGGGTGCGCGCCAGCCGCCGGCGCAGCCGCTGGGCGGAGAGCTGGATCGGCGTCAACGGATTCTTGATCTCGTGGGCGATCCGCTGCGCGACCTCTCGCCACGCGGCGACCCGCTGGGCCTTCAGGAGCTCGGTCAGGTCGTCCAGGACCACGACGGTGCCCGCGTACTCGCCGTCCGGCGCCCGGAGCGCCGTCGCGGAGGCCAGGAGCGAGAACGTGGCGCCGGCCCGCCGCAGCTGGAACTCGAGCTCCGCGCTGGCGGCCTTGGGCCGCCGCGTGCGCTGCACTTGCGCGACGACGGGCCGGAGGTCAGGGCCGATGAAGACCTCCTCGAGGAGCCGGCCGACCGCCGTCGCTTCGTTCACGCCGAGCATGCGCGCCGCGGCGCGGTTGATCGTCGTGAGGCGGCCGAGCGGGTCGAAGGAGACCACGCCGGTCGTGATGGCCTCCAGCACGGTCTCGATGTACAGGCGCCGATCCTCGAGCTCGGTGTGCTTGTCCGACAGATCGAGATACGCCTCTTCGAGCTGCCGTTTCGATTGCGCCAGGTCGTCCGTCATGCGGTTGAACGACTCGACGAGGACGCCGATCTCGTCGTCGCCGCGCGTCTGCACCTTGTAGGCGAGGTTGCCGGCGGCGACTTCGCGCGTGGCCTCGGCGAGCTGCTCGATGGGCCCCGTGATCCCGCGTGCGAGATAGAGGCCGAACCACGTGAACGAGAACACGACGATGAGCGTCATGAGCAGGAACAGCAGGATGTAGATGCCTTTGATCGGGGTCTTCAGCAGCTTGAGCTGCTTGTACTCGCGGAACGACTGCGAGATGCCGCGCACCCGGGCCTCGAGGCGCTCGGTGACGTGCGTGCCGACGACGACCACGCCCACGACGCGGCGCCCGTCGCCGCGGGCCGTCCAGACGGGCGCGACCGCCTCCACGAGATCGCCGGACGTGAGCTCGCGCACCGTGGTGAGCTCTTGCCCGGCGGCGCCCTGGCGCAGCTGACTCTCATTGATCTCGCGCGTTGCCAGGTCGCCCAGGATCGGGTCCTTGACGTGGACGAGCTCCTGCCCCTGGGCGCCGAAGACGGTGATCGCGCTGATCCCCAGCCGGTCCTGCTGCTCGACGAGGTAGGCGGCTAGCGCCTCGCGCCGCTCGTCGGCGAGGAGCCCGTCGCGATCCACCACGCGGCCGATGTGCTGGGCGTGGCGGAGCGCCGTGCGCTCGAGGTTCGCGTAGTAGGTCTGTGCGACCGCGAGCGCCTGGTCCAGCGGACGCTCGACCTGCGGCTTGAACCAGCCCTCGATCGACTTGTTGATGAAATTGGACGCGATGAGGAAGATGAGCGTCGACGGGATGAGCGAGAGCGTGAGAAAGGCCAGCACCAGCTTCGCCTTGAACTTGGCGCCGATCACGTTCTCGCGCCGCTCGAACCAGAGCTTGACGAGGTTCCGGAACAGGAGCAGCACCAGCAACAGCAGCACGATCAGGTTCAGGTTGAGCAGGGCGAACACGGCGATGTTGGAGGCGATCGGCAGGTCCGGAGCGTAGACGCCGATGTCCAGGAGGTTCGCCGTGCCCACCAGCAGGAGGAACCCGGCGACGATGACCAGATTGCGCTTGCGCCGGTTCTCGTCGCTGAGGAGGGGCACTATTGAACCCGCTCGATCGTGCGGTAGTCGGACTGGCGGGTGGTTTGCTCCGCGGTGCCGTTCATTCTCGCCACGAAGGTGTTCTCGCCGTTCAACGCCGTGGCCGCGTGCACGCGCACGTAGATCACCGCCGCGGGATCGAGGGCCGAGGCGGGCGTTATCTTGACGCCCCGGATGTCAGACAGGACGCGCTGGGCGTCGCGCACGTCGCGCGTGGTGTGGATGGGACGCGTCTCCCCCTTGAGCGACGCCACCTTGAACTCCTTGGTCACCACGTTGTAGGTGAGCGTCCGCTCGATGGTCTTCGTGATGAGCATCCGGTCGGGCAAGAGGCGCTGGAACTGCCAGAGCTCGATGACGAGCTGGACGTGCGCCGGGATCCCGCTCTGGATGCCCTCGTGGAGCCCGTCAGGAAGGGTCCCGAGCAACACGACGTGGACGGTCACTTCATGATCGTTGAGGAAGACGTCCAGGTCGCTGATGCGCAAATCGGCGCGCGCGGGCACCGCGGCGGCCAGCGCCAGCGCCGCCACGACGAGGTGACTGAGAAGCCGCAGGGCACGCATACGCCGAACGGCCCATTATAGCGTGGTCGTACGCGCCGCAGGCCGTCGCGGGGCTGGGGCCCCCGGGCCCGAGGCGAGCTATCCGAAAGCCCCGCCGGCCGAGGCGTCGGTACCTGAAGGGATGCGGGGCGGAGCGCCGCCTCAGATCGCGGCCAGGCCGGGCGCCGGCACGAAGCCGTCGCGCCGCGCGGCGTCCGTGGACGCCGCGGCGGCGTCGGCCCTCGCCGGGACCGCCACCGCAGCCCGCCGCTCGAGTCCGACGGCCCGCTGGATCGCGAGCACGAGCTCGATGTTGAGCGCGTGGCCGCCGTTGCGCGCGATGACGTGCGCGCGGAGCGGGCGGCCCAGCAGGGCGAGGTCCCCGATCAGGTCCAGGATCTTGTGCCGGACGAACTCGTCGCGGTAGCGCAGCCCATTCAGCGCGCCGCGATTGCCGAGCACGATCGCGTTGTCAAGCGACCCGCCGCGTGCGAGGCCGTTCTTGCGCATGAGCCCCAGGTCCTTGAGGAAGCCGTACGTGCGCGCCGGCGCGAACTCCTCCACGAACGACCGCTCGGTGGGCGCCCACGAGAGCACCTGCGTCCCGATCGCCGGGTGGTCGTTGTCGAGGGTGTAGCTGATGCGGAACGTCTCGGAGGGGACGATCTGCATCCACCGCCCGCTGCTTCCCACCCGGAGCGGGCACGGAAGCGCCAGCGGCCGGCGGCGGGCGGACTGCTGCGCGAGGCCGGCGAGGGCGAGGAGCGCCACGAAAGGCTTGGCGCTGCCGTCGAGCGCGGGGATCTCGGGCCCGTCGACCTCGATATCGAGATTGTCGATGCCGAGCCCGGCCACGGCCGCCATGAGGTGCTCGACCGTCTGGATGCGCGTGCCGTTCGCGCCTACCGTGGTCGCATAATGCGAGTTGACGACGCTCTCGGGCCGCGCGGCGATGCGCTCGCCTGTCGAGCGGACCTTGAACGCGACACCGGCATCCGGCGGGGCCGGGGAAAGGGTGACGCGGGCGACCTTGCCCGAGTGCAGGCCAATCCCCTCGATGCCGACCGGTTTTCGGATCGTGTGCTGGCGCATGGACCGTGTGGGGATTTAGCAACCAGAGTGCCAGCGGGTGAGTGGTGCTAACTCCGTGATTTCGTTGCCGACGGCTGAGCCGTCGCATCGGCTCGGTTGCGTCGATGACACGCGGTGAGTGGCCCCCTGTCTCGAATGCGAGACATCAGACGTCCACGATGACTCTGACCTCGTGCAGGCCGCCCAGATCGGACACCATCACGCGGTGCAGGGTCGCCGCCTTCACGATCGTCCCGAGCCGGTGGCGAGCCGTGTCGATCTCCTCGCCGTGGAGAACGCCGTGCACCAGCGTCGCGGTGCACGCGTCCACCTCCACGCGGCGCACCACGAAGCCCTCGATCTCGTGCACGTAGAGACATTCGTTGATCCAGCCGACGAGCAGGCGCTCCGGGGAATCGGCCTGCGCTCGGACCTCGCGATGCTCGTGCTCCCCGACCTCGTCGGGCTTCACGATCAACGCGAACACGCCGAGCGCCGCCTGGGCGAACGCCTCTGCACGGGTCGAGCCCCAGGCCCGAACACCGACGTCCGCCTCGGTCTCGAAGTACTCCCATCCGGACTCGCACGCGCTCATCCGCCCGCGCCGAGATCGCCGAAGCGCGCCTGAAGCACCGCGATGATCGCCGGTCCCGCCGTCTCGGTCCGAAGAATGCGCGGCCCGACACCCACGATGGCCCAGCTCCGTGCACGAACGCTCTCGACTTCCTCCCATGACAGGCCGCCCTCCGGCCCTATGAGGAGATGAATGCGCGAGCCCCCGGGCAGGGCGGCGGGCAAGCTCGCGGCGAGTGTCGTTCCGAGCAAGCGAGCTTGCCCCTCGCTCGGCCCGCCAGCGCTGACCGCTCCTTCCCAGAGGCACAGCCGGAGGTCGGCGGGCTCCTCGAGGGCAAGGACGTCGCCGAGAGGGCGAGGCACGTCGACGGGAGGGACGACCGCACGGCCACACTGCTTTGTGGCTTCCTTCGCCACGCGCTGCCACCGCCGTGCGCGATCGCGCCAGCGGCCGGGCTCGAGAGTGACCACGGTTCGCGCCGTCAACACCGGGACGACCCGGGCCACGCCGAGCTCAGTCGCCGCGCGCACGATCGCCTCCATCTTGTCGCCCTTGGGAACAGACTGCACGAGGGTGATCCGAACGGGCGCCTCGGTGTCGCGCGTGGCGACCCCGAGCACCGTGCCCGTCGCTTCGTCGCCGACGGTCTCGAGGCGCACCGTGTACTCGCGGCCGGCGCCGTCGGCGGCGAGCACGGTGTCGCCCGACCGGAGCCGGAGAACACGCGCGAGATGGCGGGACTCATCGCGGTCGAAGACGACGCGCCCGCCGTGGATCCGCTCAGGCGTGATCGTGAAGCGGCGCACGGAGCTCGAGCGTGGTCCAGCCCTCTACCGAGAGGGACGCGCGCGGGACGAATCCATGGCCGCCGAGCGCCGACGCGACGTCCGCCGCCTCGCCGTCGAGGATGCCACCCAGGAGCAGCGTGCCGCCCGGAAGCAGCGAGCGCTCATAGTGGGCCGCGAGCCTCCGATGGGCGGCCGAGAGCAAGTTGGCGACGACCAGGGGTGCAGGCACCTCGTCGAGTCGCTCCGCGTCGGCGAGCAGGCACCGCACGCGGTCCGAGACGCGGTTGCGGGCGGCGTTCGCCATCGCACACGCGATAGCGTCCGGGTCGTCGTCCACCGCGAGGATCGCGCCCACGCCCAGCCGGGCGGCCGCGATCGCGAGGATCCCCGACCCGGTGCCGACGTCGATCATCCGCGGCGGGCCGTCGCGGTCGATCACGGACTCGAGCGCCTCGAGGCACCCGGCCGTGGTTCCGTGGTGGCCCGTCCCGAAGGCGCGTCCGGGCTCGATCGTGATCACGGTCCGTCCATTCGCGGCCGGCCGGTCCCACGGCGGGGCGATCAAGAGCCTGCGGCCGACGGGCTGTGGCTTGAAGTGGGCGCGCCACGCGTCCGCCCAGTTCTCGTCGGCGAGCGCCACGACGTGGAGATCGGTGGCGGGCTCGAAGCCCAGCTCGCGCAGTCCGTCCAGGTATCCCCGGACGCTCTCCTCCAACGCGGTCGCGAAGACCGTCTTTGGGAAGAACGCGCGGAGCCGCGGGCCCCGGCCGGGCCGCTCCTCCTCGACTACGCCGAGGGCGCCGAGCTCCCATACGAGGTTGGTCAGCCCCTCGGAGAGGTCGGCGCCCACGCCGACGGTGAGCTCCCAGTAGCGGGAGGATGACATCGCTCAGCCGAGAAGCTTTTTGACCCGCTCGAAGAACGCCGTGGCCAGTGGTCCCCGCTCCTCCTTCGAGGCCGCCTCGAAGGACGCGAGCGCCTCGCGCTGTCGCGCGTTGAGCTTCTGCGGGACTTCGAGCACGACGCGGTAGCAGGCGTCGCCGTGTCCGCGGTGACGAAGGTGCGGCATGCCCTTGCCGCGCAATCGCAGCACCTCGTTGGGCTGCGTCCCCGCCGGAACCTTCAGCTTCATCGCACCTCCGAGGACGGGCACCTCGACTTCGTGACCAAGGGCCAGGTGGCTGAACGAAAGGGGCAGGTCGCAGTAGAGGTCGGCGCCCTGGCGCGTGAACAGATCGTGCTCACGGATACGCACGAGCACGTACAGGTCACCCGAGGGTCCGCCATTGACACCGCCGGAGCCCTCGCCGCTGATCCGGAGCTGCATCCGGTCCTCGATCCCGGCGGGGATCTTGACGGCCAGCAGGCGCTCGGCGCGCCGCCGGCCCTCGCCGCGGCACTCGCGGCAGGGCGCGCGGTTGAGCTGCCCCACGCCCTGGCACTTGGGGCAGGCTTGGGCCACGGTCAGAAAGCCGTGATTCCGGCGGACCTCGCCCGCGCCGCGGCACATGTCGCACGTGTCCAGGCGGCTGCCGGGCTGGACCCCGGCTCCGGCACAGGCCTCGCAGCGCTCGAGGCGGGGGATCTGGATCTTCGTCTCGAGACCGGCCGCGGCGTCCTCGAGAGTGATCTTCAGCTCGTACTGGAGGTCCTCACCGCGCGCCGCGCGGGAGCCGCGGCCGCGCCCGCCGCCCGCGAAGAAGTTCTCGAAGATGTCCTCGAAGAGGGTACCGAAGCCCGTGTCGCCGAACCCGGGGCCCACGCCCGGTCCGGCGGTGCCGAAGCGGTCGAAGTGGGCGCGCTTGTCGGGATCGGACAGCACCGCGTAGGCCTCGTTCACTTCCTTGAAGCGGTCCTCGGCGTCCTTGTTGTTGCGGTTGCGGTCGGGGTGGAACTGCATCGCGAGCTGACGGTAGGCTTTCTTGATCTCGGCCTCGCCGGCGTTGCGCGGGACGCCGAGAACCTCGTAGTAGTCGCGCGGCACCGGACTCAGGCGTCCTCGTCCGGCGCGGCGGCGACGGACACGAGCGCGGCGCGAAGCACGCGGTTGTGCAGCATGTAGCCCGGCAACGTCTCGCCGAGCACGGTGCCGGGCTTGGCGTCCAGGCTCACCACGCGGGCGATCGCCTCGTGACGGGTGGGATCGAACGGCTGACCGAGCGCGGAGTAGCGTGTGACGCCGGCCCGCTCCAGCACTTTGAGGAGCTCGCGCTGGATCAGCTCGACGCCCCCCACGACGGCCGAGGCGTCACCGGTCGTCCGCGCCGCCTCGAGGGCGCGATCCAGGTTGTCGAGCACAGGAATCAGGTCGCGGAGCAGCGACTCGTTCGCGTACCGGACGTACTCTTCGCGTTCGCGCTGCGTCCGCCGCTTGACGTTCTCCACCTCCGCCAGCGCGCGGAGCAGCCGGTCCTGCTTCTCCTCGACCTGACGCCTGAGCTCCTCCACCGCCGAGGTCGGGCCCTCTGCAGACGGAGCGGACTCGATAGGCTCTGGGTCACGCACGTTCGCTTCGTCCATAACATTAGGATTATAGCAGCGTCGCCGCGCGTTCCCGGAGGGTGGGCGGGGCCGGGGGCGTGGGGCGGGTGCCTCCCGAGATCCGTGTAGTCAGCGTTGCACGCGCGCACAGCGCAGAAAACTGTCCGATCCGGATTTCAGCAGTCGGCTCTCGGGAGGCACCCGCCCCGCGCCCCCGGCCCCGCCCACCCTCCGGCTCAACCGCTACGACGGCAAGTAGAGATCTTGACGGACGCGGGAGAGAGCGTCGGTGACGTGGCGAGCCGTCTCGTTGACGATCGAGATGACCTCGGGATACGGCAATCGCCGCGGCCCGACGACGCCGAGGATGCCGATGACCTGATCGCGATAGAGATAGGTCGAAGTGATCAGCGTGCATTCGCGCATCTCGGCCACCGGGTTTTCCTCGCCGATCGTCACGCTCAGGCCCTCGGCGCCGGCCAGCGCCGTCATCAGGTCCGCGAGGCGTTCCTTCTGCTCGAAGGTCCGGAGCAGCTCGCGCGTCGTCTCGATGTTCCAGAACTCCGGGTGGTCGAGCATGTTGATCGCGCCGCTGACGTAGAGCGTGCGGCCCCGCAGCAGCGCGACGATCTGCTCGGTGACGCCGCGCGCCCGGGTGTGCAAGGCGTCGAGGGGATCGCTGGGCACCGTCTCCATGTCGACGACGTCTTGAACGGAGTGGCCGCTGTACCGGCGGTTGAGCTCGCGCCCGATCGCGCGGACCTCCTCGACCGCGAGCGGCGGGTCGAGGGTCACCGCGCGCGCGGTGACCCAGCCCGCGTCGGTCACCAGGACGGCGAGCGCCCGATCGTCCTCGAGCGGGATCAGGTCGACCCGCGCGAGCGTCGTCTGCTTGAGGGGCGGCGTCAGCAGGAGGCCCGTCAGCTTCGTTGCGCTCGACAGGTGCGAGGACGTCAGCTCCATGAAGCCGTCGATGCCGGATCGGCGCGTCGGCAGGGTCTCGCCGGACACCGCGACCTTGGGACCCTGCGGCGGCGGAAACGACTCAACGTAGAAGCGGTAGGCCTTGTCCGTCGGCACGCGGCCCGCGCTCGTGTGGGGCTGCACGAGGTAGCCCATCTCCTCGAGGTCGGCCATCACGTTGCGGAGCGTGGCCGCCGAGAGGTTCGGAAAGTGGCGTCGGGCCAACACGCGGGAGCCGACCGGCTCGGTCGAGTCGACGTACTCGCGGATGACCGCCACCAGCACGTCGCGATGACGGGCGTCCATCGCCCGGAATTATAGCAATTCGACGAAGAGAGCGTCGGAGAGGAGGAATCCCGCCTCGGTCAGCCGGATGCGATCGCCCGTGTCGACCAGCAGCGCCTGCGTGCGCCACGTCTCGATCCGCCGACGGAGGTGCCGGTCGCCGCCGATCCGAGTCTCGAGCCACGTCGCGGGAATGCCGTCGGCCGTGCGCAGACCGAGGATCAATCGCTCGGCGAGACGCTGCCGCGGCGAGAGGTGCTCGACGGAGGCGACGGGGAGGTCGCCGCCCGCGAGCGCATCGCAATAGCGCGGCGTCGCCTTCACGTTCGCGTAGCGCGCCCGGCCAATGAATCCACACGCGCCCGGCCCGGCGGCGAGATACTCGGCCGCGTGCCAGTAGATCTGGTTGTGGCGCGAGCGGAAGCCGGGTCGCGCGTAGTTGGAGATCTCGTAGTGCTCGAGGCCTTGCACCGTCGCGGCGTGCGCGAGCCGCCAGTACTGGTCGAGCTGCGTCTGCTCGGTCGGCAGCCCGTCGACGCCGGCCGCGCCCCAGAGGCTGCCGGCGTCGAGAGTCAGGCCGTACGCGGAGAGATGGTCGGGCCGCCAGTCGAGTACGGCGTCGACGGCGCGTGTCCATCCATCGAGGTCGAGGCCGGGCAGACCGTACATCAGGTCGACGCTCAGGTTGACGCAGCCGGCCTCCCGCGCCGCCTCGAAGGCCGCGCGGGCTCCGCGCGCATCGTGAAGTCGGCCCAGTCGCGGGAGGATCGAGTCGTCGAGCGACTGGACACCGAGGCTCAGGCGGTTGACCCCCGCGGCGTGATAGCCCTCGAGCTTCTCGCGGGTCACGCTCTCGGGGTTGCACTCGACGGTGATCTCGGCGTCCACGGTGACGGTGAAGCGGGCGCGGATCCGGTCGAGCGTCGCCGCGAGATCGGCGGCGGTCAGGAGCGAGGGCGTGCCACCGCCCAGGAAGACGGTCGCGAGCCGCACGCGCGGCGACCACGCGAGGGCGCCGAGCAGATCGATCTCACGCTGAAGCGCCTCGAGATAGCGCGCCATGGCGCCGTCGTCGAGTGGGGCGGTGTTGAAGCTGCAGTAGCCGCACCGCTTCGCGCAGAACGGGACATGCACGTACAACCCGACCGCATCCGCCTCCGGCGGATTGTCCGCCAACACCGAGCCGAGCGCGACGTCAGGCGACGCCAAACCGCTCGGGTTGTCCGCAGACACGGAGCCGGGTCGCATCTGTCTCAGGCCACCCTCGGTCAAAGCCGTGCTCACGGCCCCCGCTCCAACAGCCCGGATCGCATCTGTCTCAGGCCACCCTCGGTCAAAGCCGTGCTCATGGCCCCCGCTCCAACAGCCCGCTGTTCGCGCGATCCGCGAGGCTCAATCACAAGGGGCACTACGGTATATAGTTCGCGAGTCGCCACCAGCGCAGCCAGTGCCGGTCGCCGTCCCAGGACCAGTAGATGAGGAAGGCCTTTCCCTTGATCTTGTCGCGCTTGACGAATCCCCAGTACCGGCTGTCCTGAGAGTTGTCGCGGTTGTCGCCCATCACGAAGTAGGAGTCGGCCGGGACCGTCGTGGGCTCGCATCCGTACGCGTACCCACAGTAGGCCTCCGCGCCCCGCGTCGTCCCGGAGTCGGCGAACTTGGTGTAGGGCTCGCGGAGGGCCTTGCCGTTGACGAAGACCTGGTGACCGCGGACCTGCACGCGCTCGCCGGCGATGGCGACGATCCGCTTGATGAAATCGCGCTTCTCGTCCTGCGGGTACTTGAATACGATGATATCGCCGCGGCGGGGGTCGCGGATCCCCGGCAGATGCCAGTCCGTCAGGGGCAGCTCGGGGCCGTAGAGGAACTTGTTGACCAGGATGTAGTCGCCGACGAGCAGCGTGTCCATCATCGAGCCGGACGGGATCGTGAAGGCCTGCACCACGAGCGACCGGATGACCAGCGCGAGCAAGACGGCGATCGCGATCGCCTCGGCGTACTCGCGGACGATGGACTTCCGGCGGCGTTTCGGCTCGACCGCATCGGTGGGGAGGGCGGGGGAGTCCTCGATCTCGATCTTCCGCTCGTCCATCCTCAGCTCTTGAGCACGGAGAGGAACGCTTCCTGGGGGACTTCCACCTTCCCGACCTGCTTCATCCGCTTCTTTCCTTCCTTCTGACGCTCCAGCAGCTTCCGCTTACGCGTGATATCGCCGCCGTAGCACTTTGCCGTCACGTTCTTGCCCATCGCCTTGACGGTCTCGCGGGCGATGACCCGGCTTCCGATCGCCGCCTGGATCGCGACTTCGAAGAGCTGGCGGGGAATCACCGCGCGCAGCTTCTCGGCCAGCGCCTTGCCCTTCTCGTAGGCCTTGTCGCGGTGCACGATGATCGAGAGCGCGTCGACCGGGTCCCCGTTCAGCAGGATGTCGAGCTTCACGAGGTCCGACGGGCGAAACTCCGAGAGCTCGTAGTCGAACGACGCGTACCCCTTGGAGATCGACTTCAGCCGATCGTAGAAGTCGACGACGATCTCGGCCAGGGGGAAGTCGAACCGGATGTGCACGCGCTTGCCGTGGTACTCGAGCGAACGGTGCTCGCCGCGCTTTTCCTGGGCGAGCTTGTAGATCGCCGTCATGAACTCCGTCGGCACGAAGACCGAGGACGTCACGTAGGGCTCGTCCATCTGCTCGATGCGATCGGGGGTCGGCAGCTTCGACGGATTATCGATGTCGAGCACCTCGCCCGCGGTGGTGAGGACCTTGTACTGGACGCTCGGCGCCGTCACGATCAGCGAGAGGTCGAACTCCCGCTCGAGCCGCTCCTGGACGATCTCCATGTGCAGCATGCCGAGGAACCCGCAGCGAAAGCCGTATCCCAGCGCGAGCGACGTCTCGGGCTCGTACGTGAAGGCCGGGTCGTTGAGGCGAAGCTTCTCGAGGGCGTCGCGGAGCGCTTCGTAGTCCGTGTCCTCGATCGAGTAGAGCCCCGCGAAGACCATCGGCTTCACGTCGCGATAGCCGGGGAACGGCGCCGCGGTGGGCCGCGCAGTCTCGGTGATCGTCTCGCCGACTTTCGCGTCGGCGACCCGCTTGATGGACGCGGTGATGTAGCCGACCTGGCCGGCCGACAGCTCCTCGACGGGCCGCATGTCCGGGCTGAAGACGCCGACCTGCTGGACGTCGTACGACCGGCCGTTGGACATGAGGAGCACGCGCGTGCCAGGCCGGACGCGGCCATCGGTGAGGCGCACGTGGACGACGACCCCCTGGTAGGAGTCGTAGAACGAGTCGAAGACGAGCGCCTTGAGCGGCGCGTCCGGGTCGCCCTCCGGTGGCGGGATGCGGGCGACGATCGCTTCGAGCACCTCCGGGACGCCGGTCCCGTGCTTGGCCGAGATGGCGAGCGCCTCACCGCCGTCGAGCTCGAGGGTCTCGGTGATCTGGGCCCGCGTGCCTTCGACGTCGGCCGCCGGGAGGTCGATCTTGTTGATCACCGGGATGATGGCGAGGTTCGCGTCGCTCGCGAGGTAAAAGTTGGCCAGCGTCTGCGCCTCGATCCCCTGGGCGGCGTCGACGATGAGGACGGCCCCCTCGCACGCCGCCAGGGCCCGCGACACCTCGTACGAGAAGTCGACGTGACCGGGCGTGTCGATGAGGTTGAGCGTGTACTCCTGGCCGTCGCGCGCCCGGTACAGCAGGCGCACCGTGTGCGCCTTGATGGTGATCCCGCGCTCGCGCTCGAGGTCCATAGAATCGAGGACCTGGTCGACGGCCTTCTTCGCGTCCATCGTGCCGGTGAGCGACAGGAGCCGGTCCGCGAGCGTCGATTTTCCGTGATCGATGTGAGCGACGATCGAGAAGTTGCGGATGCGACTCAGGACCATCGATTCAGTCTAACACGCCGCGTCGTGTGCCCGGGACGAGCCGGCGCCCGTCGGGCCGCTCCGGCTCGCGCGCGGCGAACCCCCGGGCGGCTCAGCGGGTGAGCGTGGCGTGTTCGGGGACGACGGCGCCTGACTCGAGCACGACCTCGGGTCCCACGCGCGCGTGGGCGCCGATCTTGACATCCGCACCGATCACGCAATCCTGGAGCACGGCGCCGGCCCCAACCTCGACGCGCTCCCACAGGATGGCGCCCTCGATGCGCGCGTCGGGGCCGATCGTCGAGCCGTCCCCGACGACGGCGCCCGGACCGACGCGGCACCGCGGGCCGAGCGCGGCGCCCGCGCCCACCACCGAGGGCGCGATGATCCGGGCCTCGGGCGCGACGGGGCCGCCGCCGATCCAACTCCCGTCGAGGGGCTTCCCGAGGGGTGACAACGGGATGTCCACCCGCTCGTGGAGCAGGTCGATCTGGGCGGCGCGGTATGCCGACGGGGTTCCGATATCGCGCCAGTACGCGGTCGGGCACCAGCCGAAGCACGGGATCTCGTCGGCGATCAGAGCCGGAAAGAACTCGCGCTCGATCGAGCTCGGGCGATCTCGCGGGATCCGGCCGAGCAACTCGGCGTCGATGAGGTAGATCCCCGCGTTGACCGTGCTGGTCGTGATCTCGTCGTCGGCGGTCGGCTTCTCGCGGAACCGGCGCAGACGCCCGCTCGCGTCGGTCTCGACCAGACCGTACTGGCGTGGGTCCGGCACCGACTGGAGAAAGATGGTCGTGCGCGAGCCACGGCTCTCGTGGAGCCGTCGCATCGCGGTCAGGTCGGCGTCGGTGAGGATGTCGCCGTTCAGCACGAAGAGCGTGCCCGACACCAGGTCGGAGGCATTGCGGACGCCGCCGCCGGTCCCGAGCGGCTCGTTCTCGACGACGTACCGAAGCCTGACGCCGAGGTGCTCGGCGTCGCCGAGTGCGGCGCGTACGTCCGCCACCCGGTAGGAGCACGCCAGCACGACGTCAGAGACGCCGTGCGCCTTCAGCAGCGCGAACTGATAAGCGAGGATGGGGCGATTCAGGATCGGCACGACGGGCTTCGCGCGCGAGAGGGTCAGCGGGCGCAGGCGCGTGCCCTGGCCGCCTGCCAGGATCACCGCCTGCAGGGTGTTGTTGCTGGCCACTAGCTACCAGGCGACCAGGGTTCGGCCTCGTTGATCAGCATCACCGGGATCCCGTCCCGGATAGGGTACGCCTTGCGGCAAGCGGGGCAGATGATCCGCGTCTCCTCGAAGAGGAGGTCGCCCTTGCACGCTGGGCAGGCGAGGATCGCTCTCAGCTCTTCGTCGATCATGGGTGACCCTCCTTCCGAAACCAGGCGACGGTTTTCGCGAGGCCTTCGTCGAGCGGCGTCGTCGCGCTCCACCCGAGCCGCGCCTTGGCGCGGGCCGCGTCGAGCACGCTGCGCCGCTGTTCGCCGGGCTTGGCTGGCGCGTGCTCGGCGGCGCGACTCACGCCGGTCAACCGCGCGAGACGCCGATAGAGGTCGTTCACGGTCGTCTCGGCGCCGGTGCCGATGTTCGCGACCCCGGCGACGTCCGGGGACGCCACGGCACGCGCGACCGCGTCGGCGACGTCGCCGACGTAGACATAGTCGCGCGTCTGCTCACCATCGCCGTTCACGACGCACGTGTCTCCGGCGAGCAGTCGCGAGGTGAAGATCGCAATGACCCCTGCCTCGCCGGCGGGGTCCTGGCGCGGGCCGTAGACGTTGGCCAGGCGCAGCGTCAGCGCGCGGCCGTTCGTAAGTGCCGCCCAACACTCGAGGTACCGCTCGGCGGCGGTCTTCGACACGCCGTAGGGCGAGGCCGGGCGGAGGGGATGGTCTTCAGGGGTTGGCAGGACGTCGGTATCCCCATACGCGGCGCCGCCTGTCGAGGTGTAGACGACGTGCCGGACACCGCTGCGCCGGCACGTCTCGAGCAGATTGATCGTTCCCAGCACGTTGACGCTCGCGTCGAACCGCGGGTCGGCCACCGAGCGCGAGACGGCGGCCTGGGCCGCGACGTGGACGACGGTCCCGGGTCGTGTCGCGGCGACCAACGTGTCAAGCCGTGCGTCGCGGAGGTCGCAGACGTGGAGTCGCGCGGCCGCGTTCACCCGATCGCGGCGTCCGGTGGCTAGATTGTCGATCACGTCGACGGCGTGCCCGTCGGCGAGCAGACGATCGACGACGTGCGAGCCGACGAAGCCGGCCCCGCCCGTGACGGCGACCTTCACGAGCGAAGCTTCTCCCTGAACCACTCGACGGTGAGCCGCAGCCCCTCGTCGGTGTCCACGCGCGGTTCCCACCCGAGCAGCGAGCGCGCCCGTCCGATGTCGGGCTGGCGGACCTTGGGGTCGTCGACCGGGAGCGGACGGAACACGATCTCGCTGCGCGAGCCGGTGAGCCGGATGATGCGCTTGGCGAGCTCCAGCAGCGTCATTTCTTGAGGATTGCCGATGTTGACCGGGTCGTTCACCGGCGCCTGCATCAGCCGCCAGAGGCCGTCGACGAGGTCGGTGATGTACTGGAACGAGCGCGTCTGTCCGCCGTCGCCGAAGACGGTGATGGGCGCCCCGGTCAGCGCCTGGCTCATGAACGCCGGGATCGCGCGGCCGTCGTGGAGCCGCATGCGCGGCCCGAAGGTGTTGAAGATACGCACGATGCGAGTGTCGATGCCGTGATAGCGATGGTAGGCCATGGTGATCGCTTCGCCGAACCGCTTGGCCTCGTCGTACACGCCGCGCGGACCTACCGGGTTCACGTGGCCCCAGTAGTCCTCGGGCTGGGGATGCACGAGCGGATCGCCGTAGACCTCCGAAGTCGAGGCGAGCAGGAAGCGCGCGCCCTTGGCCTTGGCCACCCCGAGCGCGTTGTGCGTGCCAAGCGCGCCGACCTTCAACGTCTGGATGGGCAGCTCGAGGTAGTCGAGGGGCGACGCGGGGCTGGCGAAGTGCAGCACCCAGTCGAGTTCCCCGTCAAGGCGGATGTATTCGGTGACATCGTGCTCCACGAGCGTGAAGCCGCGTCGCGATCCGATGGCGGCGAGGTTGTCCCGCGAGCCCGTGACGAAGTCGTCCATGCAGACGACATCCCAGCCCTTGCCGAGGAAGAACTCGCAGAGGTGCGAGCCGATGAACCCCGCCCCGCCCGTGACCAGGACCCGCATCGTGGTCCTACGGGCGGTGCACGGGCTTACGGCCGATCGAGTAGTACTCGAAGCCCAGACGCCGCATGCGCTCGGCCTCCCAGAGATTGCGCCCGTCGAAGACGACCGGGCGCCGCATCACGGTCCGCAACCGCTCCAGGTTCAGGAACTTGAACTCGTTCCACTCCGTGATGAGCGCGACGCCGTCGGCGCCGGCCGCCGCGGCGTACGGGGAGTCGGCGTACTCGATGACTGTCGGCAGTATCTTCCGCGCGTTGGTCATGGCGACCGGGTCGTACGCGCACACCGTCGCGCCTAGCTCGACGAGGCGCGTGGTCACCTCGATCGACTTAGCCTCGCGCATGTCGTCGGTGTTGGGCTTGAAGGCGAGGCCGAGGATCGCGATGCGGCGGGTGTGCAGCGGCGCGAGCACCCGTTCGATCATCGAGAGGAAGTGCGCGGACCGCCCGGCGTTGACGTCGACGACCGCGCGAAGGATGTCGAACCGGTAGCCGAGCGTCGCGGCGGTGTGGACGAGCGAGTCGGTGTCTTTCGGGAAGCAGCTGCCGCCGTAGCCGAGGCCGGCTTGCAGGAAGGTCGAGCCGATCCGCGCGTCGAGGCCCATCCCTTTCATGACCTGGGTGACGTCGGCGCCGGCAAGCTCGCAGATGTTCGCGATCGCGTTGATGAACGAGATCTTGGTCGCGAGGAAGGCGTTGGAGGCGTACTTGATCATCTCCGCCGACGGCACGCCCGTGATGATCATCGGCCGCTCGAGCGGGGCGTACAGCTCCAGCAGGGTCATCGCGACTTGCTGGGTCGGGGCGCCGATGACGATCCGGTCGGGACGGAGCGTGTCCTCGATCGCGGAGCCCTCGCGCAGGAATTCCGGATTCGACACGACGTCGAAGGGCACCGGCTGGCGCTGGTGACGCTCGATGACCTCGCGGACGAACTCTCCGGTGCCCACGGGCACCGTCGACTTGTTGACGACCACCGTGTAGCGATCCATGGCCCGCCCGATTTCCCGCGCCACCGCTTCGACGGCGCTGAGATCGGTCTGGCCGTCGACTTTCGGCGGCGTACCGACCGCGATGAAGACAATCACGGATTTCCGGACGGCGCCCGCCAGGTCGGTGGAGAAAGATAGGCGGCCGTCGCCCACGTTACGCGCCACCATTTCTTCGAGACCCGGCTCGTAGATCGGCAGGCGACCCGCCTGGAGCGTGCCGATCTTGTCGGCCACGTTGTCCACG
Source organism: Candidatus Rokuibacteriota bacterium (assembly GCA_003220535.1). Classification (GTDB taxonomy): domain Bacteria; phylum Methylomirabilota; class Methylomirabilia; order Rokubacteriales; family CSP1-6; genus AR31. The sequence continues at coordinate 97,573 of QHSU01000055.1, forward strand.
CAGATCACCTCGTTGCCGAGGTCGGCGAAGACGGCGCCCGTGACGAGCCCCACATAGCCGGCGCCGACCACGCAAATGTTCATGTGCGTTCATCATAGCAGACGTCGTCGACCGCCTTCGATTCCTCCTCGGCCTCGGCGGCGACCCAGCGGAAGAACACCACGCTGAACGCGATCAGGGGGATCAAGCCGGCCGGCACCCACATGATGACGCCGCCGAGGCGCTGGTCGGCGAGCGCCGTGAGCGGAACGACGCGGGGCGCGGCCGCGTAAAAGGGATACAGCATGCGCTCGGCGCCGGTGATCATCGCGGCCACGACCGTCATCGGCATCCCGAACGCGAAGAGATAGAGGATCTGCGCCCCGTAGTGGAGGCGTGGCCGGAGGGCCGAGGGCGACAGCACGGGCCACCACCCGAGGCAGGCCGTCGCGATCAGGACGAGATGCTCGACCACGTGCCAGGCGTGCACCTCGAGCGCCGTGCCGTAGGGCCCGGGCAGATGCCAGCCGACGAGCGCCACCGTGTAGAGCCCGAGTGCCGGAACAGGCCGGGTCACGACCAGGACGGCGCCGAGGTGCCGGCGCCGCAGGCGCCCGATGAGCGCGTCGGCCATCCACGTCGGCGTGCCGGCGAGCAGGAGGGGCGGGACGACGAGGGTCAGCAGCAGGTGCTGCACCATGTGGGCGCTGAAGAGGTAGTAGTCGCTCAGGTCGTGCAAGGGGCCGTTCAGCGCGACGAGCAGAACGAGCAGCCCGCCGAGGAAGAGCGCCGGCTTGCGGGGGCCGGTCCGTGGGCCACGAGTCCACGCGATCGCGTAGGCCAGGGCGACGAGGCCCGCGCCGAGCACGACGTCGGCGTGGATCTGGCCGGACGTCCACGCGAACGGCGGCGGAGCGTCCATCAGCGGCCGAACACCAGAAACGCGCCGGTCAACGTTATCAGGGCCACGGCGAGCCCGGAGGCGATGATCAGCGGACCCACGAACAAGAGCGTGAGCACGCGCGAGTCGTAGCGCAGATGCATGAAGAAGAGGGCGACCAGCGCGAACTTGGCCGCCGACATCGCGAGCAGCAGCGGCACGATGATCAGCGCGAGCTGTCGGACGTAGATCACGCCCACCTCGAACGCCGTCACGACGGTCAGTACGAGCGCCACCCTGACGTAGGTCCCGACCGTCGCGTGCTCGCCCGGACGATGCTCGCCGGTCATGGGATGAGATAGACGAGCGTGAAGATCGCGATCCACACGATGTCCACGAAGTGCCAGTAGAGCCCGGCGATCTCGACCTTGACGGCATCGGCGACGGCCAGTCGGCCCCGGAGGTCGAGCATCCAGAGCGCAAGCAGCCAGACCACACCGAGGGCGACGTGCGCGCCGTGGAGACCGGTGAGGACGAAGAACGTCGAGCCGAAGAGGTTCTGCTGCAGCGTGAACCCCTGGTGGACGAACTCCGTGAACTCGTACGCCTGAAAGCCGAGGAAGATGAGTCCGAAGAGGGCCGTCCCGAAGAGCCAGAGGCGCGCCTGCCGGCGGTCGCCGCGCTGCACGGCCGCGAGCGCCAGCACCATGAGCAGGCTCGACATCAGAAGGTCGAAGGTCGAGATCGTCGTCACCGGGATGTTGAGGATCTGGTGCGGCTCGGGTCCGACGACGCTCCGTCCCTTGTACGCGAGGTAGGTCGCGATGAGCGTGCCGAAGAAGAAGCACTCGGAGCCGAGGAAGACCCACATCGCCACCTTGCGGTGGTCGAGGCCCAGCCCGCCCGTCTGGTGCGCGTGCGCCGGTGTCCGGTGGTGCTCGAGAGCCAGACGGAAGACGCCGAAGACGGTCAGGAGCCCGCCGACGAGAACCAGTGAAACATGGGTCAGCGCGCCCACCGCCGCCATGCCCATCCCGAACGCGATCACCACCGGCCAGTGAGACGGGGAGGGGAGATGGAATACCGCCGCCCCGGGGCCCGGGGCGGGCTGGCCGCCCCGGGGGCGACCGTATTTCTCCCGCCAATAGGTGTCGCGGCCATAGATGGGGGGGATCGTGTCGAAATCGTGAGCTGGCGGTGGCGATGACGTCCGCCACTCGAGCGTGCGGCCGTCCCACGGGTCCGCGAGCGCCGGCGCCCCTCGTCGCAGGCTCCGCCAGGCGTTGATCATGAAGAGGAGCACGCCCACGCCGATGCCGAATGCCCCGACCGTCGAGGCGAAGTTGGTCGTCGTCCATCCGGCGTCGGGCGCGTAGGTGTAGATGCGGCGCGGCATGCCCAGCGCGCCGAGGTAGTGCTGCGGGAAGAACGCGAGGTTGAAGCCGGCGAACAGCACCCAGAAGTGGAGGCGGCCGAGTCCCTCGCCGAGCAGGCGGCCGGTGATCTTCGGCCACCAGTAGTAGGTGCCCGAGAAAAGCCCGAAGAGGCTGCCGCCGATCAGCACGTAGTGCAGGTGCGCGACGACGAAGTAGCTGTCCGTCTGCTGGAGGTCGATAGGCGGCGAGGCGTGCATGATTCCCGAGAGGCCGCCGATGGTGAAGAGCCCCACCAGTCCGACGGCGAAGTGGAGCGCCGTCGTCGTCCGGATGGTGCCGCCCCAGAGCGTGGCCAGCCAGTTGAAGATCTTCACCCCCGTGGGAATCGCGATGAGCATCGTCGCGATCGAGAACGCGGCGTCGGCCACCCGCCCCATGCCGGCCGCGAACATGTGGTGGCTCCAGACGCCGAAGCCGAAGAAGCCGATCAGCACCCCCGAGTAGATGACGACGGGTGCGCCGAAGAGGGGCTTGCGGGCGAAGGTCGGGAGCACCTCGGAGACGATCCCGAACGCGGGCAGGATCAGGATGTACACCTCCGGGTGCCCGAAGATCCAGAACAAGTGCTGCCAGAGGTGGAGATCGGCGCCCGCCGCCACGTCGTAGAAATGGGTGCCGAAGAAGCGGTCGAACAGCAGGAAGATCAATCCCACCGTGATCGGCGGGAAGGCGAGCGCGATCAAGAACTGCACGACCAGCGTCATCCACACGAACACCGGCATCCGCATCAGCGTCATGCCCGGCGCGCGCATGTTGAGGATGGTCACGATGAAGTTGATGGCGGCGATCACGGACGAGACGCCGAGGATCTGGAGGCTCAAGATCCAGAAGTCGACGCCCGGCCCGGGCGCGTAGTGCTTCGAGGTGAGGTTCGCGTACCCGAACCACCCAACGTCCGGCGGCGTCCCGGCGAGGAGGCTCGCGTTCAGGAGGATCCCGCCGGCGAGGAAGATCCAGTAGGAGAGCGCGTTCAGGCGCGGGAAGGCGACGTCGCGGGCGCCGATCAGAAGCGGCACCATGTAATTGAAGAACAGGGCGTTGAACGGCATGATCGCGAGGAAGATCATCGTCGTGCCGTGCATCGTGAAGAGCGCGTTGTAGGCCTGGGCGCTCACGACCGTGTTGTGCGGGACCGCCAGCTGCAGCCGGATCAGGAGCGCTTCGATCCCACCGAGCAGGAAGAACACGAAGCCGGTCGCGCCGTAGAGGATGCCGATCCGCTTGTGGTCGACGGTGGTGAGCCAGGCGCGGGTCATTGTCGCGATGGCCGTGAGTCCGCGGCGACCGAGGGTGGCCTGAAAAAGGTGCGACCCGGATTCATTGTCGCGATGGCCGTGAGTCCGTGGCGACCGAGGGTGGCCTGAAAAAGGTGCGACCCGGCTCCGATTCGGCCGGCGTCACTTGAGGCTCAGCAGATAGGTCGCGAGGGCGCGCGCCTGGTCGTCGGTGAGGCCGAGCGCCGGCATCTTCGCGCCGGGCTTGAGGGCCGGCGGGTTCTTGAGCCAGGCCGTCACGGTCTCGACCGTGTTCGGGAGTATGCCGGCGGCCAGTGTACCCCGGCTGCCGAACGTCGTGAGGTCGGGGCCGAGCGTCCCGGTCGACACGCCGCGGATCGTGTGGCAGCCTACGCACGCGCTCCGCGTGAAGATCGCCTTGCCCTCTGCGGCGAGGCCCGCCGGCTCGGCGGGCGTCGCCTTCTGCGCAGCGACCCACCGCTCGAACGCATCGGGCGCATCGACGATGACGCGCAGGCCCATGTTGGCGTGCGAGGTGCCGCAGAACTCGGCGCACTGTCCCCGGTACTCGCCCGGGCTCTCGGCGGTGAAGGCGAGCCGGTTCAGGCGCCCCGGGACCACGTCGCGCTTGCCCCCGAGCTGCGGCACCCAGAAGCTGTGGATCACGTCGGGACCGTCGAGCGTGAGCGCCACCGGCCGTCCGGCCGGGACGTGGAGCTCGTTCGCCGTGACGACCTCGAGCGTCGGGTAGCGAAACTCCCACCACCACTGCCGCCCGAGCACCCTGATCTGGAGCGCGTCTCGCGCGACGGCCCCCTGGGTCCGGAAGATCACGTGGATGGTCGGGATCGCGATCACCAGCAGGACGAGCGCGGGGGCGATCGTCCACGCAATCTCGAGCAGGGTATGGCCGCGCGTCTGGGCCGGCAGTGGGGCGCCGGGCCGGTCGCGGAAGCGGACGAGGACCCAGGCGAGCGCGCCTCCCACGACTAGACCGATGACGACGGTCGCCCAGGTGACGATCCCGTAGACGTAGAGGATATCGCGCGCGAAATCAGAACGGCCGACGACGGTGCTCATGGGCGCGTCCCATGCACAGCCGCCTGCGGTTGCCGCGAAGCCGAAGCCGAGAAGCTTGAGACCCCCGAGGCCGGAGCGCAGTGAGCAGCGCACGCTCGTTCGGGAGATCACGAGGGTTGACGGTACAGAAGGGGAAACTTGTCCGCAAGCCGCCTCTAGGCGGCGAGCGCCAGCAGCGTGTGGAGGAGCGTGTTGGCACCGCGCTCGATCGCCGGCCAGTCGCTCATCTCGTCCACGCGATGGCTCCGCCCGCCCTGGGAGGGGATGAAGATCATCCCCGCGTCGGTGACGCTGGCCAGGTTCTGGGCGTCATGTCCCGCCGCGGAGTAGAGGCGTCGGTACTGGAGCCCGAGCCTCGCACACACGTTCTCGGTCGCCGTCTGCACACGGCTGGAGCAGGGCGCCGGCGTCGTGGCCGACATGAGCTGGATCTCCGCCCCGACCCGGTGCCGGCCGGCGACCTCGCGCGCCATGGCGGCGCATTCTTCGGCCAGCCGCTCCAGCACGGCGACGTCGGGGTCGCGCATCTCGTGGACGAGCTCGGCACGGCCGGGGACGATGTTGGACGCGCCGGGATGGACGTGGACCACGCCGAAGTTGGTCACGCTCACGCCGCTGCCCCGCGTGACGACGTGCTCGCGGACTCGCAGCGCGTAGTCGGCCGCGGCGAGGAAGGCGTCTCTCCGCCGATCCATCGGCGTAGTGCCTGCGTGGTCGGCCTGCCCCACGAAGACGACGCGCGATCGACGCACCCCAACGATCGTCTCGACCACGCCGATGGGGATGCCCGCTTCCTCCAGACGAGCCCCCTGCTCGATGTGAAGCTCGACATAGGCGTTGACCGCGCCCGCCGGCGCCCGCGCCTCCGGAGCGCGGTGCGCGTCGAAGCCGGCGCGCGCCATCGCGTCGACGAGCCGCACGCCGTCGACGGCGGCCATCTCGTCGATCCGCGCGCCGTCGAGCAGCCCGCAGAACGCTCGCGAGCCGAAGAGACTCCCGTAGCGTCCCTCCTCGTCGCTCCACGCCGCGACGACCAGCGGTCTGGCGTGGGGCGTGCGTGTTTCGCCGATCGCCTGGAGACACTCGAGGCCCGCGAGAACACCGAGCGCGCCGTCGAGGATGCCGCCCTCGGGGACGGTGTCGATGTGCGAGCCCGTGAGGACGATCGGGGCTTCTGGACTCAGGGCGCGGATGCCGGTCGCGCCGAAGACGTTGCCCGCGATGTCCACCCACGCTTCGAGCCCGGCCGCCCGCAGTTCCCCGAGAAGCCACGCGCGAGCCTCCTCGTGAGGAGGTGACCAGCACGGGCGCGTCACGCCGCCTCCCGACAGGGCGCCGAAGCGCGCGAGAGCATTGATCCGAGAAGTGAGGCGCGGCAGCGAGATGGAGATCACCGGACGGGAGTATAAGCCTTGACTTCACTCGGGAAGGATCCGAAAATGAACCACTGTTCAGTCGTTCGGTTCGCCCACCTTCAGGAGGGGAAATGGATCTCTCACTGACTCCAGAACAGGAAGCGTTCGGGGCGACCGTCCGCGCCTGGCTCAAGACGAACATCCCGCCTGAGTGGAAGTCGATCGGAAGCTCCGAGATCCCGCGGGCGGAACAGTACGAGTTCCTCCGGCGCTGGCAGCGCACGCTCTTCGACGCCGGCTTCATCGGTCTCACCTGGCCCAAGGAATACGGCGGCCGCGGCCTCACGTTCATGGAAGAGCTGATCCTGCAACAGGAGATGGCGCTGGCGAAGGCGCCGCCGATCCTGAACGTGCTCGGGGTTGGAATGGCCGGTCCCACGATCGTCGCCTGGGGCACCGAGGAGCAGAAGAAGCGCTATCCGGCGAAGATCCTGTCGTGCGAGGAGATCTGGTGCCAGGGCTACTCGGAACCGAACGCCGGCTCCGACCTGGCGTCCTTGCAGACACGCGCGGTCAAGGACGGCGAGCACTGGGTGATCAACGGCCAGAAGGTGTGGACGTCGTTCGCTCACGTCTCCGAGTACATGATGCTGCTCGCGCGGACCGACCCGAATGTCCCCAAGCACAAGGGCATCACCTACTTCCTGCTCGACATGAAGCTGCCCGGGGTGACGGTGAAACCGCTGCGCCAGATCACCGGCGAGGCCGAGTTCAACGAGGTTTTCTTCGACAACGTGCGCGTGCACGAGTCGCAGGTCCTGGGCGGCGTCAACAACGGCTGGGCGGTCGGGCTCACGACGCTCATGTACGAGCGGCTCACGCTCGGCTTCGGCCTCCAGGTCCGCCTGCGCATCGCGCTCGACGGCCTGATCGAGCTGGCGCGTCGGATGGAGAAGAGCGGGCGTGTGTTGACGAAGGACCCGGTCATGCGTCAGAAGCTGGCGCAGCTCTGGATCGACACGGAGTGCCTCAAGTACACGGGGGCGCGGGCCATCACCAAGCTGCTTCGCGGCGAGATGCCCGGTCCGGAGGCGTCCACCGGCAAGATGGCCTGGGTCGACACGCACCAGCGGCTGCAAGAGCTGGCGATGGAGATCGAGGGCCCGTACTCGCAGCTCTGGAAGGGCTCGGAGTGGGCGGTCGAGGGGGGCGTGTGGCCGCAATCGTTCCTCCGGTCGCGCGCCAACTCGATCGAGGGTGGAACGACCGAGATCCAGAAGAACATCATCGCCGAGCGCCTGCTCGGCCTGCCGAAGGACTAGCTGTATGGACTTCGGATTCAGCCCAGAGCAGGAGATGCTCCGCGCGACCGCGCGCAAGTTCCTCGAGAACGAGTGCACGTCCGGATTCGTGCGAGCGCGGATGGAGGAGCCGGCGGGCGTGACCGACGAGTTCTGGGCCAAGCTCGCCGAGCAAGGATGGCTCGGTCTGGTCTATCCGGAGGAGTACGGCGGCTCGGGGCTCGGCTTCGTCGACCTCACGGTGCTGATGGAGGAGATGGGACGCGTCGTGATGCCCGGGCCGTTCTTCTCCACGGTGCTGCTCGGCGGCCTGGTGATCCGTGAGGCGGGCTCGCCCGCGCAGAAGAAGGAGTGGCTGGCGCGTATCGCGGCCGGACGGGCCCGGACGACGCTCGCGTGGACCGAGCCGAGCGCGCGCTGGGACGCGGCCGGCGTCACCTGCGCCGCTCGCGAGGACAAGGGCGGGTTCGTCCTGAACGGCACGAAGCTCTTCGTGCTCGACGCGCACCTGGCCGACGCGCTGGTGGTCGTCGCGCGGACCGGCGAAGGCAAGACGTCCGAGGAAGGGGTGAGCCTTCTCCTCGTCCCGAAGGGGACGCGCGGCGTGGAGGTGAAGCTCCTGCCCACGATGGACCAGACGCGCAAGCTCTGCGAGGTGAGCTTCAAGGACGCGTCCGTGCCGGCCGATGCGATGATGGGCGTCAAGGGCCGGGCGTGGCCGGCGCTCGCGCGCGTGGTCGAGCGCGCGACGGTGGCGCTCTGCGCCGAGATGTGCGGCGGCGCGCAGCGCGTGCTCGACATGACCACGGATTACGCGAAGATCCGGGTGGCCTTCGGCAAGCCGATCGGGACCTACCAGGGCGTCAAGCACAAGGCCGCCGACATGCTCGTCGACGTCGAGAACGCGAAGTCGCTCACGTACTACGCGGCCTGGGCGGTCGACGAGAACGCGCCGGAAGCCGCGCTGGCGGTCTCGATGGCCAAGGCATACGTCACCGACGCCTACCGGAAAGTCGCCGGCGCCGGCATCCAGCTCCACGGCGGCATCGGATTCACGTGGGAGCACGACCTGCACCTCTACTTCAAGCGCGCCAAGTCCTCCGAGTTCACGTTCGGCGACGCGACGTATCACCGCGAGCGGGTCGCGCAGCTGATTAATCTATGAAGCTGGGGGGGCGCGAGGCGCACCCCCCCAGACCCCCCGATTCGCGTCGCGAGCGAGCTTGAGGCTCGCTCGCGCTTGCTGCGACGCTTCACTGCTTCGCTCATGAGCGCTCCTCAGACAAGCGCGGTTGTGAATCCGGTCGAGCCGAAGCCGGCGGCGTCGGTCGTGCTGGTGCGCGATGCGCCGCCGGGTGCGCCCGAGCCGATCGAGGTGTACATGATCCGGCGCAACCGGGGCATGAAGTTCCTCGGCGGCTACTACGCGTTTCCCGGCGGCAAGGTCGACCCCGCCGACGGCTCGTCCGCGGTGCTCGCCCGCTGTCGCGGGATCGAGAGGGCGGAGGCCGAGACGATCTTTCCGGGCCGCCCGGGCGCGCCGGCTCTCGCGTTCTGGGTGACCGCGGTTCGCGAGCTTCTGGAGGAGAGCGGCATCATGCTCGCGTGCGACGCCGCCGGTCAGGCGCTCGACCCCGCGAGCCCGCGGACCCGCGAGGCGATCGAGCGCTGCCGCAAGGCGCTCATGGCGGGCGAGGCGCCGTTCGCCGAGCTGATCGCCCGCGAAGGCTGGTACTGCGACCTGCGGCCCCTCCGGTACCTCTCGCACTTCATCACGCCGACCGCGAGTCCGATCCGGTTCACCGCGCGCTTCTTCCTCGGCCCGGTTCCGGCCGGCCAAGAGCCGCGGCTCTATACGGAGGAGACGTCGGAGGGGTTCTGGATCTTTCCGGGCGAGGGCTACCGGCGCTTCCTGTCGGGCGAGATGAAGATGGCCGAGCCGGCCGAGTACGGGCTCGCCTATCTGGCGCAGTTCGCCTCGCTCCACGATCTCTGGGTCGCCCACGACGATCGGCGACACAAGTTTCACGGGATCGTCGACCGCATCCACGTGTTCTGGGAGAAGTTCGACTGGAAGCAGAACCGGTTTCCAGACTTAACGAGCTAAAACGAGCCGCCATGCCGACGACGAAGCACCTTGTAGGCCGCGTTGATCCGTTGCAGCCGCGCCATGTCTCGATCGATGGAAGGACGTCGCATTGCCGGCCGACAGCGCCGCGACCAGGATGATGCGGCCGTCGTCATAGGTTCGTCGAGGAGGCATCCTGGATGTCTGGCGCCCACGGGGTCCTCCATTCTCAAGGTGGTACTGGTCTGGCCCGCTGCTCCCCTTTCGTGCTGAGGGTGAAAAAGCGCGAATCCTCGGTTGGCGGACCCCACTCATCCGATGAACGTCGGTGGATTCTGCGGTCGACGTTGTGCCTTGACGCGGGGGTTGGCTAGGCTCACCATCGCCGTGGCTAAAAATGAAGTCCGCAATCGTCGGCTCACCACACGGAGTCCAGGCGCAGATCGTGAGCGAACTGCCGGTCGTGTCGGTAGCCGAGACGCTCGCTGGCGGGCTCGGAATCGTGGATCTCTGGTATTGGGACGACGATGAGATCGGTGTTGCGCTGCGGGCCGCGCACGCAGCGCTCATGACGGCTGAGGAACGCGACCGATACGAGCGCTTCCGGTTCGAGCGCGACCGCCGGCTGTTCCTGGCTACGCGGGTTTTGGTCCGCACGGTGCTGGGCCGCTATGTGTCCGTCGCGTCCGCCGACTGGCGCTTCGCCGCCGGCGTCCACGGCAAGCCGTACGTCGCGCATCCCCGGCTGACGCCGCCGATCCACTTCAACCTCGCCAACACGACCGGGCTGATCGCCTGCGTGGTCAGCGTCGCTCACGAAGCGGTCGGCGTCGACGTCGAGCGGACGCAAGAGTTGACCGAGGCCATGCCGCTTGCCGAGCGCTACTTCGCAGCGTCCGAGGTCCAGGCCCTCCGAGCGCTGCCGGCTGCCGAGCAGCCGCGCCGCTTCGTCGCCTACTGGACGTTGAAGGAGAGCTACATCAAGGCACGCGGTCTCGGCTTGGCGCTGCCCCTCGACCAGTTCTCTTTCCGCGTCGACGACGGGCGGATTCGGGTCGACTTTGACCCCCGGCTTGCCGACGATCCTACCCGCTGGCGATTCTCGCTCCTCGACATGTCGCCTCAGCACGTCCTCGCGGTCAGCGTTGACACCGGTTGCGCGTCGCTCTCGTTGCGCGTAGCACGGATCGTCCCGCACGGCGGCTAGAGTCGCGCTTCCCCGGCTTCAGCGTGCTTGCTGCTCACCTGACGGTAGTCACGGTCGTCTTGGGCTAGGGCCGCAGGACGTGGACCTCGTCGGTGAGCGCGAGAGGCGATGCTCTGGCCGGGCAGCACGATGATGAACTGGCCAGCTCGCGGGCGCCACGCCTTGCCATCGGATGCCTTGTCGAAGATCATGGTGCGCGCCGGTGACGACCGGTGCCGATGGATTTCGACAATCTCCTGATGCAGGTCGTCGATCTGCTCCGCCGCGAGGGGCGCGTGTCCTATCGCGCGCTGAAAGTCCGCTTCCAGTTCGACGATGACGTCCTCGAGGCGCTCAAGGACGAGATCATCGACGCCAAGCGGCTGGCTGTCGACGAGAAGGGCAAGCTGCTCGTCTGGACCGCGACGGGCGCGGCCGCGCCGGTCAGGGAGATCCCGCCGCAAGCGGCGCGCGAGGAGCGCCGCCAACTCACCGTGCTCTTCTGCGACCTCGTCGGATCGACGGCGTTGGCGAGCCGTCTCGGCCCGGAGGACTTCCGCGAGGTGGTGCGCGCCTACCAGGCGAGCTGCTCCCAGGTTGTCCAGCGCTTCGAAGGGCACGTCGCGCAATACCTGGGTGACGGCCTCCTCGTCTACCACGGCTACCCGCAGGCGCACGAGGACGATGCTCAGCGTGCCGTGCGCGCCGGGCTCGGCATCGTAGAGGCCATCGGCGCGCTGAACACCACGCTGGAGGCGCGGTACGCAGTGCGGATCGCGGTCCGTATCGGCATTCACACCGGCCCCGTGATTGTCGGCGAGATGGGGGAGGGGGCTCACCGCGAGCAACTCGCCCTCGGCGAGGCACCCAACATCGCGGCCAAGATCCAGGCGCTCACCGCCGCCGACACCGTCGCGATCAGCGAAGTGACGTATCGGCTGACCGAGGGCTATTTCGTCTGCGAGGATCTCGGTGACCGCGCCTTCCAGGCGGGCGTGCCACCACTGCGTCTCCATCGTGTTCTCAATGAGAGTGAGGCGCGAAGTCGCTGGGAGATCGCCCTTACCGTCGGCCTTCAGCCCATGGTCGATCGTGAGCAGGAACTGAAGCTGCTCGAACGCTGCTGGGAACGGAGCCGTGACGGGCTCGGGCAGGTGGTGCTGCTGCGCGGCGAGGCGGGCATCGGCAAGTCACGCCTGGTGGAAGCGATGCGCGACCACGCGGGCCGCGAGGCCTACACGCTGCTCGGCTTCCGCTGCTCGCCGTACGCGATGCACAGCGCCTTCCATCCTGTGATCGAAGCGATGCAGCGCTCGCTCGAGTGGCGCCGCGATGACACCCCGGCCGACAGGCTCGCCAAGCTGGAGCGGATGCTCGACGTCGCGCAGCTGCCCCTGCCCGAGGTCGTCCCGCTTTTCGCCGCCCTCTTGACACTGCCGATGCCCGACACGCGCTACCCGCGGCGCCGGCTGGCCCCGGCGGAGCTCAAACAGCAGACCGTCGAAGCGCTCGTGACCTGGCTCCTGGCCGAGACCGAGCAACGGCCGGTGTTCGCGGTCTGGGAAGACCTTCACTGGGCCGACCCGTCCACGCTGGAGCTGCTCGACCTCCTGATTGCGCAAGCGCCAGCGGTGCGCGCGCTCACGCTGCTGACCGCGCGGCTCGAGTTCCAATCGCGCTGGCCGTCGAGCTCGGCGCTGACCCACATCACGCTGAGCCGTCTCGGCCAACCTCACGTGGAGGAGATGACCGCCCACCTCACGAAGGGCAAGAGCCTGCCGCCCGAAGTGCTCCGGCAGGTCGTCGCCAAGACCGACGGCGTGCCGCTCTTCGTCGAGGAGTTACTCAAGATGATCCTGGAATCGCGTCTGCTGCGGGAGACGGCGGACGGCTACGTCCTCGTCGGTCCGCTGCCGCCGCTCGCGATCCCGGCCACCCTGCGCGACTCGCTGATGGCGCGGCTCGATCGGCTCAGCAGCGCCCGCGAGGTGGCCCAGGTCTGCGCGGTCCTGGGCCGCGAGTTCAGCTACGAGCTGATTCACGCTGTGGCCCAGATGGACGACGCGACATTGCAAGGGGCGCTCAGGCAGCTCACGGCCGCCGAACTGATCCATCAGCGGGGTCGACCGCCCCGCGCGCGCTACGTCTTCAAGCATGCGCTCATCCAGGAGATCGCCTACGAGTCTCTGCTCGAGAGCACGCAGCAGCAGCATCACCAGCGCATTGCCCAGGTCCTGGCCGAGCGGTTCTCGGACGTGGTCGAGTCGCAACCGGAGCTGCTCGCCTACCACTACACTGCTGCGGGCCTGACCGAGCAGGCGATCCCGTTCTGGCGCCGGGCCGGCGAGCGTGCCGCCGCGCGCTCGGGAAACGCCGAGGCCATCGGCCACCTGGGCAAGGGGCTGCAGTTGCTCGCCACGCTACCCGAGACCCCTGAGCGTATGCAGCAGGAGCTCGAGCTGCAGCTGGCGCTCGGCTCGCCGCTGATGATCGTCAAGAGCCAGGCGGCGCCCGAGGTCGAGCCGGTGTACCGCCGCGCGCACGAGCTGGCCGAGCGCCTGGGCGACCGCGCGAGGGGCTTCGCCGCGCTGATGGGTCTGGCGCGGTTTGCGATTTCCGCCGGCCGGCTCGGCGCCGCGCGCGAGGTGGCCGAGCAGGCGCTGGCCCTGGCCGACCAACTCGATGATCCGGTGCTGCGCTGGCAATCGCACCTGACGCTCGGCTCGACCGGTTTCTATGTCGGGCATCTCGAGTCGGCCCGGTCGCACCTCGAGCAAGGCCTCGCGCTCCACAGACCGGACGAGTCTCGGTTCCAGACCTTCATTACTGCAGGCCATCCGCAGGTCCTCGGGCTCTCCCAGCTCGCCAACACGCTCTGGCTTCTCGGGTACCCGGATCAGGCGCTCCAGCGAAACGTCGAGGCGCTGGCCGTCACGCGGCGCTCTCCCCATCCGTATACGCTGGCCCGCGCGCTCTACTACGCGGGCTTGCTCTACCGGCGACGGCGCGAGCCGGCAGCCGCGCAGGAATGCGCCGAGAAGGTGATCGCGCTCTCGCGCGAACACGGGTTCACACGGTGGCTCGGACGTGGGTTCGTCATCCTCGGCTGGGCGCTCGTCGAGCAGGGCGCAGCGGAAGAGGGTCTGACCAAGCTCCGACGAGGGATCGACGTGTGCCACTCCGTGGCCGACGAGGTCGGAATTCCGGGACTGCTCGCGGCGCTGGCGGAGGGCTATGCCAGAATCGGCGACGCGCTCGCCGGCCTGCCGGTCGTGACGGAGGCGCTGACCGTTGCCGGCAGGACGCGCGAGGCGTCCTGGGACGCGGAGCTCGTCCGGCTGAGAGGCGAGATGCTCTTGCCGAAGCTCGAAGAGGCGGAGCCGTGCTTCGACCAGGCGCTGGTCATTGCGCGTGGCCAGCGCGCACGGTCGCTCGAGCTGCGAGCCGCGCTCAGCATGAGCCGATTGCGGGCGTTGCAGGGCCGGCCCGCTGACGGCCGCCGCCAATTGACCGACGCCTACCGTTGGTTCACCGAAGGGTTCGACACCGGCGACCTGCAGGACGCAAAGGCGGTGCTCGATGCAGGCTGACGTGCCCTACCGCTGTCTCCCGGATCTGCTCGCCGCGTGGAGCGCGCGCGCTCCCGAGGCTCCGGCCATCCTGGCACCCGGCCGGGCGCCGCTGACGTACGGAGCGCTGGTGCGCCACGCGCAGGAGACTGGGCGAGCGCTCCGTCGTTTTGGCGTCGGCGCCCACGACCGGGTTGCGCTGATCGTTGCCAACGGCCCAGATCTGGCGACGGCGGTGCTCGAAGTGGCGGCGCACGCAATCGTCGCCCCGCTCAATCCCGATCTCCCCGCGAGCGATCTCGCGGTCGCGCTCGAGGGGCTCCGGGCGAGGACCGTCATCTTCCCGGTGGGTCAGGGCGGCGAGGCGCGCGCGCTCGCTCACGCCCTCGGCCTCGCGATCCTCGACCTCGTCCCGCTCGGCGACGGGGCGGCCGGTCTCTTCGCGTTGCAGGGCAAGCCGCGTTCGTGTGCGGCGGCCGAGGCGCGCGTCGGGTCCGACGACATCGCGGTGCTGCTACACACGAGCGGCACCACCTCGCGGCCCAAACGGGTGCCGATCACGCACGGCCAGCTCTGCCGCGTCGCGTACGCGACGACGACGGCGCTCGGCGTGACCGCTGCGGACCGCTGCCTCGCGGTGCCGGGCCTGTTCCACTCCCATGGCGTCGGCACGCTCGCGACGTGCGTGATGGCGGGTAGCAGCATCGCCTGCCTCGAGCACTTCTCGGCGGGCACGTTCTTCCAGGCGATGGCCGCGTGCGAGCCGACGTGGTACACGGCCGTACCCACGATCCACCACGCGATCCTCGGCGATGCCGCCGCCTACGCCGACACCGTCGCGCGCTCGCGGCTGCGACTGATTCGCACGGCATCGATGGCGTGCCCACCGTCGCTGATCCGCGCGATCGAGGCGACGTTTCAGGCGCCCGTGATCGAGACCCTCGGGATGGCGGAGACCGCCTCGCAGATCGCCTCGAATCCGCTGCCGCCGGGCATCCGGAAGCTCGGCTCGGTGGGCCTGCCGAACGCGCTCGAGCTTCGGATCGTGGACGAGGTGGGGGCGGTGGTCCCGAGCGGCACCCCGGGAGAGATCATCGTGCGGGGGGCCGGGGTCGTGCGCGGCTACGACGACGATCCGGAGGCCGATCGACGAGCGTTCGTCGGCGGCTGGTTTCACACGGGCGACCAGGGCTATCTCGACGCGGACGGCTACCTCTACGTCACCGGCCGCCTGAAGGAGCTGATCAACCGCGGCGGCGCCAAGATCGCGCCGCGAGAGGTGGACGAGGCTCTGATGGAGCATCCGGCGGTGGCGCAGGCCGTCGCGTTCGCGGTGCCGCATACGCGCCTCGGCGAAGAGGTCGCGGCCGCGGTCGTGCTGCGCCCGGGCACGACGGCGACGGAGCCCGAGATCCGTCAGTACGCGGCGATGCGGCTGGCCGACTTTAAGGTCCCGCGGCGTGTGCTTGTCCTCGACACGCTGCCCATGGGACCCACGGGCAAGATTCAGCGGAGCGGGCTGGCGCAACGGCTCGCGGCGGCGTCGCCGACCACGGAGTACACCGCGCCGCGCACCGAGGCGGAGGCGGCGCTCGCCGAAGTCTGGGCACACGTCCTCGACGTTCCGCGCGTCGGCATCCACGACGACTTCTTCCACCTCGGGGGTGATTCGCTCCAGGCCGCGCGAGTCCTGGCACATGCGAGCGAGATCTTCCGCGCGCCGCTACCGCCCGAGAGCCTGTTCGCGGCGCCGACCGTCGCTGAACTGGCGCGGCTGATCGATGCTGCGCGCGCGGCACCCGCCGTCTCGCCCGAGCCCTTGACCGCCGCGACGGACGAGCGCGAGGACATCGCGTTCTGACGACGGGCGAGTTCGTCGCTGCCTTGCGCCGGCTCGGCGTGAACCTCCGCGCCGACGGCGAGCAGGTGCGATGCACGGCACCGCGCGGCGTGCTCACGCCGTCACTGCGCGAGGAGATCGCTCGCCGCAAGCTGGAGATCCTCCTCCATCTGCGTCATCGGCCCTTGTCGTTCGGGGAGGAGAGTCTCTGGTTCCTCCAGCAGCTCCAGGGCGATCGCGCGGACTACAACCTTTCCATCGCCGCGCGGCTGCGCGGAGCGCTCGACCCGGCATCGCTCGCGCGAAGCCTCGAGGTCGTGGCGAGGCGCCACGACATGCTGCGCACGACATTCATGGCGGTCGACGGCCAGCCATTCCGGATCATCGCTGCGGATCCGATCGTGACGCTTCCTTTGATCGATCTCGGCGCCTCGCCGGCCGACGTCCGCGAGGCAGAGCTGCACCGCCTGGCCGCCACGGAGACACGACGGCCGTTCGACCTCGCGCGCGGTCCATGCTGGCGCACACTCCTGGTCCGCCTCGACGAGCGAGACCACGTGCTGATCGTGGCCAAGCACCAGATCGTTTCGGACGGTTGGTCGACGCAGGTGTTCTTTCGCGAGCTCGCGGCATGCTACCGATCATTCGCTGCGGCTACCGAGCCGACGCTCGGAGACCTGCCGATGTCCTACGCGGATTTCGCCGAATGGCAGCGCGCGTCGCTCGAGGGCGACCGGCTCGATGCGCTGCTCGCCTACTGGCGCCGGAGGCTCGCGGGCGCCCCGCAGGCTCTCGATCTCGCCACCGACTACGCGCGAGGCATCGTCCAGACGAGCGACGACGGCAGGCAGGCACTCACGCTATCCGACGCGCTCTCAGGCGCGCTGCGCGTGCTCAGCCGCGACGAGGGTGTGACGCCCTTCATGACGCTGCTGGCCGCGTTCGGCGTGCTTCTCCATCACTATACCGGGCAGGACGACGTGCTGGTGGGTTCGCCCAACGCCGGACGGAATCGGCCGGAGTTGGCCTCTCTGATCGGCTTCTTCGTGAACACGCTCGTCCTTCGGCTGAACCTCTCGGGCGATCCGACGTTTCGCGAGCTGCTCCACCGTGTGCGCGAGACGGCGGTGAGCGCCTACGCGCACCAGGACTTGCCGTTCGAGCTGCTGGTCGAGCACCTCCGGCCACCGCGCGATGTCTCCCGCACGCCGATCTTCCACGCTTTCTTCGACATGAACGCGTTTGCCTCGGGTCGTCTCGAGTTCGGCGACCTGACGCTCGAGATCACGCGGCTCCACGAGCCCGCCGCGAAGTTCGACCTCTCGCTGAACGTCGCCGACGAGCCCACCGGGCTCCGACTCGTCCTCTCGTACAACGCCGCCCTGTTCGACGACGCCACCGTGGTCGCGATGCTCGAGCGCTACCGCATGTGGCTCGAGGCGATCGTGTCCGATCGGACGCGTCGGCTCTCGCGGTCTCCGTGGACCCATGCACCGTCCCGCGGCGCGCCACCGCCGGCGTACCTCGCCGGTGTCGGCCCCTCACTGGTGTCGCGTTTCGAGACCGAAGTGCGGCGACGTCCAGATGCGATCGCGATCGACACCGGACGCGAGGTATGGAGCTACGCGGATCTGAATCGGCGGGCCCACCGGTTGGCGCTGGCGCTGCTGGCACGCCGGGGTCGCGACGGTGAGCGGGTGGCGCTGCTGTTCGAGCACGAGGCTCAAATGATCGCCGCGATCCTCGGGGTGCTGAAGGCCGGAAAGACGTACGTCGCCCTCGATCCGCTGGACCCGGACGAGCGCCTTCGCTGGCTCCTCGGAGACGCCGAGGCCTCCGGGCTCGTGACCGACGCCGACCACGTGGTGACCGCGCGCGATCTGGCGGGGTCGAGGCTTGCCGTGCTGGACGTGGACGATCTCGGGGACCCCCCGACGAACGAAGACGTCGATCGCACCGTCGATCCCGACGCGCTGGCATACATCCTCTACACCTCAGGGTCGACTGGACGCCCGAAAGGTGTCATGCAGACGCACAGGAACGTCGGCTATTTCATCACGACGTACGCCGAGCATCTGAAGCTCGCCCACGG
Organism: Candidatus Rokuibacteriota bacterium; assembly: GCA_003220535.1. Taxonomy (GTDB): domain Bacteria; phylum Methylomirabilota; class Methylomirabilia; order Rokubacteriales; family CSP1-6; genus AR31. The sequence goes on from QHSU01000055.1 coordinate 115,594, forward strand.
CGATCGGTTGACGTTGCTCCCGCGCTATGGATCAGACGCCGGCGTGATGGACATCTTCGGGGCACTCTTGACCGGCGCCGCGCTGGTCCCCTTTGATCTGCGTCGTCAGGAGATCGCGGCACTTGCGCGCTGGCTCGCGCGCCAGGCGATCACCGTCTATCACTCGACGCCGACGGTCTACCGGCATTTCCTGCGGAGCTTGACCGCGACGGAGGTATTTCCCTCGCTGCGCCGCATCGTGATAGGCGGCGAGGCCGTGCTCCGAGACGACATCGAGCGCGGCCGTCGACATTTCCCGCCGGCGTGCGTGTTCGTGAACGCGTTCGGTCCGACGGAGTCGACGCTGGCGCTGATGTACTCCGCCGACCGCCACACGCAGATCAAGCGGTTCGCCGTGCCCGTCGGCCGTCCGGTGCCTGGCACCGACGTCTGGTTACTGAATGATGCGGGGGTGCCGATGGACGGCCACGGCGTTGGTGAGATCGCCATCCGCAGCCCGTACGTCTCGCCCGGCTACTGGCGGCAGCCCGATCTGACAGCGGCGGCCTTTCGAGCCGATCCCGCTGGCGGGCAGACGCGTGTGTACCACACCGGCGACCTCGGCCGCCGGCTGCCCGACGGCAACGTCGAATACGTCGGCCGCAAGGACTGGCAACTGAAGGTGCGAGGCCATCGAGTCGAGCCCGGTGAGATCGAGACCGCGCTGCGCGAGCATTCGGCGATTCGCGACGCCGCGGTGGTGGCGGAGGCGAGCTCGGGTGGGGAGGCGCGGCTCGTGGCGTATATCGTGCCGGCGCTGACGTCGGCGCCAGAGGGCCCTGAGCTACGCCGCTGGCTGCAACGGAAATTGCCCCCACATATGCTCCCGGCGGCCTTTGTCACGCGCCCGGAGTTGCCGCTCACGTCAACGGGAAAGATCGATCGCCGACAGCTCGACCGCGCGACCATCCCGTCCGATCAGGAGGACGAAGGGCGCGTCCCGCGCGGCCCGATCGAAGAGGTGATCGCGGGGATCTGGGCGGCGATGCTCGGCGTGGCGCAGGTCGGCGGCGGCGACGATTTCTTCGAGCTGGGGGGACACTCGCTGCTGGCGGTGCAGGTGATCGCGCGGGTGCGCGATGCGGTCGGCGTGGAGGTGCCGCTACGCGCGCTGTTCGAGGCGCCAACGGTCGCCGACCTGGCCCGCTACGTCGAGGACATGCGCGCGAGGCCGGCCTTGGCGCCGGTGCTGCCGTCCCTCAGGCCCGTGTCCAGGGAACACCCTTTACCGGCTTCCATCGCACAGGAGCAAATCTGGGCCTTCGATCGGCTGCTTCCCGGCGTGCCCCTGTTCACGTTGCGCTATGACCTGCTGCTGTCCGGCCCTCTCGACGTGGCAGCCCTACAAAAAGGCATCGACGCGCTCACCCAACGCCACGAGGCCTTGCGGACCACCTTTGCCAGCGTCGATGGGCAGCTGGCACAGGTCATCGCCGCTGACGTGAACGTCGCCCTGACCGTGGAAGATTTGCGCGATCTGTCAGAGGCCGAGCGAGAAGACTCAACCGAGCGGTTCGTGGCGGAAGAGACCCTTCAGCCCTTCGATCTGGAGCATGGGCCCCTCCTGCGAGCGCGTCTGCTGCGGCTCGGCGAAGACGCGCACATCCTGCTCGTGACCGTGCACCACATCATCGCCGATGGCTGGTCGCTTGGCGTGCTCGCCGACGAGCTGGCTCAACTGTACGACGCCTGCTGCGCGGGTGCTCCCTCCACGCTGCCGGACCTGTCCGTCCAGTATGCTGACTTTGCCGCCTGGCAACGCGAGTGGCGGAGCCATTCCGAGCTGGTGGAGCAGCTCGTGTACTGGAGACAGCAGCTTCGCGACCCCTGGCCGGCGCTCGAGCTCCCCACGAACCGCCCGCGGGGCGCGGCCCTGAGCTTCCAGACAGGGCGCCACACCCTGATGTTGCCGCGGGAGCTCGTCGGCGCCCTCAAACGCCTCGGCCGGGACGAAACCGGCACCCTGTTCATGACGCTCGTCGCTGCCTTCAAGATCCTCCTGCACGGCTACACCGGTCAGCAAGACCTGCGGGTAGCCACCCTCGTCGCCAATCGAAATCGCCTGGAAACCGAGCGGCTGATCGGCCTGTTCGTCAACACGGTGATTCTGCGCACGGATCTCGGCGGCAACCCCACATGTCGGGAGGTTCTCAGGCGAGTCCGCGCCGCGACCCTCGGCGCCTACGCCCGTCAGGACCTGCCCTGTGAAGAGGTGGTCCGGACCCTGGAGCAGGAGCGTGGCCTCGAACGCGCTTCGCTATGTCAGGTGATGGTCATCCTGCAGAACGCCGTCCAGCGACCCGTGATGCGCTCCGCCGGCACCCTCCGTTTCGTCCGTGCTGACTGGAACGCGCCGATCCCGGCAGCGGTCGCGACGACGTTCGACATGATCCTGATGCTGCGCGAGAGACCAGAGGGCATTGCCGGAACGTGCATCTATAAGAAGGACCGGTTCGAGCCCGCGACCGTCCAGGGCATGGTCGAGGATTTCGAGCGCGTGCTCGAGCGTCTCGTGGAAGAACCCGACTGCCCCCTGTCGGCGGTCCGCTCCTTCCGGATGCGGTGAGCCGCGGCCCGCTTGACATGGCCACCGCCACCTTCTAGGCTTGCCCGCGGGCGCCTTATGGCGCGTGCTGGCGACGGGGACTCACGAATCCTGAAGGGGCACAACCATGGGAATACTGGTTCAGCTTTTCTCGCTGGAAGAACTCAAGTCGCTCGACCTGAAGGAGATCGAGATCCTCAAAGACGTCATCCGGAAGGAGTTGCGAACGTCGCCCGCGGTGTCGAATGCTATCCGCGCCAATGTTCGTGCAGTATTCCAGAATCTGAAAGCCCCCAAACCTGGAGAGTCCCCACGCCAGGCTCCCTGAACCGGGAATCGAACCGCCACTCATCCCCACGAGTTTGCCCCCAGCACCACGCCTCCTGCTCGCCCATTGCTTGGTGGCCGCATTGCCACCAGGCGACGAGTTTCCCGGAGCGCCGCGACCAGAAACACGCTGGCGCTTGCCTTCTTCTTCGCGTCGCTCGACCAGGACCGCGCGGGCGATCAGGCCGGTACTCGAAGCCTTCGTCCGGGTGGCCTATCCGGAGCATTTTCCGGCGGGGTCGTTGCTGACCTTTTCGGGGTCTCTGCCAGCAGCGGCTCGGCACGCCGCAGCAGATTCTGAACGCGCCGGACATCGCCGAGCTGGGCGACGTGCTGGAATACGCCAACCGGTTCCACCACGACACAAACCCCGCCTGGGAGCCGGTCGGCATCAACGACGCCGAGCTCAGGAGTTTTAGTGGAGCGCGCGCTGGCCTTCGCGAGGCGGTAGCGCCGTAGTTGGTTTGCCGAGTTTGACGCGCGCCGCTTTCGCGACTCTCCCTCGTTCGCCGTCACTCTCGGCCCGCTGATCGGTGATCGGGCACTCCGCCCGAACAGTCCGTCATCCAGCCGACGCTCGCCCGAAATTTTCTGTCGGCTGACGAGACGAGACGCCCGAACACCCCGAGCGCTGTCCACGTCCTGACCACCGGAAGTCTCAGTGCGCCTTCGAAGGAATCGCACGAGGTGACCTCGGCATCAACAGGGACAAGGAGACGAAGCCCAGCGCCATGTGGATCGTTCGACTCGCGCTCAGGCGGCCCTACACCTTCGTGGTGATGGGGCTGGTCATCCTGCTGCTCGGCGTCTTCGCGATCGTCACGACGCCGACGGACATCTTCCCGGAGATCGACATCCCGGTCGTGTCGGTGATCTGGAACTACGACGGCCTGACCACGGAGGACATGGCCTCGCGGATCACGACCTTCTCCGAATACACGATCTCGTCGGCGGTCAGCGACGTGCGGAGCATCGAGTCACAGACCTACCCGGGCGTTGGCGTCATCAAGATCTACTTCCAGCCGAACGTGAACGTGGAAGCGGCGCTCGCCCAGGTGACGGCGGTGTCGCAGACCATTCTCCGTCGCATGCCCCCCGGCGCGGTCCCGCCCTTCATTCTCCAGTACAACGCCTCCAGTGTCCCGATCATCCAGCTCGCCCTCAGCGGCAAGACGCTCTCAGAGGCGCAGCTCTACGACTACGGCATCTACCGAATCCGCCAGCAGGTCGCCCCGATCCAGGGCATCACCCTGCCGCTGCCGTACGGCGGCAAGCCGCGCCAGGTCATGGTCGATCTCGACCCCCAGGCGCTCCTCGCGAAGTCGATCTCGGCGGCGGACGTCAGCAACGCCGTCAACCTCCAGAACCTGACCTTGCCGTCCGGCAGCGTCAAGCTCGGGTCGCGGGAGTACCGCGTCAGCCTCAACAGCAGCCCCGACGCCGTCGCTGCGCTCAACGAGCTGCCCGTCAAGGTCGTCAACGGCGCCACGGTCTACCTCCGCGACGTCGCGCACGTGCGTGACGGCTTCGCGATCCAGACCAACATGGTCCGGCAGGACGGCCGCCGGTCGGTGCTGCTCACCGTGATCAAGAAGGGCGGCGCCTCGACGCTCACGATCGTCAAGCAGCTCAAGGAGCTGCTCCCGAGCATCCGCGCCTCCGCGCCGCCGGGCCTCGAGATCAAGGAGCTCTTCGATCAGTCGCTCTTCGTGCGCGCCGCCATCACCGGCGTGCTGACCGAGGGAGCGATCGCCGCTTTCCTGACCGGCGTGATGATCCTGCTCTTCCTCGGGAGCTGGCGCAGCACGCTCGTCGTGATCACGTCGATCCCGCTCTCGATCCTCACGTCGCTGGCGATCCTGAGCGCGATCGGCCAGACGCTCAACGTGATGACGCTCGGCGGGCTCGCGCTGGCGGTCGGCATCCTCGTGGACGACGCCACCGTCGAGATCGAGAACATCCACCGGAACCTGGGCCTCGGCAAGCGTCTCGTGCAGGCGATTCTCGATGGCGCGCAGCAGATCGCCACGCCCGCGTTCGTCTCGACGCTGTCGATCTGCATCGTCTTCGTCCCGGTGGTGTTTCTCACCGGCCCCGCGAAGTATCTCTTCACGCCCCTGGCCATGGCCGTCGTGTTCGCCATGCTGGCGTCGTACCTGCTCTCGCGCACGATCGTCCCGACGCTGGTCCGCCACCTGCTGGCCAGCGAGGCCCACGGCTCCGCCGAAGCCGGCGCCGCGCCGAGTTTCTTCGGCCGACTCCACGACGGATTTCAGCGACGGTTCGAGCGGCTCCGGATCGCGTACGTCGGCGCTCTCGAGACCGCGCTCGCCCGGCGCCGGCGCGTGTTCGGCGCCTTTGCCGTGATCGCGGTGAGCGGGGCGGTGCTCCTCCCCTTCATCGGGCGCGACTTCTTCCCCACGGTGGACACCGGTCAGTTCCGCCTCCACGTGCGAGCGCCGGCCGGCACCCGCATCGAGGAGACCGAGCAAGTGTTCGCGGACGTCGAGGCGGCGATCCGCCGCCTCATCCCGAAGGACGAGGTCCAGCTGGTGATCGACAACATCGGCCAGCCCCAGCCGATCAACCTCGCCTTCACCGACAGCGCGACGATCGGACCGTCGGACGGGGAGATCCTCGTCTCGCTGAATCCCGAGCGTCATCAGCCGACCGAGCGCTGGATGAAGACGCTCCGCGAGACGCTTCCGCGCGAGTTCCCCGGCGTCACCTTCTTCTTCCAGCCCGCCGACATCGTGAGCCAGATCTTGAACTTCGGGCTGCCGGCGCCGATCGACGTGCAGGTCACGGGGTTCAACCAGCAGGCGACCCACGAGATCGCGCTCGAGGTCGCCGCCCGGATGGCGCGCATTCCGGGCGCGGCCGACGTCCACTTGCACCAGGTGGTCAACACGCCATCCCTGCTCGTCAACGTCGACCGGTCGCGTGCCGCCGAGCTGGGCCTGACCCAGCGCGACGTGGCGAACAACATCCTCGTCACGCTCAGCTCAAGCGCGGTCGTGTCCCCGAACTACTGGTCCGATCCCCGCAGCGGCATCAACTACCTCGTTGCCGTCCAGACGCCCCAGAGCCGGGTCGACTCCGTCAACACGCTCATGAACACGTCGGTGACCCCGGCCACCGCCGGCCCGCCCCAGCTCCTGAGCAATCTGGCCACCCTCGAGCGCCGGGAGGTTCCGGCCGTCATCAGCCACTCGAACGTGCAGCCGGTCTTCGACATCTACGCCAACGTGCAGGACCGGGACCTCGGCAGCGTCGCCACCGCCGTCCAGCAAATCGCGGCCGAGTTCAGACCCAAGCTGCCGCCCGGTCACACGATCGCCGTGCGCGGCCAGGTCCAGAGCATGAACTCCGCCTTCGTTCGCCTGGGCCTCGGCCTGATCTTCGCCGTCCTGCTCGTCTATCTGCTCATGGTCGTCAACTTCCAGTCCTGGCTCGATCCGTTCATCATCATCACCGCGCTGCCGGCCGGGTTCTGCGGCATCGTGTGGATGCTCTTCGTCACCCACACGACATTCAGCGTGCCCGCCCTCATGGGCGCCATCATGAGCGTCGGCGTCGCCACCGCGAACAGCATCCTCATCGTCACCTTCGCGAACGACCAGATGCTCGAGGGCCACGATTCGCGCACGGCCGCCCTCGCCGCCGGCGCGACCCGCCTGCGACCGGTGCTGATGACCGCGCTCGCCATGGTCCTCGGCATGTTGCCGATGTCGCTCGGCCTCGGCGAGGGGGGCGAGCAGAACGCCCCGCTGGGCCGCGCGGTGATCGGCGGCCTGTTGGTGGCGACCTTCGCCACGCTCTTCCTCGTTCCGATCGTCTACAGCGTCCTCCGCCGCCGCCCGCCGCGGGAGGACTTCCTCACCGATCTGGCACCGGAGCACGGCGCCTCAACGACGTCAACCCAGGAGTCGAGCGATGCCTGAGACGAAAACAGCGTGGAGTCTCCTCGTTGGCCTGGCCTTGCTGGTCGGGCTGGTCGTCATCGGCGTCGTGCCGCGCCTGCGACAGAACGCCGAGCTCGTCGCGGCCTCCACGGCCCCCGACGCCGGGGTCCTATCCGTGGGCGTCGTGCCGCCCAAGCGCGCGGACGGGCCGATCGACCTCGTGCTGCCGAGCAACATCCAGGCGATCGAGGAGACGGCCATCTACGCCCGCACCAGCGGCTATGTGCGCGAGCGCTATGTCGACATCGGCGATCGCGTGGCGGCCGGGAAGGTCCTGGCCCAGATCGACACGCCCGAGCTGGACCAGGAGCTCAGCCAGGCCCGCGCCGCGCTGGCCCAGACCCGCTCGGGCCTGGCGCAGGCCCGCGCGAGCCTCACCCAGGCGCAGGCGAATCTGAACCAGGCCAGCGCGGGCCTCGATCAGTCGAAGGCGAACGAAGGCTTCGCCGGCATCACCGCCAAGCGCTTCGACAGACTCGAGCACGAGGAGCTGGTCGCCCATCAGGACGCCGACGAGAAGCGGACGGCGCTCGCGGCCGCCCGCGCGACGACGGCGGTGTCCCAGGCCAACGTCGACGCCATGCAGGCCAACCTGGGCGCCCTCGAAGCCAGCGTGGAGGCGGCGCAGGCGAACGTGGCCGCGAACGAGGCCAACGTGCAGCGGCTGAAGGCGGTTCAGTCCTTCCAGCGCGTCGAGGCGCCGTTCGCCGGGATCATCACGGCGCGCGGGATCGACCGGGGCGCCCTGATCACGTCGGGCAGCGGCAACGGCGCGAACCTGCTATTCAGGATCGCCCACGTGGAGAACCTCAGGATCTTCGTCAACGTCCCCCAGACGTTCGTCCGCTCCATCGTGCCGGGTCAGGAGGTCAGGGTCCTCGTCCCCGAGTACCCGCAGCGACCGTTCGTCGGGAAGATCGCGAGCACCGCGGGCGCGCTCGATGCCACGTCGCGCACGCTCCTCACGGAGGTGCGCCTCCGCAACGACGACCACGCCCTCATGCCAGGGATGTACGCGCAGGTGAAGTTCAGCCTGGCCCCCGCCGATGACGTCTGGGTGGTCCCCGCGACGGCGCTCATCTCGCGGGCGGCCGGACCGCAAGTCGTCACCGTGCGGGGCGACGGCACCGCGCACTACCTGGCCGTTCAGCTGGGCCGCGATCTCGGGCAGTCCGTCGAGATCGTCTCGGGTCTCACCGGGAAGGAACGGCTCGTCGTCAGTCCTCCGGACGGGCTGAAGGAAGGCTCCCGCGTCGCCACCGAGGAGGCTCGATAGGGAGCCCACCGCGAAGCGCGGTAAGATCCGCGACGATGGTCGAGCACACGACCCAGGTGCAGGTGCGCTGGAGTGACGTGGATCCCGCCGGGGTCGTCTTCTATCCGCGCTTCTTCGAGTGGTACGACCTGGGCTGCGAGTCGCTGTTCGCGTCGCTCGGGCTCGCGTGGCCCGAGGCCTTTCCGAGGTACGAGATCGTCGGCGTGCCCATCGTGGAATCGGGATCGAAGTTCCTGAGCCCCGCGCGGTACGGCGACGTGCTCACGATCACGTCGAGAGTCGCGTGGGTGAGGACGAAGACGTTCCGGATGGAGCACGCGATCTCGGCCGGCGCCCGGCTCTGCTCGGAGGGCTTCGAGATCCGCGCCTGGGTCGGCCGGCCCAAGGCGTCCGGCGAGCAGCTCCACGCCCGGCCGATCCCCGAGGACGTGGTGCAGCGACTCCAGGGAGCATGACGTTCCTGGACTGCCTGCGGCGCCCTTTGTTAGAATCGCGCAACTCGTGTCGTGGGCTCGCCTCGGCCAGCGGGGCCCCAGCCCCGCGACGACCCGCGGCTCGCCCCGTCACTCCGGACCGTGCGTGTTCCGCCCGGCCGCGAGCCTGACCAGGAGGAGGTCAACCGTGCCCACGATCACTCGCGTGGCCCTCGTCGGACTCCTCGCGGCCCTGATCGCGGTTCCGGCCGCGGCGGAGACGGTGAAGATCGGCTTCATCACCACGCTGTCCGGGCCGCAAGGCGCCATCGGCGAGCACATGAAGAGCTCGGTCGAGCTGGCGCTCGACCTTCTCGGGCGGAAGGTGGGCGGGCTCGACGTCGAGGTGATCTACGGCGACGACCAGGTCAAGCCCGACGTCGGCAAGCAGCTCGCCGACGAGATGCTCAAGAAGCACAAGGTCCACTTCGTCTCGGGCGTCATCTGGTCCAACGTGATGCTGGCGGTGGCCCCGACCGTGACGGGCGCCGGCACCTTCATGATCGGCACCAACGCGGGGCCCCACGAGCTCGCCGGCAAGATGTGTCACGAGCTGTTCTTCACCACGTCGTGGCAGAACGATCAGACGCCCGAGGCCATGGGCAAGTACATGCAGGACCAGAACCTCACCGACGTGTACGCCATGGCGCCCAACTACGCCGCCGGCAAGGACATGATTTCGGGGTTCAAGCGGTACTTCAAGAACAAGGTCGTGGCCGAGGTCTACACCCAGCTCGGTCAGCAGGACTATCAGGCCGAGATCAGCCAGATCCGCGCCACGAACCCGAAGGCGGTCTTCGTCTTCTACCCGGGCGGCATGGGGATCCAGTTCCTCAAGCAGTACGCGCAGGCGGGTCTCCGTGGCCAGATCCCGCTCTACTCCGTGTACACGGTGGACGAGATCTCGCTGCCGGCCGTGAAGGAGGCCGCGCTCGGCCAGTGGGAGACGCGGTACTGGAGCCCCGATCTCAAGAACGAAGCGAACCAGAAGTACGTCGCCGAGTTCCGGAAGAAGTTCGGCAAGATGCCGGTCTTCTACGGCGCTCAGAGCTACGACGGGATCATGCTGATGGACGCCGCGATCCGGGCCGTGAAGGGCGACCTCACGAACAAGAAGGGCATGATCGCGGCCATGCGTCGCGCCGACTACAAGTCGACGCGCGGGGCGTACCGGTACAACGTGAACCACTTCCCGATCCAGAACTTCTACCTGCTCAAGGCCGTCCAGAACCCGGACGGCGAGTTCGCGATGCAGATCCAGCGCACCGTCTTCGAGAACCACCAGGACGCCTACGCGGCCGAGTGCCCGATGAAGTGGTAGCGGTGGTGACCGACGCGGCAGGGATCGAGGGGCGCGGCAAGGCCGCGCCCCTTTTCTTTCGTTTGGAGTCGTGCCTCGGCCGGTGCTGCCGATGATCCTCGGCCTGGTGCTGGAGCAGACGCTCAACGGCCTGCAGTACGGCGTGATGCTCTTCCTCATGGCCGCCGGGCTCACGCTGGTCTTCGGCATCATGAACCTCGTCAACCTCGCCCACGGCTCGCTCTACATGGTCGGCGCCTACCTGGCCACGGCGTTCGCCGGGTGGTCCGGGTCGTTCGTGCTCGGCGTCGCGCTCGCGTTGCCGGCCACGCTCCTGGTCGGCGTCGTCGTCGAGGTGATCGCGCTCCGGACGCTTTACGAGCGGGATCATCTCGACCAGGTGCTGGCCACCTTCGGGCTGCTCCTCTTCTTCAACGAGCTGATCAGCATCCTCTGGGGACGGGCGGCGATCTACGCGAGCGTGCCGTCGTTCCTGAGCGGTCACATCCGCGTGCCGCCGGGCATCCCCTATCCCGCCTATCGGGCCGGCGTCATTCTGGTGGGCGTCGCGGTGGCCGTGCTCCTCTGGGTTCTGGTGGCGCGGACCCGCGTCGGCATGCGCATCCGGGCCGGCGCCAGCAATCGCACCATGGTGTCGGCGCTCGGCGTGAACGTCCGGCTCCTCTACACACTGGTCTTCGGCCTGGGCGCCGCGCTGGCCGGCCTCGCCGGGGCGATGGCCGGTCCCATCTACGCCGTGCAGCCCGGGATGGGCGAGGGGATCCTCATCCAGGTCTTCGTCGTCATCGTCATCGGCGGCATCGGGTCCATCCGCGGGGCGATGGTCGGCGCCATCGTCGTCGGCATGGTGGACACGCTTGGTCGCGCGTTTTTGAAGCCTGTGCTGGCCACGGTCATCTCTCCGCCGGCGGCCGACAAGGCGGGCCCGGCCCTGGCGTCGATGCTGATCTACCTGCTCATGGCGGCGGTGCTGTTCTTCCGTCCGGAGGGGCTCTTCCCGGCCCGCGGCCGCTCCTGATGGCGTCTTCGCGGCGCACGATCGCGCTCGTGGTCGCGGGTCTCCTGCTGGCGGTGGTGCCGCCGATCGCGGCGCTCACCAACCAGCCGTTCTACGTCGACCTGTTCCGGCGCATGATGATCTTCGCGATCGCCGCGGTGAGTCTCGATCTGATCCTGGGCTACGGCGGCATGGTGAGCTTCGGGCACGCGGCCTACCTCGGAATCGGCGCCTACGCGGTCGGCATCCCCGCCTTCCACGGCATCGACAACGGGTTTCTACAATTGAGCCTGGCGATCGCGGCGTCCGCGCTGGCGGCACTGGTGATCGGCGCGATCTCGCTCCGGACGAGCGGCGTCTCCTTCATCATGATCACGCTCGCCTTCGCCCAGATGCTCTACTACCTGGGCATCAGCCTCGAGACCTACGGCGGCGACAACGGGATGCGCCTCACCGTCCGCAGCCAGTTCGGTGGGCTGATCGATCTCTATCAGCCCACCGTCTTCTACTACGTCGTGCTGGCGATCCTCGTCGTATTCGTCGTCCTCGGCGACCGGCTGGTCGCGTCGCGGTTCGGCATGGTCATCCGAGCGGCGAAGTCGAACGAGCCGCGCGCGCGGGCGATCGGGTTCTCGCCGTTCCGGTACAAGCTCACGGCCTTCGTCATCGCCGGGAGCGCGGGCGGCCTGGCCGGTGCCTTGCTGGCCAACCAGACGGAGTATCTGACGCCGGAGTTCATGCACTGGACCCGCTCGGGCGAGATCATGTTCATGGTGATCCTCGGCGGCATGGGGACGCTGGTCGGGCCCGTCCTCGGCGCGATCGTGCTCCTGCTGCTCGAGGACGTCTTGTCCGCCCTGACCGTGCACTGGCAGATCGTTCTCGGGCCGTTCTTGGTCCTGGTCGTGCTGTTCGCGAAGCGCGGCCTGTTCGGCCTCGTGTCCGGCGCCCCCCACAATGGCTGAGACACTGCTGGCGATTCGCGGCCTGAGCAAGCGCTTCGGCGGTCTGCTCGCCAGCGATCGAATCAACCTCGACGTGACCCGAGGCGAGACGCACGCGATCATCGGCCCCAACGGCGCGGGCAAGACGACGCTCATCGGGCAGCTGGCCGGGGACCTCCGTCCCGACGCCGGCGCCATCCGTTTCGCCGGCCACGACGTCACGCGCCTGGGCGCGTCGCTGCGGTCACGGCTGGGCCTGGCGCGCTCCTTTCAGATCACGAGCATCTTCCGGGACTTTTCCGCGCTCGACAACGTGGCGCTCGCCGTGCAGGCGCACAGCGGCTCGAGCTTTCGGTTCTGGCGGGCGGCTCGTGCCGACCGCGCGCTGCGTGACCCGGCGCGGCTCGCTCTGGAGTCGGTGGGGCTCGGTGTGCGGGCCAGCGTGCTCGCGGCCAAGCTCGCCCACGGCGAGCAGCGGCAGCTCGAGATCGCCATGGCGCTGGCGACGAAGCCGCGGCTGCTCCTGCTCGATGAGCCGGTCGCGGGCATGGGCCTCGAGGAGTCCCAGCGGATGGTCCGCTTCCTGGGCACGCTCAAGGGGCGGATCACGCTCGTGCTCGTCGAGCACGACATGGACGCGGTGTTCACGCTCGCCGATCGGATCTCCGTCATGGTCTACGGCCGGATCATCGCCACCGGGACGCCCTCTGAGGTCCGGGGCAACGAGCAGGTTCGCAGAGCCTACCTCGGCGAGGACGTGGCGTCCTGATGCTGACCGTCGACTCGATCGAGACGGCGTACGGGGTGAGTCAGGTCCTGTTCGGCGTGAGCCTCTCGGTCGGCGCGGGCCAGGTCGTGACGCTGCTGGGCCGGAACGGCATGGGCAAGACCACGACCGTCCGCTCGATCATGGGCATCGCGCCGCCGAAGGCCGGCACGATCCGCTTCGAGGGCCGCGCGATCCACGGCCTGCCCCCGTACCGCGTGGCGCAGGCCGGGCTCGGCCTGGTGCCCGAGGGCCGCCAGGTGTTTCCGAACCTCACGGTGAGAGAGAACCTCGTGGCGACCGCGGCCAACCGCGCCGGGCGCGAGGCGGCCTGGCGGGTCGAGACGGTGTTCGCGCTCTTTCCCCAGCTCGCAGCGCGCGCGCGGAGCCTCGGCGCCGCGCTCTCCGGCGGCGAGCAGCAGATGCTCGCGGTCGGTCGCGCGCTGATGACGAACCCGCGCCTTCTCATCCTCGACGAGGCGACGGAGGGGCTGGCACCCCTGGTTCGCGCCGAGATCTGGCGCTGCGTGGAACGGCTCAAGGCGCGCGGCCAGTCGATTCTGATCATCGACAAGGATGTGCGGGCGCTCACCCGGATTGCCGACCGGCACTACATCCTCGAGAAGGGCCAGATCGTCTGGAGCGGAACGTCCGCCGAGCTCGGCGGCCGCGAGGACGTCCAGCACCGGTACCTCGGCGTATGAGAGACTTCGGGGCGTGAGCTGGATCGACCGTTCTTTTCCGACGACGGCAACACCGAGCGAGCTGGTGGGGCGTGTCCTGGGATTGAACCCGGGCATGATGACAGGGCCGGGCACCAACACCTACCTGGTCGGACGCCGGGACCCGATCCTCATCGACACCGGGGCCGGCGTGGCCGAGTATCCGCCGCTCCTCGTGCGTTATCTCGCTCAGCGCGGGTGGTCCAGGCCCTCGCGGATCGTCCTCACGCATCGCCATCCCGATCATCTCGGCGGCGTCTCGCAGCTCCGGGCGCGCTTTCGCGGCATCCACGTCGCGAAGATGATCTTCCGCGACGCGGCCCTGCCGGAGTCGATCCACGACCTGCGCGACGGGCAGAAGGTGGAGGGCGACGGCGTCACGCTCATCGCCGTCCACACGCCGGGCCACGCCTCCGACCATTTGTGCTTCTACCTGGTGGAAGAGAGAGCGCTCTTCACCGGCGACGTGGTCCTGGCCGGGTCCACGACGGTCATCCCGTCCGGCGACGGCGACCTCCTCGACTACATGAGTTCCCTCGAGCGGATCAAGGGGCTCGACGTTCGGCGGATCTATCCGGCTCACGGGCCGGTGATCGAGGACGGTCCGGGACGGATCCAGGAGTACATCGATCACCGGTTGATGCGCGAGCGTCAGATCCTGGAAGCAGTCGGCGACGGGCTAGCCACGATTCCGTCGGTGGTCGAGCGAATCTACGCCGACGTGTCGCCTGGCCTTCATCCAGTGGCGGCCATGTCGGTGGAGTCGCACCTGAAGAAGCTGGCGCGGGAAGGACGCGTCCTCGAGACCGTCGTGCGGGACGCGCCCTCGCGGTGGCTGCTCGTACGCTGACGCTTCCGGGACCGGCGTGCGGGGCATCGAGATCCCGGGTGCCCCGTTCGGTTCCCGAGCCAGGTGCGCTGCTGTTCGTGGGCGGCGGGCTCGCGGGTCTCGCGGCGATCGCCTGGCGGCGAAGCGGACGGAAGTAGCCTCGGCGACCCGCCCTTAGAGGCTCGCCCGCTCGCGCGCCTGGCGCACGAGCGCCGCAAACAGATTGCGGGCGGCGCGATCGTGGCCGACCAGCTCTTCCGGGTGCCACTGAACGCCGAGGACGAACCGCGCGTCATCGCCGAGCTCCACGCCCTCGATGATCGAGTCGGGCGCCCACGCCACGTCCTTGAGCCCGCGTCCCAACCGTTTGATGGCCTGGTGGTGGAAGCTGTTGACGTCGACCTCCAGCGCGCCGAGGATGCCGGCGAGCCGCGAGCCGTCCTGCACTTTCACCTGATGCGCCGTGACGCTCCGAGCGTTCCCCTGGAGCCCCGCCTGGCTGTGGTCGAGCGGCGAGCCCGGCTCGCTGGGAATGTCCTGATGGAGGCTCCCGCCGAGTGCGACGTTGAGCACCTGGATGCCGCGGCAGATCGCGAGGAGAGGGACGCGATTCTCCAGCGCCCAGCGCGTGAGGTCGATCTCGAGCGAGTCGCGGGCGGGGGACACCTCGGCGGTGGCCGGATGCGGCGGCTCGCCAAAGCGCGCGGGGTCCACGTCGCCGCCTCCGGTCAGCAACACCCCGTGCACGTGCTTGAGAAGCTCGGCGCGCGCCGAGGGCTCGAGCTGCGGCGGCAGCGGAAGGGGCACGCCGCCGGCTTGCTGGATCGCGTTCAGGTATGCCGCGTTGACGTACGCGCGCTCCGGATATTTGTCGACGGTGACCGACGTCGAGACGCAGATGAGCGGTGGTGGATTCATCGTTCCAAGCGTAGCACGGGGCCCCTTGGCGGCCGGCCCCCTCGCGGGTATCATGGTCCCCCATGAGCCTTGACTCCGTGAGCTCCCAGCAGACAGCGTCCGCCCACACTCCTACTTCCTCGGTCCAGGTCATCGGCTCGCGCTGGGCGGTCGCGGCGGGCCACACGCTCGCCTCCGAGGCCGCGTCACGTGTGCTGGGGGCGGGCGGCAACGCGATCGACGCCGGCGTCGCCGCTGGTATCACTCTGGGTGTCGTCCACTGCGACATGGTGAGCGTTGCGGGCGTGGCGCCGATCCTGGTGCACGTCGCGCGCACCGGGGAGACCTGGCAGGTCTCCGGCGTCGGCCCGTACCCGCGCGCCACGACGGCGGCGTACTTCCGCGAGCGCCACGGCGGCCAGATTCCACCGGGACTGCCGCGTACGGTCGTGCCGGCGGCGCCGGATGCCTGGTGCACGGCGCTCGAGCGGTGGGGCACGATGTCCTTCGCCGAAGTCGCCACCGCCGCCACCGAGCATGCCGAGCGCGGCTTTCCGATCTCGCAGTTCACCGCCTATCAGATGGGATCGAACGCCGACAAGTACCGACGCTGGCCGTCCTCGGCGGCCCTCTACTTGCGGGACGGCCGGGCGCTTCGCATGGGTGAGATTCTCGTGCAGCGCGAGCTGGGCGAGACGCTCCGCCGCATGGCCCGGGCCGAAGCGAAGGCGGGCGGCAGCCGTGAGGCCGGGGTGCGCGCGGCGCGCGATGAGTTCTATCGCGGCGAGACGGCCAAGCGCATCGCCGAGTTCCACCGCGTCGAAGGCGGACCGCTCGCCGCCAGTGACCTCGCCGAGTTCAGCGTCGAGGTGGGCCCCGCATTGCGGACCACGTTCGGCCGTTACGACGTCGCCGCGTGCGGCTTCTGGTGTCAGGGGCCGTCGTTGCTCCAGATGCTCAACCTCCTCGACAGCGTCGACCTCAAGGCCCTCGGCCACAACTCGCCGGCGTACTTGCACCGTCTCATCGAGACGGTCAAGCTCGCCTTCGCCGACCGCGACGCGTACTACGGCGACCCGCACTTCGTGAAAATCCCCGCCGACGCGCTGCTCTCGAAGGCGTACGCCGCGGCACGCCAGCGGCTCATCAAGGAGCGGGCGTGGCCCGACATGCCGCCCGCGGGCGATCCCGATCGGCTCGACGCCGTCCGACACAAGGAGGCGGCGCTGCCGCTGGCCGGGGGGTCGCACCCGGCTCCCGGCGGCACGGCGGAGTCGCTCGACACGAGCTACGTGGCTGTCGTGGACGAGGCCGGCAACGGCTTTTCGGCCACGCCGAGCGATCCGAACGTCGACTCGCCCGTCGTCACCGGCGTCGGCTGCGTCGTGTCGCCGCGCGGCTCGCAGGGCTGGCTCGACCCGGAGCATCCGAGCGTGGTGGCGCCGGGCAAGCGACCGCGCCTGACGCCGGCCCCGGCGATGGCCTTCACCGGTGGCCGGCTCTTCATGCCCTTCGGCACGCCCGGCGGCGACGTCCAGCAGCAGGCGATGCTTCAGGTCTTCCTGAACGCGACGGTCTTCGGCATGGATCCTCAGCTCGCCATCGAGGCCCCCCGCGTCGCGTCGCGCAGCCATCCCGACTCCTTCTGGCCGCACGCGTTCGCTCCCGGCAAGGTCGAGGCGGAGCAACGCATTCCCAAGGAGACGCGCGAGGCGCTGGTCGCGCTCGGCCACACCGTCGCCGACTGGCCGGAGTGGGAGTGGCGGGCCGGCGCGGTGTGCGCGGTCAGAGTCGGGCCGGATGGCGCCCGGTGGGCCGGGGCCGATCCGCGTCGCGGCGCTCACGCGATCGCGCGGTAGGCTCGCCGCTCAGGCGGAAAGGTCCCCAGCCGTCCCCGCGTAGCTCTCCGGTCTACCGCGTCGGCGGCAAGTGGATTCGCACCGACGGCATGTATTACCTCGTGCGCGTGGACAAGGACCTGTACGTCTTCTCCGCCGGTCCTGGCAAGGAGATCCACCTCGCCAAGGATCTCGGCATCGCGAGGGTCGTGCGGGACGGTCGAACCGAGACAGGTGCTCGTGAATGGCGTCGAGGCGACGTCACTGCTCGACGTCGGCGTCGTGGGTCGGGGTGTGCCGGTCGGCGTGCTCGCCGCCCTCAGGCTGGGTCCGAACTCGATCGAGGTCCTGGAAGGCCGGGAAGGTCGCGCGGATCGTCCTGACCGTGACGCGCGTCGTAGCTCGTGCGCCACCCGAACCAGAGGGTGAGCGCCATGGCGAGTGGGACCATGACGAGCTGTCCAGCCGACATGCCGCCCGCCGTGAGGCCGATGGCGACGCCGCGACGCGTCTCGAACCAGCGGGCCGCGATGGTCGATCCGGTCGTCATCGAGACACCGCCCGCGCCGAGCGCCATGAAGAACCCAGTCGTGACGCAGACGTGCCAGAGACTTTGCACGTAGGCGGCGCCGATCGAGCCGACGCCGAGCAGGAGCAGCGACACGACGATCACGCGCCGGGGACCTCAGCGATCGGCAAGGCGGCGGACCAGGGGACCGGCGGCGCCAAGGAGAAGGAGCGAGATCGCGGCGGCACCGGACAGGGCCCCCCGGCCCCAACCGAACTCCGCCTCCATGGGCTTGATGTAGACGCCGAAAATCGAGCGGAGCCCCGTCCCGGCCATCATGCAGAGGGTTACGGCGCCGGCCACGCGCCCCGGCCCGGCCCTGCCGCCACACGCCCGGCTAGCTGACGACTTCGGCGGGCACCGCGCGCTTGAAGACGATCGCGTCGCCGTCGGCGTCGACCGTGATGGTGTCGCCGTCGGCGAGCTCGCGCTGGAGCAGCTTCAGCGAGAGCGGGTCCTGAACCAGCCGCTGAATCGTGCGCTTGAGCGGGCGCGCGCCGAACGTCGGGTCGTAGCCTTCGCGCCCGAGCAGGCTCCGGGCCGCGTCGGTGACCTCGAGCTCGATCCGCCGGGCCGCAAGCCGGCGACGCAGGTGTCCGAGCTGGATGTCCACGATCCGGGCGAGCTCCTCGCGCCCCAGCGGGGCGAAGATCATCACTTCGTCGATCCGGTTCAGGAACTCCGGCCGCAGCGTGTTCCGTAGCTCCTGCATCAGGAGCGGGCGCACCTTCTCGGGCCGCTCGAACTCGCGGAAGATGTGGCTCCCGAGGTTCGACGTCATGATGACGACCGTGTTCCGGAAGTCCACCGTGCGCCCGTGGCCGTCGGTCAGTCGCCCGTCGTCGAGCAGCTGCAGGAGCACGTTGAAGACGTCCGCGTGTGCTTTCTCGATCTCGTCGAACAGGATCACCGCGTACGGACGGCGGCGAACCGCCTCGGTGAGCTGCCCGCCCTCGTCGTACCCGACGTAGCCGGGCGGGGCCCCGATCAGGCGGGCCACCGTGTGCTTTTCCATGTACTCGGACATGTCGATCCGGATGATCGCCCGCTCGTCGTCGAAGAGGAACTCGGCGAGCGCCCGGGCCAGCTCGGTCTTCCCGACGCCGGTGGGCCCGAGGAACAGGAACGAGCCGATGGGCCGGTTGGGATCCGCGAGCCCCGACCGCGCACGCCGCACCGCGTTCGCCACCGCGCGGATGGCGTCGTCCTGGCCGATCACGCGCTGCCCGAGGCGCTCCTCCATGTTGACGAGCTTCTGGATCTCGCCCTCGAGGAGCCGCGTGACCGGGATCCCCGTCCACTTGGCGACGGTGGCGGCGATGTCCTCCTCGTCGACCTCCTCGCGGAGCATGCGACCCTGCGCGTGCTGGTCGGCGAGTCTCGCGTCGAGCTCGCCGAGCTGCTTCTCGAGCGCCATCAGCGTGCCGTAGCGGAGCTCGGCGGCGCGGTTCAGGTCGCCACGACGCTCGGCGTCGGCCATCGTGTGCCGCGTCGTCTCGATCTCTTCCTTGATCTTGCCGATCCGCGTGATGCCGTCCTTCTCCGCCTGCCACCGCGCTTTGAGGGCATCGCCCTTCTCGCGGAGCTCGGCCAGCTCGGCGTCGATCTTCGCCAGGCGCTCGCGGGAGACGGCGTCCTCCTCGCGCGCCACCGACACGCGCTCGATCTGCAGCTGCATGACGCGGCGCTCGATCTCGTCGATTTCCTGCGGCATCGAATCGATCTGCATCCGGATACGCGCGGCCGCCTCGTCGACGAGGTCGATCGCCTTGTCGGGTAGGAAGCGGTCGCCGATGTAGCGGTGGGAGAGCACGGCCGCCGCGACCAGGGCGGTGTCCTTGATCTTCACCTTGTGGTGGACCTCGTACTTGTCCTTCAGGCCGCGCAGGATCGCGATCGTGTCCTCCACCGAGGGCTCGCGGACCATGACCGGCTGGAAGCGCCGCTCGAGCGCGGCGTCCTTCTCGATGTGCTTGCGGTATTCGTCGAGCGTCGTGGCGCCGACGCAGCGCAGCTCGCCCCGCGCCAGGGCGGGCTTGAGCATGTTGGCGGCGTCCACCGCGCCTTCGGCGGCGCCCGCGCCCACGAGCGTGTGGAGCTCGTCGATGAAGCAGATGATCGCGCCCTCGGACTCGACGATCTCCTTGAGGACGGCCTTCAGACGGTCCTCGAACTCGCCACGGTACTTCGAGCCCGCCACGAGCGCGCCGATGTCGAGCGCCACCAGCTGCTTGCCCTTCAACCCCTCGGGCACGTCGCCGGCGACGATCCGCTGGGCGAGTCCCTCGACGATCGCCGTCTTGCCGACCCCCGGCTCGCCGATGAGCACCGGGTTGTTCTTCGTGCGACGCGAGAGGACCTGAATCACCCGCCGGATCTCCTCGTCGCGGCCGATGACCGGGTCGAGCTTGCCCCGCCGGGCGAGGTCGGTGAGGTCGCGGGAATAGCGCTGGAGCGCTTGATACTTCTCCTCGGGATTCGGATCGGTCACGCGCTGCGTCCCGCGGACTTCCACCAGCGCCTTGTAGATCGCCTCGGCGCTGACGCCGGCCGCCGTCAGGACGCGCCCCGCCGCCCCGTCCCGCTCCTGGGCGAGCGCCAGCAGCAGGTGCTCGGTGGAGATGTACTCGTCCTTGAGCCGCTCGGCCTCGGCCTGGGCTCGCTCGAGCGCTTGCCGCGTCCGCTCTCCAAGGTACTGGCCGCTGGCCCCCTTCACCGACGGCAGCTTGCCGAGCGCTGCGTCGAGCTCGCGCTGGATCGCTTCAGGGCGCGCGCCGAGCTTCGCCAGGACGGGGCCGACGACGCCTTCTCGCTGTTCGAGCAGGGCGCCGAGCAGGTGCTCGGGCTCGATCGCCTGATGGTTGCGCTGGTCGGCCTTCGACTGCGCCGCCTGCAACGCTTCCTGCGCTTTCACGGTGAACTTGTCCAGTCTCATTCCCCTCTACTCTTCTTTCTCTCGCTCTGTTCTCTCGCTATCCGAGGTAGGCTCGCGGGTTGTCGGCGCGGAGCGTCCTGAGCCTCTCGTATAGCTCCCGTTCCGCCGGCGTCACATCGCTCGGCATGACAATTTTCACCGCGACCAACTGATCGCCGGCGGCGGCGCCCCGGAGGCGCGGCATCCCGTAGCCCGGAAGTCGAAAGGTGCGCCCGCTCGAGGTCGCGGCCGGCACCTTCATCGACACCTTGCCGCGCAGGGTGGGTACCTCGAGGGTCGTGCCCAGCGCGGCCTCGGGCGCCGTGATGGGCAGGGTCAAGTGGACGTCGTCGCCTTTTCGCTCGAAGAAGGGGTGCGGCGCCACGGTGACGCTCAGGTAGAGATCACCGCGCGCTCCCGCCGCGCCGGCGCCCTCGCCGGAGACACGCACACGCTGGCCGCTCTTCACGCCCGCGGGGATCTTCACGTCGACCTGACGCCGAGCCCGCTGCCAACCCCCTCCGCCGCAGGCCGCGCACGGCTGTCGCTTGATGTTGCCGGCGCCGTGGCAGGTTCCGCACGGCTCCTCGAGGTCCATCGCGAACGTTTTTCGCGCGCCGTGATAGGCCTCTTCGAGCGAGATCTCGACGCCGGCCTGGACATCGTCACCACGGGAGCCTGGACCCCGCTCGAAGAGGTCGTCGAGCCGCACACCCTCGCCCCGTGATCCCCGCCGCGTGTGCGCGCCCAGGTCGCCGAAGATGGTGCGGAAGAAGTCCGAGAAATCCCCGACGTCGCCGAGGTCACCGCCGTACTCGACCCTGAATCCGCTGCCCGGAGGACCGGGCGGAGCTTGGGCGTAACGCTGCCAGTCCGGTCCGAGCGAGTCGTAGCGCCGGCGCTTCTCGGGATCGGAGAGGACCTCGTACGCTTCGCTGATTTCTTTGAAGCGCTCGCCGGAGTCCTTGCTTTTGGCGACGTCCGGATGGTGCTTTCTCGCAAGTCGTCGGTACGCAGACTTGATCGTCTTGTCGTCCGCCTTCCGGTCGACGCCCAGAATCCGATAGTAGTCCTTGAAATCGACGGCCATCCTACAAGAAGTATAGCAGGTACATTGAGTCTTGTACGCTAATGTCAGAAGAGGGACCGATCGCTATGGTTCCGGAAACTATTGAATTCCTAAATCCCGGGGATCAGACCAGAGAGGCGATCCGCCCTAGCCTCGCCCCACCCGGAACGCGACGTAGAGCGACATTGGTCCGCGCTGGAGCAAGACCGTGAGCGGATCGCCTTCCTTCATGTCGCGGGTGAGGCGCTCGAAATCGACCATGGTCTTGACGGTCTGGCCGTTGAGCTGCTTGACGACATCGCCCCGCTGGACGCCTGCTTCCGCGGCCGCGCTGCCGTCCTCGACTCGAACCACGATGACGCCGTCTGTCGACCTCAGGTTCAGCTGTCGGGCGATTTCGGGGGTCACCGGACGCACTTCAAGCCCGAGCATCGAGCGTGCGCGTCCGCCGCCCGGCCGCTGCTGCTGGGCCTGGCGCTCGTCGGGAGCCTGGCCGATCTTGACCTCGACCGTCTTGTCGCCCTGGTCGCGCCAGACCTTTACCTTCGCCGTGCGGTCGGGGGAAAAGAAGCCGACCGCGCGCTGCAAGTCGCCGGGGCCCTCCATCGGCCGCCCGTCGAACTCGAGCAGGATGTCTCCGGGCTTGAGGCCCGCCTTCGCGGCGGGGCTGTCCGGCACCACCTCGTTGATGAGCACGCCCTTCGGGTCCTTCGCGCCGAACGAGCGCGCCAGCTCCGGGGTGAGCGGCTGGATCGAGACGCCGAGCCAGCCACGCGTCACGCGGCCCTTGTCGCGGAGCTCCGTGTAGATCTTGCGCGCCATGTTCGAGGGGATCGCAAACCCGATGCCCGAGCCCCCGGCGACGATCGCGGTATTGATGCCGATCACCTCGCCCTGCATGTTCACGAGCGGTCCGCCGGAGTTGCCCGGGTTGATCGCAGCGTCGGTCTGGAGGAAGTCGTCGAAGGGGCCCTGGTCGAGCTGGCGCGCCTTGGCGCTGATGATGCCGGCCGTGACCGTCGCCTGCAGGCCGAACGGCGAGCCGACGGCCAGGACCCAGTCGCCGACCTGGATCCGGTCGGAGTCGCCCAAACGCGCGTGCTTGAAGGTGCCCTTGCCGTCGTCGAGCTTGAGCACGGCGAGATCGGTCTTCTTGTCCACTCCGATGAGCTTCGCCTTGTGCTTTCCTCCGTCGAGCGTTACGACTTCGATCTCCGTGGCCTTTTCGACCACGTGAGCGTTCGTGAGCGCGATCCCCGTCGCGTCCACGATGACGCCCGAGCCGAGACTGCGCTGCGGGATACGCTCGGGCACCTCGCCGAAGAAGCGCCGGAAGAACTCCTCGCCGAAGAACTCCTCGAACGGCGTGCGGCCCTGGAGGCCGGCTCCCCGGGAGACGGTGTTGATGTTGATGACGGCCGGTTTGATCGATTCTGCGACGGAGGCGAACGTCCCGCCCTGAGGCGGCATCTGCACGGGCAGGATGGGCAGCGGGCTGACGGGCGCCTGCGCCACGAGCGGCGGCCGCCCGAGCTCCGCACGAGTCGCCGTGAACGCCCCGAGCGCGACGCCCGCCACCAGAACGAGCGCCAGCACCCCGAACAAGGTCCTTCGCTTGAGCTGCACCATCATCGTGTCCCCTCCACCATCGTTTCCCCGGCCAGCGCCCGCCGCAATCGTTCGCCCTCGAGGGTCTCTGTCCGCTTCAGCTCCCGAGCCGCCGCGACCAGCACGGCCTTTTTAGTCGTCAGCATCGCGCGCACTCTGTCGTGGGTGCGCTCGAGGATCGCCCGCACTTCCTCGTCGATCGTCCGGGCCGTCTCCTCGCTATACTCGCGCTCGCCGCCCATGCCCGTGCCCTTGAGGAAGAGCGGCGTGCGGTCGCCGAAGGTTGCGAGCCCCACCCGCTCGGACATCCCGTACTTGGTCACCATGAGTCGCGCGATCTCGGTCGCGCGCTCGAGGTCGTTGTGCGCGCCGGTCGAGACCTCGCCGTAGACGAGCTCTTCGGCGACGCGGCCGCCCAGGAGCACCGCGATCCGATCCTCCAGCTCGCTCCGGGTCATGAGGAAGCGCTCCTCCGTCGGCAGCTGGTAGGTCATCCCGAGCGCGGCGATGCCGCGTGGGATGATCGTCACCTTGTGGACGGGATCGGCGTGCGCGACGGACGTCGCGACCAGCGCGTGGCCCATCTCGTGATGGGCCACGATATCGCGCTCCTTTTCCGAGAGCACGCGACTCTTCTTCTCGAGTCCCGCCACGACCCGATCGATGGCCTCTTCGAAGTCCGCCATCTCCACCGCATTTTTCTCTTTTCGCGCCGCCAGCAGCGCCGCCTCGTTGACGATGTTGGCGAGGTCGGCGCCGGCGAAGCCCGGTGTGCGCGCCGCGATCACGCCGAGGTCGACACCGGACGCCAGCACCACGGCGCGGGCGTGCAGTCGCAGGATCGCTTCGCGGCCACGGAGATCGGGCTTGTCGACGACGACCTGCCGGTCGAAGCGGCCCGGGCGCAGGAGCGCCTGGTCGAGCACCTCCGGGCGGTTCGTCGCCGCCATGATGATCACGCCCTTGGAGGAGTCGAAGCCGTCCATTTCGGCGAGGAGCTGATTGAGCGTCTGTTCGCGCTCGTCGTGGCCGCCGATGAAGCCCGTGCTGCCGGCGCGCGACTTGCCGATCGCGTCCAGCTCGTCGATGAAGATGATGCACGGCGCCTTGTCCTTGGCTTGCTCGAACAGGTCACGGACGCGCGCCGCGCCGACGCCCACGAACATCTCGACGAACTCCGAGCCCGACAGGGTGAAGAAGGGCACGTCCGCCTCGCCCGCGACGGCGCGCGCGAGCAGCGTCTTGCCCGTGCCCGGCGGGCCGACCAGCAGGACGCCCTTGGGGATACGCCCGCCGAGCCGCTGGTACTTCTTCGGATTCTTGAGGAAGTCGACGATCTCGACGAGCTCGGCCTTCGCCTCGTCGACGCCGGCGACGTCGCCGAACGTCGTCTTGAGCTCCTTGCGATCGAAGATCTTGTGCTTGGAGCGCCCGAACGAGAGCGCCTGCGTGGGCCCGCCGCCCACCCGACGCATCAAGACCATCCAGATGCCGATCATGACCCCGAGCGGAATGATCCAGCCGAAGAAGAGGTCGCGCACGAAGGTGGACTCGATCCGCCCGGTGAACTCGACCTTGTGCCGCTCCAGCTCGGTGACGAGAGGCGCCTCGTCCACGCCGGGGATGCGGGTGACCGTGAACACGCGGACCTCGCCGTCCGAGCCGAGCCACTGGCGGAGACGATCGCCGGGCCCGCTCGGCGTCGTGGGCAGCGCGTCGGGCTTGGCGATGCCGCGGATTTCCTTCTCCGTCAGCGCCACCTTCTCGACCTTGTCGGCGCGCACGAGCTCGAGGAACCTGGACATCGGGATCTCGACCGTCCGGGGGGCCTGGAGCCAGGACTGGAGCAGCAGGAGAACCATCGCCGCGACCAGCACGTAGGCCAGCGAGAACTGGATGCGCTGGTTGAGCCGCGGCTTCATCGTATCCCCATCGGCCATGCTAGCGTCGGAGGCCGAGAGTGTCAAACGCGCGACCTCTTTTCGCTTGACACTTCAAGCCCTTTGGCCTAAGAGTTGGCGCTGATCTCTCCTGTGAAACTGAGAACAAGCTCGATTCTCTCGAGGATCGGCCAACGCGGTTGCGAGTGTCTGGTTCGGGAGCCAAGGTGAGGGATCGCGGCGCGGTTCGTCGGGCCACCTGGACGGCCCTGACGGTGGTGGCCCTCCTGACGCTGCTCCCGGCGCTGCCGGCGCTCGCCCAGGACGCGGCTCGGGAGCCCGCCTACCGGGCCTTCCCCCTGATCGGTTCCCGGCTCGCGGTGTGGGCGATCGCCCAGCTCCACCTCAATTTCGCCGCGTTCATTCTCGGTGTGCCGATCTTCGCCGTGATCATCGAGATCATCGGCTGGCGGACAGGCGACGCCAGGTACGACTGGCTCTCGCACGAGTTCGTCAAGCTTACGTTCGCGGCATTCTCGACCACCGCGCTGCTGGGCGCGTTTCTCCTGTTCCTGTTCGTCGGCTACTACCCGAAGTTCTGGACGTACATGACCTCGATCTTCTTCCCCACGTACTGGGTCTACGCGCTCCTCTTCTTCGCGGAGACCTTCACCGTCTACGTCTGGTACTACGGATGGGACTGGCTCAGCGGTCCTCGGAAGGGGATCCACGTCGGCCTTGGCGTCCTCTCGAACCTCTTCGGCACGGCGATCCTCCTGGTGGCGAACTCCTGGGTCACCTTCATGATGTCGCCCGCGGGGATCGATGAATCGGGCGCCCTCAAGGGATCGGTGTGGGGGGCGATCAACAACTTCACCTGGGTACCGATCAACATCCACCGGCTGATCGCGAACATCGTGTTCGGTGGCACGATCGCCGCGGCGTATGCGGCGTTCCGCTTCCTCGGCGCCAAAACCGACGAGGAGCGCGCGCGCTACGACTGGATGGGGTATATCGGCAACTTCGTGGCGCTGTCCGCGTTCATCGTCTTGCCATTCGCGGGCTATTACCTGGGCCGTGAGATCTACGCGTTCAACCAGACCATGGGCATCACGATGATGGGCGGCTTCATGTCGTGGCTCTGGATCATCCAGGCGATCCTGATCGGCGTGCTCTTCATGGGCTCGAATTACTACCTCTGGCTCGGCATGGAGCGTATCCCCGGCTCCGAGCGGTACCGGCGCTACGTCCCGATGATGATCGGCATCCTCGCCTTCGGCTTCATGGTCTGGGCGACGCCGCGTTCCATGGTGATCACGCTCGACGAGGCGCGCGCGATGGGCGGCACGCACCATCCGGTGCTGGGCTTCCTGGGCGTCATGTCGGCGAAGAACACCGCCGTGAACATGATGATCCTCACCACCTTCGTGTCGTTCGTCCTCTATCGCCGCGCGAATCGCGTCTCGACCAGGCCATGGGTCGGGATCGGGATGGCGATCCAGTGGGCCACGCTCGGACTCGCCGCGGCGATCGTCGTCTTCTACGGCGTGTACGGGTACTTCGTCGAGTCCTTGGTGAGAATCGGCTTCTCCGTGTATCAGGTGCTGGCCGTGCTCGCCGCCATCGTCGTCGTCATGGCGATCGATATCCCGATGTTCAAGGGCGCCCGCTCGACCGGGACGATCCGCTGGGGGACGATCGCCCCACGCTCCCAGTACGTGCTCATTCTCCTGGCGGTCACGTTCACCTGGCTGATGGGCCTGATGGGCTTCGCCCGCTCGGGAATCCGCCAGCACTGGCACGTCTACGGGGTCATGCGCGACAACTCGGTCGACGCGGCAACGCCCGCGATCGGGTACGCGGCCAACATGATCACCGCGGTCACGATCGCATTCTTCGCGCTGGTGATGTTCATCTTCTGGCTCGGTGGCCTCGGCGAGAAGGGCAAGGCCGGCGATTCCGGCCATGCCGCCGCGCCGGTCTTCGCGGGCGGGAGCGACGCCGCACCCGCGGGGCCAGCATCGACGGGGGAGTCGAGAGGGGCGCGAAGCCCCCTTCTCCCATAGCATGCGCCTCCCGGTCGGCGTCAAGGTCGGCGCGTTCGCGCTCGTCGTGATGGGCACCTATACCTACTACGCCAACTCGATCCCGCAGATACAGTCGAAGCCGCCGGCCGAGCTGTCGCTCGAGGGTGGAAACGTCACACCGGCCCAGCTCGTGAAGGCCGGCGAGGAGATCTTCAAGACGAAGGGCACCTGCGAGATCTGCCACCGGATCGGCCAGCCGGGGACCCGGGCGCCCGATCTAGCTGGCGTCGGTGCTCGCGCGGCGAAGAGGAAGCCCGGCCTGAGTGCCAAGCAGTACATCATCGAGTCGCTGCTCCAGCCTGGGGCGTACATCGTCGAGGGCTACCCGAACATCATGCCCGCGGTCGACAAGCCGCCGATCGCGCTGAATCGCTCGGAAGTCTGGGCGCTGACCGCATTCCTCGAGTCCCTCGGGGGTACCGTCGACGTCACGCTCGACGACATCCCGAAGACCGTGGGTGCCGCCGCGGCGGGAGGCGCCCCGGCCGAGCTTAAAATTCCCGGCGACCCGAAGGCCGGCGAGGTGGTCTTCACGGGTAAGGCAGGCTGCATCGCCTGCCACAAGGCGGGGAAGATCGGCGCCTCGCCCGTCGGGCCCGACCTTTCGCAGATCGCGAGGATCCAACCTCCCGACTACATCATGAAGAAGATCCTGGATCCGGCGGGCGCGGGCACGGTGGCAGGCTATCCCAAGGGCGTGATGCCTCCGATGTTCGGTCAGTCGCTGACGGCGAAGGAGTACGTGGATCTCGTGGCCTTCCTGATGACGCTGAAGTGAGTCGATGAGCTTTCTTCGCTCGCGCTTCGTCCAGGCCGTCCTCGTGCTCGTCATCGCGTTCGTCGTCCTCCGGTTCGGCATCCGGCCGCCGGCGCCGTGGAGCGTCCTGACCCTCTACATGTCGATCGTGCTCCTCGCCGTGCTCGTGTTCGTGTCCTCAGACTCCGATTCGTGGCGCGACTTCGTCCGGCCGATCCGCGAGACGCTGGTCAATCCCGACAGGCGCCACATGCGGCTCGGGCTTCTGATCGCCCTCCCGCTCCTGCTCGGCTACTACGCCTACACGCAGGCGGCGGCCAAGCCGCAGGCGCCGCCGGAGCTGCGTGCCGTTCACCCCGCGCCGCCGGCGTCCATCCAGTTCCGAGGCAAAGAGATCCAGATCACGGGACTGGACAACCCGCTCCGGAAGGACCAGGCGAGCTTCAAGAAGCACGTCGCCGCGGGCGCGGAGACCTACATCCGCAACTGCGTGTACTGCCACGGCGACAACCTCGACGGGAAGGGCCACTTCGCCCCCGGGTTCAACCCGCCGCCGGCAAACTTCCAGGATCCCGGCACGATCGCGATGCTCCAGGAGGCGTACCTCTTCTGGCGCGTCGCGAAGGGCGGGCCCGGGCTTCCGAAGGAGTCGACGCCGTGGAACTCGGTCATGCCCGCGTGGGAGGATCGGCTGACCGAAGAGCAGATCTGGCAGGTCATCATGTACCTCTACGACGCGACGGGGCAGCATCCGCGGCGCTGGGAAGAATCGCATTGACCCCCTCGCTGGGCGGTAGCCGGGTTGCGCAGGGCGGGCGGAGGGCGGGCGGGTGCCGGCCGGGATCCGACTGCTGCGATCCGGGACGCGAGGATAGTGCACGCCACGCGAATGCAACCCTGACTACACGGATCCCGGCCGGCACCCGCCCGCCCTCCGCCCGCCCTGCGCAACCCGTCCACGCTGGCGTGAGCGGGTCAGCGAGGCGCTACCGGATTCCTCCATTCGTCGCGGGTCTCGTGCTCATTGTGCTCGCCCTCGTTGCGGTGCCGTCGTGGGTGGGGGCGCAGGCGGGGGACGCGGGGGCGGGGAAGGCTGTGTACGAGCGGAGGTGCGCGGGCTGCCACGGCGACAAGGGGGATGGGAAGGGGCCGGCCGCCGAGTTGCTCTCGCCGAGGCCCCGCGATTTCACCACGGGCATCTACAAGATTCGGACGACGGCAAACAAAGTCCCGTCCGACCAGGACCTGTTCCGGACCATCACGGAGGGCATGGCCGGAACCTCGATGCCGTCGTGGGCGGTACTGCCCGAACGGGACCGGTGGAACCTGGTCGCGTACATCAAGACGTTCGCCGCGGAGAAGTTCAAAGAGGCGCCGAAGAAGCTCGAGCTTCCAAAGGAGGTCGCCTCGTCGGCGGAGTCCATCAAGCGCGGCAAGGAGATGTTCGAGGCGATCGAATGCCACAAGTGCCACGGCGCCGAGGGCCGCGCCGACGGCCCCTCGCGCGCCGAGCTGAAGGACGAGTGGGGCTATCCGATTGCGCCCGCGAACCTCACCAAGTGGTGGAACTTCCGCGGGGGCTCGAGCCGCGCCGACATCGCCACGCGGCTCGCCAACGGCATCCTCGGCACGCCGATGCCCACCTTCCTCGACAGCGTCGAGAAGCCCGACGACATCTGGCACCTGACGAACTACATCTTGTCGCTCGGGCCCGAGTCGCCGCAATACGCGACGCTCGTCACGGTCACGGCGGTGTCCGACGCGATCCCCGACGACCCGAACGCGGCGCTCTGGACGAAGCTCGTGGCGAATCGCATCTCGCTGATGGGACAGGTGATCGTCGATCCCCGGAACTTCAACCCGGCGATCGATCTCGTGTCGGTCCGTGCCGCGTACAACGACAGGGAGATCGCGTTCCACCTCACGTGGGACGACCCGACCCAGTCCGTCGACGAGCCCGCGAAGAAGCTCTACACGGACGCGATCGCGCTGCAGTTTCCACCCCAGATCGCCGCGGGGACCGAACGGCCGTATTTCCTGATGGGCGACGCCTCGGACGCCGTCTACCTGCTGCGCTGGGAAAGCGGCAAGGGTGTGATGGAGGCGACGGCGAACGGCCCGACGAAGATTGTCGCGATCGCGGGCGCGGAGGCGACCGGCAAGGCGGTGTATGCCAACGGCCAATACCGCCTAGTGATCAAGCGTCCTCTGGTGTCCAAAGACCCAACGCGGCCCACGTTCAGGCCCGCGGTCTTCACGCCGGTCGCATTTCAGGCCTGGGACGGCGGCGCGGGGGAGACGGGCCCGAGGATGTCGTTGACATCATGGTACTATCTGCGGCTGGAGGAGCCGCAGTCGAACCGCCGTTTCGTCATTCCTCCGGTCGTCGCAATCCTCACAGTGGCGGTGATGCTGCTCGTGGTGCGAGCCGCGAACAAGCGGGCATAACTCGAATTCAGGAGGAGTAAGGGCCATGCGTAAGGCAATCGGCGCGTTTCTGGCGATCGCGCTCGTCGCGGGCGTCGCCGTCGTCGCTCATCGCCCGGGGCCGGCCGGCGCGCAGGGAGGCGGGACCATCGAAGCCGCGGTGACGTATGCCGGCGCGCCGATGGTCGAGAAGCTCAAGGTGAACAAGGACACGGAGAAGTGCGGGACCGAGGCGGTGATCGAGAAGGTCGTAGTCGGCGCCAACAAGGGCCTGGCCAACGCCGTCGTGTCCGTCCCGGGCGCCAAGGGTGCCGCGAAGGCGGTGAAGGCCACCGTCGACCAGCACGGCTGCAAGTTCGTCCCGCACGTGACCGCGATGACGCCGGGCGAGCTCGAGCTCAAGAACTCCGACGACATCCTGCACAACATCCACACGTACTCGACGGCGAATCCGTCCATCAACAAGGCCCAGCCGAAGTTCAAGAAGGTGATGACCGAGAAGCTCGAGAAGCCCGAGATCGTCAAGCTCACCTGCGACGTCCACAGCTGGATGCTCGGGTGGGTCGCCGTCATGCCGAACCCGTTCTTCGGCGTGACCGACGCGAACGGCAGCGCGAAGATCGAGAACGTCCCGCCCGGCAAGTACACCCTCGAGGCGTGGCACGAGACGCTCGGCAAGCAGACGAAGGACGTCGAGGTCAAGGCCGGTCAAACGACGAAAGTCGCGATCGAGATGAAGAAGTAAGAGCCAGGAGGCTCTGCGAGCATGCTTGACTGGTGGCTGCCGGAGAACGTTTCGACCTACGGCCAGGAGATCGACTGGCTCTTCCACCTCATCTACTACATCACCGGCGTGACGTTCGTCCTCGTCTTCGTCACGATGCTGGTGTTCCTCGTGATGTACCGGGATCGCCCCGGCCGGCGGGCGCGGTACACCCACGGCAACACCATGCTGGAGATCGTCTGGACGGTGGTCCCGGCGCTGATCCTGGTCATCCTGACGCTCCTCAGCGTCCCGGCGTGGTCGAAGATCAAGATGACCATGCCGGAGACCGACTTCGTGGTGCAGGTGACGGCCAAGCAGTTCAACTGGCAGGTGACGTATCCGGGACCCGACGGCAAGTTCGGCACGACGGACGACAAGACCCTGCTGGACGAGATGCACGTGCCCGTCAACAAGGTCGTCCGCGTCATCCTGAAGTCCCAGGACGTGATTCACAGCTTCTTCGTCCCCCAGTTCCGGATGAAGCAGGACGCGGTCCCCGGCCGCGAGATCCGCCAGTGGTTCGAGGCGACCAAGCCGGGCCGGTACGAGTGGCCGTGCGCGGAGCTGTGCGGCTTCGGGCACTCGGGGATGCGGGGCTGGATCTACGTCCACACGCCCGAAGAGTACGGGAAGTGGGCCGCGCAGAACCTGACGGCGGAGGCCACGGCCGCGGCGGCCGAGGCGACGCCGCCGGACAAGAAGGGCGAGACGACGAAGGCCGAGCCTAAGAAAGAGGGGAAAACCAAGAAATGAGCGCCACCAGCGCGACCGCTCACGCGCACGTCGAGCACGCCGGCCACCACGAGCTCGGCTTCGTGCGGACATACATCTTCTCCACGGACCACAAGATGATCGCCCGGCAGTTCCTGTTCCTGGGACTCTTCATGATGATCATCGGCGGCCTGCTCGCCCTCGTCGTCCGCTGGCAGCTCGCCTGGCCCGAGACGGCCGTCCCCGGACTCGGCGGCATCCTCACGGAGACGGGCGGCATCCTCGAGCCCAGCACCTACAACATGGCGTTCACCATGCACGCCACGATCATGATCTTCTTCGTGATCATGCCGATCCTGGCGGGCTGCTTCGGGAATTTCTGTATCCCGCTGATGATCGGGGCGCGCGACATGGCGTTCCCGTTCCTGAACATGCTCTCGTTCTGGGTGACGGGCAGCGCGGGCCTGATCATGCTCTCCGGCTTCTTCGTCGAGGGCGGCCACGCGGCCGCCGGCTGGACCTCCTACGCCCCGCTCTCGGCAGTGCCGTCGTACACCGGCGTGAACTGGGGCCAGAACATCTGGTGCATCAGCCTGTTCATCATGGGTATCGGCTCGATGATGGGCTCGATCAACTACATCACGACGATCATCAACATGCGGGCGCCGGGTATGCGGCTCTTCCGGATGCCGCTCGTGGTGTGGTCGCTCTTCATCACGGCGATCCTGCTCCTCCTGGCCCTGCCGGTGCTCACGTCGGGCGTCGCCATGCTGCTGTTCGACCGCACGCTCGGCACGAGCTGGTTCAAGCCCGCCGGCGGCGGCGAGCCGCTCCTGTGGCAGCACCTCTTCTGGTACTTCGGCCACCCGGAGGTCTACATCCTGATCCTCCCGGCGATGGGCATCGCCTCCGAGATCCTGCCGGTCTTCTGCCGGAAGCCGATCTTCGGCTACCACGCGATGGCGTTCTCGATGATCGGGATCGCGTTCCTGTCCTGGATCGTCTACGGCCACCACATGTTCGTCAGCGGCATGAGCCCGGCGCTCGGGATGGCCTTCACGGTCACCACGATGGTGATCGCGGTGCCCTCGGCGATCAAGACGTTCAACTGGCTGGGCACGCTCTGGGGGGCGCGGATCCAGTTCACGGTCCCCATGCTCAACGCGCTCGCGTTCGTGTCGATGTTCGTCATCGGCGGCCTCTCGGGCATCTTCATGGCCTCGACGCCGGTCGACATCTACATCCAGGACACGTACTTCATCGTGGCGCACATCCACTACGTCGTCTTCGGCGGCTCGATCTTCGGCGCGTTCGCCGCGATCTACTACTGGTTCCCGAAGATGTTCGGCCGGATGACGAACACCGTCCTCGGCCATCTGCACTTCTGGCCGACGTTCGTGTTCTTCAATCTGACCTTCTTCCCGATGCACATCATCGGAGTCGGCGGGCAGATGCGCCGCATCTACAATCCGATGCAGTACGAGTTCCTCCAGCACCAGCAGCACTGGAACGTGTTCATCACGGTGTCGGCCCTGTGCCTCGGCGTGGCGCAGATCTTCTTCGTCATCAACTTCTTCTGGTCGCTGTTCGCCGGCAAGAAGGCGCCGATGAACCCGTGGAACGCGACCACACTCGAATGGACGGCACCATCGCCGCCTCCGCACCTGAACTGGGGTCCCACGCTGCCGACGGTGCATCGGGGTCCGTACGAGTACAGCTCCCCGGAGTCGAAGGAAGACTTCTTGCCACAGAACGCGCCGCCGGTGGTGACGGCCGGAGCGCGGCGGCACTGATCGGGACGGCGAGACCGGTGGCCCACCGCCTGGCGCTGTCGACCCTGGCCGCGACGTGCGTGCTCATCCTCCTCGGAGGGCTGGTGACGAACACGGGCGCGGCCCTCGCGGTGCCCGACTGGCCGAGCACGTTCGGCTACAACATGGTGCTCTTTCCCTGGTCGCGGATGGTGGGCGGCATCTTGTACGAGCACAGTCACCGGCTGATGGGTGCGCTGGTCGGCCTGCTGACCCTGGCGCTGGCCGGCGCGCTGTGGCGCGCAGGCGGCCGACTGCGCCGGCTGGGCCTCGTGGCGGTGGCCGTCGTCCTCGCCCAGGGCGTGCTGGGCGGGCTGCGCGTCGTCCTCCTGGAGGACACGCTCGCAATCATCCATGGCAGTCTCGCCCAGGCCTTCTTCGCCCTGCTGGCCGCGATCGCGCTGCTGACGGCTCCGCGCGGACGGGTCGCCGGGGCCCCGGTCGAGCCGGCGCTGAAGGGGTTGGTCGTGGTCGCGACCGCGCTCCTGTACGCGCAGATCGTCTTCGGCGCGCTCCTGACGCACGCCGGACGCATCGACCTTCACCTGGCCGGCGCCGTGCTGGTGTTCGCCATGGTGCCGATCGTCGCGGCGCGGCTGCGCCGGACCGGAGACGCCGTGGCGGCGCCCGTGTCACGGCTGCTGCTCGTTCTGCTCGGCGTCCAGCTCTTGCTCGGCGTCGGGAGCTTTCTGGCGAGGTTCTCGTCGCTCTGGATTCCCGGCGAGCAGATCACCGTGACCCTGCTGCCGGTGGCGCACCGACTGGTCGGCAGCCTCATCCTCGGCGCCATCGTGGTTCTCGCCGTGCGAGTCTCCACCGCCGAGACTGATCCGCAACCGATTGATCGGGCGCGACGGAGCCACGCCGCATCTATCTCAGGCCACACCGGGTCTGAGCCGGCCTCACGGACCCCGCTACAACGGAGCCACGCCGCGTCTCTCTCAGGCCACCCCGGGCCTGCGCCGACCTCACGGACCCCGCTACAACAAACCCGGGTTGATCGGGCGCCGCGGAGCCACGCCGCATCCATCTCAGGCCACCCCGAGTCTGCACCGACCTCACGGACCCCGCTACAACAAACCCACGCCGCATCCATCTCAGGCCACCCCGGGTCCGAGCCGCCCGCACGGCACTCGTTACCATGACACCGCCCACCCTCGACACGGCGCGGGTATCGACCGAGGCGATCGTCGTCGCGCTCGCGCGGGAGCGCCGCCGAGTCGCGGCCGACCTGATCGCCCTCACGAAGCCGCGCGTCGTCCTCATGATCCTGGTGACGACGGTCGTCGGGTACTACGTCGGGCTGCCGGGCGCGCCGGACTACGTCAGGCTCGTTCATCTTCTGATCGGGACGATGCTGGCCGCCGGCGGCACCCTCGCGCTGAACCAGTATTGGGAACGCGATGTCGACGCGCGGATGGAGCGGACCCGCGTGCGCCCACTCCCCGACGGTCGGCTGGCGCCGCTCGAGGCGCTCTTGTTCGGCACCACGGTCACGATCGCAGGGCTCGTCTACCTCGGCGCATTCGTCGGTACGCTCGTTCTCCTCGTGACCGCGGCGACGACCATGCTCTACCTCTTCGCCTACACGCCGCTCAAACTCCGGACGCCGCTCTGCACGATCATCGGAGCGGTGCCCGGGGCGTTGCCGCCGGTGACGGGCTGGGTGGCGTCGCGGGAAGGCTTCGGAATCGGCGCGTGGGTGCTGTTCGGCATTTTGTTTCTCTGGCAGCTGCCCCACACGCTCGCCATCGCGCGTCTCTACCGAGACGACTATGCGCGCGCCGGCGTCCGGCTGTTGCCCGTCGTCGACGCCGAGGGCACCAGCACCGAACGGCAGATCGTCACGGGCTGCCTGGCGCTGCTGGCGGTGAGCCTCTTGCCGACGCTGATCGGCCTGGCCGGCCCGATCTACTTCGTGGGCGCGTTCCTGCTCGGCTCGGCCTTCGTCGCTCTCAGTACGCGCCAGGCGCTGACGCCGTCGGCCGGCGCGGCCCGGCGCGTCCTGGTCGCGTCGCTCTTGTATCTGCCGGTCCTCCTCGCCCTGCTGGCCTTCGACAAGGTATGACGTCCGACGCGCGGAACCGGCAGACGCTGCGTGTGCTCCTGACGATCATCGGGGCGCTCATCGTCTCCGCGTTCCTCATCGGGATCCGCTGGTGATGACCGCCACCGTCGATCGCCAGCCGGTCGCCCGACGGACCAACGGCCACCGGCCGCCGCCGCCGCCACCGACGGGGGGTGGCGATGGTCCCGAGCGAGAGCCCAGCCCGCGACGTCCGCTGCTGGACAACGTCAAGCTCGCGATGCTGTTCGTCATCTGCGGCGAGGTCATGTTCTTCGGCGGCCTCGTCTCCGCATTCCTCGTCCTGCGCGTCACCGCAGCCCAGTGGCCGCCGCCGCTCCAGCCCCGGCTGCCGATCGGCGTGACCGGCGTCAACACGCTCGTGTTGCTCGCCTCCAGCGTCGCGATGCTGGCGGCGAGCCGAGCGCTCGAGCGCGGCGACCGGCGAGCGCTCGTGCGACAGCTCCTGCTCACAGCCGGCCTCGGCGCCGCGTTCCTGCTCGTGCAGGGCTACGAGTGGGTCCGTCTCGTCAGCTTCGGGCTCACGGTGACGTCGGGCGCGTACGGCGGCACCTTCTACACCGTGATCGGGACGCACGCGGCGCACGTCGTCGCGGCGGTCGTCTGGGTCGGCGTCACGGTCCTGCTCGCCGCCAACGGTCGGTTCGCCGATGGCCGCACAGGCCCGCTGCGGGCGTGCGCGATCTACTGGCACTTCGTCGTCGCGTTGTGGCCGATCCTCTACGTGATGGTGTACCTCGTATGAAGTCCTGGGGAGTCACCGCGCTGGCCCTGGTCCTGACGCCGCGTGTCGCCGTGGCGTGCGCGACGTGCATGGCGTCGCCGTTCGGCGATCAAACCTACACCTGGCCCTACCTCGGCCTCATCCTGCTACCGTTCGGTCTGGTGGCCGCGGTCGTCGGGGTCCTCGCCTACCAGGCGGGCTATCGCCCGCGGATCGTCGCGCGACAGTTCGCGGCTCGCTTCGCCGGGAAAGACGACCCGGCAATCATCAAGGAGACGACATGAGTCAGGCAGCCGCGATGCACGGGGCGGTGGAAGCCGCCGAGTCGCCCCTCACCCCCGAAAGCTGGGGGAAGCTCGGCATGTGGATTTTTCTGGCCGGCGACGCCGTCGGCTTCGGCACCCTCCTGGCCGGCTACGGCGCGATGCGGGCGACGAGCGCAGATTGGCCCCGGCCGTTCGACGTCCTCGGCATCAACCTGACGGCCGCGATGACCTTCCTTCTCATCTGCTCGAGCGTGACGATGGTGAAGGCGCTCGAGTGGCTGGGCAAGGGGGACAAGGGCCGAGCGATCAGGTTCCTTTTCTTCACCGCGCTCGGGGGCGCGATCTTCGTCAGCCTGCAGGCCTACGAGTGGACGCACCTGATCCACCGAGGGCTCCACATCAACGGTAACCCGTGGGGCGCCTCGCTCTTCGGCACGTCGTTCTTCCTCGTGACGGGCTTTCACGGCCTGCACGTCACCGCCGGCGTCATCTACCTGCTCGCGATCATGCGGGTCGTCGCCCGGCGGCCCACGCCCGCGGCGAGCTACAACGCGGTCGAGATCACCGGGCTCTACTGGCATTTCGTCGACCTCGTCTGGATCATGGTGTTCACCTTCATGTACCTCCTGTAAGGGGTCGAAGCCATGGCGACGGCAGAGCACAAGCATCCGAACTACATGGCGATCTTCTGGTACCTCGCGATCCTCACCGTGGTCGAGATCGCGGTGATCTACATGCCGCTGGCGAAGTTCACGATCGGCGTGCTGCTGTGCGCGCTGGCCCTCGGCAAGGCGGTGCTGGTCGCGATGTACTTCATGCACCTGCGGTTCGAGGCGCGCACCCTCGGCATGGTCGCGATCACTCCGCTCGCGATCGCCACGCTGCTGATCTTCGTGCTGCTGCCCGACGGGTTCGCGGTCATGAAGCGGACGGTCGGCGTCAAGGCGGCCACCACCGAGCCTGCGAAACACTGAGTGGTCCGTCCTGGGGCCGGCGGGGTGATCGATGGAATCCGAGCGCCAGGCCAACCGCCTCTTCCGCACCCTGGGCCGGGCGGTACGGCTCCGGTGTCCCCGCTGCGGGGCGACTGCGCTGTTCCGGGGCTGGTTCTCGATGGCGGACGCGTGCGCCCTCTGCGGGCTCCGGTTCGAGCGGGTGCAGGGCTACTTCGTCGGGGCGATCTACATCAACTACGCGGTGACCGCGGCCATCGCGATCGGCGGCTTCTTCGTCCTCTGGAGCCAGACGGCCCTCTCCACGGCGGCGCAGCTCGCGCTGCTGGTGCCGGTCGTGATCCTGTTTCCGCTCTGGTTCTTCCGCTACAGCCGGAGCCTCTGGCTCGCTCTGGAGTGGTTGATCAATCGCGAGTTGTGAGGCGGCCGCGCGCGGCCGCCGCGGGCGCGCTCCTCTCGTTGCTCGTGCTGGTCGTGGTACCAGTACCGGCGGTCGACGCCTACGAAGCCGCCACGGTGCACGACGGCGGCACCTTGACGGGCGTCGTCAGGTTCGTCGGCACTCCACCGACGCTGAGCCCGATAGCAGTCAACAAGAACCGCGACGTGTGCGGCGCCCAGAAGGTCTCGGAGGCCCTGGTGCTCGGGCCGGACCGGGGCGTGCGCGACACCGTGGTGATGATCGAGGGCGTCGCCCGCGGCAAGAAGGGCACGGGCGACGTCATCGTCGACAACCGGAACTGCGTGTTCGTCGGCCACGTGACCGCCGTGGTCCCCGGCGACCGCGTGCGCGTCCGCAATTCCGACCCGGTGCTCCACAACACCCACGGGTTCCTCGGCCAGCCGACGGTCTTCAATCTGGCGTTGCCGACCAAGGACCAGATGATCGACATCACGAAGCGACTCCAGAAGCCCGGCGTGGTCCGCGTGCTGTGCGACGCGCACCCGCACATGTTCGCGTGGATGATCGTTCAC
This sequence comes from Candidatus Rokuibacteriota bacterium, assembly GCA_003220535.1. Classification (GTDB taxonomy): domain Bacteria; phylum Methylomirabilota; class Methylomirabilia; order Rokubacteriales; family CSP1-6; genus AR31. The sequence goes on from QHSU01000055.1 coordinate 154,135, forward strand.
GACAGCCCGTACGTGGCGGTGACCGACGCCTCCGGCGGCTTTCGCATCGGCGACGTGCCGCCGGGCACCTACAAGGTCTCGATGTGGCACTCCGGCTACCGGCCCAAGGGCGCCGACAAGGACGGCCGGCCGGTCTACGACGAGCCGCGGACGACCACCAAAGAGCTCACGATCGCGCCGAAAGCGACGGCGACGGTCGAGTTCGAGTTGCGTTGAGGCCACGACAGGGGGACTCCATGTTCAAGCACATCTGCGTTCCGGTGGACAACTCGGACTATTCGAACCGGGCGATCGACCTGGCGGTCGAGCTGGGCCGGACGGGCGGTGCCCGGCTCACGGGCGTCCACGTGTACGCGGCGCGGCTCCACGACTACCGGTTCAAGCAGATGGAGTACACGCTGCCCGAGGAATACAAGGACGAGAACGAGCTCGAGCGTCAGCGGAAGATCCACGACTCGTTGATCGCGATGGGCCTCCAGCTCATCTCCGAGTCGTATCTCGACGTGATGGCGCGGAAAGCCGGCGAGGCCGGGCTCGCCTTCGAGCCCAAGATGATCGACGGCAAGCACTACAAGGTCCTCATCGAGGATTGCCTGGCCGCCGACTACGACCTCGTGGTCATGGGCGCCCTCGGGATGGGCGCGGTCAAGGACAGCCAGCTCGGCTCCGTGACCGAGCGGTTCGTCCGCCGCGTGTCGCGTGACACGCTGATCGTCCGCAACACCGACGCGCTCCCGGATCAGCAGGGGGCGATCGTCGTCTGCCTCGACGGCTCGCCGCAGTCCTTCAATGGTCTCCAGCTGGGCATTCGAATCGCGAAGGCGCTCGGCCGGCCGTTGCAGGCCGTGGCCGTCTACGACCCGTATCTCCACTACGCGATGTTCAACGGCATCGTCGGCGTGCTGAGCGAGAAGGCGTCGAAGATCTTCCGCTTCAAGGAGCAGGAGCAGCTCCACGAGGAGATCATCGACACGGGCCTGGCCAAGATCTACCAGTCGCACCTCGAGATCGGGCGCAAGCTCGCGTCGGAGTCGGGGGTCGAGCTGGCCATCACGCTCCTCGACGGCAAGTGCTTCGAGAAGATCCTGACCTTCGTCCGCAAGGAGCAGCCGTGGCTCCTCATCCTCGGCCGGGTCGGGGTGCACTCGGACGAGAACGAGGTCGACCTCGGCTCCAATACCGAGAACCTCCTGCGACTGGCCCCGTGCAACGTGCTGCTGACGGGCGGCAAGTTCTATCCCCCGCTCGACGTGAAGGCCGAGGAGATCATCTCGTGGACGGAGGAGGCGGAGGCGCGGATGGAGCGCGTGCCGCCCCAGGTGAAGGGTGTAGCCCGCACGGCGCTGCTGCGCTACGCGATCGAGCAGGGACACACCGTCATCACCAACAAAGTGATCGACGAGGCGATGGCGATCTTCATGCCGACGCGCATGGCCGAGCGGATGCAGATCCTCGCCGAGGACGTCGCGGTCGCCAGGCTCCGCGCCGAGGCGCAACCGGCCACGGCCATCTGCTCCGTCTGCGGCTACACGGTCAAGGGACCCAATCCCGTCGTCACGTGCCCGGTCTGTAAGGCCGGCGCCGACAAGTTCCAGCTCATCTCGAAGGAGGCGATCGAGGCGATCGCGACCCAGGAGGGCGGCATCGAGGCCGAGGAATCGATGCCGGGCGTCCAGGTGAAGTGGTCCGCCGACGCGCGCGACGCGCTGCGCGAGGTGACCGACGCGTACCTCCGCCGCCGCGCGAAGGCTCGGATCGAGAAATACGCGCGCTCGCGGAAGATCCCGGTCATCACCTGTCAGCTCGCCCTGCCGATGATCGAGGAGACCGTCGGGCGGGAGAAGCTCGGCGCGGGCTGGGACACGCTCCTGGCGAAGACGAAGTTCGAGCCGGCCGATCAGCCCGCGGCTGCGCCCACGGATGGCGGCGGGGGCTTCGGGTGGACCGAGGAGGCGACCGCGCGCCTCAACCGCGTCCCGGCCGGGTTCATGCGTGACATGACGCGCGAGGAAGTGGAGCGGGTGGCGGCTTCGAAAGGCGTCACGACCATCGATCTCGCGGTCTGCGAGGAGGGCATCGGGCACGCGCGCGAGACCATGAACGAAGTGATCGCCGGATACGTCTCGAATAAGAAACCGCGATAAGCGGGGGCGTGGGGGTGGGGATGCCTCCCGGAATCCGACTGCGGACATTCGGGTCCGGCTGAATCTCATGCTTCGCGCGAGTGTGATCCTGACTACGCGGATTCCGGGAGGCACCCCCACCCCCACGCCCCCGCTTCCATGGATCCCGACAAGCGTGCCCGCGCTTCCGTCCAGAGATCTCTCGTCGTGACAGACTCCACATCCGGTCACGACGCGACGTCGGCAATGTCATCATCCACGAATCCGAACCCGTACACGGCGTACAGCGTGTCGTGGAATCTCACGCAGCGGTGCAATCTGGAATGCTCGCACTGCTACATGTCGGCGTTCGCCGGCGCCGACACGCGAGGCGAGCTGTCCACCGACGAGTGCCGGCGGGTGATGGACGAGATCGCCCAGGTCAACCCGAACGTCTTCCTGATCCTCACCGGGGGCGAGCCCCTGCTCCGGAGGGACATCTGGGACATCGTGGCCTATGCCGCCGAGAAGCGGTTCACGACCGTGCTCGGCACCAACGGCGTGCTGCTGCGCGAGCGCGAAGCGGCGCTGATGCGCACGCACGGCGTCCTCGGCGCCTCGATCAGCCTCGACTCCACCGATCGCGTCAAGCACGATGCGTTCCGCCACTTGCCGGGCGCCTGGGAGGCCGCGGTGCGGGCCACTCGCGTGCTGACCGACGCCGACCTCGATTTCTCGCTCCACATGTCGGTGACGGACTGGAACGTGGGCGAGGTGCCCGCGATGATCGAGCTGGCGAAGAAGCTCGGCGCCAAGGTGCTGAACTTCTTCTTCCTGGTGCGGACCGGCCGCGGCAAGAGCCTCACGGACATCGATCCCTCCGCCTACGAGCGCGTGCTTGCCTACCTCGCCAAAGTCCAGGGCGCGGGCTCCGGCCCTCCCTCGTTCGTTCGTACGCTCCTCGGAATCTGCGAGCGGCGCCCGGCCGGGGCACGGGGCGGGGAAGGGTCCGGCGCGAGTGGGGTTCCGAAGCGCCGGACTCTTCCCCGCCCCGTGCCCCCGCCGGGCGGCCCTCAGACGTTCGAAGATCCGTGGTCGGCGCCCGTGGGCAAGAGCGACGGGCTGCTCATTCGCGCGAAGTGCGCCCCCCACTTCCGGCGCATCCTCTACGAGATGAACCCGTCCTCTCCGCTCCTCCGGAACTATGCCCACGGCTCGTGTCCGGCCGGTAAGTACTACTGTCGCATCACGCCTGATGGCGACGTCACGCCGTGCCCCTACATGCCGGTGACGGCGGGCAACGTGCGCGAGCGGTCCTTCGCCGACCTGTGGCGAGCGGCGCCGGTCTTCGGTGACCTCCGCGACCCGAAGCTCGGCGGACGGTGCGGCGTCTGCGAGTTCGCGAAGATCTGCGGCGGTTGCCGCTGCCGCGCCTACGCGACGTACGGCGATTACCTCGCGGAAGATCCCGCCTGCGCCTACCAGCCCGGCGCGCACGGCGGCGAGCTGATCGACCTGCCGGCGTCGTTGACATTCGGGCTGTCGGTCGACTACGAGCTCGTCTGGGACGCGGAGGCGCGGGGGCGGCTCCAGGCGATTCCCTCGTTCGCGCGCGGCATGGTGATCAAGGCCGTCGAGGCCTACGCGTGTGGCCGGGGCGAGACCACGATCACGAAGGAACTCCTGGCGGACGTCCGCTCGAAGTGGGGCGCGCGCTTCCGGCCCCAGCCCTGATGGATTCCTTTCGGCTGGCCGCGCGGGCGTATCTGGTCTACGGAGTGATCTACTGGATCGGCGGCTTCTATCTCGTCATGCACGGGGTCGGCGTCCGTGGTGGACGCATGATGCAGCCGGGCGTGGTGTGGATCGTCCTGGGACTGGTCTTCGTCGTGGCGATCCCGTATCTCCTGGTGCAACGCCGGGCGTGGTTCGAGCGCTGGATTCTCTCACGCCGCGACTTCGCGCGAATTCTCACGGCCCTCATGGCCCTCCGCGCCTGGCACGTCCTGCGGGTCGCTCTTCGCCCCGAGACGGCCAGCGTGCCCGCGCCCTGGGGCGGCGAGCTGACCTTCCGGGTCGGCGCCATCGTCTTTCTGGTCGTCACCGCCGGCGCGCTCGTCCTCGTAGGTCGCGCGGCGTGGGACAGGGAAGCCGCGTGAAGCGCTACAAGGACATCGCCGGCGACGGCGGCTCGAACATCGCGGGCCAGGTCGAGGCCCAGCACGACAGGCTCCGGCAGCGCCTCGCGTCCGTGCACGCGATCGTCGCGATCGTGTCGGGCAAGGGCGGTGTCGGCAAATCGGCCCTCACCGCGAACCTCGCGTGCTGCCTGACACTCGGTGGCTGGAAGGTGGGCGTCCTCGACGTGGATCTCAACGGTCCGACGCAGGCCAAGATGCTGGGCGTGCGTGGCCGGCGGCTGGTCGTGACCGATGGCGGCGTCGAGCCCCCAGGCAGCGAGCTCGGCGTGAAGGTGATGTCGATGGATCTCCTCCTGCCCGAGGACGCCGCGCCGCTCACGTGGGACACGACGGTCCAGGAAGAGGCGCACACCTGGCGCGGGGCCATGGAGGCGAACGCGGTCCGCGAGTTCCTGGCCGACACGAACTGGGGCACGCTCGATGCGCTGCTCCTCGATTTGCCGCCCGGCACCGACCGGCTCGCGACGATCGCGTCGCTCGCGCCGGAGCTCGCGGGGATCGTCGTCGTGACGATCCCGTCCGACGTGTCTCACCTGGTCGTGAGGAGATCGATCACAGTGGCCGCCCAGACGACGGCGCCCATTCTCGGGCTCGTCGAGAACATGGCGGGTCTGTTCCCCGGGCCCGACGCCGCCCGGATGGCCGCCGACGCCGGGATCCCCTTTCTCGGGAGCGTGCCGTTCGATCCGGCGCTTGCGGTGGCCGCCGATCGGGGCGAAGCCTTCGTCGCCTTGGCACCGGAGCGCGAGTCGGCTCGGGCGCTCCGGCGGATCGCCGATGGGATTCGCGTCACGCTGTCTCCGCGCAAGGCGTGACGGCTCGCGCACGGTTCTGCCTGGCCTGCGGCGGACACCTCGTGATCGTCCGCGAGCAGGGGCGCCGCCGGCGACGGTGCAGGCGCTGCGGCTGGACGTTCTACGACAATCCGGTCCCGGCGGCCGTTGCGGTGATCGTGAGCGGAGGCCGGCTCCTGATGGCGCGTCGAGGGCGGCCGCCGTACGCGGGGAGCTGGGACCTGCCGGGAGGCTTCCTCGAGGCCGGGGAGGTGCCCGAGGCGGGTCTGCGGCGCGAGCTCCGCGAGGAGCTCGGGGTGCGAGCGCGCCCGGTTCGGCTCATCGGCTTTGCGACGGATCGCTACGGGCCGCGCGGTTTCCCCGTGCTGACCACGGTCTATCGCGTAGCGCTCGGGCGCGGGGACGTTCGTCCCGGCGACGACGTCTCGGAGGTCCGCTGGTTCCCGCGCCGCACGGTCCCGTTCGGGGCCGTCGCGTTTCCGTCGATGCGCCGGCTCTGCGCCGCTACCTCAAGGGTCAGACTCCTGTCAGGGGTCGGTGACCCCCCGGAAGCCGGCGACCCCTCTCAGGGGCAGGTGACGCGCGGGTCGGGCGTGTAGCCGGCGACCTTGTACGTCAGCACGAAGTCGTCGGCCCAGGCCTTGGGCTTCACGGTGCCGAGGCGCGTCTCGCCGTCCCAGGCCAGCACATACGAGCCTTCCGCCAGCTGACCGATGCCGACCCGGCCGCGCAGGTAGTCCGTGGCCAGCGCCTTCGGCAGGAAGACTGCGGCCGTCTCCAGCACCGGAGCCTGGCCGCTCGTGGGCTCGGCCTTCAACCAGCTCACGATCACGGTGAAGCCCTCGAGAGAGGGGTCCTTGAGCAGATCGCCGCTGGCCATCGAGCGCAGCAGGTGCGGCACGTAGCGCGAGAACATCGCGGAGACACGGTCCTGAAGAGGCAGCCGCGTGAACTCCGGAGCGGGCTGCTGGTCCACGGTGACGTTCACCGAGAGGTACCGGGCGTCGCCTTCGAGGTGCTTGGGCTTGTAGAAGCCGATGCCCTCCGGCTTCACGTCCACCCAGGGCATACAGTGATAGATCTTCGCGTTGAGATCGCGGAGGGCTCCCTGATACTTCTGCCCGAGCGTACGACCCCTGTCCGAGGTGTACTTGTCGGGCTGAAGGACCCGGTCGGCCGGAGCGTCTGCGGCGAGCGCGCCGCTGGCGCCGAGGGTCAGGCCGGCGGCGACGGCGAGTCCAAGAACCGTTCGGGTGAGCTTTGTCTCTCTCATGCTTGAGAGCTCAGGGCATGCGGCGTGCCACCCGCCTAACCCCGCGAATCACCGCCCATCTGTGCGCGGCAACGATGCGCGCCCTGGGTCAAAATGCCCCCCGAATCGTCAAGCACGTGCCTGCATGGCGGGCGCCGGTGTCTAGCGCTCCAGGATCTGTTCCTGGCTGACGGTGACCGGTCGGCCGAACCAGTTCTGCTTTTGCGCCAGGGCGATGTCCTCTCGCGTCACCTTCGACGCCGAGCCCTCACGATTGTTCATCGAGAAATCGAAGTGCTCCTTGGAAGCGAAATGGCTCGTGTTCGACCGCCAGACGTTCCACTCTTCGCTGGACGCGCAGCCGCCGACTACCAGCAGTGACGTCCCGATCAGCAGCGATCGCCAGTGCTTCCCGCGCATAGACAAGTCCTCCCCAGAAGAATCGGGCTGGCACATGCTACCGTCGCGTGGGGATCGGGTCAATCGGCTGTTCGTGCTAGACTCCCCCTACAACGTCGAGGAGACTGACGAGTCGATGGACGCTCTGAAGATCCACTCGCGCCCGGAAGGCTTGCGCCGGCCGATCCTGATCATGGCGTTCGGCGGCTGGAACGACGCGGCCGAGTCGGCGACGACTGCGGTGCGGTACCTCGGGACGTCGTTCCGGGCGCAAAAGTTCGCCGAGATCGACCCGGAGGAGTTCTATCACTTCGGCCTCTCCCGGCCCTACGTCCGCTTCAAGCAAGGTTCCGACACGGAGCGTGAGATCATCTGGCCGGCGACCGAGTTCTCGATCACGCAGGCGTCCGAGTTGGCGCGCGACGTCATCGTGGGCGTGGCGGTCGAGCCGCACTTGCGCTGGAAGACCTACTGCAATCTGGTTCTCGACCTCGCGCGGCGCTGCGAAGTCGCGCTGGTGCTGACCCTCGGAGCGCTGCTCGCCGAGGTGCCACATACCCGGCCCGTCCGCCTCTCCGGCAGCGCGTCCGACCCGGAGCTCGCGGCCCGCCTCGGAGTCCGCCCGACGAAGTACGAAGGGCCCACCGGCATCGTCGGCGTCCTCAACACGATCTGCCGCGACCAGGGGCTTGCCACGGCGAGCCTCTGGGCCAACGTGCCGCACTACATCTCGGGCATCGAAAACCCCAAGGCGACACTGGCGCTCGTCCGGCGGGTGGCGCCGATTCTGGGCACCACGATCGAGGTCGGCGACCTCGAGGAAGCGGTGAAGCAGTTCGACGCGAACCTGAAGGAAATCGTCGCGCAGAACGCGAAGATCGCCAACTACGTCAAGAAGCTCGAGTCGCGCGATGTCGAGGAGCCGGGGCCCGCTGCGCCCGGCGGCCCGAGCGATCTGCCGCCGGCCGCCGAGCTCGTCGCCGAGTTCGAGCAGTTCCTCCGCCAGCAGCGCCCGGAGTGACCGGAGCCCGGATCCGCGCAGTCGCGCTCGCCCTCCTCCTCGTCTCGGGCTCGTCCACTGCGGCCGAAAAGGCCAGCGTCACGTGGCACCCGTCGAAGCCCCGGATCGGCGATGTCGCCTGGCTTCACGTGAAGGATGCCCCGGAGACGGCCGCGGTCGAGGGCTCGGTCGACGGACGGCCCTTGACCTTCTTTCCGTACGCGGGCGGGCACGCCGCGCTATTCGGCGTCGATCTGGACATGAAGCCGGGTACCCATGCGTGGCGGGTGGGAGTCGTGGAGCCCGGACGCGAGCCGCAAAGCGCGCAGGGGAGCGTGCAGATCACACGCCGGCCGTTTCGCGTGGAGCGGCTGACGCTGCCGCCGGCGATGGTCGATCTCGACCCCGAGACCGAGCGGCGCGCGGTGGGCGAGAGCAAGCAATTGACGACGCTCTACCGGACGATCACCCCCGAGCGCCTCTGGCGGGGAAAGTTCACGACGCCCGTGGGAACGACCGCGGCCGGCACCGGGTTCGGCGCCCGCCGGATCATCAACGGCCGACCCCGCTTGCCTCACGGCGGCATCGACTACGCGATGCCACGGGGAACACCGGTGGTCGCGGCCAATGCCGGCAAGGTCGCCCTCGTCGCCGAGTTTTTCTTCCCGGGTCGGCTGGTCGTCATCGACCACGGTCTCGGCCTCTACACCCTCTATTTCCACCTCGACACGGCCTCGGTCGCCGAGGGAGAGCGCGTCGAGCGCGGCCAGACGCTCGGGACGGTGGGAGCCACTGGCCGGGCCACCGGCCCGCACCTGCACTTCGGAGCCCAGGTGGGCGGGGCCAGGGTCGATCCGGCGACCCTCCTGGGCCTCTCGCTTCTCGACTAGCGCCGACGCCGCGCCTTCGCCTTCTTCTTACCCTTGCTCCGCGCCTTGGCTTTGGTCTTCCGCGTCGGCCGGGCCTTGGCCTTCTTCCTGGCCTTCGCCCTGGCTTTGGGCTTTGCCGCCTTCGGCGCCGCCTTGGGAGCGGCCGGCTTCGGCGCCGGCGGCGGCGGCGCTGGCGCGGCGGGTATGGGTGGTGGTGTCGGAACTGGGGACGGCGTCCAGGGCTGCGGCTCACCGAACATGCGTTCCATCGTCTCCTCCATTGGCTCGACTCACGCCTGCCCTACCCTGCCGTCGAGGGCCTCGCGAGCGCAAGAGGGAAATTAGACCGCGATACGCGCGCGCAAATGCGCGGCGTGAGCGGCCAGCGCGCGGTTGGACCAGATCGTGAGGGTCGACTCGGTGAGCAACAAGCGAACGGCGCCGCGGGAGATCTTGATCGGCGTCTTCGCGATGAGGGGATTCGGGTGCGCCGCGAGGTCGGCGAGCGTGGCGAGGCCGATCAGGAGCGGCCACGCGCACGCCAGGCGCATCCGCCACTCGAGCCGCGGGATCGCGAGCGTGTAGTCCCATGCGACGTTGTAGTGCTCGAGCGCCAGCCCGAGCAGGCGGCGATAGAGCGGCAACGCGCGGGCCGCGCCCGCGGGCTCGAGCAGATCCCGCGGCCCGAGCCCCAGCGCCGCCAGCTCGCGCGCCGGCAGGTAGCACCGGCCGTGGGCGAGATCGCCGGGCACGTCACGGAGGACGTTGGTGAGTTGCAGAGCTTTGCCGAAGCTCACGCCCTGCTCGCTCATCTCGCGCAGGGCCCAGTCGCTGACTCGCCGCCGGTGCGCCACGTGGAGCACCGTCCAGAACGGGCCGACACAGCCCGCCACCAGGTACGTGTAGTGGTCGAGCTCCTCGAGGCTCTCGATCGCGGCGAGGCCCTTCGAGTCCTCGCCCGGAAAGCGGGTGAGGTCGAAGATCATCCCCGACGTCAGCGTCGCCAGCACCGCGCGCACCTCGTGACGGTCGGCTGGCGCCAGCGCCGCGACGCGAGCGAGCGCCTCGCCCACGCGCTCGAGCAGGCGCCGCTCGGCGACGTGCGCCTGACGGGGCGCGCACGCGCGCGCCAGAGCCTCGACATCGGCCGCCTCGCCGGCGTACGCCCGCCGGAGCGTCTCGAGATGGCCGAGGCGATCAGCGCGGGCGATGAGCTGCGTGTCGGCGATCGTGTCGGCCGCGCGCGCGAGCAGATAGGCGAGACCGATCGGCTCACGCAAGGGGCGAGGGAGGACGGCGAGCGAGAGGTAGAAGCTCCGGCTGACCTGCCGCAGGAGGTCGCCCAGCAGGTCGTCGCCGGCCATGCTACTCGTAATCGAACGGTCGCTTCGGCGGCCCGGGGTCGTCCTTGGCCTTCTTCAGCCCCTCCTGGAACTTGCGGTCGAGAAGCTTGCCCTTCTCTCCCTCGGCGCGGAGCTGCTCCTTGAAGCGCTCCTCGCGCTCGGCGGACTTGGAGCGAAGCTTGTCGAACGCGGCGCCGAGATCGTCGACCGAGCGCGTCGGCGGTGGCGCCTCGTGCGCGATGACGGCGCGGAGCTCCGCGTCCAGCGTGAGCTTGGCCTTGCAGCACGGGCACTCGACGGTGAACGACGGTCCGGCCATGGCGCCACGCTAGCAGCGTGGCCTGAGGGCGTCAAGCCGTGCGACAATGCCGCCGATGGGCGAGCTCGCCAACGAATTTTCCTGGTCGCGCAGTCGGGACAATACCTTTCAGGAGTGTCGCCGCCGGTACTTCTACCACTATTACGGCGCCTGGGGCGGGTGGGACGCGGGCGCGACCGAGGACGTCCGGCGCCTCTACATCCTCAAGCAGCTCGCGTCCCGGCAGCAGTGGGCGGGGCGGGTCGTGCACGACGCGATCGAGATGGTGTTCCACGCCTTCGCCGGCGGTCGCGACCTCCCGGTCGAGCCGTTCATCGCCGACGTCGTCGAGCGAATGCGCGGCGAGTGGCGCTCCTCGAAGGCCGGCCGCTACCGTGACAGCCCGAAGACGGTGGCGCTGTTCGAGCACGAGTACGCGCTCGACCTGAAGCCCGAGGTGTGGCAGGCGCTCTCCCGCAACGTCGCGGTCTGCCTGCGCAATTTCTTCCGCCTCCCGCTCCTGGCGGCCATCCGCAAGACGTCGTCCGAGCACTGGTCGATCGAGCACTGGTCCAAGGTCTTCCAGTTCGAGGGCACCGCGGTCTGGATGGCGCCCGACTTCGGCTTCTGGACGGACGACGGGCGGCTCGCGCTCGTGGACTGGAAGACGGGAGGCTCGACGCCGGACGGGGCGGCGTTCCAGCTCGGCTGCTACGCGCTCTACGCCGCCGAGGTGCTCGGGGTGCCGCCCGCGAAGGTCGACCTGTTTGAGGCGAATCTGCGCGAGCCGGAGGTGACACAGCTCACCTGGAGCGACGAGCGGCTCGAGGCCATCAAGGAGCAGCTCCGCCTCTCGGTCCGTTCGATGAAGGCGTACCTCGTCGATCCCGCCGCCAACGTCGCGACGATCGCCGACTTCGAAAAGGCCGAGGATCTGAGGATCTGCCGGTGGTGCAACTTCCGGGCAGTGTGCCGTCCGGAGCTCACGTGATGCGGAGCCTCCTTCTCCCAACAGACAGGAGAACGTCGTGAGAGAGAACACGTTGAGGAAGATCTGGGCGCGGGGCGAGGCGGTCGTGAACGGCTGGCTGTCGATCCCGAGCTCGTTTTCCGCCGAGGTCATGGCCCACCAGGGGTTCGACTCGCTCACCGTGGACATGCAGCACGGCGTGATCGACTACCAGACCGCGGTGACGATGCTCCAGGCCGTCTCGACGACGCCGGTCATCCCGCTGGCCCGCGTGCCGTGGAACGATCCGGCGCTCCTCATGAAGATCCTCGACGCGGGCGTCTACGGCGTCATCTGCCCGATGATCAACACGAAGACCCAGGCCGAGGCGCTCGTGGCCGCCTGCAAGTACGCCCCGCGCGGCTATCGGAGCTGGGGCCCGGTGCGCGCGTCGATCTACGCGGGCGCCGACTACGGCGACCACGCCAACGACGACCTGATCGTGATGCCCATGATCGAGACCGCCGAGGCGGTGAAGAACATCGACGAGATCCTGCGCGTGCCCGGCATCGACGCGGTCTACGTGGGCCCGTCGGATCTGTCGCTCACCCTCGGCTGCAAGCCGCGGCTGGACCAGACCGATCCGCCGGTGGTGGAGGCGCAGCAGAAGATCGTCGAGGCGTGCAAGCGGCACGGCGTCGCCGCGGGGATCCACAATGGGACCGCCGCCTACGCGCTGAAGATGGTCGCGGCCGGCTATCAGTTCGTCACGCTGGCGAGCGACAGCCGGTTCATGGCCGCCAAGGCGGCCGAAGAGGTCGCGGTGGTGCGGAAGACCGGTGTGAAGGCCGGCAAGCTGCCAGCGTACTGAATGGGCCTCGACGAGGCAAAGATCCAGGGATTTCTCGCCACCAAGGACGTCGCCGTGCTGGCGACCGTGCAGGCCGACGGGGCTCCGCTGGCGATGCCGATGTGGTTCCTGCACGGCCCGGCCGCGCTGACCATGATCAGCGTCGAGGACACCCAGAAAGTTCGGAACCTCCGCCGTGACTCCCGAGTGTGCGTGGTGGCCGAGGCCGTGTCCGGAGGTGGGGAGATACGTGGGGTGACCGTGCAGGGACGTGCCGAGTTCCTGCCGGAGGGCCCGGAACGGCGTGCGCTCGTCGAGCGCTTCCACGACAAGTACGGCCGGCTCGAGCGCCTCTGGAGCGGCAAGGCCATGCCGGCGAACCGCGTGATGTTCCGGATCGTCCCCTCGCGCGTGCGGAGCTGGGGACTCGGATGATCGTCCGCTAGCCGCGTGGCCGACCAGGACGCGGGCTGCTTCGACGACGCGCTGAGAGCGCGGGTCCAGGAAAACCTCGCCGGATTCGAGCGACGACCGATCGCCCCCGACGGCCGCCGTCCCGCCGCGGTGGCGGTCGTGCTGCTCCCGGACGACGAAGGACGCGCCTGCTTTCTCTTGACCCGGCGCACGGCGACCTTGCGCGCGCACGCCCGCCAGTGGGCGCTGCCCGGCGGCCGGATCGACGCCGGCGAGAGCTCGGAGGATGCCGCGCTGCGCGAGCTCCGCGAAGAAGTCGGTCTCGTGCTCGACGCGGGCGCGGTGCTCGGGCTCCTGGACGACTACGGCACGCGCTCGGGCTTCATCATCACGCCCGTCGTCGCGTGGGCGGGGGAGAAGATCGAGCTGGCGCCCAATCCGGCCGAGGTGGCGCACGTGTACCGGGTGCCGCTCGCCGAGCTCGACAAGCCTGACGTGCCGCGGCTGATCACGATTCCCGAGAGCGACCGTCCCGTGATCCAGGTCCCGCTGCTGTCGTCGCTCATCCACGCCCCGACCGCCGCCGTGCTCTACCAGATCCGCGAGGTGGTTCTCCACGGCCGGGCCACGCGCGTCGCCCACTTCGAGCAGCCGACCTGGGCGTGGAAGTAAGCGCTCCGGGCGTTGCACGCTCCGCGCCCGTCGTCCGTCGCCGGTCTCGCGTGTCGGACGCCTTGCGGCTTCGCGCAAGCACGCCGACCTCATGGCCGCCGTTACAGTAATATCGTCTGACGCGGTGGCCGGGGGGCCGCCACGGGCGGGTCGAGGCGGACCGCCGGGGCGGCCTGACGAGGGCGCCGGGATCGAGAGGAGACGGCATGGCGGAGAGGAAGTTCACGATCGTCGACGGCGGGCGGGCGGTCGAGGTGGACGAGCGCGAGGGCGTCGTGCTCGCGAAGCGCGCCGAGACCGCGGGGCGCCCGGTGGCGGTCGACCTCGACGAGGGCGTCGCGTATCTGGGCGTGACGGCTCGCGAGCGGGCGGCGGCGCTCGCCTCGCTCGAGGCGCCGGACTTCAGGCTTCCCGACCTCGACGGGCGGCTCCATTCACTATCCGAGCATCGCGGCAAGAAGGTGCTCCTCGTCGCCTACGGGTCGTGGTGAGGGTGCCGCCTCGACCTGCCGGTCTGGCAGGCGGTGTACGGGGAGCTCCGCGGGTACGGCTTCACGGTGATCACGGTGGCGATCGACAAGAGCGCTGAGGACGCGCGTCCGTGGATCGCGGCGGCGAGGCCGACGCACCCGTCGCTGATCGACACGACGCACGTGCTCGCCGACCTCTACAACATCGTGAACGTGCCGACGATTCTCTGGCTCGATGAGCGCGGCCGGATCGTCCGGCCGAACGACGTGGCCTTCGGCACCGACACCTTCAAGTCCATCACCGGGCTCGAGGCGGCCAAGCACCTCGCGGCGCTCCGCGCCTGGGTCCGCGGGGAGGCGACGGCGATTCCGGCGGCACGCGTTCGGGCGCTCCAGGCGCTGCCGACGGACGTCGACCAGCAGGCGCGCGCCGAATTCGGCCTGGGCGAGTGGCTGTTCACCAGGGGGCGAACCGAGGCGGCCACGCGCCATTTCGTGAGAGCCGGCGAGCTGGCACCCCACGACTTCACGATTCGACGGGGGACGATGCCCATGCGCGGGATCGATCCCATGGGCCCGCAATTCCGCGAGATGCTCGGGGCGTGGGTCAAGGCAGGGAACCCTTACTATCGGCCGTTAGCGGAGTGACCATGGGAATGCTCAGCGGAAAGACGGCGCTGGTGACAGGCGCGGGACGAGGCATCGGCCGCGGGATCGCGCTCGCGCTCGCCGCGGCGGGGGCGAAGGTGGTCGTCAACGACATCGGCGCCTCCTTGAGCGGCGAGGGCGTCGAGAACACGCCCGCCCAGTCGGTGGTGGACGAGATCGTCAAGGCGGGCGGCGCGGCGCAGCCCAACTACGGCTCCGTCGCGGACTTCGGCAAGGCCGCCGCGATGGTCCAGCAGGCGATCGACAGCTGGGGCCGGATCGACATCGTGGTGCACGTCGCCGGCATCCTGCGCGACCGGATGATCTTCAATATGACCGAGGACGAGTGGGACGCGGTGATCAACGTGCACCTCAAAGGGATGTTCAACGTGGTGCGCGCCGCCTCCGTCTCGATGCGCGAGCAGAAGGGCGGGCGCATCATCAGCATGTCGTCGGTGTCCGCGCTCGGAGCGCCGGGGCAGCCAAACTACGCCGCCGCGAAGGCCGGGATCATCGGGCTCACGTGGTCGACGGCGAACGCGATGGCGAAATACGGCGTGACCGTGAACGCCATCATGCCGAGCGGGGCCACGCGCATGATCGACTCGACGCCGAGGGGGCGGCAGGTTTTCGAGCAGACCGGCAAGTGGCCGAGCGAGCTGGCGGCCGGGACCGACCGCGACCCCGACAACGTGGCGCCCATCGTCGTCTACCTGGTGAGCGACGCCGGGGCGAGCGTCAGCGGCCAGGTCTTCCACGCGCGGGGCTACGGCTACACCCTGCTCGCCCAGCCCCACGCCGTGCGGCACATCAAGGCGGGGCGTCGCTGGGATCCCGAGGAGCTGGTGAAGATCTTCCCCGAGACGCTGGGCGGCCACCTGAAGCAGCCTCCGAGCATCGAGTTCGGCCAGAAGCTCGACGAGCGTCCCGCGGACGAGTGGCGAGACCTCGGCGGGGGTCGGCGCTTCTGGAAGTCGCGGTACGAGGAGCCGTGAAGACCGTTCTCGTGGTATGCCACGCCAATACCGCGCGAAGCGTGATGGCCCAGGCGCTCCTGGAGCGGATGTTGGCGCGGCAGGGCATCGATGGCGCCATCCGCGTCAGGTCGGGAGGGATCGCCAACTACGCGCGAGATGGCATGATCGCCTCGCTCGACGCGCGCCTGGCGCTCCGTGAGGAGGGCATCCACCTGGCCGAGGATGACTTCGCCTCGACCGACCTCAAGCGCCACCGCCACCTCCTCGCCGAGGCGGACCTGATCCTGACGATGACCGGGCTCCAGAAGCAGATGCTGGGCGCCTTCGACGAGGCCCGCGACCGGCCCGTGTTCACGCTCCGGGAGTTCGTGGGCGAGGACGGGGACATCGATGATCCGGCCACCCAGGGCGAGGAGGTGTTCCGCGTCTGCCGTGACGAGATCAAGCGTTGCCTGGAAAAATCGGTCCCGCGCCTGCTGATGATATTGTCGGGGTGAAGCGGGAGGCCTCGATGACCGACGCGTCGTTCGACATCTGCTTTGCCGGCCGGTCGTCGAATGACGGCATGAGAGGCGCGTGACTCCCCGCGGCCGTCTCTTCCGGAAGTACGTGGTCGTCTTCGCCGGCTTGGTCAGTGGGGCCCTGCTCGCGTCCGGCGCCATCGAGATCTATTTCTCCTACCACGAAAACCGCGACGCGCTCGTCGCGCTCCAGCGCGAGAAGGCCCTGGGCGTGGCCGCGCGCATCGAAGACTTCATCAAGGAGATCGAGAAGCAGATCGGCTGGACAACGCAGCCACAGCTCGGCGCGCCGTCGGCGGCGATGTACCAGCGTCGCGTCGACTACCTGCGACTGCTCCGTCAGGTGCTGGCGATCACCGAGATCAGCCATCTCGACGCCGAGGGCAAGGAGCAGCTGCGCGTCTCGCGCCTGGCGATGGACGTCGCCGGCAGCCAGACCGACTACTCGCACGAGCCGAAGTTCGTCGAGACCAAGGCCGGAAAGGTCTACCACGGGCCAGTGTACTTCCGGAAGGGGTCCGAGCCCTACATGACGATCGCCATGGCCGGGAGCGGCCAGCGTGCCGGCGTGACCGTGGCCGAGGTCAATTTGAAGTTCATCTGGGACGTCGTCTCCCAGATCAAGATCGGAAAAGCCGGCCACGCCTTCGTCCTCGACGGCCAGGGCGCCCTCATTGCGCATCCGGACATCAGTCTGGTGCTCCAGCAGACGACCTTCGCCGGGCTCGACCAGGTCAAGGCCGCGCTCGCCGGTGCGCCTTCGCCCGGTGAGCAGCGGCGGCAAGTGATGATCGCACGGGATCTCAAGGACCGGCGCGTGATGACAGCCTACGCGACCATCGCGTCGCTCAAGTGGTCCGTCTTCGTGGAGCAGCCGCTCGAGGAGGCGTTCGAGACCCTCTACGCCTCGATCCAGCGCACGATCGGCCTCCTCGTGCTCGGCGTGCTGCTGGCGGTGGCGGCGAGCCTGGTCCTCGCCCGGCGGATGGTCACGCCGATCCAGGCGCTGCAGGCCGGTGCGGCCCGGATCGGCGCCGGCGAGCTGGAGCAGCGAATCGACGTCAGGACGGGCGACGAGCTGGAGGCGCTGGGCGATCAGTTCAACAGCATGGCCACCCAGCTCAAGGAGTCGTACGCCGGGCTCGAGCGCAAGGTCGAGGAGCGTACGCACGAGCTGACCGAGTCGCTCGAGCAGCAGACGGCGACCGCCGAGATCCTGCGCGTCATCTCGAGCTCGCCGACCGACGTCCAGCCCGTGTTCGATGCGATAGCCGAGAGCGCGGTGCGGTTGTGCGGCGCGCTTTTCAGTTCCGTCTATCGCTACGATGGCGAACTGATCCACATGGTCGCGCACTACAATTACCCGCAGGCGGCCCTCGATCTTTCGGAGCGTGCCTTTCCGGCTCGACCGGGGCGCCATCTGTTTTCGGGCCTGGCGATTCTGGAGCGGCGGGTCGTCCACGTCCCCGACGTGCTGAGCGACGCCGAGCACGCGTTCGCTCACAACCTCGCGCGGACGGCCGGCTTCCGCAGCGTGCTGTCGGTTCCGATGCTCCGCGGTGACAACCCGACCGGAGCGATCACGGTGTGGCACACCGACGTCGGTCCGTTCTCGGAAAAGCATATCGAGCTGCTGAAGACCTTCGCCGACCAGGCCGTCATTGCCGTCGAGAACGTGCGCCTCTTCATCGAACTGCAGGAACGGAATCGTGAGGTCACCGAGGCGCTCGAGCAACAGACGGCGACGGGAGAGATTCTCCGCGTCATCTCGAGCTCGCCGACCGACGTGCAACCCGTGCTGGACGCGGTGACGGAGAGCGCGGCTCGCCTCTGCGAAGTGCCCGACGTCGCCATCATGCGACTGGATGGCGAGCGGTTCCGCCTGGTCGCGCATCACGGACCGGTTCCGATCGGGCCTATTGGCCACTTCGAGATCCCGCTCGGGCTCGGCACGGTGGGCGGCCGCGCCATGATCGAGCGTCGAACGATCCACGTGCCGGACCTCCAGGCCGCGGCCGCCGAGTTCCCCCAGGGGTCCCAGCTCGGGCAGCAGTACGGCAACCGAACGACGCTCGCGGTCCCCTTGCTGAGAGAGGGACAGCCGATCGGGTTCATCCTGCTCCGGCGCCTCGAGGTCCGTCCCTTCAGCGACAAGCAGATCGCTCTCCTCCAGAGCTTTGCGGACCAGGCGGTCATCGCGATCGAGAACGTGCGCCTGTTCCAGGAGCTGCAGGCGCGGACGGGTGAGCTGGCCCGCTCGGTCGACGAGCTGCAGGCGCTCGGCGAGGTCGGTCGGGCAGTCAGCTCGACGCTCGACCTCGAGACGGTGCTGGCGACCATCGTGTCGCGGGCCAGCCAGCTCTCGGGCACCGATGGAGGCGCGATCTACGAGTACGACGAGGAAGCGGAGGAGTTCCACCTGCGCGCCACGCAGAACCTCGACGCGGACCTCGTGGAGCAGCTCCGCTCGACGGTCATCCGCAAAGGGGTGGGCGCGGTCGGCCGTCTGGCCGTGACCCTCGAGCCGACGCAGGTCCCCGACATCGAGCGGGATAGCACGTATCAGAGCCCGCTGAGACATGCGGCCATCGGCGCCGGCTATCGCGCGCTGCTCGCGGTGCCGCTTCTTCGTGAGAACCGCATCATCGGCGGGCTCGTCGTGAACCGGAAGAGCCCCGGGGAATTCGCGCCCGACGTCATCGAGCTGCTCCGGACCTTCGCCGCCCAGTCGGCCCTGGCCATCCAGAACGCACGTCTCTTCCAGGAGATCGAGGAGAAGAGCCGGCAGCTCGAGGTGGCCAATCGCCACAAGTCGGAGTTCCTCGCGAGCATGTCGCACGAGCTCCGGACGCCGCTCAACGCCGTCATCGGGTTCTCGGAAGTCCTGCTCGAGCGGATGTTCGGCGAGATCAACGACAAGCAGGACGAGTACCTGCAAGACATCCTCGCCTCCGGTCGGCACCTGCTGTCGCTCATCAACGACATTCTCGACCTCGCCAAGATCGAGGCCGGTCGCATGGAGCTGGAGGTGACCGAGTTCCATCTGCCGCAGGCGATCGACAACGCGATCACGCTGGTGCGCGAGCGCGCCGCGCGCCGGGCGATCACGCTCGAGGTCGACGTCGACCCGCGGCTCGGCGAGATCAAGGGCGACGAGCGGAAGGTCAAGCAGGTGCTCCTGAACCTCCTGTCCAACGCCATCAAGTTCACACCGGAGGGCGGGCACGTGGGCGTCCACGCCGCCCTTGCGGACGGCTTCGCCGAGATCTCGGTGACGGATACCGGCGTCGGGATCGCGCCCGAGGACCACGAGGCCGTCTTCGAGGAGTTCCGCCAGGTGGGGACCGACTACGCCAAGAAGCACGAGGGCACAGGCCTGGGCTTGACGCTCTCGCGACGATTCGTCGCGCTGCACGGCGGCAAGATCTGGGTGAAGAGCCAGCTGGGCCAGGGCGCGACGTTCACCTTCACACTCCCGGTGAATCCATGGCAAACGAGCTGATCCTGATCGTCGAGGACAACGACAAGAACCTCAAGCTCGTGCGTGACGTGCTCCAGCACCGCGGTTATCAGACGATCGAGGCGGGCACGGGCGAGGACGGCGTACGGCTCGCGAAGGAGCGCCATCCCGACCTGGTCCTCATGGACATCCTGCTTCCGGGGATCGATGGCATCGCGGCCCTCGGCCAGCTCCGCGCCGACGCCGCGACGCGCGCGATCCCGGTGATCGCGGTGACGGCGTCGGTCATGACCCACGATCGCAAGAAGGTCATGGACGCCGGGTTCGACGGCTACCAGTCCAAGCCGATCAAGGTGAAGGAGTTCATCGAGGCGGTGCGCGAGATGCTGGACCGCCGGGCCGGAGCGTAGCCGCTCGCCATGCCCGAGAAAGTCCTCGTCGTCGACGATATGCCCGTCAACGTGAAGCTTCTCGCCGACCTCCTGGCCGTGAAGGGCTACGCCGTCGTCACGGCCGCCAACGGCGCGGAGGCGCTCGCGAAGGTCGACAAGGAGCAGCCCGGGCTCGTGCTGCTCGACGTCATGATGCCCGGGATGAGCGGCTACGACGTCTGCCGGAAGCTCCGCGAGAACCCGGCGACGGCGATGCTGCCCGTCATCATGGTAACGGCGCTCGATCCGGCCCAGGAGCGCGTGAAGGGGATCGAGGCGGGCGCCGACGACTTCCTGACCAAGCCCATCAACCAGCCCGAGCTCCTGGCGCGCGTGAAGTCCTTGCTGAGGATCAAGCTGCTCCACGACGAGCTCGCCGAGTGGAACCGGACCCTCGCGCAGCGCGTCGAGCAGCAACTCGCCCAGCTCGACCGCTTCGAGCGGCTCAAGCGCTTCTTCTCGCCCCAGCTCGCCGAGCTGATCGTGAGCGGCGACGCCGAGGACCCGCTGAAGAGCCACCGGCGCGAGATCACCGTGGTCTTCCTCGACCTCCGCGGCTTCACCGCCTTCGCCGAGACGTCCGAGCCCGAGGAGGTCATGAGCGTGCTCCGGGAGTACCACACCGCGATGGGGCGAGTCATCGTCGAGCACGAGGGGACGCTCGAGCGCTTCACCGGCGATGGGATGATGATCTTCTTCAACGATCCCGTGCCGGTGCCCGACGCGCCGGAGCGCTCCGTGCGGATGGCCGTGGCGATGCGCGAGCGGGTGGACGAGCTGCTGGTGACGTGGCGCAAGCGCGGCTACGATCTCGACTTCGGCGTTGGCATCGCCCAGGGTTACGCGACGATCGGCGCGATCGGGTTCGAGGGCCGCATGGACTATGGCGCGATCGGCACCGTGACCAACATGGCCGCGCGGCTCTGCGGCGAGGCCAAGCCGCGCCAGATCCTCATCGCGCAGCGCGTGCTCGGGGCGGTCGAGGCGCTGGTCGAGGTGGAGGAGCTGGGCGGCCTCACGCTGAAGGGCTTCTCGAGGCCGGTCCCCGCCTTCAACGTCCTCCAGCTGAAGACCTCGTGAAGCGCCGAGGCGCTCAGATCTTCCGCTCGCGCCCCGTCCAGTAAGGGTCGCGCAGGAGCCGCTTGATGAGCTTGCCGGCGGTGTCGCGGGGGAACTCCGTGGGAAAGGAGACCTCGCGCGGCACCTTGTAGTCGGCCAGATGCTGCCGGGCGAAGGCGCAAAGCTCGTCCGCCGTGAGTGCCTCCGCTGGGCGCAGCTGCACCGCCGCGTGGACGCGCTCGCCCCAGTCGTCGTCGGGCACGCCGAACACGGCCACGTCCTCGACGGCGGGATGTCGGTGGAGGACGTCCTCGATCTCTGCGGGATAGATGTTGACGCCGCCCGAGATGATCATGTCGCGCTTGCGGTCGCAGAGCGTGTAGAAGCCGTCCTCGTCCACCGTGGCCACGTCGCCGACGGAGTACCACTCGCCCCGCCGCGTCTGCCGCGTCGCCTCCGGGTTCTTGTAGTAGGCGTCGAACATGCCCCCGAAGCGGCGGACGTAGAGCTCGCCCGGCCGGCCGACGGGGACCGGTTCGCCGTCGTCGTCGAGCACCGCGATCTCGACGCCGGGCGCCGCCCGGCCGCACGAGCCAGGCTTTCTCAGCACGTCCTCGGGACGCAGGATGGTGTTGATCCCGAGCTCCGTGGAGCCATAGAACTCGTAGAGGCAGGCGCCGAAGTAGCGCAGCGCCTCCTCCTTGACGCGCATGGGGCACGGGGCCGCCGCCACGACGAGCGCGCGCATCGAGGCGACGTCGTAGCGCGCGCGCACGGATTCCGGCAGGTCGACGATGCGCTTGATCAGGGTGGGCGCCATGAACGTGCTGGTGACCCGGTGCTTCTGGATGAGATGGAGGGCGTGCTCGGCATCGAACTTGCGCATGACCACGACGCCGCCGCCGAGCACGACCGTGAACAGGGCGAAGGAGCCCGGCGCCGAATGATAGAGGGGTCCCGCCACCAGGTGCACGTGGTCGTCGTGGATCATGCCGAGCCCCTGCATGTAGGCCAGCGTGATCTGGGGATCGGAGGCCGCGCGGCTCGCGCCCTTGGGCTTTCCGGTGGTCCCGCCCGTGTAGATCATGGAGCCGCCGAGCCCCTGCGTCGGGTCGAGGGCCGGCGGCTCGGGGCTTCCCTTCTCGAGGAGCTCGTCGAGGCTGACCGCCCAGGGCCGACGCTCCCCGCCCATGAGGACCCAGAGGCGCACCTTCGCGGCGTGCCGCCGGATCGCGTCCGCCATCGCCACGAAGGGGCCGCCCACGAACGCGGCTACGGCGTCGGAGTGGTCGAGGATGTAGAGGGCCTCCTCGGCGACCAGGCGGTGGTTCATCGGTACGGGCACCGCGTTGGCGGCGCGGGTCGCGCTCGCCGCCAGCAGGTACTCGAGGGAATTGGGAGCGTAGACGACCACGTGCTCGCCGCGGCCCACGCCGGCCTTGACGAGCGAGTTGGCGAGACGGTTGCGCCGCTCGAGGAGCTCGCGCCAGGTCCAGCGGCGGTCATCCTCGATGTAGACGACGACGTCGGGCTTCGACTGCGCGTGGATCGAAACGAAGTCCAACCGGCTCGTCTACTTCGGGTAGAGGTGGCAGGCGACCAGGCGACCGGACTCCGGGAGCAGCTTCGGCTCCTCGCTGGAGCAACGCGGGAGCGCATAGGGGCAGCGCGGATGGAAGCGGCAGCCACCCGGCGGGTTCAGCGGACTCGGCACCTCGCCGGTCAGGATGATCTCGTCGTCGCGCCGCTCGTCCGGGTGCGACGGCAGCGCCGCCGAGAAGAGCGCCTGCGTGTAGGGGTGCTTGGGCGCCTTGGAGACGATCTCGGCGTCCCCGAGCTCCACGATCTTGCCCAGGTACATCACCGCGATCGTGTGGCTCATGTGGGCCACCGCGGCGAGGTCGTGAGCGATGAAGAGGTACGACACGCCGAGCTGGGCCTGGAGGTCGCGCAGGAGGTTCAGGATCTGGGCACGGATGGACACGTCGAGCGCCGAGACCGGCTCGTCGAGCACCACGACCTTGGGCGAGAGGGAGAGAGCTCGCGCGATCGCGATCCGCTGGCGTTGGCCGCCCGAGAACTCGTGGGGGAACAGGTCGACGGCGCGCTCGGGCAGCCCCACCAGCTCGAGCAGGCGCAGGACGCGCTTGCGCACTTCGGGCGACGGCAACGACTCGTTGGTGACGAGCGGCTCGACGATGATCGAGCCGACGCGCATGCGCGGATTCAGCGATGCGTAGGGGTCCTGGAAGACGGCCTGCACGGAGCGCCGGTAGGCGCTCAGACTCCCGCCATCGAGCGTCTGGAGGTCTCGCCCCTCGAACCGCATGATCCCGTCCGTCGGTCGCTCCAGGAGCAGCACCATCTTCCCCGTCGTGGTCTTGCCGCACCCCGACTCGCCGACGAGCCCGAGAGTCTTGCCCTGATCGATGGAGAAGGAGATGTCGTCCACCGCGCGGACGACGGCGACCTGGCGCGAGAAGAACCCGCGCTTCACCGGGAAGTGCTTGACGAGGTTCGTGGCTTCGAGGACCGGTCCGGCCATCGTCGCTAGTCCCTCATCTCGTCACGGGAGCCGACAGCCAGCAGCGGCTCGTCTGAGCGTCCGCGACCCGGAACTCGGGCGGCGCCTCCGAGCGGCAGCGGTCCATGACCTTGGGGCACCGCGGGTGGAACGCGCAGCCCGGCGGGGGCGCCGACGGATCCGGCGGCTGGCCGTCGATCGCGGTGAGGCGTTTGCGACTGTCACCGAGCCGCGGAATGGACTCGAGGAGCGCCTGCGTGTAGGGGTGCGCCGGCGCGTTGTAAATCTGCTTGACCGGGCCGGCCTCGACCATCCGGCCCGCGTACATCACCGCCACCTGGTCGCACATCTTGGCGACGATGCCGAGGTTGTGGGTGATGAAGATCAGCGCCAGGTTGTGGGAGCGCTGGAGGTCACGCAAGAGCTTCAGGTACTGCGCCTGGATCGTGAGGTCGAGGCTCGTCGTGGGCTCGTCGGCGATGAGCACCCGCGGCTCGCACGAGATCGCGATCGCCCCGACGATGCGTTGGCGCATGCCACCGGAGAGCTGGTGGGGATACTCGCGCACGCGCGTCTCGGGCGCCGCGATGCGGACGGCCTTCAAGAGCTCCGTCGCCCGGGTCCACGCGTTCCCGCGGGACGCGCCCTCGTGGACGCGGATCGGCTCCGCCACCTGATCCCCCACGGTGAAGAGCGGGTTCAGAGACGCCATCGGGTCCTGGAGGATCATCGCGATGCGCTTGCCACGGATCCGCCGCATCTCGGCGGCGGACTTCTTGATCAGATCTTCGCCCTCGAAGAGGATCTCGCCCGAGACGATGCGGGCGGCGGGCGGGAGCAATCGCAGCAGCGTGAGCGCCAGCGTCGTCTTCCCGGAGCCCGACTCGCCCACGATGCCGAGCGTCTGGCCCTGGTCGAGCACCAGCGAGACGTCGTCCACCGCCCGCGTCACGCGGGCGCCACGGGCGCTCACGTAGTGCGTGGAGAGGCGCCGGATCTCGAGGAGCGGGCCGGTCACAGCTGGCGGAGCTGTGGGTCGAACTTCACCCGGAGCCAGTCGCCGAGGAGGTTCGCCGAGAGGACCATCAGCATGATGCAGGATCCCGGCAGCACGGTCAGCCACCAGTAGCCAGCCATCAGGCCCTTTTTGCCGTCGGCGAGCATCAATCCCCACGCGGGCTGGGGTGGCGGCACGCCGACGCCGAGGAACGAGAGCGTCGCCTCGGCGATGATCGCCTGGCCGAGCTGCAGGGTGGCCAGCACGATCGCGGAGTTGATCACGTTGGGCAGGATGTGCTTACGCATGATCGTCCACTTCGAGCAGCCGGCGACGACGGCCAGACGCACGAAGTCCCGCTCCCTGACGGACAGCACTTCCCCACGGATGATGCGCGCGTAGCGCGTCCAATAGACCGCGGCGAGGATGATGATGATGTTCGACACACCGGGCCCCACGATGGCGGCCAGGAAGATCGCGAACGTGATCACGGGCAGGGCCAGCCAGGCGTCGGTGAGGCGCATGATGATCTGATCCACCCACCGGCCGAGATAGCCGGAGATGATCCCGAGGGCCGTGCCGACGAATCCGGCCACGATGATGACCAGGAGCCCCACGATCACGGAGATCCGGGCGCCGAAGATCAGCCGCGAGAGCACGTCGCGTCCGAGGTGGTCGGTCCCGAGGAGGTGGTCGACGGTCCCGTTCGCCTCCCACGCCGGGGGCCGGAAGCGGTCGCCCAGCACTCCGACCTCGGGATTGTGGGGTGCGAGCGCATTCGCGAAGATCGCCACCAGCAGCACGGTGGTGAGGATCGAGATCGGGATGAGCGGAAACCCTTCACTGCGAAAGATGGCCAGACGCCAGGGCAGGGTCAGGATCGCGGATACGGAACGGCTGTTGGCTGCGCTACCGTTCATATGCTCTCCTAGCTCTCATATCTGATCCTCGGGTCGATGACGGCGTACAAGATGTCCACGAGGAGATTGACGACGACGATCATCACGCCGCCGAGCAGGATCGTCGCCTGCACGACCGGGAAATCGCGGAAGGCGATGCCCTCGTAGAGCAGGCGTCCGACGCCCGGCCAGGCGAAGACGGTCTCCACGACGACCGCCACGTTGACCATGATCACGAGATTGATCCCGGCCAAGGTGAGCACCGGGATCAGCGCGTTCTTGAGGGCGTGCTTGGCGATGACGAGCGCCTCCGGCAGCCCTTTCAGCCTCGCGAGCTTCACGTACTCGGAGCCGAGCACCTCGAGCATCGACGAGCGCGTCAGCCGCATGTGGGTGGCCGCGAAGACCCACCCGAGCGCGATGGCCGGCATCACGAGGTGGAGCACCGTCCCGGATCCGGACGACGGAAGCCAGCCGAGGTAGACGGAGAAGAACAGGATCATGATCAGCCCGACCCAGAACGACGGCATCGAGAGCCCGAGCAGCGCGAAGAGCTTCCCCGCGCTGTCCCACCACTGATTGACCCGCACCGCGGCGATGATCCCGGTCGGAATGCCGACGAGCAGCGAGAACGTCATCGCCGCCGAGGCCAGCAACAGCGAGGCCGGCAGGCGCGAGAGGTAGAGCTCGAAGACGTCGGTGCGGTAGTAGAACGACTGGCCGAAATCTCCGCGGACGAGGTGCGTGATGAAGCTCGCGTACTGGGTCCAGAGGGGCTGGTCGAGGCCGAACTGCTTTCGAATCGCGTCGAGGTCCGCCGCGCTGGCCCCGGGCTCCGCCAGGAGTACGGCGGGATCGCCGGTGATCCGCATCAAGAGGAAGATCGTCATCGACAAGAGGAAGAGCGACACGAGCGCCAACCCGAGCCGCTTGACGATGAACTTCTTCATAACGTCCTACCCCTCACGGCCTGATCTCACTGAGTCGTCTCCTCGCCACCGGCTGCGGACCCGACTACGAACTGGAGAGGTACGAGAGCCGAAAAGCGAAGGGATTATCCCTGATTTTACTTCAGTGTCAATGTCCTGGCGCGTCAACGTCTCGGTGCGTCAACATTCCGGAATCCGAGCCGCTCATCCGCCCCGTTTCCGCGGCCCCGCCCGCCCTCGTCTTCCACCGGCCCGGAACGTTCCAGCCGGGGCGCGCGTTACTTGAGGTCCGTGGCTCCCGCGGAACGGGTCGAGCTAGTGTAGATCCTGCAGTTCCGGAATGACCCAGAGCGGCCTCCGCCCCGCCGCGACTCTCTGGACGTTGTCGAACGCGTTGCGAAACGCCTTCGCCCAGTTCTCCCACGTCGGCCCCGCCGTGTGCGGGGTGATCGTGACGTTCTCGAGGGCGAAGAGCGGGTGGTTCGCCGCCGGCGGCTCCTCGACCATGACATCGAGACCGGCGGCGGCGATCTGACCCGAGGCCAGCGCCACCTGCAAGGCCGTCTCGTCGACGACGGGACCGCGGCAGGTGTTGATCAGGATCGCGGTCCGCTTCATGGTGGCGAACTCGCGCGCGCCCATCAGGCCGCGAGTCGCGCTGGTGAGGGGCACGTGCAGGCTGACGACGTCGGAGGTGCGCAAGAGCTCGGGAAAGAGCACGAACCGGACGCCGAGTGCGTCCTCCTGATGCTCGGCGAGCCGGATGATGTCGTAGTACTGGACGTGCATGTCGAAGGCCTGCGCGCGCCGCGCGACTTTCTTTCCGATGGTGCCGAGGCCGACGATGCCGAGCGTCTTCCCGGCGAGCTCGTACATCCGCGTCTGCGAGAAGTCCCCGACCCGCCACTTGCCGGTGACGACGTTGTTGTGATGCCAGGCGAGCTTCTTGTAGACGGCCAGGATGAGCATCAGGGTGTGCTCGGCCACCGCGACCGAGTTCGAGCCGCCGTTGTTGGCGACCGGCACGCGGGCCTGGCGCGCCGCCCCGATGTCGAGACGGTCGTACCCGGCGCTGATCAGCTGGATCAGCTTGAGCTTGGGCGCTCCGCGATAGAACTCCGCGCCGAGGCTCTCGCGCGCGAACCCCACGAAGTACTCGGCGTCTTTCATGGCCGCGGGGAACTCGGGCGTGCCCTGCTCGGCGACGTGAAGCTCGAACTCCGCCGGCAGGAGCGAGCGGGCGATGTCGACGAGCGCCGCGGGGAGCTTCGGAGAGAGAACGATCTTGGTGGCCACGGCGGTCTCCTTTCTCTGGCGCTACCGGAGCTTCTTCATGTCGTCGGGAAAGTTCGACGTGAACGAGTACGACTTGACCGTCCCGTTCCCGTTGAAGCGTACGGTGAAGTCCTTGGTGATCGTCCCGGGGGAGCCCCGATGGGCATAGAACCATCGCCACGTCTGGTCCCCGCTGTCGATCCCGACCTGGTAAGGCTCGCCGAAGACGGTCAGCAGCCCGGCCTTGTCCGTGACGTTGACCTTGATCTGCGCCGCCTCGGGCGAGGGGAAATCGCGGCCCAGCTGGAGCCCGGCGCACGCCGTGGCCAGGAGCGCGACGAGGAGAGCCCGGAGGAGCCACCCGTGCTTCATGCGTCGGCCGCCGTCACGCCAGCGCAACGACGCCGGCGGCGGCGAGACGATCGACCTCGCCCCTGGGCAATCCGAGCTCGCCGAGGACTTCGGCGGTGTGCTCGCCGAGCAGCGGCGCCGGACGGCGGATCGTGCCTGGGGTCGCCGAGGCTCCGACCGGAAAGCTGAGCATCCGCGCGGGTCCGTACCCGGGCTGCTCGAGCGCCGCCACCAGGCCGAGATGCTTCACTTGAGGATCCTCGAAGACCTCGTCGAACTCGTAGATGGGCCCGGCGGCGACCTGCGCAGCCTCGAACCGTGCCACCCACGCGGCGGTCGTGTCCCGGGCCAGCGCCCGCTCGACGCGCGCCCGCAGCTCGTCGTGATTGGCGATGCGGCTGTCGTTGGTCGCGAACTTCGGATCCGTCACGAGCGTCTCGTCGCCCAGGGCCCGGCCGAAGCGCGCGTACTGGTCGGGGTTCATGATGACGACCTGGACCCATCCGTCCTTGGTCCGGAACGCCTCGGCGGGCGTGAGGTACGGGTTGCGATTGCCCACCCGCGGCGGGCGCTTGCCCGAGTCGAAGTAGTGGGCGACGGGATCTGGGAGAAGCGCCAGTGTGGACGCCAGCAGGCTCACGTCGAGCTGCTGGCCCTGACCGGTGCGGAGCCGATGGGCGAGCGCCGCGCTCGCGACGCCGAAGGCGAGGAAGGCGGCAGCGAGGTCAGCGACGGAGCCACCGACCTTCGTCGGCGGGTGTCCCGGCATCCCGGTGAGCGCCATGATGCCGCTCATCCCCTGGGCGATCGTGTTGTAGCCCGCCCGCCTGGCGTGCGGGCCGGTCTGACCGAAGCCCGTCACCGAGACGTAGACGACCGCCGGATTCACGCCGCTCACCGCGATGTAGCCGAGCCCGAGCTTGTCGGCGACGCCCGGAAGGAAGTTCTCGACGACGACATCGGCTCGGCGGGCCAGCTCGAACACGAGCTTGCTGCCCTCGGGCTGCTGGAGATCCACGGCGATGCCGCGCTTGTTCCGGTTGATCGCGGCGAACGTGGCGCTCATCCCCGTCCCACGCCACGCGCGCAGATCGTCGCCGCGGCCGGGACGCTCGACCTTCACGACGTCGGCGCCGAGATCGGCCATGAGCGTGGCGCAGTAGGGACCCGCGATCACGCGCGAGAGGTCGAGGACACGGATGCCGTCGAGCATCCCGTGGTCAGCCACGGTCGAGGAATCCCTCGGTCATCGCGTTGACCTCAGGGATGCCGGTGCGGGCGATGGCGTTGATCCGCGCCTTGACCTCCGCCAGCGGCTTGAACGGCTTGGCCGCCAGCGATTCGGCGTACGCGCGCACCTCTTTGGCGAGCGCCGCGCCGGGCACGACCCGGTGGACGAGGCCCCAGGCCTGGGCCTCCGCCGCCGAGTACCGCCGGCACTCCATGATGATCTCCTTCGCGCGGGCCGGACCGACGAGCCGCACGAAGCGCGTCGTCGACGCGATGCCGAGCGGCACCCCGAGGTCGACTTCCGGAATCCAGAGCTGCGCCTCTACGGCGGCCCAGCGGAAATCGCAGGCGAGCGTGAGGCCCCACCCACCGCCCACCGCGTGGCCGTTGATCATGGCGATCGTCGCCTGCTCGAGGTTCTCGAGCATCGTGTTGGCGCGCTCGAAGAGCCGGCGGAACTGGCTCTTGCGCTGGCCGAAGGCCTGTCGTCGCTCCTCGGCCGACATGGTGGACTTGAGGCCCGCGTCGGCGCCGGCCGAGAACACCGGCGGCGCGCCGGTGACGATGACCACGCGCGTCGCGGCGTCGTCCCGCAGCTCCGCGAACGCCGCCGCCAGGTCGGTCAGCATCGGGTCGCTCAGCGAGTTGCGGCGGTCGGGCCGGTTCAACGTGACGGTCGCGATCGCGCCGTCGCGAACGAGTGTGACGTTGTCGCCCATGCGCGCGGACGGTATCACAGGGCGCGCGCGGCACGCAATTGCGTCCCGGCCGTGCTCTCAGGCGAAGAGCGCGAGCGGCGGCTCTCTGGTCGTGAAGCCCGGGAAGAGCGGCGCGGCGGGCGCGCCGAGATGGCGCGTCGCGACCTCGGCGAACAGGGTGCGAAAGTCCGTCGTGACCGCGAGGTCACGGCCCTCGAAGAGCTGGTGGCCGGCGAGCCCCGGCCAGCGGCCGTACACACGCCCGCCGCGCACACCCCCGCCCAGCACGAGCATCGCCGTGGCGTGGCCGTGGTCGGTGCCGCGGTTGCCGTTCTCCGCGACGGTCCGGCCGAACTCCGACATGGTGAGCACGACGACGTCCGCCATCTTGCCGCCGAGGTCCTGGGCGAAGGCCGCGAGCGCCGCGCCGAACTCGCGGAAGCGCAGTGCGAGCTGCCCACGCTCGGCGCCCTGGCCGACGTGGGTGTCCCACCCTTGCATGTCCGCGAAGGCGACCTCGAGCCCGACGTTCGCCTTGATGAGCTGGGCGATCTGGCGCAGCGCCTCGCCGAGCTGGCCGCGTGGATAGTCGGCGCCGTTCGCCGGCGCGATTCGCGCGGCGTTGACGCCCCGGAGCATCTTGACCGCCTCGAAGGTCTCGCGCCCCGTGCCGTGCAGGAGATCACGGACGCCTTGCTCGTAGAGCGACTCGAAGCCCTGCCGCGCGCTCGCGTCGGTGCCGGCGCGCACGTCGAAGCGCTCGATCGACTGCATCGAGATCGCGCCGACGTCGCCCTGGAGCGTTCGTGGCAACGCCGGCCCCATGGCGACCGCGCGGAAGGGCGTTCGGCTCGCCGGCCGCGTCTTGACCGCGCGCGCGAGCCAGCCGTCGGGCGTGCTCTTGATCCCCGGCGTCCCGGTCTCCATGTAGTCCTGCGCGTCGAAGTGCGAGCGCGTCGTGTCGGGGGAGCCGCACGCATGGACGACGGCCAGCGCGCGGTTCTCCCAGAGCGGCACGAGCGGTGCGAGGGCGGGGTGAAAGGCGAAGAGGCCGTCGAGATCGATCGCGCGATCGCTCTCGCCGCGCCTGGGCGGCAGCAGCCCGATCGACGGACGCACGCCGGTATAGCCGGCGTCGCCGTGCGGTATCACCATGCTGAGCCCGTCCACGGCGCCGCGCTGGAAGACGGCCACGAGCACCTTGCCGTTCGCCTCCGCCGCGCGGGCCGTCCGGAGGAGGAAACGGGGCGCCGCCGCGTAGGCGACCAGCGCGCATCCGCCGGCCTTCAGGAACGTCCGTCGCGTGGGCATCCGGTGTCTCGCTTCGGCGCGCACCACTACCGCCGTTGGAACTCCGGCGAGCCGATCACCAGCGCCGCGAGCTTGGCGACGTCGGTGTTCGCCGGTCCTCGATCGTCCGTCGTGAGCCGCGTGATCTGCGGATCGCCGAGCTGCGCGGTCAGCACGGCGCGTGTCGCCGGCCCCGCCTGATCGGCGACGAGCGCGGCCAGGAGGCGGTCGAGCACGGCCGAGGGCGAACCCGGATCGGCCCCCGCGACGAGCGCGGAGAGCTCGACGCTCACGTGGGGGTACCGGCCCGAGGCGAGCCCGAGCGCGAAGTTCATGCGGGCCAGCAGGGCTCCGGCGTTCACCCAGGTCTCGCCGCGGTCGGCGTAGCCCGTCGGCGGCTGGGCCAGGTAGAGCGGCTCGCCGATCTCGGCGCTCGCCCGGGCCAGCGCCATGCCGCCCTGGGCGTCCGTGCTGGCCCCGAGGGCCCGCACCGCGCTGACGACGAACTCGAACGGCTTCTTGATCTTGGCGCGGTACACGTCCTCACCGTAGAACTCGCGTGACTCGAAGATCACCCGGAGCATCGCGGGAATGTCGCCGGCGGTGCTCGTGTAGGTCGAGGCGACCCGGGCGACCAGCGCGGGCGGTGGCGTGTCCGAGACGAAGCGCCGGACGAGCTTGGTGGCGACGAAGCGCGCGGTCGAGGGGTGGCGCGTGAGGATCTCGATCACGCGCTCGCCGTCCGCCTGCCCGCCACCCGCCGGGATCCGATGGCCGACGACCACCTTCTCGGCCGCGTCGTGCATCGCCGACCGGAAGACGAAGCGCCCGGAGGTCTGGGGCCGGTCGATCGTCCAGCCGGTGAACGCCCGCGCGACCTCCGTCACGTCCTTCTGGGTGTAGCCGCCGTCAACGCCGAGTGTGTGCAGCTCCATCAGCTCGCGCGCGTAGTTCTCGTTGAGTCCGGCCTTCCGGCCGCGATTCGGGCCCGCCGGGACGATGAAGTCCGGCCTGGCGCTGAGCCAGTTGTCGAGATAGAAGAGCATTGCGGGATGGCGCGCGGTGGCGCGCACCAGGTCGGGAAACGTCCCCAGCGCGTGGGGCCGGATCGCCTCGCGCTCGTAGGCCGACACGTACCAGCGCAGGTCGCCCTTGCCGGCGAAGACGTTGAAGTGGTTGAACCAGAAATCCACCATGACTTCCTCGAGCTGGCGCTCGCTCGTCACGGCGCGGACGACTTTCGCGGCCTGGAGCTCGGCTGCGATGCGGATCGGCCGCTTCTCCATCGGGTAGCGCTCCTGCATCTCCTGGCGCGTCATCGCGCCGCTCGCGATCTTCTCGCGCAGCTTCGGATCGGGCCGCGGATACTCCCGGAGCAGCTCCAAAATAGGCATGCGAAGCGTCGTCAGCTCGGCGAGCGCCCGGTCGGTGGCGGAGTCGTCGATCGTCCGCGGCCCAAGCTGCCGGTCGATCCAGGCCGAGAGGCCGATCGCCCGCACCCGCTCGACGTCGCCGGGTCGCGCCCCGTAGGTGAGCCGGCTCAGAGCGTGGAGGATCCGGCGATCATCGGTCGGCTGGGCGCCGCCCGCGGGGGGCGCGCCGGTGATCGGCTCGGCGGGCCCGGCTGCGCCGGCGGCCGTCGCGCCGCATCCTGCCAGCGCACCGAGCGCGATCAGCACGGGCAACACCGATCGCGCCGCCCCGCACCGGGCCCCGCCCTTCACGGCTGACCGCGCCGCTGCTGTTGTCGCTGCTCGCGGAGCCGCTCGCGTTCCTCGGGCGGCATCTGTCGCCAGCGCTCGCGGAGCCGCTCGCGTTCCTCGGGCGGCATCTGCCGCCAGCGCTCCTGATTGCGGAGCACGCGCTCACGCTCCTCGGGCGACATCGACTCCCATTGTCCGAACCGTTGCAGGATGCGGTCTCGGCGCTCGGGCGGCAGCCGCTGGAAGCGCTCGTACGATTTCTGCAGCTCGTCCCGCCGCTCCTGGGGTAGCTCGTTCCAGCGCTGAAAGTCTTTGAGGATCTGCGCCCTCTGCTCGGGCGAGAGCTGGCGGAAGCGCTTGTAGCTCTGGCGCGCCGACTCCCGCTCTTCCGGGGTCATGGACTTCCAGTGGCGATAGTTCTCGAGGGCGCGCGCCCGCTCTTCGGGTGTGAGCTTCTGCCACCGCTCGAGGTTGCGCTCGGCGATGGCCCGCTCTTCCGGCGTGAGGTTCTCCAGCCCCTGGATCGGCGCCGACTGTCCCCACGCGACGTCGCGGGCCCCGAGGACCAGAGCCGCGACGAGCAGGAGCAGTCCGGAGAGGAGACGCCGTGTCATCGATCCTTCGCCTCTTTCGGGACCGACGTCCGCGGCTGCGGCTGGCTCTCGAGCGCCGGGAGCCTCTCGAGGAGGCGCATCCGCTCGAGAATCTGCATGCGCGTGAGCACCCCGCGGTCGCGGGCGAGGTCGGCCTCCTTGAGGAGGTCGAGGTCGAGCAGCATCCGGGCATCGGGCGGCTGGCCAGCGCCGTCCGCCGCGCGGCCCGCGCGCGCCGTGACGAGCCCGACCGCTCCAAGGAGCCCCAGCGCCAGCCATGCGGGCGTGCGGCGCACCGCTAGCCCTGGTGCCCAGAAGCGAGCCCGTCGAGATTGCGGATGACGTCGAGATCCTCGAGGAGATCGAGCCGCTCGACCATCTGGTATTCCTGCAGGAGCCCGAGCTCGCGCCCGATGACCGCCTCGTCGAGGCTGAAGGGGTCCGTGCTCTTCGAGAGCTCGAGCCCGCTCCACACGCCGACGACCAGGAGGACGCCGGCGAGACCCGCCGAGAGGGCCAGCGGCACGGGGCGCCACCACCACGCGCGCCGGCCGCGTCGCGCCTCGAGCTTCTGGTACAGCTCGGCGCGATAGCGGGCCCAGTTCACTACCGGCGGCTCTCCGATCGAGCGAGCGAGGTCGCCGAGCAGATCTCGGAGCTGCTCGGTGTCCTGCCGACAGTCCGGACACTCCTCGAGGTGTCGCGCGACGCGCTCGCGCTCGGCCGGCGGGAGCTCTCCGCGGAGGTAGGGCACCAGATCGGTGTCAGGATGCTTCGCCATCAGCGTTTCTCCACCGTCTTCTTCAGGGTCGTGAGCGCACGATGCAGATGCACTCGCACGGTCGCCTCGGAGCACTTGAGCACCTTGGCGATCTCGTACGTCGCCATGTCCTCCTGGACCCTCAGCATCACCGCCGCCCGCTGGCGCGGCGCCAGCCGGTCCACCGCCTCCCCCAGCGCCTTCATCGTCTGCTCCCGGTGGAGCTTGTCCGTGGGATCGACGGCCGGCGCCGGCTGCCGCTCGAGGAGCGAGTCGGACCGGTCGTCGCCCTCGTCGCGGACCCAGAGCTTCCACCAGCGGTGCTTGCGCTTGTGGTCCAGGCAGAGGTTGACCAGGAGCCGGTAGAACCAGGTCGAGAACTTCGACTGACCCCGGAAGCTGCCCGCGGCCTCGTAGAGCCGGATGAAGGCCTCCTGCGAGACGTCGCGGGCATCCTCCGCGTTACGGAGCATCGACCAGGCGAGGCGGTGTGCGCGCTCCTGGTAGCGCGCCACGAGGAGATCGAAGGCCGCCTCGTCCCGCTTGGCCACGCGCTGACAGAGCGCTTCGTCCGATGGCTCCACTCGCCTGTCGTCCCCTCGCCCTTCACCTTGTCACTCCCGACTGCTCGGCGGCAAGTCTCCCTTACTACCGACCGTTCCGTACATCGCGTCCCAGCTCGCGCCGATCCTGCCGAAGGTCGCGCCGGTCGTCACGCCGATCCCTGAAGTCCTCGCGAAGCTTGCGCTTGTCGCCACGGAGCTCGGGCCGATCCTGTCGGACGTCCTTGCGGTCACGCTGGATGTCCTGTGTGCTGCGGAGCTCTCGCCGGTCCTGCCTGAGGTCGCGCCGGTCGTCGCGCCGATCGCGGACGTCTTCACGAAGCTCGCGTTTGTCGCCACGAATCTCCGCGCGATCCTGCCTGACCTCGCCGGACTTGCCGGCCTCGCGGTCCCGGTACAGCTCCCGAGCTCGCGCCGGTCCTGGCGGATATCGCGGTTGTCCTGCCGGAGCTCCCGCCGGTCCTGGCGGACGTCCTGTCGGTCCTCCCTGATCGCCTGGCCGCCCTGCGCGCACGCAGCACCCCAGCTCAGGGCGACCACCGATCCTGCAACCGCCATGATCGTCAGAGGCTTCATCCAGGCTCTCCGGCCGTCGATTTCGAGTTCCCCCCGGCCCCTTGCCGGATTTCAACTGTTCTCCTTGTTTTGACGGGATGGTGTCAGCAGGCGTTTACAGCTCGGAGACTGGAATACCCTGATCTGACGGGGATTTCCGCGACCGGTCCTCCTAGATCGCTAACAGCGTTCCAGTGATGTGCGCCGACGCCTCCCGCGCGAGCAGGGCGATTGCGTCAGCAACGGCCTCGACCGGAACCCAACCCTTCCGGTCGCTATTCGCCATCGCGGCCCGATTGGCCGGGGTGTCCATGGTGCTCGGCAGCACTGCGTTCACGGTGATCCCATGCTCGCGCGTCTCCTGGGCGAGCGCCTGGGTGAGGGCGATCACGCCGGCCTTCGCGACGGTGTAGGCGATGAAGCCGCCGGCAGGGGGCACGACCGCGCGCGACGCGACGACGACGACCCGACCGTACCGGGCCCGGACCATGTGAGGGACCACTGCTTTGGCGCCGCTGAACACGCTGGTCAGGTTGAGCTCGAGCATTCGATTCCAGGTTTCACGGTCGGTCTCGAGGAGCGAGCCCCCGGCGAAGCCGCCGACACCGGCCACGAGGATGTCGATCTTTCCGCGGGCGGCGACGACCCCTTCCGCGAAGGCGGTCATCGCCGGCAGGTCGGTCACGTCGACCGGCTCTAGGGCCAGTCGCGGCCGGTCGGCAGTGGCGACCCGCTGGGACAACCGGTCGCGTTCCGCCTCGACGGCGTACGGCACGGCGACGATCGCGCCGTCGGCGAGCAGCCGCATCGTCACCGCCTGGCCCAGCGCCCCGGTGCCCCCGGTGACGACGGCGACGCGCTCCCCGAGCGGCGCCGGCACGGCTATTCCGCGGCGGGGGCGCCCATGATCGCCGAGCGCTGGATCTCGTCGTAGCGGACTTTGCCGACGTCGAACTCTTCCAGGTTGTCGCGCAGCTTCTTGAAGGTCTGCTCGAACGACGGCAGGGTCTTGCGCGCGCGGGTGAGCGGCGTCGTGCGCGCGAGGAGGTAGTTCTTCACGTAGGGATGGTTGATCCCGCGCTTCTTGATCTTCACGACGACCACGCCGAGCGCGGCGTCGGCCGCGCGGACGAGATCGGCGCGCTCCGTCCGCGTGTCCAGGCCCTTCGGGAGCGCCTGCTTCAGGAACTTGTCGACCCGGCGGAGGATCGGCGCGAACGCGCCGCCCGCGAACCGTTTGTTCTCCTCGTAGAGGAGCCCGAGCGTGACGAAGTGCGCCGACTCGAACTGGAACGCCCAGGTCTCCTCGGTGGTGTCGGGCTCCTCCTTGGCGAGCGCCCGGTACATGCGGATGACCTCGAGCGACTTCTCCTTGAGGTTGTGCGCCTTCTCGACGTTGAGCGGAAGAACCTCGAAGACCATCTCGGGCTCGACGACGAGGATGACCGGGATGAAGTCCGCCTTCAGCTTGTCGAGGACGGCGCGGCGGTGGTTGCCGTTCGGCGTCCAGTAGACGCCCGCCCGGGGCGAGATCACGACGATCGGGTCGACGAAGCGGTCGAGGCGCTTGATCGACTCGGTCAGGCGCTTGACGTGGGTCGGCGAGAGATCGCGCTGGTAGGGGCTCGCCTCGCACTTGGCGCGGGGCAAGAGGCAGAAGATCTGCCAGTGCTCGCCGACGGGCTCCTGGTAGAGCGCCAGGATCCGGCCGCCGTCCCGCTCGACCTGCGAGGCGAGTTCCTGCGCCTGTCTGGAGGGTTCTTTCTCAGCCATCGTGCTCGGGCCCGCGTCGGCCGTACGTTAGCACAGGCTCGTCCGTCTGCCTCACGCCGGTGCGTTCGTCCGGCGCAGGAGGACTATCCACTCCTGGCCCTGCCGGAGCCTGACCGACCGAGGCAGGTAGGCGCGCTCGAAGCGGAATCTCGACGCGAAAAGACGGCGGACCTCGCGCTCGGCGACGGGAAAGGGCGGGCCGGCGGCGCGACGGCGCATGGGGAAGAAGCACGCGAGCAGCCACCCCCCCGGCTTGATGATCGTGCCCATCGTCTGGACGTATTCCGCGCGGCGTCGGGGATCGATGGCGCAAAAGCACGTGTACTCCCAGACGCCGTCGAACGCACGCTCGTAGTCGCGGCCGAGCGTGAAGATGTCGCGCTCGACGAACTCGGCGGGCACGCCGTCGGCCTTCGCCAGCGCGCGCGCCTCGGCGATCGCCGCGGCCGAGAAATCGAAGCCGACCGCCGCATAGCCGTGACGGGCGAGATGCCGCACGTCGTGGCCGCGCCCGCAGCCCGGCACCGCGACTCGTCCGGGCGCCGGCGGCGGCGTGCGCGCGACGAACTCGACGAGCGGCGGCGCCGGCTGGCGCAGCTCCCACCCGTCGCCGCCGCGAGCGTAGAGATCGGTCCAGAACTCGGACGTGCTCACGCTGGCCATGAGACCCCCTCGAAGTGCTCGACGGCCCGCTCGGCGCCGGCGGCCCGCAGCTCGGTCTCGGTATGGGCGGTGCTCACGCCGATGATCCGCATCCCGGCGCTCCGCGCCGCCTGCACGCCCACCACCGCGTCCTCGAACACGAGGCAGTGCGCGGGAGCAATCCCGAGGCGCCGCGCGGCGAGCAGGTAGACCTCGGGATCCGGCTTGCCCCGCCGCACGTCCTCGGCCGTGACGACCGCATCGAACCGCTCACGCAGGCCGGTCTCCCCGAGCAGCCGGTCGGCGTCGTAGCGCGAGGCCGAGGTGGCGACGGCGCGGGGCACGCGGCGGGCGGCGAGCTCGTCGACGAAGGCCACGATGCCGCGGACCAGCGGCGGGCCCCCGCGCGCGAGTCGCCGATAGTGGTCCTGCTTGCGCTCGGCCAAGCGGTGCGCTTCGGCCCGCGACGTGGCGCGGCCGAGCAGCAGGGGCACGGCCTCGACACTGGGGCGGCCGATCGTCAGCCGCCAGAACTCGGGCCCGACTGGAGCGAGGCCGAGCTCGTCGAGGAGCGCGCGCCAGGCTTGGCGATGGTGGGCCCCTGAGTCCACCAGCACGCCGTCCATGTCGAAGATGACGGCGCGCGATTGTCTTTCGGCCCGCGTCGTCGTCATTCGCTCGGACGACCACCGCGCACTGCGACAGTTCGCCCCCGCTAGTTGTCGAGCGCCGGCATTGCCGGCGCCACGATCTCAGCGCTGGCCAGTACGGGAGCTCGGTGGGGGGTATCGGGGGGAGCGGCGGACGCTCCCCCTGATCTCGAATCGTTCCGATGTAGCGCGTTGTCGAGCGCCGGCATTGCCGGCGCCACGATCTCAGCGCTGGCCAGCACGGGAGCTCGGTGGGGGGTATCGGGGGGAGCGGCGGACGCTCCCCCCGATCTCCAATTGTCCCGATGCATCGCTACCGGAGCCGGTAGAGCGGCGCCAGGGTGCGGAACGTCTCGAGGGCGGCGGAGCGATACTGCGTCTCCGACCAGCGCGCGGCCTCCTCGGCCGCCACCGCGCGCCCGACGACCAACTGGCCGTCACGAGTCCGGATCAGCTCGTCGGCCAGCTCGACGAGCCTCTCCGGCGTGAAATCGGCGAGGGGAGCCGCGGGCTCGTCGTCGTGCTCATTCTTGAACCACGCCAGGTGCTTCACCCGTCGCAGGACCGGTCCGACCTTAGGCGCGTTCTTCCTCCACGCCGCCGCCCAGCGCCGCTTGTCGGCGTGCTCGGGGCCGATCTCGAAGAGAAAACGGACGCAGCGGCGCGAGACGGCGATCTTGAAGTGGCTGTGCTTCTTGTAGCCGCGCGCGTCGGGCCCGAAGGCGACCCACGTGTCGTCGGGCGCGTTGACCGTCCGGCGGGCGTGCTTGGCGACATGCGCGAAGACGTCGCCGCCGACCGAGCGGCTGACCGCCGACGTCAGGCTCCCGCCGAACGCGTCCAGCTTCGGCCGGACACGGGCGCGGATCTCGGTCATGCGCGGCTTGAAGCCCTTCACGTCGAAAATCTTGAAGTCACCTGCGACGAATGCTGGAGACGCCATCGGTGCTCTCCTCGGGCTCAGAGGTCGACGGACGGATGACGACTCCTCCTCGAGGCGATTCGTCGGCCGCCGGGGGAACGACGAAGGATACTATAAGGGCTCGGATCGCGGCTTTCAACGGAGACGAAGGGCATCGCGTGATTCGCGTCCTGCAGCTCCTCACCAGCACAGCGCCCGGAGGCGGGCCGCGGCAGGTCGGTCATCTCGTTCGCCGCCTTCCGGCGGACGACTTCAGCGTCTCCGTCGCGGGGCCGTGGAACCAGCGATTCGAGGAGCACCTCCGGGCGCTCCGCGTCGAGCTCACCGCGATCGCGGTCGACACGCTGCGCGGCTTCCCGATGACGCTCGCGCGCACGGTACGGCTCGTTCGCGCTACCCGTGCCGACGTGGTGCACACGCACGGCAAAGGCGCCGGCCTCTATGGTCGTCTCGCCGCGCGGATCGCCGGCGTGCCGGCGGTCCACACGTTTCACGGGATCCACTACGAGAGCTATTCGCGGGCGGCACGGCCCGTCTATCTGGCCCTCGAGCGATGGCTGTCCCGCCTCACGCATACGGTGATCAACGTCTCCGCCTCCCAGGAGGCGGAGGCCCAGGCGCTGGGCGTGGCCCGACCGGGGCGGAGCGCCGTCGTGGTGAACGGAATCGACGTCGACGAGCTCGCGGCAGGGTTGGCGTGGGGACGGGCGGCTCTCGGGCTGCGCGAGGACGCCCAAGTGCTCGGCTGCGTGGCGCGCTTCGATCCGGTGAAGCGCCACGAAGCCCTCGTGCACGCGCTCGCGCTCGTCGCGCCGCGGCGCCCGCACGTCTCGCTCCTGCTGGTCGGGGACGGACCCGAGAAGGCGCGGATCGGCCGGCTCGCGGCCGAGCTGGAGCTGCCTGCGAGCAGGGTCGTCGCGCCTGGCGCCATCGGGTGGGGGACGAATCCCTACCCGAGCATGGACCTCTACGTCACTGCCGCCGCGAAGGAAGGGCTCCCCCTCGCGCCGCTGGAGGCGATGGCCTCGGGGCTCGCGGTGATCGCCACAGACGTTCCCGGCCATCGGGACGTCGTCGACCACGACACGACGGGGTTGCTCGTGCCTCCGGAGGACGACAGGGCACTGGCCGCCGCCATCGAGTCCCTCCTCGACGATCCGGATCGGCGCCGGAGAATGGGGCGGGCTGGACGCGAGCGCGTGCTGAGCGAATTCACGCTCCAGCCGATGGTCGCGAAGACGTCCGCGATCTATCGAGCGGCGGCGGCCTCGCGGGCGGCGTAGCCGCGGGGCCAGCGCCTGGCGCCGAGCGCCTCCTTCATATACGGCGAATACGGCGAACACAAATATACGCCGAACAAACGGCGATTTCGGCGGGCTCCGCCCGAGAGACTCGATGGCGCGCTATCGACGGTCGGCGGGCGCGCCCGCGGAAGGGGCAGGCGGGTATCACGACGACGGCGGCGACGACGAACGGTGGACGCGCACGGACCTCGTCGTAGATGCGAGCGACGTACTCGCCAAGGATGCCCAGGCAGATCAGCTGCACCCCGCCGAGGAACAGCACCGCGACGATGAGGGACGTCCAGCCGTGGACGGGGAACCCGTGGACCAGCTTCAAGAAAACGACCGCGAGGGCGATCAGGAAGGCCGCGACCGACACGGTCGCGCCGAACGCCGACGCCAGCTGCAGTGGCCTGTAGGAAAAGGCGAAGAGGCCGTCCAAGGCGAGGCGCACGAGCTTGCCGTAGGTGAGCTTGGTCGTGCCGGCGAACCGGTCGGCTCGGGCGCACGGCACAGCCTCTGACGGAATCCCGCCCAACGCCGCATGCCGCGCACGAAACGCGTGCGCTCGGGCATCGCGTTCAGCACGTCGACGACGCGGCGGTCCATCAACGAGAAATCGCCACTGTCCAGGGGAACGTCGATCGCGCTGATCCGCGCGAGGAGACGGTAGAAGGCACGGTAGGCGGTGCGCTTGACCCACGAGGCCCGTCGCGTCTCCCGGATCGCGTAGACGACGTCGTCGCCGTCGAGCCAGCGCGCGATGAACCGAGGCAAGATCTCCGGCGCGTCTTGCAGATCGCCGTCCATCACGACGACGGCGGCACCGGTGGCCGCCTGGAGCCCGGCCGAGATCGACGCCTGATGGCCGAAGCTGCGCGTCAGCTGGATCGATTTGACGCGAGGGTCCTCGGCGTGGAGTGTTTGCAGGATCTGCGCGGTCCGATCGGTGCTCCCGTCGTCGACAAAGATGACGTCGAACCGCGGGCCCCCGTCGAGCGCTTTCGTGATGCGCCGGACCAGCTCCGGAATGGAGGCCTCCTCGTTGAGGACGGGAACGATCACGGAGAGCGTGCCCGCGCGGCGCCCCGTCGTCATCAGTGCGACATGCCCGGCGTCAGGAAGGGGATTCGGCGCTGAAGCGCCGGAGGCAATAGAGCAGGTCGCCGAGGCAGCCGGTGCAGAGCTTGCCCGTACGCTCCTTGTCCGGCAGCGGCCACTGGCCGGCGCGGCACGCCTGGCGCAACTCGCCGATGGTCAGGTTGGTGCAGTAGCAGAGCAGCATCGAATCGACCGGCTCGGGGAGATTCATCGGAACGTCGGCCAACCCTACCGTGGCGGTTTCCGGAGTGTCAAGCCGCCGGGGCGCCCGGATCGGCCGCGCGGCGATGATACAATCGCCGCGTGAAGGACCTGGCTCTCGTGACGGGCGGCGCGGGCTTCATCGGCTCGAACCTCGTCGAGCGGCTCCTCGAGGACGGCGCGCGGGTGCGCGTGCTCGACAACTTCTCGACGGGCGCCCGCACCAACCTGGGATTCGCGCCGCGGTTCCGAGGCCGGCTCGAAGTGCTCCGCGGGGACATCCGCAATCTGTCCGTGGTCCTCCGCGCGGCGCGCGGCGCCCGCGTGATCTTCCACCAGGCTGCGATGCGCTCGGTGCCGCGTTCGGTGAAGGACCCGCTGGGCGCGAACGAGAACAACGTGACCGGCACGCTCCACGTGCTCGAGGCGGCGCGGCGCTGCCGGGTTCCGCGCGTGGTCTACGCGTCGTCGTCGTCGGTCTACGGCGACCGGCCGGACCTCCCGAAGCGCGAAGACCAGCCGCCGGCGCCGGTCTCGCCCTACGCCGCGTCCAAGGCGGCGGGCGAGCAGTACGCGACCATCTGGACGCGTCTCTACGGCGTCGAGACGGTCGGGCTCCGCTACTTCAATGTCTTCGGGCCGCGCCAGGATCCGAAGTCGGAATACGCGGCGGTGATCCCTCGCTTCATCCTGTGGGGGCTGCGCGACCGGCCACTCGAGGTGCACGGCGACGGCGCCCAGTCCCGCGACTTCACCTACATCGACAACGTCGTCGAGGCCAATCTGCTGGCGGCCCGGGCGCCCGGGGTGCGGAGCGAGGTGTTCAACGTCGGCTGCGGAAGCCGCGTGAGCCTGCTCGAGATCGTGGCGAAGCTCGAAGCGGTCCTGGGCCGGCCGCTCGAGCGGCGACACACCCCGCCGCGACCCGGCGACGTGCTGCACACGCTCGCCGACGTCGCCAAAGCGAAGCGGCTCCTGGGCTACGCGCCCCTGGTGGAGTTCGACGAGGGGTTCCGGCGGACGGTCGAGTACTTCAAGTCGTCGTTCAAGAGCTAGGAGGTCGCCGGATGCGCTCCTTCGGTAAGCTGCTGCCGCTCGCCGCGTTGTCGGTCTGTCTGCTCGCGTTTCCCGCGGCAGCGCCGGCCCAGAACCTCGTGGTGCAGCTCGCGACGGAGCCGCCGGGGCTCGATCTCACGGCGACGCCGGCCTCCGCGACGGCTGGGGTGGTCTTCTACAACGTGCAGGAGAGTCTCGTGAAGGTGGATCGCCACGGCAAGCTCGTGCCGTGGCTGGCCGAGCGCTGGCACACCTCGGACAACAAGAACTACACGTTCTTCCTCAAGCGCGGCGTCCGCTTCCACAACGGTCGCGAGATGAAGGCCGCCGACGTGAAGTTCGTCATCGACCGGGCGATGAACCCCGAGACCAAGCACCCCTACCCCCAGTATTACGCGGCGATCGGCGACATCGTCGTCAAGGACGACTACACGATCACCTTCGCGCTGAAGAGCACGACCGCGAATTTCCTCCTCAACATGGCGCGTCAGGGGTCTGTCATCTACCCCCGCGAGGCCGTCGACACCATGAAGAGTGAGCCGATCGGCACCGGCCCCTACAAGCTCGCGGAGTGGGTGCGGGGCGACCGCATCGTGCTGGTGAAGAACCCCGACTACCACGTCAAGGGGCTGCCGAAGCTCGATCGCGTGACGTACCGCTTCATCCCCGACCCGAACGCGGCGCTGGCGGCGCTCAAGGCGGGCGACATCGACGCCGCGATGTTCGGCCTCGGTCCCGAGCACGTGCCGGAGCTCCAGAAGGACCCGCGGTTCCAGGTCATCATCGGCGAGACGACGAACGACGTGATCCTGTCGATGAACAACTCGCGCAAGCCATACACCGACGTACGGGTGCGCCGCGCGGTCACCCTCGGGATCAACAAGCCCGAGGTGGTGAAGGGCGCGATGTTCGGCCTCGGTCGCGTGATCGGCACCAACGTCGATCCGCTCAACCCGTACTTCGTCGACATGTCCAACGCCATGCCGTACGACCCGGCGAAGGCGAAGAAGCTGCTTGCCGAAGCGGGCTACCCCAACGGATTCGAGGCGGTGCTGCGCGTCGCGCCCCAGTACTACTACACGGTGCGGACCGGCGAGGTTCTCGCCGACCAGCTGCAGAAGATCGGCGTCAAGGTCAAGATCGAGCAGATCGAGTGGAGCCAGTGGCTGTCACGGGTGTGGAAGGATGCGGAGTACGACCTCACCATCATCGGCCACGCCGAGGCGTGGGACATCGCCAACTACGCCAACCCGAAATACTACTTCCGCTACGACAGCGCGGAGTTCCAGAAGCTCTTCCAGGAGTCGGAGGTCACCGTCGACGACAAGGCGCGCCGGGATCTCTACCTCAGGATGCAGAAGAAGCTCGTCGAGGACGCCCCTGTGGTGTGGCTCTACATCCACCCGCGGCTGGCCGTGACCAAGAAGGGTCTCCAGGGGCTCTGGAAAGACCTGCCGCTGCCGGCGTCGGATCTCTCCGAGGTCGCGTGGACGAAGTAGCCGGGACGCTCGCGTAAGGCGTGCGGCGGTACATCGCGAGGAGGGCCGCGGCGTTCGTCGCGACCCTCTTCTTCGTCTCGGCCCTCGTGTTCGTCGTCGTCCGCGTGCTGCCCGGCGATCCCGCCCTCGTGATCATCGGCCCCGAGGGAAGTCCCGAGGCGGCGGCGCGGCTGCGCGAGGCGCTGGGGCTCAACCGACCGATTCTGGT
Source organism: Candidatus Rokuibacteriota bacterium (assembly GCA_003220535.1). GTDB lineage: Bacteria > Methylomirabilota > Methylomirabilia > Rokubacteriales > CSP1-6 > AR31. The sequence continues at coordinate 198,546 of QHSU01000055.1, forward strand.
CCAGTACGCCGAGTGGCTCGCGCAGGCACTTCGCGGCGACCTCGGCGTCTCCCTCCAGTACGACGTGCCGGTGGGCCGGCTCATCCTGAGCCGGTTACCGGTGACGCTCCCGCTCACGCTGATGGCGGCCGTGCTCATGGCGGCCGCGGCGCTGCCCCTCGGCCTCTACGCCGCCCGACGCCACCGCCGCGCCGGCGACTACCTGGCGATGGCGGTCTCGCAGATCGGCATCGCCATCCCGGGCTTCTGGGCCGGGCTGCTCCTGATCTTGTTGTTCTCCGTTCGCCTGGGCTGGGTGCAGTCCGGTGGCTTCGCGGGCTGGTCGAGCGGGCTCTGGCCGGGTGTCCGCTCGCTCCTGCTCCCGGCGGTTGCGCTCGGACTCTTCCAGACGGCCGTCCTCGTGCGGGCCACGCGTTCGTCCGTGCTCGACGTCCTGCGCGAGGACTACGTACGCACGGCGCGCGCCAAAGGGGTGAGCGAGCTCTCCGTGATCGGCAAGCACACGCTCCGCAACGCGCTGATCCCGATCGTGACGGTGGCCGGCATCCAGCTCGGCCAGCTCATGGCGGGCGCCATCATCCTCGAATCGGTGTTCGCGCTGCCCGGCCTCGGACGCCTGGCGCTCGGCGCCATCGCCGCGCGCGATCTGCCCGTCGTGCAGGGAGTGACGCTCTTCGTCGCGTCGTCCATCGTGCTGATCAACTTCGCCGTCGATCTGCTGTACGTCGTCCTGGATCCGCGCATCCGCTATGAATGACGGCCGATGATGCGACGGAGCCCGCTCCGGCATCTGACCTTCACGCTGGGTGCCGGGATCACGGTGCTGCTGATCGCGACCGCCGTGTTGAGCCTCGTCTACACGCCGCAGGACCCGCTCGCGATGTCCATCACCGGTCGCCTCCAGGGACCGTCTGCACCGCATCCGTTCGGCACCGACCAGTACGGGCGCGACGTGCTCTCGCGCGTGATGACAGGCACGGTCGTCTCCATCGCGGTGGGCGTGATCGCAGTCGGGATCGGCGCCGCCACCGGGATCGTGATCGGGATTCTCAGCGGCTACGTGGGTGGCTGGATCGACGAGGCTTTCATGCGGCTGGTCGACGCGATCGAGGGCTTCCCGGCGATTCTCTCGGCGCTGCTCTTCGCGGCCGTGTTCGCCCCGGGAGTCGCGATCAGCATGGTCGCCATCGGCATCGCGTTCGTCCCGGCATTCGCCCGGCTGACGCGCGCCGGGTTTCTCGAGCTGCGGCAGCGCGAGTTCGTCGTCGCGGCCCGGGCGCTCGGCGCGAGCGATCGGCGCCTCATCACGCGGCACATCCTGCCCAACACGCTGCCGCCGCTCATCATCCAGGCCACCACCAGCTTTCCGGTCGCCATCCTCGCCGAGGCCGGCCTGGCGTATCTCGGCCTCGGGACGCAGCCGCCGCACCCGTCCTGGGGGCTCATGCTCCGGGAGGCCCAGAACTTTCTTTCGCTGAACCCATGGTTCGCCGTGTTCCCCGGCGGCGCGATCGCGCTGACGGTGCTCGGGCTGAATCTCCTGGGCGACGGCCTGCGCGATCTGCTCGACCCGAAGACGGCGTGAGGCCAGCGCATGCGCGACAGGTCGTCGTAAAGCCGCGCGATTGCTGGCGGACGGGACCTAAAGATTGACTTTTCCAGAAATATGTCGGTATCGTAACGTTTGATCTTGGCGCAGCCTGCCGGTGGTGTGACGGCGAATCCAAGCGGTGCGCCTCGGAGAGAGCACGACGATGAAGGTTTACAGCACCTCCTTCACGCTGGCGACTGACGAGCGCACCGAGATCTCCGACATCACCAAGCTGGTGCGCGACGCGGTTCAGCAGTTCGCCGTCACGACCGGCATCGCGCTCGTCAACACGCTCCACACGACCTGTGCGTTGTTCATCAACGAGTTCCAGAGCGCGCTGATCGACGACCTCCGGGCGCTGATCGACCGGCTCGTGCCGGAGCGCGACGGCTATCGTCACGACGACCCGCGGGTGTCGGACTGCGAGCGCGGCAACGCGCACTCGCACCTTCGGGCGGCGCTCCTCGGTCGAAACATCACGGTCGCCGTGAACAACGGCGAGCTGACGCTGGGCCGCTTCCAGTCCGTCATCTTCGCCGAGCTCGACGGCCCGCGGAAGCGCGAGATCAGCATCCAGGTCATCGGCGAGTAACGTCCGGCTCGCGCTTCCTCGCCACGGCCGGCTCGACGTGCGAGCCGTCCGTCGCCACCCGCCCCAGCACGATCTCGAAGTGGTCCAGGACGAACTGCAGCGCGGGCAGGCGGTCCCGCAGCGACGCGACCGTGTCGAGTCCCGTCCCGTCCGACCGGATGTAGTCGAAGATCAGGTGGCCGCCCGGCCGGAGCGCCCGGTGCAGGTGCTCGAGCACCGGGATCGGACGCGGCACGTGCTCGAGGACTTCGAGACAGAAGATCGTGTCGTAGAGGCCGGGCAGGGGCGCGTCGTTGCCTCCCTCGATCGCGACCCACGTCACGAACGGGCAGTCGCGCAGCCGCCACCGCGCGTAATGAAAGAGCAGGTGCGGGATGTCGGCGCCGACCAGCTGGAGATCGCGATGACGGTAGCGCCGCGCGAGGGCGGAGAGCATCGGCGCGGTGCCGCATCCGTACTCCGCCACGCGCCCGCCGCGCGGGACGAAGCGCGCGAAGCGGTGCACGCGGAGCGGCGAGAGCGCATCGCGATAGGTATGCGCGAACAGGTGATAGACGATGCGGTGATCGCGCCAGGCCTCGAGATGTCCCGCGTCCGAGGCGAGTGCCGGCTCGCGGAGCTGCTCGAAGTCGATGCTCTGCAGCCGCTGCCGGTAGACTCCAGACAGAAAATAGAAGTCGTGCGGTTGCAGAGGCCGATTGCCCAGCTGGTTCGTCCAGTACTCCTGAAACTGACCGAACCAGCCGAGTCGAAGGCCCGCGTACACCAGACGGCGATGCGCTCCCGACTTGACGAGCGCTCCGAGCGCGTAGAGGCGGACCCGGGTCGCCAGGCGCCCGATCGGCCCGAGGCCGTCGCCGCTTCGCGCGCCCGGATCCGGCGCCGCGAGTGCGGCGTCCTGAGCCTTGAGGAGCGCCGGGACATCGGGACGAAAATCGTCGTAGCGGTTCACGGCTCCAGCTCGCTTGGCCGCCGCCGGTCGAACCGGCGGCGTCGCCGAGCACAATCGTACGGTAAGCGGCTGGAAAATATGGTACAAGAAGTTCGCTGATGATCCCCGTCTGCGAACCGGTCCTCCTCGGCAACGAGAAGAAATACGTCATGGATTGCCTGGATACCCTCTGGATCTCCTCACAGGGGAAGTACGTTCGCCAGTTCGAGGAGAGTTTCGCGCGGTACTGCAACGTCACCCACGGGGTCGCCTGCGCCAACGGAACGGTGGGGCTCCACATGGCGCTGGAGACGATGGGGGTCGGCGCCGGCGACGAGGTGATCATCCCCGACTTCACCATCATCGTCACCGCCAACGTGGTGATCATGGCGGGGGCCAAGCCGGTGCTGGTGGACGTCGAGCCCGACACGTGGTGCATCGACCCGGCGAAGATCGAGGCCGCCATCACGCCGCGGACGAAGGCGATCATGGTGGTGCACATGTACGGCCACCCCTGCGACATGGATCCCATCCACCAGATCGCGAAGCGACACGGCCTGCTGGTCCTCGAAGACTGCTGCGAGTCGCACGGCGCGACCTACAAGGGCCGCATGACCGGGTCGCTCTCCGACATCGCCGTCTTCAGCTTCTACGGCAACAAGGTCATCACGTCGGGCGAAGGCGGCATGCTGCTCACCGACAACAGGGCGTACGCGCAGAAGGCCGCCACCTATCGGGACAACGGCTTCGAGGTCCCGCGGTTCCTCCACAGCGTGCGCGGCATGAACTACCGTCTCACCAACATCCAGGCGGCCATCGGCCTGGCGCAGACGGAAAAGATCGACTTCGCGGTCGCCCGCAAGCGCGAGATCGCCGCGACCTACCTCGAGCACTTCCGGGATTGCGAGCACGTCACGCTGCCGGTGGAACGCCCGGGGTGCCAGAACGTGTACTGGATGTTCGGGATCCTGATCAACGACAGCTTCGGACGGTCCAAGGACGACGTCATCGCCGCACTCAAGGAACGCGGGGTCGACAGCCGCTCGTTCTTCTACCCCATGAGCCAGCAGCGGGCACTCCGTGGCGACGATCCGAGGTTGCCCAGCTTGAACGGCACCTGGCCCGTGTCCGCCGACCTCGCCCGCCGTGGTCTCTACCTTCCCTCCGGCATCGGGCTGACGGCGGACCAGATCCGATTTTGCGCCGACACCCTGAAATCGCTCCGGCGGTAGCGTTCCTTGGGAGAAGGGGGCTCCGCCCCCCTCTCGACTCCCCCGCGAACACGCGGGGCGCGAAGGCTGGCCCCGAACGGGCATGATTTCGATCGTCCTCGCCACCTACAACGAGCGTGAGTCGATCCAGACCACGATCAGGGCGCTCCTGAAAGAGGCCCCCGAGGAGATGGAGATCGTCGTGGTCGACGACGACTCGCCGGACCAGACCTGGCGGGTGGTCGAGTCGCTCGACCTCCCGAACGTCAAGATCATCCGGCGCATCGACACACGGGGGCTCGCGTCCGCCTTCAACCGGGGGATCATCGAATCCCGCGGCGACTACATCGGGTGGATGGACGCCGACATGAGCATGCCGCCCTCGGTGATTCCCCGGATGTACCGGATGCTCGTCGACGACGGCTACGACATCGTCATCGGCTCGCGCTACGCGCCCGGCGGCGTGGACGATCGCCACGCGCTACGGGTGCTCGCCAGCCGGCTCATCAACAACTTCGCCCGGCTCGTCCTGGATCACGGCATCCGGGACTACGACAGCGGCTTCGTGTTGATCAAACGCTCGGTGCTGGACTCCGTCACCATCATCCCGCGAGGCTACGGCGAGTACTTCATCGAGTTCATCTACGACGCCTGCCGCAAGGGCCTCCGGGTGGCGGAGATCGGCTACTACTTCCGCGACCGCACGGTCGGCGTCTCCAAGTCCGCGCCGAGCGTGCTCAAGTTTCTCGTCGCGGGCCTGGGGTACGTCGCGCGCATCCTCATGGCGCGCGTGCGGCGCATCGACTGATGGACGGCCTCACGTTCGGCGTCGTCGAGAAACCGGTCTACGTCCGACGCGACGACCGCGGCGTCTTCGAAGAGCTCATCAACACGGGCCGCTGGGAGAGCGTCATCGCCGGGCGCATGGCCGAAGGCGCGGTCATGGGACATCACTACCACCACCACACCATCGTCTTCTTCTTCCTCCTGGAAGGGCGCTCGCGCATCATCACCGTGGACGTCGACACGAAGGCCCGCCACGAATACGAGATCCGGGCCGGCCAGGGCTTCGTGTTCCGCCCGTCGGAGGCGCGCGCCATCATCCACCGGGAAGACGTGCGCTTCCTCATGCTGAAGTCCCACCGATTCGACCCGCAGGCGCCCGACCTGATCGACTATCAGGTCTCGTGAGCGAGCGTGGAGACCTACGAGTACCGCAAGATGTACGGCCTGGAGGACCGACTCTGGTGGTATCGGGGCCTCCGACTCTACTTCCAGGCCGCACTCCGGAGGGCGAACCTGCCGAGCGACGGCGCGGTCCTCGACGCCGGCTGCGGGACCGGCGCGAATCTCGTGCTGCTCTCGCGGATGTTCGCGCGGACCGTCGGGTGCGATCTCGCCGAGACGGCGGTGGCGCTCAGCGCCGAGCGTGGGCTCAAGCGCGTCCTGGTCGCCGACGTCAACCACCTGCCGTTCAAGAACGGCGTCTTCGACTGTGTGCTCTGCAGTGACGTGCTCGAGTGTGGCGAGGTGGACGAACACCGCGCCGTCTCCGAGCTGGCGCGGGTGACCAGGACCGGCGCTCGGATCATCCTCAGCGCCGCGGCCTACGAGTTCCTGATGAGCGAGCACGACCGCGCGGTGCACGCCGTCCGTCGCTACACGAAGCGACGCCTCCAGCGCGCCGTGTCGGTGGCCGGGGTGGAGATCGTCGCGATGCGCTACCTCTTCGGCTTCTTCCTGGTGCCCATCGTCACGTATCGCCTGCTCCGTCGCCTGCGGAGGCGTGGGAAGGGCGCCGACCGGCCACAGTCCGATCTGTTCCTGCCTCCGCGCGTCGTGAACGAGCTGCTCTTCCGGTTCGCGAGAGCGGAGGCGTCGTTGCTGTCCCGCTTCGGCCATCTCCCCTTCGGCACGACCCTTCTGGTGGAAATGAAGCGGACCACCGGCCGCTGATGTCGAGCCGCAGCTTCGCGCTGACGCTGGCCCTGCTGGGCGTGCTGTACATCGCGCAGGCTCTCTACTTCGCGCGGGTCCTCGTCCCGGTCTCGGACGGCGTCCAGTACTTGATGGTGGGGGTCAAGGCGGTCCGCGGCGAGCTCGGCGTCTTCGACGACCGGCTCCCCGGCAATCGGATGCCGCTGCCGTTCTATGTGCTCGGCCTCACCCAGCTGCGGGGACCAGATCTGAGGACGCCGCGGTTCCTGAACGTCGCGTTCGGCCTCGGCACGCTCGCGCTCACGATCATGCTCGCCCGGCGTCTCGGCGGCGACGGCGCTGGCGTGCTCGCTGGCTTGTTCCTGGCGACCCAGGGCGTCGTCGTGGCGTACTACTCTTACGAGGGATACCCGGCGTTTGCGGCGCTGGCTCTCACCGCCGCGGTGTTCGTCGTTCTCACGGCCGACTCTCCGCGCACGAGGATTCTGGGTGCCGCCCTCGCCGGGCTGCTGTTCTTCGTGCGCAGCAACCTCTGGCCGGCGATCCCGTTCCTCCTGGGCTATTCGCTGTGGCGGGCGTCGGGACTCACCGAACGTGGAGCGCTCGCCGCCGTCGTGGCCGTCCCGCCGCTGGCCTTCCTCGCGTGGGACTCGACGCATTTGAAGATCCTGGCGTACGTGCCCGTGCTCAAGCGTCTGGTGGTCCCGCTCGGATACGACGCGACGCTGGTCTTGGGAGTCCAGGAAGCCTTGCCGCTCCGGGAGCAGCTCTGGGAGACGGCTCGCGTCGTCCGCCGCTACGAGTTCTGGGCGCTCGCGACCGCCGTGCTGTTCGCGCTCGTGCTCTGGCGTCGCATCAGAGGGCGCCCGGCACGCTGGTTGGGAAGGGACCCGCGGGGCGCCGTGCTCTTCACGTTCTTCGTCTACATGCTCGCCGCGCAGTTCGCGATGTTCTCGTGGAACTGGGGCTGGGTGGGTCTGTACTTCGTCTCGTTCGCGCCCTTGCTTCCCGTACTCCTCGGCGTCGGCTTCACAGGCCTCCTCGTCGAGGCGCCCGCCGGCTCGCGGGCGCGTCGGGTTCTCGTCCTGATCCTGGTCTGCCTGCTGCTGCCGCCGCTCTACTTCGTCCGAAACCCCATCCTTCCCATCGGCGAGGTGATGGCGCAGGACCCCTTCGTCGCCACGCACCGCGCGGCGGCGCGGCTGCGGCGCCTGGTGCCGGCAAACGCGAAGGTGGTTTTCTACGGTCGGAACACGGCGTACTACCTCTCGGGGCTTCCGGAGACCTATCTGGCGCCGCTCTACAACCCCGACGCGTTCGCGCGAATCCACGAAGACCCCAAGGTCCTGCACCGCTTCGGGTTCGTCGACGTGCAGGACATGACGGACTGGTTCGCGCGAGACGCGGACTTTGCGGTCATCGACGTGCCGCTCTTCAACATCAGGGAGCAGGAAACTTCCGAGCGGCTCATGAGCGATCTGCTGGCCCGCCACTTCGACCTGATCGAGACGGTGGATGAGCCTCCGTTCATCGCGTATGCCGTCTACCGGCGAAGGGGCGGGGGCGGAGCGACGACCGCGCGACCCTCCGCCGGGACTACCGGCCGCTCGCCCAACACCACGCGCACAGATCGCCCCCGCTGAGTGCCCATGCGACGAACACGATGGCGGCGGCGAGCGTGGCCACCGCGACATAGACGGCGAGCCTCGGATGCGGCATCTCCCCAGACCTCCGCGCGCCCGGCAGGACGGCCCGGAAAGCTTACACCGGTGCTAGTCTGAGCGCGATGCGCGGTCGGCTCTCCGAGGTTCGGCCCGAGCGGCGAACCCTGCTCGCCTGCCTGGCGCTCGCGTACCTGACCTTCGCGCTGTTCTACGCGTGGGTGCTCGTGAATCACGACTACGAGTCGGAGTACCTCGCGCTGGGAAATCTCGTCGTCCGGGGAGAGCTGAGCCTCTACCAGGACGAGATGCGCGGCCAGTGGGTGCCGCTCCCCTTTTACTTTTACGGCCTCTCCCAGGTGCTCTTCGGTCCGAGCCTGCTGGCCGGCCGGCTGATCGCGGTCGCGCTCGGCGCAATCGTCGTCGGGCTCGTGTTCACGATCGCCACGCGGTGGAGCGGGCCGCTCGGCGGGGCCGCGGCGTGCGCGCTGTTCTGCACGCAGGGGCTGGTCATGGGCTATTTCTCCACCGTCCACTTCGCCGGGCTCGTCGCGGCGCTGCACCTCCTGGGCATCTACGTGCTCTTCTGCACGCGCTGGCCGCGACGCGATCTGGCCGCCATGGCGATCGTCTCGATGCTGTTCCTCGTCAAGCCGAACTACTGGCCGACGATTCCGTTCGTGCTCGCGTTCGTTCTCTGGCACGCGAGCTCGGCGCGGCGTCGTGTCGCGCTCGTCGCGGTCGCGCTGGTGATCCCGCTGCTGTTCTTCGCCTGGGATCGGAACCATCTGAAGATGCTCGCGTACGTTCCCGTTCTCAGAAACTGGGTCGAGCCCCTCGGCTATTCCTCCTGGTATTCGCTGACCGAGGACGCGGGCCAGGTCGCACAATCGGACTACGCCGACATTCCGTGGGATCCGTCGTTCTCCGGGCGGATCGTTCCCACCCTGAAGGGCTTCCTCTTTCTGCTCCGACGTTACGCGGTCTGGGCGGCACTGCTCGCCGCGCTCGTGGTCCTCACCGCCTGGCTGGCCCGCGTCCGGCGGGCTCGGGAACTCTGGGAGCCTCCCGGAGTGCGGTTCACCTTCTGGCTGTTCTGGTACGTCGTCGCGTTCCAGTTCGTGATCATGGGACCGTACGCCAAGCAGGCCGTCGGGTTCGTGGGAGCGGTGGCTCCGCTGCTCGCGGTCGTGATCGGCTGCCTCTTCGCGACGGTCGTGAGCCAGTCGGCCCTGCCCGGGACCGTCCGCACCACCGCGCTCGCGTGCCTGGTCCTGGCGGTCATCGTCTCGCCCTGGGTCCATCGCCACCACAATCTCCCGCGCACGATCGCGCTCGCGGACGCACCCATTCCGGCCCTGCGAAAGGTGGCCGACCGCCTGGCCGCGGTGATCCCGGCCGGGGAGACGCGTGTGTTTTCGGTCGCCGATCCGATGCCGGTGCACCTGGCCGGTCGCCGCACCTATCTGCAGCAGTTCAACCAGCACATGTTCGTGTTCACGAGCCTCCGCGACCGCGCGCGCTACGTCAGGGTCGGAATGTGGGGGCCGACCGAACTCGAAGAATGGCTGGGCGCCGACGCCCGATACGCCATCCTCTCGACGGACGTCGTTGAGTCCTATCGCCGGCGGGAGCGCTACCGCGAGATCATGACCCGCATGGACTCCCTGCTCGCGCAGAAGTTCGTCCCGATCGCGACGATACCGGAGCTCGCCGGCGACCGCCTCCTCGTGTACCGGCGAAAGGAGCCGGCGACGGCCGGGGTCGGCGCGCCGGCGGCGACGGGCGCGCGATAAACCGCGCGGCTCGCGTGACCGGCGCACGCTGGACCGTCCGTCAGCCGCTCGAGACCGGGCGCACCGGCACCGGGATCGTGCTCGTCTGCGTGGTGGCGCTGGGCCTCACCGCCGTCGTGCCACGCCTGGTGGTCGTCTGGTCGCGGCTCAGGGCGCTCGCGCTAGCGTGTCTCTCGGTGAGGCATCGCGCCGGCTGCGCCCGATTTCGGCGGACTCCGGCGCAGCATGACCTTGAGACGGCAGTGTGCTAGGAACACGCGCTCTTAAGAACTTGCCAGGATGGGGCGACTGTGGGAGACTTCCGTGGATTTCGTCGCAGCGGCAAGGGTTTAGACGAGAAACGCCGACCACAATGAAATTGGCGCTTTTGACCGTGCGACGCCCGCGTACTCGATGAGGTTGAGCGTCCCCTTCGTCGCCCTGGACGTTCAGCAGCGTCTTCTGAAGCCCGAGCTCATGGCCGCGGTCGAGGCGGTGCTCGACGGCGGGCAGTTCATCCTGGGCCAGGAGGTCGCAGACTTCGAGAAGAGCTTCGCGGCGCTCGCGGGATGCCCGGCGGCCGTCGGCATCGCAAGCGGCACGTGCGCCCTCGTGCTCAGCCTCCGCGCCCTCGGGATCGGCCAGGGTGACGAGGTCATCACCCCCGCGAATTCCTTCGTGGCGTCGGCTGCGGGGGTGGCGCTCACGGGCGCGCGTCCGGTCTTCGTCGACGTGCGTGAGGATCTCAACATCGATCCGGCCCTGATCGAGCCCGCGATCACCCCGCGGACGCGCGCGATCATTCCGGTGCATCTCACGGGACGGCCGGCCGCCATGGATCGGATCGGCGAGATCGCCACGCGGCGCGGCCTGGCCGTCGTCGAAGATGCGGCGCAAGCCGTCGGCGCGCGCTTCGCCGGCCGCCCCATCGGATCCTTCGGCGAGATCGGCTGCTTCAGCCTGCATCCCCTCAAGAACCTCGGAGCGTGCGGGGACGCTGGCGTCGTCACCGTCCGCGACGAGTCCCTCGCGCGAGCGCTGCGGAACGCGCGGAACCACGGGCTGCGCGACCGGGACACCTGCGAGGCCTGGAGCTACAACTGCCGGCTCGACACGCTCCAGGCCGCCATCCTGAACGTCAAGCTCCGCCACCTCGAGCGCTGGACGATCGCCAAGCGACGAATCGCGGCGCGCTACCGGGACGCCCTGGCCGGCGTCGTGGGGGTCCCGGACGAGCGCCCGGACGAGTTCGGCGTCTACCAGACGTTCGTCGTCCGCGCCGAGCGCCGCGACGACCTCCAGCGCTACCTGGCTCAGCGCGGAGTCGATTCACGGATCCATTACCCGCTACCGCTGCACCTTCAAGAGGCGGCGCGGCCGCTGGGATACAGGAAAGGCGATTTTCCCGTCACCGAGCGGCTCGCCACCGAGATCCTCAGCCTGCCCATCTATCCCGAGCTTGCCGACGCGCAAGCCGAGGCCGTGATCGCGGGCGTCACGTCGTTCTACGCGGGTCGGGGCTGACGTGCGAGTCGCCTTCTCGTATCTCGACCGCCAGTTCACCGAGGTCGAGGCGATCATCGCGGACATCCGCGGCCTGGTCGCGAGCGGCGACTACACGCTCGGGGCCGCCCTGTCCCAGTTCGAGGAGCGCGTCGCCAAGCTCGTGGGCGTGCGTCACGCGATCGGGGTGAACTCCGGCACCGACGCCCTGATGCTGGCGCTCCAGGCCTCGGGCGTGGGCCCGGGCGACGAGGTGCTCATGGCGCCGAACACGTTCATCGCGACCCTGGGCGCCATCGTGGCGACCGGTGCCCGCCCGGTCTTCGTGGACGTCGACGAGCAGCACACCCTGGATCCCGCGCGTCTGCCGGCGGCGATCACCGCTCGGACGCGCGCCATCGTGCCCGTCCACCTCTGGGGCAATCCCGCCGACATGCACGCGATCGGCGCGATCGCCGAGCGTCACCGGCTCGCGGTCGTCGAGGACGCGTGCCAGGCTCTCACCGCGGCGATCGACGGCCGGGCGGTCGGCGGCTTCGGCGATGCCGGGGCGTTCAGCCTGCACCCGCTCAAGCCGCTCAACGTCTGGGGCGATGGCGGCGTCATCGTCACCGACTCCGACGCGCTCGCCGCCCAGGTCCGCCTGCGGCGCAATCACGGGCTGCGCGACCGCGACACCGTGGAGCTCTTCGGCGTCAACAGCCGGCTGGACACGCTGCAGGCGATCGTGGGCAACCACCTGATCGATCGGGTCACCGCCATCACCGACAAGCGCATCGAGCACGCGCGGCGGCTGGACGCCGGGCTGGCACCGCTGCGCGAGTTCGTCCGGACCGCGCCCCGACGTCAGGGCGTGCGGCACGTGTACCAGATCTACGTGGTGCGGGCGCGTCAGCGCGACCAGCTGCAGCGGTTCCTCGTCGAGCGCGGCGTCGAGGCCAAGATCCACTATCCGGTCCCGCTGCACCTGCAGCCGGCGAGCAGGGCCCTCGGCTACGCGCGGGGTGACTTTCCGGCGTGCGAGACGGAAGCGGACGAGATCCTCACCCTGCCAGCGCATCAGGACCTCACGGAGGCCGAGCTCGACTACGTCGTCGAGCAGGTCGGGCGGTTCTACCGTCGGTGAGCCGAGAACGCGCGCTGTACGAGACGATGGTCCGGATGCGGATGGTCGAGGAGAAGATCGTCGAGATCTACCCCGACCGCGAGATTCGCTCGCCGACGCATCTCTACATCGGCCAGGAAGCGGTCGCGGCCGGCGTGTGCGCGGCCCTCGAGCGTGACGACGTCGTCGTCGCCAACTACCGGTCGCACGGCTGGTACCTCGCCAAGGGCGGCCGCCTGCAGGCGATGATGGACGAGCTGTTCGGGCGCGCGACCGGCTGCAGCGGCGGCTGGGGCGGGTCGATGCACCTGATCGACGGGGAAGCGGGCCTGATGGGGACCTCGGCGATCGTCGCCGGCGGCATCCCGCACGCGGTGGGCTGCGCGCTGGCCGACACGCTGCAAGGGCGCCGCACCGTGTCCGTCGCCGCGTTCGGTGACGGCGCGGTGGAAGAGGGCGGGTTCCACGAGAGCCTCAACTTCGCCGCGCTCCGGCGCCTGCCGGTCGTGTTCGTGTGCGAGAACAACCTCTGGGCCGCGTTCTCGCCGCTGGCCGAGCGCCAGCCGCAGGGCGACGTGCACCGGCGCGCCGCGCCGTACGGGGTCCCTGGCCAGGTCGCCGACGGCAACGACGTGGTCGCCGTGTACGAGGCCACGGCGTCGGCGGTCCGACGCGCCCGCGACGGCGGAGGGCCGACGCTGCTCGAGTTCCGCACCTTCCGCTGGCTCGAGCACTGCGGGCCCAACGACGATACCGCGGTGGGGGTCCGGAGCGCCGCCGACGTCGACGCGTGGCGGGAGCGCTGTCCCATCGCGCGTGCCCGGCGCTTCGTCTCCGACGAGGACGATCGTCGGATCCGCAGCGCCGTCGCGGCCGAGATCGAGGCGGCGCTGGCCGCCGCGCGGCAGGCACCATGGCCGACGCCGACCTGGAGGCCGGCCTACTATGAAGTTTAGGGAGGCCATCCGGAGCGCGACCGTCGAGGTGATGAGAAAGGACGCGCGCGTCTTCGTCGCGGGCATCGGGGTCCCCGACGTCAAGGGGATCTTCGGCACGACGCTGGGCCTGGCGGACGAGTTCGGGCCGGAGCGTGCCTTCGACATCCCGCTGTCCGAAAACACGGTCGCCGGGATCTGCGTGGGCGCGACCTTCCGGGGGCTTCGCCCGATCTTCGTGCACCAGCGCATCGACTTCCTCATGCTCACGATGGATCAGCTCGTGAACCACGCGGCGAAGTGGCGATCGATGTTCGGCGGCGTGCAGCCCGTGCCCATCGTCATGCGTGCGATCGTCGGCCGCGGCTGGGGCAACGGCCCGCAACATACGCAGAGCCACCACGGGATCTTTGCGCACGTCGCCGGACTCAAGGTGGTCGTCCCGGCGACGCCGCACGACGCGAAGGGCCTGCTGATCGCGGCCGTCGAGGACGACGACCCCGTCGTGTACATCGAGCACCGCTGGCTCCACGAGGAAGAGGGCGAGGTCGGCGAGGGCTACTACCAGGTCCCGATCGGATCGGCGACCGTCGTGCGGGCGGGCCGCGACCTGACGATCGCGGCCGTGGGGCCGCTCGTCGGCGAGGCGCTCAAGGCGTGCGTCGCCCTCACCGCTGAGGGGCTCGAGGCCGAGGTGGTCGACGTCCGCACGATCCGGCCGCTCGATCGCGACACGCTGCTCGCCTCGGTGGCGCGCACGGGGCGCCTGGTCGTGGCGGATGCGGACTGGGGGCCCTGTGGCGCCTCGGCGGAGATCGTCGCGCTGGTCGCCGAGCACGGGCTCGACCTCCTGAAGGCGCCGCCGGTGCGCGTGACGTGGCCCGACAGCCCGGTGCCGTCGAGCCAGGCGATCGAGCCCGGGTTCTACCCGGGCGCCCGCCAGATCCACGCGGCGGCGCGCTGGACGTGTCATCGCTCGCGGGCGGCGTCGCTGACGCCGTCCAGCGTCCGCCCCTTCGAGGGGCCGTTCTGATGGCGCCCCCGCGGCCGGGCCCGGGGATCACCGTAGTGATCCCGGCGCGCAACGAGGAGGGCAACCTCAAGGGGACCGTCCAGACGGTCGTCGATGCGCTCGAGGGGATCATCGCGGACTACGAGATCGTCGTCGTGAACGACGGCAGCTCCGACGGCACCGGCGCGCTCGCTGATCGACTGGCCGCCGAGATGCCGTGCGTACTCGCCCTGCACAACGCGCCGAGCCGTGGCTTCGCCGCGGCCTATCGTCGCGGCGCGGCGGTCGCGACCAAATCCTTCGTCGCGCTCATCCCCGGCGACAATGAGATCCAGCCCGTGTCGGTGCGGGCGATCTTCGAAGCGGTCGGGACGGCGGACATCGTCGTGCCCGTCACCGACAACCAGCACGATCGCCCCTGGCTCCGCCGTACGCTGTCGCGGATCTTCACGACTGTCGTGAACCGGCTCTTCGGCTTCGACCTCCGCTACTTTCAGGGGCCTTGTATCTATCCGACCGACCTCGTCCGGCAGCTGCCGACGAGCACCGCCGGGTTCGTCTTCCTCACCGAGATGCTCGTGCGCGCGCTCTCGACCGGCCGGCGCGCCGTGCAGGTGCCGATGCTGATCCAGCCGCGGCAGTTCGGCTCGTCGAGCGCTGTCTCGCTCTACAATGTCGTGTCCGCCCTCTTCACGCTGGCGGTGCTCGTGCGCGACGTGAAGGTGCGGCGCCGGCCGCTGGGATGAGCCTTCGCGTCCTCGTGACGGGCGGCGCCGGCTACGTCGGCGCGGTGCTGGTGCCCCGGCTGCTCGGCGCCGGCTACGACGTCACCGTGCTCGATCTCTTCGCCTTCGGCGACTTCCTGCCGCCGGAAGCCGCCGGCGCGCCCGGTCTCCGGAAGGTGCGGGGTGACATCCGCGACGCGGCGCTCCTGGCGCGACTCATGCCCGGCCACGACATGGTGATCCATCTGGCCTGCATCTCCAACGACCCGAGCTTCGCGCTCGATCCCGCGCTGAGCCGGTCGATCAACTACGACTGCTTCGAGCCGCTGGTGGTGGCCGCGAAGCGGGCGAGGGTCCGGCGCTTCGTCTACGCCTCGACCTCGAGCGTCTACGGCGTCAGCGACGCGCCGGACGTGACGGAGGACCATCCGCTCGTCCCCCTGACGGACTACAACAAGTACAAGGGGCTCTGCGAGCCGCTCCTCTTGAGACACCAGGCGCCCGACTTCACCACGGTGGTCGTCCGGCCGGCGACCGTCTGCGGCTACTCGCCGCGGCTGCGCCTGGACCTGACCGTGAACATCCTGACGATGTCCGCGCTCACGAGCGGACGCATCACGGTCTTCGGCGGCACGCAGCAGCGCCCAAACATCCACATCGAGGACGTCGTCGACCTCTATCTCCTCCTGCTGGAGCTACCCGACGCCGCGATCGGCGGACGCACGTTCAACGCTGGCTACCAGAACCACACCATCGCCGAGATCGCGGAGATCGTCCGGGGCGTGGTGACCCGCGAGGTTCCCGCTCGCGCCGCCGTCGAGATCGTCACCACGCCCTCGAACGACTTGCGCTCGTACCACATCTCGTCCGAGCGCATCCGGCGCGAGCTGGGGTTCGTGCCGAAGCGGACCATCGAGGACGCCGTTCGGGACCTGTGCCGGGCGTTCCAGGCCGGCAAGGTGCCCGATCCGGACGACGTCCGCTACTACAACGTCAGAGCGTTGCAGGCGACCGGGCTCCGGTGAGCGCGCCGAAGAGCGTGGTGACGGGCGGCTGCGGCTTCATCGGAAGCCACATGGTCGACCTCTTGCTGGCCGACGGCCACGAGGTCGTCGTGGTGGACGACCTGAGCACCGGCCGCGAGGACAACCTCGCGCACCACAAGGGCGGGCCGGGGCTGCGGATCGTCCGGGCGGACGTCGCCGACGGTGAGCGCATGGCCACGGAATTCGCCGGCGCCGAGTGGGTGTTCCACTTCGCCGCCCTCGGGGACATCGTTCCGTCGATCGAGCGCCCCACCGCCTACATCCGCGCCGGCGTCATGGGCACGCTCGGCGCGCTCGAGGGCGCGCGCGCCGCCGGCGTCCAGCGGTTCGTGTACTCGGCGTCGTCCTCGTGCTACGGCATCCCCGACCAGTACCCGACGCCCGAGACCGCGCCGATCCGGACGGAATATCCGTACTCGCTGAGCAAGCACCTGGGCGAGCAGCTCGTGCTGCACTGGGCCCGCGTCTACCGACTGCCGGTGGTGTCGCTGCGGTACTTCAACGTCTACGGTCCGCGCTCGCGGACGTCGGGGGCGTACGGCGCGGTCTTCGGCGTCTTCCTGGCCCAGAAGCTCCGCGGGCATCCCTTCACGGTCGTCGGGGACGGCACCCAGTCGCGCGACTTCGTCTTCGTCACCGACGTGGCGCGCGCCAATCTCCTCGCGGCGCGGTCGACCGTCCGGGGCGAGGTCTTCAACGTCGGCACGGGACGTCCGCAGACCGTCAACCGGCTCGTCGAGCTCCTCGGGGGGCAGGGTGTCCTGCACGTCCCGAAGAGGCCGGGTGAGCCAGACCGCACCGAGGCCGACATCGGCAAGATCCGCGCGGCGCTCGGCTGGGAGCCGGCGGTGAGCTTCGAGCGTGGCGTCGGGACCGTGCTGGAGAACATCGACTACTGGCGGGACGCGCCACTCTGGACGGTGGAGAAGATCGAAGCCGCCACCCGCGAATGGTTCCGGCGGCTCGCTTAGCCGTGTACGCCAAGTTCGCGCACAAGATCAAGACGCCGGACGAGCTCGCCGAGCTCGTCGGCCGACGGCCGCGCCGCCGCACGGTCATCATGTGCCACGGCACCTTCGACATCGTCCATCCCGGCCATCTCCGCCACCTCATGTACGCCAAGGAGAAGGCCGACATCCTGGTCGCCAGCGTCACCGCGGACGAGCACATCTCCAAGGGGCCGCATCGGCCCTACGTGCCCCAGGAGCTGCGCGCGGCCAACCTCGCGGCGTTCGAGTTCGTCGACTACGTCATGATCGATCGGAACGCGACGCCGATCGAGAACATCGGCGTCATCCAGCCGGATTTCTTCGCCAAGGGATTCGAGTACCAGACGGCGCCCCTGCCGCCCAGGACCGAAGAAGAGGCGCGCGCGCTCGAAGCGTACGGCGGTGAGATCGTCTTCACGCCGGGCGACGTCGTGTACTCGTCCACCGCGCTCATCACCCAGCACGGCCCCAACCTCGCCGTCGAAAAGCTGCTGGCGCTGCTCCAATCCGAGCGCGTCGGCTTCGACGACCTGCGCGACACGCTGCGCGCGCTGGGTCGGCTGCGCGTCCACGTGGTCGGTGACACGATCGTCGACCGATACTCGTACTGCGCGCTCCTCGGGCAGAGCCCGAAGTCCCCCTCGTTCAGCGTCCGCCTCGAGCACGCGGACGTGTTCGTCGGTGGCGCCGCGATCGTCGCCAAGCACGTCAAGAGCCTCGGTGCCGAGGTGACGCTCACGACGGTGCTGGGCGACGACGAGCTCCAGGACGTCGTGCGGCAAGATCTCCAGGCGGCCAAGCTCGACATGCGGGCGCTCATCGACGCCAGCCGGCCCACCACGCTGAAGGAGCGCTTCATCGCCGACGGCCATCGCATGCTGCAGGTCGACAGGGTGGACAACCGTGTCGTGCCCGACCGGATCCGGCGCCAGATCGTGGAGTCGATCCACGCCGATCCCGGCGACGTGGTCATCTTCAGCGACTTTCGGCACGGCGTCTTCCACCACGGCACGATCGAAGACTACGTCGCCGCCGTCCGGCCGGGCGTGCTCAAGGCGGCCGACAGCCAGGTCTCGAATCGCTGGGGCAACATCCTCGACTTCCGTGGATTCGACCTCGTCACACCCAACGAGCGTGAAGCCCGCTTCGCGCTCGCCGATCAGGATTCGGGGCTGCGGCCGCTGGCCCAGCGGCTGTTCCAGGAGGCGCAGTGCCGGTACCTCATCTTGAAGCTCGCCGAGCGCGGCACACTGACGTACCGGAGCCCCGGTCGGCTGCCCCGCGAATTCTTCATCGTCGACAGCTTCGTGGGGACGCTCGTGGATCCGATCGGCGCCGGCGACGCGCTCCTGGCGCTCGCGACGCTCGCGCTGGCGCAGTCCGGCGACATCGTGCGAGCCAGCGTGCTGGGCAGCCTCGCGGCCGCGGTCTCCTGCGAGAGGGCGGGCAACGTCCCGGTCCAGGCGGAGGAGGTCGCCGCGAGGCTCGATCGGCTGGAGCGGGCCGGCGCCGGCAGCGGCGCGTGAGGTACCTCGTGGTCGGGTTCGGAAATCTCGGCCGCCGGCGGGCCGCCCTCCTGGGCCCCCGCTGCGTCGCAACCGTGGACCCGCAGGCGCCCGGGGCCGACCACCGGACCGTCGACGCGGTGGCGGCCGACCGCTACGATGCGGTCATCCTCGCCGTCCCCAACCGCGACAAGCCGGACTACGTGCGCCGGTTCCTTCGCAGCGGCAAGTCGGTGCTCGTCGAGAAGCCCATGCTGTTCGGCGGGCGGCGTGACCTCGAGGCGCTCGAGCGCGAGGCGCGCGGCGGGGCGATCTGGTACACGGCGTACAACCACCGCTTCGAGCCCCTCGTCCAGCGCCTGAAGACGCTGCTCGACGGCGGCGCCGTCGGCAAGCCCGACCGCGCGCGGCTCGTCTACGGCAACGGCACCGTCCGGGACTGGCTCGGTACGTGGCGCGAGGCGGGCACCGGCGTGCTCGAGGATCTCGGCTGCCACGTCCTCGACCTCGGCGGCTGGCTGCTGGGGCGCGACGACGACCGGTACCTGCTCTGGGACCTGCGGCCGGTGGAATCGGCGACGTTCGACTACGCGGCGTTCTCCACCGCCGATCGTCGCGTCGTCTACGAGATCGGTACCGTCTTCTGGCAGAACCGGTTCGAGATCGACGTGTATGGCTCGGAGGGGTCGCTGCACTTGCGCGGCCTGAACAAGTGGGGCGGTGCCACGCTCGCGCGCCACACGCGCGTCTATCCGAGCGGTGCTCCGCCGGAGCAGCGCGAGTCGACGATCGGTGAGGACACGAGCTGGCGCGACGACCTGGCGGAGTTCGAGCGACGCGTGGCGGCCGGCGAGGGGTGCGGGGCCAACGACTGGCGGATCTCCGCAGCGATCGCCTCGCTCGTCGCGCAGACCGCTCCCCCGCAGACCGACGGTTGAGCCGAACGCGGTGAGCGGCGTCGTCGGCGTCGTCGGCCTCTCGCACCTGGGCATCGTCACGAGCGCCGGCCTTCAGTCGCTGGGCTTCACCGTCACCGCCGTCGACGCCGATGCCGACGCGGTGAAGGCGCTGGCCGCGGGGCGGCCGCCCGTCCACGAGCCGGGCCTGGCCGAACTGCTCGCACGCGGCGCCCCCGCCTTCACGGCGGACTACGCGGCCCTGCGGGGGTGCGGCATCGTTCTGGTCGCCGCCGACACGGTCACCGACGATCACGACCGCTCGGAGCTGGCACCCCTCGAGGCCCACATCGACAAGGTTCTCCCGTGGCTCGCGGGCGACGCGGTCCTCGTGCTCATGAGCCAGGTACCGGTCGGCTACACCCGCGAGCTCGCCGAGCGGCTGCGCGCGCGTCGTCCGGACTTCCGCGGGCCGGTCCATTACTGGGTCGAGACGCTGGTGATCGGCGACGCAGTGGCCCGCTTCCGAGCGCCGGAACGCATCATCCTGGGCGGTGCGACGGCGGCGTGGGAGCCCGATCCGCGACTGGCCGCGCTGCTCGCCCCCTTCGGGTGCCCGGTGCTTCGCATGAGCTACGAAAGCGCCGAGCTGACCAAGGCGGCGATCAATCTCTACCTGTCGACCTCGCTGACGTTCGCCAACGCGCTGGCCGATCTCTGCGAGGCGAGCGGAGCGAGCATGCGGGCGATTCTTCCGGCGCTCCGGAGCGACGCGCGCATCGGCCCGCGCGCCTACATCCGCCCGGGTCTCGGGATCGGCGGCGGCAACCTCGAGCGCGACCTCGTGAATCTCCGCGAGCTCGCGGCTCGTCTCGGCGTGGACGGAGCGCTCCTCGAGCTGATCCTCGCGTCGAGCCGCGCCCGCTACGACTGGCTCACCCGGTCGGTCGAGCGGCACTTGCTCGCCGGCCGGCCCCAGCCGCGCATCGCCCTCTGGGGGTTGGCGTACAAGAAGAACACGGCGTCGACGCGGAACGCGCCGAGCTTGCGCCTGCTCGCGGACCTCCGCGGGCGCGCGCAGGTGGTCGCCTACGATCCGGTGGCCCGGCTGCCGGCCGACGTCGTGACGGCGGCCGCGTCGGCGCTCGAGGCGGTCCGTGACGCGGACGGGCTCGTCGTGCTCACCGACTGGGACGAGTTCGCGACGCAGGACCTCCAGGCCGTTCGGATCGCGCTGCGTGGACCCGTCGTCGTCGACGCGGTGGGCGTGCTCGACGCGGCCCGCGCGGGAGCGGCCGGGCTGACCTATGTCGCCATCGGAGAGCCGGCATGACCGGGGCGACCGACGCCCTGCGGATCCTCGTCGCCGGTGCGAGCGCCGGGATCGGCGCGGCGCTCGTGCAGACGCTCGCCGCGGACGGTCATCGAATCTTCGCCTGCGCCCGGCGGCTCGACGTGCTGCGCCGGGTGACCGGCGACGATGCGATCGCGAAGTCGCGGCGCTGCGACATCGGTGACGAGCGCGACGTGGCCGCGCTCTTCGACTGGATCGCCGCCGACGGCCCGGTCCTCGACGCGCTGATCGTCTGCGCCGGCGCGTTCGGGCCGATCGGGCCGTTCGAGGGCACCGACAGCGCGGAGTGGCTCGCGACGCTCCGGGCGAACGTCTTCGGCGTGTATCTCGTCGCCAAGCACGGCCTGCCCCTGCTCGAGCGTGGTCGCCGCCGCCGG
Source organism: Candidatus Rokuibacteriota bacterium (assembly GCA_003220535.1). Classification (GTDB taxonomy): domain Bacteria; phylum Methylomirabilota; class Methylomirabilia; order Rokubacteriales; family CSP1-6; genus AR31. The sequence continues at coordinate 219,692 of QHSU01000055.1, forward strand.
ATCATCACCTTCTCTGGCGGCGGCGCCTTCGGGACGTTCCCGAGCTACAGCGCCTACGCGACCTCGAAGGCTGCGGTCGTCCGGCTCACCGAGTGCCTGGCCGACGAGCTCCGCCCGCGAGGCGTCGCCGTCAACGCGGTCGCCCCCGGCATGGTCGCGACCGAGATCCACGAAGCGACGCTTCGTGCCGGGCCGGAGCGAGCCGGCGCGGCCCACTTCGAGCGCACGCGCGCGGCCCTCGCCGGCGCCAGGGGCGTTCCGATGTCCGTGCCGGTCGAGTGCGTCCGCTTCCTGCTCTCGCCCGCCGCCGACGGCCTGACCGGCAAGACCATCGCCGCCAACTTCGACCCCTGGCGCGATCAGAAGTTTCAGGCTCACCTGGCCGAGATCGTTGAGTCCGACGTCTACACGCTCCGCCGCATCAATCCGGCCCAGCTCGGCGAGCACCCGCTCCGGCGACTCTTGTCGTGACCCTTTCTTCACGGTGAGGCGGGCCGTCTTCCTCGACCGGGACGGGGTCCTCAACCCGCTCGAGCGTCGCGACGGACGCGGGCGAGCCCCGGTCTCGCTCGAAGCGTTCCAGCTCTATCCGTGGGCCGGCTCGGCCGTTCAACGCCTGCGTGCCGCGGGCTGCGTGTGCGTGGTCGTCACCAACCAGCCCGAGATCGCGACGGGCGAGCTCGAGCCGGCCGTGCTGGAGGTGATGCACGAGCGGCTCCGCCGCGAGACCGGCGTGGACGCGATCTACGTCTGTCCTCACCGCGACGAGGACCAGTGCGTCTGTCGCAAGCCGAAGCCGGGCCTGCTGCTCCGCGCCGCCCGGGAGCTGAACCTCGACCTTGCGGCCTCGTTCCTGGTGGGAGACCGCTGGCGCGACATCGGGGCGGGCGAGGCCGCGGGCTGCATCACCGTGCTCGTGGCCGGGTCGGACGAGCCGGGCGGGCGCCCGCGCCATCGGGCCAACGATCTTCGCGACGCGACTGACCTGATCATCGAGGCGGTGCAGGGGAGGGTGTGACGATCCCCGGCGGCCGAGGCGCGGTTAGCGAGTCGTGAAGGGACTCCTGCTCGCGCTCGCCGGCGCCGCCCTGCTCACGCTGGCCGTCACGGTCGTCTTCCGCCTGTGCGTCGTTCGCGGGCGCGTTGCCCTGCTGGTGCGGTTGTTTCTCGTGTCGCTCCCCCTCTTCGTGCTCGTCTACGCGTGGACTCCCGCGGACCTCGGCGTGCTGCCGCCGATGCTGGTGGAGCCCTGCCCCGGTCTCGGGCTCGCCTACGGCCTCCTCGTCCACGGGGCGCTCTTCTTCGGAGGGCTCCTGCAGCTCTACAACCTCGCCGACCGCGGCTTCTCGCTGAGGATCCTCATCGACATCGCCGAGGCGCCCGGAGGGAGTCTCGCGCAGCCCGACCTGCTCACGGCGTACGGTGGCGGCCACGGATTCGATGCGGCGCTCGACAAGAGGATCGATGGGCTGCTCGAGCACGGGCTGATCCGTCACGTCGAGGGACGCTTCGAGCTCACGCCGCGCGGTGAGCGGGCGATCAAGGTGTACGAGCCGTTGCAGGTCTTCCTTCGGCTGAGCTCCTGGTGAGCTGCGGCCCGCTCGCCCTTTCCCTCGGGGTGGCCGCCGCGTCGATCGCCATGATCATCGGCGCCCACGCCCTGCTGTTCCACTTCGTCGGCATCCGCCGGCGGTCACGGGCGCTCGTGTCGATGTTCGCTGCCGGCCTCGTCCTGCACGTCGTCGTGTGTCGCGGGCTCGGCGTCGATGCCTACCGGACCCTCTGCGGAGCCCTGCTCGTATTCTGCGCGTTCATCCTCTACATGCCCTGCTACTATGTGCTCGCGACCTCATTCTCGGTCCGGATGCTGCTCGAGATTCGCCGCGCTCGACCTGCGCTGTCCGCGACGGGGCTGCGGTCCCTCTACCCCGGGTCGGCGGTGCTCGGCGGCCGCCTCGCGACCCTCACGGCCGCGGGCTACGCGAGGCAGGTCGGCGGGCGCCATGTCCTCACGGGCAAGGGCCGCGTCGTCGCGACGGTCTTTCGGTCGGTGAAGCGCCTCTGGCGCCTGGGCCCCGGCGGGTGAACAACGGGATTCCCCAGGCGGCGAAAGTTGACATCGAGGCGCGCGCCATGTTCAATTATTGAACACTGTCGATGAAGCCGAGCCAGGCCCGCGATCTCGAGATCCTGACCGCCGTCGACGAAGGGGGGACCCTGACCCAGCGGGCGCTGGCCCAGCGGCTGGGGGTCGCGCTCGGGCTCACGAACCTCTACCTGAAGCGGCTCTCCCGCAAGGGCTACCTCAAGATCGTCGAATTCCCGAAGAAACCGGCGACGCGCAAGCGGCTCCGGTATCTGCTCACACCCAAGGGCATCGCCGAGAAGACGCGGCTCACGTACGAGCACATGAGCTACGCGCTCAATCTCTATCGCCGCACGCGCGAGACCCTGCGCGGCACGCTGGCCGAGCTCGCACCGGCCGGCGCCAAGCGGATCGCTCTCTACGGGACCGGCGACGCGGCCGAGCTGGCCTACCTGACCCTCAGGGAATTCGGCCTGGAGCCTGTGGCGGTGTTTGCGCCGGCGGCCGGCGGCGACTTCCTCGGCTACCGGGTCCGGGGCGTGGCCGAGCTTGCCGAGGAAGAGATCGACAAGGTCATCGTCGCGACCTTCGAGCGTCCCGAGCCGGTCGTGGCCGAGCTGGTGGCGCTCGGCGTGCCCGTCCCGAAGCTCGTCACACTTCGCCGAACCGCCGCCGGATCCGGGGCGCGCGGAGCCGGCCGATGACCGAGAGGCCGCGCAGTCTCGAGCCGCTGGCCTGGCTGCTGCGGCGGCACGTCGCGCCATACTGGCCGGCGGTCATCATGCTGCTCGCGAGCGGTCTCCTGGCGACCCTGCTGGGAGCGCTGCTCCCGGTGCTCATGGCCCCGATCCTCGATCTGGCGCTCGGCCGTCCGGCGCCCGCGGCGGGTGCCGGCCGGATCGGTCTCGGGACGCTGAGCCTGGGGAACCTGGGCGCAGCGTTCTTCCAGTGGTTCAGCGTCGAGTCCGTCACGCGGCCATTCGCGGCGATCCTCGTGCTCTGCGCGGTGTACGTCGGCGTGGGCGTGCTGAAGGCCTGCGTCGACTTTGGCAACTACCTCCTGGCGCAGTCGATCCGGATCCGCGCCGGGACCGGGATCCAGCGCGATCTGTTCGCGCACCTTCTCGACCTCTCGATGTCGTTCTTCAACCGCCAGCGCACCGGCGAGCTCGTCTCGCGCCTCGAGACGGACACCCGGTCCTCGACGAGCGGGCTCGAGATGGTCGTCGGCGCGGCGGTGACGGCGCCGCTCCTGATCGCGTTCTACAGCTATCTCCTCGTCCGCACGAGCCCGCTGCTCGTCGTCGCGGCGGTGGGCGCCGCGGCCCTCCACTGGGGCGTGACCCGCGCCATCCGCGAGTCGATCCGGCGGCTCGCGACCGCGCAGTTCTCCGTGTTCGCCGAGCTGGCCAGCCGCTTCCAGGAGGCGCTGCTCAGCATCCGCATCATCAAGTCGTTCGGCGCCGAGGCGTTCGAGCAGGCGCGGCTCGCCGACGTGCTCCGGCGCATGCGGAGCGTGCACTTCCGCTTCGGTCTCTACAAGCACGCCGAAGAGCCAGCGCGGGCGGTGGTGAACTACACGGTCGAAGCGAGCGTGCTGGCCCTGGCCGCGTGGGAGCTCTTGGCCGGACGGCTGGCGGTGCCGACCTTCTTCCTGTTCCTGTACGTCGGCCGCGCCGTCATGGTCCAGCTGGGCGTGCTCGGCAGCACGTACACGCAGCTGCAGACGATTCTCGCGGCGTCGAGTCGCGTCGCGGAGCTGTTCGCCCAGGCGCCGGCGGTCAAGGACGGGTCGGAGACGATCGAGGCCTTCGCGGACCGGATCGCCCTGCGCGACGTGTCCTTCGACTACGGTGGCGAGCGAGTGCTCGAGCACGTCACCTTCGACGTGAAGAAGGGCGAGGTCGTGGCGCTCGTGGGCCCGAGCGGCGCCGGCAAGTCCACGCTCGCGGACCTGCTGCTCCGCTTCTACGACCCCGTCGCCGGCGTGATCACGATCGACGGACGGGATCTCCGGACCCTCCGGCAGGAGAGCTACCGCCGCCTCTTCGGCGTCGTCTCGCAGGAAGCGCTTCTGTTCAACGCGACGATCCGCGAGAACATCGCGTACGGCCGCGAGGGCGTGGCCGACGCGGAGATCGAGCGCGCCGCCCGGATCGCCAACGCAGACGGCTTCATCGGCGAGCTGCCGGAGCGCTACGATACGGTCGTCGGCGATCGGGGCATCCGTCTCTCGGCGGGGCAGCGCCAGCGCGTGGCGATCGCGCGCGCGATCCTCCGGCGCCCCGCGATCCTCGTGCTGGACGAGGCGACCAGCGCGCTGGACAGCGAGTCGGAACGGCTCGTGCAGCAGGCGATCGACCGTGTCATCCGCGACGCCACGTCGGTCGTCATTGCGCATCGGCTGTCCACCGTGCTGCACGCGGACCGGATCGTGGTGCTCAACGACAAGCGGGTCGAGGCGGTGGGCCGGCACGCGGAGCTGCTGGATCGCAGCGAGACCTACACCCGGCTCTACCGGCTCCAGTTCACGGAGCTGGCGACGCCGGCGCGCGCATAGGGAGAGAGGCAATGACCGACTACCTCAAGGGCAATTACAAGGTCGACGCGAAGATCGAGGAGCCGGAGGCCGACGCGCCGACCTCGACCGACGAGTTCGAGAAGAAGGCGCTGTCACGGCTCGGCGGCAGCATCTGCTTCGTGAGCAAGAAGGGCTTCATTTGGAAGGGCGATGCCGCGGATGGATCTGGGACGAAGGATCGCTGAGCGCCTGGCCGCGGCGACGGCCGAGCGGATCACCCGGACCGGCCTCGACAACGAGAAGGAGAACCGGCCGTCCATCAAGCATTCCGTGCTCGACCTCGCTCCGCTTCCACTGGGTGAAGGCGACCGCGCCGTGGTCGTTGCGACGGGCCCGAGCTTGCGGCGGGACCACAGCATCGAGCGGCTCAAGCGTTCGGGCTTCACGGGCGCGATCATCGCGGTGGACTCGGCGCTCGGCGCGTGCCTGCGCGAAGGCCTCGTGCCCGACGTCGTAGTGACGGTTGATCCGGACTCCGCCCGTATTGTGCGCTGGTTCGGCGACCCAACGCTCACCGAGGCCCCGAAGGACGACTATTTCCGGCGCCAAGAAATGGATCCAGTGAACGCATACGATGAAGTCGCCAGGAACAAGGAGCTTGTGGCGTTGGTCAACGCGCGCGCGGCGGGCGTTCGCGTTGCGGCCGCAACAGCGGCGTCATCGGCCGTCGTCAAGCGCTGCCAGGCGGCCGGCATGGAGCTCTACTGGTGGAACCCGATGTACGACGACTATGACAAGCCCGACAGCATCTCGCGGGCGCTGCACCGCGTGAACGGCCTGCCGTGCCTCAACGGCGGTGGCAATGTCGGTACGGCCGCGTGGGTGCTCGCCCACGCGGTGCTCGGCAAGCGTCGAGTCGCGCTGGTGGGCATGGACTTCGGCTACGAGCCGGGTACGCCCTACGACAAGACGCAGTACTACCCGGAGATTGTCGAGGAGTTTGGTAGCCGGCTCGACGAGGTCTTCATCCGCGTCCAGCACCCAGTCTCAGGCGAGGTGTGGCTGACAGATCCCCCTTACTACTGGTTCCGCGAGGTCTTCTTCGAGATGGTGGGCGAAGCTGACTGCGAGACCTTCAATTGCACCGAGGGGGGCATTCTCCACGGCCCCGGCGTGAAGGCCACGACCCTCGAGGAGTTCGTCAATGGCTAAGGTGCTCTTCATCAACCCGGTGATCCGCGAGGAGGACGACCCCCGCCACGTCCCGTACGGGATGGCGCTGCTCGCCTCGATCGCAATCCGGGAAGGCCACCTCGTGCAGGTCTTCGACGCCAACGCCTGGCGCGCCTCGGACGCGGTCCTCACCCAGGTGCTCAAGGCGGACCGCTGGGATGTGATCGCCCTCGGCGGGATCACCACGGCGTACCGCTCGATCAAGCACATCGTCCGCCTGGCGAAGGAGCTCGTGCCCCAGGCCCTCGTGGTGGCCGGCGGCGGGTTCCTCACGAGCATGCCGCACGACATCATGCGCTTCCTGCCCCAGGTGGACGTCGGCGTCGTGGGCGAGGCGTTCGTGTCGTTCCCGGAGCTGCTCCGCCGGCTGGACGCGGCGAACCGCGACTGGGCCGCGGTGCCCGGGCTCGTCTGGCGCGACGCCGAGGGCCGATCGCGCCTCAACCAGGAGCAGCCACTGCTCGACGACATCGACGCGCTGCCGTACCCGAAATGGGAGCTGTTTCCCCTCGAGGTCTACTTCAAGAACAGCATGGCCCTCTACTCCGAAGAGGGGATGCTGGCCCGACGGCGGCTCGACATCAACGCGAGCTACGGCTGCTCGTTGATCTGCCGCTTCTGCTTCCACCTGGGGATCGCCGGCGATTTGCAGCAGACCGAGAAGAACGGCGAGCGCGACGTCACGTTCACGCACAAGCGCCTCATCCGGTACCACAGCCCGCGCTACGTCGTCGACCTCGTGAAGTACGCGCGCCAGCGCTTCGGCATCGACTTCGTCGGGTTCCTCGATGAGAACCTCATGACCATGCACCAGTCCTCGGGCAAGACCTGGCTCACCGACATCGCCCGGCTCTGGATCGAGGAAGGGCTCCAGCCGCAATGCGTGCGGGACGGTGTCGAGCACGACGCCGAGCGGTGCCAGGGCGTGCACTGGGGCGGGACGAGCCACGCCACCCTCTGCAGCCCGGAGGTTCTGCGCGCGATCAAGCAGGCGGGCTGCTCGCACCTCGTCTACGGCTACGAGACCTTCTCGCCGCGCGTCATGAAGACGATCGGCAAGGGGGCAACGCCGGAGGCCAACGCGCGGTCGCTCCGATGGACGCTCGACGCGGGGATCCGCCCGATTCCGAACCAGATGATGGGCTTCCCCGACGAGGACTTCGACAGCCTCCGCGACAACGTGCTCGCCTGGAACCAGCTCGGGCTCCAGGTAAAGCCGTTCTTCGCCACGCCCTATCCCGGCACCGAGTGGTACCAGCAGTACAAGAGCCGGATCCTCGAGCAGTACGGCGGCGACCTCGAGGCGTTCCTGCTCGACGTGGGCGACGCCACGCGCGTGACCGCGGTCATCTCCAAGAAGTTCAACGCCGTGGAGCTCTACGGGCTCCGCGAGCTGATGGTGCTCCGCGACCTCCGGCGACTCGACGAGTACGAGAAGGAGTGGAACCGAGTGCACCCGGTCGATCCGCTGGCCGAGGAGAAGCAAGCCTGGGCCCGGCGGTTCGGCGACACCGTGAGGAGAGTCTCGTGAAGCTCGCTATCGTCGGTCTGGGCTCGATCGGTCGCCGGCACCTCGGCAACTTCCACACGGTCGGCGTGGACGCGCTCGCCGCCTACGACGCGGCGCCGGCCGCGCGCGAGGCGGCCGCCGCGCAGTTCCCGTACGCCCGGATCGCGACCACCGTCGAGACGGCTCTCGACGGCGCCCAGGCCGTGATCGTCTGCACGCCGCCCGACTCGCACCTGGCGATCGCCCGGATGGCGGTCGAGCGCGGCCAGCACCTCATGATCGAGAAGCCGCTCACCCAGACCGTGGACGGCGTGGAAGACGTGCTGCGCGCGGCCGACGCGAACAACCTCCGCGTGCTCACGGCCTACAACTGGCGCTACTGGCCGCCGATGCTGCTCGTCGAGCAGCTCTTGAAAGACGGCCGGATCGGTGCCGTGCGCGCCGGCCGCACCGAGTACGCGTACCACCTGCCGCAGCACCGCTATCCCGGTCGCGACTACCGCCAGTTCTACATGGCGCAGGCCCGGCAGGGGGGCGGGTGCGTGCTCGACGAGAGCCATGCCATCGACTACATGCGCTGGCTGCTCGGCGACATCGTCGAGGTGAGCGCCCTCGTGGACCGCGTGTCGAGCCTCGAGATCGACACCGACGACATCGCCGACCTGACGGTGCGCTTCGCCTCCGGCTGCGTCGGGAACATCCACATGAACCTCTTCGCCTGGAACATGCACAGCCACTTCGAGCTGATGGGCGAGGACGGCGTGATCCAGTGGCGCCGGTTCGAGAACGAGATCCGCGTGTTCGACCCGAAGGCGAACCGCTGGGAGATCTACCCGTTCGGCTGCCAGCTCAACGACATGTACGTCGACGAGGCGCGCCACTTCCTCGCGTGCGCCCGGGGCGAGGCGGTGCCCAAGTGCGACGGCTGGGACGGCTTCAAGACGATGAAGGTCATCGATGCCGCCCGCCGCGCCTCCGCGGAGCGGCGCTGGGTGCGGGTCTAGCGCGATGGCGGCGCCCTACGCGTTCGCGGTCATCCCGGCGCGCGGCGGCTCGAAGGGCCTCCCCGGCAAGAACCTCAAGGCCCTCGGCGCGCTCTCGTTGATCGGTCACGCCGTCGCGTCGTGCCGCGAGGCGACGCGTCTCGCGCGCTTCCTGGTGTCCACGGACAGCGAAGCGATCGCCGCCGAGGCGCGACGGCACGGCGCCGAAGTGCCGTTCCTGCGCCCGGCGACGCTGGCGAGCGACGAGGCGGGGATGGTGCCGGTCCTGCAACACGCGGTCCGCTGGCTCGAAGCGAACGGCGGTCCGCGCCCCGACCTCGTGGTCACGCTCCAGCCCACGTCGCCGTTCCGGGTCGGGGCCGATATCGACGAGACGATCGCGAAGGTCGTCGAGACGGACGCCGACTCGGCGCAGACAGTGACCGAGGCGGCCTACCACCCGTTTTTCATGAAGACCCTGGACGGTGACCGCACCGTCGCGCTCTTCCACGACGGCCACAAGTACGTGCGGCGCCAGGACGCGCCGACGGTCTACCAGCCATCGGGCGCCGTGTACGTCACGCGGTACGACGTCCTGATGACCGAGGGGCGCGTTCTCGGCGCCGACAACCGCGCCATCGTCCGAGGGTTCGAGGCGTCGGTCAACATCGACACGGAGTGGGATTTCCTGCTCGCCGAGCTCGTGCTCCGGCAAGGTCGGGCGCCCATTCCGCGTACGAGGCAATAGAGGCTACCGTGGCGCGCCGCCTCCTCATCGTGGGCGCGGGCGGGCACGGCCGCGCCGTCGCCGACGTCGCGGCGGCGACGGGCTGGACCCTTGCGGGCTTCATCGAGCGCGCGGGACCCGACGCGGGGCCGGACATCGTCGGGAGCGACGACGATCTTTCGGCCTGCGTGGTGCGGTACGCGATCGACGGCGCCGTCGTCGGCGTCGGCAACACCGCCCTCGGCCGGCGTGTCGAGCTCTTCGAGCGGCTGCGGGCGCTGGGGCTGGCACTGCCGACGCTCGTCCATCCGCGCGCCGCGCTGTCGTCGTCGGCCCGTCTGGGCGCCGGCTGCGTGGTGTTCCCGGGCGCCGTGCTTGGAGCCGGCGTCGTCGTCGGCGACAACGTGGTCGTCTACAGCGGCGCGATCGTCGAGCACGGCTGTCGGCTCGCCGACCACGTCTACCTCTCACCGGCGGCGGTACTCGCGGGCGAGGTCTGCGTCGAGGATGGGGCGTTCATCGGCGCCGGGGCGATCGTCGTGCCCCGCGTGACCGTCGGCAAGCAGGCGACCGTGGCCGCGGGCGCCGTCGTCGTGCACGACGTTCCCGCTGGCGAGACCGTCAAGGGCGTGCCGGCGCGCGGCGCGGGGCGGTCGTGAGCGGCGTGCTGATCGTGGCGGAGGCGCCGCGAAGCGCTGGCGAATATCGCCGACCGTGGGTGCGACGGCTCTACCCCAGCTACGTCAGGCGCTACCAACGCCTCATCGCACGTGCGTGCGCTCGAGTCGGCGGCGAGAGCGCGACCCTGCTCGCCGGCCGTGAGTTCGTCGAGGAGGACGAGCTGCCGGTCAGTGTGGCGCGGCGCTACTACGACGCGGAGACGCTGCGTGCCGAAGACTCGCTCGCGCAGCGAGCGCGCGAGCTGTTCGACGCCTGGTGGCCCGCGAAAAATGTCGAGCCTGACCTGACCGCGGATGGCGTCTGGCTCCCGGACGTGATGAGCGTGGGCAAGCCCCTGCTGCTCCGCCTCGAAGTCGTGGAGTTTGCGGCGATCCTCCAGCGCGTGCTCGACGAGGTCAAGCCCGATCACGTCGTGCTCGTCACCGGCGCGTCGTCGGTCGAGCAGGTGGCGCGGGCTCTCGCGACGGATCGAGGGCTCCCGACGCGGGTCGCCTCATGGTTCCCGCCCGCAGTGACTCTGGCCGCCGCCGGCCGCTGGCTACGCCGGCGCGAGGAGCGTCAGGCGCTCGACAGCCTGTTGAGGCATGAGCGACGGCCGGTAGCCCCGTCCGGGTCGCGCTATCTCCTGTCCGTCTCGCACGCCCGCCACTTCATGATGGTCAATCCGCTGGCTCACGCTCTCCACGAGCGCGGCCTCGACTGCCGTGTGGTCGCCTCGACGCGCGAGAACACGCAACTGGAGGCGCCCCTGCGACAGCTCGCTAAGGAGGAAGGGACCTCAGCGGCGTATTTCATGGACTATCTGCCTCCACGCGAGGCCGTTCGCCTGGTGCGAGCTCTGAGTCCGGTCATGCGGAGGCTGCGGCGTGCCCCGGCGGCGCCGCGATCCGCGCTGGACTCGGTGTTGGCCCGGTATCGTCGCCACGCCGCCACGTGGACCCTGGCGACGGCGCGGCTCTACCTCGCGGCGGCGTTTCGCATTCTCGACGCGCATCGCCCCGATGCGGTCGTGATCACGAGCGATCGCCGCATGTCGGAGCAAGCGCTGGCGCGGGCGGCGCGTGCCCGCGGTATCCCGACACTGCTCTACTGGGGCGGCGCAATCCTCGGCCGTGATCGCACGGGTCTGTTCGACGTCGCCGACCGACTCCTGGTGTTCGGCGAGCACATCCAGACTGCGTTGACCAGGCAGGGGATCGAGCCGACCCGCGTCGTCGTGATCGGCGATCCGCGGGCGGACGCCGTGCGTCGCACCGCCCGCGAGGCGGTGCGCGCCCGGGTGTTCGCCGACTTCGGGCTCGCGTCCGACCGCCCGCTCCTCGTGCTGGTTTCCAAGTACGAGTCGTTCCTCTTCTCGGCCAGCGAGAAGGAGGCCTTGTACCTGACCGTGCGCGACGCGACGCGGGCGCTCGGGGCCGTCAACGTCGTCATCAAGGCGCACCCGAACGAGAACCTGGCGGTCCTGCGCGAGAAGCTCGCCGGCTGGGGCTGGTCCGACGTCCGGCTCGAGCAGGACTACGACATCCATCGACTCTTCGGCGCCGCCGACGTCGCCCTCATGGTGACCTCGATGGCGGGCATCGAGGCGATGGCCCTGGGCTGTCCCGTGGTCGCCGTGCAGACGCCGGGCAAGGATTTCGAAGGGCAGGGGATGCCGCCGTACGTTTCCGCTGGCGCCGTGGAACGCGTCGACGCCGGTGACGTCGAGGGGCTCACCGGGACACTCCGCCGCCTCCTCACCGATCCCGCCGCGCGCTCGGCGCTGGCCGAACGCGGGCGCGCCTTCGCCGCGCGCTACGTGCACCCGGTGGACGGCGCGCTCGCCGAGCGGCTCGATGCGCTGGTCGTCGACCTCGGGCGGGAACGCGCGCGATGAGCGCCGCGGCTCCCTTCGTCATCGCCGGGCGGACCCTCGGGCCCGGGCAGCCGGTGTTCGTCGTCGCCGAGGCGGGCGTGAACCACAACGGCGACGCGGCGCTGGCACGGGCGCTGATCGACGCGGCGGCGGAGAGCGGCGCGGATGCGGTGAAGTTCCAGACCTTCTGCACGTCGGCGCTCACGAGCCAGTCGGCGCCGAAAGCGACGTACCAGATCGAGACGACGGGCGCCGGCGAGAGTCAGAGCCAGATGCTGACGCGTCTGGAGCTCTCGGTCGACACGCTCGCCGCGCTCCAGGCTCATGCCGCCGGCCGCCGGATCGTCTTCTTCTCGGCGCCGTTCGACGAGGCCAGCGCCGATACGCTCGAGGCGCTCGGAGTGCCGATGTTCAAGATCCCCTCGGGCGAGATCACGAACCTCCCGCTGCTCCGGCATATCACGACCAAGGGCAAGCCGATCATCCTGTCGACGGGCATGTCCACGCTCGATGAAGTCGCCGCGGCGCTCGCGGCGATCCGCGGCGTAGCGGACGTGCCGGTGGCGCTCCTGCACTGCCTGAGCGCCTATCCGGCGCCCGTCGGCGACGTCAACCTCAGAGCCATGGACACGCTACGCGAGCGCTTCGCCTGCCCCGTGGGCTTGTCGGACCACACGCTCGGTCTGGAGGTCGCGCTCGCCGCGGTGGCGCGCGGCGCCGCGATCGTGGAGAAGCACCTCACGCTCGACAAGGCGCTCCCTGGTCCCGACCACCGCGCCTCGCTCGAGCCCGGCGAAATGGCGGCGCTCGTGCGGGGCATCCGGAACGTCGAAGCCGCGCTTGGTGACGGAGAGAAGAGGCCCATGCCCTCGGAGCTGGACACGCGGCGGGTCGCTCGCAAGAGCCTCGTCGCCGCCCGGCCGATCCGCGCGGGGGAACATCTCGCCAAGGACGCCGTCGCGATCAAGCGACCCGGCACGGGCGTGTCACCGGCGGAGCTCGAGCAGGCGCTCGGCCGGCGCGTCAGGCGGGATCTCGCGGCCGACGACGTGATCGACTGGACGGTCCTGGAATGAGCGAGATGCCTCGAACGGTGGCCGTGGTCTCCGTCTCCCGGTCCGATTGGGGGCATCTCCGGTCGGTCTTGATCGAGCTGCGGGCGTCACCCCACGTTCACCTGCTCCTCTTCGTGGGCGGCATGCACCTGGCGGCCGCGTTCGGTCGGAGCGTGGATCTGATCGAGGCCGAGGGATGGCCGATCGCCGAGCGGATCGACATGCTGGAGCCCCTGGACTCCCCGGAAGCCGTCGCGACGTCGATCGGCCGTGGCATGGCGGGCTTCGCCCGCGCCTACGCGCGTCATCGACCCGACCTGCTCCTCGTGCTGGGCGATCGCTTCGAGATGCTGTCGGCGGCCGTCGCTGCGCTGCCGTTCGTGCTGCCGGTGGCGCACGTGCACGGCGGCGAGGTGACGGAAGGGGCGATCGACAATCAGATTCGCCACGCGATCACCAAGTGCTCCCATCTCCACTTCGTGTCCGCCGAGCCGCACGCGCGGCGCGTGGCGGCGATGGGTGAGGAGAACTGGCGCATTCATACCGTGGGCGCGCCCGGGCTCGATCGCATCCGGACGGCGCCGGTGCTGTCCCGGGCCGAGGTCGCGCAGCGGCTCGGGGTGGCGGAGACGGATCGGTGGCTGGTCGTCACGTTCCATCCGGTCACGCTGGAGTATCGGGAGACCGGCCGTCACGTGGAGGAACTGCTCGCCGCTCTCGAGAAGGTCGACGCCTCGTTCGTCGTGACATATCCCAACGCCGACACGGCCGGCCGCACCGTCATCAGGCATCTCGAAGAGTTCGCGGGGCGACACCCCCGCGTCCGGCTGATCCGGAATCTGGGCGACGGCGTCTACCTCTCGCTCTTGCGTCACGTCGATGCGATGATCGGCAACTCGTCGAGCGGCCTCATCGAGGCCCCGTCCTTCGAGCTTCCGGTGGTGAACGTCGGCGCGCGGCAGGCGGGCCGCCTGCGCGCCGCCAACGTCGTCGACGTCGAGCCCGAGCGGGACGAGATCGTGGCCGGCATCGACGCGGTGCTGGCGCCCGGGTTCCGCGACGGTCTGCGCGGCATGACGAACCCCTACGGCGACGGGCACGCGGCCGAGCGAATCGTCCGAATCCTCCGGACGGTGGATCTCGGGCCCCGCCTGGCCCGAAAGCGCGAGGTCGAATGAATCCCGGCGACCTGTTTGTCGGCGAAGGGGCGACACTCCGCGAAGCGCTGGAACGCGTGTCGAAGACCGGCAAGGGGTTGGCACTCGTCGTGGACGCCGAGCGGCGTCTCCTCGGCATCGCGACCGACGGCGACCTCCGCAAGGCCATCCTGCGCGGGGTGCCGCTCGCCGCGCTGGTGGACGAGGCGATGAATCGATCACCGATCGTCGGCGCCGCGGGCATCTCGACCGCCGACGCGCTCGGGCTGATGCGCAGTCGCGCGATCCGTCAGCTCCCGATCGTCGACGACCGACGCAATGTCGTGGACGTGCTGTTCTTCGAAAAGCTGCTGGAGCCGCAACCGCTGCCGAACGCGGCCGTGATCATGGCAGGAGGCACGGGTAGCCGCTTACGCCCGCTCACCGAGGCGACACCGAAGCCCCTGCTCACGATCGGCGGCAAGCCCTTGCTCGAGATCATGATCGAGCGGCTGAGGATCGCTGGTTTCCGTCAGATCTTCATGACCCTGCACTACATGAGCCACGTGATCAGGGAGTACTTTGGCGATGGCACCCGGTTCGGCGTCAGCATTGACTATCACTTGGAGGAATCGCCGCGCGGTACGGCTGGCTCGCTGCACGACCTCCGGCGTGAGTTCGATCGTCCGTTTCTACTCGTGAACGCCGACATCCTCACGAAGTGCGACTTCCGGGAGATGCTCAAATTCCACGAGCGCCACCGTGCGGTCATGACCGTCGGTACTGTTCCGTACACCGTGGACATGCCGTACGGAATCCTCGAGGTGGACGGCGAGCGACTGGCCGGCGTGACCGAGAAGCCACGGTTCGACTTCGTGATCAACGCCGGGATCTACGTCGTGTCACCACTCGCGATCGAGCTCACTCTCCGTCCCGGCGGTGCAGTCGACGTCCCTGAGGTGATCAACCGACTGATGGAATTGAAGCAGCATGTCGTTGCCTTTCCCATCCGCGAGTACTGGCTGGACGTCGGCCGCCACCCGGACTTCGAGAAGGCCAACCGCGACGTCGCGGAAGGGCTCCTCGAATGAAGCGCGTCGGCATCGTCGGCCTCGGGTACGTCGGGATCACGCTGGCGGTGGCGCTGGCCCGCAAGGGCTGCACCGTCTTCGGCTGCGACCGGGTCCCGGAGGTCGTGCAGGCGCTCGCCGCCGGCCGACCGCACGTCTACGAGCCCGGTATCGCCGAGGGGCTGCGCGAGCTGCTGAACGACCGGCTGTACGTCGCCGGCACGCTGCCCGATACCCCGCTCGCCGCGGTCGTCCTCTGCGTGTCGACGCCCGTCGAGGCGGCGACCCGGCGCCCGAACCTCGAAGGCCTGCGGGCGGCGGCGCGCGCCGTCGCCCGTGACTTCCGTCCCGACACCCTCGTCGTCGTGCGGAGCACCGTGCCGGTCGGCGCCGGCCGCAGCGTCGTGCTCCCCGAGCTCCTCGCGGCCTGGGGTCGCGCACGCCTCGCGGCGTGCCCCGAGCGGACGATCCAGGGGCAGGCGCTGCGCGAGCTCACGGAGCTGCCGCAGATCGTCGGCGGCCTGGACGACGTGAGCAGCGACCTGGCCGAGGCGCTCTTCTCGCTCCTGGCGCCACGCATCGTCCGCGTCTCTTCGCTCGAGGCGGCCGAAGCCGTGAAGCTGATCAACAACTGTCACACCGATCTCATCTACTCGTACGGCAACGAAGTCGCGCTGCTCGCCGAGCGGCTCTCCCTCGATCCGATGGAGCTGATCCGCGCGGCGAACCTGGACTACCCGCGCCCCGACCTCGCGCGGCCGGGCTTCGTCGGTGGCGGATGTCTGTCGAAGGACCCCTACATCCTGATGGCGAGCGCCGCGAAGGTCGGCCACGAGCCGTGGCTCGTCGGGAGCGCGCGGCGCCTCAACGAGCACTTGCCGGGTCACGTCGCGCGTCGCTTCCTCGATCTGCTCGGACAGGTGCGAGGTCGGCTCGCCGGTGCGCGCGTCGCGCTGCTGGGCTTCGCCTACAAGGGGTGGCCGCCGACCGACGACATGCGCGGCGCGCCCGTGGTGCCGATGCTCGACGTGCTCCGCGAGGCTCCACTGACGCTGCTCGGTCACGATTTCCTGGTCGCGCCGGACGTGATCCGACGGCACGGCGTCACGCCGTGCTCCCTCGAGGAGGCCTTCGGCGGAACCGACGGCGTCCTCCTCGTCACCGACCACCCGGAGTACGCGCGGCTCGACGTCGCGGCGACGTTCTCGCGGATGCGGCGGCCGGCGCTCGTGTACGACTGCTGGCGCGTGCTGCCAGCGGATACCGTCCGCCGCGTCGGCGAGGTTCGCTACGCGTCCATCGGTCTCGGCTAGGCCATGCCGTCCATGAGCCGCGTGCTCGTCCTCGGTGGGGCCGGGTTCATCGGCTACCATCTCGCGCGCCACCTGGCTGACGAAGGCGCCAGCGCGATCACGCTCGTCGACGACCTGTCGCGCGGGCGCCTCGACGAGGACCTGTCGGCGCTGCTCGGGCGGCCGGGGGTCGAGCTGGTCCGAGCAGACCTCACCGACCCGGGCGCGTGGGCTCGCCTCGCCGGCCCCTGGGATCAGACCTACATGCTGGTCGCTGTCGTCGGGGTCCGGAACGTCGAGATCGATCCCCCTCGAGTGATCCGCGTGAACACGCAGGCGGTGCTCAACCTGGTCGAATGGCTCACGCCGGCGGCGGGCACCGTCTTCTTCGCCTCGACGAGCGAGGCGTACGCGGGCGCGGTGAACGGCACCCTCCCGGTCCCGACGCCTGAGGATGTCCCGCTCTCGATCGGCGCCATCGAGAATCCGCGGTTCGCCTACGCGGCCAGCAAGATCCTCGGCGAGGCGGCCGTGATCCACGGCGCACGGGCCCGGCGCGTGCCCTACATCATCGGGCGGTTCCACAACGTCTACGGGCCCCGGATGGGGATGGACCACGTCGTCCCCGAGCTCAGCGTCCGGGCCCTCGCTCGGGAGGATCCGTTCAAGGTCTACGGGCTCGAGCAGCGCCGGGCGTTCTGCCACGTCGCCGACGCCGTCGAAGCAGTCACGCGGCTGATGGCCACGCCCGGGGCCGCGGGCCGCATCGTGAACATCGGCAACGACGCCGAGGAAGTGTCGGTCGAGCGGCTCCTCTCACTGGTGTTGCGCGCGGCGGGGTTCGCCCCACGAATCGAGCCGCGGCCAGCCCCAGCCGGGTCCCCTCCGCGGCGCTGCCCCGACATCTCACGGCTCCGGTCGCTGACCGGATTCGCGCCCAAGATCGATCTGGAGAGCGGCGTGCGTCAAACCTTCGAGTGGTACCGCGATCGGTCCAACGCCACGAGGTCGGGCGGATGAGCGAACCCGACGAGCGCATCCCCAACGCCGTCCCGCACCTGGTGGGAAACGAGTGGCGATACCTGAAGGAATGTCTCGACACCAACTGGGTGTCGTCCGTCGGTCCATTCGTGGACCGGTTCGAGCGCGAGGTCGCGGCGTACGTGGGCGCGCGCCACGCGATCGCGGTGGTGACGGGGACCGCGGCGCTCCACGCGGCGCTGCTGGCCGCCGACGTCGGCCCCGAGGACGAAGTGCTCGTCCCGGCCCTCACGTTCATGGCCACGGCGAGCGCGATCCGGTATTGCGGCGCGTGGCCCGTCTTCATGGATTCCGATCCCAGCACCTGGACGCTGGATCCCGAGAAGACCGCGGAGTTCCTCGCGCGCGAGTGCGAGATGCGCCGCGGCCTGCTCGTGAACCGCACGAGCGGGCGCCGGGTCAAGGCGCTCCTGCCCGTGCACCTCTACGGTCACCCCGCGGACCTCGATCCGCTGATGGAGCTGACGGCACACCATCCCATCTCGCTGGTCGAGGACGCCGCGGAGGCCTTGGGGGCGTCCTACAAGGGGCGCCGCGTCGGCGTCCGTGGCCTCGCCGGCTGTCTCTCCTTCAACGGCAACAAGATCATCACGACCGGCGGCGGCGGCATGGTGGTCACGGACGACGACGGGGTGGCGCGCCGGCTGCGCACGCTGACGACGCAGGCTCGGGCGGATGTCGTGGAGTGGATCCACGACGAGGTCGGCTTCAACTACCGGCTGACGAACATCCAGGCGGCGCTCGGTGTCGCGCAGCTCGAGCAGCTCGACCGGTTCGTCGAGGCCAAGCGGGCGACCGCGCGCGCCTACATTGAGGCGCTCGCTCGCCTCCCCGGTCTCGAGCCCTGCTGCGAGCAGCCGTGGGCCGTTTCGAGCTTCTGGATGTTTTCCGTCCTGCTCGACCCGGCGGTCTGGGGAAGCCCGCGCCGGGTCATCGATGGGGCGGCGGCCGCCGGCATCCAGTGCCGGCCGCTCTGGTACCCGCTGCATCGCCAGCCGCCTTTTCGGGACAGCTGTCAGGCCTATCGAGTCGAGGTCGCCGACCGTCTGCATGCGCGCGGCCTCTCGCTGCCCTGCTCCGTCGGCATCACGGCCGACCAGCGCGACCGCGTCATCCGCTTCCTGACTCACTTGAAGTAGGTGAACAGGTGGTCGAACAACACGAGACTGCCGGAGCTCGCGCGGCGCCCCACGACGTAGGTCGCCAGGCGGAACAGCGCCTTCACCTCGACGCGGGTGAGCGGCTCCCCGGCGTGCTCGAGCGCCAGCTCGATCTCGGCGTGGCGCTTGGGCCCGAGCGTCACCGTCGCGGTCGTGCTGGTGGCCGCGTAGTAGCACGAGACGCGGGCCTCGACCTCCGCGAAGCGCGCGACGCTGCCGAGGAGCAGGGAGTATCGCTCGGCGAACCGACGCGCACGGAACAGATAGGTCTCGAAGTTGTTGAGCCGGGGCGCGCCGATCCGGTCCGGCACGCCGCCGAGCGTCGCGTTGACGGCGTAGTAGAGCGGTGGGTCGCCGGACGCCGGCCGGTGGAGGTACGCGTAGTGGTGCGGGCGATAGGGGAACACGCGCTCGTCGTAGCGCGCGTCGAAGAGGACCAGCGCCCGGCCGCCGGACGGAAGGACCTCCGCGACCAGCGCGCCCAGGTCGAGCACCTCCTGGCGCGGGTCCACCGCGCGGGTGGCGAGCAGGCCGCCCCTCGCGTCGTAGAGCTCGACGTCGAGCGCTTCGAGGCGCCGCCGCGCGGCGGCGTCGCGCTGGTGGATGAGCTCGACGAGGTGCTCGTACCCGGGCTCGGCGAACGTCGCCGACAGGAGCGCCGACAGGCTACTTGACATGCATGAGCGAGAGCGGCGCGGACTCGGCGGCGCGGACGGCGCCGACGACATAGAGGTTGAACCAGGCGTTGCCCTCGAGCCGCAGCGGCACGACGCGCGTGCCCCGGGCGGGCGGCCGGGCCAGGCGCGAAACGTCCAGGAGGTGCGACCCCATCGGGGGGATGCGGACGAGGACGCTGGCGCGGCGCGCGGGCGCCAGCCTGACGACGCGAACACGGTTCGTGACGTTGGACAGGTTCAGCAGAAGGAGATCGGATCGGCTCTCGGCGCCGACGTAGGCGTACTGGTGCCGCACGAACGCGGGCACGGTGCGCCCGACCCACGCGAGCGGAGCTCCGACCACCGTCATCGCCGCCCGGCTCCAGATCGGATAGCGCTCGACGAACTCCTGCCGGCCGTGAGTGGCGGCATACGCGTCGCCGTCCGAGAGCGTCACATAGAGGTCCGAGCGGACGCGCTCGCCATCGACGGTGACGAAGCCCCACGCGGTCTCGGAAGACGGCAGCCGCATCTCGACGACGTCGGTGCTGCGCTCGAGCTGGGTGCGGTGCTCGGCCCGGAGGCGTCCGTCAGCGTCGTACTGCGTCACCCGGATGTCGAATGGTCCCGCGTTGTAACCGGTCTTGAAGCGTGCCTCGAGGTTGCTCAGGATGAGCACGCACTCGAGCCCGGGCCGCACCAGCCACGGGAGGTAGTAGACCGCAGGCCGCTCGACACCCAGAAGCGCTCGCGCGACACGGCGCAGCAGGCGGGTCATCCGCGCCGAGCCTATCGGCCGGTCGAGAAGGTGTCAAGCCGTCGTGAGCGCGCCGCCGGCGTCGTGCCGCCGCGCGCGGCGACCACGCCCGCGTGAGCGAGCCGGCGGCGCTCCGCGAGTCGACCGATCGCTACTACACTGCCTACTACCGCGATACCCTCGGCATCCCCGATTGGCGCGCCCTGGTCACCTTGCGGCGTGAGGAGGCGCGGCAGGAGCAGGGCCGTCTGGCGCGCCTCGAGACGCTCCTCGGTCGCGAGGCGCTCCGGGGCCTCGTGCTGAACGTCGGCTGTGGTACCGGGGGCTTCAACGTTGCCGCCTCCATCGCCGGGGCGCGGGTCGTGGGCGTCGACGCGGACGCGGAGGCGATCGCGATCTGTGCGCTCCGGTGCCCAACCGGTGGCGGGTTCGCGCGCGCGGCGGCGGAGGCGCTTCCGTTCGCCGAGGGAGCCTTCGATCTCGTGCACTGCTTCTCGGTGATCGAGCACGTCGCTTCGGTGACCTCGACCGTCCGCGAGATGGTGCGCGTCACGCGGCGCGGCGGCGCGATCTACGTCCACACGCCCAACGCGTGGTCCTTCTACGAGGGCCACTACAAGCTCTTCTGGACGCCGTTTCTGCCCAAGCCCCTGGGCCGCCTGTACCTCCGGCTCCGCGGGCGCCCCGTCGCCTATCTCGCGACGCTCCGGCGCCTGACGCGAGGGGTGCTCGTGCGGGCTTTCGCGGCGGCTGGCGTCACCGCGCTGACCTTCTACGATGACGACCGGCCGCGCGAGACCCTGGGCCGCCTGCGCGTTCTCACCGGCGCCTACTATCGACTGTCGGGGGTGGCGCCGTACCTCGAGGTCGTGGCGAGGAAGACGTGACGGGCGACGGCGAACGCGCCATCCTCTTCGCGAGCGAGTACTATCCGCCGTTCGCGCCGGGCGGCGCCGAGTGGACCAACGCCGCCTGGGCGGCGGCGCTCGCGCGCCGGGGCCACCGCGTCGTCGTCGTGACGCCCAACTACGGCGCGGCGCCGCGCGAGACCGAAGCGGGCGTCGATGTCGTGCGCGTGCCGTTCCCGCTGAAGTTGACCCCGGGGCAGGGACAGGCGCGCGGACTCGTCCACCGGAACCCGCTCTGGGACCATTACTTCGCCGCTTGCATCAAGCGGGTCGCGCGCCGCCACGACGCCCGCGTGATCCACGCCCAGGGCAAGGGCGCGCTGGTCGCCTCCCGGCTCGCGGCGCGCGAGCTCGGGCGTCCCGTCCTGGCCACGCTCCGTGACCTCGGGCTCATCTGCCCGCTCGGCTCCTGCCCGCTCTTCGAGCCGTGGGAGACCTTCGATTGTTCGACCCGGCAATACTTGGGGAAGTGTGTACCCTTCCACCTCGAGCACTACCATGGCCATGCTGGGCCCGGCCGACGCGCGTCCCTCTGGCTCTCGCTCCGCCTTGCCTGGGTCGGTCACTGGGCCCCGCGTCGGACGCTCGGCACGATGGACGGTATCGTGAGCGTGAGCCGGGGTTTCCTCGAGATCTTTCCCGCGCGCATCGTTCCGACGGGACGACGGCACGTGGTCTACCCACTGCCCCCGTCGGTCGCGGTGCCGACGGCTGCGGAGGCCGCGCGCGTCCGCCGCGACCTCGGTGTCGGCGACGGGCCGCTCGTCCTCTACGCGGGCAAGCGCTCGCTCGGCAAGGGCACGCCGGTGCTCCTGGAGGCGCTCGAACGGATCCGGATGGCGGTACCGGGTGTCCGGTTCGCGTTCGCCGGCAAAGGGGAGACTCGGCTGCCGGCGCGCGACGACATCCACTCGCTCGACGTGATTCCGCACGCCCAGCTCTTCCCGCTCTATTGCGCCGCGGACGTTGTCGTGTCGCCCTCGGTGTGGCCCGAGCCGATGAGCCGGATCATCATCGAAGCCATGCACTTCGGCCGGCCGGTCGTCGCGACCGACGTCGGCGGATCGCCCGAGGCCGTCGAGCGCGGAGTCACGGGTTTGCTCGTGCGTAAGAATGACGTCGGCGCGCTCGCGGACGCCATCGTCGTGCTCCTGCGTGATCCCGCGCGCCGCGAGCGGATGGGCGTCGCGGCCCAGGCGCGCGTCGCCGCGGTCTTCGGCGAGGACAAGATCGTCGCGTCGCTGCTCGACGCCTACGCGGCGGCGGGGCGGAGGCCGGCCTGACCTCGCGGCTGGCGCTCTATCTCGGGACGTCGTACCGCCGCCGGCTCATCGACGCGGACCTCGAGGGCGCGAAAGCGCGCTTCGCCGGTCGGGTGCTGGACGTCGGTGGGGGCCGCCGGCGCGGCGGCTTTCAAGCGCCGTCCGGCGCGCGCTGGATCGTCGCCGACACGTCGCCCGCGGGGCGGCCTCTCGTGCGCGCGGACGTCCAGGCGCTGCCCTTCCGCGACGCGGCGTTCGACGCCATCAAGGTGACCGAAGTGCTGGAACACGTGCCCGACCCGGCCGCGGCGTTGCGCGAGTGTCGCCGCGTCCTGCGCCCCGGCGGCCACCTCGTGGCGACGGCGCCGTTCCTCGAACGCGTGCACGGCGATCCCGACGACTACGTGCGCTATACCGGCCTCATGTGGCAGCGCCTGCTCGCCGAGAGCGGGCTCACGCCCGATTCGGTGACGCCGCAGGGCGGCTACTTCACGCACCTGGCCGGCATGCTGAGGTTTCTCGTCCAGCGGGCGCCCGCGGGCCTCCGTCATGCCGGCTACGCGCTGTTCCCGCTGCTCGACCTGCTGGCGCGCATCGACCGGACGCCGCGCGCCCGCCGGTCGGAGCTCGCGTCCTTCGTGGGCGGCTACTTCATCATCGCCACACGCTGACGCCGATGCGCATCTGCACCCCTCACTGCGGCCTGGCGCCCGAGACGACCTCGGGCGGGGAGACCTACGAGCGCGAGCTGCTGGTGCGCCTCGGGCGCGCCGGCGTGACGCTCGACATCATCCTCGCCCGCGGCAAGCCGTATCCGGAAGGTGCTCCCAACTGGGCCGTGCACCGCTTCGCGATCGGGCGCGGGCTCCGCTGGTACGTGGCGCCGTTCGTCGTGCCAGCCGCGATCCGGCGCGTGCACGAGACCGTCGGGTTCGACCTGCTCCGCGTCCACTCGCTCCGGTACATCGGGCCGGCCGCGCTCTGGGCGCGGCGGCGCTTTCATCTCGACGTGCCCGTGGTGGCCCACCACCATCACCTCGATCCGAGCCCCCTCAACCGGCTGATCGAGAAGCGCGTCATCGAGGCATCGGACCGTGTCGTCGTGGGCAGCGAGTTCGCGCGGCGGCAGCTTCGCGAGGCGTTGGGGGCGCGCACCGAGCACGTGGCCGTCGTCGCCTACGGCGTCGATCCGATCTTCGCGCCAGGGCCACGGCGGCCGGACCTCGTGGAACGCTATGGCCTGCGCGCCCGGCCCGTGGTGCTGTTCTTCGGTGGCCTCAAGCCCCGCAAGAATCTGTTCCTGCTCCTGGACGTCTGGCGGTCGGTCGCCGCGGCCCACGCCGACGCGCGGCTGGTGGTGGCCGGCGGCGGCCCGCTCCTGGAGCCGCTGCGGCGCCGCGCCGAGCGGCTCGGCATCGGCGACACCGTCGTGTTCACGGGGTACGTCCCCGAGGCGGCGAAGGCGGCGCACTTCACCCTCGCCGATGTCTTCCTGTTCCCGTCGGCGATGGAAGGCTTCGGGCTCACCGTGGTCGAGGCGATGTCCGCGGGGCTCCCCGTCGTGTCGTCGGACCGCGGCTCGCTCCCGGAGCTGGTCCTGGACGGCGAGGGAGGCTTCGTCTGCGATCCCGGGCGCCCCGAGCGCTTCGTCGACCGCGTGGCGCTGCTGCTCGGCGATCGCACGCTTCGTGAGAAGCTCGGCGCCGCCAATCGCGAGCGGGTGGCGCGGCTCTTCCGCTGGGACCGGTGCGTCGACGCGACCCGGCGCGTCTACGAGCAGGCCATCGAGGACCATCGCCGCCGGGCGGCCGCCCGATGAACGGCGTCGCGCGCCTGATCGTACGGTCCGTCGATCTCGTCAACCGGCGCGGCAAGTCGTTCGGCGCGCGGCTCGTCAAGCTCACCGGCAAGCGTCCCTACATCATCCATCCCAAGCACCTCGTCGACCACGTCTGGCACGACTGGTATCTGCCCTCGCTCGGTCGCGATGATCTCGTGCTGGACGTGGGGTGCAGCAACGGCGCGCATCTCGTCCGCGCGGCGAGGCGGTGCCGCTCGATCGTCGGCATGGACTACGACGTGCTCCAGCTGGGGATCGCCGTCCGCACGATCCGCGAGCAACGGCTCGCCAACGCGCGGGTCTTCGCGTGGGAGATCACCGGGCCGTTCCCGTTTCCCGACGGGACGTTCGACACGGCGCTGTTCCTCGACGTCATCGAGCATCTGGGACCGCGGATCGCCGTCCTGAGCGAGATCCATCGGGTGCTGAAGGCCGACGGCCGGCTGCTGGTGTCGGCGCCGAACAGGGACACGCGCTGGCGACGAGCGCTCCGGGACGCGGGGCTCTTCGCGTACTCCGATGCCGACCACAAGATCGAGTACGCGCGCGGGGAGTTCCTGGCCGAGCTCGCCGCGGGCGGCTTCGAGCCCGAGGGCCCAGTGATGCCGGTCGTCCTCGACACGCCGTGGGCGGGCATGATCGACGTCATCGGCGGTGTCTCGCTGCCGCTCTACGAGCGCCTGAGCCGCTGGAAGCGCGAGGCCGCTCTGCGCCGGCCCGATGAAAGCACCGGATTCAGAGTGGTCGCGCGGAAGCGACGCTGACATGACGGTCGGGTTCTTGCCCGCGCTCGGCGGCGGGATCCGCGAGCTCGCCGCCGGAGGCCAGGCGCCACGGCTCATCGACGGCTACCTGAGACCCTACGCGAAGGCGTTCGGTCGGGTGCTCTACTTCAGCTATCTGCCGGAATCGCTCGCCGAGTTCACCGACGACCAGGCGCTGCTGGGCGCGGTGGAGATGCTGACACCCGCACGCCCGACGGCTCGGGCCCGCCGCGCCGTCTCGATGCCCTGGACTCACGCCGCGTCGTTCCGGGCCTGCGCCGTGTTGCGGGTCTTCCAGGTGACCGGTGTGATCCCCGCCATCGTGGCGAACGCCCGCTTCGGCGTGCCCTACGTCACGACCTACGGGTTCTGGTACGGGCGCCTCTCGCGGCCCGGCGGGAAGCGTCTCGTCAAGGCGGTGGTCGAGCGCGTGGGCCTCCGGCGCGCGGCCGCCGTGATCGCGACCACCGACGAGCTCCGGATGCGCGCCGCGGCCCTGTCCCGGCGTGTCGAGCTGATCCCCAACGGCGTGGACACGCGCCTGTTCACGCCGGGCGCCCCCGCCGCCACCTCCGACGCCGTGCGCCGGATCCTCTACGTCGGGCGGCTGGCGCCCGAGAAGAACCTGGCCGCGCTCGTCGAGGCCGCGGCGCGGCTCGCCGAGCGACGGCCGGTGCGGCTCGTGATCGTCGGGGCCGGACCCCTCGAGGCGCCGCTGCGTCGTCAAGCTGAGGCCGCTCGGGTGAGCGTCGACTTCCGCGGCGTGGTCGACCAGCGGCGACTCCCGGCGCTCTACGCCGCCGCCGACGCGTTCGTGCTGGCGTCCTTCACCGAGGGACACCCGAAGGCCCTGGTGGAGGCGATGAGCTCCGGGTTGCCCTGCGTCGCCTCGGACTGCGCGGGCAACCGCTCGCTCGTGACCGATGGGGTCACCGGGCTGCTCTTCGATCCGCGCCGGCCGGAGGCGCTGACGGCGTGCCTCGAGCGCGTGCTGACCGATCCCACGCTCGCCGCCGCCCTCGGCCGCGCCGCGCGCAAGACGGTGACCGAGCATTACGATCTGACCGCGTGCGTCGAACGGGAGATCGCGCTCCTCAAATCGATCGGCGGGTCCCCATCGTGAGCCCCGAGACGTTCCGTGTGACGGATCGCGGCGACTCACGGCTCCTCGTCGTGGAGGGCCGCGAGTACCCGACCCGCTACAGCGAGAAGGTGATCCGGATGCTGATCGATCGAAAGGGTCTCGCCCGCACGCCGCCGTACCTCACGTACAAGGAGACGCGCGGTCCCCACTTCCTCGATCCGCTCTTTCGCTATCTGCGCGTGCAAGGCCTTCGAGGGCTGAAGGTGCTCGAAGTCGGCTGCTCGTCCGGTCACATGACGGAGTACCTCGACGAGCAGGCGGAAGTCGCCACCATCCACACCTTCGACACCGACGCGGCCTTCGTGGCGATCACCCGAGCCAAGGTGGACGAGATGGGG
The DNA here is from genome assembly GCA_003220535.1 of Candidatus Rokuibacteriota bacterium. Taxonomy (GTDB): domain Bacteria; phylum Methylomirabilota; class Methylomirabilia; order Rokubacteriales; family CSP1-6; genus AR31. The sequence continues at coordinate 245,711 of QHSU01000055.1, forward strand.
CTCGCGAAGGTCCGCGAGGTCGCGCTCTTCACGAATGACGAGACCCGGCGACTGCCGCACGCGAACGGCGCGTTCGATCTCGTCCTGGCGATCGGCGTCGTCGAGCACCTGCCACGTGAGCGACGCGCGCACGTGGACGAATACTATCGCCTGCTCGCCCCGGGTGGGCACATCGCGATCCTCGACACCCCCAACCGCTGGTTCCCCCTCGAGACGCACTCGATCGGCCTGCCCCTCGTCCAGTGGCTCCCGCCGCGGCTCGCGCATTGGTACGCGCGGACGTTCCGGCCGCGCCAGTTCGGCGCGGTGCCGTACGCGGACTTCGTCACCGAGGGCACGGGCTGGCGCAACGCGACGCTGACCGAGTGTCTGCCGTCGTCCGGCTGGCGTGGCCTCGCGGACGTGACCGAGGACGCGGGCTACGGCTGGCGCTTCTTCCGCGATACCGCGCGCTCGCGCACGCGGCGCACGCTCCTGCCCGTGTTCGCCGCGCTGTGTGCCGTCGCGCGGGCGGCCGGCCAGCCGGCGTCGGTGTGTCTGCCCTATCTGAACCTGCTCTTGCGCAAGACCCCGGCGGCGCGGCGGGCCGCATGAGCTTGATCGAGATCGGTGGGCGCAACTATCTCCTGTATCTGGTCCTGCCGCATCCCATGAAGATCGCGCTTCTCTCGGGCGAGTCACGCGCCAGGCTCGACCGCATCAACAGCGGGTTCAACGAGCGCGCCTATTCCGGGGAAGGCGCGGAAGAGTACGACCGGATCCACCGCTACGAGGGAGACGCCCAGCACGAGTACCCGGCGCGCCTCCTGGTCGAGAAGGTCTGGGGCGCGGGGACGCGCCCGGGGAGCGTGGGCGACTACGGCCGGGCCCTGGAGATCGGGGCGGGCAGCGGCTACTTCACGACGCTGATCGCGCGCCGCGCGCGCTCGGTGGTCGCCGTCGAGCCAGTCGTCGACATGCAGAACGTGATCCGCGCTCGGTGCAACGCCGAAGGGCTGGACAACGTCGAGGTCGTCGGCGCCACGGCGTTCGACCTCAACCGCCACGTGCCGGCCGCGTCGATCGACTCGGCGTTCGTCATCCAGAGCCTGCACCATTTCCACCGACGCCCGGAGGTCTTCGTCGAGCTCGGGAGGGTCGTCCGACCGGGGGGCCGTCTCTATCTCGTCGAGCCGCACCACAATCTGCGCCGGGTCGCGCGACTCGCCCGGAAGTATCGCCGCGTCTATCGCGCTCTCGAGTTCCGGGCGGCGGAGCGCCACTGGGCCACGCACGACTTCCTGACGCGCGGCGAGCTCCGGGCGCTCTGCCGTCGCGGCGGCTTCGACAGCGTCCGCATCGACTCCTACTGGATCCCGTACTCCCGGCGCCTGATCCCGTCGCCGGAACGCCGCTTCCACCTCGAGCGGATCCTCGGGCGTGTTCCCCTGTTCCGCCATTTCGGTGCGGTCCTGGCGATGGAAGCGCGTCGGAACGCGTCACGGTGAGCACGCCGGTCGTCTCGGTGGTGATGGCCGTCTTCGACGGAGCCCCCTGGGTGGGCGCCGCCGTCGAGTCCTTGCTCGCCCAGACGCTCGCCGACCTCGAGGTGATCGTCATCGACGACGGCTCGACCGACGCGACGCCCGAGGTGCTGGCGTCCCTCCACGATCCGCGCCTCCGCGTCGAGCGGCGCCAGCGCGTGGGGCTCACGCGCTCGCTCACCCGGGCGCTCGAGCTCGCGCGGGCGCCGCTCGTCGCGCGCCTCGACGCCGACGACCTGGCCCTACCCGAGCGGCTCGCGCGCCAGCGTGTGTTTCTCGACGCCCATCCGCAGGTGGGATTGCTGGGCACGGGCGCCCGCGAGATCGACCTCGTCGGCCGCGAGGTCGGCGTGGTGCGCCCGCCGGCGGAGGACGCCGCGATCCGCCGGGCGCTCATCCGCGCGAATCCCTTCGTGCACTCCTCCGTGATGATGCGGCGGTCCGCGCTCGACCGGGCGGGCGGCTACGACCAGTCGCTGCCGGTCGCGCAGGACTACGATCTCTGGATGCGTCTGGCCCGCGTGACGCGGCTGGCGAACCTGCCCGAGCCCCTCGTGGTCCGGCGGCTCGGCCCCGGACGGGTCTCCGCCGTCCGCGACGACGACCGGCTCCGCGCCGAGGCGCGGGTGCGCTGGCGCGCGGTGCGGAGCCGCGCCTATCCCTGGTGGTGCGCGCTCTTTGCTCTGCGGCCCCTCGTGGTGCTCACCTTGCCCCGAGCCTGGCGGCAGGCGCTCCGCCGGGTCACGCGCAGGGCAGGCGCGTCGCGCCGGGTGTAGTAAGATGGCCAGGATGCGCATCTTGATCACGGGCATCACGGGCTTCGTGGGCAGCCACCTCGCCGAGTACGCGCTCGAGCGCGGCGCCGAAGTGATCGGGTCGGTACGGTGGCGCAGCAAGACCGAGCACATCGAGGGACTGCGTGACCGGGTGACGCTCGTCGAGTCCGATCTGCGCGATCTGCTCTCGGTGCGGACGGTGCTCGAGCAGGCGAGGCCCGACTACATCATCCATCTCGCGGCGCAGAGCTTCGTCGCGGCCTCCTGGCAGACGCCGGTAGAGACGTTCTACACGAATGTCGTCAGCCAGATGAACCTCTTCGAGGGCATGCGTCAGCTCGGGTCGTCGGCGCGATTCCTGGTGATCGGCTCGAGCGAGGAGTACGGGCTCGTCGAGCCCGACGAGCTGCCGATCCGCGAGACGAACCCGCTGCGGCCCCTCTCGCCCTACGCGGTGAGCAAGGTGGCGCAGGACCTGATGGGCTGGCAGTACTTCAAGAGCTACGGGATGCACGTCGTGCGGGCGCGCGCGTTCAACCACACGGGGCCCCGCCGAGGTTCCGCCTTCGCCACCTCCAACTTCGCCAAGCAGATCGCCGAAATGGAGGCGGGGCTGCGCGAGCCCGTCGTGCACGTGGGCGATCTCAAGCCCACGCGAGACTTCTCCGATGTGCGCGACATCGTGCGCGGCTACTGGCTCCTGCTCGAGCGGGGCATACCGGGCGAGGTGTACAACCTCTGCTCCGGTGTCGAGTGGTCGATCGAGCGCGTCCTGAACTTCTTGATCGGACGGTCGACGCTCCCGCGCGTCGAGATCCGCCAGGACCCAGCACGGCTGCGGCCGTCGGACGTGCCCGTCCTGCGCGGCAGTCGGGAGAAGGTCGAGCGAGCGCTCGGGTGGCGGGGCGTGATCCCCCTCGAGCAGACGCTCACCGATCTCCTCGAGTATTGGCGCCGGCGGATCGCGTCACGCCCGCGGTAGCGGAAACGGGCGTGGTTCCGGGCGCGCGGGTCGCCCTCGTCCACGACTGGCTGACCGGGATGCGGGGCGGCGAGCGCTGCCTCGAGGTCCTCTGCGAGATCTTTCCCGAGGCGCCGCTCTTCACCCTGCTGCACGTCCCCGGCAGCGTGACGCCGCAAATCGAGAACCGCCGCATCGTCACGTCATTCGTCCAGCGTCTGCCCCGGGCCGCCACACGGTACCGCTACTATCTGCCGGCGTTTCCGCTCGCGATCAGCCGGTTCGACCTCTCCGGCTACGACCTCGTCGTGTCGATGAGCCACTGCGTCGCGAAGGGCGTGGCCGTGCCCCCCGGCGCGCTCCATCTATGCTATTGCTTTTCCCCGATGCGGTACGTCTGGGACCTCTACGGCGACTACTTCGGACCGGGCCGCGGCCTGGCCGCCCGCGCGCTCGTGCCGCCGGTCGCGGCAGCCCTCAGGGACTGGGACCGGCGGACCGCCGGGGTGCACCGGTTCGTCGCCATCTCCCGGCACATCGCCGATCGGATCCGCCGCGCCTACGAGCGTTCGGCGGACGTGATCTACCCGCCAGTCGACGTCCAGCGCTTCGAGATCGCGGACGCCACCGACGACTACTATCTCGTCGTGGCAGCACTCGTGCCCTACAAGCGCGTCGACCTCGCGGTCGCCGCCGCCACCCGTCTCCGTCGGCGTCTGGTCGTCGTCGGCACGGGGCCCGAGGAAGCGCGCCTGCGGGCGCTCGCCGGGCCGACGGTGACCTTCCTCGGGTGGCGTCTCGACGCCGAGATCGCCGCGCTCTATGCACGCTGCCGTGCGCTCCTGTTCCCGGCGGTCGAGGACTTCGGGATCACGCCGCTCGAGGCGGCCGCGGCGGGACGGCCGACGATCGCGCTGGCCGCCGGCGGCGCGCTCGAGACGATGGTGGGGCTCGACGCGCCCGACGCGGCGCCGACGGCGGTGTTCTTCTCGGAGCAGTCAGTCGACGCCCTCGCCGAGGCGATCCTGACCTTCGAAGGGGGCGCGGACCGGTTCGATGCCAAGGCCCTGCGCGCGCGCGCCGAGACCTTCGACCGGCCCCTCTTCAAGCAGCGGCTTCGCGACTACATCGGCGCGCGCGTCCGCGACCTCCGGGCGAGGCCGGCGTGCTGAAAGCCCACTCGCGGGTCGTCGAACACCTGGCGCTCGCCGGCGACCTCTGCTTGATCGCGATCTGCTGGGTGTGCGCCTACGCGGTCCGGTTCCACGTGATGCGCGTGACCGACGTGCCGCCGTTCCGGGACTACGCGCTGCAGCTCGTGCCGATCCTGCTCGTCTGGGGCTTCGCGTTCCGCGCGTTCGATCTCTATCGGCCCAACCGCCTCGGTTCCCGCGTGTCGGAGTGGCTCGACGTCGCCAAAGCCTCGACCCTGGGTGCGCTGGTGCTCGTCGCGATCATGACCTTCGCCTTCCGCGGGTACGAGTACTCACGCCTCGTCATCTTGTTGTTCCTGGCGCAGTCCATCGTGGCGGTGAGCTTCGCGCGCGCAGCGCTTCGCGAAGTGCTCCGGTTTGCGCGCCGGCACGGCTACAACCAGCGGTACGCGATCGTCGTCGGTGGAGGCGAACCGGCCGCGGAGGTGCTGCGGGTTCTCAGGCGGCGGTCGGACGTGGGCATCCGGGTGCTCGGCATGCTGAGCGACAAGCGTGAGGTCCCCGACAGCGTGCGCTGGCTCGGCGGCGTCGAGGATGTTCGCGCAGTGCTCGATCGCCAACAGGTGGACATCGTCTTCATCGCGCTGCCCCACGCCGACTACTCGCGCGTCACCTCGGTGCTGAACAGCATCGGTGACGATCCGGTCGCGATCCACCTGGTGCCGGACGTCTTCGGCCTCGTCCCCGCGCGTGGAGGCGTGGAAGAGTTCGAGACGGTTCCCTTCATTCATTTGCGGGGCTCGCGACTCTACGGGTGGAACCGCGTGCTCAAGCGGACGTGCGACCTCGTCTTCGGTACGGTCGCGCTCGTGATCACAGTCCCGGTGATGCTGACCATCGCCGCGGCGCTCAAGCTCACCTCGACGGGGCCCGTCCTCTACCGGCAGGAGCGAATGGGCGTCGACGGCCGGCGCTTCCACATGCTGAAGTTCCGCACGATGCGGGTGGACGCGGAGGCGCGGACCGGCCCCGTGTGGGCCCGCCCGGACGACCCGCGCCGGACCGGGCTGGGCGCATTCCTGAGGCGCGCGAGTCTGGACGAGCTCCCGCAGCTCTTCAACGTGCTCCGCGGCGAGATGAGCCTCGTGGGACCGCGCCCGGAGCGCCCGAGCTTCGTCGAGGAGTTCAGGCGGCGGGTACCCGGCTACATGCTCCGTCACAAGATGAAGGCGGGCATCACCGGCTGGGCCCAGATCAACGGGTGGCGGGGTAACACGTCGATCGAGAAGAGGATCGAATGCGATCTCTACTACATCGAGCGCTGGAGCCTGGGCTTCGACCTGAAGATCCTGATCCAGACCATCTGGTACGGCTTCCGCATTAACCGCAACGCGCATTGAGCGTCGTGCGCGGCTGGCTTCTTCTGGCGCTGACGCTCGGCCTGGCCGCGTCCATCACGCTCTCGGAAGCCACGCTCGTCGTCCTGGCCGTCTGGCTCGTGGTCGGGCCGCGGCCCGCGGAGGCCCCGCGCGTCGGCTGGCCGCTTCTCGGGCCGCTCGCCGCCTTCGCCGTCTGGACGGTCATCGCGGCGCTCGCCTCCCCGCGCCCCGTCGAGAGCCTCGTGGCCGCGCGAGGGCTCCTCACGCTCGGCGCCTTCTACGTCGTGCTGCACGCCTTGCCGGACGCGCGGGCGGCCGAGCGCTTCGCGACCGGCCTCTTCGTCGCCGTCGCGGCCGTGGCGCTCCTGTCGATCGTCCAGGTCGGCTTCTGTCCCGCCGATGGAACCGTCGCGTCGGGCCCGGCGCCGGTCCGCTTGCTCATGAGGAAGTGCGCGCGCGCTCGCGGATTCTTCTCGATCTACATGACGCTGGCGGGCGTTCTCACCCCCCTGCTCGTGAGCGCGCTCCCGCGCCTGGCCCTCGGCGGGCGGACGGTAGTGTGGGCGCTTCCGGCCTGGCTCGTCGGCGTTCTGGCGCTGGGGCTCACGTCGGTCCGGGGAGCGTGGGTCGGCTTCGCCACCGGTGGAGTGGGATGCGCGCTGATCCTGCGCCGTCGCTGGCTCGTGCTCGGCGCCCTGGTCCTCGTGGTCGCCGTCGCGCTCGTCGTCGAGCCGGGGTTGCTCAGGCGCGTGAAGAGCGTCGGCGACCTCGCCGACGACACGACGCGTGACCGGCTGGCGATGCTCGACGCGGGGCTCGGTCTGGCGATCGCGCACCCGATCACCGGCATCGGCCCCGGGCAGGTCAAGAGACTCTATCCTCTCGTGGCGCCCCCGGAAGCGCTGCGGCGCTCGACCAGCCATCTGCACGACACGCCGCTCCAGATCGTCGTGGAGCGAGGGCTTCCCGGGCTCGCGGCGTGGATCGCGATCTGGGTCGGCTTCTTCGGCCGCGCCGCGCGTGTGCTCAAGCGGGTCCCGGCGACGGACGAGCGCGGGCGGGCGCTCGTGCTCGGCTCGATGGCGGCGGTCGCGGCGTTCCTCGTCGCGGGGCTCTTCGAGTACAACTTCGGCGACACCGAGGTCCTACTGGTGGCCCTGTCGCTGATGGCGCTCCCGTTCGTCGTCGAGCGCGATCTGGCTCAGGCTCAGGCTACGGGACGATCTGACTAGAGCTGCGTGTGACGGGCGCGGTCGTAGCGGCCGAGGACCTGAGCGAGGGTCTCGCCCTGGATCAGCCCCTGCGACTTCATGGCCTGGAAGATCTCGCCCCAGCTCTTTCCGCTGCGCCGCTCCTGCGCGATCTGATCCAGCGTCATCGGCTGGGTGGCGGCGGGGGACGACTTCTGGGCGGTGAAGAGCGCGTTCGCGATCCGTCGGTTCCCGGGCGAGAGCGACTCGTAGGCGCTCGACGATGGCAGCGACGCGGTCGCGGCCGGCGCCGCTGGTCTGGCCGGGCTCTCGGCCCGCGCCCCGGCCGCCCCGACGAGCGAGAGGGCCCCGAGCCCGAACATTGCGATCCACTCGACCGTCCGCCCTCGCCTGCTCATCGCGCGTTGCCTCCGCTCTTCACTTCGAACCCTGGAGTAGGATTTCACCGCTCCTCGTCGACCCGCCGAGAAGTCTCGGTCGCGTGGCTCCCGGCGACCTCGGTCCCACTGCTCCGAGAGACCTGAGTTCCTGCGCTACTCCGAGAGACCCGGGCCCCGCTGCTGCGAGGTGTCTCGGTGCCGCCGCTGGCAGCGGTCTCGCTGCCGCTGCTGCTGATGGCCTGCTCGGTCTTGGTGATGATCTCGCCCGCCGTCGATCGATCACGGAAGAACAGCCCCTGTCGGACGACGACGCGCATCCGCGTCGTCTTCGGAGTGATGCGCTCCAGCCCGATCTCCACCATCCGATCGGCAGCCTCGGCGACGATCTTCCGTCCTTCTTCCGTGTTGTCGTCGGTCTTGACGGAAATGGCCATGCGGCGTAGGGCGGCGAGCGTCGCGCGGCGCACGTGCTCCTGCCCGGCGGTGAACGTGCGGTAGGCGACGCCGTTCATGGTGTGGTCGATCCCGGCGCTGGCGCCGACCCCGGCGCCCGCGCTGAGCAGCGTCAGGGCGACGGCGGCGCAGCCCTGCAATCCGACGAGCAGGACCGCCGCGGTCACCACCGCCGGCATTCGTCTGGCCATGCCCCCAGAGGGCTGCACGAGAAATGCCAGGGCTCCCTTCGACGAGCTCCGTCCGATTTCTCGGGGACTTGCCGGAACCGAACCTTCTACGGACGTGGGCGAAGACTGGACAGGGTGGCTCAATCGTTCCTGGGTCTGTGACGAATTACGGCCACTGGCGTTCCGGAATCGGTCATGCGCCGGGCAGCGGCCAGCCGAGCCACTCGCACACGCCGCGACCCATCACCGCCTCGAGGTCCGCGCCCTCGAGCCACGGCAGCTCCTCGGTGAACAGTGTGACGCACTCGCGGTACGAGCACGGCACCCGGGCGAGGTCCGTGCCCCAGAAGGTCCGTCGCGGACCGAACGCGTCGACGAGCCGACGGATGTGCGGATGAAGGTCACTGACCCCGGCCGTGTCCATCTCGCCGAGCAGGACGTCCTTGGTGACGGGATACGGTATACGGCTTCTGGGCTTGATGCGCGCGGCCCGGCGGCCATGGCCGGTCCGGTGTGTCCGCGCCCCAGATGTGCACCTGCGCATCGACGATATGCATGAGCCAACTCCTCCTTCAGGTCATGGTCGCGCCTCGGGCGTGGCGCTCGCGTTTTGATGACTGCGTGTCGAGGAAATGTCATCATGCGTTCGGGGTATCGACATGAGTCATGCGGGCTCCGGCTCGACGCGCAGAGATTACGAGTTCAAGGCGGGCGTGAACGCGTATCTGTCCGGCGTGGCGCCGGGCGCCCAGGTGAGGACGCTCGACGACATCGTCGAGTTCAACAAGCGCAACGCCGGCGCCAACCTGCCGTTCTTCGGCCAGGAGCTGCTCGTGCGCGCGCAGGCGAAGGGGGAGCTGACCGAGGCCGAGTACCTGGAGGCGCTCGAGAAGTGCCGCCGCCTCGCGGGACGGGACGGGTTCGACGCGGCCCTGGATCAGGATCAGCTCGACGCGCTGGTCGCGCCGACGACCACGCCGGCGTGGCCGATCGACCTCGTCAACGGCGATCAGTTCCGCGGCAGCAGTGCCAAGAGCGCCGCGCTCGTGGGCTATCCGCTCATCAGCGTCCCGGCGGGGACCGCGATGGGGCTTCCGGTCGGGATCACGTTCATGGGGCGCGCCTGGAGCGAGCCGACGCTCGTGAAGCTCGCGTACGCGTTCGAGCAGGCGACGAAGGCGCGGCGTCCGCCGCAATATCCCGCCACGAACCCGTGACGCGCGTGGCCACGAGAGGGAGGGAGGGAGAGAGAGGGAGGGAGAGGATGCGTGCCGTAGTCTGCCGGGCGTGGGGGGACGTCGACGATCTCAAGGTCGAGGAGGTTTCGGTCCCCACTCCGGGGCCGGGCGAGGTGCTGATCACCGTGAAGGCGACGGCGGTGAACTACGCCGACGCCCTGATGACCGCGGGGCGGTACCAGACGCGACCAGAGCTGCCCTTCAGCCCCGGGCTCGAGACGGCGGGCGTCGTGTCCGCCTGCGGCGTCGGGGTGACGCGGCTCAAGCCCGGTGATCGCGTGATGGCGATTCTCGCGTACGGTGGGCTCGCCGAGATGGTGGTCGCTCCCGAGTCCGAGACGTTCGCGATCCCGGCCGGCATGAGCTTCGAGGAGGCGGGCGCCTTTCCGGTCGCGTACATCTCGAGCCACGTCGCGATCCGCTGGCAAGGCCGACTCGAGGCCGGCGAGACGCTGCTCGTGCTCGGCGCCGCCGGAGGCGTCGGTCTCACGGCGGTGGAAATCGGCAAAGCGATGGGGGCGCGCGTCATCGCGGCGGCGAGTACCGCCGAGAAGCTCGCGGTGACCCGCGAGCGCGGAGCGGACGAGCTCGTCAACTACTCGACGGACAAGCTCACCGAGCGGGTGATGGCGCTGACGGACGGTCGGGGCGCCGACGTGTGCTTCGATCCGGTCGGCGGCGACCTCTTCGACGCAGCGCTCTCGTCGCTCGGCTGGGGCGGCCGCATCCTGGTGGTGGGGTTCGTGGGCGGCGTCCAGCAGATCCCGGCGAACCGGCTCCTGGTCAAGAACCGCGCCGCGCTGGGGAGCTCGCTCCGCTACTTCCGCTGGCACGCGCCCGACAAGCTCCACCGGTCGGTCGACGAGCTCCTCGCCTGGTACGAGGCGGGCCGGCTCAGGCCGTGCATCTCGCACCGGCTGCCCCTCGAGAAGAGCGTCGAGGCGATCCGGCTCTTGACGGACCGCCGGGCCTACGGAAAGGTCGTCGTCGTCCCGGGGCTCGGGGCGGACTGAGATGGAGATCCGGGCGCGCGACCACGGCCGTCACGTGGTGATCGTCACCATCGACAACCAGCCCCGACGCAACGCGATGTCGCGGCAGATGATGGCGGACCTCGCCCGGCTGTGGGACGAGCTCGAGCGTGGGAGCTGCCGCTGCGTCGTCCTCACGGGTGCCGGCGAGCGCGCGTTCAGCGCCGGCGCGGACATGAGCGGCGACCTCTCCGCGGCGCCGGAAACGGCCGGCGTCGTCAGTCACGCCCTGCTGAAGCACCACGTGTTCTCGAAGCCGATCGTCGCCGCCGTCAACGGAGATTGCGTGGGCGGGGGTGTCGAGCTGCTGCTGTCCACGGACATCCGAGCGGCGGCGCCCCACGCCCGCTTCGGCCTCCCCGAGGTACGGTGGTCCGTCTACCCGTTCGGCGGCGCCACCGTGAAGCTCATCCAGCAGATCGGCTACGTCCACGCGATGGACCTCCTGCTGACCGGCAAGCTCGTCGACGCGGCGGAGGCGGCGCGCCTCGCGCTCGTCAATCGCGTCGTGCCCGCGGAGGGCCTGATGGCCTGGGCGCTCGAGACCGCCGAGCTGATCGCCGCGAACAGCCCCGCCGCCGTGCAGGCGGTGAAGCGGCAGATCAGCTCGACGATCGCCGAGCACGCGCTCTCGCGCGAGGCGCTGGACCAGGAGCTCGGCGACCGCGTGCGGGCCAGCGCCCACTTCACCGAAGGTGTCACGGCCTTTCGCGAGAAGCGCCGGCCGCGCTACGACTGAGCGGAGCGAGACCGGAGCCCGCGGGCGCCGAACGCGAGCCACCCGGCGGCGACCCACGCGAGCGTGCCGTCGAAGAGAAACGCGCCGGGGATGCTCACGGCGGCCAGGGCTCCGGTCACGAGGGGACTGGCGGCGGTGCCGATCTGCAGGCCGAGGCCCAGCCAGCCGAACGCAGCGCCGCGGTTCTCGGCGGGCACGATGGCGGCTCCCAGTGAATACGTCAGCGTGATCGCGGCGCCGAGGCAGAGCCCCACGAGCGTGCGCAGCACGAGCAGGGTGAGCCACCCGCGCGCCAGCGCCATCGCGGCGCAGAGCGGGCCGCCGACGAGCAACCCGATCAGGAGCAGCCGCGCCGCCGGAATCTCGCGCGCCAGGCGCGCGGCGACGTTGGCCGAGGCGGTCGCCGCGATGGCGCCGATCGACACGATGGTGCCGGCCGTGGCCGCGACCTTCTCGAGACCCGGCATGTTCGCGACCTCGAGCGGGATCAAGAGCGACAGACCCCGATCGAGGAACTGAGCGATGAAGAGCAGCCCCACCACCGTCGGGAAGTACGGGTACTGGAACACGCCGCGGAGCGGCAGCCCCGGCGCCGGCCCGCGCGGCGTCCCCGGCGCGCCCGGCGCGACCTCCTCGAAGAGCACGATCAGCCCGAGCAGCGCCACCGCGCAGAGTCCCGCCGTCGCGAAGAAGGCGTAGCGCATCCCGAAGTGCGAGGCGACATATCCGCCGATGGCCGGCCCGACCGCGACGCTCAAGAGCTGGGCCGATTGCACCATCCCGATCGCCGCCGGCACCTTGTCACGTGGCGCCGAGACCGTGGCCAGCGCCATCGCCATCGGCGTAAATCCCGCGAAGAGACCCATGATCAGGCGCGCCAGAAAGAGCTGTTGCACCGAGGTGACGAGCCCCATGGCTGCGACGATGACGACAAACCCGACCAGCGAGCGGATCAGCATCATCTTGCGGCCGAACCGATCGGCCAGGCGGCCGAAGAGCGGCGACAGGAACCCGGAGACGGCGGGAGTGACCGCCGCCTGGAGGCCCGACCACAGCGCGATCTTCGCAGGATCCGTCACGCCGAGCTCTCGGATGTAGAGCGGCAGGAAGGGCGAGAAGAATTGGAAGCCGACGAATGAGATGAAGACGGTCAGCGTGAGGGCCCAGACGTTGCGACGCCAATCCGCCGGAAGGAAACGCCTCATGGGCTCGCCGGGCGCGCGGACGCGCCCGCTGGGCCGCGCTCCTTCGCGAGCATCTCGGCCAGCCGGAGCTTCTGCACCTTGCCGGTGTCGGTGACGGGAAGCTCTTCCCGACGGAGCACGCGGACCTCCTGGGGTACCTTGAACGCCGCGAGCGCCCGTCGACAGAAGGTCCGCAGCGCCTCGGGCTCGGTGGCGTGCCCCTCGCGGAGGACGACGACCGCCGCGATGATCTCCTCGCGGCGCGGATCGGGCAGGCCGACCACGTACGCCTGCTCGACCGCGGGATGGCCGAGCAGGACTTCTTCGACCTCGAGCGGCGCCACGTTGATCCCGCTGGTCTTGACCATTTCCTTGATGCGGCCGCGGAACCGGAGGTAGCCGTCGCCGCCGATGAAGCCGAGGTCGCCGGTGACGAGGAAGCCGTCGGCGTCGAAGGCGGCCGCGTTCTTCTCGGGATCCTTGTAGTAGCCGGGCGTCAGGTAGCCCCGCACGAGGATCTCGCCGACTTCGCCCGGCGGCAGTGGGCGCCGTGTCTGGTGATCGACGATGCGAATGTCCATGCCGGGTAGCGGTGTCCCCACGGTCGCGAGCCGCCGATCCTCGGGATCGTGCGCGTCGGTGACGGCGCAGTTGCCGTAGCACTCGGTCAGCCCGTAGACGTTGCAGATCTCCCGAGCCCCCAGGTCCATGACCATCTGTATCGCGGATGGCGGCCCGATGGCGGCGCCCGTGCGCAACGAGGAGAGGTCGCGCCGCCGGCGATCGGGATGCTCCGTGAGCGCCAGCGCGATGTTCGGCGTGCCGTAGTAGACCGTGCAGCGCTCGCGCTCGATCAGCTCCAGCGCGCCCGCGGCGTCGAAGGACTCTTGCAGCACGAGCGTGCCGCCGTGGGTCATCACGGCCAGCAGCGCGTTCGCGCCGCCGAAGCTCCAGAAGAGAGAAATGCCCATCCACATCCGGTCGGCCGGCGTGAGGTGCTGACGCTCGCCGATATTCCACATGTTCTCGATGAGGCCGCCATGCTGGAGCTGGACCCCCTTGGGGGTCGACGTCGTGCCCGACGTGTAGAGGATGTAGGCGACGTCGTCGGCCTTGACCGAGCGCTGCGCCGCGTCGATCTCGGCGTCGCCCACGCTCGCGCCCAGCTTCCACACCTGATCGAACCTCACGGGCGCGTCCGCGCGCCTCACGGGCGCGTCCGCGCGCTTGCCGGCCGCGCCGACGTTCCCAACGACCACGACCCGGCGGAGCTGCGGCAAGCGGTCGGACCCAGGGCCGCCGAGCTCGGCCAGCATCCCGAGGTAGTCCTGCCCGGCGAAGCGCTCGACCGCGATCAAGGTCGTGGCGTCGGAGTGATCGAGCACGTAGGCGAGCTCGCGGGCGCGCGACCATGTGCTGACCGGGACGAGCGTCGCCCCCAGCAGCGTCACCGCGAAGTCCACCAGCAGCCACTCCGGACGGTTCGGCATCAGCAGAGCGACCTTGTCGCCGCGACGCACGCCGAGGCGATGGAGGCCCTTGGCGAGCTGTCGGACTCGGGCGCGGGCCTCGCCGTAGGTGAGGCGGTCCGTGGCGCCGACGATGAACTCGCGCACCGGATCGAGCACGGCGATCTCGTCGAGCAGATCCGGCAGACTGCGGCTCCGGGGCGGGGTCACTTCTTGCATCATAAGCGAGGTGCCAGGTCGGCGCCTCGGCCGCGCGTCGTCCTGCCCAGCTTCGGGCACGTTACGCGCTCGGCCAGATGGGCCGTACCCTCGCATCCGATGGACGTACAGGCGCGCAAATGGACCCGGGCCGAGTACAGTCCTCACGCCACGGCCATCCGCCTGGTCGAGCGCACGCTCACCGAGGTCTTCGGGCCTGGCGGGGACGTTCGGTCGCAGATGCCGGTGGCACTCGACGACGAGTCCGAGCCGGAGCCGGACGTCGCGGTCGTGCCCTTGACTCTCCTTCGCGCGGGGCGCTAACCTGCGCGTCGTGTCCTGGAGCAACCCGCAGTTCCTCGTGGAGACCGACTGGTTGGCGGCGCACCTCGACGACCCGGCGCTGCGCGTGCTCGAGTGCACCACGATCCTCCACCCGCTGGCCGAGGGTGGCTATCGCGCCGAGTTCGGGCGCGCCACGTGGGCGGCCGGGCACATCCCCCGGAGCGGATTCGCCGACCTCACCGACGACCTGTCCGACCGCGCGTCGCGCCTGCGATTCATGATGCCGCCCGTCGAGCAGATGGCGGCGGCGATGGCGCGGCTCGGCGTCGGCGACGGGTCGCGCGTCGTGCTGTACGACCGTGCGGTGAACATGTGGGCGGCGCGCGTCTGGTGGATGCTGCGCGCGGTCGGCTTCGAGCCGGCGGCGGTGCTGAACGGCGGCTGGCGCAAGTGGACTCACGAGGGCCGCCCGACCTCCATCGAGCCGTGCTCGTATCCGCCGGCGCGCTTCGTGGCGCGGCCGCGGCCCGACCTGTTCGCCGGCAAGGGCGCGGTGCTCGCCGGCCTCGGCGAGCGCGCCACCTGCGTCCTCAACGCGCTCGGGGAGGAGCAGCACCGCGGCACCGGCGGCGTCACGTACGGGCGGCCCGGGCGCATCGCCGGCAGCGCGAACGTCCCGGCGCGGTCGCTGGTGGACCCCACGACCCACGCCTACCTGGCGCCGAACGTTCTGCGCGAGCGGTTTGCCGCGGCGGGCGCGCTCGCGGCCGGGCAGGTGATCACCTATTGCGGTGGAGGCATCGCGGCCAGCAGCGACGCCTTCGTGCTGACCTTGCTCGGCCACGAACGGGTGGCCGTGTACGACGCGTCCCTCTCCGAGTGGGCCACCGATCCGACGCTGCCGATGGAGACCGGGTGACGGGCGGCTCGCGGGGAGACCGCGAGGATCACGGCTGGCAGAGGCGGCTCCTCGCGACCATCGAAGCCGAGTTCCGCGCCTGGTACCCGCAGGTGAAAGATCCGAAGGTGCGCCTGCACACCGGCAAGCCGGTCGAGAAGGAGATCCCGAAAGAACTGTTCGAGCGCGGGCCGAGCCAGTAGGGGCCGCGCCTCGCTCGCCCCACAGGCGAGCGCCTCGCTCGCCTCTCACGCGCCGAGATAGGCGCGTTGGACGCGGGCGTCGGCAAGGAGCGCCTCGCGCGGACCGGCGAGCACGACGTGACCGGTTTCGAGGACGTACCCGCGGTCGCACAGCTCGAGCGCCTCCACGACGCGCTGCTCGACGAGCAGGATGGTGAGCCGCCGCTCGCGCCGGATGCGATCGATGGTCTCGAAGATCTGCTCCACGATGCGGGGGCCCAGGCCCTGGGAGGGCTCGTCGAGCAGGAGCAGATCGGGCTGGGCCATGAGCCCGCGCCCCAGCGCGAGCATCTGCTGCTCGCCGCCGGACAGCGATCCGGCGAGCTGGCGGTGGCGCTCCCGGAGAATCGGGAAGAGCCCGAGCACCTCGTCGAGCGCTCGCGCGCGGCCGGCGCGCGCGGCGCGGCGAAAGGATCCGAGCTCGAGGTTCTCCATGACCGTGAGCGAGGGGAAGACGCGCCGGCCCTCGGGGACGTGGGCGATCCCGAGCGCGGCCCGGTCGCTCGGTCGGAGGGGTCCGAGGTCCCGCCCTCGATAGGCGATGCCGCCGGTCTCGGCCGGGACCGTGCCGGAGATCGTCTTGAGCAGGGTCGTCTTGCCGGCGCCGTTCGGACCGACGATCGTCACGAACTCGCCCTCGCCGACCTCGAGCGCCACGTCGGCGAGCGCCCGGAATCCGCCGTACGACACGCCGAGCGAGGTGACGCTCAGCACGCCGGCGCCCCGGTCCGCGCGAGCCAGCGCTTGCCCAGGTAGGCCTCGATCACCGCGCGGTCCCCGGTGACCTGACCGGGCGCGCCCTCGGCGAGCCGTCGGCCCTGATCGAGCACGACGAGGCGGTCGGCCAGCCTGAGCAGCGCCTGCATCGTGTGCTCGATGATGACCACCGTCACGCCGAGCGCCCGGACGCTGCGGATGGCGGCGATCATGACGGCGATGCCGTCGCCGGAGAGTCCCGCCAGCGGCTCGTCGAGTAGCACGAGCCGCGGCGCGGTCGCGAGGCAGCGCGCCAGCTCCATGAGCCGCAGGTCGAGCGTCGTGAGCCCTGCCGGCAGCGCGTCGGCACGGTCGGCCAGCCCGACCTGCGCGAGAGACGAGCGCGCCATGCCACGCGCAACGCGCACCGCTCCGGCGCGCACGAAGGCGCCGACCATCACGTTTTCCAACACGGTGAGGTGCGGGAACGTCCGAGGGACCTGGAAGGTCCGACCGATGCCGCGCCGGCAGTGCGCGCTCGGCGTGAGGCCGGTCACCGGATGGCCGAGAAAGCGCACCTCGCCGTGCTCGGGGACGAGAAAGCCGTTCAGCACGTTGAACAGCGTGGTCTTGCCGGCGCCGTTGGGGCCGATCACGCCCAGGATCTCGCGCTCGCGCGCGTCGAAGGAAACGTCCGTCAGGGCCTGCAGCCCGATGAACGACTTCGACACGCCGCGGACCTCGAGAAGCACGGCCCCGATCGGCGCGCTCGGCACGGGCTCCTCGGCCGGCGGCGCGACGATGGCGGCGCGTGTCGCCTCGGCGCCGCGGTCGGTGCGGAACCGGATCGCCTGGCGCACGCGCCAGTAGAGCCCCTCGGGCGCCCCGAGCATGATCAGCATTAGCGCGGCGCCGTAGACGACCCCCTGGATGCCGGGCAGGCGATCGCCGACGGTCGTGTCGAGGATCTCGCTGACCGGCACCATGAGGGCGGCGCCGATGAGCGGTCCCCACAAGGTGCCGGTCCCGCCGACGAGAGACACAACGAGCGTCTGCGAGATCACGAGCAGGCCGAAGACGGCCTCGGGCGTGACGATGAACAGGATCGCGTGGATATAGACGGCGCCGACCACCGCCGCCGGTGCGGCGCTCAACATGTAGGCCGCCATCTTGGATCTGAAGCTGTCCACGCCCATCGCCTCGGCTGCCTGCTCGTTCTCCCTGATCGCGCGAAGCCGATAGCCGAGCCGCGACGTCTCGATGACCCGCGACAGGGCCAGGGTCGCCGCCAGCACGCCCAGCGCCAGGAGATCGAAGCTCCGCGGCTCGTTGAACTGCATGAACCAGCCCGGCTGCTCGCGCATCATCGGGATGGCGACTTCCTGGTACCCGAGCCAGTCCATCACGATGCGGAAGATCAGCGGATAGGCGAGCGTGGCCAGGCCGAAGTAGATCCCGGCCAGGCGGAAGGTGGGGATGCCGATGAGTGCGGCGGCGAGCACCGCGACGCCGACAGCGACGACCATGCCGATCCACGGCGTGAGGCCGGCCTTCACGACCAGCAGCACCGTCACATAGGCCCCGATGCCGAAGAACACCTGATGGCCGAACGAGATCTGGCCCGCGTAGCCGCTGATGATGTTCCACGCGAGCCCCATCGCGGCCCACAGGAAGACCAGCGTCAGGACGCGGTGGTGGTAGCGCTCCTGCACGACGAGGGCGAGCACGAGGCCCACCGCGACGACCGTCGCGATGGCGACCCATCCCCGCACCCTCGACGCCACCCTAGTCCTCTGCCTTCGTCATGTAAAAGCCCGGGCTCCCCGTAGCGCTGGCGGCAACGGCGGGCGGGCGCGACAGGGGTCGGCAGGACCCGTTCCCGGCACGCGCCGACGGGCGTTTCGCGTCCCGATGGAGCCCAGCCGTTCCGGGGCAGCGGACGCGTGCGGCGTGTCGCCGGCATCAAACCGTGCGAGCCCGGCGCCCGAAAAGTCCCTGGGGCCGGAGGTAGAGGACCAGGAGGAAGACGATGAAGACGCCGGTGTTCTGCAGCTGGAACGGCAAGACGAGCAGCGTGAGCGACTGCACCAGGCCAATGACGAGGCCGCCCACGAATGCGCCGGGGATGCTGCCAAGCCCGCCGAGGACAACCGCGACGAACATCAGCACGATGAAATTCCCGGCGACCGTCGGCTCGATCGGATGGTACGTGGCCAAGAGCCCCCCGGCCGCCGCCACCAGCGCGATGCCGATGCCGAACGCCAGCCCGTGCATCGCCCGCACGTCGATCCCCTGGTAGCTGGCGGCCTCGGGATCGTCGGCGGAGGCCCGCAGCGCTTTCCCGAGATCGGTCCGCGTCAGGAAGACGTACACGGCGGCGGCGAGCACGAGCGCCATCGCGAACGCGTACGAGCGCGCCTGATTCAGGAGCACCGGCCCCAGCGCGAAGGCCCGGGTCGCGTAGCCGCTGCGGATGCCCAGAGGCGTCGGCGTGAGGATCATCGTCGTCGCGTTGGTGATCACGAGGGATAAACCAAGCGTGAGGATGAGCTGGGCGTCCATCTGGCGCTGCGGATCGCCGCCACCGGTGACACGGGCGAGGAGGCCGCGGTGCACGATCCAGCCGAGCACGAAGAACGGCGGGATGGTCAGGAGCGCGCCGAGAAGCGGGTCGACCGCGCCGGAGACTGCGTAGAAATACGTCAGGTACATCCCGAGCATCATGAAGTCGCCCTGGGCGAAGTTCACGACGCGCATGACGCCGAAGATGAGCGCCAGGCCGATGCTCATCAGCGCGTAGACGCCGCCGACGAGCACACCGGTCGCGACGTACTGGACGAGCTCGGCGAGGATCACCGGGGCTTCGCGGCCCCCGGCTACTTGTGCCAGACGATCGGGCGCGTCGCGACGGCGGTCGGGACCACCGTGAAGGGCTCGCCGTCCTGCCACTGCACGATCAGAGGCGTGGCGCCCACTCGCCGGCCCCGCTCGTCGAACTTCACTCGGCTCGGGTAGAAGGCGCTGACGGCCGGCCCCGAGGAGATGTCGATCTTGGCCAGAGCGTCACGGATGGCCTTGGGATCCGCGGACTTCGCCAGCTCGATCGCTTCCTTGATGAGCCAGACATGCGCGTAGGTGCAGAGCGGGTCCTGGGTCATGAAGGGCTCGCCCGTCCGCTGCTTGAACTTCTTGACGAGCTCGTCCTGACCCTTCATCGGATGGGC
Source organism: Candidatus Rokuibacteriota bacterium (assembly GCA_003220535.1). GTDB lineage: Bacteria > Methylomirabilota > Methylomirabilia > Rokubacteriales > CSP1-6 > AR31. The sequence goes on from QHSU01000055.1 coordinate 264,922, forward strand.
GGCCACGACCGTCTGAATGTTGTCGAGCACGTCTTTGCCGACCGTCTTCACGTACTCCGGCGTCACCAGCCAGGCGCCGACGCCCTGGATCGGCGATTTCACGCCGAACTCCTTGACCTTCTGCAAGACCTGGATCGAGTCGGGGAAATTGGTGGCGCCGTAGAAGACGATGTCGGGCTGGCCCGAGCGGAGCTTCTGCACGATCGCGGTCGCGTCGGCCAGCGGCGGCGTCCACACGTCGTCCACGACCAGCTCGATCCCCTTGGCGGCCAGGAGCTTCTCTCGGAGCGGCTTATAGAAGAACATCGAGGCTGCGGTGTTGTCGCCCACGATGCCGGCCTTCTTGATCGGACGGTTGTTCTTCCTGGCGAGGTCGGTGACGAGATCGAGAGCCTGCTCGGCCTGCAGCGACGACACGGGCGAAGTCTGGAACGTGTACTTGAACCCGCGCTCGGTGATGCTGTCGGCGTAGGACAGCGAGAGCCACGGCACCTGCAGCCGCTCGGCGACTTCGGTCACGCCGAGCGTGAAGGACGACAGCCATGACCCGATGCCCGCGCTGATTTTCTCGCGCGTGAGGACGCGCTGCGCCGCGCTCACCGCCTTTTCGACGCTGTCGCCGGCGTCGGCCTCGCGCAGGACGATCTTCGCGCCCCCGAGCGCCTTGATCCCGCCCTGGCTGTTGATCTCCTCGATGGCCATGTCGGCGCCCATCTTCTTGAGCTGACCTTGCCGCGCCCACCGGCCGGACAGCGGCGCGACCAGCGCGATCTTGACGTCCTCGGCGGCCGGCGCCGGCCTGATGAGCAGCACGGCGGCCGCGAGGGCGAGTGCCAGGACGACGACGACGAGGGGGCGCGCGAGAGGACGCATCGATGTCTCCTCCAGAGATCGGGGTACAGCGATTGGACCCGGATGGCCCACGACTATACCACCGCCCAGCGATGGCACTCGCCCGGGTGGTGGTCTAAGATCCAGCTACCTGAAAGGCAGTAGCGAGCCTATGGAAGGAGTCGGCCATGGCGACGAAGAAAAAGGGCACGGGCCTCATGATGGTCTGGGCGGACGTTCCGGCGGACAAGGAGAAAGAGTTCAATCGCTGGTACAACGAGGAGCATCTGGCCGAGCGCCTGGCGCTGCCCGGCTTCCTGAGCGGCGCGCGTTACGAAGCGGTGAAGGGCGGCCCGAAGCACCTGGCCGTCTACGAGCTGGAAAGCGTCGCGGCGCTGGAATCCGACGCCTACAAGCGCGTCCGGAGCAACCCCACCGACTGGACCAGGCGCCGCTCCCCCGAGGTGATCGGCACGACGTACATTCGGAATGTCTACACGCTCATCCATCCGAAGACCATGACGCCGCCGGTGGCCGAGAGCGACATGGCGCCGGCGCTCCAACTCGGGCGCATGGACGTGCCCCCCGAGATCGACGCCGACTTCAACACCTGGTACAACACGATCTACGTTCCGAACTACGAAAAGGTGCCGGGCGTGATTCGCGGCCGGCGCTTTCGGGCGGTGACGGGCACGCCGACCTATCTCACGTTCTACGAGTTCCAGAACCCCAAGGTCTCCGAAAGCCCCGCCTGGGCCGCTCAGCGGGACATCGCGCCGGAGACCCAGCGCATCCGGCCGCACATGCGGCACGCGGCAGGCTCGCCGGGAGTCTACGTCAAGACGTTCCAGCTCTAGGTCGACGCGACGCGGGAGGCAGAGCCATGCGACTCAAGGACAAAGTGGTCATCGTCACGGGAGGCGCCAAGGGCATCGGCCGTGCCTACGGTCTCGGCGTGGCGACCGAGGGCGCCCGGGTCGTGGTGGCGGACGTCGCCGACCCGAAGCCTACAGTCAAGGAGATCGAGGCGCTCGGCGCACAGGCGCTGGGTGTCGAGTGTGACGTCTCGCGCGAGGAGGACACGCGACGTCTGGCCACCGAGACCCTCGCCCGGTTCGGTCGCATCGACGTTCTGGTGAACAACGCGGCGCTCTACGGAACGCTTACGCGCCGGCCGTTCCTGGAGATCCCCGTCGAGGAGTGGGACCGCGTGATGGCCGTCAACCTGCGCGGGCTCTTCCTCTGCTCGCGGGCCGTGTTTCCGGCGATGAAGGCGCAAGGCCGGGGCGCGATCATCAACATCGCGTCCGGCACCTTCTTCAAGGGCGTCCCCAACTACATCCACTACACGACGTCCAAGGGGGGCGTGGTCGGGTTCACGCGCTCGCTCGCCCGCGAGCTCGGCGAGTTCGGGATCCGCGTGAACGCGATCGCGCCGGGGTTCACCCTGAGCGGCGAGAACGAGAAGAACATGCCGGCGGAAGGGAAGGACGCGAATGTCCGGATGCGCATGCTGAAGCGCGCCGAAGTCCCGGAGGACATCGTGGGGACGCTGCTCTTCCTGGCCTCGGACGACAGCGGTTTCATCACCGGCCAGACGATCGTCGTGGACGGCGGCGGCAGCGTGCATTAGCCGGAGGAGGACACGACATGGCCACGATCACGACCAGGGACGGCACGCAGATCTACTACAAGGACTGGGGAACCGGCCAGCCCGTCGTCTTCAGTCACGGCTGGCCACTGACGGCCGACGCCTGGGAGGACCAGATGGTGTTCCTGGCCTCCCGCGGATACCGCTGCATCGCCCATGACCGTCGCGGCCATGGCCGGTCGAGCCAGCCCTGGCATGGCAACGAGATGGACACCTACGCCGATGACCTCGCGGCGCTCGTCGAAGCGCTCGATCTGAAAAATGCGATCCATGTCGGTCACTCCACGGGCGGTGGCGAAGTGGCCCGCTATATCGGCCGCCACGGCACGAAACGTGTCGCCAAGGCCGTGCTGATCGGCGCGGTCCCGCCGCTGATGCTCAAGACGGCGGCCAATCCCGGCGGGTTGCCGATCGAGGCGTTCGACGGGATCCGCGCCAGCGTCCTCGCCGACCGCTCGCAGTTCTTCAAGGATCTCAGCGCGCCGTTCTACGGCGCCAACAGGCCCGGTGCCAAGGTCTCGCAAGGTCTTCGAGACTCGTTCTGGCTCCAGGGGATGCAGGCCGGTTTCAAGGGCGCCCTCGACTGCATCAAGGCCTTCTCCGAGACGGACTTCACGAAAGACCTCGGACAGTTCGATGTGCCGACGCTGGTCCTGCATGGCGACGACGACCAGATCGTCCCGATCGGCGCCTCCGCCCTGCTTTCCTCCAAGCTGATCAAGAACGCGCGTCTCGAGGTCTACAAGAGCGCGCCGCACGGCATGTGCTCGACCCACAAGGACCAGGTCAACGCTGACCTCCTGGCCTTCATCAGGGCCTAGATCCGAAGCCCTCGCAACAATGTCACCCCACTCACAAGCCTTCGAAAGGAGGCGTGTCGTGATCCTGGGTATGTCGACATCGACCTTTACCGAGGTGCACGTGGTCTTGAGCTTGATCGGGATTTTCTCCGGGATCATCGTTCTGTTCGGCATGTTCAGCGCGAAGAGACTCGCCGGCTGGACCGCGCTGTTTGTCGTCAGCACGGTGTTGACGAGCGTGACCGGGTTCTTCTTTCACTCCGAACACTTCGGGCCGCCCCATGTGGTCGGCGTCATCTCGCTGGGGGTGCTGGCGGTCGCGATCCTCGCGCGTTATGTCTATCGGCTCAGAGGACCCTGGCGCTGGATTTACGTGGGCAGCGCCGTGCTCGCCCTCTATCTGAATGTCTTCGTCGGGGCTTCCAGAAGCTGCCGTTCCTGAGCCGGCTGGCGCCAACGCAGTCCGAGCCGCCATTCTTTGTCGCGCAGCTCATCGTCATGGCGATCTTCGTGCTGCTCGGCTTACGCGCCGTGATGACGTTCCGCCCTGCGACGGCGGCGCCGACGTGATCCTGGCTCGTGAGAGCCAGTCTAGTAGGCGGGAACCGGATCGGTCGAGACGCGGACGCGGACGAAGTAGTCCTTGAAGCGCTCGACGTCCACGTCGGAGACCATGTCGGACACGAGGAAGCACGCCAGATCGCCCTGGCGCCATACCCAGGCCGAGAATCCGCTGTCGTGCATGAGCGCGGGCCGCCACCGGTTCGTACCCTGCTCGATCTGGACGCGCCGGCGGTCGGGCACCGGGAGGCCCGCGATGGGCAGCACGATGTAGGTCAGCAGGTGGCCGTCGCCGTCCCGGTAGTGCAGGGCGATGCCGCGGTGCCCTTCCAGGTACACGGGCTCCGCGCCGACGAACCCCAGCCGGTCGTCACCGACGAACACCCGACGTAGCCCGATGCCCGACTCCTGGGTCAGCCAGGGAAGCGCCGTCGGAACGACCTCCGGGTGTCGCGCGCCCCACATGAGCGCCCGCGTGTGCTCGGCCACAACCGAGCGCACGAGACGCTCGACCGGGTCGGCCGGGACGATCCGCGGCACCAGCGACAGGAACACGAGCCCGAGCACCAGAACCGTGGCGGCCGACGCCAGGACCGGCGCGAGCCACGCCGGCCGTGCCCGCGGCAGGGTGCCCTCGACGAGGGCGACCCGCACGTGCGCCGGCGCTGCGTAGCGCGGCAACTCCGTGCGGAGGCGCCCGGCGAGCGCTTCGTCGGAATCGGGAGGATGGGCGCTCATTCTTTTGTGTAGTCCCGCAAGAGCCCGCGCAACCGCTCCTTCGCCCTGAAGATCCGCGACTTGACGGTGCCGACCGGACAGGCCAGCACCCGAGCCACGTCCTCGAGGGCCATGCCTTCGACTTCCGCGAGCAGGAGCACCGTGCGGAATTCCTCGGGCAGGCGCCGCAGAGCGCGCTCGAGATCCGTGTGCGCCTCGACGGCGCCACTCGACTCTTCGGGCGCGTCGTGAAACATCGGAACGTCCCAGGTTGGAACACCGTCTTCGGCGAGCGCGGATTCCCGCTCGCGAAGGCGATAGAACGTCAAAAACGTGTTCCTCAAGATTTGAAACAGCCAGGCGCGGAGATGGGTTCCCGGCTGGAACCGGTGGGAAAACCGGAAAGCGCGGAGGTAGGTTTCCTGGACGAGGTCGTCGGCCTCGGGCGGATTCCGGGTCAGGTACATGGCGAAGTTGTAGAGCGCGTCCAGATGCTCGAGCGCGGCCCGGTGGAAATCGTCGGAGGCCACGGCCGAGCTCAGTCCTCGAACCAGCGCGTCGGGTAGTCGCCCGCCCGTACGTCGTGCTCGTCCACGAGCTCGTCGAGGAGCTCGCGGACCGAGCGATAGAGGGCCGGGTGCTCGAGCTCGGGTGCCAGGTCGGCCAGCGGCCGGAGCACGAAGCCGCGCTCCGCCAGGAGCAGGTGGGGGACCTGGAGATCGTCACCCGCGCTCAGCACCTCGTCGCCGTAGAAGAGGATGTCGATGTCGAGGGTCCGCGCCGCGAAGCGCTGGGCCTCCGGCGTGCCCTGCGGCCGCGTGCGTCCGAGCGACGTCTCGATCGTCTGGAGCTCGGCGAGCAGTGCTCGCGGGGCGAGCGACGTCTCGATCGCCACGACGCAGTTGAGGTACCAGGGCTGCTCGCCGGCCGTCTGCCCCGGCTCGCTCTCCCACGGCTCGGCGTCGTAGAGGCGGGAGGCGTCGAGGAACCGGACCGCCGGGAGCCCGTGGAGGCGCTGCACCGCGGATCTGAGGACACCGAGCCGGTCGCCGGCGTTCGAGCCGAGCGAGAGATACACCCGCGTCACGCCCGGCTCCGCGTCAGCTCGACCGCGGGGGTGCCGACGAGGCCCTCGAGCGGAGGGGTGAGCTTCCGGACGCGCACCCGGATCTCGCGCGCCGGGAATTCGCGCAGGAGCGCCTCGACGATCAGCCCGGCCAGCCGCTCGATCAGGTTCACGCGGTTCTTGGTGCCGATCTCGACGATCCGCCGGGCGACCACGCCGTAGTCCACCGTCGCCGACACCTGATCGGACACGACCGCCGGCGCCAGGTCCACGGCCATCTCGACGTCGACGGAGAACCAGGCGCCCACCACCTGCTCGGCGCGCGTCAAGCCGTGCTGACCGTAGAAGCGCACGTCCTCCAGCAGGAGCTTGTCGGCCATCAGAGCTTCACGACCGAGTTCATCAAGCTGCCGATCCCCTCGATCCGGACCTCGACGCGGTCGCCCGGCTCGAGCGGGCCCGCGCCGGCCGGCGTCCCCGTCGCGATCACGTCGCCGGGCACGAGCGTCATGATCCGGGCGACCCGCGCCACGATCTCCTCGACGGGAACGACGAGCTCCTTCGTGGACGACGACTGGCGCAGCTCGCCGTTGACGTACGTCTCGATCGCCACCGCGTTGGGGTCGATGTCGGTGGCGATGCAGGGGCCGATCGGACAGAACGTGTCGAAGCCCTTCGCCCGCACCAGCAGGCCCTTCGCCTGCAGGTCGCGCGCGGTCACGTCGTTGAGGCAGGTGTACCCGAGCACGCAACGGCGCGCGCGCTCCGCGGGCAGATTGTGACACCGGCGCTTCATGACGACGGCCAGCGCCGCCTCGTGCTCGACGCGCTCGCTGATCTCCGGGTAGACGATGGGGTCGTCGGGGCCGATGAGGGCGCTCGTCGGCTTGAGAGAGATGCGCAGCTCGTCCGGCACGGAGCGTCCCAGCTCCGCGGCGCGCTCTCGGTAATTGAGCTCGACCGCGATGATCTTGGACGGGATCACCGGCGCCAGCAGGACGGTCTGCTTGAGCCCGTAGCGGCGTCGGCCGCGCCGGAACTGAGTCCACGGCGTGCCCGCGTACTCGACGACGAGCGCGCCCTCGAGCGCGCCGTAGCGCGTCCGCTCGTCCACCTTGAAGCGCACGATCTGCATGACCGGATCACGCGAGGCCGAGGACGTCGGCCATCGAATAGAGCCCGGGCGGACACCCCACGATGAACCGGGCGGCGCGCAGCGCGCCGCGCGCGTACGTGTCGCGATTGTGGGCCTTGTGCACGAGCTCGAGTCGCTCACCCAGCGTGCCGAACGACACCGTGTGCTCGCCGACGACGTCCCCGGAGCGGAGGGAGTGGATGCCGATCTCCTGCTTCGCGCGCTCGCCCGGGAGCCCTTGCCGGCCGTACACGGCCACCTGGTCGAGATCGCGCCCGAGCGCCCCGGCGACGATCTCCGCCATGCGCAGCGCGGTGCCGCTCGGCGCGTCTTTCTTGAACCGGTGGTGGGTCTCGGTGATCTCGATGTCGTACTCGTCGCCGAGCGCCCTGGCCATGGTGGCGAGGAGCTTGAACGCGACGTTGGTGGCGACGGACATGTTGGGCGACATGACTATTGCCGTCCGCCGCGCGAGCTCGCCGACTTCCGCGCGCTGGGCGGCGGTGAAGCCGGTCGTGCCGATCACCGCCCGGGCACCCGCCTGCGCGACGAGCCGCAGGTGCGCGAGCGAGGCGTCCGGGACGGAGAACTCGATCAGCACGCGGTCGCGCGTGATCAGCGCGGCGGCGTCCGCCTCGACCGTGACGCCGGCCTTGCCCACGCCCGCGAGCTCGCCGGCGTCGCGGCCGAGCGCCGCATGGCCGGAGGCCTCGAGCGCTCCGACCAGCCGGAGATCGGGCGCGTCGGCGAGGCACGCGATGATGCGACTGCCCATCCGGCCGGCGGCGCCGGCAACAATGATACTCGCCGTCGGGGCGCCTCCGCCCCCGACGTTCGGGGATGTCTCCCCGTCGGCGACGATCATGGTGCGGCTACTTGATGAGTCCGTACGGCTTGAGGATCGCGCGCAGCTTCTCGCGATTGCCGTCGCTCATGCGGCACATCGGCAGGCGGAACTCCGGCTCGAGCATGCCGGCCATCGCCATCGCCTCTTTGATCGGGATGGGATTGGTCTCGATGAACGCGGCCCGCGCCAGCGGAAAGAGCCGGTAGTGCAGCTCCCGGGCGCGCTTCCAGTCGCCGTCGAGCGCCGCGTGCACCAGCTCGGCCGTTTCCCGCGGCAGGATGTTCGCGATCACCGAGACGACGCCGCTGCCTCCGATCGCCAGGAGCGGCAGCGTGATGTTGTCGTCGCCCGAGAGGACCGAGAAGTCGGGGCCGCAGGCCGCGATGACCTGGCTCATCTGGTCGAGCGATCCGGAGGCTTCCTTCACGCCCACGATGGTCTTCACGTCGCGGACGAGCCGCGCGAGGGTGTCGGTCTCGACGTTGATCGCGGTGCGGCTCTGGATGTTGTAGACGAGGATCGGGATGGCGACCGACTCGGCCACCGCGCGGAAGTGACGGTAGAGCCCCTCTTGCGTCGGCTTGTTGTAGTACGGGTTCACCACCAAGGCGCCCGCCGCGCCGGCCCGCTCGGCGTGCTTCGTCATGTCGATCGCCTCGGCGGTCGAGTTGGAGCCGGTGCCGGCGACGACGCGGATCCGACCGCGGGCGGTCTCAATGACGACGTCCACGACGCGCCGGTGCTCGTCGTGGCTGAGGGTTGGGGACTCGCCGGTCGTTCCGCAGGGGATCAGCCCGTCGGTCCCGTGCGCGACGTGGAACTCAACGAGCTCCCGGAGCTTCGCCTCGTCGACCTTGCCGTTCCTGAAGGGGGTGACCATCGCGACGAATGAACCCTGGAATGTCTGGCTCATAGGGGCGTCTCCCCCGCCACCAGGTCTTCGTACGTCTCCCGGCGGCGCACGATCGTGTAGCAGTTGCCGTCCACGAGCACCTCGACAGCCCGCGGTCGCGTGTTGTAGTTGGACGCCATCGCGAAGCCGTAGGCGCCGGCGCTCATGACGGCCAGCAGGTCGTCTTCCTCGACGCGCGGTAGCGCGCGGTCCTTGGCCAGGAAGTCGCCCGACTCACAGATCGGGCCGACGACGTCCACGGTCTCGCCCTCGCGCGCGCGGCGTGTCTCGTCGACGGGAAGAATCTCGTGGAAGGCGCCGTAGAGCGCCGGCCGGATCAGGTCGTTCATGGCGCCGTCGACCACCACGAACTTCCTGGCCCCGGTGTCCTTCCGGTAGAGGACCCGCGTGAGGAGGAGCCCCGCGTTGCCGACGATGGACCGGCCCGGCTCCAGCAGGACCGTCACGCCCACCTCGCGCAGCGCGGGCAGCAGGACCGTCGCGTACTCCTCGTGGGTCGGCGGTGTCTCGTCGTGGTAGCGGATGCCGAGCCCGCCGCCGATGTCGATCATGCGGATCTCGATGCGCCGCTCGCGCAGCGTCTTCACGAGCGCGACGACGCGCGCCACCGCATCGGCGACGGGTGTCGCCTTGGTGAGCTGAGAGCCGATGTGCATGTCGGCGCCGACGATCTCGAGGCCGCGCAGCGTCGCCGCCTCCTCGTACGCCGCGAGCGCCTCGTCGTGGGGGATGCCGAACTTGGAGGTCTTGAGGCCGGTCGCGATGTAGGGATGCGTCTGGGGATCGACGTCCGGATTCACGCGGAGCGCGATCGGCGCGCGGACACCCATCTCGAGGGCCACCTCGTCGAGGACCCGCAGCTCGCTCCGGGACTCGACGTTGAACATGAGGATGTCGGCCTTGAGCGCGTCGCGCATCTCGTCACGGCTCTTTCCGACGCCGGAGAAGATGATCTTCTTGGGGGGGACCCCGGCCCGTAGCGCGCGATAGAGTTCGCCGCCCGAGACGATGTCCGCGCCCGCGCCGGCCTTGGCCAGCACCGAGAGGACGCCGAGGTTCGAATTGGCCTTGACCGAATAGCAGACGACGTGGGGGACGTCGCGGAACGCGCGACCATAGCTGGCGAGACTCTCGAGCAGCGCCGCCTTCGAATAGATGTAGGCGGGCGTGCCGGCGACGGCCGCCAGCGCGCGGAGCGACACCTCCTCGCAGCAGAGGTCCCCGTCTCGATAGTCGAAGTGGCCCATGTATCCGTTGTTGGTAGCACCCGGATCCGGTGAAGTCAAGGCACGCTGACCCTCACTTCGTTCGAACGTCGGCTCTCGTTCGGTCGCGCGGCCGAGTCCTGCGCGGTGACCGCGTAGCGGAAGGCGCCGCGGGTCACGCCGCGGTCGACGAAGGTCGTCGACGGCGCGGTCGTCGAGCCGATGCGCTCGAACGCGCCGCCTTCCGGCGCGCGGTAGACGACGTACCCGGCGACGTCGCGCTCCGGGCTCGGGCTCCAGGACAGACGCACCGTCGCCTCGGAGGCGATTCCGACGAGGTTCGCAGGGGGCGAAGGGGGTGTCATGTCCCGCGGCGTCACCGCGACCCTCGGCGACGGGTCGCTGTACGCGGTCGTGCCCGCGACCACCCGCACGGCGCGGACGGCGTAGTAGTACGTGCGGTCGTTTTCCAGGTCCGCGTCGGTCAACGCGCGCTCCGCGACGGGCACGCGGGTCACCGGCGTCAGCTCGGCGTCGGCCGCCGGCGCGCGCAGCACTTCGTAAGCCAGCGCCTCCGTCGGCGCGCTCCCGTCGAGCAGCCGCGCCGGCGCCTCCCATCGGAGCCGTACCGTGCGCTCGCCGGGTGTCGCGACGAGGTTGACCGGTGGCTCAGCGGCGGGGACGTACGACACCGAGACTCGGGTCGCGGGCGGGCCGACGCGGCCCTGCGAGTCGCCCGCGATGACCACGTAGGTATACCGGCGGCCGTACGCGAGCGCCTGCCGGTCGGTGAACACGAGGCGGTTGCCGCGCGCCACGACGGGCGCCGGCTCGTCGGCGCGGATCGAGGCGATCTCCCTGTAGCCGACGATCCGTCCGTCGACGAGCATCGCCGACTTGGGCTCAGCGCCGCCGCCGTCCTCGAGACGGAAGATCCGGGTCTGCGCGAGGTCGCGCAAGCGCGTGTGGTCGACGCGGCGGTTGGGCGGCGTCCAGGCGAGCTCGATCGCCGACGCGTGGACGGCGCCCGTGAGATCCGCGATCGGCAGGGGGGCGCGCATCTCCGGCGCGACCGGCGGTCCCTTCTTGCCGCACGCGGCGAGGACTAGCGCGGCGAGCCCGAGGCACGCGGCCAGGCGCCGCCCGCGCCCGATCATGGACGCGCGATGAGCGTGCGGGCGAGGGCGAGCGAACGGCGCACGGCGTCGGGTGCCGTCCCGCCGGTGACCGCGCGGGCGCGCAGCGAGGCCTCGACCGTGACCGCGTCCTTGGCGTCGTCGTCGAAGAGCGGAGAGAAGCGGCGCAGCGCGACCAGGCCGAGCCCGTCCAGCGGCTTGCCTTCGGTCTCGCAGAACCGCACGACCCGCCCGACGATGGCGTGCGCCTGGCGGAAGGGCACGCCCTTGCGCACGAGATAGTCGGCCAGGTCCGTCGCCGTCGCGAAGTTCTCGGCAGCCGCCCGCCGCATCCGATCGGTCCGGAAGACCAGGGACGCGAGCATCGGCGGCAGGACCGCCAGGATCGCGTCGAGGGTGTCGACCGAGTCGAAGAGCGGCTCCTTGTCCTCCTGCATGTCGGAGTTGTACGCGAGCGGCAGCCCCTTCATCGCGGTGAGCACGGACACGAGATTCCCGTAGAGCCGGCCGCTCTTGCCGCGGACCAGCTCGGCCACGTCGGGATTCTTCTTCTGGGGCATGATGGACGAGCCGGTCGCGAAGGCGTCGGAGAACTCCACGAATCCGAATTCCGCGGTCGCCCAGAGCGTCAGGTCGGCGGCGAGCCGTGAAAAATGCATTCCGGCGATGGCGGCCGCGGCCAGGAACTCGAGCAGCGCGTCGCGATCGCTCACCGCGTCGAGGCTGTTTGGCGACACCGCCGCGAAGCCGAGATCCTTCGCGAGCGCCTCGAGGTCGATCGGGAACGCCGTGCCGGCGAGCGCCGCCGCGCCAAGCGGCAGCGCGTCGGCGCGTGCGCCGCAGTCGCCGAACCGCTCACGATCGCGCTGCAGCATGAAGACGTACGCGAGCAGGTGATGGGCGAGGACGATCGGCTGGGCCCGCTGCAGGTGCGTGTAACCCGGCAGCGGCGCCTCCACCGTCTCGGCCGCGCGCGCGACGAGCGCCGCCTGCACCCCTCGGAGGCCCGCCCGGACGCGCGCGACCACCTCGCGGAGGTAGAGTCGCTCGTCGAGCGCGATCTGATCGTTCCGGGAGCGCCCGGTGTGCAGCTTGCCGCCGACGTCGCCGACGAGCTCTTGAAGGCGCCGCTCGACGTTGGTGTGGATGTCTTCGAGCTCGGCGCGGAACGGGAAGGTTCCCGCGGCGAGCTCGCTCCGGACGGCCTCGAGCCCCTTCACGATCGTGTCGCGCTCGGAGGGCGACAGGAGCCCGGCCTTCGCCAGCGCCTTCGCCCACGCGACGCTGCCGACGACGTCGTGCGGCCAGAGCCGCCGGTCGAAGGCCAGCGAGCCGGTGAAGCGTTCGGCGGTCGGATCGGCGCCCTGGGTGAAGCGTGCACCCCAGAGTTTTTCGGACCGTGCCGCCCCGCCCCGCGGGGTCGCGCGCTTTCGGGAGCGCGACTTCACGGCAGGAGGGCCGCGATGTCGTCCATGATCCGACGGGTCACGTGGAACCGGGCGCGTCGCCGTCCGTTGGAGCCGTCCGCCGCGAAGCAGCGCACCGGTCCGAACCGGACGCCGAGCGGGACGCGGCGCGGGATGTAACCCCAGCGTCCCGCCAGCGCCTCGTACGTGCCCCGGATGCCGGCCGGGACCACCGGCACCCCCGAGCGGAGCGCCAGGAGCGCGACGCCGGGCAGGCCGGACTCGAGCCGGCCGCGCACGCTGAAGGGGCCTTCCGGGAAGATACCCACGACCCCACCTTGCTGAAGAATGGAGAGCGCCCTCCGGAGCGCGCCCACGTCGGCCCGCTCGAGGTTGATCGGAATCGAGCCGATGTGGCGGTGGAACATCGGATGGAGTGGCGTCGCGCGCCAGACGCGGGGCATGACGAGGAACGAGATCGGCTCGGGGGCGCTCACCCCGAGAACGATGCCGTCCAGATAGTTGTGGTGATTCGCCGCGATGAGGTACGGGCCGCTCGCCGGCAGGTGCTCTAGTCCGTCGACGCGGAGATCGAACCAGCGGCCGAGTGCCTGGCGCAGCGGGCCGCGGAGCGCGCGATACAGAAAGGGCACCGGCGCGGTCTCGCGGGCGAGGCGCTGATTCGCGGCAAGTGTGGTGGGGCCGGCCATGTCGCGCGTTTTATAGCACGTTCACCGAGCGCGGGCGAGCCGGTACCGGGCGACCGCCGCGTTGTGCTCCGCGATAGTCGACGAGAAATAGTGATGCGTATCGTCCATCGCGACGAAGTAGAGGTACTTCACCGGCGCCGGCTCGAGCGCCGCATCGATCGCCGGGAGCCCGGGGCTGGCGATCGGCCCGGGCGGCAAGCCCGGGTTGCGGTAGGTATTGAACGGATGCTCGAGCCGGAGATCGGCGCGGGTGAGGGTGCGTCGCTCTTTGCCGGTCGCATACTGCACGGTGGGGTCGGCCTGGAGCGGCATGTTGAGCTTGAGTCGGTTCCAGAAGACTCCGGAGATCGTCCGCAGCTCGTCGCGCTCGACCGCCTCGCGCTCGATGATCGACGCCAGCGTGAGGAGCTGATGCACGCTGAGCCCGCGCGCCTCGGCGCGCGCCGCGATGTCGGGTCCGAGCTTCGACCGGAGGCGCTGCACCATGCGCGTCAGGATCTCCTCGGTCGTCATGCCCCGCACGAATTGATAGGTATCGGGGAACAGATAGCCCTCGAGGCTCGGCCCCTCGACCGACAGCGTCGCGAGGAAGGCCCGGTCCGTCGCCAGACGCGCGACCGCCTCACTCGTGGCGAGCCGCTCGCCTTCAAGCGTGCGCGCGAGCTCGGCCACCGTGGCTCCCTCCGGGTGGAGGACGACGTGTTGCTTGACCCGCCCGGACTCCAGCAGAGTCAGGATCCCGAGCGTCGACGCCCCGCGCTCGAGCTCGTATTCGCCGGCCCGCAGGTGGCGCGCGCTGCCGTGGACCATGGCCAGCCCCACGAAGCCCACCCGGCTCCGGATCACACCGGCCCGGTGCAGACGCTCGGCGATCGCCAGGACCCCTTCGTGGGCGGGAATCTCCACGATCAAGGGCCCTGCTTCGAGGGCGTCGGCCGGGGTGAGGACCTCGTGTCCGACGACGGCGAGGGCGCCGGCGGCAACAAGCACGAGGAAGCCGATTGCGGCACGCAACCCCATGATTTCCCAGTGTAACATCCGGGCTCTGGTATACTGGGACGCCTTGGGAGGCAGAACCACCGCCATCCGTTCCACACAGGGTCGTCTCTAGGGGGTCCAATGCCTGAGCTGCAAGTTCCCACCCGTCATGACTGGACTGTCCAGGACAAGAACTACGGCAAGCTGTCCATCGAGCCCTTCGAGTCCGGCTTCGCCCTGACCGTCGGCATCGCCTATCGGCGCGCGCTGCTGTCGGCGATCCACGGCGCCGCGCCGACCTGGGTGAAGATCGAGAACGTCCTGCACGAGTTCTCGCACCTGCCGGGCGTCATGGAAGACACGCTCGACATCATGATGAATCTCCGCAAGGTGGTGTTCGCGCTCCACGTGAACCGGCCCAAGATCCTCCGTCTCCGGGCCCAGGGCGGCTCGGTCGTCAAGGCGAGCCACTTCGAGGCAGACGCGGACGTCGAAATCCTCACCCCCGACGTCGTGCTGGCGACCCTCGACAAGGACGGCGTCCTCGAGATGGAGGTCTGTGTCGAGCGAGGCCGCGGATACGTGTCGGCCGAGAAGCGCGAGCCGGAGGCGTTGCCGATCAACGCGATTCTGCTGGACGCCGACTTCTCGCCCGTCAAGCGCGTGAACTTCCACGTCGAGCCGGTCGCCGAGGGTCACGAGCGGCTCGTCCTCGAAGTGTGGACCGACGGCAGCGTCAGCGCGGTCACCGCGGTCGGCGAGGCCTCCCGGATCCTCGAGGACCACTTCGACCTGCTCACGAATTTCCCCGAGGTCTCGCCCCAGGAGGAGGCCGCCGAGCGCGACGAAGCGCGCCCGCGCACCGAGCTGAACGAGAACCTCTTCCGCAACGTCGACGAGCTCGAGCTGTCCGTCCGCGCGTCCAACTGCCTCAAGACCGCGAACATCCGGACCATCGCCGATCTCGTGCAGAAGACGGAAGCCGAGCTGCTGAAGACCAAGAACTTCGGCAAGAAGTCGCTGAACGAGATCAAGACGATCCTGGGCGAGATGAGCCTCTCGCTCGGCATGCGGCTGGACCCGGAGGAGCTGGAGCGGCTGCGCTCGCAGTACGAGCGCGCGTACGAGGCCTAGCCCCTACCGCGACAGGCGGGTCTTGATCCGCTCGACCGCTTCCTCGGCCTGCGCACGGGCGCCGAAGGCCGTGAGCCGGAAGTAGCCCTCGCCGCTCGGTCCGAAGCCCGCGCCGGGCGTCCCGACGACGTGGGCCTCATTCAGGAGCTTGTCGAAGAACTCCCACGACGAGAGCCGCCCCGGCGTCTTCACCCAGATGTAGGGGGCGTTCCGGCCGCCGTGCACGGTGAGCCCGGCCGCCTCGAGCCCCTGGCGGATGATCCGCGCGTTGTCCATGTAGTGGTCGACGAGCGCCGTGACCTGTCGCCGTCCCTCGTCCGTGTAGGTCGCGGCGGCGCCGCGCTGGATCACGTACGCCACGCCGTTGAACTTGGTGGACTGCCGGCGAACCCACAGCGCGTTGAGGCTCACCGTCTCGCCCGACGCCGCGCGCCCCTGCAGCTCCTTCGGCACGACCGTGTAGGCGCAGCGCGTGCCCGTGAAGCCAGCGGTCTTCGAAAAGGAGCGGAACTCGATCGCGGCCTCGCGCGCGCCCTCGATCTCGTAGATCGAGTGCGGGATCTGCGGGTCGCGGATGTACGCTTCGTACGCCGCGTCGTACAGGATGACGGCGTTCCGCTCGCGCGCGTAGTCGACCCACGTCTTGAGCGCCGCGCGCGTCAACACCGCACCCGTCGGGTTGTTGGGATAGCAGAGGTAGATGAGGTCGACCGGGCGGTCGGGGATGCGCGGCTGGAAGTCGTTGTCGGCGGTGCAGGGGAGGTACACGACCCGATCGTAGCGGCCGCTCGCATCCGCGCTCCCCGCGCGCCCGCCCATCACGGTGACGTCGAGGTACGCAGGATACACGGGGTCGCTGAGCGCGACGACGCACTCGGGTCCGAAGATCTCCTGGATGTTGCCCGTGTCGCTCTTGGCGCCGTCGCTGACGACGATCTCATCGGGAGCGAGCTTGATGCCGCGCTCGCCGTAGTCGTGCCGGACGATCGCGTCGAGGAGGAAGTCCCAGCCCGTCTCCGGCGGGTACCCGCGGAACGTCTCCGTCCGCGCCATCTCGTCCACCGCCTCGTGCATCGCGCGGATCACCGCGGCGGGCAGTGGCTGCGTCACGTCGCCGATGCCCAGGCGGATGAGCTTCGCATCGGGATGCGCCGCCTGGAACTCCCGTACGCGCCGGCCAGTCTCGCTGAAGAGGTAGCTGGCGCGGAGCTTCAGGTAGTGGTCGTTGACTCTCGCCATGGCGCCCGATTCTAGCAGATCGCTTCGGGGTCGAGGCAGAGCCGATCGACGAGCCGTGAGGCCCACCGGGTGACCGTGAGCGTGCCGCCGTCGGTCTCGAAGATCACCGCGCCGTCCCGGTCGGTCCGGTACACGCGCGCGCCGATCTCGGCGAGCCGGGCCAGCACGCCCGGGTCGGGATGGCCGTAGGGGTTGCGCGCGCCGACCGAGATCGCCGCAGCCGTCGGACCAGCCGCGCGAAGAAACTCGGGGGTGGTGGAGGAGCGCGAGCCGTGGTGGGCGACCTTGAGGACGGTCGACTCGAGGTGTGTCCCCGCCGCGACCAGCTGGCGCTCGCGGGCGGCGCCGATGTCGGAGGCGAGCAGGAACGAGGCGAGCCCCATCTCGATGCGCAGAACGAGCCCGGCGTCATTCCGCCGTCCGTTGATCGCCGCGAGCGGCGGAAGCGGCACGATCAGCGCGCGGCCGAAGCGGCGCGGCTCCGCGGGAAGATTCGCGGCCGTCCACTGCTCGTCGACCCAGAAGAGGCGCTGCACCGCCGGCACGCCGCCGGCGTGATCGCTGTCCTCGTGCGTGACGGCCACGCCGGCCAGACGGAGAACGCCACGGTTCCAGAGGAACGGCGCGACCACGCGCTCGCCTGCGTCCAGACGCATCGGACCGCCCGAGCCGGCGTCGACGAGCCACACTCGGCCGTCCGGCATCTCGACGACGATCGCATCGCCTTGCCCGACGTCGAGAAGCGTGAGGCGCAGGCGGCCGTCCGGCGGCCGCACGAGCGGCCATGCCGCGAAGCCGACCGCGAGGGCGAGCAGCACCAGGGCGATTATTGGGAGAAGGGGGCTCCGCCCCCCTCTCGACTCCCCGGGTGGGAGAAGGGGGCTCCGCCCGCCTCTCGACTCCCCCGGCGAGTTCGCTGCGCGCGCGGCCCCCTCGCGACCGCCGTGCCAGACGAGGAGGAGCGCGAGCCCACCGACATAGCACGTCACGGCGATCCAGTCGGGGGCGGGCAGGTGGACGACGGCGCCGGGCACCTTGGCGGCGAGCGCGACCACGCCACGCAGCGCCAGCAGCACGGGCCACACCGCGTCGAACGCCACCGCGGCCACCGTCTCGCTGAGGAACGAGAGACCCACGGCGAGGAGACCCACCAGGGTGGCGGCGCCCGCCAGCGGGACCACGCCGAGGTTCGCGACGACGCCGATCGTCGAGAGCTGGTTGAAGTGCGTCAGCGTGATCGGCAGCACCGCCAGCTGGGCGACCGCGCTCACGCCGAGCGCGCCGAGGACGGCGCCACGCGGCAGTGGGGCTACGACGATGCCGAGGGTCGCGGCGAAGGAGAGCTGGAAGCCGGGCTCGAAGAGGTCACCCGGCCGGACCGCGAGGATCGCCAGGGCCGCCAGCGCGAGGCCGTTCGTGACCGAGGCGTCCCGTTCGAGGATGACCGCGGCCAGCACGAGTACCGCCATGACGACCGCGCGCAGCACCGAGGGCTCGGGCCCCACGACGAGCGCGAATCCGATCACGACGACGATCGCCGTCGCGGCCGACGGGCGACGGGGAAGATGCAGGAGGCGGCAGAGCGCCCACACGGACGCGGCCAGGAGCGCCACGTTGAAGCCGGAGACGGCCAGGACGTGGTACACGCCGGCTCGCCGGAACGCATCGTCGATGTCACGTGGCAGCTCGGTGCGGTCGCCGAGCAGGAGCCCGGCCAGCAGCGCCGCCGACGCGGGAGGCAGCGCGCGCCCCATGGCGGCGACCGACTCGCGCTTCGCGCGCACGGACCACGGCGGCGAGGGATCGTCCAGGGGCGTCACGGACTCGGCGCGCGCCGTGCCGACGACCCGAATGCCTTCGCGCGCGAGGTGCGCCGCGTAGTCGAAGGTCCCGGGGTTGCGGAAGCCCATCGCCCGGTGGAGCCGGAGCGGAGCCGCGACGCGTTGACCTTCCGTCAGCGGCGGTAACTCGCCGTACGCCGTCACCTGGATGCGCCCGGAGGCCGGCACCCCGTCGGCGCGCTCGGCGTCGATGAGCAGGCGGCTGCGATCGGGAGCCCATCGCCTCGGCTCGACCGCGAGCCGCCCCTCGACGTGGAGAACCCCCGGCAAGCCGAGGTGCCAGACGTGGTCCGGTGGAAGCGGCTCTTCGCCGCCGCGCAGAGCGCCGACGGCGGCGACACCGACCAGGAGCGCGGCCGCGGCGGCCATGTGCCGGCCGAAGGCCAGGCACCCGACGCCGACGGCGACGGCCGCGAGCCACACGGCCCAGAGGACCTGGGGAGGGATCAGGGACGCGACCGCGATTCCGACGGCGAAGGCGACGGCCAGCGAGGCGAGGGGCGTCCGGCGCAGCGTCACTCGGAGACCGTCAGGAGCGCGCGGAGTCTCTCCAGCTTCCTGGCCGTCAGACCCTGCACGCGTCCGAGCGCGTCGACGCGCGCGAACGGCCCATCGACGTCTCGGGCCTCGACGATGCGTCGGGCCAGGACCGAGCCGATTCCGGGGAGTCGCGCCAGCTCGGTGGCGGTCGCGCGGTTGAGATCGACGGTCTCGGCGGAAGGCGCGACGCGCGATGCCGCGCTACGGCTCGCCGGCGACGCTCGTGGCGCTATGCCGCGTCGCGAGCGTCGGGGCTCGATCTCGGAGCTGGACGACGCGGCCGACGGGGGACGACCGCCGGGTGGAGGCGCCAGGACACTCGGAACGGGCGCCGGCGCGCGGTCGAGCTGTTCGAGATAGTCGGCGACGTCCGGCCTCGCTCGGCGCCAGTGACCGACGGCGAGGCCGAGGCCAGCCGCGGCGAGCAGGACCAGCAGCACGAGGAGCTGGCGCCGTGTGTAGAGCGTCATGGGCCGACGATCCCACGCCGCCGATCGCGCGACTAGAGTCGAAAAATTCAGACGGCGACCACGCCGGGGGGCGCGCGCGCTGCGTCAAAAACAATCACAAAACAATCATCGAAACACCGACACCGTTCTGAGTATCATGGCGCCGCGGACAACGGTTTATAGCCGCGCCGCGGCCGGTGGGGCCAGCCCGCGACGGCGTGCGGCGCACACCGCTCGAGCCAGGAGGTCGCCATGATCTCGTTCACGGTCAACGGTAAGCAGCGGCAGGTCGACGTCCCGCCCGAGATGCCGCTCTTGTGGGTGATTCGGGAGACGCTGAACCTGACGGGAACCAAGTATGGCTGCGGCATCGCGGTCTGCGGGGCCTGCACGGTTCACGTCGACGGCACGGCCGTGCGCGCGTGTGTGACGCCGGCCTCGGCGGTCGCCGGTCGACGCGTGACCACGATCGAGGGGTTGTCGGACCGCGGCAATCATCCGGTTCAGCGGGCGTGGATGGATGTCGACGTCCCGCAATGCGGCTACTGCCAGTCCGGTCAGATCATGTCGGCGGTGGCGCTGCTGGCCCGGAAGCCCGCCCCGACCGACGCGGACATCGACGACGGGATGTCGGGCAACATCTGCCGGTGCGGGACGTACCAGCGCATCCGGGCCGCCATCCATCGCGCCGCGGCGCTCAAGAAGGGAGGCGCGTGATGAAGACGCTCGTCAGCCGACGCGCGATTCTCAAGGGCGGCCTCGCGGTCGGCGCAGGGCTGGCCGTGGGCTTCTCGCTCCCGACTCGCTCGCGCGCGCAGACCCCAGGCGTCTTCGCGCCGAACCAGTGGCTGCGGATCGACCGCGACGGGGTCGTGACCATCGTCAACTCGGTGCCCGAGATGGGCCAGGGGTCGCTCACGACGACCGCGATGATCATCGCCGACGAGCTCGACGCCAGGCTCGACGGCGTCAAGATCGAGCAGGCGCCGGCCAACCCGGCGCTCTACAAGAACCCGGTGACCGGTACTCAGTCCTACGGCGGGAGCCGGGGCGTTCGCGACCACTTCGAGATGTGGCGCAAGTCCGCCGCCGCCGCCCGCGAGATGCTGAAGCAGGCCGCCGCCAACGAATGGGGCGTGCCGGTCGAGAGCGTGGACACCGAGAACGGCGCCGTGGTCCACCGGCCGACCGGACGGCGGCTGCAGTACGGGCAGCTCGTGGACAAGGCGCAGGCGCTTCCCGTTCCCCAGAACCCGAAGCTGAAGACGCCGGACCAGTTCCGCTACATCGGCAAGGCGGTGAAGCGGCTCGACACGCCCGACAAGGTCACGGGCCGCGGCATCTACGGCATCGACGTGCAGGTTCCGGGTATGCTCGTCGGCTCGATCGAGCGCTGCCCCGTGTTCGGCGGCAAGGTCCAGAGCTTCGACGCGACGGCGACCAAGGCGATCAAGGGCGTCAAGAACGTCGTCCAGGTGTCGAATGGGGTCGTGGTGGTCGCGGACAACTTCTGGACGGCGCTGCAGGGGCGCAAGGCGCTCAAGGTGACGTGGGACGAGGGACCGATCGCCCAGGTGTCGAGTGCGTCGATCACGCGCGAGTACGAGGCAGCGTCGAAGCAGCCGGGCCAGGTCGCGCGCAACGAGGGCGACGTCGACAAAGTGCTGGCCGCGGGTGGCAAGGTCTACGAGGCCGTCTACCAGGTGCCCTTCCTCGAGCACGCGTGCATGGAGCCGATGAACGCCACCGCCCAGGTCAGCAAAGAGGCGTGCGTGATCTGGGCGCCGACCCAGAACCCCGGGGGGACCCAGGCGACCGCCGCACGGCTCACCGGCCTGCCGCCCGAGAAGGTCATTGTGAACACGACGCTCCTCGGCGGCGGCTTCGGTCGGCGCGGCGAGATCGACTTCATCGTGGACGCGGTCGAGACGTCGAAGGCCGTCGGCGCGCCCGTGAAGGTCGTGTGGACACGCGAGGACGACATCACCCACGGCTTCTATCGCCCGGCGACGTACAACGTGTTCCGGGCGGCGCTCGACGCCAATGGCATGCCGTCGGCGTGGTTCACGCGGATCACCGGGCCCGGCATCCTGATCCAGAAGGGCCGGGCGCAGGCGGGCACGATCGACGCGGCCGCCGTCGAGGCGGTCCGTAACATGCCCTACGACATCCCGAATCTCCGCATCGAGTGGAACAACAAGGACCTCGGCATTCCGCTCGGCTTCTGGCGTTCGGTGGGCCCATCGCAGAACGGCTTCATCATCGAGAGCTTCGTCGACGAGCTGGCGCACGCAGCCGGCAAGGATCCCTTCGAGTACCGGCGTGCGCTGCTCGGCAAGTCGCCGCGCCACAAAGCCGTGCTCGAGCTCGTGGCGCGCCAGGCGAAGTGGGACACCCCGCCGCCGGCCGGCCGCGGCCGCGGTATCGCCGTCGTCTTCTCGTACGGGAGCTACGCCGCCACCGTGGCGGAGGTCTCGGTGGCGCCGGACGGCGCCGTGCGGGTCCATCGGCTCGTCTGCGGGATCGACCCCGGCCTCGCCGTGAATCCCGAGGCGGTGAAGACCCAGATGGAGGGCGGCGCCGTCTACGCTCTCACGGCCGCGTACTACGGTCAGATCACGATCGACCGCGGCCGCGTGCAGCAGTCGAACTTCCACGATTACCCGATGCTCCGCATCAACGAGATGCCGGTGGTCGACGTGCACATCCTCGACTCGGGCGAGGCGCCGGGCGGACTCGGCGAGCCGGGCGTGCCGAGCGTGGCGCCCGCCGTGTGCAACGCTATTTTCGCCGTGACGGGTAAGCGCGTCAGAAAACTGCCGATCGACCGCAGCGAGCTCAAGCGCGCGTGATTCCCAGGGCGGATGGCCGGTGCGCCGGCCATCCGCCCCCACCGACCGGAGCCCCCGGTCGTGTGCCTTCGCCAGCCGCCGCTCCTCGGGACAGGGTCGGGGCCGGGGGGGTACGCCACCGGTGAAGTGGGACCCCCTCGTCTCGTGCGCAGCTCGAAGAGCTGCGATTCGGGCGAGTGGGTGACGGAGCCGGTGGCGTACCCCCCCGGTCCCGACCCTGTCCCGAGCCGCTACGCCTCCTTCTGCGGCGGCGGGGCGCCCCGCTGGGCGCTACCGTGTCACGGGACGAGCGCGGCGCGCGTGATGCTGGTCGTGTCCTTCGCGTGCCACTCGGAGTCGGCGAAGGCCTGGTCGATCTTCTCGAGCGGATACTTGTGCGAGATGAGCCGGTCGAAGGGCCAGCGCGCGCGATTGCGCACGAGGAAGTCGAGCGCCCGCGGGATCACCCCGGGGTCGTACTGGATCACGCCAACGATCTTCTTCGATCCCCAGACCAGGAGCGAGGGCTCGAGCTCGATCTTGGCCCCGCGGCTGATGGTCCCGATCTCCAGATAGGTCCCCCCGGAGCGCAGCATCTCGATGCCCTCGGGGATCACCTGGGGGAACCCGACGAAGTCGCACGCGATATCGGCGCCCACACCGCCCGTCCACTTGCGGACGAGGCTCACACGTTCCCGGCGGTCGCCGACCTCTTTGAGGTTGATCGTGTGATCGGCGCCAAAGGCGCGCGCCAGGTCCAGCCGGCCGGCGAGCTGGTCGATGACGATGACCGTGGCCGCGCCCATGTCTTTGGCGACGGCGGCTGCCTGGATCCCGAGCCCGCCGGCGCCCTGAATGACGACGCAGTCGCCGAAGGCGAGCCCCGCCTTGCCCAGACCGAAGATCACCTGCGACAGGGCGCAGTTGACCGGCGCGACCAGCTCGTCGGGAAGCGAGTCCGGCACGACGAAGATCGCCCCGCGGCCGCGCAGGTAGTAGTACTCGGCGAACGCGCCGTGGAAGTGCGGGAACTGCGAGGGCCCGAGCGGGCGCTCGATCTTCGCCGGGCACGCCGCGGGCTCGTTGGCCAGACATGCGTGGCAGCGCCCGCACGGATAGAAGTACGTGTAGGCGACCCGGTCGCCCTCCTTGAGCGGGCGGCCCAGCGAGTCGGTCTTCACGCGCGCGCCGAGCCGGGCCACGCGGCCGGTCATCTCGTGGCCGTAGATCCAGCCGTCCTGGGGCAGACGGAGCGGGGCGTCGCCGCGCCAGAAGTGGAGGTCCGAGCCGCAGACGTTGGCCAGCGAGACGCGGATGAGGACGGCATCGGGCTCGACGTCGGGCAGGGGGACCTCGCGGATCTCGAAGGGGCGGCCGGGACCGAAGAAGACGGCCGCCTTGCCGGTGCTCATCGCACACCGCCTCGAGCGACGTCGAACGCATCGTGCAGGATCCGCACCGCCAGCTCGGCGTACTTGTCCTCGATGACGCACGACACGGCGATCTCCGACGTCGAGATCATCTGGATGTTGATGCCCTCGCGTGCGAGCGCGGCGAACATCATCGAGGCGACGCCGGAGTGGCTGCGCATGCCGACCCCGACGATGGAGACCTTGGCGACCCGCTCGTCGTGCACGATCCCCCGCGCGCCGATCTCCCGCGTCACCTCCGCGAGCTCGGCGACCGCCCGGGTGTGGTCCCCCCGCGGCAGGGTGAAGGACATGTCCGTGTACCCGTCCTGGCTGATGTTCTGGACGATCATGTCGACCACGATGTTCTTGGCCGAGATCGCCCCGAAGACGCGCGCGGCGATCCCCGGCCGGTCGGGCACCCGCAGAATGGAGATTTTCGCCTGGCTCCGGTCGTGCGTCACGCCGGTGACCACCGCCTGTTCCATGCCGTACTCCTCCTTCGTCACGAGCGTGCCCGGATCGGGCCGGAACGTGGAGCGTACGTGGACCGTGACGCCGTACTTCTTGGCGAACTCCACGGAGCGGGTCTGGAGCACCTTCGCGCCCAGACTCGCCAGCTCGAGCATCTCGTCGTAGGCGACGCGCGCGAGCTTACGCGCGTCGGGGACGATGTTCGGATCGGCGGTGTACACGCCGTCGACGTCGGTGTAGATCTCGCACACGTCCGCCTTGAGCGCGGCCGCCAGCGCGACCGCGGTGAGGTCGGAGCCGCCGCGCCCGAGCGTCGTGATCTCGTCCTCGTCGGAGAGCCCCTGGAATCCGGCGACGACCGCGATCTCACCGGCGTCCAGCGCCCGGCGCACGTGGTCGGCGTCGATCTGGGTGATCCGGGCCTGCGTGTGCGAGTGGTCGGTCCGTATGCCGACCTGGGGTCCGGTGAAGGAGCGCGCCTTGAGACCGAGGGACTGCAATGCCATCGTCAGCAGCGCGATCGTCACTTGCTCGCCGGTGGCGAGCAGCATGTCCACCTCTCTCAGGTCGGGGGCGGTGGAGATCTGTCGCGCGAGCGCCAGGAGCCCGTCGGTCGTCTTGCCCATGGCC
The DNA here is from genome assembly GCA_003220535.1 of Candidatus Rokuibacteriota bacterium. GTDB lineage: Bacteria > Methylomirabilota > Methylomirabilia > Rokubacteriales > CSP1-6 > AR31. The sequence continues at coordinate 289,425 of QHSU01000055.1, forward strand.
GAGACGACGACGATCAGCTGGTTGCCGGATGCGCTCGCGGCGACACGCCGCGCGACGCTCGTGATCTTCTCCGCGTCGGCGACCGACGATCCCCCGAATTTCTGGACGAGCAGCGCCATGCTAGACGAAATCTATCACGGTTGAGCGGGCGGGCCTCACGGAGCGCGCTCCAACGACCGCGCGCGGGTGGCTTCGCCCAGGCTCACCTGCTCGCGCACGAGATAGAGCCAGCCGAGCAGCGTGACCGGCAGGATCTGGCTCGCGTGGAAGAGCAGCGCGTAGCCCACCCCCGCCGACTGCGACACGCCGAAGAGACCGACGGCGAGCACCGCGGCGGCGTGGAAGACGCCCACGTAGCCCGGGGCGGATGGGATGGAGACGCCCAGCCCGACGAAGGCGAGCACCGCCCAGCCCGCGACGAAGGGCAGGCGGAGGTCCAGTGCCAGCAGCATCGTCCACGCGGCGAGCGCGGGGGTGAGCCAGACGGCGATCGTCCACGCGATCAACGGCAGCGCGTGCGACGGCGTGCGGATGCCGTCGAGACCGTGGACGAACGTCTCGAAGACGCTGAGCGCTCGCCGCTGCATTGCGGGCCAGCGTCGGGCGAGCCGTGCGATGAGCCGAGCGCAACCGTCCGGCGTCACGACGAGAGCGATCAGGATCGCGATGCCCACGAGGTCGATCGCCAGCACGACGAGCGCAGCCACCTCGAGGAACCGCGGCACGGTGATGACGAGGACCAGCATGGCCAGGATGAGCACGACGGCCAGGCTGTCCAGCACCCGCTCGATGACGAGCGTGGCGAGCGTCGTCCAGAAGGGATGGACGCGCGCCGCCGCGCCGGGCCCCGCCGCGCCCCAGCGCCGCGCGACCACGTAGACGCGCACGACCTCGCCCGCGCGGAGCGGGAGCACATTGTTGGCCATGTAGCCGATCATCATGGCCGGTGCCAAGGCCGGCGGGTTCGAGCCCGGCGGAAACAGGTACCACCACCGCCGCCCGCGCACCCAGATCTGCAGTGGCGCCATCGCGGTCGCGACCAGGACCCACCCCCAGTGGGCGCCGCGCAGCTGCCGGCCGAGCTCCGGCAGATCGACGCTCCGGAAGAGGTAGAAGAGGAGGGCGACGCTGATCGCGACGCCGACCGCGACCTTGAGCCGGCTCAGAGGCCGAGCTGCGCCAGGACGGCGTCGACCTGGGGCGGCACCGCCGTCGGGCGCGACGCGGACTCCAGGGCGGTGTCCGGGTCCTTCAGCCCGTGGCCGGTGAGGGTGAGAACGAGGGTCGACCCGGGCTCGAAGCGTCCGGCCTTGACCGACTTGATCAACCCGGCCACGGTCGCCGCCGACGCCGGCTCCATGAAGATGCCCTCCTCGCGGGACAGCAAGCGATAGGCGCGGAGGATCTCCTCGTCGGTGACGATGTCGATCCAGCCCCGGGAGTCCTTCATGGCCTCGAGCGCCGGGCCCCAGGACGCGGGATTGCCGATCTTGATTGCGGTCGCCACCGTCCGCGGCTCCTCGATCACCCGGTTCTCGTAGATCGGCGCCGCGCCCGCCGCCTGGAAGCCAACCATCCGCGGCAGCTCCGTCACGCGCCCCGCCCGGTGGTACTCGCGGTAGCCGCGCCAGTAGGCGGTGATGTTCCCGGCGTTGCCGACGGGAATCAGGTGGTAGTCCGGCGCGCGACCGAGTTGATCGCACACCTCGAAGGCGCCGGTCTTCTGGCCCTCGAGCCGGAACGGATTCACGGAGTTGACGAGCGTGACCGGGTGGCGTTCGGCGATCTGACGGACGATCGCCAGCGCCTGGTCGAAGTTGCCGTCGACCATGAGGACCTTGGCGCCGTGGATGGCGGCCTGCGAGAGCTTGCCGAGCGCCACCGAGCCCTTCGGCACCATGACGAAGGCGCGGATGCCGGCGCGCGCCGCGAACGCGGCGGCGGCGGCCGAGGTGTTGCCGGTCGAGGCGCAGATGACGGCGCGCGAGCCCGTCTCGAGCGCCTTCGAGATGGCCATCGTCATCCCGCGATCCTTGAACGAGCCGGTCGGGTTGAACCCCTCGCACTTCAGGTAGATCTGCATGCTCCTGTCGGTCGCCTCGGCCAGCCGGGGCGCCGGGACGAGGGGGGTGTTGCCTTCGAACAACGTGACGACGGGCGTCTTGTCCGTCACCGGCAGGAAGTCCCGGTACTCCTCGATCACGCCGCGCCACGCCTTCACGCGGGCCCGCCCTCCACGCGGATCATCATCGTGGTGGCGGCGACGTCCCGCAGCCGGTCGATCTTCACTAGCGCGGCCCGCATGTCGCGCTCGCGCGCCTCGTGGGTCAGCATCACTACGGGAACCGCCTCGCGAGTCCCGCGGCCTTTCTGGATCACGTTAGCGATCGAGATGTCGTTCTCACCGAGGATGCCGGCGACTCTCGACAGCACGCCCGGCCGGTCTTGGGCGGTCACGCGCAGGTAGTAACAACAGCGGATCGCCTCGATCGGCGTGAGCGGCAGCGCTGCCGGCCCGACCGACGGCAGCTCGAGGGGAAGCGCGGGGATGCCGTGGGCGATGCGCCGGGCGCTCTCGACCACGTCCGACAGCACCGCCGAAGCCGTCGGCATCTGGCCCGCGCCTCGTCCGTAGAACATCAGGTCGCCCACGGCGTCACCGGTCAGGAAGATTCCGTTGAAGACGCCGGACACGGCGGCCAGCGGGGACGCGGCGGGGATCATCGTGGGGTGGACGCGGACCTCCACGCCGGCGGCGCCGGCGGCCGATGGATCGGTCGCCTTGGCGATGGCGAGGAGCTTGATCCGGTAGCCGAGCTCCCGCGCGTAGTCGATGTCCTGGGCGGTGACGCGCGTGATCCCTTCGGTGTGGATGTGCTTGAGATCCACGAACGTGCGGAAGGCCAGCGCCACGAGGATCTGCAGCTTGTGGGCCGAGTCCATACCTTCGATGTCGAGCGTGGGATCGGCCTCGGCGTAGCCGTGGGCCTGAGCCTCCTTGAGGACCAGCGAGAAGTCCAGGCCCTCGTCGGTCATCTTGCTCAGGATGTAGTTGCAGGTCCCGTTGACGATGCCGGCCAGCGACAGCACCCGGTTGGCGACGAGCCCTTCCTTGACGGCGCGGATCAGCGGGATGCCGCCGGCCACCGCCGCCTCGAAGCCGAGCCCGACGCCGAAGCGACGCGCTTCCTCGTAGAGCTCGGCGCCGTGGTGGGCGAGCAGCGCCTTGTTGGCGGTGACCACGTGCTTGTGGGCGGCGAGCGCGCGCGAGATGAACGTGCGCGCGGGCTCGAGGCCGCCGACCAGCTCGATCACGACGTGAATCGACGGATCGGCGAGGACGCGGGCCGCGTCGCCGGTCATCGGCAACGTCTTGAGGTCGAGCCCCTCGCGGGCCCGGGTGAGGTCGGTGTCGGCGATGGCGGCCAGCGTCAGATGCGCGCCGGCGCGCTCCTCGAGCATCTCGCGCCGGGTCAGGAGAATTTTCACGACCCCGGCACCGACGGTGCCGAGCCCCAGCAGGCCGATGCGCACGTCGCTGATGGCGGTCACTGGCGGATCTCCGTGAGCCCGGTCAGCGGCTCAGGTGCTTGAGCCCGCGCAGCGCCTGACGGATGCGCTGCTCGTTCTCCACGAGCGCGAAGCGAACGTAGCCTTCTCCGTACTCGCCGAAGCCGATGCCCGGCGACACGGCCACCCTCGCCTCCTGGATGAGCAGCTTGGAGAACTCGAGCGAGCCCATGGCGCGGAAGGCTTCGGGGATCGGCGCCCATACGAACATCGTGCCCTTCGGCTTCGCCACGCGCCAGCCGAGCTTGTTGAGCCCATCCACCAGCACGTCGCGGCGCTTTCGGTGGACTTCGACGATCTCGCCGACGCACTTCTGGTCGGCTTCGAGCGCCACGATGCCGGCGATCTGGATCGGCTGGAAGGCGCCGTAGTCGAGATAGGACTTGATGCGGGCCAGCGCGCTGATCATGCGGCTGTTGCCGCACACGAAGCCCAGCCGCCAGCCCGCCATGTTGTACGACTTCGAGGTCGAGAAGATCTCGACACCGACGTCCCGGGCGCCCGGAACCGCGAGGAACGAAGGCGGCTCGTAGCCGTCGAACGTGAAGTCGGCATAGGCGAAGTCGTGGACGACCATCAGCCGCTGTTCGCGCGCGAAGTCGACGACCTTCACGAAAAAGTCGCGGTCCACACACATGGTCGTCGGGTTGTGCGGGAACGAGAGAATCAGCAGCTTGGCTTTCGGCCACGCGAGCTTGGCGGCTTCCTCGAGCTTGCCGAAGAAATCGCCGTCGGGTGTGAGCGGGACCGAGCGGAGGTCGCCGTCGGCGATGACCACCGAGTAGGAGTGGATCGGATAGGTCGGGTTCGGCACGAGCGCGCCGTCACCGGGCTGGAGCACGGCCAGCGCCAGATGCGCCATGCCTTCCTTGGCGCCGATGGTCGCGACCACCTCGGAGTCCGGATTGAGATCCACCGCGTACCGATCGCGATACCACTTCGCCATGGCGACCCGGAGCCGCGTGATGCCGCGCGAGGCGGAATACCGGTGGTTCTTTGGATTCTTCGCGGCCTCCACGAGCTTGTCGACGATGTGCTTGGGCGTGGCCATGTCCGGATTGCCCATGCCCAGATCGATCACGTCCTCGCCGCGAGCTCGCGCCTTGCTCTTGAGGTCGTTGACGATCGCGAAAACGTACGGCGGCAGGCGCTTGATCCGATAAAAATCGTCCATCGGGGACTCCTCTTCGAGCCAGCCCCGCGATGATACCCGCTCGGCGCGGGGAGTGTCAAGAAAACGACGATCTCTCGCGGGGTTAGACGTCAGCGCCGGCAACCAAAGTGGCTCGGGCGTGCCGTCACTATTGCCGTAATGGCAGGAGGGCGGCTCCCAAGTCCTTGATTGTGCAGGCCGGACTCTCCGGCATGAGCCTTGCCCAATTCACCCGACGTGGATCAGCCGCAGGCGTCGGTTGCCAGTTTGCCCGGGCCGGAAGTGGAGCCGGTCAACCCTCTGGCGGTGAAAGCCGCGGGTCGCCCGCGCCGGCCGGGCCGCCAGCAATTCAGCCTGCTCATCGTCCGAGGCGACGGCACCCGCGTCATCCGATTCAACTTTCCCAGGCCGGCGGCCCTGGCCGCATTCGCCGGAGTCGCGGTCGCGGTCACGACATTCGGCGCGCTCCTGGGAGACTGGGTGCAGCTTCGGCAGCTCACCGTCGAGGCCCGCACGTTCAAAGCGCAGATCGCCGAGCAGCACGCGACGATCGACTCCTTCAATCGTCGCGTCGTCGAGCTGCGGACGGAGATGACGAGCTGGCGCGACCTCCACGCGAGAATCTGGGAGCCGTTCGGCCCCGAGCTCCAGCCGGGCGGCCGCGACCGCGGGGTCGGTGGTGGCGCGCTCCGCGCCGACCGGGTGACCGGCCGACTCTCGCCGAAGGACGAGCTCGAGCGCCTCTCGGAGAGCGTGACGGAGCAGGGCGAGAGCCTCAAGGCGCTCGACCGGCTCGTGGCGCGCGCCGGCAAGGCGCTGGCGGCGCTGCCGTCGCGCTGGCCGATCCGCGGCGCCGTCAACTCCGAGTACGGGATGCGGCAGTCACCCTGGTCGTCAGGGACCGAGTTCCACAGCGGCCTCGACATCCGCGCCCAGCTCGGGACTCCGATCCGCGCTCCCGCCGGCGGCACCGTCACCATCGCAGGGACATACCAGGAGTACGGGATCACGGTCATAGTCGATCACGGCCAGGACATCAAGAGCGTCTATGGACATCTCTCGAAGACGAACGTGAAGGTCGGCGATCGAGTTGAGCGCGGCGCCGTGGTCGGGTGGTCTGGCAACACGGGGCGGTCGACCGGGGCGCATCTGCACTACGAGATCCTGGTCAAAGGGCAGTCCGTCAACCCCCGCGCGTACCTCTGGGATTAGTCAGTTAGCTACATGGGGGGCCTCGAAGGGCCCCCCAAGCCCCCCGACGTTCGGAGCGCCCCGGCAAAGCCGTGGCGCTCCTCTGCTCCCGACGTGCATCGCGTCGCGGCGAAGCTGTGACGCTCCTCTACGCTTCCTGAGTTCCGGCCGGCTGCTAGTCTTTGCGGGAGGAGGATCGGGCGAGGAACTCGAGACAGAGCTCGTTGAAGACGTCGGGTTGCTCCAGGAAATAGCCGTGCCCGGCGCTGGCGATCACGCGAAACTCGGCGCCGGGAATCCGCGCCGCGATCTCCCGTGAGAAACGCAGCGGCACGAGGATGTCGTCCTCGGCGACGCTGACGAACGTCGGGCACCTGATGTTCGGGAGCCGCTCGAGCGCATCGTGCGAGGCGACGGCCTCGCCCTGACGGAGGAACCCGCAAACCGACTGCGGGTACGGATTCGCGAGGGCGTTCTGCAGCAGCGTCTCGACCAGGTCCGGCCGCTCGGCGTAGGTCGTCGGCGCGAAGAGCCACAAGCCAAGCGTCCGCAGCGTCGCCTCGCGGCCGAGGCCGATCCGCATATCGCGCCACGCCGCGTTGAGCGCCAGCAAGTAGGCGTCCGGGCGCGCCAGCGTGCAGCCCAGGTGCAGGGAGCGCACGCGCTCCGGGCGCTCGAGCGCCAGCTCCTGGGCGATCATTCCCCCCATCGAGACCCCGAGCACGTGAGCCTGGTCGATGCCGAGCGCGTCCATGAGCCCGAGCGCGTCCCGGGCCATCATCCGGGTCGTGTAGGGATGATCGGGGGCGTCGGTCCGGCCTACGCCGCGGTTGTCGAACGCGATCACGCGGTACCCGGCGGCGAAGGCGGTCATCTGGAGCGCCCACGCCGTATGATCCCCGCCGAACCCCATGATCAACAGCAGTGGCTCACCCGCCCCGACCTCCAGGTAATACATCTCGATATCCCCGACCCGAACCGTTGGCACCGGGCGGACCCGTCAGGCGCGCCCTTCGACGCGGCCGGAAATGTCCGGAGAGGGGCCAGGGGACTGCCGGGCCCCTGTGACACGCGTGTAGTCAGGGTTGACGGAGCCGCAGAGCGATAACCTTGATCGCGCGCCCCTGGTGGCTAGCGTGGTGTCACAGGGGTCCGGCAGTCCCCTGGCCCCTCTCCGGCGCTCAGCGGATAGCGACGCCAGTGCGGACCTGGCAAGCGACCCAGTGCCCGGGAGAAATTTCCTTGAGCGTCTGCTCGTTTTCGGAGCAGGACGGCACCCGGAGCGAGCAGCGCGTGTGGAAGCGGCACCCGGAGGGCGGGTTGATCGGGCTCGGCACGTCGCCCTCGAGCAAGATCCGCTTGCGCTTCATCGTCGGATCGGGGATCGGCACCGCGGACAGGAGCGCCTCGGTGTACGGGTGCCTGGGATTGGTGTATAGCTCCTTCGCCAGCGCGATCTCGACGATCTTCCCCAAGTACATCACGGCCACGCGCGTAGAGATGTGCTCGACGACCGAGAGATCGTGGGCGATGAACAGGTACGTGAGTCCGAACTTGGCCTGCAGATCTTCGAGCAGGTTGACGATCTGGGCCTGGATCGAGACGTCGAGGGCCGAGACGGGCTCGTCGGCGACGATGAGCTTTGGGCTCACCGCCAGCGCCCGCGCGATCCCGATGCGCTGCCGCTGGCCGCCGGAGAACTCGTGCGGATAGCGCCGCAGGTGGTCGGGGAGGAGACCGACCGTCTCGAGCAGCTGCGCGACGCGCTCCTCTCGCGCCTTCCGCGTCGGCGCGAGCTTGTGGATCACGAGCGCCTCGCCGATGATCGAGCCGACCGTCATTCTCGGGTTGAGCGACGCGTACGGGTCCTGGAAGATGATCTGCATCTCCTTCCGGAGCGCGCGGAGCGACCGCTTGTCGAGCGACGTCACGTTCTTCCCCTGGAAGGTGACCTCGCCCGAAGTCGGCTCGATCAGTCGGAGAATCGAGCGGCCCGTCGTCGACTTTCCGCAGCCGGATTCGCCGACGAGTCCGAGCGTCTCGCCGGCCATGATGTCGAAGGACACGTCGTCGACGGCATGGACGCGCGCGACCTCCCGCGAGAAGAGCCCGCCGCGGATCGGGAAGTACTTCTTGAGGTTCTGGACCTTGAGGAGCGCGTCTGGCATGGCGGACCTCAGTAGAGGAAGCAGGCCACCTTGTGGCCCGGCCGAACTTCCTTGAGCGGCGGCGTGTTTTCGAAGTGCATCGGCTTCGCGAAGGCGCAGCGCGGCGCAAAGCGGCAGCTCGGCTTGATGTCGCCGCGCAGCGTCGGCACGGTGCCGGGGATCGCCTCGAGCTTCTGCTTCTGGGTGGCGGCCAGATCGATCCGGGGGATGGAGCGGAGCAGCCCCTGCGTGTAGGGGTGCAGCGGCTCCTTGAACAGCTCGGTGACGGACGCCTCCTCGACCACCTGCGCCCCGTACATCACGATGACCCGCTGCGCGGTCTCCGCGATCACGCCCATGTCGTGGGTGATCAAGAGGATCGCCATCCCCAGCTTGGCCTTCAGCTCGTTCAGGAGCTCGAGGATCTGCGCCTGGATGGTGACGTCGAGCGCGGTCGTCGGCTCGTCGGCGATCAGGAGCTTGGGGTTGCACGACAGCGCCATCGCGATCATCACGCGCTGCCGCATGCCGCCCGAGAGCTGGTGCGGATATTCCTTCACCCGGCGCTCGGCGTTGGGGATGTGGACGAGCTTGAGCATGTCGACCGTCTTGGCCATCGCGTCGCGGCGTCCCAGGCCCTCGTGGAGCCGGACCGCCTCGGCGATCTGCTCACCCACCGTGAACACCGGGTTGAGCGAGGTCATCGGCTCCTGGAAGATCATCGAGATCTCTTTGCCGCGGACCTTCCGCATCTGCGGCGGCGGCAGCTCGAGGAGATTCCTGCCGTTGTACGTGATCGTGCCCTCGATGATGCGGCCCGGGGGCTGGGGGATCAGGCGCATGATCGAGAGGGCGGTGACGCTCTTGCCGGAGCCCGACTCGCCCACGATGCCGAGCGTCTCGCCCTTGTTGATGTAGAAATCGATACCATCGACGGCGCGGACGACGCCCTCGTCGGTGTAGAAGTAGGTTTTCAACCCCTTGACGTCCAGCAGTCGTTCGGCCATGGCGCCCCCTGGAGCTACCACTTGCGGGTGATTTCCGCGAAGGCATCGAGCGTGCGCGCGATGTCCTCGGTGTCCACGTCCTTGTGGGTGACGCATCGGATCGAGGTGGGCCCGATCGCGTGGATCTTCACCTTGCGAGCGGCGCACCCCTGCACCAGCTCGCTCGTGGCGGCCGCCGCCGCGGCCGCGGCGCCTCCGCGCTCGACGCCGAAGATCACGATGTTCGTCTGGACGCTCGCCAGGTCCACGACGAGGCCGGGGAGCCGGGCGGCGCCCTCGGCGAGGGCGCGGGCGTTGGCGTGGTCCTCGGCGAGCCGATCCACCATCCGTTCGAGGGCGACGATCCCCGCCGCCGCGATGACGCCGACCTGCCGCATGCCCCCGCCGAGCATCTTGCGCACGCGCCGGGCCCGGGCGATGAACTCGGCGGAGCCGCAGATCACCGAGCCGACCGGTGCCGCGAGCCCCTTCGAGACGCAGAACGTGACGGACTCGACGTCGCGGGCGAACTCACGCGCGGGGCGCTTGAGCGCGACCGCCGCGTTGAACAGCCGGGCGCCGTCGAGGTGCACCGGGACCGACGCGCCGTGGGCGACGGCGGCGATGGCGCTGATCTCCTCCGGCGTGCAACAGGTGCCGCCGTGGCGGTTGTGCGTGTTCTCGATACAGACGAGCCCGGTCGGCGGGAGATGGATGTTCGCGGGACGGAGCGCCTCGCGGACCTGCGCCGGCGTCAGGAACCCACGCGCGGTCTTGACGGGCCGCATCTGGACGCTGCCGATCACCGCGGATCCGGCGACCTCGTAGTTGAAGATGTGCGAGTCGAGGTCGAGCACGACTTCCTGGCCGGCGTGGGTGTGGCTCACCACCGAGACGAGATTGCCCATCGTGCCGGAGGCGACGAAGAGCCCGGCCGGCTTCCCCAAGCGCTCGGCGGCCAGCGCCTCCAGCCGCTTGACGGTCGGATCCTCCTCCCAGACGTCGTCGCCGACCGCGGCACGCGCCATGGCCTCGCGCATCTCCGGGGTCGGGAGCGTGAGCGTGTCGGAGCGGAGATCGACGATGTCGTGCATCGGAGCTACCTCAGGCTGCCGGTGGGTCCGGCGGCGTTGAGCCGCTGCTTGCCGCGACGGCCCCACTCGGTGAACCCGTAGTCCTTCTCCAGTCGGCGGAGCAGGTCGATCGCCTCGGCGTTCTTTCCCTCGTAGAAGTTCACCTCGGCGAGCAGGAAGAGCGTCTCCGGGATCACGAGGGTCCGCGGATAGTCCTTGAGGACCAGCTCGAGTCGCTGGCGCGCCGCGCTCGGGTTCCCCTGATTGAAGTAGTAGCTGGCGACCCACACTTCTTTCTGCGCGAGCCGCCCGCGGCAGATGTCGATCTTCGCGAGGGCGTCGCCGAAGTAACGGCTCTGCGGGTATTCCTTGGCGAGCTTCTTGAATTGCTCCAGCGCCTTTTGCGTCAGCCCCTGGTCCTGCTCGACGGGCTTCAGCTGGTCGTAGTAGCTCATCGCGAGGCGGTACTGGACGAGATCGGCGATCTCGTGGCGCGGGAAGAAGGCCACGAAGCTCTCGAATTCGCGTGTCGCCTTGTCGAACTCGGCCTCCCGATAGAACGCCTCACCGATGTAGAAGCGCGCCCGCGGCGCATACGACGAGTTCGGATGCCGCTCGACGATCTTCCGGAAGTTCTGCCGCGCCTCATCGTACCGCTTGTTGTTCAGCTCGGTCTCGCCGATCTGGTAGAGCTCCTCCGGCGGAAGGATCGGCGTCGGCGCAGGCCTCAAGACACTGCAGCCGCCCGCGAGGAGCAGCAGGCCTGTCACGAGAATGCGTGCGAGTGTGGCAGGGTGCCCTAGCATCAAAACTGGCCCATACATATAGCACACTCCACTCCGAAAAACCCGCTCCGCCGGCCCCGGGGGCGGCCGGACCGGCAGCTATCCGCGACCGGCCCTCCAGGGGTAAGATGGGACGCCCAATGAAGCGTAACCTGCTCCTCACGCTCGGCTGCCTGGTCGGCCTGGCGACGCTCTCCTACGGTGGTTACGCCTGGTACAACGCGGTCACCTACGTGTCGACCGACGACGCCTACGTGGATGGCACGATCTCGCCGGTCAGCGCGAAGGTCGCGGGCCACATCGTGGAGCTCCGGGTCCAGGACAACCAGCTCGTCAAGCAGGGCGACCTGCTGGTGCGCGTCGATCCGCGGGACTTCGAGGCCAAGCGCGAGCAGGCGCGCGCCGCGGTCGCCACCGCCGAGGCGAACCTCCGCGCGGCACGCTCCGAAGTGCCGCTGACCCGCGAGGGCACGCGGGCGCAGATCGACCAGGCGCGGGCGGCGCTCCAGGCGTCGGTGGTCGGCGTCAAGTCCGCCGAGTCGGCCGTCGATGAATCCCGCGCGCGGCTCGAAGCGCGGCGGGCCGCGACCGACGCGATGCGCGCCGACGTGAGCGGCGCTCAGAGCACGTACCGCCAGACGGCCCGCGAGCTCGAGCGGGTCCGGAGCCTGCTGAAGACCGACCTGGTGGCGCGACGCGACTACGACCAGGCCGAGGCGGCCTTCGAGACCGCGGGCGCGACCGTCGAGGCGCTGCAGCGGAGGATGACGCAGACGGAGCGCGAGATCCAGCAGGCGGAGGCGGAGCTCGGGAACCGGGTCCACGCCGTGGACCTGGCGCGGCAGCGCGTCGCCGAGGCGCGCGCCGCGCTGGCCCTCGCCGAGAGCCAGATTCACCAGGTCGCGATCAAGGACGCCGAGGCGAGCCGCGCCGAGGCTCGACTACGCGAGGTGCAGGCCGACCTCGCCTTTACCGAGCTCCAGCTCGAGCACACCGAGGTCCGCGCCGCGATCGACGGCGTCGTGTCCAAGCGGAGCGTCGAGATGGGGCAGGTGGTCCAGATGGGACAGCCGCTCCTCGCGATCGTGCCGCTGCAGGACGTGTGGGTGGTCGCCAACTTCAAGGAGACGCAGCTCGCCCGTTTGAGGCCCGGCATGAAGGCCGTCGTGGAGATCGACGGCTACCCCGAGAAGACCCTCGCCGGCACGCTCGAGTCGATGAGCGCGGGCACCGGCGCGCGCTTTTCGCTCTTGCCTCCGGAGAACGCCACCGGGAACTGGGTGAAGGTCGTGCAGCGCGTCCCCGTGAGAATCCACCTGGAGGCGAAGGGGGTCAGCAACCCGCACACGCTCCGCGCCGGGATGTCGGCGGTCGTCACGATCCGCGTCCGGTGACGGACGGGACGCGCTCGCGCCGGCGCCGATAAGCCGTCACGTCAGCTCTCGGCAGTCGAGCCGTCCGTCCTTCTGCAGTCGCGCGAACGTGTCGAGCGTCTTCTCGACGCCGTCGGCAAGCGAGGTGGGAGGTGCCGGGCCCAGGTCCTTCTGGTACCGCGCGTCGTCGAGGGCCTGCGGAAAGGGGATCGGCTGCTCCACGTGGGTGATCAGTCCCTTGGCCGTCGGCCACGCGGCCTCGATCATCCCCACGACGTCGGCGATCGCCGCCGACGCGCCGTGGAGGTTGTAGACCCGGGCGCCGTCGAGCCGCGCGCCGGCCGCGGCCAGGAGCGCGCGGGCGACGTCCTCGGTGTAGATGAGGTCGGTCGCGCCGCCCCAGCGGATCTGGAAGCGGCGCCCGAGGACGGCGGCCTTCATCGCGAGCGTCGGATCGGCGGTGAGGCCGAAATCGCGGCCCGGCCCGTACACCGACAGCGGGCGAAAGCCCATCGACGGGATCTTGTGCTCCTCCCAATAGACGCGCGCGGTCTCCTCGTTGGCGACCTTGTAGACTCCGTAGTGCGTGGCCGGGTGCGCCGGCGCGTCGTCCTTGATCGGCCCCGGCGGATAGAGGCTCGGCCCACCGAAGACCGCCGCCGACGAGGCGTACACCACCCGCTCGATCTGGCCGCCGGCGGCGCGCGCGGCCTCGAAGACGTTCGCGGTGCCGACGACGTTGATCGCGGCGCCTCGCGGCGGGTCCTGACGGCAGAGTGGGATCTGCCAGGCCGCGAGGTGGATCACGCGCCGGATCGCGTGGTCGCGGACGACGCGCCCCAGGCTCTCGCGGTCGGTGATGTCACCGTTCACGACGACGACGCGGCCCGGCGCGTCGGGCCCGGCGATCATGCGCACGCGCCACGGGTCGTCGCCGAGATCGAAGACCACCGGATGCTCGCCCGCGGCGAGCAGGCCGCGGATCGTCCACGCGCCGATGCAGCCGAACGCGCCAGTGACCAGCGTGGTCATGAACGGGAATATAATGCCCCTCGTGTTCCAGAGCGAGCGGTTCTTCCGCGAGGCGTGGCCGCAGATCTCGCACGCGTTCGCGTCGGCGATGGACGCGGCGACCGACGTGCAGTGGATCACCGGCATCGCGGGCCTCGACGCCGCCGCCCGGGTGCTCGACGCACCCTGCGGCTTCGGTCGCCACTCGATCGAGTTCGGGCGCCTCGGCCACCGGGTCACCGGCGTGGACTTCAGCGAGACCGAGCTCGACCGCGCGCGGAAGGCGGCCCAGGAAGCCGGGGTGAGCCTCACGCTGGTCTGCCAGGACATCCGCGACATGGAATTCCCGAGCGAGTTCGACGTCGCGGTGAACCTGTTCAGCTCCATCGGGTATTTCTCGGACGACGAGGACCGCCTCGTCGTGGACCGCTTCTGGCGCGCGCTCAGGCCCGGCGGCGTCTTCATCCTCGACACGCGGAACCGCGACCAGCTCGTGCGGTCGCTGCCGCCCGAGGAGCGCAAGCGGGTGAACGGCTGGACGCTTCGTATCGAGAACTCGTTCGATCCGGCGACGAGCCGCTGGCGCGCCCGCTGGTTCCGACTGCGGCGCGCCGGGGTGAAGGCGAAGGAGAGCGCGCAGGAGCTGATCGGCGAGAGCGAGATCCGTCTCTACTCGGCTCACGAGCTGTCCGCGATGCTGCGGCCCGAGCGCTGGAGCCGCGTCGAGCTCTACGGAGGGCTCGACGGCACGCCGTTCTCGCTGGACGCGCCGCGCCTCGTCCTGGTCGCCTGGAAGTAGTAGAATTCGGAACCTGCCGCGCGAGAGGTGCGCGCCGCAGGCCGTCGCGGGGCCGCGGTGCGAGCCGTAGGGCCAACCGGGGCTGGAGCCCCCAGGCGCGAGGCGAGCGATACGAAAAGCCCCCGCCGGCCGCGGCGCGACCATGAAAGGAGATCCGCAGGATGGCCACCGCTCCGCGTCCGCTGGTCGTGCTCGCCGGCGCCATCCATCCGGACGGCCGGGCACTCCTCGAGAAGGAAGCGCGGGTCGTCGTCTGTGAGGACGAGACCGAAGCCGGCCTGGTCAAGGCGGCTGCCGAGGCTCAGGGGATCCTGTTTCGAATAAGGCCTCCGTGCACGGAAAGTCTGATGGGGGCCTGTCAGAAGCTTAAGGTCGTCGGAAGGCATGGAGTCGGACTCGACACGGTCGATATACCAGCCGCGACCCGGCTCGGCGTCGCCGTCGTGCACGCTCCCGGATCGAACTCCCAGGCCGTCGCCGAGCACGCGCTGATGCTGATGCTCGTCGCCGTGAAGCGCACGCTGGTCATCGATAAGCAGATGCGCGGGGGCGACTGGAGCGCCGGCCGCGGCGGGAACACGGAGCTTGCCGGCAAGACCCTCGGGATCGTCGGCGTCGGGAACATCGGCCGGCGCGTCGCGAAGTTCGCCGGCGCGATTGGGATGCGCGTCCTCGCCTATGACAAGTACGTGCCGGACGACGAGGTGCGGCGGCGCGGCGCGGAGCCGGTGAAGAGTCTCGAGGCCCTGCTGCCGCAGGTGGACGTCCTCACCTGCCACACGCCCCTGACGCGCGAGACGGAGCACATGATCAACGAGAAGACGCTCGGGCTCATGAAGCCGGGCGCGATCTTCGTCAACACCTCGCGCGGCCCGGTCCAGGACGAGCGCGCGCTCTTCGAGGCGCTGAGCCGCGGCAAGCTCGCCGCCGCCGGCCTCGACGTCTGGGAGGAGGAGCCGACCTCCCGGGACAACCCCATCCTCAACCTCGAGAGCGTCGTGTGCTCCCCGCACATGGCCGGCGTGACGCGCGAGGCGAACCGGCAGATGGCGATGCAGGTCTCGGGCGAGATGCTGCGCGTGCTGCGCGGCGAGCGGCCGGAGGTGCTGGTGAATCCGGATGTGTGGCCGCGCCTCGGCCAGAGGTAGAATCCTCGTATGCCGATCGACGCGCGCCGTCCGCGGGAGATCCGGCAGGACATCCGGAATGGCAAGCTCAGGGGGATCACCGCGGGCCTCGGCCAGAACTACGTCCAGGCCAACCTCGCCGTGCTCCCGAAAGACCACGCGTACGACTTCCTGCTGTTCTGCCAGCGCAACCCGCGGCCCTGCCCGCTCCTCGAGGTGACGGACGTGGGCTCGCCCGAGCCCGTCGGCGTGGCGCCCGGCGCCGATCTGAGGACCGACATTCCGCGGTATCGGATCTACAAGGACGGCGTCCTCGCCGACGAGGTGACCGACGCGACGCCCTACTGGCGGGACGACCTGGTCGCGTTTCTCCTGGGCTGCTCGTTCACGTTCGAGTGGGCGCTGCTCGACGCGGGCATCCGGCTCTGGCACGTCGAGCACGGGAAGAACGTCGCCATGTGGCGCACATCGATCGCCTGCCGGCCCTCCGGTGTCTTCCACGGGCCGATGGTCGTCTCGATGCGGCCGATCGCCGCCGCCCAGCTCTCGAAGGCGGTGACGGCGAGCGCCCGATTCCCCGGCGCCCACGGCGCGCCCGTGCACGTCGGCGATCCCGCGGCGATCGGCATCACGGACATCACGCGTCCCGACTGGGGCGACCCGCAGGAGTTCGGTCGCGGTGACGTGCCCGTCTTCTGGGCGTGCGGGGTCACGCCCCAGGCCGTCGCGCTCGCATCGAAGCCGCCATTCATGATCACGCACAGCCCGGGGCACATGTTCATCACGGACCTGCCGAACTCCGCGCTGTCGGCGATCTAGCGCGTTGCGGTTCCTGCCGGCGGGCGATCTCGCCGTCTCCGTCGAGCTCGGCGAGGAGATCAGCGTGGAGGTCAACACGCGTGTCCGCGCGCTCGAGTTCTTGATCCAGCAGAAGGGGCTGACCGGCGTCGTCGAGACGGTCCCGACGTATTCGTCGCTCCTCGTCTACTACGACCCGCGCGTGGTCGCGTACGACGCGTTGTGCGCGTCGATCGCGGAGCTCGTGCCCCAGGCGACCACCGCCGTACTTCCACCGTCGCGGGCGGTCGAGCTGCCGTGCTGCTACGACGACCCCGAGCTCGGCTTCGAACTCGAGGCCGCCGCGCGGCGCCTCCGTCTCTCGACCGACGAGCTGGTGAGGCTCCACGCGGGCGCCGAGTACCTCGTGTACTTCATCGGCTTCACGCCGGGGCTGCCGTACATGACCGGCATGCCCGAGCGGATCAACATCCCGCGCCTCGACACGCCGCGCACGAAGACCCCGCCGGGCAGCGTCGGCATCGGCGGCATCCAGTGCTGCATCTATTCGGTCGAGAGCCCGGGCGGCTTCTGGATTCTCGGGCGCACGCCCCTGGCCCTCTACGACCCCGCCGCATCGGCGCCGACGCTCTTGCATCCTGGCGACCGGGTGCGATTTCGGCGGATCGATCGCGCGGAGTTCGACGCCATCGGCCGCGCGGTCGCGGCGCGCACGTACCGACCGGTGATCTCGTGATCAAGATCCTCGACGCCGGCCCCCAGACCACGGTCCAGGACCTCGGCCGCGCCGGCCAGATGCGCTACGGCATCCCGCCGTCGGGCCCCCTGGACCGGATGGCCTTCGTGCTCGCCAACCGCCTGGTCGGGAACCCCGACACGGCCGCCGCGCTCGAGTGCACACTGATCGGCCCTCGCTTCGAGGTCACCGAGGCGTGCACGATCGCAGTGACGGGCGCCGACGCGCCCCTGACCGTGAACGGCCGGGACCGGCCCCGCTGGGCCTCGATCGCGCTCGAGGCCGGCGACGTCGTCAAGCTCGGAGGGGCGCGCACGGGCGTCCGCGTCTACCTCGCCGTCTCGGGGGGACTCGACGTGCCGCTCGCGCTGGGCTCGCGATCGACGTACCTGCGCGGCCGGCTCGGCGGGATCGAGGGGCGCGCGCTCCGGAAGGGCGACGCGCTCGGGTTCTTCCCGGCCGGGGACGTCCGGCCCCGGCGCGTCGAGCCGCGGGCGATTCCCGACTACACGAACGAGGCGCCCCTCCGCGTCGTGCTCGGGCCGCAGGCCGATCGCTTCACGGACGACGGGATCCGAGCGCTGCTGGAAGGTCCGTACCAGGTCCTGCCCCAGTCGGATCGGATGGGCACGCGGCTCTCCGGGCCTCGAGTCGAGCACGCGCGGGGCCACGACATCGTCTCCGACGGGATCGCGCTCGGATCGATCCAGGTCCCCGGTGACGGGCAGCCCATCGTGCTCCTCGTCGACCGGCAATCAACCGGCGGCTACACGAAGGTGGCCACGGTCTGTTCCTGCGACGTCGGCCGCGTCGGTCAGGCGAGACCTGGCCAGTCGCTTCGCTTCCATGCGGTCGGCGTGGCCGAGGCGCACCGACTGCTGTACGAATCCGACGCGGTGCTGGAAACCGCGGTGAAAGAGGAGATCGCATGAGCGTCGACAAAGAGCTGAACGAGTACACCGCGAAGACCGCCCGCTCGCGCGTCCTGCACGAGGAGGCGCTGGCCGTCATGCCGGGCGGCAACAGCCGGACCACGACATTCTTCGATCCGTACCCGTTCGCCATCCAGCGAGGCCAGGGGGCCCACATCTGGGACGCCGACGGGATCGACCGCCTGGACTTCAACGGCAACTACACGAGCCTGATCCTCGGCCACGCGCCGCCGGAGGTCGTGAAGGCCGTGCAGCAGGCGGCGGAGCACGGTCTGTCGTTTCCGGGGCCGACCGAGCACGAGGTGCGCCTGGCCGAGCTCTTGACGCGCCGGGTGCCGTCCGTCCAGGCGATCCGCTTCACCAACTCGGGCACCGAGGCCACGATGAACGCCGTGCGACTGGCGCGCGCGTTCACCGGTCGGCCGAAGATCGCGAAGTTCGAGGGCGCCTACCACGGCACCCACGACTGGGTGATGGTGAGCGTCAGCGGCGACGCCAAGGCGACGGGCAGCCGGAAGCGGCCCAAGGCGGTCGCGTGGTCGGCCGGCCTGCCGCCGGCGGTCCTCAAGCACGTCGTGGTGCTGCCCTGGAACGACGCCGACGCGTGCGCGGAGATCCTCGAGGCGGAGGCGACACAGCTCGGCTGCCTCATCGTGGATCCGATGATGTGCAACGCCGGCCTGCTGCCGCCCGCCGAGGGGTTCCTGGCGCGGCTGCGCGAGATCACCGAGCGTCACGGGATCGTGCTGATCTTCGACGAGGTCATCTCGTTCCGCACCGCCTGGGGCGGCGCCCAGGAGCGGTTCGGCATCCGGCCCGATCTCACGACCTTCGGCAAGATCATCGGCGGCGGCCTGCCCGTCGGCGCCTTCGGCGGCCGACGCGACATCATGGACTTCTACGACCCGCGCAAGGGTGGCGCCCGGATCAGCCACGGCGGCACCTTCAACGCGAACCCGGTGACGATGGCCGCCGGTGTCGCGACGCTGAACGCGCTGACGCCGGAGGCGTACGTGCGGCTCGACACGCTCGGCGAGCGCCTCCGTGGCGGCGTCACCCGCCTGCTGGCGGGGACGCGGCGCCGCGGCCAGGTGACGGGTCTGGCCTCGCTCTTCTGGTTACACTGGACGTCGGAGCCGCTGACCGACTATCGCTCCGCGCGCTCGAAAGAGGCGGAGGCGCCGTTGCGCGTCTTCCTGGGGCTCGTGAACGAGGGGATCCTCATGACCCAGCGCGGACTCGGCGCTTGCTCCCTCGCGATGACCGACGAGGACGTGGACCGCTTCATCAATGCGCTCGCGCGGGTGCTCGCGCGGGGATAAGGAGCTTCAGCATGGCGAAGTTCATCGACCTCAACTGCGACATGGGCGAGAGCTACGGCCGCTGGACGCTCGGAGCGGACGAGGAGATCATGCCGCACATCACGTCCGCGAACGTCGCCTGCGGATTCCACGGCGGTGATCCGCACGTGATGCGCAAGTCGGTCGCGCTGGCGCTGCGCCACGGGGTGGCCGTGGGCTCGCACCCCTCGCTGCCCGATCTGATGGGCTTCGGCCGGCGGGTGATGGACGTCTCGCCCCAGGAGCTGAAGGACTATCTCTGCTACCAGACCGGTGCGCTCCGCGAGTTCGTGCGGGCCTCCGGCAGCGAGCTGCAGCACACGAAGCCGCACGGCATCCTCTATTCGATGATCGAGAAGGACGAGCCGCTCGCCACCGCCGTCGGCGAGGCGGCGCGCGAGTCGGGCCGCGACCTGATCCTGATGGCGCTCGCCTCCGGCCACTACGATCGGCTCTGCCGCAAGATGGGCGTGCGGGTGGCGTCGGAGGGGTTCGCCGACCGCGCCTACAACGTCGACCTCACGCTCGTCTCGCGCAAGCTCCCCGGCTCGCTCATCACCGATCCCGAGCGGGCCGCCGCCCAGGCCGTGAAGATGGCCATGGAGGGCAAGGTGCGCACGATCGACGGCGTGGAGATCGACATCGCGGTCCAGACCATCTGCTGCCACGGCGACACGCCCGGAGCCCAGAAGATCGTCCGCGCCGTTCGCGAGGCGCTCGACCGCGCGGGATGTCAGGTCAAGCCGCTCCGCGACTGGTTGCCGAAGGCGTGAGGGCGACGGTCGATTGAGGCGACCGTGAACACGCCCCTCAAGCGCACACCCCTCTACCATGCGCACGTCGCGGCCGGCGCGCGCATGGTGCCGTTCGGCGGATGGGAGATGCCGGTGCAGTACGCCGGCATCATCGAGGAGCACCGGACGGTGCGCACGGCCGTCGGGCTCTTCGACGTGAGCCACATGGGCGAGTTCGAGGTCGAGGGCGGCGGCGCGTTCGCCGCGCTGCAGTCCCTCACCACCAACGACGTGGCCGCGCTCGAGGACGGGCAGGTCCAGTACTCTCTTCTGTGCTACCCGAACGGCACGATCGTGGACGACCTCACCGTGTACCGGCTCGCCCGCGACCGGTTCATGCTCACCGTGAACGCGTCCAACATCGACAAGGACTACGCCTGGGTCACCGAGCACGGAAGAGGCGCGCGCTGGCGCAACGTCTCCGCCGAGACCGGGCTCATCGCCGTGCAGGGCCCCAAGGCCGAAGCGCTGGTGGGCCGCCTCGCCGAGGGGGACGTGACGAAGATCGGCTACTATCGCTTCGCGCGTGGCGCGGTGGCGGACGTCTCCGCCCTCATCTCGCGCACGGGCTACACGGGCGAGGACGGATTCGAGCTCTACACGGCCGCCGGCGACACGACGCGCCTCTGGGCGGCGCTGCTCGAGGCCGGGCGCGCGGACGGCGTCGCGCCGATCGGCCTCGGCGCCCGCGACACGCTGCGGCTCGAGATGAAGTACGCGCTCTACGGCAACGACATCGACGAGACGACCAACCCGCTCGAGGCGGGGCTCGGCTGGGTCGTCAAGCCGGCCAAGGGTGAGTTCATCGGCAAGGACGCGCTCGAGAAGATCCGCGCAGCCGGGCTGCGTCGCCGGCTGGTCGGGATCGAGATGGTCGACAAGGCCGTCGCGCGCCACGGCTACCCGGTCCTGAAGGACGCACGGCCGGTCGGGAGCGTCACCTCGGGCTCGTACGGCCCCTCGGTCGACAAATACATCGCGATGGCGTACGTGGAGGCGGCGCACGCGGCCGTCGGCACGACGCTGGAAGTCGAGATCCGCGGGCAGGACAAGGCCGCCCGGGTCGTCCGCACACCGTTCTACCCGTCGAAAGTGAAGAAGACGGCTTGACAGCCCGACCGTCGGGCGCCGCAGGCCCTGCGAAGGCGCTCCGACGGCGAATCACGAGGACAAAGGGGTGACGATGTCCAACGTTCCCAAGGACCTCAGGTACACGCGCGAGCACGAGTGGGCCAAGCAGGACGGCGACCGGGTGCGCGTCGGGATCACCGCGTACGCCCAGGAGCAGCTCGGGGACGTGGTCTTCGTCGAGCTGCCGAAGGTGGGCACGAAGGTGACCGGGAAGAAGTCGTTCGGCGTCGTCGAGTCGGTGAAGGCGGTCTCCGACCTCTTCGCACCCGTCTCGGGCGAGATCGTCGAGGTCAACGCCGAGCTGCCCCAGAAGCCCGAGACGGTCAACCAGGACCCCTACGGCAAGGGCTGGATGATCGTCGTCAAGTCCTCGAACAAGGGCGAGTGGGACCAGCTCCTCACCGCTCAGCAATACGAGGAGTTTCTCGCGCAGGGAGGCCATTGATGGCCTCGCGCTACATCGCCAACACGCCGGACGAGCAGAAGCGGATGCTCGGCGTGATCGGCGCGGCGTCGCTCGAGGAGCTGCTCGTCAAGATCCCCGCCAAGGCCCGGCTCGCGCGTCCGCTCGGGCTGGCACCGGCGCTCGCCGAGACCGACCTGATCCGCCACATGAAGGCGCTCTCGGCCCGGAACGCCGACGCCGACTCGCACGTCTCGTTCCTGGGCGCGGGCTCGTACGACCACTACGTGCCGAGCCCGATCAACCACCTGATCTCGCGCGGTGAGTTCTTCACCGCGTACACGCCCTACCAGCCCGAGGCCAGCCAGGGCACGCTGAGGACGATCTACGAGTACCAGACGATGATCGCCGAGCTGACGGGCATGGACGTCGCCAACGCATCCATCTACGACGGGGCGTCCTCTCTCGCCGAGGCGGCGCTGATGGCACACGCGGCGACCGACCGTGGGGAGATCGTGCTGTCGCGCGGCGTGAACCCCCTCTACCGACGGGTCACCGCCACCTACTGCGAAGGCCCGGGAATCCGTCTTCGCGACGCGGCCGCGCCCGACGGCGTCACCGATCTCGCGGCGGCGAAGAAGCTCGTCGGCCCCAAGACGGCGGCGCTCGTCATCCAGACGCCGAACTTCTACGGCTGTCTCGAGGACGTGGCCGCCGCCGCGGAGGTCGCGCACGCGGCCGGCGCCCTGCTGGTCGTCGTCGCCGACCCGGTGAACCTCGGCGTCCTCGAGGGGCCCGGCAAGCTCGGCGCCGATATCGTCGTCGGTGAAGGGCAGGGGCTCGGCGTGCCGATGAGCTTCGGCGGGCCGAACCTCGGTGTGTTCGCCGCCAAGAACGAGCTCGTGCGCCGCATGCCCGGGCGCCTCGTCGGCGCCACCGTCGATCGGGACGGCCAGCGGGGATTCGTGCTAACGCTCCAGACGCGCGAGCAGCACATTCGCCGGGCCAAGGCGACCTCGAACATCTGCACGAACGTGGCGCTCTGCGCGCTCATGGCAACGATCTATCTCGCCACGCTCGGCCGCCGGGGGCTCGTGCGGGTCGGCGAGCTGTCGACGGCGAAGGCCCACTACGCGGCCCTGCGCCTGACCACGGTGTCCGGCGTGTCGCTCCGCTTCGCCGCGCCGTTCTTCAAGGAGTTCACGCTGAAGCTGCCGAAGCCGCCGGAGCGTGTGGTGACGCGGCTCGCCAGGCAGGGCTTCCTCGCCGGGGTGCCGCTCAAGTCCTTCGACCGCGGCCTGGTCGACTGTCTGCTGGTCGCGGTGACGGAGAAGCGCACGAAAGCGGAGATCGACGCCTTCGCGGGCGCCCTCGAGAAGGCGGTGGCCTGATGGGCGCCAACGCCTACGACAAGCTGATCTTCGAGCTGTCCTCGCCCGGGCGCGTGGCCTGGTCGCTCGGCGAGGCCGACGTTCCCGAGGCCGACGCGCGGAAGCTCCTCCCGGAGAACTATCTGCGGAAGGACGCGCCGGCGCTGCCCGAGGTGTCCGAGTTCGACATCGTCCGCCACTACTCGCGGCTCTCGCGCATGAACTACGGCCTCGACACCCACTTCTACCCGCTCGGCTCGTGCACGATGAAGTACAACCCGAGGCTCAACGAGGACATGGCGCGGCTGGCCGGCTTCGCGAAGGCCCACCCGCTGGCGCCCGAGGCACTCGCCCAGGGCGCGCTCCAGCTCATGCACGAGCTGGCCCAGGACCTCGCCGAGATCGCGGGGATGGACGCGGTCTCGCTCCAGCCCGCCGCGGGGGCCCAGGGCGAGTTCGCCGGCGTGCTCATGATCCGCGCCTACCACCTGGCGCGCGGCGAGAAGCGGACGAAGGTGCTGGTGCCCGACTCCGCACACGGGACCAACCCCGCGTCCACCGCGATCGCCGGCTACGAGGTCGTTGAGGTGAAGTCGCTGCCGAACGGCGAGGTGGACGTGGACGCGCTCGCGCGGACGCTCGACACCGACGTGGCCGCGTTCATGATCACGGTGCCGAACACGCTCGGGATGTTCGAGCCGCGCATCGTCGAGATCACCGAGCTGTGCCACGCCAAGGGCGTGCAGGTCTACATGGACGGCGCCAACCTCAACGCGATCCTCGGAATCACCCGCCCGGGCGACCTCGGCTTCGACGTCTGCCACTTCAACCTGCACAAGACCTTCACGACGCCGCACGGCGGCGGCGGTCCCGGCGCCGGCCCGGTCGGCGTCAAGGCGCACCTCGAGCCTTTCCTGCCCGTGCCCGTCGTCACGAAGAACGGCGACGCGTACGCGCTCGACTGGAAGCGGCCGAAGTCGATCGGCAAGCTCCAGGCCTTCTGGGGCAACTTCGGCATGCTCGTGCGCGCCTACACCTACCTCCGCACGATGGGCCCCGACGGCCTCCGATCCGTCTCCGACAACGCGATCCTTAACGCGAACTACATCATGAAGCGGCTGGAGAAGGACTACGACGTGGCCGTGCCCGGCCCGTGCATGCACGAGTGCGTGCTCTCGGCGCGGCGGCAGAAGAAGCTCGGCGTGACCGCGACCGACATCGCCAAGCGCCTGCTCGATCTCGGGTTCTATGCGCCGTCAACGTACTTCCCGCTGATCGTCGAGGAAGCGCTGATGATCGAGCCGACCGAGACGGAGGCGAAGGAGACGCTCGACCAGTTCTGCGACGCGATGATCCAGATCGCGCGCGAGACGGAGACGAACCCCGCGGTGATCCACGACGCGCCGGTGACCACGCCGGTGCGTCGCCTCGACCAGACGAAGGCCGCGCGCGAGCCGAATCTCCGCTGGACGCGCCGACCCTAGCCTTCCGTCTGGGACGGCCCGGAGGAGCCGGCCAATGAGCAATCCCGAGTTGCAAGCTCAGATCGTGGCCGCGACCGGACGGCGGCTACCGCAAGCTGCGTGAGGACGTGCTGCGCCCACCGTTCCATCCGGTCGCGTTCCCGCCACACGTCACGATCGTCTATCCGCGAACGTCGCCTCGCGGCCGCGACTTCTGGGACACCGGCGGGTACCGGCGGGAAGCTCAGGAGTTCACGGCGGCGAAGGTGACGTTTCACCGCGTTCGATGGCACGGCGTGGGTGGTGCTGACGAGGTTCGCGCTGGGGGAGGGCAGGGGAGCCGGTGTTCACATGCAGGCGCGGGCGCCGCGGTCCCGTGCGATGCTAGGGCCGTGACGGACAACCCGCGCGGCCAGACGTGGCGCCTGCTCGTGACCGAGCCCGTCGACGGTGCGACGAACATGGCGATCGACGAGGCGCTGTCGCGGGGCCGGCGGGCGGGCACCGCGCCGCCGACGCTCAGGTTCTTCGCGTGGGATCCGCCGACCGTCTCGCTCGGCTTCGGCCAGCCCCTCGGGCGCGATGTCGACCTCGGCGCCTGCCGCGAGCTCGGTGTCGGGCTCGTCCGGCGGCCCACCGGCGGAAGCGCCATCTACCACGACGGTCCCGAGCGCGAGCTGACCTACAGCGTCGTCGCTTCGGCCGAGGACCTCGGGGGCGTGGCGGGGCTGCTCGAGACCTATCACTGGATCGGGCGCGCCCTGCTCGCCGGCCTGCGATCGCTCGGCGCCCCGGCGGAGATGGTCGCCGTCGCCGGCGGTGAGGAGCCGACCCCCGCCTTCTGCTTCGCCCGCACGGGCAGCTACGAGATCGAGGTCGACGGCAAGAAGCTGGTCGGTAGCGCCCAGCGACGTCGCGGCTCGACCTTTCTCCAGCACGGCTCGGTGTTGCTCGGTGTCCACGAAGCGCGCCTGCGCGTACTCTTTCCCACCACGGCGGACCCGCTCGCGACGCTGACGACCCTCGAGGTGGCGCTCGGCCACCGGCCGAAGTTCGACGACGTCGCCGCGGCGCTCACGACGGCCTTCGAGACGGAGCATGGGCTCACCCTGAGGCCCGACGGCCTCACGGCGGACGAGACGTCGCTGGCCGGCCGGCTCGTCGAGGAGAAGTACGCGACCGCCGAATGGCTCACCGGGCCCGCGTGAGCCGCGAGTATCCGGACTACCCCCGAGTGGGCGTCGGCGCCGTCATCCTGCACGAAGACAAGGTGCTGCTCGTCAGGCGCGGCCAGTCGCCCTCGTTCGGAAAGTGGAGCCTCCCCGGCGGCCTCGTCGAGCTCGGCGAGTCCACGCGCGAGGCGATCGCGCGCGAGATCGGCGAAGAATGCGGGATCAAGATCCGCATCGTCGACGTGGCGGGAGTCATCGACCGCGTCGTGAAGGACGACGCGGGCCGCGTCCGCTATCATTACGTGCTGGTGGACTACCTGGCGCACCCGGACTCTACCGACGTCACGGCGGGGAGCGACGCCGCCGAAGCGCGCTGGGTCGCGATCGACCGCGTGGCCGAGCTCGACACGACCCAGGGGCTTTTGGACATGATCCGGCGGGCCGAGGCGCTGAGAGGAGAACAGAGCGCGTGAAGGTCGAGATCGTCACGAAGCGGCTCGAGGAGGTCGACGCCGACGCGCTCGTCGTCGGTCTGTATGTCGGGGAGACGAAGCTGCCCGAGCGGCTCGCACGCCTCGATCGCGCGACGCAGGGCCAGCTCAAGCGCGTGCTCGACGCCGAAAAGTTCCAAGGGAAATCGGGGCAGGTCACGCACGCGCACGCCGATGGCCGTCGTATCGTGGTCGCCGGGCTCGGCGTCCGAGGCGAGACGACCTCGGAGGTCCTGCGGCGGGCCGCCGCGGCTGGGGTGCGCCGCGCGCGCGACCTGGGCGCCCGCACGGTCGCCGCTGAGGTGCTCGGCGACCGACTGACCGCGCGGCACCGGGCGCAGGCCGTCGTGGAAGGCGCCATCCTCGGCACGTACAACTTCGATCGCTACAAGCGCGAGAAGCCCGACAAGACGGTCAGCGAGCTCCGCGTCGTCGAGCCCGACGCGCGTCGCGCCCGCGAAGCGAAGGACGGAGCGCGGCGCGGCGAGACCTTCGCCCTGGCGACGTCGTTCGCGCGCGACCTGATCAACGCGCCGGCGAACGAGCTGCACCCGACCGACCTCGCGCGCGCCGCCACCGAGCTCGCGAACGGCTCGCGGCTCGACGTCAAGGTCTTCGACCGCGCCGAGTGCCGGAAGATGGGCATGGGCGCGTTCCTCGGCGTCGCGGCGGGGAGCGAGCAGCCACCGAAGTTCATTCACCTGACCTACAGCCCGCCTGGCCGGCCCCCCGCCGGTCGCAAGCGCAAGAAGATCGTGCTCATCGGCAAGGGCATCACGTTCGACTCCGGCGGGCTCGACCTCAAGCCTCCCGACGGCATGCTGCGGATGAAGTACGACATGGCCGGGGCCGCGGCGGTGCTGGGGATCATGCGCGCTCTGCCAGCGCTCAAGCCGCCGGTCGAAGTCCACGGCTTGGTCGCGGCCACCGAGAACATGCCGTCGGGCTCGGCCATTCGCCCGGGCGACGTGCTGCGCGCCATGAACGGCACGACGATCGAGATCGGGAACACGGACGCCGAAGGGCGCCTCACGCTGGCCGACGGGCTCTGCTACGCCAACGCGCACGTGCAGCCCGACGAGATCATCGACATGGCCACGCTGACCGGCGCCTGCGTCATCGCCCTCGGCCAGCTCTGCTCCGGACTCTTGGCGAACAACCAGGCGCTGGCCAACCGGCTGCTGAAGGCCGCCGATGCGGCGGGTGAACGGCTCTGGCAGCTCCCGCTGATCGACGAGTACCGAGAGAACCTCAAGAGCGAGGTGGCGGACCTCAACAACGTCGGACCACGGGGCGGCGGCGCGATTACGGCCGGGCTCTTCTTGAAAGAATTCGCGGGCAAGACACCGTGGGCGCACCTCGACATCGCCGGCCCCGCCTTCACCGAAAAGGATTTGCCGCTCGCCCCGAAGGGCGGGACGGGCTTCGCGGTGCGGACGGTGCTGACCTATCTCGGGGAATAGCGTGGGCGGCGCGGTCGATCTGCACTCGCACTCGACCGCGTCCGATGGCACGCTCACGCCGCGTGAGCTGGTGCGCGAGGCGGTGCGGCACGGCGTTCGCGTCCTCGCCGTCACCGACCACGACTCGACGGAAGGCCTGGCCGAGGCGATCGACGAGGCGGCGCGGCATCCACCCCTACAGATCGTGCCGGGGCTCGAGATCAACTGCGACGTCGAGCGGGGAGAGATCCACGTCCTGGGCTACTACGTGGAGTATGAGGCCGCGTGGTTCCGCGACTTCCTGCGCGAGCAGCGCGTCGAGCGCCGGGCGCGCGTGACGCGCATAGCCGCGCGTCTGGCCGAGTTGGGCATGCCGATCGACCCGGGCGAGGTCCTCACCCTTGCGAAGGAAGGCTCCGCCGGGCGCCCCCACGTCGCGCGGGTGATGGTGAAGCACGGCTACGTGAAGTCCGTGCGGGAAGCGTTCGACAAGTACCTGCGCGCGGGCGGCCCGGCCAACGTCCCGCGCAAGCGCCTCACGCCGGTCGAGGCCGTCGCCACCATCCGGCGCGCGCACGGCGTGCCGGTGTTCGCCCATCCCGGACTGGCCGACCACGACGAGATGATCCCCGAGCTCGTGCGCGCCGGGCTCATGGGAATCGAGAGCTGGTACCCGGAGCACTCGGCGAGTCAGACCGCCGACTACCTCGCCCTCTGCCGCCGGCACGATCTCGTGGCCACCGGAGGGTCGGACTACCACGGACCGCAGGCCGGCCGAACGAATCCGCCCGGCAGCCCCGCCGTCCCGATGAGCGCGTTCGACGAATTGAAGGCGCGCGCGGCGCACGCTCGCGCGTCGGTGCCTCTCGCCTCAGACTCAGGCCACCCTCGATAGAGGGCGTGCTCATGGCCCCCGCTACAACACCCCAGATCTTTGGCTTCGACGACTGCCAGGCCACCCGCAAGGCGCTCCGCTTCTTCGCCGAGCGACGGATCCCGGTGCACTTCGTCGACCTCGAGGAGCGACCCGCCGCGCGCGGCGAGCTCCGGCGCTTCGCCGACAAGTTCGGCGCCAGCGCGCTGATCGACCGGGAGAGCCCGCGCTTCAAAGCGCTCGGGCTCCACGTGGCGGGCGATTCGCCGCAGCGGCTGCTCGAGCGCGCACTGACCGAGCCGCGCATCCTGTTGACGCCACTCGTACGCAACGGCTCACGCGTGGCGATCGGCCTTCGGCCCGAGGAATGGCAGGCGTGGATGGACGCGGCCAGGAACGCCGGAACGGCCACGTGACCCCGCGCCCGTTCTCGATCCACGTCCCCGACGACGTCCTGGCCGATCTCTTGGCGCGACTCGCTCGTGTGCGCTGGCCCGACGAGCCGCCGGAGGCCGGGTGGCGGTTCGGGACGAGCCTCGCGTACATGAAGGAGCTCGTCGCGTACTGGCGCGATCAGTACGACTGGCGCGCTCACGAGGCGCGGCTCAACCGGCTCCGTCAGTTCACGGTCGCGCTCGGTGGGATCGAGCTCCACTTCATCCACGAGCCCGGCCGGGGCCCGAACCCGCTGCCGCTGCTCCTCTCGCACGGTTGGCCCGGCTCCATCGTGGAGTTCGAGCGCCTGATCCCGATGCTGACCGATCCCGGGCAGTTCGGTGCCGACCCCGTCGACGCGTTCACGGTCGTCGCCCCGTCCCTCCCGGGCTACGGGTTCTCGTTCGCTCCGAACCAGCCACGGTTCGGCGTGGAGGAGATCGCCGACGTCTTCGCGCGCCTCATGACCGACGTCCTCGGGTTCCGCCGCTGGGCCGCGCAGGGCGGCGACTGGGGCGCGTTCGTCACCTCTCGGCTCGGCCTCGAATACCCCGACCGCGTGGCGGGAATTCACCTGAACCTCCTGGCGGTGCGTCGCGATCCGGCGCTTCCGGACACGCCGACCGACGAGGAGCGCGCCTACATCCAGCAACTCCAGCACTGGCAGCGCGAGGAGACGGGCTACCAGTGGATCCAGGGCACGAAGCCGCAGACGCTCGCCTACGGCCTCAGCGACTCTCCCGTGGGATTGGCCGCGTGGATCGTGGAGAAGTTCCGGACGTGGAGCGACTGCGGCGGCGAGGTGGAGCGACGCTTCTCGAAAGACGCGCTGCTCACCAACGTGACGCTCTACTGGGTGACCGGCGCGATCAACTCGTCGTTCTGGCCGTACTACGCGCGCTTCCACCGGCCGTGGCCGATTCCCGACGGTCAGCGCGTCACGGTGCCGACGGCGTACGCCGCGTTCCCCCGTGAGATCTTGCTGCCGCCGCGCGCCTGGGCCGAGCGGACGTACAACATCCAGCGCTGGACGGTGATGCCGGCCGGCGGCCACTTCGCCGCCCTCGAAGAACCTCAAGCGCTGGCCGCCGACATTCGCGCCTTCTTCCGCCCCCTCCGCTCACCCAATCCTCAACGCTGACCGCGAGCGGCGGACGGCCGGGGACGGGCGCAGGGCCGGGGCGCCGGCTGCGACCCGACTGCTGATATCACGTGGCGATGAGATCAGTCGCTGAGCGCGCGAGCAACCCTGACTACACGGGTCGCAGCCGGCGCCCCGGCTCTGCGCCCGTCCCCGGCCGTCCGATCCTACCCGATCAGGCGGCGGGCCTTCGCGGCGTTGGAGACGGTGATGACGACGGTTGCACGGCGACCCGCTGTTGTCGCATAGGCAGACCGGATGTTGATCCGCCCGCGTGCAAGCTTCTCGACGACGCGCGCCAGGGCCCCGGGCTTGTTTCCGACCCGCACCGCGAACGCTGGCTCCTCGCTCACGCGGTACTTCACCTTCTTCAGGGCGCGCTTGGCCCCTCCCGGATCGCTCACGACCATGCGGATCTTCCCGCGTCCGGCCGACTCGGCGGCGGAGAGGGCGACGATGTTGACCCGTGCGTCAGCCAGCGCGCGGCTGATACTGGCGAGGACGCCGGGCTTGGACTGGAGCGTCAGGACGAGCTGAGTGGTCTTGGCCATCGCACGTCTCCTTCTTTCTCACCACGTTTCAGTGAGCTGCACGCTTCCAGATGTTGCGGCACCGCGTCTCGGTCACGAACAGCGTCGACACCAGTGAGCCCGCCGCCACCGCTAAACATACGACGAATGCGGCCCGATAGCCTGCCTCAGGATAGATCCGCACACCCCCGGCGGCGAGGCCCGCCCACTTCGCGTCCAGGATCGCTCCCGTCAGCCACTGGAGCAGTGCCAGGGCCAGGAAGATGGGCGCGTTGCAGATGCCGATGACGGCCCCGACGTGCGCGGGGTTGTTCACCTCGCGGACGCACGACCAGACGAGGATCAGGCCGCTCGCGGTCAGCCCCATGAAGAGGAAGAGCGGGCCGAGCAGCGTCACGGGCGCGCGCAGATCGCTCGGGGCGACGAGCACGAGCCAGCACGCGGCGTAGAGCCCGGTGCAGACGCCGAGCGGGAGCTTCCGGAGGGCGAGCCGCCGGTCCGAGAGCCATCCGACCAGGGGCGCACCCACGACGATGCCGGCGGCGAGCCACGCGGTCGTGTTCGCCGCCGCGACCCGCCCGAGCCCGTAGACCTGGGTGAGGTAGGGGACACCCCACAAGCCGAGCAAGGTAGTGAGCGTCGCGTACACGCCGGCTGCCGCGAGGATCGGTGGCCAGGTCTGAAGATTCGTCGACCGCCATGGTGGTCGCGCCGGTCGTGAGCGGCAGGCGGGGCCCGAGCGTCTCCACGAGGCTTCCGCCGACGAATGCCATCACGACGAAAACGTAGGGATAGATCGCCGCGAGCGCGCCGAGCGACGCCGCGGTGATGGCGAACGCCTGCATGAGATCGGTCGCCACCACGGCCGGCGCGATGCGGTGGACGTAGGAGAGGACGTAGATCGCCGCCGGGACGACGAGGACGGCCGCGCGCGCGCCGGCCATCGACGCGTCAGCGCGCGTACGCGGGGAACACGCGCCGCACGCACGCCGGATCGTTCATCGCGAGCATCCCGGCGACAAGGCGGCGCGCGGCGCCCCGCACGACCACGAACGTGATCCGCGCCGTCGCTACGACGGCGCCGTCGGCGAGCGCCACCACGTCGGTCTCCCGGTAGCGCGGATCGTCGCCGCGCGGGCGCACGGCCGCGCGGGCGCCGGTG